>CALVDQ010000001.1 GCA_944326325.1 uncultured Bacteroidales bacterium
AGGATTTCGCGGAAATCCTTAACGACAGTTCGACGAATCCCCTGATGCTGAGTATAATAATTCGTCGAACTGTCGTTAAATAACATGAATGGGGCGCAGGAAGCCAGGCCCCTAAAACAAACGGAATGGACATAAGGATACTGGACATACTGGAGGAGACCATGGCCGACGGGCCTGGTCTCCGTACTTCTATCTATTGTGCTGGATGCCCGCATCACTGCCCGGGATGTCATAATCCACAGTCCTGGGACATCAACAACGGTCATGACGTATCTGTCGAAGACCTTCTGGAAGTGATAAAGGCCGATGAATTCTGCAACGTGACTTTCTCCGGAGGCGACCCGCTCTATCAGGTCGACGCCTTCACGGAACTTGCCAGGAGGATAAAGGAGGAGACTACCAAGACCATCTGGTGCTACACGGGATTCACATACGAGCAGATACTCGGGGACAGCAGGCTGTCGCAGATCCTGCCTTACCTTGACGTATTGGTGGACGGCCCGTTCATACAGGCGCAAAGGGACACGGAACTTCTTTTCCGAGGCAGTGCCAACCAGCGCATCATCTATCTGCACGGCACTCCCCAGCAGGATGTCATCCCCGGGACGGTCGAGACAATACCGCTGAGATGAACCTGTTCCGGGAGCCGGTTGTGAAATATACCTTGTCATAGCCGCAGTCCGGACACCAGCCTCCGCCCAGGAGCACATATTCCAGAGATGATCTGAACCTGTGCCCGTTCTCGCATTCCCACTCGAAAATGGCGCCCTTCGTTCCTATCTTTTCAGTCGGGCCGAGGAATTTTCCTCCCCTGAAAGCCGCGGCATCCGAAATTTCCTTCTCTGTCAGGCTGTATATGGATTTGCTGTCATCATATCCCTTCGGAAGGTCAGTCACCTGTCCGGCTGAACGGGCCTTGCCGAGATTGCGTTCAAGAGGGAGAGGCCGTACATCGTCCCACGACCGTATCCGTTCATACTCTTCTCTCGAACCGTAATACGCGGCAAGTTTTTCCTCATCATGACCGGCCCAGTACATGGTCCCGAGCAACTTGTCTTCGGTAAGCGGTTTCATGAATGCCTTAATCAGGGCCGGAGGCACTATCCTGCAGAGAGAATAATACCAGGGCAGCCGTGCCGCAAGGCTTCGGAAATACTCATCGACAGGGACGTACTCCCTGAAATGGAGATAATCCTCGAGGACATCCGCATCCTTGTACCACATACCGTGGAAATTTCTGGTAGCAAACCATTGCGGTTCGAATACCTTCTCGATATTCCTTATCCCGAGGGGCCTTAGAAGGCGCGTTTCGAAATCATAATTCGTCAGGCGGTACTGTTCACCGCTGCTGATATTATAGAACCTGTTCCAGAACTCGTCAGGGACCTGATCCTCGACAACATTCGCAAGCACGCGCCCGGAATCCTCGATAGTAGCCCACTCCAGCACACCCTGTACAGGGACATGGAAAGCGGTGGGGCTCACCTGCTTGAATATACCGGGATAAAGGATGCCTGTCTGTCTCAGCGAAACCCACCACCGGATGCCGGAATCGACGATCACCCGTTCGGCAATGCATTTTGAAACAGAATACTTGTCATACAGGCTTGCATAGACCGGTTCTCCCGCCTCTCCCCAATGGAACGGCGGCATACGGTCACCGCACTGCGCAACGGAACCTATATACACGACCTTTATCTTGTCTGGATCCGGCTGCGCGAGGACAGCCCTGACTATGTTTTCTGCAGCTTTCACATTGGTTTCCAGGGTCTTTTCCGGAAAATAATCAGCAGCCGGAGAGACCATTCCTCCGACATGGAGCACGAAATCAGCTCCGGATACCCCCTTCAGCACATCCTCATAATTCAGCAGATCACCCCACACGACAGTCACTGACGGGTCCGAAAGATACGGCCTGAGCTTTTTCCTGTTCTTTCTGCTCGGCCGGGCTATAATCCGGATATCGAACCTTTCCTTTTTCTTCAGGAGTTCCCGGAAGCCGGCCCAGCCCATATTGCCTGTGGCTCCGGTCAGAAATACGGTTTTTTTCATAAAAACATTATCTTATTCGTCGTTAGTATAACTTCTTGTCCTGTTATTGCATTGCAACCGCCCGGGCAACCTCTTCTTCCGCTAACGCAGCCAGGATTCCGGGTTCTGAGGCTTCGTCCCGTCCCAGATCTGGAAATGCAGCTGTGTCTCTCCGTTGATAGTATCCACGGTCCCGAGTTTCTGTCCTGTCCTGACCTTGTCTCCTGCCTTCACCGCCGTCGTCTTCAGTTTGCAGTAGAACGAGAAATAATTCCCGTGCTGGACGAGCACGCACTGGTTGTATCCCGGCATGACCACAATTTGCTTTACCACCCCGTCGAACACGGCCCGGATATCCGTTCCTTTGGACACCGCTATGGATATGCCGTTGTTGAAAGGAAGCTTGACATTGGTGAATACCGGATGGTAGTGCTGTCCGAACCGGTCCACCACAACGCCCTGTGCAGGCCACGGCAGTTTGCCCTTGTTCTTGGAGAACTCTCCGGAGAGCTTGTAGTCAATCGCTTCCGGCTTCTCTCCCTTTCCTTCTGAAGCTGCCATCGCGGCCTTTATTATCTTCTCTATCTCCTTGTCAAGAGCCTCCACCTGCCGTTTCTTGGCGGCAAGCTCCTTTTCATATCTGGTCTTGTTCCTTTTCAGCCCGGAAATGATCTCCTGAGCTTCGGATTCCTCTTTCTGAAGGGAAAGCAGTTCTGCCTGCCTTGCCGACCTTACCTTTTCCGCCTCTATCTTCAGGGTCCGCAGCCTGGACTTCTGTTCTTCCAGTTCGTCCTTGGCGGTCCTTATCCTGCCAGCCTGGGCCTTGGTCTCGGAAGAAAGGTTCTTGAAGTAGCTGTAGCGGCGGAAAGCCTGGCCGAGATCATCGCTTGCAAGAATGTACATATACCACAGTCTCGCATCACGGTTCTTGTAAGCGTTCCTGATAAGTTTCTCATAATATGCCGAAAGGGTGTCGAGTCTGGCGTTAAGCCGGTTTATCTGTCTCTGGGTCAGGTATATGTCGTCAGAATAACGTCTTATCTGCCTGTCACTCTCGCTGATGAGCGCTTTCCTGCCGCTGATTTTGGCCCGCACCAGGGTAAGGCGGGAAAGTTCGCTCCGGCTTTTGGATTCCGTATCGGTCAGCTGCCTGTCGAGAATCTCTATTTCCTTCTCGAGAGCAGCCTTCTTCTCCTCATATACGCGGGTATCCTGGGCTCCTGAACGGAACCCCAGGCAGAACATGAAAGCTATGGAAAATATTATGGCTCCGTATATCTTCATCTGCCTTCTTTCTTCATCTCACTCTTGCGTTCGCTTATACGGCTGTCAAGGTCGGGGATCTCCCCGTTGTTCTTCGCCTTTGCCTGGTTCCAATACACGAAGGCAAGGTCATATTCCTTCAGGGCAAAAAGCACCTCGGCATAATGGTCGAGGATCACCGGACTTTCCTTTCCTCCGTAAAGCATTACCGCATTCTTGAAAAACGGCTTGGCTTCCAGCGCCTTGCCCTGAAGATAAAGTATCCAGCCGAAGGTATCGAGATAGGTGGAGTTGTCAGGTTCCGCCTCCACGGTCTTCCGGCTCATCTGATATGCCTTCTTTAACTGTTTCTTCTCTACACTCAGGAAGTAGGCATAGTTGTTCAGGACAGGCAGATAAGAGGGGTTTACCGCCAGGGCCCTGTCATAGGCCTTGAACGCCTTCTTCTTCTCCCCTATCTTGTAGTACATGTCACCCATCGTGGTATAGGCGTTCAGGACTGCGGAACTGTCCCCCTGGGCAAGGTCAAGCACCTTCGCGCAGATGTCAATCACCTTGTCATAGTTGCCCATGTTATATTCCCCGAGACTCGCATACTCCCAGAAGGCAGTTTCGGACGGAAACCTTGATGCAGCCTTCTCCGACTCCGTCACCAGGGACTGCCAGTCTTTCGTGTACATCAGCATCTCGATATATGAAGCCGCTGCGGAAAGGCTGTTAGGCCAGTTCTCGGCATTGGTACGGAACCTGGAAACGGCCTCCCTGTTATCCCCTTTTGCATAATAGTAGACACCGGCCATATAGTTCACGGATGAATCCCGGGGATATTTCCCGGAACAAAGATTCACCAGAGAATCCATCTGGCTGCCGAAACTTTTCATGAACATCTTGTCGGCAGTACGGACCAGAGCGGTCAGGTAGCCGCACTTGCCTTCTACAGAGACATTGTCGTTACCGACAAAATCGTATAATGTATTGAAATATTTTTCATAGTTTCTTGTTATACGGTAAGTTTCCGCCTTGCCGAGCATGGCCGGGGCGTAAGACGGATCTATATCCAGAGCTTCCGTATAAAGGACAAGGGCAAGCGAATCATTATACATGGACAACTGTCTGTCACCAAGAAGAGAAAGGACCTGCACGGAAGAGTATCTCTTATTGAAATCCTCGAGATACTCATACCCTTCTTCTTCCTTTCCCATCTTCCGCAACAGGTCAAACCTGGCGATCGCCGTCATGTCGCTGCTTCCGAAGACATTCTCTATCTGCGTCAGTGTCTCCAGGGCCTTCTCCTGCTGGCCCTGTTTCTGATAAAGCTCGACCATGGTGTAGTACAGGTCGTATTTGTCCGGGAAATCCCGGATAAGGTCCTCGAACATCTTCAATGTCAGTTCCTCCTTGCCGGAGGCAGAATATATCATTGCGAGGCGGTAACGGTACCAGAAATTCGAAGAGTCCAGTTTCACGGCAGTCTCAAGCTCCGACTCCGCCTTATCGATATCGTTAAGGCAGAATTCGGCAAGCCCGAGATAAAAATGTGCCGCGTCATTTTCAGGATTCCTGCCGACCGTCTCCCTGAGCAGTAATGCGGCTTCGGAAAACCTGTGTTCATCGTAATAGCCTACAGCCGTGATTATATCATTTTCCGCAAGCCTCGTCTTCATGTCCTGGGCTCCGGTTCCGACACAGAATGCCAGAAGACAGGACAGGGGTATTATAACCGAAAAAATTCTACTCATTCCAATATGATTTGGGCAAATCCCTACAAAAATAGTATAAAAAAAGTATAGTCCTGCACAATACAGGTAAAATTAGGGAGAGGTAGCCTGGCGGCTACATATACTGGGGCGCCTCGGCATAGCAAATTTATTTGCTCTGCGCTCGGCTTCTTTCTATATTTGGCCACTTCATGTCCACATATACTGTTGCGCCTCGGCAATTGCAAGTAAACTTGCATTGCTCTCGGCTTCTGCGTATATTTGCGACGGATCCGGTCCGGCGGGACTCCATCCGTGACAAAAAAACGCGTAAATGATGCAACATTCATTCCCTACGTAGCATCTTGTACGCGCAGGTTGAACGAAAATACAATCATTATTTGAAAGCGACGCTGTGAACGAGACCTCGGAGCAAAAAACGATAGAATTGTGCATAAAGGGGGACAGATGTGCTCAGAAGGCCTTGTTTGACCTGCTGGCACCTCGTATGTACCCTGTATGTATCAGGTATGTCGGTGACAGGGAAGTCGCTCAGGACATTCTGCAGGACGGGTTCGTCACGCTGTATTCCAAACTGGGCTCGTTCAAGGGGGAAGGTTCGTTCGACGGATGGGCACGACGCATTTTCATCAACACTGCACTGATGTATCTCAGGAAAAAGGATGCGCTGAAAATGAGCGATGAGCTCGAGAACGCGAGACACCTGAGTTCCGACATTGCCGGACAGATGGAAGACATAGAATACAAGGAACTCATGAAACTGGTGACATCGCTTCCCCCAGGGTTCAGGACCGTTTTCAATATGTATGTCATAGAAGGATACTCGCACAAGGAAATAGCGGAGATCCTCGGCATAACGGAAACTACGTCGAGGACCCAGCTCAGCAGGGCGAGAATATGGCTGCAGAACAGGATAAAGGCTAATGCGGATGAAAGTGGAAGACGAAAATAAATTCGATTTTCAGATAAGGTCTGTCCTCGGCGACGCCACGGAAGAAGTTCCGGAAAAGGTGTGGCTGGGGATAGAGCGGCGACTTGACGGGAAAGGCCAGGCCGGAAAGAAAACCGTGGTCCTGCCATTCTGGATGAAAGTCGCCTGCGGTGTTGCGGCAGCTGCGGCAATAGCGGCCGTGATGTTCCTTTCCGGAACTTTCGACGGTGCTGTCTCTCAGCGGCATTATGACAATCTGGCCGATGCCGGGGAAGAAGACAGGATAGGCATTGTAGAACCGCATACTTACAAGTCCGGTCCGGATCCGGTGGCGGAAACGGCAGGACCTGAGGAAAACAAGAAGAGTGATCCGGCGGAACTGGCAGAAAAGCCGGCCGGTCCCGTAGATAAAGTGCTTATAGCCGATGCGGTCATACCTTCGGATACCTCAGTGGACATTGTGGAGGAAAATAATGAGGAAGCCGAGGAAATACGGGTGAACGAAGACGGCAATGTTCCGGAGACAAAGGACAAGGAAGCCGCTGCAGAAACCGGTACCGGAGAAACCGGCACTGAAGAAACCGCCGGCGAGACAGATAGCGACAAAGCGCGGTGGGAACGGCTTCTCAGGGAAGAATCAGAAAGAGGCAGATACCGCGCAAGGGCTTCGCTGACCCTTTCGGGAAATGCAGTCAGCAATACGAACTCATCGGTATCCATGGCTGCCACTCCTCCGTCTTTCCGGCCAGGCAAGAACGAGCTTACTGAAGACAAGATCAGCGAAGCCAGCGAGTCATCCTATTCCGTACCGGTCTCTTTCGGAGTCGGAGTAAAGGTCGACTTTGCCAGAAGATGGGCCGTCAGCGCCGGGATCAACTATTCCCTCCTTGGAAGAAATTTCGCCGGGACCTTCTTCGATGTAAAGGATGACGGATCGTACACGGAGACCTACTTCTCGGACATAAGGAACAGGCAGGACTACATCGGAATCCCGGTCAATGTCTACTTCAGCATACTCAAAAGCGATATCATCGATTTCTACGCATACGCAGGAGGCGCGGCGGAAAAGTGCGTCTCAAACAGATATCTCATGAATGCGGACGGATTCGACATCAATCACAGGGAAAAAGTCAGAGGGATGCAGTTCTCGGCAAATGTAGGACTCGGGATGGAGTTCATCATCGCAGACACATTCGGCATCTATATCGACCCGAGCCTCCGCTACTATTTTCCGGATGAGGACCAGCCGCACAGCATAAGGACTTCGCAGCCGCTGATGTTCGGACTGGAGCTCGGATTCAGAGTGCATCTTTAGACACGAAGCGGCACCCCCTTCCCGACCGTCAGAGGGTCATTGCCTGCCGTTCATTATATTACGTGCCAGGGAATTGGCACAGACAAACCGGCGTAGTTCCTGACAGTCGGTTTCGAATATATTGTGGCGGGTCCCCTGCCACAGCATATTTCCTTTATGGAGGAATCCTATATTGTCTCCGATTTCAAGTATGGAATTCATGTCATGGGTATTGATGACCGTTGTCATCCCGAATTCCTTGGTCAGTCCGTGTATCAGCTGGTCTATGAGTATGGAAGTCTCGGGATCAAGTCCGGAATTCGGCTCGTCGCAGATAAGGTATTTGGGGTTCAGGGCGATGGCGCGTGCGATACCGACACGTTTCTGCATACCGCCGCTGAGTTCGGATGGATATTTCCTGTCATTTCCCTGGACATTGACACGTTCGAGACAATATTGCGCCCGCTCGATCTTCTCTCTCCTGCTCCAGGCGGTAAAGAAGTCCATCGGAAACATTACGTTCTCTATAACAGTCGCGAAGTCGAAAAGGGCGCTGTTCTGGAAAAGCACGCCGATGTTCTGCCGGAAATGCTTCTTCTGCGCATACGGCAGGCTGGAAATGTCTTGTCCGTTGAAGGTCACCGTACCGCTGTCCTGCTGCATCAGGCCGATAAGTATCTTCAGAAGGACAGTCTTGCCGGAGCCGCTTGCCCCGATTATCATGTTGCACAGTCCCTGCCTGTACTCTATGGAAATATCCTTAAGGACATGGACGTCACCGAAGCTCTTGTAAAGATGTTCTATTCTGATCATACTCCTTTCAGTAAAGCATCAGCTGCGTTATTATCAGGTCAAACATAAGTATGAGGATACATGATATGACTATGGATTTCGTACTGGCCCGCCCGACTCCGAGGGTCCCTCCGCTTGCATAATAGCCCTTGAATGCAGATATCGAGGATATCAGGAAACAGAAGAAGGACATCTTGATGCAGCTGTAGAAGACATAGAACTCAGTAAACGCATATTTGAGGCCGGCCATATATTTGGCTAGCGGGATGATGGAAGTCACGTACACCACGAGCCATCCTCCGAAAAGTCCGAGACACAGGCTCAGCAGCACCAGCAGCGGGCTTAGAAGCGTTACTGACAGTATCTTCGGCAGCACAAGATAGGATGCGGAATTCACCCCTGCCATCTCTATGGCATCTATCTGGTCCGTTATACGCATACTGCCCAGTTCTGAAGCTATATTGGAACCGATCTTTCCGGCAAGGATAAGGGCCACCATCGTGGAGCAGAACTCAAGTATCAGGGTCTCCCGGACCATATACCCCACAAGCATCCGGTCGAGGAACGGATTGTTCATATTCGACGCGGTCTGTATTACAAGGACTCCTCCAATGAAGATGGATATCACCGAAACCAGGACGACTGACGAGACGACCAGTTTGTCTGCCTCGATAAAGAACTGTTTCCAGAAAATTTTCCATTTCTCAGGTTTCTTGAAAACCATCTTCAGAAAAAGGAAATATCTGCCTGTCTGTATGAAAAATTCGCGCAACATAAAGTTTCCGGAATATGTCTTTTCAAAAATACGCTATAATTTTCTTTTTTTCTAAGAAGCTGTTTAAAATTTTTCTTTTTCTTAAAGCCATTGTACGCGCATACCCCGACATTTGGAAACAAAAAATGCTTACCGTTGTACAAAGCGCAAAATGCATAGGGATAAAGGCTCTGCCTGTAAATGTCGAAGTCAACATCTCCTCCGGGATAGGCATCCATCTCGTCGGGCTGGCGGATGCCGCTGTCCGGGAAAGCCTGCTGAGAACTATTACGGCCCTGCAGGCGGTTGGCTTCCGGATTCCGGGAAAGAAGATAGTGATAAACCTGGCGCCGGCCGACTTGCATAAGAAAGGGAGCGGGTATGACCTTCCCATAGCCCTCGGGATAATCGCATCTTCAGGGCAGGCAGAACTGCCGGGACTCGGCAAATATCTGATAATGGGTGAGCTCGGGCTTGATGCTTCGGTACGCAAGATCCCAGGGGCAATGCCTGTCGTGGAGCTGGCAAAAGAGAATGGCTGCCAAGGGTGCATTCTTCCGGAAGAATCGGCGATGGAAGCAGCCGAATACGGAGGATGTACGATATTCGGAGTAAAAAGGCTCGGGGAAGTGATACGGATACTTGAGGAAAAGGAAGACTGCGAAAATCTCCGCATTGTCTGGAATCCGGACAGCTCTATATGGCAGGACCGGCCGCACACGGGACCATACGACAGCGGGACCATGGATTTTGCGGACATCTACGGACAGGACGGGGCGAAAAGAGGTCTGGAAATAGCTGCGGCAGGAGGGCACAACGTCCTACTTATCGGGCCTCCGGGTTCAGGAAAGAGCTCCCTTGCCAAGGCCACGGCTGCGATCCTTCCTCCGATGACCACCGAAGAGGCGGTGGAGACAAGCAAGATATATTCCGTGGCCGGGAAAGGCGGTACAAGGTGCGGACTGATACGCAGACGGCCTTTCCGGGCACCGCACTACAGTTCATCACTGTCGGCCATCCTCGGAGGCGGCTCTGACAACATCATGCCGGGAGAAATATCGCTTGCCCATAACGGCGTCCTGTTCATAGATGAATTCTGTGAAGCTCCGAAAAGGATGACGGAAGCGCTGAGGGCCCCTATGGAGGACAGGAGCATCACCATATCCAGATTGAAAAGCAAGGTTGAGTATCCCGCTTCCTTCATGCTGATAGCTGCCACGAATCCGTGTCCATGCGGATATTACGGGGACGGGGACAGGTGTACATGCTCTCCCGGGAAAAGGGCGGCATACCTGTCAAGGCTTTCCGGCCCGATAATGGACCGGATAGACATACATTTGTGGCTAAGCCCCGTAGATGCATCAAAACTCATAACGAGAAAGAAAGAGGAACCGTCGACGGAGATAGCTGCGCGTGTGCTGAATGCCAGGGAAATTCAAAAGGAGAGGTTCCGCGGAGAAGGGATACACACGAATGCGGAAATGACCGCCAGGCTGACGGAAATCCACTGCAGGACGGGAAAGGAGAGCTCTGCCTTCCTGAAGAGGATGATAACGGCAGAAAGGCTTTCAGCGCGGGCCTGCAGCAGGATACTCAAGGTTGCAAGGACCATAGCAGATCTTGCGGGAGAAGAGGATATCGGACTGCAGCACATTTCAGAAGCTTCGAGATACCGGCTGCTCGACAAAATGGAACTTATGATTTGAATTTTCTCCGATTATCCCTATTTTTAAGGCAAAAACAGGATAATGAGGAACGAAATCATCATACAGGATCTGGAAGGGCTTGACAAGGCGGCCGGGGAATTCCTCGGGAAGATAGGGGACAGCAGGATAATAGCGTTCTTTGCTCCCATGGGGGCGGGAAAGACGACTTTCACTACGGCGATATGCCGCAGGCTCGGGGTCGGTGATACCGTATGCTCCCCGACTTTCACGATAGTGAACGAATATCTCACCGCCTCCGGAGAACCTGTCTACCATTTCGACTTCTACAGGATAGACAATATTGCCGAAGCCCTGGACATCGGGTTCTATGACTACATCGACAGCGGACACCTGTGCCTTATAGAGTGGCCGGAGAATATCGTGAGCCTCCTTCCTGAAGAGACCCTGAGAGTCAATATCAAAGTCAATGACGACCAGTCCAGGACCGTCAGCTGGGACTCTCCGTCCAAAGACAGCCTATAGAAAGAAGATAGCCGTTGATATCCAGGATGTGTACCTTTCCGTCTATGACATAGACCGGCGGTATTCCCGTCTCCAGAGGCATAAGGATAAGGCAGAAATGTCCGTCAGCAAAATCTGCGGAATTTTCAGGGATGAAACCGTATCCCGACGGCAGGGAAGCATATTCCCCGTCCAGGAAATACACCGGGGAAGTCCGGTCATCCCGCAGATATCCCGTAGCACCGAGCCGGTCCCCGTCCGGATAGCAGGCTGAAACGGCGACATCGGCATCGAAGACCTGGCGGATCCGGCTGCCTTTCCACAATACGTTCCTGAGTTCCCCTGCTGCGGTTTCAATCTCCCCGAAGACGTAGACGGCGAGGCTGTCCGATAGAAGTCCTTCCAGGGAATGCAGGGATGCTCCTTCAGGAAGTTCGAGATCCCGGTCTTCCCCGTCTGCACGCAGATATGCATTACCGGACTTGTCCAGGTACAGGATATACAGGACATTATCATGTTGCAGGAAGTCCACGGTTTCCTGGCCGTCATCTCCTGTGCCGGAAGCAACCGCTTCCGGGATACCGTCCCTTACAATGCAATAGGTCTCCTCCTGCCCATAGAGATCATTTTCCGGGATCTTCCAGCCGAATACCGCCGTTTCGCCGTCCAGGTACAGGTGCGAGACCGGATATCCCTTGTCGGAAGAGCTCACCACAGCCCCGTTTTTCCTCAAGGTCCATCCATGACCTTCCCGCGGAACTCCAAGAGTGAGGATGCCGGTACCGTCCCGGACGATGAAGCCGGCCATCATTTCCCGTCCCGGATACCGGAACAGTTCCTGTCCGTCTTTCTTGACGACAGTCTCCCCGGATGTCGAATAATCCGTGTAGATATGGTCACCTATGCACCTGGCCATATCGGCATCCGGCGAAATACTGTATTCATACCCCACACCGAACTCCAGAATCCTATCCCCGTCTTTCATCAGGAACATGGTGCAGTCCACCGTCCCATACTGCGGGTCCCGTATCCAGTCATAGTCCTGAGGGTACTCCACTCCGGCGACATAGTATTCAGGTATCCTGCCGGAATGTGGCGGAGGCTGGACCGGCTCGCCGGGATCCGGACCTTCCGGACGCACGGAAGCCATGGTTCTGGAGGCGGACCAGTCCTTACCGCATGAAACAGGGGCTGATGTAAGGACGACAAGGACGGCCAGCTGCAAGGGCCGGCACAATGTGCGGAGTTCTGATACAAGTTTTTCCATGACCTTTTTCCGCAAAGAAAAGGAATGATCCGGAACATGGAAAATCCGTCACGGCACCAGTGCCGGTTCCGCCACATTTTTCTTTTTTTTATATCACAATCTGCGGTAGATGGCGAAAAACGCGGAACCGCTGCCTGACATAGAGGCATACACGGCCCCTGAATCGTACAAGGAAACTTTCAGTCCGGACAGTGCCGGATATTTCCTGAAGACGGTTGCCTCGAAAGCGTTTGTCACCTGGTCTTTCCACTCCTCTACAGGCAAGGCAAGACGAGACAGCAGCGGGACTTCGGGTATCTGAGGGACAATCCCGCGATAGGCATCTGCCGTAGAGACACATATACCTTCCGGAGCCACTATGCGTATCTCGTATCTCTCATGGAAGTCCTGAGGAAGTTCATATCCGGACAGGATTTCCCCCCGTCCGCTTCCATGCATAGGCCTGTCATTCAGGAAAAAGGCACAGTCGCTTCCAAGTCGGGCGGCATATCCCGTCAATTCCTCCTTCCCGAGACCGAGCCCGAAAATATCATTGAGCATCATCAGGGCAAATGCGGCATCGGACGAACCGCCGCCAAGCCCCGCCCCGACCGGAGCCGACTTCTCCAGAAATATCTTTACCGGACCTAACGGAAAATCTTCTTCAAGAAGCCTGTACGCCTTTACTGTAAGATCTTCCAGCGGCAGCCAGTCTACCCCTTCCTGTCTTGCCAGGGTAACCATCACCTTTCCGTCCTCCGAAATGGACTGTATGAGCTGGCCCTTGTCCGCGCTGTACCTGTCCATAATGGAGAACAGGGTGGCGCTGCAGTCATCGGCCCTGATGATCTCGAGAGTATCGCATATCTCGTGCGACGGGACAAAGACAGTCTCTATATCGTGGAAGCCGTCCTCCCTTTTACGCAGGACGTCGAGCCCGAGATTGATTTTCACGAACGGATGAGCGACCATATCAGAAATGCAGTCTGATTACGTTTTCCACATATGCGGCAACACTGTCCCTTGTCTCCCCTTCCGGAAGACGGTCCAGAACCGGGGACAGGAATGAAAGCATCTGAAGCACCTTGGCTTCCTTTTCCGGAATGCCGCGGGACCTCATATAGAACTGCTCCTGTTCATCCAGCTTGCCGATGGTTGCCCCATGGGAACATTTTACATCGTCTGCGTAGATCTCCAGCTGCGGCATGGTATCCACCCTGGCATTGTCAGACAGCAGAAGGCTGTGGTTCGCCTGGTATGCTTCCGTCTTCTGGGCGTCCCGGTCCACGACAATCCGGCCGTAGAATCCGGCCCGCGCCGTTCCCGAAACAATCCCTTTGAACAACTGGTCTGAGACGCAGTGCGGTACCTTATGGTCCAGTTCCACGTTTATCCGGACATTCTCATGGTCCGGACACAGATAAAGACCGCAGAGGCTGCATCCGGCACCGTAACCGGCAAGTTCGATCCTGAAGTCGAGGGAAACGTCAGCCCCTGGCAGTGCAAGCACTATCATATCTGCATAGGCATTGTCCTTCAGAATGATCTTCCTGTCAAAGCTCCCGGCCGCAAGGATCCCGAAATCTCCGGCCCTGTCTCCTGAAGGGCGGAAGGGATTGTCTTCCGACATTATGAACAGGGTCTTACATACCCTGCCGGCATCAAGTGTGATTATCTCATTATCAGCCATATCCGTCAGTTTATGCTGTCATATCCGTTTTCCTCTATCCGGGTCACAAGTTCCTTACCGGCTGTCTTCACTATCCTGCCGTCCTTGAGGACATGGACTATATCAGGGACGATATAATCGAGCAGACGCTGGTAATGCGTGATGACTATCGTGGCTTTCTCCGGAGTCTTCAGGGTATTGACTCCTTCTGCGACTATCCTGAGGGCATCCACATCGAGTCCGCTGTCGGTTTCGTCAAGGATAGAGAGCTCCGGGTCGAGCATGGCCATCTGGAAGATTTCATTGCGTTTCTTCTCGCCGCCGGAAAAACCTACATTGACTTCACGTTTTGCAAATTCCTGCTTCATCTGCACCAGGGCCATTTTCTCTTTCATCAGTTTCAGGAATGCCGCGGCGGTCAGAGGTTCCTGGCCGAGGGCCTGCCTCTTGGAGTTCACAGCGGTCTTCATGAAATTCGTGATCGAGACCCCGGGAATTTCCACAGGATACTGGAATGAAAGGAAAATGCCAGCCCAGGCCCGTTCTTCAGGACTCATGGCCAACAGGTCTCGTCCCAGAAAAGTAACTTTGCCGCCGGTCACGGTATACTGCGGTTTTCCGGCAAGTACGGCGGACAGGGTGCTCTTACCAGCACCGTTGGGCCCCATTACGACGTGTACTTCACCCTTACGGACAGTAAGATCCACGCCTTTAAGTATTTCCTTATCCTCCACTGAGGCTTTCAGGCCTTCTATTTTCAGCAATATGTCATTTTCCATAATCGGAATTCCTTTTAGAATCTGTCTTGAATTTTTCAAAAATCTTTTATCCGTCTTTCCGACGTATCAGCCACAGCGCCGGTATCTTGTTCTTTCCGGCCCAGGGCCAGGGTCACGCTTTTTTCTTATACAGTTTCGACCAATTATAAAGCGAGACGATGCCGTTAATCAGATACAGGCCGCAAACTATCGGCATAAACACATGTCCCACAGAGATATGCAGCCACATCTGAGTGATATTTACCAGCAGCCATGCTATCCAGCAATCCCATTTCTTCAGGGCAGCAAGGAACTGGGCCACCAATATGAGTACGGTCACGCAGGCATCGAGATATGGAATCGGGTCTGCAGGGAAAATGCCTACGAACCATCTGTTGCCCAACAGGCTCAGAAGCCACCCCCACAGGGCGGCAAGGATAAAGACAGATGCAATCGCGGCAATCCTTTGGGGCCATGACAGTTTCGAGACTTTCAGTGCAGTATGGTCGGCCGAACTTTCCTCGTCCTTTCCCGGATGCGTCCATCTGTAGTGGCCGAGAATATTGATGCTCAAAGAAATCGGCTGCAGGATAAGGCTTGCATACAGGTGCTTGTTCCAGAACATAAGGAACAACAATGTTGTGTACAGGTATCCAACCCAGAAATTGTATTTGCTGTTCCTTCCTGCAAGGACGACACAGGTCAGACCGAATATGGAGGTGACAAGGTCTATCAGCAGCACCGGGGTGTCCCCGCCTATAGTGAACAGTGTATAATTCAATATATCTGACATAATTTAACTTTTTTGTTAACCCACCGATCCTTCAAGGGAGACCTGCAGCAGTTTCCTTGCCTCAACGGCGAATTCCATCGGCAGTTTCGCAAGCACCTCCTGGGCATATCCGTTCACTATCAGGCCTACGGCGTCTTCGGGCCCGATTCCGCGCTGGTTGCAGTAGAAAAGCTGGTCCTCGCTGATCTTTGACGTGGTAGCCTCGTGTTCCACTATGGATGAGCTGCTTGAATTCACGATGTGCGGGAATGTATGCGCCCCGCACTTGTCCCCTATCAGAAGGCTGTCGCACTGGGAATAGTTCCTTGAATTCTCCGCCTTCGGCTCTATACGTACGAGCCCGCGGTAACTGTTCTGGCTGTGTCCTGCAGATATTCCCTTGCTTATGATCCTGCTTCTGGTGTTTTTCCCTATGTGGATCATCTTTGTCCCCGTATCAGCCTGCTGCATATTGTTAGTGACGGCAACGGAATAGAACTCTGACGAGGAATTGTCCCCTTTCAGGATAGTGCTCGGGTATTTCCATGTAATCGCCGATCCGGTTTCCACCTGGGTCCAGGAAAGGTGACTACCTTCGCCTTTGCAGATTCCACGCTTTGTCACGAAGTTGAAGATTCCGCCGCGCCCCTGGGCATCGCCCGGATACCAGTTCTGGACCGTGGAGTATTTGACATCGGCATCTTTCTCGACGACTATCTCCACAACGGCGGCATGGAGCTGGTTCTCATCGCGCATCGGTGCCGTACATCCTTCAAGATAACTTACATACGAGCCCTCATCCGCGACTATGAGCGTCCTTTCGAACTGGCCGGTGCCGCTTGCATTGATTCTGAAATAACTTGAGAGCTCCATCGGGCAGCGTACCCCTTTCGGGATATAGCAGAAGGAGCCGTCACTGAAGACAGCGGAATTGAGGGCCGCATAGAAGTTGTCGCCGACAGGGACCACGGACGCAAGATATTTGCGTACAAGGTCCGGATATTCCCTGACGGCTTCCGAGAACGGGCAGAAGATTATTCCTTTTTCCGCAAGAGTCTTGCGGAAGGTGGTCTTTACCGATACGGAATCGAACACCGCATCGACAGCGACTCCGGCGAGTGCCTCCCTTTCATGCAGGGGTATCCCAAGTTTCTCGAAAGTAGCTTCCAGCTCCGGATCTATCTTGTCCGGACGGTCTTTTTTTGGCGCAGCGAAGTAGATGATGTCCTGGAAGTCGATTTCCGGTATCGTCAGATGGCCCCAGTGCGGGTGCTCCATCTTCTGCCACTTGCGGAAAGCATCGAGACGGAAGTCGAGCAGCCATTGCGGTTCTTCCTTCTTGGCGGAAATAATCCGGATGATTTCCTCGTTCAATCCTTTGGGAATGAATTCCTGTTCGACATCGGTAACAAAGCCGTGCTCATACTCTTTCGAGGCTATTTCTTTCAATATATCTTCTGACATAGTTGTCTGTACTTGAATGTTTTCGGCCAGGGCAGAGCCATTCCCCTTCATTTTTGCAGCTTCGCATCCGGCATCTGCCTGTATTCCAACCGGCAAAGATACTATTTTTTCAATTCAATTCCTTTCTTGGACTGGCCGGATAGGAATATTTTCCGTCTTCTACCTTGTCTGTCAAAGCATGACCGGCGATGTGCAGACCGTTCTCCAAAGCCATCCACGCACCACACTTTCAGACACGTCAGGACACGAAAAAAGCACCTGCATTTTTATGCAAGTGCTTCATCATCAAGGCCTTTTATGACCGTTTCTGTGGTCCCACTTGGGCTTGAACCAAGGACCCCCTGATTATGAGTCAGGTGCTACTAACCAACTGAGCTATGGGACCGTATACTCGTTTCTTTCGGGCAATTCCAGCGTTGGACTACGCATCCTCTGTCGGTCATTTACACAAGTAAACTCCCTCCTTCGTCGCTTGTCCGCCTTGGACTTGGACCGAAATAAACTTCGTCTCGTCTTGAAGTCCGGGCAATTCCAGCGTTGGACTACGCATCCTCTGTCGGTCATTTATACAAGTAAACTCCCTCCTTCGTCGCTTGTCCGCCTTGGACTTGGACCGAAATAAACTTCGTCTCGTCTTGAAGTCCGGGCAATTCCGGCGTTGGACCGAAATTGACTTCGCATTTGAAAGAACTTTAATTTGCGAGCTGTCCGGAACGAACCGGACAACTCTGCAAATATAGTAATTATTTTTTAATCTACCATAAGAAATATCGTCTCACCCCCGAATTAGACATACAGGAATGCGGGATACACTGTGGCAGACCGGATGTCAGACCTTGATCTCAACCTCAACACCGCTCGGAAGCTCAAGCTTCATAAGGGCATCCACTGTCTTCTGGGTAGAATCATAGATGTCAAGCAGGCGGCAGAATGAATTGAGCTCGAACTGTTCGCGGGACTTCTTGTTGACAAAAGTCGAGCGGTTCACAGTGAAGATCTTCTTGTCGGTAGGGAGCGGAATTGGACCATTCACGCGAGCACCGGTAGAAGCCACTGTATCAACGATCTTCTTTGCTGACTTGTCTACCAGCATATGATCGAATGATTTTAGTTTAATTCTTATTTTCTGGCTCATATAAATTATATTCTACAAATTAAACTTCCTGTACTATTCGTCCTCGTCAACGTTCTTGTAACCGCTCTTCTCGATGACTTCCTTGGCAAGGTTGGCCGGAACTTCAGCATAATGGTCGAATGTCATCGTGCTCGTGGCACGGCCAGAAGAAATGGTCCTCAGGATGGTTACATACCCGAACTGCTCTGCGAGAGGGACGTATGCCTTGATGATTCTCGCACCTGTAGTGGAGTCCATGGCATTGATCTGTCCGCGGCGGCGGTTGAGGTCTCCGACGATATCACCCATATAGTCTTCCGGAGTAACGACTTCGAGAGACATGATAGGCTCCAGGAGGACCGGCTTGGCCTTAGGGCAGGCATGACGGAACGCCTGGCGTGCGCAGATCTCGAATGAAAGCTGGTCGGAATCCACCGGGTGGAAAGAACCGTCTTTCAGGATAACCTTGAGAGAAGGCACCTCGTAGCCGGCAAGGACACCGTTGGCCATAGCCGATTTGAAACCTTTCTCGACAGACGGGATGAATTCCTTAGGGATATTTCCGCCCTTCACTTCATCGATGAACTGAAGTCCGGTAACTCCTTCATCGGCAGGTCCGATCTCGACGATGATGTCGGCGAACTTACCACGGCCTCCGGTCTGCTTCTTGAAGACTTCGCGGTGCTGTACAGGAGCCGTAATGGCTTCTTTATAGTTGACCTGAGGTGCACCCTGGTTGATCTCGACACCGAATTCACGGCGGAGACGGTCAACGATGATGTCGAGATGGAGCTCGCCCATACCGCTGATGACTGTCTGACCGGTCTCATGGTCGGTCTTTACAGTAAATGTAGGGTCTTCCTCGGCAAGTTTTGCAAGTGCGATCCCGAGCTTGTCAAGGTCCTTCTGGGTCTTAGGCTCCACGGCAAGTCCGATAACCGGATCCGGGAATTCCATGGACTCGAGTGTTATAGGATGATCCTCCACGCAGATGGTGTCTCCGGTACGGAGATCCTTGAATCCCACAGCTGCGCAGATATCACCGGCCTCGACGAACTCGATAGGGTTCTGCTTGTTTGAGTGCATCTGATACAGGCGGGCAACACGCTCTTTCTTGTCGGACCTGGTATTGAGCACGTATGAGCCTGCATCCAGGCGGCCGGAATATGCCCTCAGGAATGCAAGACGGCCGACGAACGGATCGGTGGCAATCTTGAACACCAGGGCGCAGAACGGCTCCTTGGCATCAGGCTTGCGCTCTTCCTCTTCGCCGGTCTTCGGGTTTATGCCTTTGACGGCACCCTTGTCAAGCGGAGACGGGAGATAACGCATAACGGCATCCAGAAGGAACTGGACACCCTTGTTCTTGAATGAAGAACCGCAGCACGCAGGAACGATGGACATATCGATGGTCGCCTTCCTCAGGGCAGCGATGATCTCGTCCTCGGAAATGGTGTCAGGATCCTCAAAGAACTTCTCCATCAGGGACTCATCGTACTCTGCAGCAGCCTCGATGAGTTTCTCCCTCCACGCAGCTACATCCGCCTTCATATCTTCAGGGACATCCGTAACCTTGTAGTTCACGAGCTCCTCACCGCTGTCGTAGATCAGGGCCTTGTTTGCGATAAGGTCCACGATCCCCTGGAACTTGTCCTCGGCACCGATAGGCAGGCAGATAGGGACAGCCCTCGCTCCCAGCTTTTCCTTGATCTCCTCGACCACTGCCAGGAAGTCCGCGCCTACACGGTCCATCTTGTTCACATATGCAATCTTCGGGACACCGTATTTGTCTGCCTGACGCCATACAGTCTCGGACTGCGGCTGTACACGGCCTACCGCACAGAAGGTAGCTACGGTACCGTCAAGCACACGGAGCGAACGTTCCACCTCTACGGTGAAGTCCACGTGGCCCGGAGTATCAATCAAGTTAATCTGATAAGTATCCCCTTTATAATGCCAGAAAGCAGTAGTCGCAGCCGAAGTGATGGTAATACCACGCTCCTGCTCCTGGACCATCCAGTCCATGGTAGCGGCACCTTCATGAACTTCTCCTATCTTGTGGGTCTTCCCTGTATAGTAAAGGATACGTTCTGAAGTCGTAGTCTTACCGGCATCGATGTGCGCCATGATGCCTATGTTTCTGGTAAATTTAAGATCTCTTGCCATTTGTCGTTAACTTAATTGGGGATTAGAAACGGAAATGGGCAAACGCCTTGTTGGCCTCTGCCATCCTGTGCATGTCTTCTTTTCTCTTGAAGGCCGCACCCTCGCAGTTATAAGCCGCGATGATCTCGGCACAAAGTTTTTCTGCCATCGAGTGGCCGGAACGCTTGCGGGCGAATACGATCATATTCTTCATTGAAAGTGAAATCTTCCTTTCCGGGCGCACCTCGGTAGGCACCTGGAAGTTGGCTCCACCGATCCTGCGGCTCTTTACCTCAACCTGAGGAGTCACATTCTCGAGAGCTTTCCTCCAAATATCCAGAGGAGCCTTGTCAGAATCTTTCATCTTCTCGCCTACCATGTCAATGGCATCGTAAAAAATAGAATACGCGATACTCTTCTTCCCCTGCAACATAAGATTGTTCACGAAACGTGTAACCATCACATCGTGAAACTTAGGATCTGGAAGTAGAATCCTCTTCTTAGGCTTCGCTTTTCTCATTGTCGTGAAAAATTAAAATAGGTGAAAAATGATTACTTCTTAGATTTCTTCGGCCTCTTCGCACCATAGAGGGAACGGGACTGGGTCCTGCCTTCTACGCCTGCGGTATCCAAAGCTCCTCTAAGGATGTGGTAACGTACACCCGGAAGGTCCTTCACACGACCGCCCCTTACAAGCACGATAGAGTGCTCCTGGAGGTTGTGGCCTTCGCCCGGGATGTAGGCATTGACCTCTTTGGAGTTGGTAAGACGTACACGGGCAACCTTACGCATCGCTGAGTTAGGTTTCTTAGGTGTGGTTGTGTACACACGCACGCATACGCCCCTCCTCTGAGGGCAAGCATCCAACGCGCGGGATTTGCTCTTTACTTCAATAACCTCGCGCCCTTTGCGAACTAATTGTTGAATTGTAGGCATAAATGATTGATAATCTATAATTTATGTTTCCATTCCCCAAACTTTGGGGCTGCAAATATACGGATAAAAATTTAATTATCAACATTTTTATCAACATTTCTGTCGAATGCTACATACCGGTTTGACGGAGAGAACCAGCCATCGCTGCCGTATGGCCAAAAGCGGATTTTCCCTTTTCAGATCGGGAACCAGACAAACACCGCCGCATCCCAGACGGCATGCGAAATGATTATGGCCGGAAACCTGGACGGAAACAAACGGTAAAGCAGTCCCCAGACGGCTCCTGCAACAAGGGAAGCCATCACGAGCATGAAATTGCAGGAAAGGACGTGGACGGAGGCATAGAGCAGCACGGCTATCACACACCCGGCATTGCTGCCGAGACGCTGCGACAACGTATGCTGGACATATCCCCTCCAGAAAATCTCCTCGGCCGGACCTATGAGCAGAAGAAGCAGGGCGGAAAGCAGCCACGGAGATGTACCGGACTTGATCCCGTAGATAGAGTCGACCTGCGGACGGGCAAAATCGAAGAGCATGGACGATAGCTTGTCGCCTGTCCAGAAAATGCCCCATAGCGCCACAGCGATAAGGATTCCGGCAGCAAGATCCGACATCTTCCAGTCGAGACATTTCCACCAGTCGGGATTAAACCATGCGGAAAGACTACCCAGCACCACGGCCGAGCAGGACATCATAATCCAGAAATCAATATACGAAGCCGTCCACGGGGAGAACATCACGGCCCACAGGACCGCTGCAACGGTTACTGAAAATACAAGGTTCTTCATGACAGCAGGCCGGAAAGGATGAAAGAGGCCGCAAATACAAGACTGAACACCAGCTGCAGCCGGGCCGTAGCCTCATCGAGCCCGGCAATCGCGGCAGCCCCTTCCCTGAAATATCCCAATGCGGTCCGCACATTCCGAACTGCGGGAAATACCGCAAGCCATATAAGGAGACACCACGCAGGAAAGACCCCGGCAGCCACACACAGGCTTACCCACAGGTAAGGTACCAGTATTTCAAGACAATACAGCCACACGGAAGCCTTTCCTCCGATCTTCATGGCAAATGTGATGATATTCGCACGGCTGTCGGTACTGATATCGCGGGTATTGTTGCAATGCAGGATAGCCACGGTAATAAGTCCCACAGGTACGGCGACAGACAGTACGCTCCAGTCGACGGTACGGGTCCCGGCATAGACTGTCCCCAGGGTAGGGAGCAAGGCATAGGCGATGAAAATCACAACATCCCCGAGGGCATTGTATTTCAGGAAAGGATAAAGTACGGCGCAGGCCATTCCGCCAAGGCCGATATACAGCAGAGGCATCCCCGTCCTGAGCCAGAGACCTGCCCCGGCCAGCAGCGCCACGGATAGCAATGAAACCGAAAGGACAAAGATTTCACGAGGAGCGAACATACCGGAAGTCAGGGTCCTGACGCCGAAAGTATCTTCCGCATCGACGCCCCGCCTGTAGTCGAAATAGTCGCTCCAGGTATTGCCGGCAGCATGGAACACCACAATATTGAGGAGAGCCCACAGCCCGTTCACCCAATCCGCCGCTTCATGGAAGGCGAACATATAGGCGAGGGACACGATTACCGGCATTGCCGATGCCGGGAAGGACCATGGCCGGACAGCGATGATCCATTCTTTCAGAGTATGTCTTTGCATTCCTGTTTTGTTGAAAAGCTGCAAAGATAGGATTTTTGGGACTCATCCGTGATTTTTTCAACTTACTTTTGTATATTTAGCCTTACAAACAAAACAAGACAACATGAAACATATCCTAACTTTCCCTATAGCAGTACTTTGCATCGCAGTGTCAATTACATCCTGCGGAAATGGCTTCAGTGTCGGAAAACTAGAAATGTCCGAAAAATTCGCACTGGCCGAAGGCAGGCCTGACAGCCTGGATTTCAGCATATCGGCAGAATTCCCTGAGACAGGTCTCGGCAAGGAGGCTGCATTGAAGATTTCCACGGCCATTACCGAAGCACTCTTCGGAGAAGACTACATGAGCATGACCCCGGAAGCAGCGGCGGAGGCATACATGAACGACCTTGTAAACGACTACAGGACAGAAAATCTTCCTATGCTTGAAATAGAGGGACTGCAGGACTCCTCGCTGAGCTGGGCGGACTACACTGAGGGCAGGTTCACCGCTTCAAGGGAAAACGTGGTTTCATATACGGCAGTCAAATACACCTATTCCGGCGGTGCCCACGGCATGACATCGGAGGTAGCATACAACTTCGACAAAAAGACAGGAGACGCCATCACCGAGGAAGAATTCTTCAAGGACGGATATGTACCCGCCCTTACAAAACTCCTGACCAGGCATCTGCCCGAGTCACTCGAAAGTCCGTCGGACACTTCGTACCTTTTCCTTAAAGAGATAGAACCCAACGGCAATTTCAGCATTACGGACACTGGCATAACCTACATATTCAACCAGTACGAGATAGCCCCTTACTCCATGGGCATCATCCGCATATCGATCCCGTGGGAAGAAATAGAAGGATTGTGACACAGGGGATTCCCCGGAAAAACACAGGACCATGGACGACACGCCGGACTGGATAGTCTCAACTATCGATGACAAAATAGTCTCTGTATCCCTAGACTACCTGATATTCGCCAACATCGCGAAAACCATATCGCGGCTGCCGGCCGGCTCCATATCCGAAATCAGATGTACAAAAGTGCCGGCAGAGGAGATCCTGCGTATGTCCCGGACAATGCAGTGGGAAAGCCTGCGGCTGTTCGGGAGCGATTTTCAGAAAATGGTATGGAAAAAACTCTTCGATCTGACGCATCCGTATCCGCAGGAAGGGCCGCATCTGCTCAGCTATACGGACTTCGCGGAGCTTTGCGGGAAAAAGTCCGGAGTCAGGGCCGTAGCCCATGCCATCGGACAGAATCCCGTCGCGCTCATCATTCCATGCCACCTGATAGTGCCGAAGGAAACGATAGACCGCATGGCGGAAATAGAACGGCAGGCGGAAAATTCACTTTTCGGCACCGACGGACTCATCCTGAACCCCGGACTGGACTTCGGAGAATACCGGTACGGGAAAAAGATCAAAAAGGAAATAATACTCGAGACTTTTGTTGGACGTTAAAATAAAACATCATGAAAAAGTATCTTGCTGAAATGGTCGGAACAATGGTTCTCGTCCTTATGGGCTGCGGAAGCGCAGTATTTTCCGGAAGCGTTGCCGGAACTGTCGGTGCCGGTACGGGGACACTCGGAGTAGCCCTTGCATTCGGACTGTCAGTCGTGGCTATGGCATACGCCATAGGCGGTATTTCCGGATGCCACATCAACCCGGCGATCACGCTGGGAGTATACCTCAGCGGCAGGATGAGCGGGAAAGATGCCGGGATGTACATGGTCTTCCAGATCATAGGGGCAATCATTGGCTCGGCGATCCTTTACGCCCTGGTTTCCACAGGCACCCATGACGGTCCGACAGCGACTGGCTCGAACTCCTTCAAGGAAGGGATGGGAGTACAGGCGTTCATCGCCGAATTCGTATTCACGTTCATCTTCGTGCTCGTGGTGCTCGGTGCGACAGACCCCAAGAAAGGCGCAGGCAACCTTGCAGGACTTGCAATAGGGCTCACACTTGTACTCATCCACATCGTCTGCATCCCTATTACAGGCACTTCCGTAAATCCTGCCAGGAGCATCGGTCCGGCCATCTTCGAAGGAGGTATCGCACTCCAGCAGCTATGGCTGTTCATAGTGGCCCCTCTGGCCGGAGGCGCTCTCAGCGCAGCAGTCTGGAAAGGGCTCGGATGCGGAAAAGAATAATGCTATGCCAGACTCTGCATCAGGATCTTGCAATATCGTTCCTGACGCAGAGTCCGGCGTATGTAAGCCCTCCACCGAAGCCGAGAAGGGCAAGGTTTCCCGTCAGATAGATCTCCTTGCCTTTAAAAGTATTGTCTGCCACTTTCTGAGGGCAATAGACTCCGATTGAATTGATTATAGCTCCCATTATAAAAACGTTTGCGCCTTCGGAGATTCTGAGACTGTGCAAGACAAAGGCAGGTTTCGCCCCGTACGGGGACAGTGCCGCCTGCCAGGAGAAGCCGTGTGCAAGGACTTCTTCCGGTCCTGCCGATAAATCTTATTCGTCTGTAAATTCTATCGGCTGATGTTGTGCGGTACAAATTTAATGCTTTTGCCGCAGAATTCAAAAAAGCGATACGATACAAAAGGCGGTCCGGACTTCTACGTAAGACATCCGGACCGATTTCACCGACATATCGGACAAGACTATTTCTTCAGATAGTAGGTTACTGAAGATACTACCCTCACTTTCTTTATATAAGGGGTGTTGCTGTCGCGGTCGCTGATAGTGAAAGTTCCCTGGCTGGCAGTCTTTATCTTGCCGAGCCGGCTGCCTGAATCCTTGGCGAACTTGTCGGCGGCTTCACGGGCGTTCTTTGTTGCGTCCTCGATCATGCCCGGCTTGATGTCATTCAGCCCCTCGAACTGGAACTGCACCTGGTTCTCCCAACTGTTGCCGGAACTTATGATACCTTTCTTCAGCAGCTCTGACTGGCGCGGCATGAGGGCGAGCACCATATCCACATTGCCGGTACATACTGTCACCACACTTTTGCTCAGGTAGCGGAAAGCCCTGTCGTTGTTCCCGTATTCCTGGGCATATTTGTCCGACACCGAGGGGAGGGTGACGGTAATCTCGGACTCCGATACGCCTCCGGAAATGAGGAAATCCCTGATGAGGGCGGTATTGCGGTCGATTTCGGCATATACGGCATTCAGGTCGTTGCCGACCACCGTGAACGGTATAGGCCATATCACCTTGTCCGCCTTTACTTCCATCTCGCTCAGTCCTTTGACATTGACTGTCCTGTCGTATTCACGGAACCTGGATACTGCAACAGGGAACATTGCCCCGAGAATTACAAGCCCTGCCAGAAGACAAAGGGCCAAAAAATTGTTGTTCTTCATGATACTGTTGTTTAATTTGATCTCCCGTCACCGTCCGTACGGGAAAGATACTCCTGCAAAATATTCCGGTACTCCACCTTCCTGTCTGTCAGGTCAGATTCAGCCTGTGCGACCTGGGCCTGCGCCTGAAGCAGATCGGATACAGCCACCATACCGGCGGAATACTGCTCTTTCATCTGATACATGAGGACTTCCGCCAGCTCCTCATTCTCCATTGCCACCTGCAGCTGCTCCCAAGCAGCCGTCAAATCCATCCACAGCTTATGTATCTGGAGGACAAGCTGTTTTTGCAGGAACTCACGGTCATTCTCCGCCTTCTGCATCTGGGCGTCTATCCTCTGCACCTTCCTTGCCGTCTTTCCCCAGTCCGAAATGGGAATCTGCACCATGCCGAAGACAAGACCGTTCATGGAGCCCTTGTCAATAAAATTGTTATACCCGTACGATGCACCTACGGCTATCTGGGGGAGAGTCTCCCCGACCGCCATACGTTTCTCGAGCCGTTTGGATTCCACGGAAAGATCAAGCAGCCGGGACTCCTCCTGACTCCTTGCCGCTTCTTCCTCCGGCCGGTAATAGGTCTCCGGCGGAAGAAGCTCCGGAAGCTCGTCCACAAGACGGATATCGTCTATGTATGGGACGGAATCCCGGCTGAAAGTCCTGTATGGATTATATTCCAGGCCGATCGAATTGAAGAAATTCATCTTGGCAAGCCTGATACCGTTTTCCAGACTTATCTTTCCTGCCTTCAGCCCGTTCATCTTCATCTTTACCTGGAGCAGGTCGGTCTCAACTGCCAGCCCGGCTCCGGATGCCGACAGTACATCCTTGTAGAGCGTGTCAAGCAAGGTACCGGCCTCTTCGAGAGCTTTCAGCTTCTCTCCGAGGGAAACGATCTGCCAATAGCCGTCCTCGACTTCTTCCCCGGTCTTCCTCGCCTGTATCCGCTGCTGCAGGCTGGCAGCCTCCACTCCCAGACCTGCCAGTCTGTTCCCGGTCACGATCCTTCCTCCGGCGAATACCGGCTGTACCGCCATTACACTTGCGGACACACCCTTCCGGAGAGTAGAATAATAAGGGGAAAAGCCAAGACCCGGAGCGACAGACTCCACGAAGTTCTGAAGATTATGAGTAAAATCCGAATGCCCGAGAATATCAGTCACACCGATCTCGAGCAAAGGATCGAAAGCATAGAAAGCCAGGGCATTTACGGATACCTTAGGGAAATATTCCGCAAATGCCTCGCGTTTCCGGGCGACAGCCGCGGACACATCCAGTCCGGCATTCAGCACCGAAGCATTGTTCTGCATGGCAAGCTCCCGGCATTGCTCCACAGTGAGCTCGAGCACAGGCCCTGAAGGCCCGTCTGCCGCACACAGACATTGTCCGCCTGAAAAGGCGGCAATAAACATCACTATACAGCTAATCCTTTTCATCCTGCACTACCTTGACTTTTGAATTCTTGAAAATCTGCCAGTATGAGACAGGCATCATAAGGACAATCAGGAATATGGACAGCATGGTGCCGAAGCAGATCACAACCCCCATAGGCATCCACAGGGCATCGCCGCTGATAATCATCGGAAGCACACCCAGGGCCGTTGTGCAGGAAGTGAGGAAAATAGGCCTCATCCTGCGTTTTCCCGCCTCTTCGGCGGCCGACCTGACATCATATCCCTTCTGGAACCGCAGTTCCTCGGCATACTCATACATTATTATCCCGTTCCTGACTATGATACCCACAAGGCTTATTAGGCCGAGCACCGACGTCATGCCGAAATCCAGCCGGAACAGCCACATCCCGAAAAATGCGCCGAACAGGCACAACGAGCTCATAAGCAATGTCAGGAAGGCCAGAGAAGCCTTCTTGAAATGCACGAGAAGGAAGAAGAACAGTACAGCCACGGCGCAGATAAAGCTGAGGAAAATTTCCGGCCCGACATCCTTGTTCATCGCAGAAAGGCCTCCGTATGATACGGTTACACCTTCCGGAAGCTCCGGTTCTATCTCCGACTCTATGAATGCCTTGATTTTCTTCATGGCCACAGGCTGGCTGCACCCGAACCTCATGTCCGCCCCGATAGTGACGGACTCCTCACCGGCTGTCCTGGCATAAGTCTCCGGAGCCCAGCCGGGACGGATGTCGGCCACCTGGCGGAGCGGCACAGAGACTCCCGGCATAGTCGTCGGGACAATCTGGTTCGCTATCACGTCATAATCCATATCCTTGCCCACAGCATCGCTGTAGAGGTTGACCGGCAATTTCCTGTCGGACTCCCAGACAGTCGCTATTGTCTGCCCGTTGAAAGCACCGGAAAGAGACAGGGATAGCATGGTCTTGTTGACACCGAGCCTCGCGGCCTCGTCCGGATCGAGAGTTATGTCCACCGATGACACATAGTCGTCACAGTCGCTGTGTATCCACTTCAGTATATCATCCATGGTATACATATAGCTCTTTATCTTCTCTGCCACAGGAGCAAGAGATTCCTGGTCAGGACCTTTCAGCACCACGGCGACAGGAGAAGTGACAGCCTGGTAATCCATCTGCTTGAACCGCACAAGGGCACGCGGGAAATAATGTTCGTATTTCCCCTCGTATTCGCTCAATATGGATTCGGTGGCAAGGTTCGAGGTCGTGTTGACTATGAACTGCGCATAGTTCTGGCTCGGGAGCTGCGGGGCGTATGTGGCATGGAAACGCGGCGAGGATGTCCCGACAAATGCGGTCACAGACTTTACCCTACGGTCGGAAAGCAATATCTTCTGCAGGGAATCGCTCACCTGCGAGGTCTGGTCCAGGCTCGCGTTGCCGTCAAGGTATATCTCGACCGAGAAACAGTTCCTCGCAGCCTTCGGCATCATCTGGATGTTCAGCCGGGTGAACATGAGGATACCGAGGCCGACGGCGACCGCCCCTGTCAGCAGGGTTATCTTCGGATACCTGAAACATACGGCCTGCATTTTCTCGTACCCGTTCTGCATGGCATCGAAAAACCTGCCCTGCAGTCTTGCAAACCAGCCTTTCCCGCCAGACTGGGCTGTCTTTATATAGCGCACTTCCAGAGACGGGACCACCAGCATCGCATATATCAGGGATATGCTCAAGGCTATGGCCACTACCCATGGGAATGTGGTGACGAAATCGCCGAGATAACCGGTAATGATACCTTTTACCGGGAAGAACATGGCGCATATGGCGAATGTAGCCATGAACATCGGCATGAACAGCTCCTTGGCACTTGCGGCAGCGGCATCTACCTGAGACATACCTTTTGCAAGGTTACCCATATAGCCGTCCATGGTGATGATGGAATCGTCCACAATCATGCCCAGGACCACTATCAAGGCTGCAAGGGAGACCGTATTCAGGTCTATCCCTGTCACGAACATGACAGCAAGGGCCAGCGCGGTACACACCGGGACACCTGAACTGGCGATAAGTGCGGATTTGATAGGGAAAAGCATCAGCATCACGACGATGACCACCAGCATCGAAATGACAAGATCCCTCAGGAAAGAAACCACAGATGCCCCCACTACCTTCGGCTGGTCCGTTATCTTGCTTATGCTTACACTTTCAGGGAGGGTCCTGGAAAAGTCCTCAAGCACCTTGTCCACCTTCGAGCCGAATGCGACGATATCGTTGTCCAGGCGCATCTCCACGGAAAGGATCACGGCAGAGCGTCCGTTATAGTCGATACGGGAGGTCGGCTCCTTGTAGCGCCGGACGATCGTAGCCACATCCCCGAGTCTGACGACATTCCCCAGAGGGTCGGAATAGATGATCCTTTCGGCGACTTCCTGCTCCGAAGACAACGGGCTGGTTATATGCAGCGGGGAATTCACGTAGTCAGTCTTGAAGGTCCCGCTCGGGACCTGGATGCCGGCCATCTGGTAATCGGCCATGAGGGTCGCCGGGCTTATACCGTAGGATGACAGTTTCTCCATATCCACATTCACGGCAATCTCCTCGGTCTGCGAACCTATTATGGAGACATTGGCCATTTCCGGAATTTCCCGCAGCCTCGAACTCAGAGCCTCGGCATAGTCAAGCATCTCGGAATAGCCCTTGTCCGGAGATTCCATCGCTATAAGCATGGAAGATATGGCGCTGAAATCGTCTATGACGGATATCGCCAGCACTCCGGCCGGCAGCAGCATCCTCTGGGCGTCGAGTTTCAGCTTTATCTTGGACCATGCCTCGTCCTTCTTCTTGGCAGGCACGGTCAGGTCCACGAAAATATAGCATATCCCGTCCCTGGAATACGAATATGTATTCTGGCGGTTCACTTCGGGGAACGAGAAAAGCACTTCCTCCAACGGTTTTGTCAGCTGGTCCTCGACCTCGGAAGCGGTAGCTCCGGGAAAGACGCCGGCTACAAGTCCCTGTTTTATCTGGAACGACGGGAACTCATCCTTGTTTATAAAGAAAAGCCCTATGACGCCTACGGCTATAAACGCCAGGACGATAATGTATATCAGGCGTTTATGAGCTATGAAGCTCCTGATTATATTTGCCGAATCCCGCTTCATCACTCCAATATCCTCACTTTCATCCCGGTACACACTTTCTGTACGCCTTCGGTGATAACCCTGTCACCGATCGAAAGGCCTTCGGAGATTATCACGCCCTTTCCGGAAAAACCTTCGGGAGTGACATAAGTCTTTTCCACGACATTGTCTTCAGATACCGTCCAGAGATAGCGTCCGTCGGTATCGGTCCTGATGACCGACGCCGGGACCGTCACCCCCGATCCTCCGGTATGGTCGATGTATACTTTCACCACCATCCCCGGCATGAGCCCCGGAATTTTCTTTACAGGATGAAGGGTACATTCATATGTGTGCGACAGCGGGGAAGCCACTATCCCCTTGGCCGTAACTTCGGCTTCCATTTCCCCGGAACCGAGAGCCGGAACGGAAATCACGGCATGGCTGCCCTTTTCTATCTGCCCCAGCTCGTTTTCCGGTACCGGGAACAATATCTTCACCGACGATATGTCCAGAAGACTGAGGATGTTGTCCACCGGATCCACCTCCACCCCTTCATCGGTCAGGATGTCACCCACGACTCCGGAGAAAGGGGCCTTGATCCGGCACTCTTCCAAAGCCTTTCCGGCCGCATCGGCAGCCGCACGTGCCTGGGAAAGGCGGGTCTCCACCTCCACCATCTTGACATCCGGGATGCTGCCGCTTCCATATACCTTGCGCGCCCTTTCATAGCCGTCCTCTGCCTGCTTCAGGGCAGCTGCCGCCATTTCATACGAAGTCCTGACGCTCGGGGACTCCACCTCCGCCACCACCTGTCCGGCTTCCACCAGGTCACCTTCCTGCACGTCGAGGGAAACCAGGGTCCCGGGATAACGGCAGGACAGCAGGACGGATTTCGATGCGGACGCTGTCCCCACGTAGCTTTTCGTGCCGGTGCCCTCGACCGACTCCACGGTCATGACCCGGACAGGGACAGCCTCCCGCGTACTGCGGTTCTCAAATACCGACCTCCCCGAACAGGAAGACACAAGCAGGACAACCGCTGCGGCAATGGTCATGTGTATCTCTCGCATATCCTAATAGTCATTAAGTTTTGCCACGCATCTTATATCACTGCCGCCGATGACATATCCGTTGCCGTTATAAGTGCACATACCGGCATATTCCAGATCGAAAATGATGGTGTCATCGTATCGGCGCGCACCTCCGGAGACGTTCACATCCGCATCGACGGTATCCATACCGACCTGCAGCCTTACCCGGCGGCTGAAACGGTCAACCGTCAGGGAGTCCCCTTTGGCGACGGCGTTCATCACGACTGCGTCTCCGAGAACTGCGTTCATGGTGATGACCATGTCGCCGAGATCCTTGTCGGCAGTGATTATATCCATCTGCCCGCTTTCGGTGACTATGGAAGCCGTCATGGTTTCAGTCCCTGCGGATGATCCCGAAGGTGTCAGCACGACCGTGCCGCTTGTCTTGAATGACCAGTTGCCCTTGAAAAGGTCAGGACCGTCTTTCGTACATCCTGCCGCCGCAAGCGCAACTGATATGATTGCAGCGAAAATTTCCAATCTTTTCATTATAGTATCCCTTAAAACAAATTCAAAAAACCCGATAGGGAATAGATTCTATCTTTACCCCAATAGTTGCAGACGGATTCCCGGGCAGACGTCTTTTCCCGGAAATCCCCTGATCCGGCCGGAGGCTAAATATACAAAATTTCGACCTAATAACCTTTTCAATCGGCAAAAGCCTCATAAAAAACCGGAAGACAGCGGATAAAGACAGGCTCCGGCCATGTCCGAGACATTTTGTAACACGCAAAAGTTACATTTTATCCGCCGTATCTTCAACATTGTGACAAATCGTCAGAACTTTGTTACGTGATACCCTGCCGGAAAAAGACAGGTAAACCATATTTGCATTGTCAAAACACGAGACTATGGCCAATAATACAGATTCCGGCGTCAAAGCAAGACATGATGCACTCATCTCAGGGAAATATCTCGGGATGAGGGCTGCCGTATACGCTTATATCAGGAAGCACATCGGGAACACGGAAGACTCGGAAGACCTGCTCCAGGAAACCTTCACGAGACTTCTCGAATACAGGACAGTACTCACCGGCGACACACTTGACCGTCTCATATACAGGATAGCACGCAACCTTATCGTGGACTGGTACCGGCGGCACGCATCGTCCGGAAAGGCCAGGGAATATTTTTCCTGGAGGCACAGGGATATTTCAGAAGGGACGGAAGAGGCTGTGAGGATGGACGAAATGATGCGCATAGAGCAGGACTGCATCAGGAAAATGGGCCGGAGGAAAGGGGAAATATACCTTCTGTACATACATACCGGCCGGACCAGCAGAGAGATTTCCGAAATGCTCGGGCTTAGCAGGAGGACGGTGGAAAACCACATTTTCGCGGCAAGGAATATCGTCAGGGGCGAATTCAGAAAAGCCTTGTAGGCAGCATATTGCCGGGAACGACAGGATACGGACACTATATAATAACAACCATATGAGCAATTCTTTAAAACGTTTTTTGCAGACAGTGCTGTTTGCTGCAGCTATTCTGCTGAAGGCAGGGACGGCCTCGGCTCAGGACGGGATCTCGGGCTACGTCATCGACAATGAAGGCTACCCTGTCATCGGAGCCGCCGTCATCATCGACGGGACTTCTACAGGTACCACCACAGGCATCGACGGCGAATTCACTCTTGACATGGCGGAAGGTACCGCCATCACAGTCACCTGTATAGGATACGGCGATGTCAGGACCACCTATACGCCGGGCATGAAAATCATAATGCAGGTAGAATCCACTCTGCTTGACGATGTAGTCGTCGTAGCGTACGGCGTACAGAAAAAAGAGACCCTGACGGGTGCGATATCCGTAGTGAAAGACGAGATGCTGCAGGAAAAGGGAGCCTTGTCAAGCCCTCTGCAGGCCATGCAGGGCCAGATCCCGGGTGTGATCATCACCAGACAGTCATCCGCTCCGGGAGACGAGAACTGGGGTATGAGCCTGCGCGGCGCCGTGTCCACGAACTCTTCAGAACCACTTGTCATCATCGACGGGGTGGCATACGAGAGCATCAACGACATGAGGCTTCTCAACCCTTCCGACATAGAGTCCATGTCCTTCCTCAAGGACGGGGCGGCGGCAATCTACGGATCACGTGCAGCCGGCGGAGTCGTGCTCATCACGACCAAGAAAGGCAAGGAAGGCCGTGCAAAGGTAGAATATTCCGGCTCATACACACTGAAGACTGTAGGACGTATGCCGGAACTGATGACACTCGATGAATGGGCGGACGCCATCATGACTACCCTTGCAGACGACACCAGCAATACCTGGTACAGATATGCACAGCTTGCCAAGCAATACAAAGGGCACTATATCGACCTCGACGAGACCATCAACCCGTTCGGAAACCAGGCGTTTACTGATGTAGCGGACTTCGTGTTCGACGACTCAGTGGACTGGCTCGGGTCCCTTTTCGGGAACGCCCAGTCGACCACGCACGACCTGAGCGTCAGCGGAGGGTCTGAAAAGATATCCTACAGGGTGTCGTTCGGCTACCTCTACGACGGTTCGCCACTGCAGTACGGCAACAACAATAACCAGAGGTACAACCTCCGTGTGAACAACACGTTCAAGATTACCGACTGGCTGACCCTCGACTCCTCCATCGGCTACAACCGCCAGGAGCAGGTGGCCCCGACCAACATCGGTTCTGTACTGACCGTCAATATGCCGATGCCGGGCCTGCCCCTGTTCTCGCAGGACGGCAAGCCTTATGCATGGGGGACATGGGCCTCTCCTGCAGCCACTGCTGAATACGGAGGCGACAACAAGCTGTCCGTGTCGGCATTGAATATCAGCGAATCCCTTACGGCAAACCTCACCAAGTGGCTGGATTTCAACGTCAATCTCGGATACAATACCAGCACCGCATTCAGGGATATGGTATCCAACTCAGTGACATATTACAACTACGCAGGTACCCGCGATGTCCTAACGACTCCTGCGGCATCCGAGTCCTATTACCAGCAGACAGGATCCCGCACGGATTTCTACTCCGCATCCGCATACCTCAACGGACACCATACCTTCGACGGGTCACACAACCTCAGCGCCACTCTCGGTGCCCAGTATGAGATGAAGAGCTACATGAGGTTCGGTGTCCGCGCCGAGAATATCCAGGACGGGATAACCATAGTGAACGGTTCCGGGACAGTCACGATAGCCGACAACACTGACAAATACAAGTTCGCGGTAGCATCCCTGTTCGGAAGGGTCAACTACGACTACAAGGAAAAATATCTCGTCGAACTGAATATGCGTTACGACGGTTCATCGAAATTCCTTCCGGAAAACAGGTGGGCTTTCTTCTGGGGCGGCTCCCTCGGATGGCGTATCTCCCAGGAAGGTTTCCTCAAAGATGCAGACTGGCTCAGCGAACTCAAGCTCAGGCTTTCGTACGGTGAAGTCGGGAACCAGAACGGCATCTCCAACTATGACGGCTATCTCCTCTACAACATGAACAGCGGCAACGGTGCCCTCATCGGGAACTCCTCGGCATCGACCATCACCACCTCCGGCAACCTGGTATCTCTTACCAGGACCTGGGAAAGGGTGCAGAACTACAATGTCGGACTGGACTTCGGCTTCTTCAAGGACAGGCTCGTCGGTACGGTCGAAGCATTCATGAAGCAGAACAACAATATGCTCGTCGGTATCGACTACCCGAGCATCGTCGGTGACAACCCGCCTTCGGTCAACGAAGGACGCTTCAAATCGTGGGGCTACGAAGGCCAGCTGACCTGGAGAGACCGTATCGGCAAGGACTTCTCCTACTCCATCGGAGGTACGTTCACCTTTGCAAGGAACGAGCTGGTGGACTTCGGAGGTGCTGCAACCATAGAGAGCGGATATGTGGACAACCGCGAAGGCTATCCTATAAACGCGCTGTTCGGACTCCGCTATGCCGGCAAGATAGAAAACGAGGAGATGCTCCAGGCATATCTCGACAAATACTACCAGAACAACGGCATCGGAATGCCTAACACCCTCCGCGTGGGCGACAATATGTTCGAAGACGTGAATGACGACGGGGTCCTCGACTACAACGATTATGTATACCTCGGTCCGGACGATCCGGAAATCCAGTATTCGTTCAATGTCGGACTCCAGTGGAAAGGCATCGATTTCTCGATAGTGTTCCAGGGAGCCGCGAACAGGACGATGTGGAACGGCATAAACAACTGGACTGTCCCTATGAGGGCTCTCTACACCAATACCACGAACCAGTCCGTAGGAAACGTATGGAGCGTTGACAACCCGGACGGTCACTATACCCCGTACACCAACGACAGCGCAATCAACAACTACAACTATCAGGCGTCATCCTGGTCGGCTTCCGACGGCGCATACATCAGGCTCAAGAACCTGACTCTCGGGTATACATTCCCGTCCAAACTCTTCGAGAAGCAGAACGTGGTGTCCGGCTGCCGTATCTATTTCACAGGAACGGACCTTTGGGAATACTCGCAGATCCTCGATGGCTGGGACCCGGAGGCACGGAGTGGCGATAACCTCGGAAGCAGCGCGTCTGCCACATACAGATACCCGTTCATGAGAGGATTTTCATTCGGAGTCAACTTAACATTCTAAAATGCCAACGAACATGAAAAATTATATTTTGAAACTAGCAAGTGCCGCCGGCTGCGCGATGATGGCAGTCTCCTGCCTGGACTTCAGTCCGGAAGAGCAGCTTTCAGACTCGCAGGTGTGGAGCAGAGCGGAAAACTTCAGCCTTTTCTCGACCGAGTTCTATGAGTGGACGCGGGGCTTCAGGCCGTCTACAAGTGTCACGTACATGAACGCGATAGGCGACGGTCCTCATTCGGACACCCGTTCCGATCTTCTGTGCGAGGCAAGCGTCAACACCTTCAGCGCCGGATCGAACTCCATCCCGTCCACCGACGAGAACTACAAGCAGATATACAAGAGGATCTACTACACCAACCTCCTGCTCCAGAAGGCTGCAGGCTTCGAGCCGCAGGACGACATCACAGAACCTGTGGGCGAGGCGTATTTCTTCAGGGCATACCTCTATTTCGAGCTCGTGCAGATGTTCGGCGACTGCATCTGGACCGGAGAACCTGTGGATGTGGACTCTGAAGTCCTCTATGGAAACCGTACCGATAGGGTCACGGTCATCCGCAACTGCATCAGTGACCTCAAGTCCGCCGCAGACCTGCTTCCGGAGACTCCTTCCGAAGACGGACGCGTATGCAGCTACACTGCCTGGGCGCTCATCTCGAGGATAGGCCTGTACGAGGGCACATGGCAGAAGTTCCACAACGGGGACGCGGCAGCTTCGGCAGAATTCCTCTCCGAAGCGGAAGACGCGGCGAAGACCGTCATGGATTCCGGCAGATATGAACTTTTCTACAGCGACGCCCTTGGAGGACGGGACAGCTACCGCTATATGTTCCTTCTCGAGAACGTACAGTGCAATCCTGCAGGCCTTACCAAATCAGCCAATACCGAATACATCTTCGCCCGCAGGTATGACGAGACCCTCAAGCCCATAGGCTACAACATCACGCAGGCCACCCTGAACAACACGTTCCGGCCTACCGCGAAACTTGCCCAGATGTACCGCTGCCAGGACGGGCTGCCTATAAGCATCTCGCCTCTCTACCAGGGTGAGGACGGACAGAATTCCGATTTCGAGAACAGGGACAACAGGATGAACGGCACCCTGATGCAGAACGGCCAGACCTACTGGAACAACGACGGTACCTGGAGGACGACATGGACTTCGGACGAGGCTGGAATGACAGCGTCACGCCGTGTGAACTCCGGATATGCCAACTACAAATGGGCTACCGAAAGGCACGTCACCGACGAATCCGAAGGCTACGACTACCCGATCATACGCTACGCCGAAGTGCTACTGAACTATGCCGAAGCCGTATTCGAGCAAAACGAGAGCATCACGGACGAGCAGCTCGACGAATCCCTCAACCTTGTCCGCCACCGTTCCAACCCGGACATGACGGCACTTTCCAACGAGCTTGTAGACTCTCACGCTTCCGAAGGCATGACAATGCGCGAGGAGATAAGGGCGGAGCGTACGGTGGAACTCTTCATGGAAGGTTTCCGCATAGATGACCTAAAGAGATGGAAGACAGCAGAGGACGAGATGCCTCAGGACCTCCTCGGCATCAAGTACGACGGGACATGGTACGAGTCGTACTGGACTGACATGAGCTACACTACCAATTCCGAAGGACGTATCGTCCTCTACACCGGAAGGATATGGAACGAGAGGAACTACCTTCTTCCGCTTCCGAGCGACGAGTGCCAGCTCAACCCGAACCTCGGGCAGAACCCGGGATGGGAATAAAATTGTCATCCCGGGCATAGCCGGGAATCCTATAGAACAAATAAACAGAAACAACATGAACAAATTCCTGAAATACATATCGATCGCCGCCTGCCTTCCGGTCGTCGCCTGCACCGAGGAAAATCCGGAGGAGCTGACATCGGCGATAGTGATGGAGCAGATAACCATCGTCATGGATGACGAGACTGAAGCAAAGCTCTATACAGACTCCCAGACAGGGGTACAGACCCTGCCCATGATCATAGGCGAAAGCATCGGTTTGGGCTATATGACTGTCCCTGAAGACATATCGACTGTGACATTCCCTGCCCTGGTCTGGTCTTCGAGCAACGAGGACGCGGTGACCGTGAATGAAGACGGAGTGATGACGGCTGTAGGAGCCGGCAGCGCAGTGGTGACTGTGACGACGGAGGCGATAAATACAGTGGCGACGGCTTCGATAAACGTATCGGTAGTGGAAAACCCTGTTGCAGCGACTTCCATCACGATTACGGACAATGCCACGATGACAAATCCGGATACGGGACTTCCGTCCTGCTACATCGGAGAAACCCTGACATTGACAGCTTCGATAGAGCCTGAGGACGCTACCTACAAGAGCGTGCTCTGGAGTTCCGGAGACGAAAGCATTGCGACAGTAGACCGTGTCACCGGAGTGGTGACAGGCGTGTCGGTCGGTACCGTGACGATGACCGCCACCGCCCTGGACAGCGGAAGTCCGGTGAGCGCCACACATCAGATATACATAGATGAAATCATCAACCCTCTCGGAATAAGGATAGACAACGCCCCGGAACAGGATGCGGTATTCTCCCTGAGCCAGGTATCATTTACAGCCGGGTTCAGCACATATCCTGAAGAATGTACCCTGTCCCTCATAGAATGGACTTCGAGCGACGAGACTGTAGCCACTGTAGAGAACGGGACCGTTACATTCAGGACATACGGAACCGTGACCGTCACGGCTACCTGCATGGAAGGCGAAGGGACATTGCCGGAAGGCTATGCACGGGAAGCTTCCTTTACAATCGTGATACCTGCCGGATACTATAACGACGATTTCTCTTCAGAATCGATGCCATGGTGGGAAAGTGACACCAACGGCGCCGTGTGCGAACGCAGGCAGGATGCCGGCACCGGAGAATGGTATCTCCATGTGACCCCAGGCGTACAGAATACTTCGAACTGGAGGGGCGATATCCAGAGGGTACCTGACGACATGACCGTAAGTGCAGCCAATTCGGTCCCTTACGACAACAATGTGACATTCCTTGACAGGACGAACTACCCTATAATATGCCTGAGGATGGACGACATGAACGACCACGGAGGCTCGAACCGCTCGATATTCATCGACGTCAACAACGGCTTCGTGGACGGAAGCGGCTCCTTCGACAGGCTGTGGTGGGGACGGCTCGGCGGCAGCGGTGCCAACAGATGGACACAGAAATACCTTTGTTCCGACGGTTCAGCCCTCCTGATCTATGATCTTTCGACACAATCGTTCCAGAACGGAGGCCAGATACCGGAGAACAGTGTGGCAGTCTTCCCTAACTTCAAGATAGGATATGCTGACATAAGGACTTTCGCATCGGCTGAAGATGCAGCATACAGGCTCTTCTGGTTCAAGTCATTCCAGAACGAAGACGAATTGAACTCATACCTTGGCGAATGGTCTGCCGAGACAGGCATCACCTACGAATAGACATTACAAAATTAAATAAAGCATCAATGAAAAGGACTTTGATTACAATATTTGCCGCAGTTCCCGCACTCCTTTGCGCGGGAGCCTGCACAGACTTCCTCTACCAGGGCGAAGTGGACCTGACCCCTGTGGAAGAAGAATTCGAATATCCGGCGGACTACGAATTCAACCATCCGTGCGCCTACATCTGTTCAGATGATATCGACAGGGTGAAGGCTGCCGTAGCTGAAGCTGACGGGACTGATCCGGTATATGTTTCATGGCTTCAGCTCTGCAGCAACCAGTACGCCCAGGCGAGCTATACTCCAAATCCTCAGGAGATCCTTGTCCGCGGGGATGCGACAGGCACAGGAGTATCCGGAGAGAACTACATCAATGCCTGCAGGGACGCGGCGGCTGCCATACAGCTCGGTATCCGTTACCTCGTATCGGGAGAGACACAGTATGCAGATGCTGCGGTAAACATCCTCAATTCGTGGGCGGATGTCTGCACGACGATAACCGCGAACGACAACAACCAGTACCTGCTCGCAGGATTCCAGGGCTATCAGTTCGCCAATGCCGCCGAGCTTCTCAGAGACTATGAGGGCTGGTCGGAAACGGACCAGAACGATTTCAGGAACTGGCTTCTGAACGTATGGTACGAGAAGAACAGATGGTTCATGGAAAACCACGGCGGCGACGGAGTCTGCGACCTGCACTACTGGTCGAACTGGGAGCTGGCGAACATGGCCTCCATACTTGCCATAGGCATATATACGGAAAATGTCGAGATGGTGAACTTCGTGTACATGAATTTCCGGGAGGGCGAAGGCAGCGGCGCGCTGGACAATATGATACCATACGAACCTGTATCGGATCCGGAAGGGAATACTCCGCTGATTGCACAGTGCATGGAGTCCGGACGTGACCAGGGACATGCCACCCTTGTGTCATCGATGTGCGCCGAACTCTGCCAGATGGCCTGGAATCTGGGTATCGACTTCTACGGAATGGAGGACAACAAGGTACTCTCTATGTTCGAATATACGGCAAAGTACAACGTTACGCCTTTCACTGCTTCCATCATGCCGTTCACGCAGTATGAGTACTGTCCTGACGGTTGCGGATGTTCGGGCGGGCATGGGGCCACGCATACCGAAGTATCGGCTGACGGACGAGGTACCGAACGGCCGTGCTGGGAAATGATATATGCCCACTATTCTCAGCGTAACCTCGCTTCAAGCGCTTACTATACAAAGCTTTTCGCCGAACAGCTGCGCTATACGGACGGGACGCTGACAGGTGACGGCGGTGCAGGGGTTTCGCGCTACGGTTCGAACAGCAGCGCCTTCGACCAGATAGGCTGGGGGACACTGCTTTTCTATCAGGGAGAATAAAAATACAAGAAGACACGGACTCCGGAGTATCCGTTCCGGACATCTCCGGAGGTCCGTAATATAAAACAGAATAATTCACATAACAGAATATCATGGACAGATCAGACCAAATAATATCAAAGGGTTATTCATGCCCTGAAATCATCGTTGTCTCCGTAAATCCGGAACAGGGATTTGCACAATCCGGAATTGACGGGAATTCCATCTCGCCGTTTGAATACGAGCTTGAGGAAAACTGGAATTAATCTTTAATCGGTTCGGAATGAAAAAGATTTTTATACTTGCCGTATCGGCAGCATTCGCAATCACTGCCTGCAACAAGCAGGAGCTGCCTGAACAGGAAAACAACGTATATCGCGAATTTACTGCAACCATCGACGAAGGGGCTTCCACAAAAGTGATTTTCGGAAATCCTTCCGGAAGCAGCATCCCTGCGTCCTTCCAGGTCGGTGACGAAATCGCCCTTTACGACGGATCGGTGGCCCATACGGTATCCGTGACAAGTGTCAGCGGGGACAAGGCTACGATAGGCGGTGAACTTCCTGAGGGATTCAACCCTGTTTCGGCATACTATCCGGCGTCTGCGTTCAAGGACGGGAAGCTTTCGGTACCGTCTACGCAGACCTACGGGTCGGTACCTGTGCTTCTGAACGGACCGGTCGACACGGACTATAACAGCATCACTTTCTCCGGGGCTGATGCGGGGTCGGCGGTGGTCTGCTACAGCCTGACCGGGGATATTGCCGTAAAGGAGGCTTATCTTTATTACAGGGACGAAGCGACTTTCTGGGTTGCAAACTACACCGTAGCGACACCGGATTATAAATTGACATTCAATGATGCCCTCGAACTGTCATCATCTGCACAGAAGATCTATTTTGTCGTCCCTGCCGGCTCGAAAGTCCTTACTCTTGAAATAAAGGCGGACGCACCTGAAAGTGCATACGGGGTCGATGATTACAGTTACTACCGCCGGAAGACGTCCGCAGTAGAGCTGGCTTCAGGCAAAGTCACCGAGATGCCGGAACTCGATTTCACGGCTGAAAATCTTGACGGCAGAATGATATGGGAATTCGGTTCTTCAAATGGAGGGGACTGCGGCTGGACTGTCTGGGACGGCAAAGGCCAGATTGACGGAAACACGCAGGCTGACCATGCCGTCATCACGATGGGAGTCCAGACTGCGACAGTGCAGTCCGGTGAAAAATTCAGGACCGTCTATCGCGGGGATATGAAATATACTACAAAATTCAGTGTCCCTACAGGTACATACAGATTTGTAGCCATGAAATCATCCGCTCCTGCCCTTATGGACGGAGTAGGATATCCGGAGGGGACAGTCAGCGTAAAAGAAGGGATAAAATTCGACATCACGAACTATTCCCAATGGAGAGGAGGAACGAATCAGTCCCTGATAGAAACTTCCGCCGATGAGAATTGCGAAATCTGGATATATGATATGTATGTCCATTTTAGAAATACATCATCAAAAGTTGACTCATATATCCCTACCGTCACTCCGCTGGAGTCTGTAAAAGAGTTCCAGTTCAAGTTTGCGGACTTGACGGTGACGACAGATACTGCAGAGGAGGCGACACCTCCGGTTTTTGACCTTTACTGGATAGGCTTCTTCAACAGCATCGAGGAAATCGAAGCCTACATCGCCGGAACAGAAGGCGTATCCGCAGCCGAATAGCCGGCAATTCTGACCTTTTAAACATACTTATCCGCAAGAGGGCGACTGGAAAGGAGGATTAATCCCACCTTTCCAGTCGCCCTCCTTTTTCCGGACGTCTCTACAACATCTTTCGTTATCGGACTGATGTCAATCCGATACCGGTCCGTCATTCAGCTGAAATCATGATCTTCTTCATTCCTCTGACAGGACGGGCACCGCTCTTGTTGAACTGGGCCTGGCCTTTATCCTTTAGCCTGACACAGTTTGCCTGAGTATCAGACTTTTCATTACTTACCCAATAATATGAGCCGAAATCAAGTATACCGCCGCCATACGCAGTAAGGTAGGTATTGATCACTTCCTGCTGTTCTCTGGTATTATCCGCTACTACCAGCCATTCCTTCCTCGACGGCATATACCATCCGTCCCCGAGATCCACGCAGAACTTGGCAGCAGGATAAGCGCCCGAGGCATAATTAGGCAGAGCCTTCAGGATCTCGGTATTCCCTTCACCGTCATCATTGTTGTTTTCAAGACCCGTCACTATAGTCTCGGTACTCCATACTTCCTTGCTCTCAGTCAGCGAAATTATCTTCACCCAGGTATTGTCGTCAGCAATCTGGACAATCATACCGCCTTCATAAAGAGCTCCGATGGCGATGCCCTCAGGGACAGACACGCTTTGCGATACGGATATCGTAGCCGATGCAGTATTGTCTCCCTCGCCAGCCGTCACGGTCACGACTGTCTTCCTTATCTCGGTAGTCTCATTTGCTGAAAGTACGGAAAGAACCACAGCCGACTCCTGTATCTCAGCCTTGAGCCAGGCTTCTCCACCAGCCTCGATAGCGACTGACATATTGTCCGGCTTGTTTGTCTCGAAGGCGACAGACTCGGACTGGCCATCAGCCGAACCGAATGAAACCTCAGGCTTTTCGAGCTTAAGGACGGCCTTTTCAGACTCGGCATCCCTGAGCCCTTGCTTCACAGTAAGGGTAGCCGTAGCTGTATTGTCATCCTTTCCGGCCACGACTGTCACAGTAGCAGTACGCTCTTTTCCCGTATCGTTAGCCTCCTTGGCGACAATCTTGAGTATCTTGCCTTCAATCTGAGGCTCAGCCCATGACGCGCTGCTTGTCGCATTGAAGACAGTCTGATTTGTCTGCAGGGTTGTCTCGCCCTGGTCATAAAGGGACCCCCCTATCGTCACTTCTGTCTGGGACAGGGTAAGAGTAGCTTCCGGTATGACTTCAGGACCCGGATCCGGCATAGTTTCACCTTCAATATCCAGCTGTTCTCCGTTGCAGGCGCAGATCATGGCACCGAAAGATACGACAGATAAAATTTTAATGAATCTTTTCATTGCAATGCTTGTTTTAGTTGTGTCTAATCAGTGATAGCATTTTTATGATACAAATTGACTGTTATTTCCGTTTTCAGCATATAAGTATCATCCACAAAAAGGGTAATATCGTACAAAAAGGGCAGCTATACCGGATTGTATTATATGAATATAACTTTAATGGCATTTTCCCGACATTTACAAAAAATACTGGCTGACATGAAAAAAATACTTCTGCTGGCGACAGGGCTGTCATGCGCCCTGACCCCGGGGCTGCCGGAACTTCCGGAGGCGGCATCTGTACAGGAATGGGAAGAAAAGAGAGACGAGGCCATCGGGCTTTTCGAACTCTGCGAATATGGCAGGATACCTGACAGTCCGGACATAGAGATCGGATACAGGATTGTCTCTACCGACAAGGAAGCATTCGGAGGGGCTGCAACAAGGAAAGAGATGACCGTCGTATTCTCTGACGGGCGCAGGGAAGCATCGGCAGACCTGCTCCTTTATGTACCGAACGGACTGGCTCAACCAGCCGCAGTATTCTTCGGGCTGAATTTTGGAGGCAATCATACTGTATGCGCAGATCCGGACATCAGTCTGCCTGACTCGCTAAGATTCGAGAATCCAAAATACAGGTTCTCCCCAGGACAGAGAGGGTCGGACAGCCTCAGCTGGAACATAAGGGAAACCCTTGCGAGAGGATATGCCGTGGCGACATTTTTCAACGGCGACCTGTGCGAAGACTGGATTTATGGCCCGGAAAATGACCTTGGAGCACTGCTCTATCCTGACGGCAGGGACTCCTCCAGCTGCGGATTCATCGGGATAAACGCATGGGGAATGTCACGGGTGATGGACTGCCTTGCCGGAGAGAAACTGATAGATCCGGACAAGATCATAGTCACAGGGTGCTCCCGTAACGGCAAGATTGCATTGTGGGCGGGCGCCATGGATGAACGGTTCGCGATGGTCATATCCAGCAGTTCAGGTTCGGGCGGGGCTTCCCTTTTCCGCGGCAATACAGCCGAGACAATAGCCGACATCAGCAGGCGTTTCCCATGGTGGATGGCAGGCAATTTCTCCCGATACGCTGACCGCGAAGAGGATTTTCCTGTCGACCAGCACCAGCTGCTTGCCATGATAGCCCCGAGACCGCTTTATGTAGCGGATTCCGACAAGGACATATATGCTGTTCCGAAAGATGAGTACGCCTCTGTAAAAGCTGCGTTACCGGCATACGAACTGTACGGTTACGATGTGGACTATCTGAAAGTACAGCCTGAAACAGGAAAAGCGGTATCCGGCCAGGTAGGATTCCATACGAAGGAGGGGAAACATTCCATAACACCGGAGGACTGGAGACATTACTACGATTTCGCTGACCTTCATTTCGGCAGACCTGTATTTGCCGGGACAGGCCAGGAATGACACCATAAGGGGCGACCCCGGAAAACCGGCTCGCCCCTTCCTTGCGCAAAAACAATTCCAGCCACATTATTATTTGTCGAAAAACTCTATAAGATCATAGACATTATAGTTTATGTCTTTCATGAATGTCCCGAGCTGAGGATAGACTTCGTAGTAATTGTCGAAAAGCCCCTTGTTCGCCGGCTTTCCGTCATTGTCGTCGCCGTCATCGTCCTGATACTTGAACCAGTGCCAGCCGACACAGTTCTTCGCTTCGAGGAGGCCGAGGGTGAAATGCTGGTATGCATACGCCCTGTCTGCCTGGGTCTTCACGGCGAAGCCTGCTCCTGATGTGTTCGGAAGGTCGGTATCCATAGCCTTCGTATAGAATTCAGTAACCATGAAAGGAGCATCCGGTGCCCATTCTTCCCAGTTCTTTACAGCTGAGTCAAGCTCTACATCCCAACGGGAATAATAGTTGATCGAGATTATGTCACAGTACTTTCCTGCAGCCTGGACAATACTCTTCATGTATTTAGGCTTGCCGTGCAGACGGCTTCCAAGGTAAAGCATATTCTTGTCGACTTTTTCGAGGGCTTCCTTGACACCCTTGTAATACTTCTCGGCAAGCATACCTGCGAATTCCTCGTTGAGCTCTTCGGTGACCTTGTCCGCGCCCTTGCTGTCCATGAACTGCCTGGCTGTCGTATAGGCAATATCCGTCGTGTTCTTTGAATTGAGGATCCTGTCAAGGATATATTCTGAATTGGAGGTGAAGTTTATCTCGTTGTCGGAGAAGAACCCGAGGACATTGGCATCGTTCAAGTAGACGCTCAGATCCTCCCTGATGTATTTCTCGCAGAATTCCGGCCATTCGTCATAGAGGACAAGAGCTGCTGCGGTATTGCTGTTGCCGTTGCAGTACGACAGCCCGTATTCACTCCTGAAAGCAGACAGGAAGCCGAATGATGGAGCGAGGATTATAGGATTGCTGCTGTGCATCCTGTTATATTCCCTGATGGAAGCGTAGTCACTGAAAGCCCCGGAAGCATGCACACCGACCTTCGCGAGCTCTTCCTGTGTGCTGTCCATCCATTCGTCCACACTTCCGAACTTCTCTTTGAAGGCATTTGAATTCCTGCTTGAAGAACCCTGTCTCAGGGATGCTACTCCCCTGTGGTGGTGGAGATATCCGTACGGGTCAACTATCCACCATCTTCCGTCAATCTTCTTCACATAGAAACGGCCTGTCGACTCCTGCTGAGGCAGGTCGGTTGCAGAACCGTATTTATTGGTATGAGCCACATAATCAGCCCGTGTACACTCGTAGTCAAAGCCGCTGAGATATGGAAGTATCCTCGCCTTTGCCGTCCTCCAGTTTACCGGAACGGATGTAGAGTATTCCATAGTGATCGGACGGTAGAGATGTCCGTTCGGGGACGGGCTGTATGCTTCCTCAGCCCCGGGTTCCGGCAGTTCCCATTCCGCATCTTCAGGCTCCTCGACCTGCTCGTCTCCGTCTGTCCACCAGCTGTTACCGGACGAAAGCGGGGTCTTTTCAGTACATGATGCCATTCCTGTAGCGCAGATTACAAGTACTGCTATGGATAATAAGTTCTTAGAGTATCTCATTACTATGTTTTTATTGGTTATTATTTTCTCAGTAGCAACGGTATATCCTTACAGCGTTGAGCACAGGCTCACCCTTCACCGGAGTGAAGTCCACCGAAAGTCCGCCGTCTCCTGTGACTACGACCGGGAATTTCTTTATGACAGCCCGCTCATAGCCGCATTCCTTTGCTATATCAAACTCCTTGAGCACAGGCTGGCCGTTGATGCTGACATCGAATATCCTGTCTGACTTCTCATTCCTGATGACATCGTTCCCGAGATTGTACGCCAGAGCTGCCTTGTCCTTGCCGGACTCAAGATCGGCAAAATACAGATAGACATAATAGTATCCGTCCGGAACATCCGCCCTGAAGCTCTCTATACCTTTCCGCTGCGTCTGGAACACAGGATCCTGGTCGGTGCCGAGGACATCCACATCTGAGGCAGGCAGGCTTCCGTGCCGTGTCTTTGTCCTGGCGGCTTCTCCGCCAGTGTATCCCCAGCTGCCCTGCACGTATTCTTTTTCCGGTATCCATACCATGCCTGCAGCCCTGTCCTCGAAGTAACGTTTCGAACCGAGCATGACATTGAGTTCCGTGAAACTGTCTGCACCAGCATCCGATGGAGTCAGTCTGAAATCGATACGGAGCATGTCGTACATAGGTACACCGTCTTTCTCTGCAGCAGCCGAAAGTATGTTCTGCCCATCGGTGAAAGGTACGCTGAAATATGCCGTACCGTTCTCTGTCCTGCGCTTTCCAAGGCTTGTCCCGTTGTGGCAAAGCTCGACTTGATCTGCATTCGAATATACTTCCACCGGCTGGACACATCTTCCGTCTCCGGCATCCAACCCGCCGCGTACCTTCCATCCGCTGCCGCCTATACGGAGCACAGGGTCTTCACTCAGGACCGACTGATACAGCCAGTAGCTATCCTTGATCTCACGGTCGACTCCGGTTATGCCCTTGTTGTTGACGTTCGGAACAGCATCCCTCCTCGCCTCGGAATAGAAGTCGTTCAGGTTCCATATAGTAGTGCCGGCGAGCCACTTGCGCTCAAGTATTGCCGGTATGTAATGATGGTGGTACTTCAGACCGTACTCACAGGTGAAGTCAAACCTTTCGGAATCAAAGGAGTGGAGTCTCGGATCCACATCCGCGCCGTATTCCGTCACCAGGATGCTCTGCCGAGGGAACATGGAATGTATCTTGTCCAGCTGCCTTGCAAACCCGTCGAAACCGTTGCTGTACCATCCGTTGTACAGGTTCCAGCCGAGGATCTTCGGAAGGGCGGCGATTCCGCATTCCGCATACAGCCCTGGATTGCTGTGGCAAGGAAGCATAGTATACCTCTCCTTGTCCAGTTCCCTTATGGTATTCTCTATGCCGGACGCTATCTTATAGACATAATCGAGGTATGTACGTTTCTCTGTTTCATTGTTCTTGTCGTAAGGCGGGCGGAGAAGGACCTCGTTCATATAAGCCCACATTATGACAGACGGTGAGTTATAGCTCTGCCAGACCATTTCCTTGGTCATCGTGATACAGTTTTCCTCGAATTCCTCCGTCATAGTCACTGCATTGACGACAGGAATCTCTATGGATGTGACAATCCCTTCCCTGTCACACATCTGGGTTATCACCGGATCCTGCGGATAATGGGCGATCCTCAGGAAATTGCCTCCCATCTCCTTCAGCAGACGGATATCCCTTACATGCATTTCATCCCTTAGGGCATTCCCGAGCCTGCTGTAGTCCTGGTGCCGGTTCGTACCCATCAGTTTCCGGTATTTCCCGTTAAGGTAGAATCCTTCGTCAGGGTCGAAGCTGTACCAGCGGATGCCGAAAGAGGAGCTGACACGGTCAAGGACCCTTCCGTCCCTGTCCTGCAAGGTAGTATAGACCTTATAAAGCTGCGGACTGTCAATATCCCAGAGTGCAGGGTTGTCTATCGTAACAGTCTGGAGATTCTCCTCGTTGACAGTGCTGCCCTTTATCTTCATCTTGCCGCGGAGTGTGCTGACTGTCTGTCCGTCAGGAGCCACGATACGGTGCTCGACTGTCACCGCCTCCTTGGTACTACCGGCATTCGTCACCATGGTCCGGATCTCAACCTCGGCAGAAGTGCTGTCAACCGAAGGCGTGGACAAATAGACTCCGTCTGTGGCATAATGGGTTACAGATATATGAGTATCTTCTGTAATCATCAGATACACATCCCTGTAGATACCTCCAAAGAAAGTGAAGTCCGCAGACAGAGGCGGAATCTGTTCATTATAGCTGTTGTCTACCTTGACTACAAAGGTATTCTCCCCGCTATGGACATAGTCCGTGATATCGAAGCAGAATGCGGTGTACCCGCCTTTGTGCGTTCCAGCCAGACTGCCGTTCACATACAGTCCCGCCTCCTGGTTCGCCCCCTCAAAACGGATATAGGCCCTTTTTCCCTCAAGGGAATCGTTTATTGCCACATTTTTCCTGTAAAACCCGATGCCGCGGTAATATCCCGGCACCTCATCCCATGAATCACTGGCATTCCATGTATGCGGGATAGATACGGTCTCGGCAAATGTGCCTTCCGTCACCGCAAACGGGTCCTGAAGCTCACCTTTATGGAACTGCCACGATTCGTTTATGGTGCGGACTGTCCTCTGGGAATATGCGAAATACGGGACAGCAGCCAGAAGGAAAAGGCTGAGAAGATATCGTTTCATACACGAAAAGCTTATTTGCCGTAACACATTTTCAGGACTTTTTCAGCATAGCGCTCCCCGAGGAGTATCTGGCCGTCCCGGCTGAAATGAGGGTCGGTCTCATCCTTGAGAGGAGTACAGTCTTCCGAAGAGACATAGTCGGAATTCGATATGGTTTCTCCGATCTCGTGTATCACAGGATTGAACTTGGAGGCGTTCTGATGCCACTGTGCGATCTCTCCGGCTATGAAAGGTATGTCCCTGACACCAAGTTCCTGTCTAAGACCGTCAGCAATGGTCTTCAGCTTGTCGAGATATCCGTCAGGATTGCTGCTGTTGGATTCGCCCTGATGCCAGAGGATAGCTTTCAGTTCTCCATACGCCATAGCTTCCTGCGCTCTTTCCACAGCCTCGTCATAAAAGCAGAGCTTCACCTTCCCGCCGTTGTCGTTCTCTATTTCCGTCTCCTTGCCAGGCACCCACTCATTGATATTGGACCCGCCTCTGGCATTAACGACAAGCAGAATCTTCCGTCCTGTCGTCTCAGATACCTTCCGGGAAAAACTGAAACCGGGATTTATAGCCTGATAACTGATTTTCTTGCGGATCGTGGAATATTTGTTCAGCGGATTCGAAGCAGCTTCCGGACGGCCTTCGTCATCAAGAAGGAATACGTTTTCAGAAAATACATTTTCGTCACCTTCGAGCATAAGGCCTCTTCCGGCCATATTGGACTGGCCTATAAGCAGAAAGACATCATATTCTTTTTTCGGCTGTCCGCCGTCTGTACCGCCTACCGGATCAGGAGCGTCCGGCTTTCCTGTACAGGATGCAAACACTGTCAGGCATGACAATGAAAGGAATACGATAAACAAATATTTTAGTTTCATACAGAATAATGGTATTGGTTACTTCCGCAAAAATAACCCCAGGCACCGGCCGGTAATGGCACTTCTGTACAAATAAATATAAAAATGGTCCAAGACTGCCGTCATTTGTCAACGCCCATCTCTTTCCTGTATGCTGCAGGAGTCTTCCCGTAAAGATTCCTGAAACATTTTATGAAATAGCTCGGGGAACTGAACCCGAGGGAATAGGCGATATCCGACATGCTCGCGTCCGGATTCTCCAAAAGCCGCGTAGCAGCCTGCTTGAGTCGTATGGTCGATATGAATTCGTTCGGAGACTGGCCGGTCAATCCCCTGATTTTCGTGAAAAGATAAGTCCGGCTTATCCCCATCTCCTTTGCGAATGTGTTTATGGAGAACTCCGGATCGTCAAGATGTTGCAGGACCAGGTCAACGGCTTTCTGGAGCATCGCCTGGTCATTCGGATTTGCCGAAAGCATCCGGACAGAAGCATCCGGATGCCTCATATATTTTTCCTGAAGCCTTCTGCGTCCAGTCACAAGATTGTTGCATCTCGCTACAAGAAGCTTGACACTGAACGGTTTGGTAATATAGTCATCCGCTCCTGTCTGGAGACCTTCCACCACGTGTTCCTCCGCATTTCTGGCGGTAAGAAGCACTATCGGGATATGGCAAGTCTCTATATCGTTTTTCAGTTTGGCACACATCTCTACTCCAGACATGCCCGGCATCATGATGTCGCTAAGAATTATATCCGGACCTTCCTTCTTGGCCATCTCTATGCCTTCCATCCCGTCCTTGGCCGTGATTATATTGTAAATCGGAGAGAATATCCTGTCGAGCATATCCCTTACGTCATCATTGTCTTCAACGATGAGCATCCGGACGTCAGACCTGCCGCCACCTCCTCCGTCCGATTCAGGTATGTCCTCTCTCCTGTAATCTGGAATATACTTGTGGGGCTCCGTTTCCGTCCCCTGACAGATTATTACGGAAGAACTGTCGTAATGAGGATCCTTTTTCAGCAAGACAGTAAAAACACTGCCTTTTCCGATTTCGCTTTCAACGCTTATTGTCCCGTCATGCATTTCGACTATAGTCTTTGCCAGGGACAGGCCTACTCCCGAACCCTGGGACTGTACGGCGGCATCCATGCTGTCTTCCTGCCAGAAACGTTCGAATACGTGAGGAAGGCTCCCGGCGGCAATTCCCCGTCCAGTATCAGAGACCTTTATGGAGATGCTGTCTCCCCGGTCTTCAATGGCAAGCGAGATGCTGTCTCCCCGGTTCGTATATTTAAACGCGTTGGAAAGCAGGTTATAGATGACCTTCTCCATCTGCACAGGATCGAACCGGAGACAGAGGGACGCATTAGGGGCACTGAAACTGAATTCTATCCCCTTATGGGTGGCATATTCTTCAAATGAAAGGAATATTTCACGGCAAAAGGCGGTTATGTCATTGTCCGATACCCTGAGCTTGAAATATCCCTGGTCTTCTTTCCTTATGTCTATTATCTCATCAACCAGACGCCTCATTCTCCGGGAACTCCTGTATGTGTTAAGGATACTCGAATATACCGCCGGTTTCAGGTCATTCCTGGACAACAGCATCTCCAGCTGCCCGTTGATCAGAGTAAGAGGAGTCCGGAATTCATGTGATATATTTGTGAAGAAACGGAGTTTCTGCTGGTTGACGGAATTTACATAGTCTTTCTCCCGTTTTTCCGAATCAAGAACAGTACGGAGGCGGATGTTTGTCGTATAGGCCTGGATAAGGTATACGATAACTCCGGTTACAGCCATGATTATGATAAGGAGGAAATACCAGGTCTTATAGAACGGTGCAATGACCTTTATCGCTATCCTTCTTTCCGGGAAAGTCCCGTCCGTATTCTTCAATGTACCCCGGATAATGAATGTATAATGTCCGGGATTGAGGTTGGTATACGCAACATAATCTTTGAAACCGGCATATATGAAGTCATCGTCGAAACCTTCAAGCTTATACTCTATCAGAGTATTGGCAGGAAGCGTATGGTCATTGTCAGCCAGTTCGAAACCGATAGACGCATGTCCCGGCTCCAGCCTGATATGGTCCTGGTAGAGTATATCTTCCTGTAGTGTAGCCTTCGGGGAATGCGGTGCAGGAGAAATATGCTCATTATCGATGACAAGGCCCGTGACATATACGCTATAGTCATGTGGTCTGTTCTGCAATTCCCTGCATCTTATGGAGACCATTCCTATCAGACTGCTTGCATAAAGTTCGCCGTCGCCGGTGATGAAAAGGCTGTTTTCATTGATTGATGTAAGCGGGAACCCGTTGTAATGGCTGAACGAGGTCATCTCGCCGCTATCCGGATCGAGCCGGGCTATGCCATTGTTTGTCGACACATATATGAGCCCGGATGTCACGTCCTCGGCGATTCCCGTAATATAGCCATTCTCCAGGGATCCGTCATTCCCGAAACTGCGAAAACTGTCAGTCTGCCTGTCGTACAGGAAAAAGCCTGAACCTGAAGATCCGAACCACAGTCTTCCTGCACTGTCCTCAAGGATAGAATTCATATTATTGTTGACCCATCCGAATCCGGTACTGGAAAACGGGAAATATCGTGTAATTCCGTCAGCAGGGCTGAAACAGTACAGGTCCGTCGATGTTGTAAACCACAGGTTGCCATCTTCGCTGGCTTCTATATCCCATACCTGGGCCCGATGTTCGGCATTGAATCCTGTGTTCAACCGGGATATCTTCCCTGTGTGTTTGTCAAGTACGGCGATTCCAGTATTGGAAGCAAGTAGAATGGAATCCCCGTAATGCTCCATCTGCACCACATTTTCAAGTTTCTGGTCCGAGGTACCTTCGACAACCGGCCCGTAATGCCTGACTTCCATTGTTTCAAGGTCCACCCTGTCTATCCCGTCATAAAGAGTAGCCACCCACAGGACATTCTTACGGTCATCCACAAGGAGGGACTTGATTATATTCGACGACAATCCATCCCCTGTCCTGAAGTTGCGGAATGTATTGTTCCTGCGGTCATATCCGTTAAGGCCTCCTCCTTCCGTTCCTATCCACAGCATACCTGAGCTGTCTTCAGCCATGGACGTTATCAGCGGGGAACTCAGGTGTCCTTCCGTATTCGCCAGAGGACAGTAGTACCTGTAGCTGTCATATATGGTGTTGTAAAGACACAGTCCCTCATAGAACGATCCTATCCAGAGGGTCCCCTGGCTGTCGCATATCATGGAAATTATCGATCGCATATCGAATGCGGTCTGCTGCAATTCGTACCGGTACTTGTAAAACCTGCTGGACAAGGGATCGAATTTGGACAGCCCGTCGAAAGTGCTTACCCACAGATTCCCGTCCAGATCTTCGCACACCTGCCTGACATTGTTGTGCCCGACAGAGTACGGGTCGTCCTTGCTGTGCGAATAATGCGTCATTTCACCGGTCCTGCCGTCAATGAAGTACAGGCCTTCAGCCCTTGTCGCTATCCATATGTTTCCTTTGGAATCCTCAAACAGGGAATTGGTCTCTCCCATCATGAAATGGAAGACAATATGCCCATCCTTGTCCACCTTGTACAGGCCATGCTTGCTGGTGCAGATATACTGGCTGCCGGAACTGTCCACTATGAAACAGTCTATGACAGCTCCCTTGATTCCGGCCCTGTCGAACCGGAACCTTGTCTCAAACTTGCCGGTCTCCCTGCTGAAGGTCCGTAAGATACCCCCCCCCCGCGACCCAGAGACGTTCTCCGTCAAAATAGATATGCCTCACATTGTCTTCTTTCAGCATCGTGAACTTCCCGGTCTTCATATCGAATTCGGAAAGGCTGTTCAGACCTTTTATGAAAAGGTGGCCCTTCCCGTCTCCACATATAGCCCGGATATTGTTCTCCCTTATGGCGGAGGTATCTGAATATGAAGGCTTGAAAGTCTTTATCCGGTGACCGTCGTACCTGTTCAGCCCGTCCATGGTCCCTATCCATATAAACCCGAACTCATCCTGATATATGGAATTGACCGTATAATGAGACAGACCCTGCTCGACACTTATGTGGCGGACATTTATATCCCTGTGGTTCTCTGCGGAAACAAACAGTGGCAGAATCAGAAACAATAGTGTTGATATTATGCGGTTTATCATTGTCCTCGTATTTTTAGGGTCGCCAAAATTACGGATTTTTGAATGATATTGCCATATTTTTGTATTTATTTAGTCAATCCGGCTGCCGCTTTACAGATATTTTTGTATTGTAAAAAAGCTAATAATCATGAAAAGAATTTCCACGATCATCTTGACCGCAGCTCTCGCATTGGGCTGCAGCGGCGAAGAGCAGGACCCGGTACGTCAGCCGGATGTCCCGTCCGGAGGGCTCAATCCATATCTCCCCAGCGAACTGGACCTGCCTGCGATAATCAGCGACAACATGGTGCTCCAGCAGAACACACAGGCAAACATCTGGGGCAAGGCTATTCCAGGTTCGGAAATCACTGTCCAGACATCATGGAGGACAGAGCCCTTCACTTCCATAACAGGGAACGACGGGATCTGGGTGGTCCCTGTAGACACTCCGTCAGCCACGGAAGAACCGCAGAGCATGACCATAAAAGACAGTCAGCGGGCCGAAGAGAAAATAGAGAACATCCTCATCGGAGAAGTATGGTTATGCTCGGGCCAGTCCAATATGGAGATGCCGATGCGGGGGTTCGGCGTAAATACGGACAATTATCAGCCTGTGAAAGATTCCGAGCAGGAACTCTCTACAGCGAACTTCCCTTCATTCAGATATTTCAAGGTACCGTATGCAGACCTGAAGGCTGCTGCGGTTGAACCTCAGTTCGACATCAACAAAGGGAACGGGGAATGGACAGTCTGCACACCCACTGATGCAAAAGAATTCAGTGCCATCGCATTCTTCTTCGGGAGGAAGCTGCACCAGAGTCTCGGCATTCCTGTCGGTATGATCGGATGCTCATACGGAGGCACACCGATAGCGGCATGGATGAAGAATTCAGGAGAAGTTGTCGCAGCGGAAAAACGCTCTCCGGGGATACTCTACAACGGTATGATATGGCCGATCCACTACTATACCCTCCGGGGTTTCCTGTGGTATCAGGGAGAATCTGACCTGTCGAATACAGATTATGCGGAAAACATGAAAGAGATGGTATCCAGATGGCGCAGCGACTGGGGAGATATGGAGAACAGTCTCCCGTTCTATTATGTCCAGGTCGCACCTTACGGCTACAAAGACAATCTTTCGGCAGCCAGGATGATGGAAACCCAGTTCAATGTCATGTCCGAGATTCCGAATTCCGGTGTCGTATCGACATCTGATGTCGGAGACAGGGAATACCAGCATTATCCAGACAAGAAAGTGCCCGCAGAGAGGCTTCTGCTCTGGGCAGGCAAAAATGTCTACGGATTCAGCGATGTAGACCCCCACGGGCCTGCATACGAAAGCATGGAGATTTCAGGGAATAAGGCTATCATAACTTTCAGCCACGCTGAGTCTCTTGTCTGCGGATACCGGAACATCCCGTACGTGCAGATAGCCGGAAACGACAGGCAATTCTACAGCGCCGAGGCGGTGATCGGCCCCGGGCCTTGCCAGATTACGGTGTCAAGTCCGCAAGTCGCCGAGCCTGCAGCTGTAAGGTATTGCTTCACAAGCTGGCATGTCGGAACTTTGTACAACCAGGACGGTCTTCCTGTATATCCTTTCAGAACGGACAAATGGTAACAGATATGAAACTTACGACAAGACTTTCCGCCGCGGTACTGATCTGCATCGCGGCATCAGTGACTGCAGGGGCTGAAGTCCGCCTGCATTCCACAATCGGCAACCACATGGTGATCCAGCAGAACAGCGTCATGCCGGTACATGGCAAAGCTTCCCCTGGAGAAAAGGTCAAGGTAAGCTGCTCATGGAATGACGGATCATGGACTGCCAAGGCCGGACCTGACAGCCTCTGGTCCGTGCCGGTAGAAGTACCGTCAGGAAGCTGTGAGACACAGTGGATTGAAATAAAAGGGGAGAACAGGATATTTCTCGACGATGTACTCATAGGTGACGTATGGCTGTGCTCGGGCCAGTCCAACATGGAGATGCCGATGCGAGGATTCCCGTCCCAGCCCGTGGAAGGCAGTCTCCCTGAAATACTCTCTTCAGGAAGATACAGGAACCTGAGGCTGTTTGATGTGAAGCACAACTACTCATATGAACCGCTCACGGAATGCGGCGGAGAATGGCTCAGGCCTGACCCGTCCACAGTGCCTTTCTTCAGTGCGGTGGCCTATATGTTCGGCAGCCGTCTCTCCGAATCAATCGATGTTCCTGTAGGAATCATCGTATCGAGCTACGGCGGCTCCAGGATAGAATCATGGCTCAGCAAGGAAGTCATATCCAGTCTGGGACCGGATGAATATCTGGCAAAAGCAGACAAGCCGTACAGGGACCCGTATACCTTGTACAATGCCATGATTGTCCCTATATCCAAAGTCCCTGTCAAGGGTGTGGTATGGTTCCAGGGCGAGAGCAACAGGAGAAACGCAGAGTGCTACGCGAAAATGCTGACAGAGATGATGGCACTTTGGCGGAAGGACTGGTCATCTCCTGCGATGCCGTTCATAATCTGCCAGATAGCCCCAGGCAAATACAGCGGTCCGGGAGAACTCGGCTCGGCAAGACTGAGGGAGGCCCAGTTCAAAGCCGCTTCTGAAGACAGCAATGCCTATATAGTCGGCACATCCGACCTGGGGTCATTGAAGTTCGTCCACTTCCCTAAGAAGAAAACCGTCGCTGAACGTGTACTTGCTTCCGCTCTCGTAAATGTCTACGGATACCAGGGAATACCAGGCTCAGGTCCGGTCTTCGATTCAGTGGAATATGACGGTGGGAAAGCTACAGTAAAATTCAAGTTTGCGGAACGCGGGCTCATTCCGTCAGACCAGGAGATACAGTGTTTCGAACTTGCAGGAAAGGACGGGGTCTATTATCCTGCGACCGCCCGCATCGGAAAACACGACAGGTCTACGGTAGAAGTGACTTCAGACTCGGTACCTGAGCCATGTTTCGTCCGTTTTGCTTTCACCGACTGGCACTGCATAAACCTCTATAACTGCGAGGGTCTTCCTGCCATACCTTTCAGGACAGACAATATAGAATACAGATGATTCTTTGTCAGCACACCAATAAATGAGAAACGGGGCGGAAATTCCGTCCCGTTTCTCATTTATTGGCACCGGCATTACAGCCAGCCTTCGTTCTGAGGGAAGTTGGCGGCACCCATGAAGTCGATCTCAGACTGAGGGATAGGCCATACATAATGCTTAGGCTGGAAATTGGTCCTCTGCTGAGTCAGGCTTCTGTCCTCTACCAGACGAGGATCCTCTTCCGGAGTATCACCTCCGTGCAGGGTGACACGCTCCAGCATACGGAGACGTTTGAGCAACGGCCAGCGCACACCTTCGAAGTTAAGTTCACGGGCATATTCTTCCAGCAGGATATCCATTGTGAGCGGACCGTCGAAGTGGTCATTGCCGGCCCTTTCCCAGGTCTCGTTATAATACTCTATAGCCTTAGGGCTCGAACCTCCATCCCTGTGGTAATACGCCTCTGCAGCCATCAGATATGTCTCTGCAAGCCTGTACAGCACCACATCCTTGAACCCGTATGTGGCCTCGATAGATTCAAGGCGGGTCCAGCTGTCCGCATATTTGAGGGACATCGGGTGAAGACATTCGATATATTCGGCAGATGACTTCTCGACAACCTCGTCTCCGAGCTGTTTTCCGGCAGGAAGATTGTCAGGATCGTTGTAATACCATTTATGCCTGTACATATTCTGGTAACGCTTGTCCTTTTCCTGGTCATACAGGCCGAGAAGGTAGGTGTTCGGATAGCATCTTCCCCAGCCGTATCCGCCATATTCTACAGAAAAGTCCATTCCCGTCACTTTCTGGTACCTCGATGTCGTCACAAGGGAAAGACGGTGTCCCGAAACATTTCCGCCGCTGGCATTTCCGCCGCCACCGATATTGGCAGAATACTGATATACATAGAGATTCTCCCTGAAATTGAGATCAGCTCCAGTGAAGCAGTCGATGGCGTTGTCCATCATCCCGTACATACCGCTCTCGAAGATATCCTCGCACTGGTCGATAGCCGTAGTCCAGTCATCCTCCCACATGGCCACCTGTGCCCTGATGTGTTTGGCTACAGCCTTGGTCCAGCGGCCTGGCTGGTCTGTCCAGTCAAGAACCTCCATAGCGTCATTGAGGTCATCCTTGATCAGGTCGAAGATCGCCTCCTTGCTTGAAGGTTTGAACACCCTGTCGAGATTGCCTACCGTGGTAGGGACCGTGTTCAGGTAGAGACGCTCAAAACGCTTGTAAAGTTCGAAATATGATCTTCCGCGGAATACCTTCGCCTCTGCCCATGCCTTTCTCACGGTAGAATTTTCCATATCGAGGTTATGCTCTGCTGCATATATCACCTCATTCGCCTTTCCTATGATCTGATAATGGTGCGACCACATATACTTGAAATAATTCGTACTTGCAGTAAGTCCGTCAAGCCTGGCGAGAGCTGCTGCCGAACCACCCCTGAAGACAAGAAGGTCAGTGCTGTAATCAAACATGAGCGCACAGAAAAGCTCGCCGTCCCCGCCGGATCCGTAGTCCCTCAGTATCTTCCTGTCATAGTCATAAAGGCCTATGACCATCGATTCCAGACCTTCAGGAGTCGTCTTGAGCCAGTCTGTCGTGATTTTTGTCTTTGAGTCTTCCATCAGCGCATCAGTACAGGCGGTACCGAGGCCGGCGCATAAGATCAATATGATAGCTGATATTTTCTTCATAATTGTTATATCTTCAACTTTGTTCAACTTTTTCAGAAACTGAGGTTCAGACCGAATATCCACTGCCTTGCTTCAGGGTAAGAACCCGGGGTAAGCTCAGGGCTGTAGGACAGGAAATTTGTTATCGTGAACACGTTTGTTCCTGTCAGATAGAAACGCAGCCTGTCGATATGTATCTTCTGGGTCAGGTGCTTAGGAAGTGTATATCCTAAAGTCAGGGTCCTGAGCCTTATGTAGGAAGCGTCGGAATAAGAAAGTGCCGAATGGTAAGATATTCCCTGGCTGTACAGAGGTCTCGGATACTCATTGGACGGATTCTGCGGAGTCCAGTAATTCACTTTCACACCGTTGAGCTTGCCCTGAAGGGACCCGCCCGAATTGTAGTCGTACAGATACTTGTTCTGGATAATCCTTCCGTACACTCCGTAGAAATCTGCGAACAGGTCGAAACCTTTCCATTTCAAGGTAGTGGTAAGGGACATCGAGAATTTCGGGTCCTTAGGTATCACGACCCTGTCTTCAGCAGTGATCTTGCCGTCATTGTTCACATCCTTCACCTTGATAGCTCCAGGATATACATTGTCTTCCCTTTCAAGAGCCTTGTCGGCGATGCCGTCACCGTCTGTATCATAAGTAGGCTTGAGATAGAAAGAGTCTCCTGCACGCTCAAAATCCTCATACTGGTATATACCGTCGAACTGGTAGTCATAGTAGACATTCAGAGGCTCGCCGATGAACCATTTGTTGTTGACGTCATCCACCTCGTTGCCGTTCTCGTCAGTCAGGCCGTTTATCCTAAGGATCTTGTTGCGGTAAAGGGAGAAATTGGTACCCATGCTCCAGAAGAAATCCTTTGTCCTGAAAATTTCACCTGTAATGGAGATATCCGTACCCCATGTACTGGTCTTGCCCATGTTGTCCGTTATCTTGCTGTACCCTAGAGAAGGACTGATGCTCCTTGCTACAAGCAGGTCGTTGGTAACCGTGTTGTAATATTCTACGCTACCGTAGAGCCTGTCGTTGAAGAATCCGAAATCCACACCGACATTCGTCTGTGAAGTGGTCTCCCATCCTATGTTCGGGTTGGAAAGTTCGCTGCCCGGCAGGAAGCCTGTCGAATGCTCGTCCCCGAACTCCATATCGATAGAGTTGGCAAGGCCGAGGCTCTTGTATCTTGCAAGCGCACTATGGGAACCTACCTGGCCCCAGCTTGCCCTGAGCTTGAGGTTGGATACCGCATGCACGTCTTTCATCCAAGGTTCCTCCGAGATAAGCCATCCGGCAGATACCGAAGGGAAGTTAGCCCATTTGTTGTTGCTTCCGAACTTGCTGTTTCCGTCCCGTCTGATTGCAGCTGTAATCAGGTACCTGTCCCTGAAACTATACTGTACTCGTCCCATGAAAGAGATCATGACTTCTTCCTCGAATCCTCTGCCTATGTCAGTCACCTCTCCTGCAGGAAGCATGTTCCAGTCCCTGTTCACAGGTACATTGTTGGCCGAATACGACATGGACCTGTCCACAGTCTTGTCCCAGCTCTGCACGAGGGTGATGTTCAGACGATGGTTCATATTCTTGATCGGAACGGTATAGTTGATGATGTTCTCGACGAGGTAATTCTGGTTCTTGTTATTGCTCAGCGAGCCCTGTCCTGTACTTCCTATGGCTTCCGAAGAGGTGAACTGCCCGTCTTCCTTGAAGTGGTTGTAGTAAGAAAGGTTAAGACGGTAGCTGAAACCCTTGAACGGTTTTATATCGAAGAAAGTATTCAGACGGTAATAGTCTGTGATGATATTCCTTTCAAAACATTCGGCAGTATACAGCGGGTTCGGGGCCTTCTCTGAATTTATATACATTGTATAGCTTCCATCTTCATTGTACACCTGGGCAAGAGGTGTCCTTGTGATGAAGTCAGTAAAACTGCCGGACTCTCTGTCCTGGCCGGATTTTCCGTAGGAAGTATTGAACCCTATGTTCAGCCATTTGAATACATTGAAGTCCACATTCAACCTGGCGTTGCCTCTCTGGTATCTTGAACCGGTACGTACCATACCGTACTGGTCATAATATCCGAATCCGGCGGCTACCCTTATCCTGTCAGTACCTCCGCGGATGCTCAGGTCGTGTTTGTGGGCAAGCGCCGGCTTGAGCATGAGATCCTCCCAGTTGACGAAATTCTTGTTGGCATAGACCTCCTCCATGATAGCGTCATTGAGGACGATATTCGGCTGGAGCAGTTCATAATCTTCCGCTGAAAAATACTGGCGGTCTCCGGCAAATGCTTCCCTTCTCAGATTATAGAACTCCTCTCCGTCGTAGAAATCGAAGTTGCGCCATAGGGTCTGGACTCCGACGTAGCTGTCGAGGGTGACCTGAACTTTCCCTGTCTGTCCCCTTTTCGTCGTGACAAGAATGACTCCGTTCGCAGCCCTTGTACCGTAGATAGCCTGTGAGGCAGCATCCTTGAGCACTTCTATAGACTCGATATCAGCTCCGTTTATCATGCTGAACTCCTCGCTTGTAGCAGGAGAACCGTCAATCACATACAACGGGGCGTTTCCTCCTGTAAGAGACCTGTCACCTCGCACTTTGATGGATGCACTGGAACCAGGACGTCCGGATGATGATGTGACCTCTACACCGGCAATCCTGCCTCGCAACATATCTACAGGGTCGGATCCAGGGGTATAGTCCATATCTTCCATATTCACTGACGCGACAGAACCTGTAATGTCCTTCCTGCGCTGCATACCGTAACCCACGACTACGAGAGCTTCCAGCTGCTGTGAATCTTCTGACATGACAACATCTATCCGGGTCTGGGTCCCGACTGTCTTTTCAACATCGGAGTACCCGATAAAACTGAATACGAGGACCTGGCCTTCCGATGCGGAAATGGAATATTCTCCGTTGTCTCCCGTCGTGGTACCGGTACTGGTCCCTTTTATCATTACATTCACACCGGGCAATGCCCCTACGGCATCAGAAACAGTTCCGGTGATCTTGTCCTGAGCAAAAACTTGCGTACTGAATACAGCCGAAAGCAAAAATGCCAGCAATGTTCCTAAAATAGTGTTTCTCATGAAATGCGGAATTTTGATTATTAGTTATTCTTTAACGCTTTATCACAAGGTATATCCACACCTTGCCATACTTTCTTCTCTGTCCAGTCAGCCGCAGGAGCACTCCAGAACGGATCTTCCGAAGGCAAGCCGAGGGCGATAAACGCAGCAGTACACAAGTACAGGCTGCCGGTCGAGATATAGGTCTCTCCTATCGACGGCTGATGACCGTAGAAGCCGACCCGGAGCCAGCCGTTGCCATCGAACGTACCGGGAGCATTGATCTGCCGCCTGATGACCTCTGTCAAGGCGCACCGAACCTGTGCAGGCGTAACCTTAGCCGGAAGCATCTGCCTGTACGCCACATCCGACAAGGCATAGAACGCACCGAACCTGTACGCCAGTGACCGCCCGAATGCAGGGAATGTCCCCTCAGGCGAAATCAGACGCTCCTGCTGCTCCGCATACCTCGAATATCTCTTGCACTCCTGCTCATACAGCTCGCCTGCGTCCTTGCCATATTTTGACGACACCTCAAGCACCTGCATCAGCATAGGATGTATTACAAAACTGTTGTAGTAGTCCAGATGGAACTCTTTGCCGTCGCCGTACCATCCGTCTCCCTTGTACCATTCACGGAACCTGTCCAGGGCATACTGCACCCGCTCATATTCCCATTCACCGGAAAATTCCTTGAGGGCGCATTCGACCATTGCCGAAAACAGCAGCCAGTTGTTTTCGCCAGGCTTTATGGTCCTGCTTGATTCAAGCTCTCCTATAAGCCGGGACCTGGTAAGTGTATCCAGTCTGTCCCATACCTGGGTCCTGCAGCGCAACAGGCCGTGAGCAAGAAAGGCAGCATCGACAAGTGGCTGACGGTCATAGTTGAAATTCAGATAATCAGGAGATTCCGGATCTACAGCATTCTGTATTCCTTTTACCACCAGGTCGATATATTCTGCCCTCAGCTGACCTTCCGGCGTAGGGTCCGCCCCGAGTTCCAGCCACGGGGAAAGTCCCGTCATAAGCCTGCCGAAAGCCTCAAGATGTGTAACCTTGTATCTTGATTCAATATCCCTGTTCCTTGACTCCACCGGCATATTCTTCTTCAGTTCTCCCTTTGCCAGATTCTTCAGGACAGGATCCGAGATACGTCTCATGGCGCTCAGCCACAATGCCCGGTCATCATTCTCCGACAGGACTGTGAACACATCCACTACAGGACGGCCATCAAGAAGCCTTTTATACCTCATCAAGGCTTCGACATAATAGTAATCCGCGTATGAAAGAGGGGCGTCTATCTCTGATGCTTTCTTGTAATATCCGGTGCAGTGCATTATAAGGAAACCTCTGTTCTTTCCCTTCTTGTCAAGATACCTGACGGAAGAAAGGGATTTCAGCTGCTTTTCCGCAAGGCGAAGGAACTGCTCCGACAGTTCGCCGTCAACGTATGTGCTCAGTTCAATATACGCCGACGCCATTATCGCCCCAGCCGAGGCGTCCCGATCTGCGTCAGGTATGCCAGGAGCATCGAAATCCCAGTACGGGATACCGTCTTTCGGCAATGCCGGATGATTCATTATGTACCTGCCGATACGTATTGCGTGGTCCAGATATTTCCTGTCACCGGTCTGTCTGTACATCATCGTATATCCGTACAGTCCCCATGCCTGTCCCCGGGACCACGAAGATCCGTCCGCGGCGCCCTGATGGGTCATCCGCTTCACCACCGCACCTGTGGCAGGATCATAGTCAACAACATGGTATGAACTTGCATCTGGACGGAAATGCCATTCCATCGTCTTGTCGGCATGGCTCTTCGCCATCCTGTAGAAGGTATTGTTCCCCGTTAAAGCCGAAGCGATTGTCAAAAGCTCAAGATTCATCATATTATCTATGATGACAGGAAAGTTCCAGCGGTCCCATGACCTTATACATCCTACAGTATCCGAGAAACGCACAGACAGTGAATTGCCCGCATTGATGATCGTCTGCCGGTAGTCTTCCTTTCCTGTCAGGCGGTATCCGTTGCCATAGCTGCAGTTTATTATGAAACCGACATCGTGATTGTCTGTTGTATACTGCTCCCGTGAGACTCTTCCGGTCATTTCTTCCGCAGCCTCCAGATCGGAATTCTCTCCGCTGTACTCATAGAGATACCACAGTGTTCCAGGGAAAAACCCGCTTGTCCACCAGTGGGATGAACTTGTGACAAGTTCACCGTTCTCGACAGTCTTCGGCAGTCTTCCGGGATAAGACTTCATCGTTTCGTAAAACGTCCTGTAACGTGAAAGTGAAAAGTCCAACGCGGTCTCGACTGTCTTTTCCATAGACCTGTCAGGTTCCGCGGCTTTTCCGGAAATGGGCATGGCCATTACAAATGCTATTGCCAGTATCAGTATCTTTTGCATGATTGCAGTGGTTTTCATTCACAAAATTATCCCCGGACACCTGCCCTGGATATAATAATAATTCAGAGAAATATTAAAATCATACATTAATGTCTCAGACCCCGCTGAATGCTGAAAAGCCGCCGTCCACAGGGATTATGGCACCGGTGATGAAGCTTGCCGCATCAGAACAGAGGAACTGTACGGCACCGTTCAGTTCGTTTATGTCACCGAACCTTTTCATCGGAGTCTTGGCAAGAACCTTACGGCTTCTTTCAGTAAGGCTGCCGTCAGGGTTCAGAAGTACCGCACGGTTCTGGTCTCCGATAAAGAATCCAGGAGCTATAGCGTTTACACGGATGCCGTCACCGTACTTCATCGCCATTTCCGCAGCCATCCACCGGGTAAAGTTACTGACAGCAGACTTCGCGGCAGAATACCCTGGCACCCTTGTTATGGCACTGTAGGCCGCCATGGACGATATGTTGACAATCGAACCACACCTCTGCCTTGCCATCACCTCTCCGAAAACAATCGAAGGATATACGGTCCCGTTCATATTCAGGTCCGTCACCTTTTTCCAGTCCTCTATCTTCATTTCAAAGACAGGCTGGTCGGAAGCCAGCGTAGCCCCCGGCATATTTCCGCCGGCGACGTTTATAAGAATATCTACCCTCCCCCAATGTCCGAGAATATCGGCGGCAGCCTTTTTCAGGTTGTCCGGATCAAGAACATTGCAAACTATCCCGACAACATCCGCTCCGAGCTCCTTCAATTCCGAGACCCTCGCGTCAAGTTGTTCTTTCCTTATGTCCATGGCGGCTATTTTCGCTCCTGAAGCGGCAAAACTCCTTGCCAGACTTCCTCCGAGGACACCGCCTGCCCCGGTTATTACCGCCGTTTTTCCGGCGATACTGTACATTTCATTCATAATACCTGTATCAGATAAAAAATTTCGGATTGTCCATTTCATTTCTGACGGCTGCCATGATGCCGTCAACCTGGGCGAGAGCATACATTCTTCCGTAGAAAGAATATCCTGGATTATAATTCTTTTCCCTGTCCCCGAGCATCAGCCTCCCGTGATCGACACGCATCGGCAGGTCCGGGCGCATGTTTTCGAAAATCCGGACAAGATCTACGATATGTCCCCGGCCTGCCGTATGTGGAGCTTCGATAAAATCGCCTCCGGGCAGGATATCCGTACTGCGGAGATGCACGAAATGCACCCTGTCCTTGAATCTTGCGGCCATTCCGGGGACATTGTTCTCTGGACCGGCACTCAGAGAACCGGCACAGAATGTTATTCCGTTGTGGCGATTGCCTACCGAACCGACAAGCCAGGCAAGGTCCTCTTCAGAAGAAATTATACGAGGAAGACCCAGAACCTGGCAAGGAGGATCATCCGGATGTACACACATATCTATCCCATATCTGTCGCACACCGGCATGACGGCATCAAGGAAATACTTGAGGTTCTGTCTCAATTCCTTTCTGCCGATTCCGTCATATTTTTCAAGAAGCTGCCTGAACAGCCTTACCGGAGCATCGTCCTTTTCGGAAATATTGCCGTTGACAAAGCCTTGGGTCTTGACTATTATCGTGTCTATCAATGATTGCTTTTCCCTGGCAGAAAGTGTCCTGTCCAGTTTCGCGACCTTTTCCAGAACAGAATCCGGATAATCTTTTTCAGCGCCAGCCCTCCCGAGTATGCGGCAATCGAAATACGCGAACCCGGCGTAGTTGAAGTATAATGTAGATGTACCGTCAGGCAGGCGGTAGTCAAGGTCTGTCCGGATCCAGTCGATCACCGGCATGAAATTATAGCACACCGTCTTTATCCCGGCCTCCCCGAGATTTGAAAGACTGGCTATGTAATTATCAATCAGTCTGTCTCTTTCTGGCCCGCCAAACTTGATCGCTTCGCACACGGGAAGACTTTCCACCACAGACCAGTGCATCCCTGAAGCCTGGATATATTCCCGGACCTCTACAATCTTGTCTTTTTGCCATATTTCTCCGTTCGGGACATCATGCAGGGCGGTAACTATACCTTCCACCCCTATCTGCCTGAGCATATCCAGGGTGATGCTGTCCTTCTCACCGAACCATCTCCATGTCTTTTCCATATTCAAGCTGATTACCGGACAAATGTATCCTGCAATCAGCTCAAGGCATATAACAATAATTCACTGAAATGGCAAAATTGTACATCATCGCCGCTATCCGCACTTTCCCTTCGCATATTGCCCCGGAGTGCAGCCGAACATTTCCTTGAAATATTTGTTAAGGTACTTAGGTGTGTTGAAACCGACAAGGTCGGAAAGCTCCGAAAGCGAGATGTCAGGACGCTCGGTTACGATCTGGGCCGCACGTTTCAGCCTTATGGTCCGGATGAACTCGGATGGTGTCATGCCCACCAGGGACTGCAGCTTGCGGTAGAGGTTCATCCTGTGCATTCCGACGTCCGAAGAAAGCTCCTCCACGGAATACGAGGCATTGTCAAGGTTCTTCCCGATGGAATCCATGATCTTCGCCATCAGCTTCTCGTCCAGGGAAGTCATCGTAACCGCACCCGGCTTGATCTCGGCATCTGCGGAAAAAGAAGTGATCCTGCGCTGCCGTTCCTCTATCAGGTTACGGATGCGTGCCTCGAGGATATCCATCTTGAACGGCTTCGTCAGGTATGCATCCGCCCCTGTCTCGTAACCCTCGAGGCGGATATCGTCGGAAGTACGGGCAGTCAGAAGGATAACGGGGATATGGGAGGTCTCGATGTTGCTCTTTACACGTTTGGTCACTTCGAAACCGTCCATGTTCGGCATCATCACGTCGCAAACCAGGACGTCAGGCTGCACCGAAGGGATTTTCTTCAGGCAGGTCTCGCCGTCGGCAACGGCAGTCACGTTATAATGCTTGCCGAGTTCCGATACAAGATAGTAACGGAAATCCGCATTGTCGTCCGCAACCATCACCGAAAATTTGCCGTCAACCGGCCCGGAATCATCATCGGCCGGCTGTGGAATGCTGTCTCCCTGCCGTTCCACAGCCGGTTCAGGTACACCGGACTCGTTGCCGGCCGCAAGATCCGCAGGAATCAGGACACTGAACACGGTCCCCTTGCCCACCTCGGAAGACACACCTACTGTACCCTCGTGCATCTCCGCATACTGCTTCACCAGGCTGAGCCCGATCCCGGAACCGGTTGATATCGAAGCATTGTCGCTCTGGTAGAACCGGTCGAAGATATGCTCCAGGTCAGAAAGAGGTATGCCTGTCCCGGTATCGGAGACCTCTATCAGCACAGCCTCCCTGCCGTCCTTCACGGACGGGGAAAGGGAAAGCGAGACATAGCCCCCGGCAGGCGTGAACTTCATGGCGTTTGACAGCAGGTTATTGATGATCTTGGACATCTTGGAACTGTCGAAAGCCATCACCGTCCGCGGCATGCTGTTCTCGAAATCCAGCCTTATATTCTTGCGGGCCGCCATATCCCTGAATGATGACACGATATCAGCGGCAAACTCCGCGATATCCCCTCTGATCAGATGCATCTTCTCGCCACCCATCTCCAGTTTCCTGAAATCCAGCAGATGGTTTACAAGGGAAAGCAGTTCCTTCGCATTATGGTGCATGGTCTCCAGCCTTGGATACTGGACGGAATCCTTCATGTCCTTCATCAGGCTTTCCAGAGGCAGGAGAATCAGGGTAAGAGGAGTCCTCAGCTCATGCGATATGTTGGTGAAGAACCTGAACTTCATCTGGTCCAGCTGTTCCTTCTGACGCTGCATCTCCATCTTCCTGTCCAGGACAATCTGGCGCCGTTTCCGTTTCAGGTAGGTTTCCACGGCAAGGAATGTCCCTCCTACGGCAAGAAGCACATAGATGATATAGGCCAGAGTACTTCCATAGAATGGCGGATGTATCGTAAAGCTGACCTCGGCAGGGATACGGCTCCAGTCAGTACCGTTGTCGGCAGCATAAACCTTGAACACATAGTCCCCTGGCTTCAGATACGTGTATGCAGCCTTGCCGAGCCCCTGGGAATGCACCTCGTTCCACTCCTTGTCAAAGTTGACCAGGGTATAGCGGTAGGAAGTATGCGAAGGATTGATATAGTTGAGATTGGAGAACTGGAAAGTCACGGAAGACTCGTCATGCCTCAGGTCCAGATGTACCCTTGAAGGCTTGTCTCCTGCGGCTGAGGGTCCGGTGTCTTCAGCAGGACGTTTCCCGGCAAGCCAGGTTCCCGGATCAAGCTTCTTCCCGGCTATGGTTATGTCCGAAATCTGAGGGGAAATGTCGAACGTATCCTGATACAGTTTCTCCGGATGTACGACCGTAATCCCGTGCGCCCCGCCGAACAGGATGCTGCCGTCAGAATGCCTCAGTACGGAATTCTGGAAAAACGCCCCTGCCGTCACCCCGTCCTCTTCGTTGAAGTTGGACACGGAAAAGAAATACCCGTCATCCCTCTTTATCGCCTTTACGCGCGAGATGGAACTGAAGGTCGCGGCCCATATATTCCCGAGATTGTCCGGGGTCAGGGATATCACGTTATCGTTCGGGAGTCCGGAACCGGAACCGACACTGTATAGCCTGCCCGTAGAGAGATCCGTCAGGGACAGCCCGTCCGAAGTGGCGATCCAGAGCAGGTTTTTGTCGTCACGGACAGCCTGGTTGCTCTGGGTATAGCACCTGACGGACCGGATATCCGTGTACACCCTGTCGTCTTCGGGGGAATAAAGGAACCGCCCGTTATCCCCGGACAGCAGGAGCCTTCCGTCGCCATGGTCGCAGATATCCCTGACAATCATAAATCTCTCCACTTCAGGATGCCTGTCCCGGAGCATCTCTATCTTTCCCGTGCGGATGTCGAATTTTCCGACCCCGCCATAAACGGAAATCCAGAAATTCCCGAGATAATCTTCATAAAAAGTCCTCACACAGTTCAGGTTCGGAGTCTCGACATAATAGGAAAGCTCGGCACCGGATGTCTCCGGAAAGGAATAATGCCGTATCCTCCCCTTGTCGATACAGAAGGCCCCGTTATAGAAGGTTCCGAGCCAGATACGGTCTTTGCTGTCTCGGTAGAGACTGATGCACAGTTCGTCACGCAGCTCCGGAAAGGGCACGGACATGGAGTTCGTTTGCGGGTCATAGCGCAACAGGCCGTCTATGGTCCCGACAAGGACGGTCCCGTCCACATCCTCCACAAGACACTTCACGCCTTCGTCCGGCATGCTTCCAGAGGAAAGATTCGCCGAATTCACCGTATGGAGATGATACATATCCTTATGCCAGAACAGCAGACCTTCCGCCAGGGTCGCTATCCACACGCCGCCCCTTTCATCGATGTAGATTTTCGAGATATCCGTATGGGGATAGATTTTCTTGCCGTTGGTCTGCATGAGATACGGGAAAGAACGCGACTTCATCGTCCTCCCGTCGACAAGGCTCACGCCGGAACGCGCAGACCCGACCCAGAGATTGTCCTCCGCATCAATGTCTATCGTCGTGTACAGGTTGCGCTCGCCGCGGAGGATTCCGGACATATACGTCAGGCTTCCGTCCGCCGCGCTGCAGTATGCCAGGATATGGTCGTACATCACCCACACGTCGCCTCTGGAATTTATCACCATGTCCATCCGGCTGGTTTCCTGGCCGCCGCCGTTTTTGTTAACCTCAATCACGTTCCTGACAGTCTTCATGGACATATCATATTCAGCCAGAAGACCGTTTATGGAAAGAATCCACAGTCTGTCCCCGGACTGTGCCATCAGAAGCTTGCCCTTGAACGCGGCTGGCAGGTCTATCTTCTCTGCCCTGCCGGATTTCCTGTCACACATCCAGAGCCCTGATTTTTCCGAAGCCACCCAATAATTGTCTCCGGAATCAATGAAGAAATTGGCTATCTCGATATCAGGAAGGCCGAAACGGGCAAACCTCCCGCTGATATCGTATTCGAATGATCTCGTCCCGAGATTGAATATCCAGATATGGTCCCTGCTGGTACACCAGAGAAGATTGTCGGTACGGTCGTAATAGGCATTGTTAAGACCGCTGTATTCCGTATACGGGATATTTATGGGATTGTACTTGTAGCTCGTACAGGACGCCCCGTTGTAAAGGCTGAGCATGGTCGAGGTCTGGATACACATCTGTCCGTCCGGAAGCATGGCCATATTCCGGACATTATTGTCCGGCAGTCCGCTTGAAGTATCCAGCATCCTGAACAGGTATTCTTCCGGCAGCATTGACGCTGAAAACAGAAAGACCATCAGCGGCAAAGCGATGGAAAATTGAAGTTTTGTCATATTATGTGGAGGTTTGGATGTCAAAGATAAGAAAACTGTTTTGATTTTGCGGAAAATTCTTTTTCCGGTTTTTTACGGCAAAGGGCATGAGTAAATCCGGGCACAGATACGTATTTTATATAAATTTGACTGCTCATCCTTACCCGGCAACGAAAGGATGACGGAAAACCGAAATCTGAAAACACCCTGAAATATGAACAGAAAGACCTTATTTTCCGTAACGGCCGCCCTGCTCGCCGTATCCACTCTGGCGGCAAGGGAGTTCACCGTATCGTCACCGGACTCCAGACAGAAAGCCAGGATTGAAGTTACGGACGATGGCGGAAGCACCAGGATATACTGGTCCGCGGACTTTGACGGGAAACCGGTAATCCTGAAGTCCTTGATGGACCTTACCGTTGACAACCATGTATGGGAACACGCCATGGGCAAGTTTTTCAAGCCTCAGGAAAAATGGTTCGACAACCTTGTGCTGACATCGGAGACAAAGACGTCAAGGGATACCGTGTGGCTCAACCGTTTCGGGGAACGATCCACGGTAAGGGACGCATACAACGGGCTGATCCTCGGCTTTGCCAAGGAAGACGGATCGGATTACCGGCTGGACATCGAGATCAGGGCATACGACGAGGGCATAGCTTTCCGCTACATCCTTCCGATGCATCCGGCGGCCATATACCACAGGATAAAGGCGGACAACACGGAATTCACCTTCCCGGACGGCAGCCTCGCCTGGTATGTATCCTGGGCACAGGGTCCTTACACACTCAGGCCGTTCGACGGCTGGGAAGACGAATGCGAGCGGCCCATGACAGTGAAAATCACGGACAGTCTCTATGCCGCCGTAGGGGAAGCCGGACAGACTGATTTCCCGCGGATGAAATTCAGGCTCAGTGAAGTGAAGGCGAACACGGTGACCGCAGCCCTCAATGATGACGGCACGGACATAGTCACCCCGTACAGTATGCCGTGGAGAGTGGTCATGGCAGCTGAAGGGCCTGGAAAACTACTGGAAAACAACGATATATACCTGAACCTCAACTCTCCTTCCGCAATTCCGGACGAGAGCTGGATAAAACCGGGCAAGATAATGCGCGAGACCCGGCTCACCACAGAAAACGCCATGGCTGTCATTGACTTCTGTGCAGAGCACAAGATGCAGTACATCCTTTTCGACGCAAAATGGTACGGACCCGAGTTCGACTACAGGAGCGATGCGACAGAAGTCATAGACCGGCTCGACCTGCCGGCAGTCATAGCCTACGGCAAGGAAAAAGGAGTGGGAGTATGGCTCTACGTCAACCAGCACGCCCTGCAGAAGCAGGCGGAAGAACTCTTCCCTCTGTTCGAGGAATGGGGCGTGGCCGGTGTCAAGTTCGGGTTCGTCCAGTTCTGCAGCCAGCATTGGGCAGACTGGGTGCACCGTCTCGTACGCCTTGCCGCCAGGCATCACCTGATGGTCAACATACATGACGAATACAGGCCGACAGGCTATTCCCGCACTTATCCTAACTTACTGACACAGGAAGGGATCCGGGGGAACGAGGAATTCCCTCCGGCAGGTCACGACACCGTCCTCCCTTTCACGAGAATGCTGTGCGGGGCAGGAGACTACACGGTTTGCTACTTCGATCCGCGCATCAAGAACACGCACGCGCACCAGCTGGCTTTTCCCGTGATATTCTTCTCCCCGCTGCAGACTCTCTACTGGTACGACACCCCGGCAAGGACGGCGGATGTGCCTGAACTGGAATTCTTCGACAATGTTCCTGTAGTATGGGATGACACGAAAGTCATAGATAACAGCATCGGGGAACACATAACCATAGCCCGCCGCTCGGGTGAAGAATGGTTCGCCGGAGCCATTTCCGGAGAAAACGCCTGCGAGATAGAGGTCCCGACAGGGGATTTCCTTGAAAAAGGCAGGAAATACATAGTCAGGACATACACCGATGACGAGGATGCAGATACCCCGACCAAGGTCAGGGTGGCCAGGTATGTCATCGAAGGCGGGGATACGATAAGATTCGCCCTTAAAGAAAGAGGCGGGGCGGCAATGCACTTTATACCGGCGACGGACAGCAATACCGGAGGCTGCAGGAAACTCGGCAGGAACACAATATTATAGAATACAATGATACGCAGACTGCTCGCAACATTGATTCCGGCTCTATCCCTGCTGACGGCAGGAGCCCAGACCCTTACCACCCATCCGGTCCCGAAAGGGATATACTACTCCATGCACAACGATGACTTCACCGTGCAGGTCCGGCTTCCGGGAGGACAATGGCAGGACCTTTATGAATATAAGGTAAAGGTCAACATGGACAACCCTTCGGAGGCGTCGATGGTGTATTTCGACTGCGACTCCCCTGTCGAGATAATGGTGAAAAAGAACAACGGCACAGCAGGAAAAGCAGAGATAAGACCCCTCTCCGCCGGTCTGAAGGGAAAGCTCAAGGACAATATCCTTACCTTCACCCTCGACCGTCCGAGGAACATATCGGTGGAATTCGACGGGGACAGGCTCCGCAACCTGCACATCTTCGTCAACCGGCCTGAAAAGGACGTTCCACGGGAAGGCGACCCGGGAGTGATGTACTTCGGGGAAGGGGTACACACACCGGAAGCGGGCTCTGACGGCTTCGCAATACCTTCGGACACATACGTCTACCTCGCTCCGGGAGCCGTACTGAAAGGCACCGTCATCTGCGATTCGGTGAAAAACGTCAGAATAGGCGGACGCGGAATACTCCTCACCCCGAACAGAGGCATCCAGGCGACATATTCCGAGAACATCGAAGCCAAGGACATCATAGTGATAAATCCGCGGCACTACACTTTCCTGGCCGGCCAGAGCCGGGGTATCACCATTGACAACATCCGTTCTTTCAGCTACCAGGGCTGGAGCGACGGGCTGGACTTCATGAGCAGCAGCGACATAGACGTGGACAACGTATTCATGAGGAACTCCGACGACTGCATAGCCGTCTACGGGCCGAGGTGGGAATACCGGGGTGATACGAGGAACATAACAGTAAGCAATTCCGTACTCTGGGCCGACATAGCGCACCCGATGAACATGGGAATACACGGCTACACGGCAGACGGCATCGGGAATGCCATCGAAAATGTGGTATTCCGCAACATCGACGTACTCGAGCATGACGAAGACGACCCGGACTACGAAGGCTGCATGGCTATCTGCTGCGGGGACCTGAACCGGATAAGCGGCATCCGTTACGAGGACATCCGGGTCGAAAGGGTCGAGGAAGGGAGACTCTTCCACCTCGAGGTGGTATTCAACAGCAAATACTGCACGGCACCCGGCAGCTACATAAAGGATGTGGTGTTCAAGAATATAAGCTGTGCGAAGATCGCCGACATAAGGCCGTCCCTCATAAAGGGCTATGACAAGGACCGCAAGGTCAGCGGAGTGGTCTTCGAGAATGTCCGCACAGGCGGAAAGAAGATGAAAGATACAGACGGGTTCATAAAGAACGGGTTCATTGAAAACATAGAGGTAAGATGAAAATGAGATCAGTCGCCGCAGCGGCAACGGCACTATGTTGTGCCTGCCTGACAATTTCCGCCTCAACAGCAGCAGGGACCGGGTCCGGCAGCAAGATGTCCGCAGATGCCGGAACCACTGTTGACAAGAAAATTGGAATACCTGTCCTCGGCACATCATACCCGAGGATGGTCGATGACGCCGAATGCAGGGAAGGCATAGCCGTCCTCCTCGGGACAGAGGCCGGAAAGAAGGCCATGGACGGTATCATCAGCAAGATAAAGCCATATTCCGAGCGCCACGTCTCCGACCCGGAATGGATTGTCAGCCGCCTGCAGATGTACTGGGACAGCCACGCCGACGAGATATACGTGAAAGGCGAGGAGCTGGACCATGTCTCCGGGCACGCACCGGTACCTACGGTAAGGTTCACCGCCTCCAGAGGCACGCAGACGAACTACCGCAGGCCCAGGCTCGAAGATATCCGCCCCTACCAGGACTCCCTCGGGATGTGGATGCACAACAAGACCAAGCCAGGAGAACCTCTGGAATGGGCTGACCCGCGCAAGACAGGACGTAACGTAGAGTCCATCAACCTCGAGATAATGAACCTTGCACGGGACGCAGCCTTCCTCTACTGGTGGTCGGGAGAGCGCACATACGCACAGTTCGCCGCGGACATCTTCGACACCTACATGACAGGGCTATACTACAGGGAAGTGCCGGTCGACCTCAACCACGGACACCAGCAGACCCTGCTTGGGCTCACGTCATTCGAGGTCATCCACGAAGACACCGCCATCCCTGCGGCAGAATGCTACGATTTCCTTCACGGGTTCCTGGAAAAGACCAGGCCGGAAAAACTGCACATCTACGAAGACGCCTTCAGGAAGTGGGCTGACTGCATCATAGCAGGAGGGGTCCCGCACAACAACTGGAACCTCATCCAGGCGCAGTTCGTGCTCCGTATAGCCCTCATCCTCAGCCCAGACAGCTGTTATGAAGACGGACGGGGACGCGAATGGTTCCTAAACGAGATTCTGAACGAAAATTCCATCCGGCAATGGTCTCCGGGCAAACTGATAGACTACGGGTTCGATTCCGGAACCGGACTCTGGAAAGAATCCCCCGGCTACTCGATGATGGTACTCACCGAATGGGGCAGCTTCATCAGGCTCCTCGACACAGTCCTCGGGGTGGATCTCGTGGAGGCGTATCCGGTGCTGGCGGAAGCCGTCAGGAATATCCCCCAGTATCTTTTCCCGAACGGAATCATCTGCGGCTGGGGCGACACCCACTGCGGTCCGCTGAGCACGAGCTTCATACCTCCTATGATAGAGAACGCCGCCATCCACGGCAAGGCTTCCGATGAAGAATACTTCACCTCGATGTACAAATACTTCGTCCCTGGAGCGGACAGCAGCTCCGGCAAGGAAATGTCCCTGCCTGCGAAAGTCTCTACATTCACGTCCATGAGACCGCCGCAGACCGACCCGGACATACCCGCCGGCAGGATAGAGGACTATGTCAGTCCGGTGTTCTGGTCGGAAGAAGTCAGCTGGTTCGCGGCACGCACCGGCATGGACCCGGAAAAAAGCCTCATGATAAGCATAGCCGGCTCCATGGGCAACCACATGCACGCCAACGGTATCTCGATGGAACTCTACGGCAAGGGCTACATCATGGCTCCGGATGCAGGACGGGGTTCAGGGTACACGACCCTCGACTATTCAGAGTATTATTCACAGTTTCCGGCACACAACACCGTCTGCGTGGACGGAGTGTCTTCATACCCTGTGATGCAATCCCGCCATGCCTTCAGCCTGAACGGATGCTACCCGGAGCCGGAAAAGAAGGAAGGGATATATCCGGGCGTGATGTTCGGGGATTTCAGTTTCATAGAGCCTGAAACATATTCCGACCAGAGACGCCAGGTACTGATAATCAACACTGACCAGGACAACGGATACTACATCGACATCTTCCGTTCCGCCAGGAAGGACGGAAAGGACAGGTTCCACGACTATTTCTACCACAACATCGGGCAGGAGTTCGGGCTTTCCGTCCCGACAAAGCCGACCGAGGAACTGTCGTTTGCAGGAGCTCACCTGAGCGCATATTCCTATTTGTGGAACAAGTCGGCGGCCGAGACTGACAATGATATAGAGGGCGTGTTCACGATGCATTGCGACGACGGGAGCAGCGCCGGGATGAAAATGTGGATGAAAGGCTCGCAGGACAGGAAGGTCTTCAAGGCATACGCCCCTTATATCGACGGGTTGAGCCGCATGAAAATGCCATACGACATAAAATCCACCCCATGCCAGACCTTCGTCGCAAGGCAGTACGGGAACGCCTGGGAAAAACCTTTCGTGGCTCTGTTTGAACCTTTCTCCTCCGGTGCGCCAGGTATGGTTGAAAGCGTAGTGTACCCGGACTGCGGTGCGGGGTCGGACGCCGAAGGCATATCCGTGGTCAGGAAAGACGGGAGGAAAGATATCATAGTCAGTTCGGACAGGATGCAGGAGTCCGTATGTGACGTATTCGCCTGCGAAGCCGTGCTCGCGGTATGCAGCCGTGGCAAGGAAGGGGACCTGCAGATATTCATGCACAATGGCATATCCGCCGTTTCCGGGGACATATCCATAGAATGTGAGGAACCCGCCACCGCCGCGGTTACAGTCTCTGACGGGGAAATCAGGTATATGTCCGACCGCCCGTGTACCGTCAAGGCAGGCAAGAGGAAATACCGTCTTCCCGCATCGGATTTTCAGAAAATAATAAGTAGATTACGGGATTAAACCGTAATAATAACTGTCATGAAAAAGAAACTTACATCAGCATTGATGCTGCTCGCCGGCATCCTCACCGCATCCGTTTCCTTCGCAAAGACGGACAGGGACACCTATACCAATCCAGTACTCTGTTTCGACTATTCCGACCCGGATGTCGTAAGGACAGGCGAAGACTACTGGATGACGGCGTCTTCCTTCAACTGTGTTCCCGGGCTGCCTATCCTGCATTCCAGGGATCTGGTGAACTGGGAGATAGTGAACCATGCCCTGGAAAAACTGGTACCGGAAGACTATTTCAGCACCCCGCAGCACGGGAAAGGAGTCTGGGCACCGTGCATAAAGTTCCATGACGGCTGGTATTATATCTACTGGGGCGACCCCGATTTCGGGATCTATATGGTCAAGACTCAGGATCCCCTCTCAGACTGGACGGAACCGGTGCTGGTGAAGGCAGGGAAGGGACTCATAGACCCCTCCCCTCTCTGGGACGACGGGAAAGTCTATCTTGCGCACGCCTGGGCGGCAAGCAGGAGCGGGCTCAACAGCATAATCACGATTTCCGAGATGAACCCTGAAGGTACAGCCTGCATCTCCGACGAGGTAATGGTCTTCGACGGCAACAGAGACGGACACCACACAGTCGAAGGTGCAAAACTGTACAAGAAAGACGGTTTCTACTATATATTCGCCCCTGCCGGCGGTGTAGCCACAGGATGGCAGCTCGTAATGAAGTCGGACAACATCTACGGCCCGTACGAAGCCCGCAATGTCATGGATCAGGGCAGTTCCGACATCAACGGCCCGCATCAGGGAGCATGGGTGGACACCCCTTCCGGAGAACACTGGTTCATCCACTTCCAGGAGAAGCAGCCGTACGGACGCATCGTACACCTCAACCCGATGAAGTGGCAAGACGACGGCTGGTGCGTGATAGGCGAAGACAAGGACGGGGACGGACGGGGAGAGCCTGTCAGGAAATGGCGCAAGCCGGATACCGGCAGCGAAAGCCCGACGGCGGTCATGGCGACAAGCGACGAATTCGATTCGATATATCCGGGAAAACAGTGGCAGTGGCACGCAAACCGCCAGGACTGGTTCGGGTTCAACAGCGGCTACGGCTTCTTCCGGCTCTACGGGCACAGGGAAGATGTACCGAACCTCTGGGGCGTACCGAACCTGTATCTCCAGAAGATGCCTGCGGAAAAGTTCACGGCTACCACAAAGCTTACCTTCAACTCGAAAGGTGACGGGGACAGGGCAGGACTGGTGGTGATGGGATTCGACTATGCCTGTATCTCGATAGCAAGAGACGGAGAGAAAGCACTGATACAGTACACCACCTGCAAGGATGCTGACAAGGGGACGGCCGAGGATGTCGTGACCCTCGCAGAGACAAATCTCGTGCGTGTGGAAAGCGGCGCGACTCCGAAATATACGGCAGATATATGGTTCAGGGTTACGGCTGACGGGGACGGTGTATGCCGGTTCTCCTACAGCCTCGACGGGAAGTCTTTCAAGGATGCCGGAGCAGGATTCCAGGCACGTGAAGGAAGATGGATCGGAGCCAAGACAGGATTGTTCTGCTCAAGCTACGGCACCGGAAAGGACCGCGGATGGATAGACGCCGACTGGTTCAGGTTCAGCGACCTGTAACAGGATAGAGAGCCGGATCATGACGAGGATATGGTTCCGTCACAGTACGGCTGACCGGACAGGACCGGAATAGGATTTTAAATATTATATGGAAATGATCAGAAAAGTATTTGCAGCTACAGCTGTTTGTATTGCGGCGCTCGGCTGTTCGCCGAAACAGGACGGTCCTGCCGCGGAAGCGGAGCAGGGTCTCGAGTATTGCGCACGGCAGACAGAAAGGACTCTCGCCCAGATATTGCCTGCAGGCTACGGGATGTCACCAAAGAACATAGCCCCCGGAGACAGCGCGTGGAACCTGTATCCCGTCAGCAAAGAGCTGTGGACAGAAGGTTTTTTCCCGGGAATCCTCTGGTATGACTACGAATACACTTCTGATGAAAAGATCAGGAAAGCGGCAGAGAAGTACACTGAGGCTCTCGAGTTCATCAGCCGGATTCCTGCATACGACCACGATCTCGGGTTCATAATGTTCTGCAGCTACGGCAACGGCTACCGCCTGACCGGAAACGAGAAATACAAGGAAATAATCCTCGCGACCGCGGACAGGCTCGCGTCCCTGTACAACCCTGCTGTCGGCACCATCCTCTCATGGCCCCGCGAGGTCGGGAATTTCGGAGGTCACAACACCATAATGGACAACCTCATCAACCTTGAGATGCTTTTCTGGGCGGCAGAGAACGGAGGTGACCCGAAGTACGCCGAAATCGCCAGGAGCCATGCCGACACAACCATGAAATACAATTTCAGACCGGACGGGACCTCCTACCATGTCGCAGTCTATGACCCTGAAACTGGAAGACATATCCGCAGCTGCACCCATCAGGGCTACTCCGACAACTCCATGTGGGCCCGCGGTCAGGCATGGGGCATCTACGGCTACACGATGTGCTACAGGTTCACCTATGACCGGAAATACCTCGACTTCGCCTGCAGGATAGCGGATGTCTACCTCTCGAAACTCCCGGAGGACCTTATCCCGTACTGGGATTTCAATGACCCCGCCATCCCTGACGCCCCGCGTGACGCATCCGCCGCCGCCGTTGTCGCCTCCGCCCTAATCGAGCTTTCCGGCTACGCCGAAGGCGAAAAAGGCGAGGGCTACCTGACCACTGCAAGGAAGATTCTCGCATCACTCTACGGAAACTACCGCGGCGGCGACGCCTGCCCGGCTTTCCTGCTGCACTCCACCGGGCACCATCCTGCAGGAAGCGAGATAGATTACGCCATCATCTATGCGGACTATTACTACATCGAGGCGCTGATGCGGCTCAGGGCGCTCGGCGGGAAGGAATAAAAATGGCAGCAGTATCGGCGACCGAAATCGGAATAAGCCCGTCCAGAATAAGCGACTATGTTTCCGGAAGGGCTGAACCTACATTGAAAATTGCCAGGTCTCTCTGTCAGGTTCTCGGCATACGCCCGGCGGCTATACTCGGAATATAGCCGGCGAAGCAATCCTGCCCAGGGAACAATTTCATCAAAGGAAGCAGGGCTGGAGACCGTGGACAAGTCGAGCATCTTCAGGGTAATGAGCCGGAATTGAAAAATGGTTTAAGATTTTAAGTCCTTCCGGCAATATGGTTACAATCCGGAAGGCAACAAAATTTTAATGTCGATTTAAAAGGTATCAGGGAACATCTTAAAATCCACTGTCCTAACTTTGTATAGTTTTTATCCCCCACAGAAAAAACTATAAGAGGAAAACGGACTATGGACACGACAAGCAGAATAAAAGGACTGTACGATGCAGAAAGGGAGCACGATGCCTGCGGCGTCGGGATGCTTGTGAACATCTCTGGAGACAAATCGCATGAATTGGTGGACTCTGCCCTTAAAGTGCTCGAGAACATGAAGCACCGAGGTGCGGAAGGAGCCGACAACAAGACCGGGGACGGGGCGGGGATAATGCTGCAGATCCCCCATGAATTCATCCTGCTGCAGGGTATCCCCGTGCCGGAAAAAGGCAAATACGGGACCGGGCTCATCTTCCTGCCGAAAGACGCGAAGAAACAGGCGGAGATATTCAGCATCATAATCGAGGAAATCGAGCGCGAAGGGCTCACCCTCATGCACCTGCGCTCCGTCCCCGTAAATTCAGGCATCCTCGGCAAGGACGCCCTCGGGAGCGAGCCGGACATCAAGCAGATTTTCATCACCGGCTATGTCCCGGGGGAGAACCTGGAGCTGAAGCTCTACCTCATCCGCAAGAAAATCGAGAAGAGGGTCGATGACAAGGACTTCTACATAGTATCCCTGTCAAGCAGGATCATCGTCTACAAAGGAATGCTTTCCTCCACGCAGGTGAGGGAATACTTCCCTGACCTGACACAGCCGTATTTCACCAGCGGGATAGCCCTGGTGCACTCCCGTTTCAGCACCAACACCTTCCCTACCTGGAGCCTCGCACAGCCGTTCAGGATACTGGCGCACAACGGCGAGATAAACACCATAAGGGGGAACCGCGCGTGGATGGAAGCCCGGGAAAGCGTCCTCGCCACGCCGGAAATACCCGACATAAAGGCCATAAGGCCGATAGTGCAGAAAGGGATGAGTGACAGCGCGTCCCTGGACAACGTCCTGGAATTCTTCATGATGTCCGGGATGAGCCTGCCGCACGCCATGGCGATGCTCGTGCCGGAATCCTTCAACGACAAGAACCCCATCAGCGAAGACCTCAAGGCCTTCTATGAATACCACTCCATACTGATGGAACCGTGGGACGGGCCGGCAGCCCTGCTTTTCACCGACGGACGCTATGCCGGCGGGATGCTCGACAGGAACGGACTCAGGCCGGCCAGGTACCTGATAACCAAGACAGGGATGATGGTCGTGGCGAGCGAGGCCGGTGTCATCAGCTTCGAGCCGAACGAAATACAGGAGAAAGGACGACTTCAGCCGGGAAAAATGCTGCTTGTCGACACTGTGGAAGGGAAGATAATGTACGATGCGGAACTGAAGCAGGAACTTGCGGCAGCCAGGCCATACCGGCAGTGGCTCTCGGAAAACAGGATAGAGCTCGATACACTCAAAAGCGGACGCAAGGTGGAACGCCAGGTCAGGGACCACGACATCATGCTCCGCAACTTCGGCTACACGCGCGAAGACATCGAACGCATAATCATACCGATGTGCACCACCGGCTCCGAACCGACAGCCTCTATGGGGAACGACACCCCGCTCGCAGTCCTGTCGGAAAAGCCGCAGCTTCTGTTCAACTATTTCAGGCAGCAGTTCGCCCAGGTGACCAACCCCGCCATAGACCCTATACGTGAAGAACTCGTCATGTCCCTCACGGAATACATAGGGGCGGTAGGCATGCAGATCCTGCTGCCGGACGAAAGGCACTGCAAGATGGTCAGGCTGCCGCATCCCGTGCTGAACAACACGCAGCTTGACATCCTGTGCAACATCCGCTATAAAGGGTTCAAGACTGTCAAGCTCCCGATGCTTTTCGAAGCATCCAAAGGAAGGGCCGGGCTGCAGGCTTCACTGAACGGCCTGTGCAAGGATGCCGAACAGGCTGTGGACGACGGAGTGAACTACATCATCCTCTCCGACCGCGGAGTGGACAGCGGACACGCCGCCATCCCGTCCCTACTTGCAGTCAGCGCTGTGCACCATTACCTCATTTCCGTGCAGAAAAGGGTCCAGACGGCCCTGATCGTGGAAAGCGGGGAAATCCGCGAAGTGATGCACGCCGCACTGCTGCTCGGCTACGGGGCAAGTGCAATAAACCCCTATATGGCATTCTCCATCCTCGACAGCCTCGTGAAGGCAGGGGAAATACAGATGGACTATGAGACTGCGGAAAAGAACTACATAAAGGCTGTCTGCAAAGGGCTCTACAAGATAATGAGCAAGATGGGGATAAGCACCATCCGCTCCTACCGGGGCGCGAAGATATTCGAGGCGGTAGGGCTGAGCGAAGAGCTGCTCAGGACGTATTTCAACACGCCTGTGTCGACCATAGGAGGCATAGGCCTGAAAGAAATCGCCGCCGACTGCATCAGGTTCCACGACAGCGGCTTCAGACCGGAAGAGCCCCTTGGACTGCTGCCGCACACAGGCCAGTTCTCATACCGCAAGGACGGCGAGAAGCACGCCTGGAATCCGGAAACCATCAGTACCCTTCAGCTCGCCACCAGGACAGGGGATTACGGGAAATTCAAGGAATTCACACGTCTCGCCGACGAGAAGGACTCCCCGATATTCCTCCGTGACTTTTTCAAGTTCAGGAAAAACCCGGTTCCCATCGACGAAGTGGAACCTGTGGAAGACATCGTAAGGCATTTCGTGACCGGGGCGATGTCGTTCGGTGCCATCAGCAAGGAAGCCCACGAAGCCCTGGCACTGGCGATGAACAGTCTCGGGTCCAGAAGCAACACCGGGGAAGGAGGGGAAGACAACGTCAGGTTCACGGAAACCGTCGACGGAATATCCCTGAACAGCAAGACGAAGCAAATCGCCTCCGGACGTTTCGGGGTCACGGCCGAATACCTCGTCAATGCCGATGAGATCCAGATAAAAGTGGCACAGGGGGCCAAGCCTGGAGAAGGCGGCCAGCTGCCGGGATTCAAGGTGGACGGGATCATAGCCCGTACAAGGCACTCCATCCCGGGAATCTCACTCATCTCCCCTCCCCCGCACCACGACATATATTCCATCGAGGACCTTGCCCAGCTCATCTTCGACCTGAAGAATGTAAATCCGAAAGCTCTCATAAGCGTCAAGCTCGTATCCGAGAGCGGGGTAGGTACCATAGCCGCAGGTGTGGCCAAGGCCAAGGCCGACATAATCGTCATCTCCGGAGCGGAAGGCGGTACGGGAGCATCCCCGGCCTCATCAATGAGATACGCCGGCATATCCCCTGAAATAGGGCTCAGCGAGACGCAGCAGACCCTCGTCCTCAACGGACTGAGAGGCCAGGTAAGACTGCAGACCGACGGCCAGCTCAAGACCGGAAAGGACATCATAGCCATGGCTCTGCTCGGAGCTGAAGAATTCGCGTTCGGGACCACTGTCCTGATCGTACTGGGCTGCGTCATGATGCGGAAATGCCACTCGAACACCTGTCCGGTAGGAGTCGCGACGCAGGATCCCGGACTGAGGAAGCATTTCCGCGGACATTACAGGTATGTGGCCAACTATTTCCGGTTCCTCGCACAGGAAGTCAGGGAATACCTCGCGGAGATGGGATTCAGGAAACTCGAGGACATCGTCGGGAGAACCGATCTTATAGAAATCGTCCCGGGAAGGAAAGGGAGCAAGGCCGAAAAGCTGGATTTCAGCAGGATACTGGCAAAGGCCGACGGGACCTGCCCTCTTTTCAACACCTCGCCGCAGCACCATGACATTGACCACGTCCGGGACAGGGACATCATCGAAGCCGCCGCGGAAGCCATAGAGAAGCAGAAGGAGATCTCGCTCGAATATGCGATAGCCAACACCGACAGGGCTGTAGGGGCCATGCTTTCAGGCACAGTCGCAGCCAGGTACGGGGAGGCGGGACTTCCGTCCGAGACCATAAACGTCAAGTTCAAAGGTTCTGCAGGACAGAGTTTCGGAGCCTTTCTCGCCCACGGCATCAGCTTCCGTCTCGAAGGTGAGGCAAACGACTATCTCGGCAAGGGGCTCAGCGGTGGGATGATATCCGTAAAACCTCCCGTAAGGAGCGACTTCGATGCAGGGAAGAACACAATTGCAGGGAACACCCTCCTGTACGGGGCGACCGGCGGGGAAGTCTATATCAACGGCCGGGCAGGGGAAAGGTTCGCTGTCCGCAACTCGGGAGCGATAGCCGTGGTAGAAGGCGTTGGAGACCATTGCTGTGAATACATGACGGGCGGACGTGTAGTCGTGCTTGGAGATACCGGAAGGAATTTCGCAGCAGGTATGAGCGGAGGACTGGCCTATGTATGGGACAGGGACAGGAAGTTCGACTATTTCTGCAATATGGAGATGGTGGAGCTTTCACTGCTCGAGGACTCCACTTCGAGGAAGGAGCTGCACGAGCTGATACGGCAGCACTATCTTTATACGGGGTCCCAGATTGCAAGATTGATGCTGGATGACTGGAACAGGTATGTGGAGGAGTTCATCCAGGTGACTCCGATAGAGTACAAGAGGGTGCTGGCAGAAGAGCAGATGAAGAAGCTGCAGCAGAAGATAGCCGAAGTTCAAAGGGACTATTAAAAAGAGAATCATGGGAAATCCGAAAGCATTTCTGACGGTACCCCGGCAGGAAGCCGGGTACCGGCCAATACACGACAGGATCCTCGATTTCGGGGAAGTCGAGCAGACTCTGAATACGAGTGACAGGAAACTGCAGGCATCGAGGTGCATGGACTGCGGCGTACCTTTCTGCCACTGGGCTTGCCCTCTCGGCAACAGGCCGCCGGAGTTCCAGGATGCGCTATACCGCGGGAAATGGAAAGAGGCATACGAAATACTCAGCCTTACCAACGATTTTCCGGAATTCACGGGACGCGTCTGCCCGGCGCTGTGCGAAAAAAGCTGTGTCCTGAAACTCACCATAGACGCCCCTGTCACCATCCGGGAAGACGAGGCCGCCGTAATAGAAGCGGCCTTCCGGGAAGGTTACGTAAAACCGGGGAGCTACCCGAGGAACGGGAAGAAAGTGGCCGTCATCGGATCCGGCCCTGCAGGACTTGCGGCAGCCAACCGGCTGAACAGAAAAGGCTATGAGGTCACCGTGTTCGAGAAAGACGAATATATCGGCGGGCTTCTGCGGTTCGGTATCCCCAACTTCAAGCTGAACAAAGCCATAATAGACAGACGCCTTGCCGTCATGTCGAAGGAAGGGGTAACTTTCAGGACCGGGACAGGAATAGACCTGCACAGGCTCCCGGAAGGTTTCGACGCATACTGTATCTGTACCGGGACACCGCAGGCAAGGGACCTGGATGTGCCTGGACGCGAGCTGAAAGGGATATACCTCGCCATGGAAATGCTCTCCCAACAGAACCGTGTCCTTGCGGGGCAGACTTTCTCCAGGGAAGAACGCATCAGTGCGAAAGGGAAAAAGGTCCTGGTCATCGGTGGAGGCGACACCGGAAGCGACTGCATCGGAACAGCCATCAGACAGGGAGCCTCAAGCGTAATGCAGATAGAGATCATGCCACAGCCTCCGGCAGGAGAAAATCCGGCTACCCCGTGGCCGCAATGGCCCGTGGTGCTGAAAACCAGCAGCAGCCACGAAGAAGGGTGTGCAAGAAGATGGAGCCTGACGACAAACAGGTTCATCGGACACGGCGGGAAAGTGACCGGTGCAGAAGTCGAGGAAGTGGTATGGGAGCCGGCACCCGGAGGCGGCCGCCCTGTCATGAAGCCGACAGGGAAAAAGGAGACAATCAAGGCGGACATGGTGCTCCTGGCAATGGGTTTCCTGAAGCCTGTACATCCGGAATATCCAGAAAACGTGTTCCTGGCCGGCGATGCGGCCACCGGGGCAAGCCTTGTAGTGAAATGCATAGCTTCCGGACGCAAGGCGGCCGCCGATATAGACAGTTACCTGAAACAGTAGGCATCATGTGCGGAATATCAGCGATTTTCAACATAAAGGCAGACCCCGGACAGTTCAGGGGTACGGCCTTGTCCATGTCCCGCAAGATCCGCCACCGCGGACCGGACTGGAGCGGCATATACATAGGGAAATCGGCGGTCCTCGCCCACGAAAGGCTTTCCATAGTCGACCCTGCCAGCGGCGGACAACCCCTGTTTTCCCCTGACAGGAAACAGGTTCTTGCCGTAAACGGGGAAATATACAACCATCTCGACATCCGCGGCAGGTATGCCGGGAAATATCCGTTCTCCACGGGAAGCGACTGCGAAGTCATCCTGGCCCTGTACAGGGACAAGGGTGTCTCTTTTCTCGAAGACCTCAACGGGATCTTCGCATTCGCACTGTATGACGAGGAAAAGGATGACTTCCTGATCGCACGCGACCCGATAGGCGTGATCCCGCTCTATATCGGGGAGGACGCAGAAGGTCGGGTCTATTGCGCGAGTGAACTGAAAGCGCTCGAAGGTGTCTGTACAAGCTGCCGCCCGTTCCTGCCGGGGCACTGCTACCTCGGCAGCGAAGGCGTCATGAAAAGGTGGTACAGGCGCGACTGGGAGGACTATGACAATGTAAAGGACAACCCGGCTGACGTACATACCCTTAGGGAAGCACTCTGTGCGGCCGTCAAGCGCCAGCTGATGAGCGATGTTCCGTACGGGGTGCTGCTCTCCGGAGGACTGGACAGTTCCATCATCTCGGCCGTAGCGAAGAAATTCTCGGCGAAGCGTATCGAGACCGGGGACAGGAAAGATGCATGGTGGCCCCAGCTCCACAGTTTCGCCATAGGTCTCAAAGGCGCTCCGGACCTGGACAAGGCCAGGAAAGTGGCGGAATACATCGGAACGGTCCACCACGAGATCCACTATACGGTACAGGAAGGCCTGGATGCCCTGAGCGATGTCATATACCATATCGAGACCTACGATGTGACCACAGTCAGGGCTTCAACCCCCATGTATCTTCTTGCAAGGGTAATAAAGTCGATGGGAATCAAGATGGTGCTCAGCGGAGAAGGGGCGGATGAAGTGTTCGGCGGCTACCTGTATTTCCACAAGGCTCCGGATGCGCAGGCCTTCCACGAAGAGACAGTCAGGAAACTGTCGATGCTCTACCTCTATGACTGCCTGCGGGCGAACAAGGCCCTGGCGGCATGGGGAGTGGAAGGCCGGGTGCCGTTCCTGGACAAGGAGTTTCTGGACGTGGCCATGAGGCTCAACCCTTCCGCTAAAATGTGCCGGGGAAAGACAATAGAGAAGAAGATCCTGAGGGAGGCTTTTTCGGATATGCTGCCGGAGGAAATCCTGTGGCGGCAGAAGGAGCAGTTCAGCGACGGGGTCGGATACAGCTGGATAGATACTCTGAAGAAAGTCGCTTCGGAGTCTGTGACGGACAGCCAGATGGCCTGTGCCTCCGTGCGGTTTCCGGTGAATCCTCCGCAGAGCAAGGAAGAGTATCTCTACAGGAGTATCTTCGAGGAGCATTTTCCGGGCAGGAGTGCTGCGGAGAGTGTGCCGAGCATCCCGAGCGTGGCGTGTTCGACCGCCCAGGCCCTCGCCTGGGATGCCTCGTTCCGAGGCATCAACGACCCGAGCGGTCGTGCGGTCGCCGGCGTCCACAACCAGGCATATTGAAAACTCCTGCCTTCAGGCAATGCAATTGACAGTTTTATTATTACCTTTGTCCACGCAAGGAAACGGACAATGGAAAACCGCAAATGCATAGACAGGCTTGAGCAGAAAGGGGTCAGGGTGACTTCCATAAGGATCCTCGTACTCGGGGCGCTTATGGAATCGTCCCGCCCGATGTCCCTTGCCGACCTCGAGAAGGAGCTCGAGACAGTAGACAAGTCGAGCATCTTCAGGACACTGGGGATTTTCGAAAAGCATCACGTAGTACACTCCATAGACGACGGCACAGGTTCGATAAAATACGAAGCCTGCGAAGGCAAGGACAACTGCACCATCGCCGACATGCACACCCACTTCTACTGCGAAATCTGCCACAGGACCTTCTGTCTCAAGGACATCACTGCGCCTCTGGTCAACCTTCCGGACGGTTTCCAGGTCCACTCCATCAACTATATCGTCAAGGGCGTCTGCCCGGCCTGCCGGAGGACTGTTGCAGGCCGGTCTTAAATGCAACCCGGTTGCGGCTTATAAGACATAACTTTGCCGACGTTTCTAAAACAAGGTAAAAGTATGAAGATAACTGCACTGCTTTCCGGGCTCTGCGCCGTTTCCATGATGCTCTGGTCCTGCGGCAGCCCCAGCCACGACCACAAAACCCATCACGAAGGGCAAGGCACGGAAGACGTCCATGACCACGAAGGGGAAGACCCTCACGGGCATGAAGCCGTACACGGCACGGAGACAGCCCACTCCGATGAAATCATCATCTCGCCGGAAAAGGCGGAGGCCGCCGGCATCCTCACCGAGAAAGTCGTTCCTGCACCTTTTTCCGGAGTGATAAGGACCGGAGGCCGGATACTCCCGGCGCAGGGAGATGAAAAGACAGTCGTAGCCACATCCGACGGCATCATCTCGTTCAGCGGGGAATATTTCGAAGGCACCGGCGTGGAGAAAGGCCAGCCCGTCTTCTCGATCCTGTCCGGCAACATACAGGACGGAGACCGAATCGGAAAGGCAAGGATTGCATACGAGGCTGCGGAATCCGAATATGAAAGGGCTGCAGGACTCGTGGACAGCAAGATAATATCCCGGAAAGAATTCATACAGATAAAGGAGAACTACGAAAACGCCAGAATGGCCTACGAAGCCCTGAAGCCCAACGCCGACGGGACAGGCGTCCTGGTAGAAGCCCCGTTCAGCGGCTTCATCAGGAGCATATTCGTAAAGGAAGGTGATTTCGTGACGCTCGGCACACCTCTGGCTTCAGTGACACAGAACAGGAAACTCATCCTCAAGGCCGACCTCTCCCAGAGGTACTACGGCAGGATTCACGAGATCACATCCGCCAACTTCTCCACCCAGTACGGAGGGAAAACCATGAATATCGGTGAACTCGGAGGAAAGCTGATCTCGGTCGGGAAAGGCTCGGCCGACTCTTCCTACTATATTCCCGTGACATTCGAGTTCGAAAACAGAGGCAACATCGTCCCGGGCTCCTTCGCGGAAGTCTGGCTTCTGACTTCCGGGAAGAAAGATGCAATCTCGGTACCCGTGTCCGCCATCACCGAAGAGCAGGGAATCCATTTCGTATATCTGAAACTCGACGGGAGCTGCTACAGGAAACAGGAAGTGACAATCGGCGGGAGCGACGGGACAAGGACGGAAATCCTGTCCGGACTGAAAGCCGGGGACGAAGTGGTGACGGAAGGAGCCTATAATGTCAGGCTGGCCTCCGCGAGCAACATAATCCCGGCACATACCCACAACCATTAAGCCCTCCGACCATGCTGAACAAGATAATAAGATTTTCCCTGGACAACAGGCTGCTTGTACTGGTCGCGTCGGCTCTCCTGATGGCGGCTGGAGCCTATGTGATGAACCGCACGGAAGTGGACGTGTTCCCTGACCTGAACGCCCCGACGGTAGTGGTGATGACCGAAGCCGGCGGAATGGCGGCCGAAGAAGTGGAGCAGCTGGTCACATTCCCGATTGAGACGGCCGTAAACGGGGCCACAGGAGTGCGGCGCGTCCGATCCTCATCGACGACCGGCTTCTCGGTAGTATGGGTAGAGTTCGACTGGGACATGGACATATACCTCGCAAGGCAGATAGTTTCGGAAAAGATAGCCATGGCAGCCGGGGAACTTCCTGAAAATGTAGGGAACCCTACTCTCGGCCCGCAGTCATCCATCCTCGGGGAACTCCTGATCGTCGGCATGACGGCGGACACCACTTCAATGCTCGACCTCAGGACCATAGCCGACTGGACCGTCCGTCCGAGGCTCCTTTCGACAGGAGGGGTAGCCCAGGTGGCGGTGCTCGGCGGTGACATAAAGGAATACCAGGTGCTCATACACCCCGAGAAGATGAAATACTACGGAGTCACCCTCGGGGAAATCATGGCCGTGACCCGGGGAATGAACCGGAACACCAACGGAGGGGTCATCTACGAATACGGAAATGAATACATAGTACGCGGGGTAGTCTCCACCGAAGATGTGGAAGAAATGGCCCGGTCCGTCATCAAGACAGCGGGAGGAGCCCCTGTCACTCTCGAAGACGTGGCCGATGTAAGGATAGGCGCACAGCAGCCTAAGCTCGGGCTTGCTTCCGAGAAAGGAAAGCCGGCAGTGCTCGTGACCGTCACCAAACAGCCTGAGACAGGGACCCTGGAACTTACTGCCAGGCTCGAAGAGGCGCTGAAGGATGTGCAGAAGAACCTTCCGCCCGATGTAAAGATCACCACGGATACGTTCCGCCAGGCAAGATTCATCGAAAGTTCCATCAGCAATGTAAAATCCTCCCTGTTCGAAGGGGCGGTATTCGTGGTAATCGTGCTGATACTCTTCCTTGCGAACGTCCGGACCACCGTCATCTCCCTCATAACCCTTCCGTTGTCGATACTTATATCCATACTGACGCTGAACTGGATGGGGATGACGATCAACACCATGAGTCTCGGAGGCCTCGCCATCGCGATAGGCTCCCTCGTGGACGATGCCATAGTGGATGTGGAAAACGTCTGGAAACATATCCGGGCGAACAAGGCCCTGCCGCAAGAAAGCCGGAGGCCGATACTTGAAGTCGTGTTCGAAGCCTCCAGGGAAGTCAGGATGCCGATACTCAACTCTACACTCATAATCGTCGTCAGCTTCGTCCCGCTCTTCTTCCTTTCAGGCATGGAAGGCAGGATGCTCGCACCACTCGGGGTAGCCTTCATAACGGCCCTTTTCGCCTCCACCCTCGTAGCCCTTACCCTCACACCTGTACTTTGCAGCTATATGCTTGACTATAAGGTAAAAGGTGACGGCATACCTAAGGAAGCCTTCCTCGCGGTATGGCTCAAGAAGTATTACAGGAAAGCCCTGGAACTGGTCATGAAGCACAAGGCCGTGGTAGTGGGGGGTACGCTGGCCCTGTTCTGTGTAGCCCTGGGACTGTTCTTCACCCTCGGGCACAGCTTCCTGCCGGCCTTCAACGAAGGCTCGTTCACGATAAACGTCAGCTCCCTGCCGGGCATCTCGCTCGAGGAGTCCGACAAGATCGGCAGGCAGGCGGAAGAACTCCTGCTTTCAATACCTGAGATACAGACCGTGGCGAGGAAGACCGGGCGCGCGGAACTCGACGAGCACGCCCTCGGGGTAAACGTCTCGGAAATCGAGGCCCCGTTCGAGCTCAAGGACAGGTCACATGAAGAACTCCTGGCCGAAGTCAGGGCAAAACTGTCCGTACTGTCCGGGGCCAACATCGAGATCGGACAGCCGATAAGCCACAGGATAGACGCAATGCTGAGCGGGACCCAGGCCGGGATAGCCATCAAGCTGTTCGGGGATGACCTGAACCGGATGTTCCGGATCGGCAACCGGATAAAGGACCTGATAAGCGGGGTGGAAGGTATCGCCGACCTGAATGTGGAGCAGCAGATAGAACGCCCAGAGATAAAGATAGTGCCAAAACGCGAAATGCTCGCCAAATACGGCATATCCATGCCTGCGTTCAGCGAATTCATCACGGTGAACATGGCCGGAGAGACAGTCTCCCAGGTCTATGAGCAGGGAAAAGCCTTCAACCTCGTGGTCCGTGCAGCCGAGTCCGACAGAGGTTCCGCCGAAAGGATCAGGGACCTGATGATCGACGATGCATACGGGAACAAGCTGCCGCTGTCCTATGTGGCTGACGTAATCTCCACCACCGGCCCCAACGCCATCAACAGGGAGAACGTTAAGCGCAAGGTCGTGATCTCGGCGAATGCCGCAGGGCGCGATATCGGAAGCGTAGTAGATGACATAAGGGAAATCGTCGAGGAGAACATAGTCCTCCCGGAAGGCTACCACATAGAGTACGGAGGGCAGTTCGAGAGCGAGAAGGCTGCAAGCAAGGTCCTCCTGCTGACCTCGATAATGAGCATAATCGTAATCTTCCTGCTGCTCTATATGCAGTTCAAGAGCGCATCCCAAAGTGGGGTCGTGCTGCTGAACCTGCCGCTCGCACTCATCGGAGGGGTATTCGCACTGCTGCTCACCACGGGAGAACTGAGCATCCCTGCCATCATCGGATTCATATCCCTGTTCGGGATAGCCACAAGAAACGGGATGCTGCTCATAAGCCACTACAACCTCCTTCGCGAACAGGGGCTTCCGCTGTACGAAAGCATCATACAGGGCTCCCTTGACAGGCTGAACCCGATCCTGATGACCGCCCTTTCTTCCGCCCTCGCACTGATTCCGCTTGCACTGAAGGGTGACCTTCCGGGCAACGAGATACAGAGCCCTATGGCCAAGGTAATACTGGGAGGGCTGCTTACATCGACGTTCCTGAACGGCTTCATCGTTCCGGTGATGTACTGGTGGCTTCACCGGAAAGAAGCGATAACGGATCTCCCGCAAAAGACAGGAAACAAGAATACCATATAAAGGAAAGGAAATGTACAGACACATCATAATCACACTGTCGGCAGTGATATCCTCCGCCGGCATCGGCTCCGCACAGGACAGTACCGCAGCCGCGGTCTCACCGCTCCGCACCTCCGACATCGGTGAAGTCCTTGTCTCTGTCCGGAAGAACAACCCCGAATTAGGCTCCCTGCAAATGGAGACGGAAGCCATGGTCCTTCAGCTGAAAAACGAGAACATCCTCGAAGACCCGTCCATAGAATACAGCTCATTCTATTCCGGACAGGTCACCGGACAGGCAAGTTCCGAACTTGTGGTATCCCAGGGATTCGATTTCCCGACACTCTATGCCGCAAGGCACAAAAAGAACGAACTTTCAAAGGCATCGCTGGAAAGCAGTCTCGACAACGAAAGGAGAAGGATACTCCTGGATGCGAAGAATCTCTGCCTCGACATCATAATGTACAGGCAGATTGGGGAACTGCTCGACATGCAGTCCGAGATTGCCGGAGAACTGCTCAGACTTTACGAGCAGAGGCTCTCCGCAGGGGATGCGTCTGCACTGGAAGTCAACAAGATAAGAATGGAACTGATGGGGACGGCCACGGATGTGGCTGCAAACAGGGCCGCACTTGATGCAGCCACCCGCAGTCTCACCGCGATGAACGGAGGCATACCTGTGGTTTTCGAGGCCGGGACCTTCCCGCTTATGGAAGATGTGGCCGACACGGAAACCGCCGTATCCGGATATCTTGCCGGTGATGCAGGAATCATCGCGGCGGAGAACGCCGCCGAGGCCGCACGCAAGGAAATATCGGTCAGCAGGCAGGGCTGGATACCGAAACTCGAGATAGGGTACCGCAGGAACACCGAGATAAGGGACGCCGTGAACGGTTTCCTGGTAGGATGTTCGATCCCGATCTTCTCGAACCACAAGAAAGTATCCATGGCCAAGGCCCGTTCCGCATCCGCCCAGAGCAACCTCAACTACAAAAGAGTGACGGCAGAGACGGAAGTACGGTCCATCCTCGTCGAGATGGACCAGACAAAGGCCGCACTGGATGCCTACGACGAGACCCTGATGCGCGAGACCCTGGTACTGCTCCGGCAGGCGGTAGAAGGCGGAGAAATATCCCTCATAGAATATTTCACCGAGGCCTCCGCCATCTACGGGAACCTCACCGCCTGCATCACTCTGCAGAACAGCTGGCAGAAGCTTGCCGCCCGTCTCTACAGGAACCGGCTGTAGAACGATTTCCGAAGCAGTGCCCGCAGGGCACGGAAGCCGGCCCGGACAACAAGAAAAAGTTTCAGATATTAAGCGGAAAAAACAGTTTTGCTTAATATCTTTTTCTTTTTTCCGGCCAGTATATGCAAATTTTACATACGGAAATATTTTTCTATAAAAACGAATAAAAAAGATATACGTAATTTCCCAATTCAAATTATTTTTGCAACAGATTTCCAGGGAGATGAAAGAGAAAGTGAAATTTACAAAGATGCACGGAGCCGGCAACGACTATATCTATGTCGATACCATGAAGTACGATATACCGGAGCCCGGCATCATCGCCCGGGAATGGAGCCGCCCGCACACAGGGATCGGAAGCGACGGCCTCGTCCTTATAGGCAGGTCGGACATCGCGGACTTCAGCATGAGGATATTCAACGCCGATGGCTCGGAAGCCAGAATGTGCGGGAATGCAAGCAGGTGTGTCGGGAAATACCTGTACGAGAAAGGACTGGCATCAGGCAGGGAAATACGACTCGAGACCCTTTCAGGCATCAAGACCCTGTATCCCGACGTATCTGAAGACGGGACCGTGGGAAGCGTCTGTGTGGATATGGGGCCGGCATCCGATATAAAGGAACTGCGTATCGGAGGAAAATTCCCGCACGAGGGCATCTCCCTTTCCATGGGGAATCCGCATTACGTCATTTTCACGGAAGATGCAGAAAAAACGGACCTTGAAGCGGAAGGACCTGAAATCGAGCACAATCCGGCATTCCCCGACAGGGTGAACGTGGAATTTGCTGAAATCAGGAAGGACGGGAAGATAAGGGTACGTGTCTGGGAAAGAGGCTCCGGAATCACAAAAGCCTGCGGCACGGGAGCCTGCGCTACGGCTGTTGCAGCAGCCTATACCGGCAGGGCAGGGAACGACACCTGGATCGAGATGGACGGAGGGCTTCTCCGGATAAGGATAACTCCTGAAAGGCACATCCTTATGACAGGACCTGCGGTTACGGTATTCGAGGGAGAGATTGAATATGAAATCTAAAAAAGAGAGGATAGGATTATGGCACTTGTGAATGAAAATTTCCTGAAACTTCCGGGAAGCTATCTGTTTTCCGACATCGCTAAGAAAATCCAGACATTCAAGAAAGCCAATCCTGAAGTCAGGCTTATCCGCCTGGGCATCGGTGATGTCACGAGACCTCTTCCGGAGGTGTGCATCAAGGCCATGCACAAGGCGGTGGACGAAATGTCCAATGCGGCGACATTCAGGGGCTACGGGCCGGAACAGGGTTACGACTTTCTTATCAACGCCATAATACACAACGACTACCAGTCCAGGGGCGTGCTGCTTGACAAAACGGAAATCTTCATAAGTGACGGGGCGAAAAGCGATACCGGGAATTTCTGTGACATACTCAGCACCGACAACAGCGTGGGCGTGACTGACCCGATATATCCGGTATATGTGGACAGCAACGTCATCGACGGGAGGGCCGGAAGCATAAGCCGGGACGGACACTGGAGCAACATCACATATATGCCCTGCACCGAGGCGAACGGCTTCGTGCCGGCGATCCCTGACCACAGGGTCGACATCGTGTATCTCTGCTACCCGAACAACCCTACCGGCACAGTGCTGACCAGGGAACAGCTGAAGGCATGGGTGGACTATGCCCTTGCGAACGACACCCTGATCCTCTACGACTCCGCCTACGAAGCCTATATCAGGGACGAACACATCCCGCACTCGATATATGAGATAAAGGGAGCGAAGAAATGCGCCGTCGAGTTCAGGAGCTTTTCGAAAACGGCAGGGTTCACAGGAGTCAGATGCGGCTACACGGTCATACCTCACGAGGTAAGCGGGGCCTTGCTCGACGATTCCCGGGTGGAACTGAACAGACTCTGGAACAGACGGCAGTGCACCAAGTTCAACGGCACGAGCTACATCACCCAGCGCGGGGCAGAGGCCATCTATACGGCCGAAGGGAAGAGACAGGTCAGGAAGATCATCGACTACTATCTCGAAAACGCCAGGATAATGCGTGAGGGGCTCGAGCGGGCCGGACTGAAGGTCTACGGAGGTGTCAACGCCCCCTATATATGGCTCAAGACGCCTCAGGGGCAGACATCCTGGGAATTTTTCGACTACCTCCTGAAGAAAGTGAATGTCGTCGGCACGCCTGGGTCCGGATTCGGGCCGAGCGGGGAAGGATACCTCAGGCTCACGGCCTTCGGAGAAAGATACGACTGCATCGAAGCCATGGAAAGAATAAGGAAAAACTTTAACAAATAGACTAAACTACTATTTCTGTTATGTCAACATTAAGATTCAAAATGGTCGAGACGGCCTTCGGCAAGAAGCCGTCCCACGTGGAGCTCCCGGACGGGCGCCCGTCAGACTACTACGCGATGTACGTGTTCAACAGGGAGAAGATGTTCAGATATCTCTCTGCCGAGGTATACGCGAAGCTTATCAACGTCATCGACACAGGTTCCGCCCTCGACAGGAGCATCGCGGACGAAGTGGCTGCCGGAATGAAGAAATGGGCCGTAGAGATGGGAGTGACACACTACACCCACTGGTTCGCACCTCTGACTGAAGGTACTGCGGAAAAACACGATTCCTTCATAGAGCATGACGGGAAGGGAGGGGTGATCGAAGAATTCTCGGGAAAGCTCCTCGTACAGCAGGAACCGGACGCATCCTCGTTTCCGAACGGAGGTATCCGCAACACATTCGAGGCACGCGGCTATTCGGCATGGGATCCGTCCTCACCGGCTTTCATTGTGGACGACACGCTCTGCATCCCGACCATATTCATAGCATATACCGGCGAATCGCTGGATTACAAGGCACCTCTGCTCAAAGCTCTGAGGGCTGTGGACAAGGCCGCCACGGAAGTCTGCCACTATTTCAACCCTGACGTGAAGAAGGTCTTCGCTTATCTGGGCTGGGAGCAGGAGTATTTCCTCGTGGACGAGGGGCTCTATGCCGCGAGACCTGACCTGCTACTGACGGGAAGGACCCTCATGGGCCACGACTCGGCCAAGAACCAGCAGCTCGAGGACCATTATTTCGGGGCCATCCCGACAAGGGTGGCAGCCTTCATGAAGGACCTCGAAATCGAAGCCCTGAAACTCGGCATCCCGGTCAAGACCAGGCACAACGAAGTGGCCCCGAACCAGTTCGAACTGGCTCCGATCTATGAGGAATGCAACCTCGCCAACGACCACAACATGCTCATAATGTCGCTGATGCGCAAGATTGCGCGCAACCACGGGTTCCGCGTCCTCCTGCACGAAAAGCCGTTCAAGGGCGTGAACGGAAGCGGCAAGCACAACAACTGGTCTCTCGGCACCGACACCGGGCTCGCCCTGATGTCCCCGGGCAAGGATTTCAACAGCAACCTGCGTTTCGTCACCTTCATAGTCAACACCCTGATGGCTGTCTACAGGCACAACGGACTTCTCAAGGCCTCCATAGCCAGCGCAAGCAACGCACACAGGCTTGGAGCCAACGAGGCACCTCCGGCAATCATCTCCAGCTTCCTCGGCTCCCAGCTCTCGTCCGTGCTGAAACACATTGAGGAGAGCGAACCGGAGAGTTTCCAGTCTCTCGGAGGAAAGACAGGGATGAAGCTCGACATACCTCAGATTCCGGAAATTCTCGTGGACAATACGGACAGGAACAGGACCTCACCTTTCGCATTCACCGGTAACAGGTTCGAATTCAGAGCAGTAGGTTCCGAAGCCAACTGCGCGAGCGCCATGATAGTGCTGAACACGGCTATGGCGGAACAGCTGACTGAATTCAAGGCGGCAGTCGATGCACGCATTGCCAAAGGCGAGGATAAGGACTCTGCGATACTGTCGGTGATAAGGGAGTACATCAAAATATGCAAGCCTATCCATTTCGACGGCAACGGCTATAGCGAAGAATGGAAGGAAGAGGCTGCCCGCCGGGGGCTTGACTGCGAGACAAGTGTGCCTCTCATCTATGACAGCTACCTGTCCGACAGCAGCGTAAAGATGTTTGAAAGCATCGGCGTGATGAACAGGAAAGAGCTCGAGGCCCGCAATGAGGTGAAATGGGAGACCTACACCAAGAAGATACAGATCGAGGCCCGCGTTCTGGGAGACCTGGCCCTGAACCATATCGTGCCGGTGGCTACGAAATACCAGAGCACCCTCATCGACAACGTTTACAAGATGCACGAGATTTTCCCGAAGGAAAAGGCCGACAAGCTGACAGTCAGGAATCTGGAACTCATCGAGGCGATTGCCGTACATACGGCTTTCATCAAGGAGCACGTGGACACGATGATAGAGGCCAGGAAAGTGGCCAACCGTATAGAGTCCGAGCGAGAGAAGGCAATCGCCTACCACGATACTGTCTTCCCTGCCCTGGAGGAGATAAGATACCATATCGACAAGCTGGAACTCATCGTGGATGACCAGATGTGGACTCTGCCGAAGTACCGGGAACTGCTCTTCATACGGTAATCCCCGGCCTTGGTGACAGACCGCTGTCCGGCAAAGGCCGGTCCCTGCCTATAAGTCGCGAAGCTGTCAATAAGCTATTTTATCATCCTTGGATGACCATTCGCGGAAAGCGCGGACCGCTTCGCCGGGAAGAAGGCGGGAAGCCTTCAAGGCCCGGTCTGACGGTTTGAGAGACAGCTCCTTATAGATAAAAGCGTCGTCGAAACCTATTTCGGCGGCGTTTTTTTTGTCATTTCCGAAATAAAGCCGGTCAAGGTGTGCCCAATAGATTGCCCCGAGACACATAGGGCACGGTTCGCACGAAGAATATATCTCGCACCCGCTGAGGTCGAACGTCCCCAGAATCCTTCCGGCGGCACGTATGGCATTGATCTCGGCATGGGATGTCGGGTCGTTCTCCGATGTCACCCGGTTCACGCCCGTAGCTACAATCTCCCCGTCCCTGGCTATCACGGCACCGAACGGTCCTCCTCCGTTACGTACATTCTCTTCGGAAAGCCGGATGGCTTCCCTCATCAATCCTTCCTTATCCATATCGCAAAAACAGCATAACGGCTGCCTGTACCGGAAAAATCATTCCAGAATCTGGGCGGCATGGTTCTTTGTGTCGACTTTCCCGATAATCCGCTCTATGATACCGTCTTCGGAAATGATGAAGGTCTTCCTGATTGTCCCTACAGTCACCTTTCCGTACATTTTCTTTTCGCCCCAGGCTCCGAACGCCTGCAGCATCCCGGTGGAAGGGTCGGAAAGCAGGGTGAACGGCAGGGAATACTTGTCTATGAACCTGGCATGGGATGCCGCGCTGTCCTTGCTCACGCCGTATATCTCATATCCGGCAGCCCTGAGGGCGCTGAAATTATCCCTGAGGCTGCAGGCTTCCGCAGTACATCCGGGGGTATTGTCCTTCGGGTAGAAGTAAAGGACTATCTTCTTTCCCGCAAAATCCTTGTCTGTCACTGTATTGCCGGCCTGGTCGACGACCTGGAAGGACGGCATTCTGTCTCCTGGGTTCAACATGATTCTGTAATTTCAATATTTCAAAAATGCAAATAAAGGAAATTCCGGCATAATTACAAAAAGAACAGGTCAGATCAGCCTGCGCCTTGCCAGACCACCCTCCCCGGTCTCCTTGTAAAGGGACGGCAGGTCGTGTCCGGTCTCCTTCATTGCCCGGACTACCTCATCGAACGAAACCCTGTGGTAGCCGTCTGAGTAAGAAGCATAGATGTTGGCATCGAGGGCCCGTGCCGCAGCGAATGCATTCCTTTCGATACAAGGGATCTGCACAAGTCCGCAGACGGGATCGCAAGTCATCCCGAGATGGTGCTCCAAGCCCATTTCCGCCGCATATTCCACCTGCGCCGGCGTCCCTCCGAAAAGCTGGCATACAGCGGCGGAGGCCATGGCACAGGCGACGCCGACTTCCCCCTGGCATCCTACTTCCGCCCCCGAAATAGATGCGTTCTGCTTCACGACATTGCCGAAAAGCCCTCCCGTAGCAAGCGCATGGAGAATTCTTTTTTCATTGAAATTGTGGCCTTTGGCTATATGGTAGAGGACCGCCGGGAGCACTCCGCTGGAGCCGCAGGTAGGTGCCGTCACGACAACTCCGCCGGAAGCGTTTTCTTCACTGACAGCCAGTGCATAGGAGAACACCATGCCCCTGGTCTGGAGATTGGCCTTGTAGCCGGAAGCCTTGATATAGTAGGTTGCCGCCTTGCGTGAAAGCCTGAGCGGCCCTGGAAGCGCCCCTTCGGTGTCAAGACCTCTCTCGACAGCCGCCTTCATGGCGTCCCATACTGTCTTCATGTAGTCCCAGAAATCGGAATCCTCGCATTGTTCGGCATATTCCCAGTAGTTCCGCCCATTGTCGATACACCACTTGACAATCTCCTTTATCGAATTGAGACCGTAAATGTCCGGACCTTCGCCGAGTGCGGATCCGGGGCCTTCGGAAATCGTTCCGCCTCCGATACTGTACACGGTCCATTCATCACCGGCATTTCCCTCAGAATCCATGGCCGTGAATTTCATCCCGTTGGGATGGAACGGAAGGAAAATCTCCGGTTTCCACAGTATTTCCACGCGCTTCCTCCCGCCGTCCGAAAGCGCGTCCGTCACGGCGACATCCGTAAGATGGCCCTTTCCCGTAGCCGCGAGGCTTCCATACAGCGTAACTTCGAAAGAATCGGCATCACGATGCTTGTGGGCAAAGACCGATGCCGCCTTTGCCGGGCCCATGGTATGGCTGCTCGAGGGCCCCCTTCCTATCTTGTATAATTCCTTCAATGATTTCATAAACTGTCTCCTGTCCCGGACGCCGTCAAAATATTCCCATCCGGAATTCCGGCGAATTTAAGAAACAGTTTTGAATTTTTGAAACGTCCATCAAGTCCGTCACAAAAGGTCCGTCACAAACAATATGTTCAATTACCTTAACGGACCACCGTACACGGACGTCTCATTCACCTTTATGACATCTTGTCAAATAAGTATCATAATCCGTAGGATTTATCCAATCGGTTATAGTCCACGGTTCATCAATTTCTCCACTTTTCACTTTTTCGTAAAAATCCCAACACTGTTCCTGATAGAAAGGATAACTGTCGAATATGTCACCATTACCGGACATTCTCGGATCTCCCTGCGATATAAGTGTACAGAAAATTACAGTCCGCAACAGGGCTTTCTCCGTCAAAATACTTACAGAAAGTCAGGCTTCATATCGCTTCAAAGATGCTTGAAGAGACTGACAAGTCCATACAGGAAATAGCCGACACAGCCGGGTTTGTCAACTCTGCACATTTTGCTACTGTATTCAAAAAGCAATATGGTGTTTCTCCATCTGCATGGAGAGAGCAGAACATTGTACACAAAGGCTCAGCCCCGGATCGTAAGATATAATAAATTCATGACCTTCGATACTCCAGCGGAGTAAGTCCGGTCCTCGACCTGAAGAATTTATGGAAAGTCGGGACATCCGGGAAATGAAGGCGGGAAACTATTTCCTTGACCGGCAGGGAAGAATATCTGAGCATATTCTTGGCTTCAAGGATTACATAGCCGTCTATCCACTCCGATGCGGACCTGCCTGTGGCAGTCCTTACCAGTTTTGCAAGATATTTCGGGGAAAGACACAGCTTTTCCGCATAAAACGATACCGTCCTGTTGCTCATGTGATATTCCGAGACAAGGCTCAGGAATTTCTCGAATACAATGTGGCTGCGGCTGAATCCTGTCACTTTGTCCCTCCCGGATTCCGACAACTGCTGTTCCACGATGCCTCCGGCAAGGAAGAACACGGAGGAAAGGAGGGCCGATACGCTCTCCCGCTTGTACATCAGATTCGACTCGAGAACATCGGATATCAGGTACATATACCTTTCCGCTATCTTCTTCTCGCTATCCCGGATATACAGAAACGGCTTGTCAATCAAGGCCATACCCTTCCCCATCAATTTAGGGACATCGGTCCTCAGGCCGGCCATGTAACCGCGTGTCATCGCGATGATTATGACACGCAGCCCGTCCTTGCCCGCTCTGTCCAGTTCCGTCACACTGACAATATTGCCAGGGATATAGACGAAAAGGGAATTCTCCGTCATCTCGAACTCTGAAAGATTTATCGAAAGCTTCATCCGTCCCGAAACACAGAAAAATGCAAGGAACCCGTCAAAACGGCAGGGATGACGCAGGACTGACAGGCTTTCGTCATACCTGGCATGGATAAGGCACAGGTCATCGCCCATACTCACCCTGTCCGAGATGGGAAAAAGCTGACAGAACTGTGCCAGACTTATGGTATAAGATATCCCGTCGTCCATATCTGCGGTAAAGATATGCAAAATTCTACCTTTTGACAATTTTTGAAGAAATCCGGCATATTATTGCAGATTTCCGGGCAGCCGATTTGCAGAGCCGTGCCGTCTTTGGATAAAACAAAGGACAATATGAAAATGAAGACAATCATCCCGGCTCTGCTGCTGGCCATATTGCCGGGAACAGCCGGTGCCGTAACGCTCACCCTGCAGCAATGCAGGGATTCGGCGATAGCGAACAACAGCGGGCTGAAGATAGCCCGGCAGAAAATCGAGATAGCCGGATACGACAGGAAGATAGCCCTGGCGAACTATTTCCCGGACATATCGGCCAGCGGAGCGTACATGTACAACAGCCGCAACCTGAACCTGCTTACCGAAAACGCTTCCGGAGCACTCTCCGGACTCGGATCTTCCATGCAGGAAGCCATGCCGGACCTGTTCAGGTACATAGAAAACCTGACATCCGTAGATGCCGCCGCACGCCTGAACGAAATCGGGAGCGAGATCAGCAAGGCCTTCGAACTGGACATCCAGAATGTAGTGATAGGCTCCGTAAATCTCAAGCAGCCTGTATTCATGGGAGGCAAGATAGTGGCGTCCAACAAGATGGCAAAACTGGCGGAAGAGCTTGCAGGCACCCAGTACGAGACCGGGCGCAATGAAGTGGTATCCCAGGTAGACAACGCCTATTGGCAGACTGTCTCGATATCCGGAAAGAAAAGGCTGGCCCAGGACTACGCTGACCTGCTCCACCAGATGCTCCGCGACACTGAAATCATGGAAGCGGAAGGGATGGCTACCAAGGCGGACCTGCTCACGGTAAAGGTGAAGGCCAACGAAGCCGACATGCTCCTGACAAAGGCGTCCAACGGGCTGGTCCTCAGTAAGATGCTTCTGTGCAAGCTTTGCGGGATGGAACTCGACAGTGAAATCGAACTCGCAGACGAAGGGCTTGAGGCGGTCCCGGTACCCGGACCGGTACAGGAGAAAAGCTACGATGAGATTTTCGCGGACCGGCCTGAAATACGGAGCCTCGAACTCGCAGGACAGATATATGACAGGAGGGTAGCCGTAGCAAGGGCCGACATGATGCCGCATATAGCCGTTACGGCCAGCTATTTCGTGACCAACCCCAACCTGTACCACAGTTTCAGGAACGACTTCGGCGGGATGTTCAATGTCGGGGTTGCCATAAACATACCCATAATCCACGGATGTGAAGCCATGCAGAAGGTACGTAAAGCCAAGGCCGAGGCCGTACTGACCGGCTACAGGATCGAAGACGCCAAGGAGAAGATATCCCTGCAGGTGACACAGCTCAGGAAGAGACAGGAAGAAGCGTCAGTGAAACTGGACATGGCACTGCATAATCTTGAGAGTGCCGAGGAGAACCTGCGGACGGCAACTGTAGGCTACGGTGAAGGAGTGGTCCCGGCAAATACGGTACTCGCGGCCCAGACAGCCTGGATGCAGGCACATTCGGAATACATCGACGCCGGAGTGGAAATGCAGGTCGTGGCAGGCGAACTCGGGATGGCCGAGATGACAACGGAAATAAAATGAAAACAGAATATAACAGACATTACAGGTGCCTGAAGCATACGGACAAGGTAAGAATGTCTGAGGCACATTAAATCAATCGGAAAATGGAAAAGCCAAGAAAAAGTTACAATCTGCTGGCAGGGATCATCGCGCTGCTGGCCATAGTCGTAGTAGTTGCAATAACCGGATACATAGTGTCACGGCCGGAACCGCCTGTGATACAGGGCCAGGCAGAAGCCACGGAATACCGGGTTTCAGGCAAGGTGCCTGGAAGGATCGTACAGTTTTTCGCAGATGAAGGCGACTTCGTGCACAAGGGTGACACCCTCGTGGAGATAGACAGTCCTGAAGTCCGGGCAAAGCTGGCCCAGGCCCTTGCCGTCAAGTCCGCCGCCGAAGCACAGAAAGACAAAGCCCTTACAGGAGCAAGACAGGAACAGATAGCCTCTGCATACGAACTGTGGCAAAAGGCGCTCGCCGGGGAGGAAGTCATGAAGAAATCATTCGACAGGACCAACCGGCTTTATGAACAGGATGTGGTAAGTGCCCAGAAATACGATGAAGTCGCCGCCCAGTACAAAGCAGCCAAGGCAACCTGCGCCGCAGCAAAGTCACAGTATGAAATGGCCCTGAACGGTGCTCGGAAAGAGGACAGGGAGACTGCAATGGCCCTCGTAGACCAGGCTTCGGCCGCACTGTCGGAAGTCGAGTCCTACCTCGGGGAACTCTATCTCACCGCCCCGGCCGACGGGATAATATCGGCCAGGTTCCCGAAGCAGGGGGAACTTGTCGGACAAGGTGCCCCGGTGATGGCCGTCACCGACCTCAACGATGCCTGGTTCACATTCAACATCAGGGAAGACATGCTTCACGGACTCAGGATCGGGGATGAACTCAGAGTCCGTGTACCGGCCCTGGGAGACGCCGAGTTCAGGACAAAAGTAAGCTATATCTGCGTCCTCGAATCGTATGCTACCTGGAGGGCGACCCTCGACACAGGCAGTTTCGATGCAAGGACCTTCGAGGTCAGGAGCGTTCCGGACAAGCCTGTTCCGGGCCTGCTTCCAGGCATGACCGCAATAGTGGTGGAGTGATATGGGCCGGCTGAAAGACATAAAAGCCGTCATCCGCAGGGAACTTCGGCTGATGCGCCAGCGTCCCGTTTATCTGCTGGCGTCTGTCGGTGTGATGACATTCTGCTGCATATTCTTCCTGACCCTTCTCCGGGACGGGTTCCCGAAAGATCTTCCCACCGGCGTGGTCGACCTGGACAACTCTTCCCTTTCGAGAAATTTCATCAGGCAGACCGATGCGACCGAACTCGGGAAGACAATCGGCTTCGCTTCGTACACTGAAGCCAGGGAAGCGATGCAGACAGGAAAAATCGATGCATTCATCGTGATTCCGGAAGGATTCTATGATGATGTGCTTTCCGGTAGACAGCCGGTGCTGGCATTCTATGTGAATTCGCTGTACTTCGTCGGAGGAGCACTCTCCTACAAAAACCTCCTGTCCATGGTGAACCTGACTTCGGGTGCGGTACAGCGGGAACTGCTGAGGGCCAAGGGCCTGAGCGAAGAGGAAATAACCGGGCTGATCCAGCCTATAGCTATAGATGCGCACCAGATAGGGAACGTCACTACGGATTACGGGGTATATCTCACCAATGTCCTGATTCCGGGAATACTCGAAGCCATCATTATACTCGTGACAGTCTACGCCCTCGGTTCCGAACTGAAGTACGGCACGTCACGGCATCTCCTCGAAAAGGCCGGAGGCTCCATGTCCGTGGCAATGGCAGGGAAACTGATCCCTTACACCATACTGTTCACGGTCATAGGAGTAATATGCAATCTGGTACTGTACGGCTGGGCCGGATTCCCGATGGCCGGTTCGGTATGGAACATGATGCTCGGGACGCTGCTGCTGGTACTTGCCAGCGAATCGGTAGCTTTCTTCATAATCGGTACTCTGCCGGTGCTCCGGCTTGCCATAAGCATTTCGGCCCTGTACAGCGTACTCGGCTTCTCCCTTGCCGGATTCACATTCCCTGTCGAAGCCATGCCCGCCGCCATACAGGGTTTCGCATCCCTGTTCCCGTTACGGCACTATTACCAGATGTTCGTCCAGGAAGCGATTTTCGCAAGCGGGTTCAGCGGATGGTATATGCAGGCAGTGTATCTTCTCCTGTTCATGTTCCTGCCGCCGCTTGTGTACAGGCGTCTGCAGAAGGCATACATTTTCCAGAACTATCCCCGCAAATGACATTATATATCATGAAAAGAACAATATCATATATAAAGCAATGGTGCCGGGACTGGTATTCGGTATTCGGGCAAGAAATGAAACAAATCTTCAGCGACAGCGGTGTGCTGGTAATATTCTTCCTGGCAGGTCTGGCCTACCCGGTGCTGTACGGTTTCATCTACGGAAACAGTTCGGTGGATGATATGCCGGTAGCGATTGTGGACCACTGCGGAAGCCCCGGCAGCCGGGAATTCACACGGAAGCTCGACGCCACCAGGGAATTGCACATAGCCTGCACTTGTGCGGATATGGGCGAGGCAGAAAGGCTCATGCAGCAGAGGAAAGTGAAAGGCATAGTCATGATTCCGGCGGACTTCGAGGAGAAAATCGCATCGGCGGAACAGGCCACTGTATCCACATACGCGGACATGAGCAGCTTTCTGTACTACAAGAACCTTACAATGGGCGTGAATATGGTGATGCTCGACACGATGCACAGTATCCAGGCCTCAAGATTCTACGCTGCCGGATACGGCAAAGAAGATGTCTCCCGGCTCGTGCAGCCTGTCAGGTACGAAGAAAACCTGCCCTACAACAGGAACTTCGCCTACAACATCTTCTTTCTCTCCGCCGTGCTCCTGCTTGTCATCCAGCAGACGATGTTCTACGGGATGTCGATGCTCACCGGGACCATGCGTGAAGAAAAACGCAGCATCTCCGTCCTTCCGGTGTCGCTGAAGGGCCGCGGCCTGTCCCGTACAGTTGCCGGAAGGGGCGCAGCCTACTGGCTGATATACATGGGCATCGGAGTCTACGTCGCCGTACTGACCCCCTGGATGTTCGGGATGCCGCGGAACTGCAGTTTCCGGGAAATCCTTGTACTGCTTCTCTTCTATGTATCGGCCTGCGTGGTCTTCAGTCTGACATTCAGTTCACTGGTGCGCCGCAGGGAGACAGTCTTCGTGCTGTTCCTCTTCATGTCGCCCGTCTGCCTGTTCCTGACCGGATTTTCCTGGCCCGAGAGCAGCTTTCCCGGATTCTGGAAAGCGTTCTCATATCTGTTCCCGTCTACGTTCGCCGTAAAGGCGTTCATAAACATGAACACCGCCGGGGCCGGACTGTCGATGGCCGCGCCACAGCTTGCCGCCCTTACCGTACAGATCATCGTCTACTACATTCTGTCCTGCATGATCGTCTTTACCGAAAACAGGTTGAAGTCACGGCATCCCGGCAGGCTGCTCAGGTGATTCCGGCTTTCTGACGAGATGTATTTCCGGAAGGACGATCATGAGCTCTTTGTCCATCTTGTCATTCTTCCAATAGACGACCATATTGACTTTGGCACTATCCGTCGTGTATCCGTTACTGATCAGATTCCCATAATCAGACATGAACGCATTGGAAAGGTACATGACAAATCGTCCTCCCGATGTCAGTTTCCTGCCGTCTATTTCCAGGCTGTCACCTGCGACAAGCGTTGATATCACCCCCTGTCCGTATCCGGCACTCTCGAGATTTACATCCTTGTGCGTCAGTACCAGTGTCATGTCCTGCGGCTCTCCATAGGCCTTATAGTCATCGGTGCGGACAAGCCCTTCGGCCCGGATACCGTCGAACAGGGTCGTGTTCAGATGTATGTAGAGATTGTCCTTTGCCCTGGTCAGGGCCACATACAGCTGACGTTTCTGCTTGTCTTCGATACAGGTGAAATTATCCAGCATCAGGAAGACATTCGAGAACTCCTTGCCCTTCACCTTGTGTATGGTGGAGACAAACACGGAAGAAGTGTCGGCATCGGTAAAATCCTCTATCGAAGACTCCCACACGAATGTCGAAAAATCGGATTTGTACCGGCTCTTCCTGTATTCGGACTCGAACGCCGAGATCAGTTTCCTGCAAAGACCCAGCTGCCTGCTGCGTCCGAACCGGTCTTCAAGAGCACGTTTGGCATCCTCCCATACCTCGTCATCAACAGTAGCCCCCTCCTTGTAGATTCCTATCTTGTACATAAAATACCGGAGCTCCGCCAGATTGTACAGCCGGAACTTCCTGTCCCCGGACTGGACAAGCTTTGCCGGGATGCCCTTTCCTGCAAGCAGCCCTGCAATCCGCAATGCCTGCTTGTTGGTCTTTGTCAGGACGCAGACTGAACCCGACATATCCGTATGCATGACAGCATCCGTTACCGGTATCTCCAGATTGGTGCTGTTGTAATGCACAAGTTCTATATTCCCGTTCTCCTGGCGTCTGGCCACAATCGGGTATCTTTTAAGGCGGTGGTTTATCGTTGAGGCAAAACCGTTCGATAATTCGACAATATTCTTCCTGCTCCGGAAATTTTCCGACAGTTCATATTTCATTGCGCCCTCGATATTCATGATCATTTCCATGTATTTCGGATCAGAACCCCTGAATTCATAGATATTCTGGTCGTCATCACCTACGGCGATTACCCTCATATCCTCATTCCTGGAAATCAATGCCTTTACCAGGCTGAATTCATTCTCGTCCATATCCTGGGCTTCATCTATCACAAGGACCGTCTTGGTAATCCGGCTTATATCCACTTCATTGTCCAGTATCTTCCCGACGGCCGTTTTCACGACATCATCGGATTTCTCGACACTCCCTACCTTTCCCAGAAGGTCAAAACAGTATGAATGGAAGGTCTTTATCTCTACAAAGGCGGCAGCACCTCCGACCAGGTCATACAGACGTTGCTTGAACTCCGTCGCAGCCGCCCGTGAAAATGTCAGCATCAGAAGCTGCTCGTGCCGGACATCCTCCAGCAGCATCAGCGACGCGAGCTTGTGTACAAGGACTCTGGTCTTTCCGCTTCCCGGACCTGCGGCAACCACGATATACCTGGACGTCTTGTCATTTATTATCCTGAGCTGGGCCGGAGAAAGCACTCCGAAAAGACTCCTGAACTTTGACGGGGTGATGTTCTTTGAAATCTCTTCTTTCCTGCCGTTGAAATATTTGTTCAGAAAGCTCTGGTAGTTCAGGCTGAAATAGTCGCTGACGAACTGCAGTGCACCGTTATAGTCATCTATCATCTTCCTTGCATACTCGCCGACAATGTGTATCTGCTGGATTCTGCCATTGTAGAAATCATTCAGCGCCCGGTAATCTTCTGCCTTGTATTTTTTCCTGAGGTCCTTTTCCAGCCGCTCTATTTTCATCCCGTTATAGATGACAAGAAAACCTCCTTCGATCCTCATGGCCCTGATCCGTACCAGATAGAAAAGGGCGTCTTCGATATCCTCACACGTCACTTCTCCGGACAAGGACGTAATGGAATCCGGACAGGCATCCCTCAATTCCAGTTCGGAAAATTCCACCAGAAGCCCCTTGTCTCCGTCAATGGATTCTGTCCTGCCGGCTTCTGACCGGACTTTATCATAAAGGTAGCCGACTATGAATCCAGACAGCAGATGCCTGCGCTGCATCATATGTCCGAATCTCTCCTTCGGGACAATACACCTTACGGACATATGGTTTCTGGAGCCGGAAGTCTGACGCTTGCGTATCATCCCTTTGATGCTCCAGAAATTAAGTACGGTCTTGATACGGCTGATATCCACTCCTTTGCATCCTGCAGCCTCTGCCTGCCCATTAAGAGCCTTGAGGTCCAGGACAGTCTCTTCGTCATAATCCAGGAATCCGGACAGGAACCGTTCTGTCTCACGGAAGGCTCCCAGGACTTTCAGGGACTTGTTGGATTTTTCGTTTTCTAGGATATAGGCGGAAAGGTCCTTGGTGTCGGCCAGTATCTTTTCTTCCCGCAGAAGATTGATTATATGGATTACATCCGATCTTGTCATCCCCAGATGGTCGCTTATATAATCTACCCTCGCCTCAGGAGTATCATCGCCTGTCTGCTGCCTGCTGCGACTGGAGATGAGTTTCCTGATGATACGTACGGCCTGTATCTTTTCCTTATCCGCAAAACGTGAAGATGCCGTTATCTTGTCTATAGCCTCCTGTGCGTTCGCGGCAAGAATACTTGTAGCATATATGCGAGGCATATTCTGCCCTCTTTTCAGATAGCCTGACCGTTCAAGTGACGCTATGGCTGTCCGGACCCTTGTCTCTATATCCGTCATGCTGTCATCCCATCCGGCCTGCCGCGCTATTTCAAGGGCCGAATCCGACACTGTGGAGCGTATCCTCGTAAGGTCCTTGACCGCCTTCCATACCTGCTGGATCTCCTTTAAGGTCAGCTTTGTCTGGTTAAGAAGCAAAAAATGCCTTGAAAGATCATCCTCATTGAACAGCACGTAGCACTCCGCTTCTATCCGCTCATCCCGGCCCGCCCTGCCGGCTTCCTGGACATAGTTTTCAAGGGAGTCGGAAATCTGGTAATGCACTACCAGCCCTACATCGCTCTTGTCGACCCCCATGCCGAATGCTGATGTCGCGACAATTATCCTGGTCTCTCCTGACATGAACGAATTCTGGTTGGCTATCTTCACATCCGGATTCATTTTCCCATGATACGCCTTGGCGGAAAATCCGTCCCGCTCCAGTCTTTCCGCAAGCCTTTCCGCAGTCTTGGTCCTCGTCACATACACAATCGCAGGACATTCCTTCTGCTCCAGCAGCCTCCTGAGTGTCAGGAACTTCTCTTCATCCCCTGATGCGGGAAGAACCGTATAGTGAAGATTGGTCCTCGAGACATCCGTAGTGAAAAGCCGGAGATCGAGATGAAGGTTGTCCTTGAAATACCGGCAGATATCATCTATGACCTGAGGCTTGGCCGTGGCTGTAAAGCACGATACGGGAATACTGTCCGGCAATCTTTTCTGCTCTCTGATATTGTTGATAAACTCTGCAATATAAAGATAGTCCACCCTGAAATCCTGTCCCCAGGATGAGAAGCAATGGGCTTCATCGATCACGAACCGCGCTATGTTGCGGCAGAGGAGCAGCCTTTCGACAGATTTGGACCGCAGCGATTCCGGAGCTATGTAAAGTATGGAGGCAGACCCGTCTTCAACCCTTTCAAACGATTTCGCCCTTTCTATAGGATCGAGCAGGCCGTTGATTGTGACGGCTTCAGTAATGCCCTTCGATTCAAGATTGTCTACCTGGTCTTTCATAAGTGACTGCAAAGGGGAAATCACTACTGTCAGTCCTCCCGTGCTCTCACCTGCCATCAGTGCCGGCAGCTGGAAAGTAAGTGATTTGCCTCCTCCGGTCGGGAACACGGCAAGGAGAGACTTGTTCTCCACAGCCGCCCTTACCGCTTTTTCCTGTAAGGGGTCCCCTCCATAATTCCTGAACGAATCAAATCCGAACCAGCGTTTCAGTCCCGAACGGATATCCAGGGCCTTGTTGCAGTAAGGGCATCCTTCCAGGCACGGGGTGCTGCGGAGACGGAACATTATCTGCTCGACTTCAGGATAATTATACAGGACCCACCGGGGAGAGACAGAACGGCCTGCGCTGTCTTCTGCAAAAGTATTTATCAGGGCAAGGGAATAAGCAAGGGCTACAGGTTTTGACTTTATCATGCCGTCAAGGTCTGCCCTGGAGCATATTTTATCCCTAAAATATCTTCTTATATCGTCTGCAAGGTTCCAGGGACGGAAAATATTCCTGATGCCCTGCAGAAATGTGCTTCTGGACTCGGGATCTGGCACCTGCCTGCCGGTATATCCTATATATCTGAAGAATGCCCCGAATTCCCGGCTTTCACCTGTAAGACGGTAATATATTTCTTTCAGTTCATTGTCAAGTTTTCCGAACGCTGCAACCTCATCGGAAAAGAGGTCCTTCGCCTTCAGGGAATCATTCAGGGGATTGTTGATTTCATCTGTCTGCAGCTTGTCGTCCTTCACAAGTTTGTGATATGGCTTTCTTGGGAACAGCAGGGGAGAGAGATACAGGGTGTCTATGGCATTGTCCGGATTTATCCCGGCATCCAAGACTGCATCCCTGACATATTTCAGGTCATGTCCAAGGATATTGTGTCCGCATACATATTTAGATCCCCGCATGAAGTCGGCAAAGCCGGTAAGTGAAGGACGGTGCCATTCTGCCCCGTCCTGCTTGACTCCGCCTATATCGAGCACCTGTCTTGTCGAGGGGTCAACTTCTGTATCTATGAATACGATTTTATCCATTTGTAAATTCCAGTAACGGAGGCCCTTGCTTTTAAGAGAAATATGGATTTTCCAAATTTACGGAAAATATCCAAGATAAAAAACTTTAGACAGTGCGTATATTCGGACGGTGTCCGCATATACTGTTGCGCCTCGGCAATTGCAAGTAAACTTGCATTGCGCTCGGCTTCTGCGATATTTGTACGCTTCGCGTCCACATATACTGTTGCGCCTCGGCATAGCAAATTGAACAAGTTCATTTGCTCTGCTCTCGGCTTCTGCGATATTTGTACGCTTCGCGTCCACATATACTGTTGCGCCTCGGCATAGCAAATTGAACAAGTTCATTTGCTCTGCTCTCGGCTTCTGCGTATATTTGCACTGCCTGTTTCGTGCAGGCGCCTTTTGTACCACATAAGAGTTGAACGGATATTTTTAACACGCAAGACACAGATGAAAAATTTCCTGATCAAGGCAACGTTGCTGCTGGCGGCAATCTTGTGCCTGGACGTATATGCCTCCGGACAGTCATTCAAGGCACTTGTGCTGACTGAAAGGGGAGGGCAGCACGAGGGATTCGTGTCGGCAGCCCTCGAATGGCTCGGGGAATTCGCCTCGAAGAATGACTTCAGTTTCACTGAAATCAACGACACCAGGGCCATAGACAGCACATACCTTTCCAAGTACAAGGTCTTCATCCAGCTCGACTATCCTCCTTACAACTGGACAGATACAGCGAAAGCCGCGTTTGAGGAGGCCATATTCGACGGGACAATCGGCTGGGTGGGCTTCCATCACGCCGCGCTTCTGGGAGACTTCGACGGATACCCTATGTGGAAGTGGTTCTCGGACTATATGGGAGGCATCCGCTATAAGAACTATGTCGCCGAGACAGTCTCCGGGACGGTAGAGGTTGAGCAGCCGGGGCATCCCGTGATGAAGGGTGTGGGCAGCTCGTTTTCCGTTCCTGACGAGGAATGGTACACGTTCGACCGGAGCCCGCGCCGGAATGTCAAGGTCCTGGCGCACGTGGATGAGTCGAGCTATTCCGCGGCAACGGATGTGAAGATGGGGGACCATCCCGTTGTATGGACCAACGAAAAGTTCAAGGCCCGCAACGTGTACTTCCTCATGGGGCATCATGCCGGCCTGTTCGAGAACAAGGATTTCACCACAATGTTCGGCAATGCCGTGCTCTGGGCCTCCGGGCCGGGCAACTGGTTTCCCCGCTTCCGTATGCTTATCCACGTGAACAACGGTGTGGAGCAGGCCCACCGCGAATTTGCAGCTGACGCGGTAAGGTTTTTCCGTGAAATGACCATCGGCAACGGCTTTGTCGTCGATACCACGGACAATCCCGACGCCTTCAATGACGAGACCCTGCGCACTTACCACGTAGTTGTGTCCGTAAACGACAATCCCGGGCACACCGATGCCCAGAGGGAGGCTTTCCGCCGGTATATGGAAAACGGAGGGGCATGGATGGGATTCCACGCCGCCGCATACAACGACGCGTCGACGCACTGGCCGTGGTTCGTGGATTTCCTCGGAGGAGCGGTATTCAGCCGGAACAACTGGCCTCCCCTGCCGGCAAAGCTTACGGTGGACAATGCTTCGCATCCGGTGACCAAGGGGCTGCCCGGCTCTTTCATCTCCCCTGAAAACGAATGGTACCAGTGGAGCCCGAGTCCGAGGATGAGGGAAAATGTGCAGGTACTTGTGAGCCTTTCCCCTGATAATTACCCCATCGGTTTCAAGGATGTTGTGGAAAACGGAGACTTCCCGGTCGTCTGGAGCAATACAGACTACAACATGATATATCTGAACATGGGGCACGGCAAGAGAATCTTTACCGACGCCACCCAGAATTTCCTTGTCTGCAACGCCCTGCGCTGGCTGATGCGGGACAGGTTCACAAAATGACATAAATGGCAGAGCGATGAGAAGAATCATATCATTACTGCTTTCCGTCTTTGCGGTCTCCATATCCCCTGCGCTGTCCGGTGCGCAGGAGCCAGGATATGTCATAGTCGCCTATGTCACCTCCTGGAGCAGATGTGTGCCGGATGCCCGGTACATGACCCACATAAATTATGCTTTCGGACATGTGAACGAAACGTTCAATGGTGTAAGAATCGACAATCCGGAACGTCTGCGCATGATTGCCGGGCTGAAAAAACAGAATCCCGGCCTGAAAGTCCTGTTGTCCGTAGGCGGCTGGCAAAGCGGGCGCTTCAGTGAAATGGCATCCGCCGACAGCTCCCGGCGCGCTTTTGCAGCGGACTGTCTCGCCAAGGTAGAGGAATTCGGGCTCGACGGTATAGATATCGACTGGGAATATCCGACTTCTGACGCGGCCGGCATTTCATCTTCCCCGGACGATACCCGCAACTATACCTTGCTGATGAAGGAATTGCGCCGCAGTCTGGGAAATGAAAGGCTGCTGACACTTGCCTCGTCGGCATTTGCCGGATATATAGATTTCAGGGCAGTGGAGCCGCTGGTGGATTTTGTCAATATAATGACATATGACATTGCTACTCCTCCGCATCACCACTCCGCCCTGCGCCGCTCCCCGATGACTGGAGGAGTTAGCTGCGAGGAGTCTGTGGCAAGGCATATCGAGGCCGGGATACCGGCGGAGAAGCTCGTTCTCGGCATTCCTTTCTATGGACGCGGCGGAAAGGAGCCCGGAGGGTTCTGTGACTACAGGATATTGGCAGAGTCCGGGGAATACATCCAGCGGTGGGACGACAAGGCTCAGGCCCCTTACCTTGCCGACAGTACCGGCCGTATGGTCTATACGTACGACACCCCTCGTTCCATAGCCCTGAAATGCGAATTTGCAAGGAGACAGGGCTTGGCCGGGGCGATGTACTGGGACTACGACGGGGACGACAGTGAGGGTACGTTGCGCAAAGCCGTGTATATGGGCCTTTTCCGTAGAAACGGGTCTTCCCGTAAGTGAGGTGCCGGCAAAAGTGGCATTTACTGGCCGGGCCCGGTATTTACAACCTTGTCAGTGAACAGGATTCCGTCGAGATGGTCTGCCTCGTGCTGGAAAATCACGGCGGTATAGCCTTCCACCGTGTCCCGGACCGTCTCTATGGTTTCCGGGTCGGTATATCTTATTATGATTTTCTGCGAGCGGACGACATTTCCGGATATGTCCGGAATGGAAAGGCATCCTTCCGGTCCGCATTGCGTCTCGTCGGAAAGGTATTCAATATGGATATTGGGATAGATTTCGAAGGGCGTTCCCGGCTTGTCGTATCTCATCACTGCCACAACCCGTCTTTTCAGCCCGACCTGAGGACCGGCAATGCCCACACCGTCCTGGGAAGGGTCGGTGACCGTAGCTATCATCCTCTCCGACAAGACCTTGAACGTTTTCGATTTCAGATCACGGGCGCGGAAATCGCTGCATTCCGACCTCAGCAGGAGGGAGTCCTCCCTGTTGTCAACGGTAAGCACGCGCATGATTCCGGTCCTTCCGATCAGAGATTTCTCTGCAGGGCTCAACTTCGGGGCCATGCTACCGGCGTTACCGCATCCCGTGACGGAAAACACCGCTGCCGCCAGTATAATCGCCGCTTTGAGTATATGTTCCATTTTTCAGAAATATGAATCTGGTTGTACCGTCCTAAAAGGAAAAACCGACCTTGATGTTCAGGGCAAAAGCCCAGTCCTGGAAAGAATACGTGTTTCTGAAAGCATAAACTTCATACTGTATCCTGTCTACGGAAAAGCCTAATCCGGCTGTCATCCTGTAACTGTCGCCTACATTGAAGCCCACACCGACGGACGGTTCCATCATGACTCCGTCATAAAGCCCTCCGAACGAGATGTTGTAACCTGCATTGAATGCCACGAACGGACTTACCTTGCTATTCAGGATATCGCTTCTCAGGTGGAGAAACAGCGGCACTGTAGCTTCATCGAAATTCGTATAATACTGCAGACCGACTCCGATCCCGACTGCAAACTGCGGAAGGATCCTGTATCCGTTCACTATCGTCAGACCTGCCCGGAAGGGGTCATACCCGTTCAGACCTGGAGCCATCCCGAGCTCCAACAGGCCGAAATACCCTTTGTATTTGTTGAAATCATGTTTTACCAGGGATGCTTTTCCGTACTTATGATATCTTCTTTCCGGGAATTCCCTGGTCAGTTTCTCGACCTCATCCATCCGGAATACAAATGTGCTTCCGTCCCGGGTCTGTATTTGAAGGGAAACTCCGGGCACGCACTCCACAATAAGCCCTCTCACCACCGATCCGTTCTTCAGATACACCACTTCCTCGAAATCCTGCGCAACCGCCCCGAACACCGAAACGGCAAATGCGGCCAATACAGACAAAATGAATCTTTTCATATCAATCCCATTTTATCCTCTAAAGTTAGGAATTATTTTTACGATTGTCATCTTTCCCCGGAAGAATCCGCCGATATGCTGGCGTCTATATACCTGTCACAAATTACTTGGGTAAGTGCATGGGTAAGTTTTCCCCCGAAATCGCCCTCGGTTCCCCGATTTTCCGAAAGTTTACTGCAAATCCAGGCATAGTCCCGAAACGGCATCACAGCCTTGTCGAAGCAACATAACCGACTGGCACATACGAAAATAGCCCCACCGAAGTGAGGCTATGCGGAGAGCGGAAAACGAGACTCGAACTCGCGACCCCAACCTTGGCAAGGTTGTGCTCTACCAACTGAGCTATTTCCGCATTTCTATTCTAATGGACTGCCATTCTCAAGAATGGATTGCAAAGATAGGGATAATTTTAATATCTCCAAAATATTTTTGCAAATTCATGCGTGTGACAGCCCTCCGGCATGGTCCGGACCCTACTGGCCGGCCTTACAGGCAGCATCTGGAACTCAGATCGAAGTCTCGAACTCCTTCAGGAAACGCAGGTCGTTTTCGAAATAGTTCCTCAGATCCTTCACCTGCCACTTCAGCATGGCAATACGCTCGATACCCATACCGAAAGCGAAACCGCTGTACTTCCTGCTGTCTATCCCGGAAGCCTCGAGGACATTAGGATCCACCATCCCGCAGCCCATGATCTCGAGCCAGCCGGTCCCCTTGCAGATGTTGCAGCCTTTTCCATGGCAGATATTACAGCTTACATCCACCTCTGCAGACGGTTCCGTAAACGGGAAATACGACGGACGGAGCCTTATGCTGGCATCTGCACCGAACATCTCACGGACAAAAAGCAGGATCGCCTGCTTCAGGTCGGCGAATGTCACATTCTCGTCAATATAAAGGCCCTCTACCTGATGGAAAATACAGTGGGCCCTGGCGGATATCGCCTCATTCCGGAACACGCGTCCCGGGCAGACGATACGGATAGGGAGCGGCATTTTTTCCATCGCCCTGACCTGCACGGAAGAAGTGTGGGTCCTCAGCAATATGGAATTGGCACTCGAAGATATGAAGAAAGTATCCTGCATATCGCGGGCAGGATGTTCAGGAGGGAAATTAAGAGCTTCGAATACGTGCCAGTCATCCTCGATCTCGGGACCTTCGGCCACGTCATAGCCGAACTTGCGGAAAATCTCCACGATCTCTTCCCTGACTATCGAGACAGGATGACGCGATCCGAGAGGGAAATCATCGCCCGGCTTGGTCAGGTCGAAAGAAGCGGAGACGGCACCGCCCTCCTCGAGAGAATCTTTCATTGACTCGATTTTAGCTGCCGCCGCATTCTTCAGCGCGTTCAGTTTCTGGCCGAACTCCTTCTTCAGTTCGGGAGCGACAGTCCTGAACTCCTCGAACAACTTCGTGATCTCGCCTTTTTTCCCGAGAAGGCGCACCCTTGCTTCCTCTATCTCATTTTCACTCTTGCAGGCCAGCGAATCGATCTCCGCAAGCAGCGCTTCTATCTTTTCTTTCATATCTTTGTTTTCAAATTCCCGACAATCTTACAAAAATAATCAATTTTACCGATACCCCGTTCAATCAGCTGGATATCCTACTGCCACGGCACACAATATCCGCATCCCGTCCCTGACTCCGAGAAGGGACCTCAGATAATCTTCGGCATTGCCTGCAGAAGGGTCATCGCTGACACGTGGCCTGCCATGGACATGGACCCAGCAGCTTCCCAGACCGAGGGCTGTCGCGGCAAGCTGGAGGATAGTTGCAGAAATGGCGCAGTTATCCACCCAGAGGTCAGTTCTAGTCTCATCCCCGAGAACGAGGATCACGACCGGGGCATCCTTCACGAACGCAGACCCCCTGTCCCTCATTTCCGAAATCGCCGCTATCGTGTCCCTGTCCCTTACGATCATGAACGCCGAACTCCGGCAGTTCTTCGAGGATGGGGCTGTCTCCGCGGCGGAAACCATACGGTCTATAAGTTCCTGCTCTACCGGCTCCCCGGTAAATTTCCTGACACTGTGCCTTTCGGCTATGACTTCAAAAAAATCCATGGCTTACTTCTTTATGAAAATTCGGAAAACATCATTTGCCTTCAGACTTGACCTTCCGCTTCTCCCTGGCTTTCTGCTGCTTGGCAGCCCCGCTTTTCAGGTAGGCCTTCCACTGAGAATCCGTAAAATACTTCCGGTAGGTACTGTCAATCTTTTCCATCCATTTGTCCTGGACAGCTATGTACATTGACGAATTGGAGACTTTCGCCTTGCTGAGCTCGGTAAGCTCATCCTTCATCGCCTGATAGTCATGCTGCAGGGTGGAATCCACATAGAAGACCTGCCAGTATTCCAGTCCGAGAAGCCTTTCGAGACGCTCCGCCTCGGTAGCGGCCATCTCCGTAACTGTAGGAGGTTCCTGCTGCTCCTGGGCTGCACATATGTCAGGACGGAGCATGGCTGAAAGCAGTATGGCCAATATTGCCGGAATTATTTTTCCCATATCCTTGTATCTTCAAATAGAAAACATTACTGTTCTTTCCCCGCCGTAGAGACAAGATAAAGCTCATCCATCTGCGACTGGTCGATATTCGACGGGGAATCGATCATTACATCCCTGCCCTGGTTGTTTTTAGGGAAGGCGATATAGTCCCTGATGGTCTCCTGCCCTCCGAACAGTGCGCAGACCCTGTCGAAACCGAATGCAAGCCCTCCGTGAGGCGGAGCCCCGAACTTGAAGGCATTTATGATAAAGCCGAACTTGTACTGCGCATCCTCGTCGGAAAAGCCCAGCACTTCGAACATCCTCTGCTGCACCTTTGAATCATGGATCCTGATGGAACCTCCGCCAAGTTCGGTCCCGTTCAGCACGAAATCATAGGCATTGGCACATACCCTCTCGAGATCCTCTTTCCTGTCGGAATAGAAAAGGTCCAGATGTTCTGGCTTGGGAGCCGTAAACGGATGGTGCATTGCATAGAAACGCGCAGTCTCGTCATCCCACTCGAGCAGAGGGAAGTCCACCACCCACAGAGGTGCAAAATTGAACGGATCCCTGTAACCGAGTCTCTCGCCCATCTCGATGCGCAGCACACCAAGCATCGTCTGTGTCTTGCGTTTAGGTCCGCAAAGCACGAGGATAAGGTCTCCTTTCTTCGCCTGCATATAATCGGCTATGCCCTGGAGGGTCTCCGTTGAATAGAACTTGTCTACAGAAGACTTGATGCTGCCGTCTTCGTTGACCTTGATGTACACGAGCCCTTTGGCACCGACCTGAGGTCTTTTGACCCATTCGGTAAGTTCGTCAAGCTGCTTGCGTGTATATGAAGCAAGCCCGTCAGCGCAGATGGCTCCTACATATTCCGAAGAGTCGAACACCGGGAAGCCGTAGCCCTTGACCCTGTCCGTAATGTCATGTATCTTCATCCCGAAACGGATATCCGGCTTGTCGGAGCCATAGTAATCCATTGCATCGAACCAGCTCATCCTCGGTATCGGGTTAGGTATCTCCACATCGAGGACATTCTTGAACAGCGTCCTCATCATTTCCTCGAACACATCCAGCACATCGTCCCTTTCCACAAAGGACATCTCGCAGTCTATCTGGGTGAATTCCGGCTGACGGTCGGCACGCAGATCCTCGTCCCTGAAACAACGCACGATCTGGAAATACCTGTCATATCCTGCCACCATAAGCAGCTGCTTGAATGTCTGCGGAGACTGGGGCAGGGCATAGAACTGTCCCGGATTCATCCTCGAAGGCACCACGAAGTCCCTCGCCCCCTCCGGTGTGGATTTTATCAGATATGGAGTCTCTATTTCAAGGAAACCCTTGGAGTCAAGATAATTGCGGACTTCATGAGCCAGCCTGTGCCTCAACTCGAGAGCCTTGCGCAGTGGGTTTCTCCTGAGGTCGAGATACCTGTATTTCGCTCTCAGCTCCTCACCGCCGTCACTGACGTCTTCTATCGTAAAAGGAGGCGTCTGAGCCTCATTCAGTATATTGATTCCCGAGAGACTTATCTCTATATCTCCCGTCGGCATCTTGGGATTTTTGCTCTGCCTCTCGACGACTGTCCCGGTCGCCTGGATGACATATTCCCGGCCAAGTGAGGATGCCTTTGCCACGAGATCCGCTTCAGCCGCGGCGTCAACCACCAGCTGAGTGATACCGTACCTGTCACGCAGGTCGATAAAAGTCATTCCTCCGAGTTTCCTGGATTTCTGCACCCATCCCGCCAATGTCACCGTCTTCCCGGCGTCAGCAATGCGGAGCTCGCCGCACGTATGTGTCCTGTACATATCCTGATAAAGGTTAATTCAAAAAGTTATCCTGCAAAGATAGTAAATATTCATACACACTGATATTGGAGGACATAAAAAGGGGAATGACCCAAAAGGAATTTTGAGTCGTTCCCCATTAAAGGTGTGTAAAAATTGGCTGTCCTATTCTTCTATCCAGTCAGGATAGTCGGAAAGTATAGTAGAGTAGTCGGAAAGTCCCGTACAGCCGGCAAAGCAGCCTGCCGTAGTTCTGACACTGGCAAAAGTGTCATTGTCCGCTCTCTCATAGAGGTGATACTTCGTACCGTCGATCTCCGTGTACGGTGATTCTCCGGTCAAGGCAGCACAGCCGTTGAATGTATTGCCGAAATTGGTCACCTTCACACAATCGTCGAACAAGGACACCGGCACGCTCGTCAACGAGGTACATCCGCTGAACGCCGCACTGCAGTTGGTCACTTTTGTCATTCCAGCGAAAATCCCCTCCGGCACCGATGTCAGGGACGTGCAGTCCAGACAGAGATTCGAGACATTGGTCACCGCCGTCATCCCGTTGAAAATACCCGCAGGCACGGACTTTAGTCCCGAGCAGCCGCTGAATACTCCGGAAATGTTCGTTACCGCAGTCTTGCCGGAAAATACATCGCCCGGCACGCTTTCAAGACTGGTACAGCCCCTGAAGATATTGGAGATGTTCGTGACTGATGCCTGGTCACTGAAGATACCTGCAGGAACTTCTGTCAGACTGGTACAGCCGTCGAACATGCCTGACAGGTTAGTCACTTTTGTCAGGCCGGAAAAGATATCTTCAGGCACGCTTTCAAGACCGGTCCAGCCCTTGAAGGTATTGGAGATGTTCGTGACTGATGATGCCTGGTCACTGAAGATACCTGCAGGAAGCCCGGTCAGACCGGTGCAGCCGCTGAATACGCCGGACAGGTTTGTCACTGCGGTCAATCCGGAGAACAACTCGGCCGGAACTTCCGTCAGACCGGTACAGTTGCTGAATGCGTTCATCAGGTTGGTAATGCCTGTCAATCCGGAGAACAGGTTTTCCGGAATACTTGTAAGGGAGGCACAGTTTGCAAAGGCATTGGAGAAATTCTCCGATGATGTACAGCTTGCGAACAGGCCTTCAGGTATGGACGTTATGGCTGTCCCGTAGAAGCCCTGCAGGAAACCTTCCTCTGGATTGCATCCTTCAAAGGCGTCCGGAGCAATGGTCGTCAAAGAACTGCAGTTCTTGAATATCATACTGAACCGGGTCGCCGCCGTACATCCTGCAAAGAGCCTGGCCGGGACTTCCTTCAATGTCGAACACCCTGAGAAAGCTGAATACGGATCTTCTATAGGAGTCCCTTCAAACATGGCTTCAGGTATCGATTCCAGAGAAGTACAGTTCTGAAAACAATTGTATATGCTCACAAGAGACTTGAACGAATCCTCTCCCGGAGGCGCTATCGTCCGAAGGTTGGCGCAATAATAGAAACCATACCTCATCTTGACCAGGCCGAGATTCCCCCACTGCTTTACGGCAGTGATGGTAGGACGGATATAATTCAGTTCCGGACTCTGGTTGGCCCTCATGATAGTTACAGTGCCGGTAATGGACACATCGTACACACCCGCTTCATCATAAGTGTGGGAAGGATAACCGGAGAATACCCTTGACAAGGTTCCGTCACCCCAGTCCACGAGACAGTTGACTATCGCCGAAGTCTCCTCATGCGGAGAGTCGTCGATAGGCAGGATGACAGTGTTGGCCGTTTCGGTCCCCACCGTGACCTCGAGAATCATCGCCGAAGTAGAAGTGGTCGACTGCGACACGACCAGGACATACGGTACACTGGACTCCCCTGCAGTCACACTGACGGAGCCGTGGCGTATCCCGACCGTGCTGTTTTCCTCTACGGTGACGGTAAACCCTTCTTCGTCCTGCTCTATGGATATCCAGCTGTCGTCAGCCACAGCCGTCCAGTCCTCGCTGCTCGTCACCCCTACCCTGTACGAACCGCCTTCGGCCGGAAGGATGACATCGGTATCCTCGCCCTGCAGAGTGAACTCGACAGGGACGTCAAGCTCTCCCGGCACTGCCTGGAGTACCACAATGTTGGCTTCCACGGAACCTGTGGCATTGGCTGCAGTCACCTTGAAATTGGCGATACGTCCGACACTCTCCGGATTCGCCTCGGCAACGATTCTCAGTGTGGAATTGTCGGTCTCGACAGCACACCAGCTCCCCGTTCCCGGGGTCACCGTCCATCTGCAGTTGGAGGTCACCTCGATCTCCGCAATACCGCCTGTCCCGGCAAAGACCACATCAGCCCCGAGACCGTCAGAATCGACGGTGGCTACGGACGAAGATGAAGACAGCGCCAGCTCCGGCTGCTCCCCTGCCACTTCTTCCTGGGTACATGCGGCCAGCAGCCCGAAAGACAGGCACAATATGATAAGTTTGAATATACGTCTCATGATATTTTCCTGTTTAGCGTTCTATAGGTATTATCTCGGTAATGCTCTCGGAAGGAACAACCTCCACGGCTTTTACATTTCCTCCCTTAACCCGGAGCGGGGCGGGAGCTGCAGCCGGACCGGCCGCATCCGGCCTTGTGAACTGAGGGATATAGATACACGGCCAGTTGGTGAATCTCGTGTACGAGCCGGAGGTCGTATTCACTCCGAACAGGGCCAGGTAATTGTAGTTAATCTCCTCACCTTCGCTGGAAACGCTTGTCATCGGCTGTACTGACATCGTGCTGTAGTCATCGGACAAGACTACAGGTACAGAGTTGGACGCAGAGCTTGTGCGGAAATACCCGGTGGCAGGATCATAGAGGGTCAGGAACAGGAGATACCGTGAAGAACCGGCCGATACAAGTGCCACAGGATTGGTCTCGTGGGAACTCGGTATGAACATGGTATTGTCGGTTCCGACATCCACCCCGATAAAGAAGGAGAAGAAGCTCTCCATGAAACCGGTCATCATCATATAGCGGTAGTCCGGGATACCCGCAGCGGAGCAGGTTACGGTGTACGGTTCGTCTGTTATGACCCATGTCTTCGTCTCCCTGTCATACACACACTGCCTTTCGGACGTCACGGTCCAGTCGCCGGCCAGCAAAGTATAGAGATCCGGATGCATCATGTCAGGAGAAGGAAGCGGACCCGTGTAGGTGGCTCTGATTCCGACTTCGGACCCTTCCGCTCCGTATATTCCATATATCCCGAGCATATATGCCCCGGACGCCCTTGCTACACTCACCACTCCGTCTATGGAATAGCCGGTATCCCCCATCACGACGGATGCATCCGTCATCTCGTAGACACCCGGCTCCAGGGAAGCCGCATCCTGGTCTATCGACAGGGTAGCACGGAGATAATTGTCCCCCTTCCTGACGAACAAGGTATATGAACCGGCCTCTGAAACTTCGCCGAAAGCGCTGTCGGCGGTTATCGGAGAATCCATTGTATGGGTGAAAGCAACGTTTCCGCACGAGAATGTGATGGAATTGCCTTCCGCATCCGAAAACGTACCGTTCAGGCGGCATCCGGTTCCGTCGGAGACGGCGGAAACCCAGGCCTCGTCAGCCACGAACTCCATACCGTCCTCCGAAGTCCAGGAAGCTCCGGCCTCCAGCACTCGATCTTCCTCCGTGGCGTCCGTACGGTATGTACCTGTCGCCGGGACAGGCGATGAATAGATGAGGCCTTCCCTCTGGCTTGACAACACGAAAGATACGGTTGTACCATCTTTCCCGAGCTCGACCGAATAAGCTCCGGCGGCATCGTCATACACTGCGGAGACCACATCCAGGACCGTATTCTCCACACTTGTCCCGGACTGTTCCTCCTCACACGCCGCAACTGCGAATATGGACAGGAGCGGCATAAGATATTTCAGTTTTGCAGACATATCTGTCAAATGTTTTTTCATTGAACACATTATTATTCAGCCCTGGTCATCGGATCCATGTTGACGATAAAGGACCAGTATCCAAGCTGGTCATCCTGATCGTCGCTCGGCGTCTCCGAAGTGAATATGTAGAGCCAGAACCCGATCACGTCTGAAAGCACACCGTTATTCTCGAAAGAGATGGTATCTCCGGCCGGATCATAGAGCAGGTCCATTCCTGCATTGTCAGGCATATCAAAGGAATAGTCCGCTGAATTTACGTACGGCATCCACCAGAAATACCCTGTAATGCCGCCCTCGAACGATCCCGACATCATGTACTGCTTTGTCCATGACAGCGTGCTTTCCGTATCATCGTACGAAAGGGCGACCCTTGAAGTGCCCAGCGAAGGATCAGGGATATACATATAGTAGCCGCTCCTGTCGTTGTTCTCAACTATGGAGACAGTCGCCGAAGCTGCCACAAAATAACCGTCAGAATCCACATCCATATATGACAAAACCCAATTTCCTGCAAAGGATGAATAACCGTAGTTCCTTTGGGTGACAGTTATTGTCTCCATGACATTTCCTTCAGCGTCAGTCATCCTGACCTCCCCGGTCCTGACCTCCCCGGTCGTGTTCTCTGTAACGGAGACGGATATCTGTCCGTCTGCAGTCTTTTCCGCTGTAATCCACTCGTCATCCGTCGACACTGACCAGACGACATCACTTCCGACATATTCCGTAACCGACACGAACTTGGCATCAAGGACATCCATGGAGAATGTCAGTTCCGTCTGTTCAAGGATAGGAAGATCGGACTGGGAAACCGGAAATTCGAACGTTTTCCATCCGAAACCCACGGAAACCGTCGTGGAACGGTCCGAACCGGAAAGGTTGATATCAGCCGACAGGATGACCTGCCCGTCCTGTATGCTTGATTCCAGCCAGGAGTCCGCCTCGGGAATCGTAACCGTCGGATCCGAAATGCCGGAAGTCGAGAAGCCGAAAGATACGCTTCCCCCTTCCGGGTCTATTTCGAACCCGGACGCTATCTCATCGGATGAGACAGTGAAAATCAGGCCCATCTGGGAAATGGAGACCTCCTGGCTCTGTCCTCCGGCCGATATGGTGACATTGGCTATCCTTGAGAATGCCTCGCCGCTCTCTTCCACGGTAAACTGGACAGATTCGGTACCGGCAGTGCTCACTGTAAGCCAGGATTTGTCGGAAGACGCAGAAACTTCGGACGCATTGGTCGAGATCAGGATCTCTCCCGGACCTCCGGCCGCGGTAAAATTCACATCGGACTGCAATATCTGCAGATAAGTCTCCGGAGTCTCCTCCTTTACACAGGATACGGCAAGGAGGAGGATACCCGCAAGAATGATGTATAATATTCTTTTCATTTCAGTTTCGTTTAATTGTTCTTCACAAGACCGACAAGATACGGAAGCTGGGTTCCGGAAGCTTCGGTCGCCAGGTTGTATACCAGCAAGGACGTGATAGGCTTCCATGCCCCGTTATCGACAAACTCGAGTGCCACAGGGTCGGTACTGATCGGAACGAGGTTGAATCCGTACGAGGTTCCGGCCGTAAGGCTGCCGCGGCCTGTAGCAGGATCAAGAGCCCAGACACAGAGGTATACACTGCCGGAAGAGTCCAGCGGCTGGGAGTTCAATGTAAGGTATCCGTAAGGGGTCCACCCGACTTCAATGGTATATCCCCCGATATCCGACACACTGTAGGATTCTCCGTACGAACCGATGTCGAACACAAGATCCATCGTCTTGGAACCATTGTAGTACACCAGGGTATATGAACCCAGGAATGTCTCGTATCCGATATATCCGTCAGCCCGCCTTGCCGATATCTTCACGGACCTCTCTTCTCCGTTCTCGTCCAGTGCGACAAGATTCCCGTCAGCATCGAAGACAAAATCCTGGAATATCTCCCCGGCCACCTCAAGAGGCTCGTAAAGGCTGATACCGTCGGCATTGAACGAATAAGGGAACTTTTGCGCCTGCCAGTCTTCCGCACCTTCTGGAAGATATGTCAGCACATTGAAGAGCTGCCCATACGCAAAGTCAGATGCAGAAAGCGATGCGATAGGGATATTGTCCCCTGCAACGATATCGTATTCGGTATTGTACCGGCTCTTGAAATCTATGATCCTCTGGATTATCGCCTCCCCGTCCTGGTCCTCCGTAAGGGCGGTGAAGACTATGCTGTTCCCGGTCTTTATCCCCCGGAACACCATCTCGGACCCGTCCCCGTGCTCGTAGGCGAATTCGAAATCGCCGCCATAAAGGTTTTCCGCGAAAATATCCGGATCGGACCAATAATGGATATAGTCGTTGTAGGTGTCGAACGTCAGGATGACACTCGACGAGCTTGTCAGGGAATAGTGGCTGGTACGGGTGTCTGCCGCAGACGAAGCCAGTTCGCTAGCCACGGTCACATTCCCGTCTTCACTGAAATCCATGACATATGTACAGCCTCCGTAAGCCTGGCTTGAGGACGGGAAATACTGCACCAGCCAGCCATGCTCCGCCGAGATAAGGAGATCCCGGCACTCCAGCACCTTCGCGTTTTCCCGTTCGGAGGACGGTTCAGGAAATACATCCTCTATCTCATAGGTACATGAACTTGCGGTCAGCGCAGCTGCTGCGGCTGCCGCCATAATGTAGACAAGATTCTTCATAAGCTATTCCTCCGTACTGAAATCAGACCAGTTGATGCCTTCCACCTCGCTGTAGCGTCTCATGAGAATCGAGCGCAGTTCATCAAGATCCACATTCCAGGCATCCACCATATAATCCTTCACGATCGAGAGCTTCCTTTCGATCAGGGCCCGGCCTTCCGTGCCGGCCTGGGCTATCCTGGACTCCCATTCCTCCTCGGACAGGGTGATATAATAGGAAAGCACTTCCACGAAGTCTTCACCAGGGGCGCTCGAAGCGTAGGCGCTGATGAATCCCATCTCAAGGGCCTCCTGGTCCGATATGGATGTCCACATCGCCGTATAGCTGTCCTGGGTGATGGTGTTGTAGTCCACGGGATAGGCCTTGTTCTGGTTGAGGATGTGGGCGAACTCGTGGTGCATCGTGTGCAGGAAGTAATAGTTCACGGCATCCATACTGTTGATGGTCACTGAGTAGCCCTCGGACTCGTCGACTCCGTTGTTGTAGTTGACTGTCACGAAATTCTGTGATATCAGCCAGTTTGCGACATAAAGGGTCACTTTCAGCCCTCCTTCAGCAGTACCGAGCTGCAGGGAACCTATGTTGTATGCCCCGGAGCCGATCACAGGTATCATTCGCGGAGCATTCTGCCTCATGAAGCCCGCACCGGCGATCTCGGTGTACGGGTCGAGCCACAGGAATTTCACCATCTTGGCAAGTATCTTGGCGCAGATCTCATCTGCCGGCACGAGATCGTAGTCGTGGTCAGTCTCGATATCCTCGTAGCGGTAGGTGAACCTGATGTTGTACGGAGCGCGGTAGTTCTCCTCAAGCCACCTGTCAAACTCTGTCTCCGGATTGACAGGGTCTGCTATGACACTTCTGCTATCCAGTTCCTCCTTGTTGCAAGAAGACAGGAGAACAGCGGCTGCCACAGCTGCCATATATATTATTATCTTTTTCATATATCTGATATTTCAAACATTAGGACTATCTCGGGTTAGGTGTCATTCCTGCGGAAATCACCGCACTCGGAAGCTGTATGGCGAGGCGGAGGTCATACGGGCTGACAGTTACCGGTGCCTCGCCGTCCAGTTCATGGGTATAGGCTATGCCGTACCGTTTGAGATCGAGAAACCGGCCTCCTTCGTGGAGGGTCATCAGCCTGCGGGCGTGAAGACAGGCCTTCACGAGGTTGGTCTGCATATCGTCGGCCAGGACAAGCCCCCTTGGAGCAAGATCCGGATTATTGTATGAAGAAGTGCCATAGTACTCCGAGATCTGGTCGGCCGAAAGGGTTCCGGTAAGTCCGAGACTGTGGTAAAAACTGTTCAGGTCGTTAGCCGCAGCATTGTAGTTCCCGTCCAGGGCGTATGCTTCGGCCCTGTCAATCATGGTCTTCTCGGATGTGAAGACAACATTCACGCAATACGGCACTCCGGTATCCGCCACCGGATCCGTTTTGATGAAGTATTCGGTCAACTTAGGTGACAGATCGGCCCTTTGCTTATAGATGTACATCATACCTACAGGAAGAGAACTGAGCGATCCCCACGGAGTGGAACCGCCGAGCACTTCAGCCGCCTTCGCTTCGGAATGGATGAACCTTCCATAGGTCACCCTCGCAGCCAATGTGTTGTAGCCCTGATTCAGGAAGTTGGCAGCCTCATCGGTAGAGATGTAGGCATTTGCATATTCATCTGGGGACGTACCGGTATAAAGGTTCCAGTCGCGGTAAAGCGAGGTAGGATCAATGCCGATGGCCTCGTCTGCATAGTAAACGGCTTTCTCATAGTCTCCGTAGTACAGATAGAACTGTGCGGCGAATGCAGCCGCAGCGGCCCTGTTGAAATGATATTTCGGCTGTGTAAACCTCGTATCATCGATAAGAGGATAGCCCTCTTCTATATCCGCAGCGATCATCCTGTAGACTTCCGCCACCGTTCCTCTCTCCCTGTCCACATAGACGGTCGTCTCAGGTTCCGTCACATACGGGATTCCAAGGTCTGAACTGCTTGTTTCCGTATTATAGGCCTGGCAGAATGTGGTCACGAGAGTGAAATGCCCGTAGGCGCGGCAGATAAGGGCTTCTCCTTTCTGCGGGTCCAGCTCTTCCCCTCCGCCCAGGTTTTCAATGGCGTCGAGAGCGGCATTGGCCGACGCTATGGCATTGTAGTTGGCTTCCCATACCGATGCAGGAGTATCTATACCGTCACCTGTTACTTCCTGGAAACGGTATGCCTGCTCAAAGTATGTCTGATACACGTCTATTTCCCGTCCGTAATCGGTGACATTGTCGGACATCAGTTCCATCATGGTCGTCGGCAAAACTTCGGCGTATGCGGACACGAGGACCTGCGTTATCTTGTCGGCATTGTCAAGGTCGGTACGGTTGTCCGGCATCTCGTCCAGGAACTTGTTGCACGAGAGCGGAAGCAGAGCCACGGCGGAAAACAGTGCAATCTTGTATGTCGTTGTATATATTCTTTTCATTTCCACAGTGATTTAGAATCCGAATTTAAGCGTGAATGTAAACTGGCGCGCCAGAGGTGACGATACTCCTCCCGACATATAGTACTCCGGATCCTGTCCGCCGAGCGACTTGTCGGCATAGATGAGGAACGGGTTCGTCACCTGGAGCTTCAGGGAGAGGTTATCGAATTTGGCCTTGCTTATCAGTGCCTTAGGGAACTGGTATGTCAGGGATATTTCCTTCATCCTGATGAAGTCGCCCTTGGCTACCCTTGCGCTCGAATAGTTATAGGCGTTGTATCCGGTACGTATCTCTGTAGAACCGTAGACCTGGAGCTGGCGGGTGCTGGCAATGACGGGCACATCCGTATGCGCTTCGTCACCCGACACCGTCCAGCGGTTCTTGAACTCGTTGGACATGGCGTAGAAATCGGAGTACTCGTGCCTGAACACAGGGTTGAGCCTTATCACATTGCCGAATCCGTAAGTCATGAACACGTTGAGGCGCAGGTTCTTCCAGGTGAACGTGTTGCCGAATCCGCCGGTGTACACAGGGTCTGTTGGCCCCTCGTACTTGAGCGTTTTCATCAATTCCTCGTCAGTGGTCTGGAAGTCTATGGTGCTGTAGTTCTCCTTGGTGATGGTCTCTCCGCCGAGTTCGAATACAGGGAAGCCTTCAGGGTCAAGTCCCGTGAACGGGATCGAGAACAGGGAATACGGGGCATAGCCTTCGAGGTTGTATCCGGTTCCTGCCACAAGGTCCATTATGTTGGCATCCGTGGTAAGGTTCGTGATCTTCTGCTCGCTCCACGAGAAGGTAAGGTCCGTGGTCCAGCGGAAATTCTTCGCCTCTATGTTGCGTGTCGAGAGGGTGAACTCCACTCCGTTGGATTTCATGTCGGCTATATTCGCATATTTCCAGATCTCTCCTCCGGCACCGGTCGTGTTGGTGCGGCCGAGAAGGTCGAAGTTGTTCCTCCAGTAGGCGTCAAGTTCGATGTTGATCCTGTTGTTCACGAATCCGGCAGCCACACCGACATTGAGTTCATGCTTCTTCTCATAGGTCAGGTTGCTGTTGCCGAGCATATTGATATCCAGACCTGTCTCCTTGTCATCGGCCGAAGGACGGTAAGGAGTGTTGAAGCTTGAATAGATGGCAGTCGCGTTGGATATCCAGTCAGGACCGGCATCGGCCGTAAGGGAATAGGATGCCTTCAGACTCAGATGCGACAGGGCAGCCGGGTTCACATTCAGGAAGAAGTCCTCTTCGTGTACGTTCCATGCGGCACCGACGTTCCATGTCGGGAGCCAGCGGGCTTCCCTCGAGCGTCCGAGACGGTTCGTACCTTCATAGCGGAAGGTTCCGTTGACGGAATATCTTCCCTTGTAGGAATAGTTGAGCATCGCAAAGAACGCGGCGGTCTTGCGGACCGTATTCTCGAGGGTGAAGTAGTCGGAATTGTCCTCCGAAGCCTTCTTGAAAGCCAGATAGTTGGAGAAAGCCTGCTCTCCCTTGGAGTACTGCATGCCCCAGCCCCTGAACCAGTCGTTGGACCTCCTTACCTGCGTGATTTCCATACCTCCGTACAGGTGTATGAGGTGCGTGTCGTTGAAGTCATGGTTCCAGGTGAGGGTATTACGTATCGTGTAGCTCGGGGAACGGTATTCCCTCTTCTCGAATATACCTCCGTCCGGAAGGATGGTTACAGGCAGCTGGTTGAGCTGGTCAGGGTCATCGTAGAGGAACGGGTTGTTTTCCTGGATGACGGCATCCGACATCTCGCGGTATGCCCTGGCCTGGTTGGAGTCATCCTTTATGTGATGCTGCATCGAGGTCTGGTTGTAACGGAATGACGCAAGGGAGTTGAACTCCAGCCCCGGGATGATCTCCCACTTGAGCTCACCCTGGAAACGGACGTCCGTGGCGTTGATATCCATGTAGTTGTTTTCCAACTCATCGAATATGTTGAACGAAGTATAGTTGCGGACATAATACTCGTCAGCCGCCATCGCCCTCGATGTGTTCATCGCGAAGCTGAACGGATTTATATCGAAATCCCTGTTCACCTCACCGTAGACTACATCCACATCCTGACTGAGGGTTCCCGGGGCTTCCTGCCGGCGGTAGCTTCCGTTTGCAAGGAGGGAGAAGCTGAGGTTGTCGAGTATATGGAAAGTAGTGTTTGCATTGAACGTGTACCTTTCCACCTTGCTCCTTTCATACCAGCCCGGATCGTTCATCACGCTCAGCGAAATGTAGGATGAAGCCTTCTCGCTTCCGAGGGATACGCTGACGGAGTGGTTCATCATGATGGAGTTCTTGAACAGGGCGTCGAACCAGTCCGTATTGCGGTATTCCGCCTGGCGGAGATAGGAGGCCATCGCGGCATCCGTGTACGGCAGGCCGAACTGTCCGGAAGACTCGTTGTACGTGTTGATGAGCTCGTACATCTTTCCGTAGACACCGTACTCGTTGCTCCTGAGAGTCTCGGCCATACCGAGGAAACCCTTGTCCGCAAGTTCCTGGTAGACACTCATCTGGTCCTGGGAGTTCATCACGTTGTAGTCCTTGTAGGAAGGCTTCAGACGCATTGTGAACTCTCCGGTATAGTTGATGCGGGCCGTGCCCGGACGTCCTTTCTTGGTGGTGATGACGATCACGCCGGCCATTGCCTTGGCTCCATAGATGGATGTGGCGGATCCGTCCTTGAGGATATTGATGCTCTCGATGTCGTCGGAGTTGAGTCCGGCAATGGCCGAACTGACCATGGTCACTGCGTCTCCTGACGAGAGCTCGTCGGTATTCACTTCTGTCACATCCTCGATAATGACCCCGTCTACCACCCACAAAGGCTTGGAGTTACCGAGGATTGAGGTTGCTCCGCGGACCCTGATCTTAGGGGCCGTACCGAAAGTCGAAGATACATTCTGGACAGAGACACCGGCCGCACGGCCTTCAAGGGACCGGCTGATGTCAGCGACTCCGTTGAGCATCATGTCATCGGCCACGAGTCTGTCCGAGGCGCCGGTAAAAAGGCGCTTGTCGATGTTGGTCATACCTGTGGATACCACAGCCGCTTCAAGCGACTCCGAATCCGGCTCAAGAGAGACATTGATCTCCGGAGCCACAGGTACTTCCAGCTCCTTATACCCTAAATAGGTAATCTGAAGGACCCCCCCCCCGCGGGGCAGTCAGGGAAAATTTTCCGTCGACATCTGTCACGGCACCTACATTGGCAGCGCCTTTAAGCATCACCGCTGCGCCTATCGCAGGAGTGCCGGTATCGTCGACGATACGGCCGCGTACATCAATTTCCTCGTCCTGCGCAAATGTGCAGACTGCGGACAGTACGCAAAAAATCATTAAAAAGACTTTTCTGACCATAGGCTAGTCAAAATTAATGTTAATAATAAGTTATAGTATATTTGCAGTTATAGTATAGTCAAGCTATAGTTATAGCTGTAGTCAGTATAGTCAATTGTCGCAAATCTCAGTTGTAATCCTGTTTTCCGGCCCTTAAAATCAGAAAAAACTTGGGGAGGTTTATGCCGATTTCCAACAAAGTTAAAAAATTGAAATTGTAAATGCAATAGCATTCTGATGTTAATAAAATGTTAAAATATTATTGCAGAATAGCGTTATTGACATATCAGTGATAATTTGATTACATTTGCAGTCGCATACTGAAAATTCATTATCATGCAGCAGGTACGGGCGAAAAAATCATTAGGACAGCATTTTCTTACAGACCTTTCCGTAGCGAGACACATTGCGGAAAGCCTGCAGCCGGACGGTGCGGCACCGGAAACACCTTCCGATGTGCTGGAAATAGGTCCGGGAATGGGCGTATTGTCGCAATATCTGATGGAAAGAGAAGATATCGCCTTGAAAATGGTAGAAATAGACAGCGAATCCGTGGACTATCTTCTGTTGAATTTCCCTAAGGCAAGAGGATCCCTGATACAGGCGGATTTCCTGAAGCTCGACCTGCGCCGGTTCTTCAGGGGTGACTTCTGCATAATCGGAAATTTCCCATACAACATATCTTCCCAGATATTCTTCAGGATACTCGACCACAAGGACAATATCCCGCAGGTGGTGTGCATGATACAGAAAGAAGTAGCGGAAAGGATAGCCGAAAAACCCGGGACAAAGGTCTACGGCATACTCTCGGTCCTGCTGCAGGCCTGGTACGACATCGAATATCTGTTCACTGTCGGAGAAGGCGCCTTCAATCCCCCGCCGAAAGTGAAGTCGGCGGTAATCCGGCTCAGGAGGAACAGCCGCAGGGATCTCGGCTGCGACGAAGCCATGTTCAAGACCATCGTGAAGGCCGGCTTCAACCAGCGGAGGAAGACGCTCCGCAATTCTCTGAAGACGATAATTGACGAGAAGGCCGGTAAAGAAGGCTGGACCCCTGAAGAATACGCATCCTTCATTTCAGATCCCGTGTTCGGACTCCGGCCGGAAAGGCTCGGAGTAGAGGATTTCATTTCGCTCACCGGAAAATTTTCGGATTCCGGAAAATTTTTACTAAACTTGTAAGTTCCGGACCTGCGCCAGATGCTTCGGCGACAACGTAAAACCGGGAACATTATTTAAAACGGACAAAACAAATCTGCTCTATGAGAGTCTTGAAATTCGGAGGTACATCCGTCGGTTCGGCCACGGGGCTCCTCCAGGCGAAAAACGTAATCGAATCATGCTCCGACGACATTATCGTTGTCGTTTCCGCCCTCGGAGGCATAACCGACCAGCTGATCCAGACATCCAGGACGGCAGCCGCGGGTGACCTGTCCTATGAAAGGCAGCTGGAAGCCATATATGAACGTCATTTCAGGCAGGCGGAAGACACCGTGATTCCGGAAATGCTGCCGGAAGTCAAATCCCGCCTCGAGGATATGCTCGGGGAACTCTCCAACATCTTCAAGGGAGTATATCTCATAAAGGACCTCTCCGCCAAGACCTCCGACGCCATAGTCAGCTACGGGGAAAGGCTGTCCTCCGTAATCGTGCACGGGACCATAAGAAATTCGGTCCTGTACGACTCCCGTGAATTCATAAAGACACGGCCGTATTTCAGCAAGCACATCGTGGATTTTGCAGAGACGGAAAAACTCGTCCTGCAGAAATTCGCCGAACTCCCTCACATAGCGATAGTCCCGGGCTTCATCAGTACCGATGCCGCCAACGGTGACGTGACAAACCTCGGCAGGGGAGGTTCCGACTATACGGCCTCCGTACTCGCCTCTGTCCTCAACGCCGACACCCTCGAGATATGGACAGATGTCGACGGATTCATGACCGCCGACCCGAAAATCATCAGCAACGCCTACACGATAGAACATCTCACTTTCGTGGAGGCAATGGAGCTGTGCAACTTCGGGGCTAAAGTCATCTACCCTCCGACAATATTCCCCGCCTACCACAAGAACATTCCCATTAAGATAAAGAATACCTTCAATCCGGCATCCCCAGGGACATTCATCACCAGGAATCCGGAAACAAGCGACCACAACCGTGCCATCAAAGGCATCTCATCCATAAACGACACCTGCCTCATAACGATACAGGGGCTCGGCATGGTCGGGGTCATCGGAGTGAACTACCGCATATTCAAGACCTTGGCAAAATCTGGCATAAGCGTCTTCCTTGTCTCCCAGGCCGCATCCGAAAACACGACATCCATCGGCGTGAGGAACGGGGACGCCGATCTTGCGGTACAGGTGCTTTCGGAAGAATTCGCCCAGGAAATCAGGATGGGCGAGATCAACCGCATCAAGCAGGAAAGGAACCTCGCCACTGTCGCAATAGTGGGCGAGAACATGAAACATACCCCCGGTATCGCCGGCAAGCTGTTCGGGACACTCGGAAGGAACGGTATCAACGTCATCGCCTGCGCGCAGGGAGCCTCCGAGACCAATATCTCGTTCGTTGTCTCCATCGACAGCCTCAGAAAGGCAATGAACGTGATACATGATTCCTTCTTCCTTTCCGACTACCAGGTCCTGAACCTTTTCCTGGCGGGGACCGGTCTGGTGGGAAGCAACCTCATCGGCCAGATAAGGATGCAGCAGGAGAAACTGATGAAAGAGAAATCCCTGCAGATAAAGGTCATAGGAATAACAAATTCCCGGCACTGCATCATAGACAGGGAGGGAATAGACCTCGACACTTACGTACAGAAACTTGAAAGCGCGGAAACCCCGGCTTCACCGGAGATTTTCCGGGACGAGATCCTCGGCATGAACATGTTCAATTCCGTATTCGTGGACTGCACCGCCAGCGCGGAAGTAGCCGGAATCTACAAGAGCCTTCTCGAGCATAACGTCTCCGTAGTGGCAGCCAACAAGATTGCAGCCTCTTCGGAATACGGGAAATACCGGGAGCTGAAAGAGACGGCCCGCAAGCGAGGTGTAAAATATCTGTTCGAGACCAACGTGGGTGCCGGGCTTCCGATCATCAACACCATCAGCGACCTTATCAACAGCGGGGACAAGATCCTAAAGATAGAGGCCGTAGTTTCCGGTACACTTAACTTCATCTTCAACGAGATGAACGAAAAAGTCTCCTTCAGCCAGGCCATAAGGATGGCCAAGGAGGCAGGCTATGCCGAGCCGGACCCGAGGATAGACCTCAGCGGGACGGACGTGATCCGCAAACTCGTCATACTGTCCCGGGAAGCCGGATACCGCGTTGAGCAGGACGACGTCCGGAAAAACCTCTTCATTCCCGAAAAATACTTCACGGGCAGCCTGGACGAGTTCTGGGCCACCATATCCGAAATGGACGAAGATTTCGAAAGGAGGCGCAGAGTACTTGCCGCCGAAGGCAAATGCTGGAGGTTCATAGCCACCATGGACAACGGGGTCACGGAAGTCGGGCTTAAGGAAGTGGACAGGGAAAGCCCTTTCTACCAGCTTGCAGGCAGCAACAACGTCATACTGATCACTACGGAAAGGTACAAGGAATACCCGATGCAGATAAAAGGATACGGGGCCGGTGCCGGAGTGACGGCGGCGGGAGTGTTCGCCGATATCATAAGTATCGCCAACATAAGATAATACTCCATGAAATACATTATAATATTAGGTGACGGGATGGCCGACGAGCCAATCCCGTCATTGGGCGGAAAGACACCGCTGCAGGCTGCCCGCAAGCCGGAAATGGACTGGCTTGCCGCCCACGGGAGAAACGGTCTTCTCGACACCATTCCGGAAGGCTTCGCCCCGGGCAGCGAAATTGCGAACCTTGCCATACTCGGATACGATCTGCAGGAAGTCTTTGAAGGACGGGGCTCTCTGGAGGCTGCAAGCATGGGTGTACCTATCGGAGACGGGGAAATGGCCATGAGGTGCAATCTCATTACGGTAGAGGACGGAAGGATAAAGAACCATTCCGGAGGACAGATCAGTTCCGGAGAGGCCGCAAAACTCATACACTTTCTGCAGGATGAGCTGGGAGGAGATGACGTGAATTTCTTCCCGGGAGTGTCCTACAGACATCTACTGAAAATGAAAGGAGGTGACAAGCATATCGTCACGACACCTCCGCATGACATAATAGGGGAAGACTACAGGAAATATCTTGTAAAACCTGGAAGAGAAGGCAGTGAAGCCACTGCCGAGCGGTTGAATTCCCTGATACTCGAATCAATGGAATTACTTCCGGAACATCCGGTCAATATAGCCAGAGCCCGGGAAGGAAAGGACATCGCCAACAGCATCTGGCTGTGGTCTCCTGGCTACCGTCCTAAAATGAAGACCCTTGCGGAACAGTTCCCCCAGATAAGAAAAGGCTCGGTAATCTCGGCCGTTGATCTGATAAAGGGGATAGGAGTCTATGCCGGGCTGCGCTCCATCGATGTGGAAGGGGCGACAGGCCTTTATGACACCAACTATGAAGGCAAGGCCCAGGCAGCCATCGAGGCACTCAGGACAGAGGATTTCGTGTTCCTTCATATCGAAGCCAGCGACGAGGCCGGACATGACGGAGATCCGGACCTGAAGGTCAGGACAATACAATATCTGAACGACAGGATCGTGAAACCGGTGCTGGACGAGGTCAGGAAGTGGGACGAACCTGTATCAATTGCCGTGCTTCCAGACCATCCGACACCATGCGCAATACGGACACATACGGCCAGGCCGGTGCCGTTTACGATCTACAGGACAGGCTGCGATGGCGACTCGGTGGAAAGGTTCGACGAATTTTCGGCTGCCCGAGGAAGCTACGGAATGCTTTCCGGACGCCAGTTCATAGAAACTTTTCTCGGAAACGGTGAATGATAACGGACAAGATAACGGAAATTCGATGAAATACTACAGTACAAACGGAAAAGCCGGCAGTGTAACCCTCGCAGAGGCTGTGAAAAAGGGCCTGGCACCAGACAAGGGGCTGTATATGCCGGAACGGATCACAAGGCTGCCGGATGAATTTTTCGGCCGGATAGAGACAATGGATTTCCAATCCATTGCCACGACAGTTGCAAATGCGTTTTTCGGGGAAGACATTCCTTCGGAAGACCTGGAAAGGATAGTATGCGACACCCTGAATTTCGACACGCCCGCAGTCAGGGTCAGGGACAATATTTACGCTCTCGAGCTGTTCCACGGCCCGACCCTGGCGTTCAAGGACGTAGGAGGGCGGTTCATGGCCAGGATGCTGTCGTATTTTATAAAGAAGGAAGACAGCAGGAAGAAAGTGACGGTGATTGTAGCCACATCCGGGGACACCGGGAGTGCCGTTGCCAACGGTTTTCTCGGCGTCGACGGCATTGACGTGATCGTGCTGTACCCGGAAGGCAAGGTGAGTGAAATACAGGAAAAGCAGTTCACCACACTGGGGCAAAACGTCACGGCCCTGGAGGTTTCCGGAAATTTCGATGACTGCCAGAGACTTGTAAAGACAGCCTTCCTGGATGAGGAACTGAACAGCCGGCTTACCCTGACATCCGCAAACTCAATAAATGTTGCAAGGTTCCTGCCCCAGGCCTTCTATTATTTCAACGCATACGCGCAGCTCCGGCGGCAGGGACTCGCTGAAAACGTCGTATTCAGCGTACCGAGCGGGAATTTCGGGAACATCACCGCCGGGCTCATCGCGGCCCGCATGGGGTTGCCCGTAAAGAGATTCATCGCAGCCAACAACCGCAATGACGTATTTCTGGAATATCTCCGCACCGGGAAATATACCCCGAGGCCGTCTGTCCAGACCATCGCCAATGCAATGGACGTTGGAGACCCGAGCAATTTCGCAAGAATCATGGACCTCTACGGGCATTCGGTGGAAGCTGTCAGAAAAGACATTTCCGGCTGCCGCTACACAGACGGGGATATCAGGGCGACAATCGCAGCAGTCTACAGGGAGAGCGGATACATCCTTGACCCGCACGGAGCCTGCGGATATCAGGGGCTTGCCGACAGCATTGCACCGGGAGAGACCGGTATCTTCCTGGAGACAGCCCATCCTGCCAAATTCAAGGATACCGTAGAAGATATCCTCAAGATGGAAATAGAGATTCCGGAAAGGCTGCAGGATTTCATGAAGAGGGAGAAAAAGTCGATAAAGATATCTGCCGGTTTCGGTGATTTCAAGGAATACCTGGAAAGCCGGGATATCTGAAAAATCTGATAGAATGCGAAAAATAAACAGGATATCCATCATAGGTGCCGGGAACATGGGCGGAGCCATTGCCGGAGGCCTGTTCCGCAATCCGGATTTTCCGTCCGGAGGGATCACCGTCACCGCACGGACACAGTCCACATTGGACAGGATGAAAGCGGCATACCCGGAAATATCCGTCACAACAGACAACCCTGCGGCAGTCTCAGGGGCTGATCTTGTGATCATAGCGGTCAAGCCCTGGCAGATAAAGGAAGTCATAGAGGAAATCAGCCCTGCGGCAGACTGCGGAAGGTGCACGGTCGCTTCGGTCGTGGCCGGTGTCAGCTTTGCGGAACTCAGGCAGATGTTCACTGTGGCTCCCGCACTGCTCCGGATAATCCCCAATACCGCCATTGCTCTCGGGAAAAGCACCACATTTATCGCCCGGGACAGGGTGGACAACGAGACCGCGGAGGAAATAGCCGGCCTCTTCAGGGCCATGGGCGAAGTCGTGGAAATTCCGGAAGAAATGATGCCGGCAGGTACGGCCCTGGCCTCCTGCGGGATAGCGTACGCCTTGAAATATATGGACGCTGCCATCAAAGGCGGGATAGAAACAGGCTTCGGGGCTGAAGAAGCACGAAGGATAGTCATGAAGACCATGGAAGGTGCATTGGCCCTGATGGAAACCAACGGGACCATGCCGCAGACCGAAATAGACAAGGTCACGACTCCGGGAGGATACACCTTCAGGGGGCTGGAAGCAATGGAAGGACACGGATTCTCGGATGCTGTCCTGCAAGGCCTTCTGCACAGCATGTAGCCGAGGGAAAGACTTATTGCTTACAAATCCATAAGAAAAGACCATGCAGGCAAGATACAGAAGAGCAGTAGTAAAGGTAGGCAGCAATGTCCTGACAAGAGGAGACGGGACCCTCGACGTTGCCGTCATGGAAGGCATCGTGGACCAGCTGGCCGGGATGATGAAACTCGGAATGGAAATAATCCTCGTATCATCGGGAGCCGTAGCATCCGGCAAGGCCTTGATTTCCAGCCACAGGAAACTTGACGCTGTCTCGGCGAGACAGCTTTATTCCTCGATAGGCCAGGTCCGGCTGATAAACAGCTACTGCGAACTTTTCGCCAGGCACGGCATCGTCTGCGGACAGGTCCTGACCACCAAGGAAAGCCTTTCCACCCGCGACCATTACCTCAACCAGATGAACTGCATGAATACGATGCTTGAGAACGGGGTGATACCGGTAGTCAACGAAAACGACACCATCTCGGTCACCGAACTCATGTTCACGGACAACGACGAACTTTCCGGCCTGGTGGCATCCATGATGAATGCGGAATGTCTTGTGATACTGAGCAATGTAGCCGGCATATACGACGGTCCGCCGCAGGATCCGTCCTCGTCTGTCATCCCTGAGATAAGGCCAGGCGATGATGTCTCCGGATTCATAGATCCGGGGAAGAAATCATCGTTCGGGCGAGGTGGGATGCTGACAAAATACAGAATAGCGGCCAAAGTGGCGGACGAGGGCATAGAAGTGGCGATAGCGGACGGTAAAAAGGAGGGGATACTGACGGATATCCTTTCGGACAGTCCCCGGGCAGATATGAGATATACCCGTTTTCTTCCGTCAGAAAAGCCTATCTCGCATGTCAAGAAATGGATTGCCCATTCCGACGGTTTCGCCAAGGGGGAAATCCACATCAACGAGGGGGCATACCGGGCACTCACCGGAGACCGGGCCTCAAGTCTTCTTCCGGTGGGAGTGACCTCGGTGAAAGGCGAGTTCGAGAAAGGGGACATCGTCAGGATAATGGCTCCGGACGGACACGCGGTCGGAGTCGGGAAGGTCTCGGCAGGCAGCGTAAGGGCGGCTGAAAGTATCGGACAGAAAGGAAAGAGACCACTCATACATTATGACTATCTTTACATCGACATTTCAGAATGACTTCAGATATGGACTATAAAGCATTGTTCGGCGCAGTCAGGGAAGCCGCCGCGGAACTTTCGATGACAGACGACGAAAGGATCAGCGACCTGCTGCTCGGAATAGCGGACGAAATAGGGGACCACACGGAGGAAATCCTCGAAGCCAATGCCATGGACCTCGGCAAGATGTCCCCGGACGACCCGATGTACGACAGGCTGAGACTTGATTCCGCAAGACTGGCGGGAATAGCCTCGGATATGCGTAATGTCGCCGCCCTCCCCTCTCCTTCCGGACGGGTCCTGAGCGAAACCGTCAGACCTAACGGAATGACGATAAAGAAGATAAGCGTACCCTTCGGTATCATAGGAATAATCTACGAAGCCCGCCCGAACGTAAGCTTCGATGTCTTCTCCCTCTGTATCAAGTCAGGCAACGCCTGCATTCTGAAAGGCGGTAGCGACGCATACGAATCCAACAGGGCGATTGTCTCCCTGATCCGTTCCGTCCTTGGAAAATACGGGTTCAACGAGAATACAGTGGCACTTCTCCCCGCAGGAAGGGAAGCTACGGCCGCCCTGCTCGGAGCCGTGGGCGATGTGGATCTGGTGATTCCGCGCGGCAGCAAGGGACTCATCGACTTCGTCAGGCAGAACGCACGGGTTCCCGTCATCGAGACCGGAGCAGGCATCTGCCACACCTATTTCGACAAGGACGGAGACCTCGGCAAAGGTGCGTCCATAGTGAACAATGCAAAGACCAGGAGAGTGAGCGTATGCAATGCCCTGGACTGCCTGATTGTCCACAAAGACAGGCTTTTCGACCTGGCCGGGCTGTGCAGCGGGCTCAGTGAATCAAATGTTGTGATCTATGCAGACGAAGCAGCCTATGCGGCCCTGGACGGAAACTATCCGGCAGAATTGCTGGAGCACGCCGACAGCTGCAGTTTCGGTACGGAATTCCTGTCATACAGGATGGCCATAAAGACGGTGGACAGCCTTGAGGAAGCTCTCGGGCATATCGCCAGATATTCTTCCAGACACAGCGAAGCCATCATTTCCGAAAACAGGGAAACCATAGACCTGTTCCTGAAGCAGGTAGATGCAGCCTGCGTGTACGCAAACGTGTCCACGGCCTTCACCGACGGGGCCCAGTTCGGCTTCGGCGCGGAAATAGGCATCAGCACCCAGAAGCTCCACGCCCGCGGTCCGATGGCCCTTCCGGAACTGAACACCTACAAATATGTCATTACCGGTGACGGTCAGATCCGCCCCCGATAGAGAAGCGCAGACCGAGATTAAGATTGAAATTCAGCGGATGCTCCGAATAGACGGTTTCTACATCCGAACTGTTCCTGAAGTGCCAGGTGGCGCCAGGTTCCACATAGATACCCACGAGACCGGTCAGATTCACCTGAAGGCCCGCGGAAACGCCGCACGACCACTGCAGAGGCCTGACAATGAGACTTTCGGTGTCCCGGTCACGGACATCGTTGCTGTAGACAAAATCGCTCCTGACACGTCCTCCGACACATTTTTCAAGCATTCCTCCGGCTGAAAAATACACCCGCATCCAGCGGCTGTCCCACACGTTATAGCTGATATTCAGAGGAATGCCAAGATAATGCAGTTCCTGCCGGGAATCTACATAATACGAATCGCTGCCTGTGCGGGACTTGGACAGAAGCCAGGAGTAGGCGATACCTGTCTCTATGCTCCAGTGCGGCGTGAACCGGTAAGAGACAGCCAGACCCACCCTGAGCGGCAGGAAATGTTCCGACTCCGTGCTGACATCCCTTGTCCTGTTGAATGTCATGATACCTGCCAGGGAGTTGTCTCCGTAAGCCATCGGAGCCATGGCCGCCTCCCTTACAGGGCTGCTGTATCCGCTGTGTGAAGTGCTCCCTCCGGACAATCCCGAGGCGTAGACGCTGAATGACGGCCTGCGGGACGCGGCAGGCCTGTCGTTTTCGGCAAGGAGGATATGCTGCCAGTCGTACGGGTCCCGGGGGATTATATCCACCTGTCCGGACTCTTCCTGCCCTGAAGTTTCCGGTGTCTCCGTGTTCTGCAGTCCCGGTGTCTCTCCCGATATGTCTTCCTGCCCGGAAATTTTCAGGCCCTCCGTATCCTGCCGCTCCGGGACATCCTCCGGCACTTCTTCCCGTACGTAGCCCGGCACGGCATCCCTTCTGTCCGCCGCCGTATGGACTTCCCTCCCGGACTCCGCCGCGGCCGGTCCTGTCATATCGTCCTGTGGCGCTTCCGGGCTTTCCTCTGTCACGGACTGTGTCTGCGCGAGCAGATGCGTATCTGTACCGGGACCGGCGGCATCCACGGCACTGCCGGACTTGTCATATCCAAGGACCACCGCCACGGCTATGGCCGCAGCTGCAGCAAGTCCCGGAACAATGACCGCCAGAACCCGTCTCCTGTTTTTCCTGCCGGCAGCAGAAGCGTCATAGGAAGCCATAATATCCTCGAAAAGACCTTCAGGAGCCGGCTCCGTATAGCCGGACATCTTGTCCTTGAACTCTTTTTTCCAGCCTTCTTTCATTACGATGCCCCCGTTTTTTTCTTGTATTCATTTATCCACCTTGCCAGCATTGCCCTGGCCCTGTGCAGTTGGGAAGCGGAAGAGTTCTCCCTTATCCCGAGCATTGAAGCTATCTCCTTGTGGCTTTTGTCTTCAAACACATAAAGATTGAAAATAGTCCTGTAGCCGTCAGGAAGCCTGCGGATCATTTCCTGAATGACCGAAGGTGGTATATGTTCTATATCCGGACTTTCCCCGGTGTCTTCCGGGACATCCGGAAGCACGTCCGGTCTTACGATAAAATCAGTTCGTCCTGCTTTCTGCAGATACTTCAGGGACTCGTTCACGACAATCCTTCCCATCCACGCTTTCAGGGAACCTTCGCCCCTGTAGCGGAACCTGCCGATGGAGGTGAATATCTTCACGAAACAGTCCTGGAGGATATCTCGGGCAGTATCCCGGTCCGCAATGTACCTGGAACAGATGGTGTACAGATAACCGGAATAGAGACCGTACAGGTCTTTCATAGCCTGCCGGTCTCCTTTTGCCAGTGCATCTGCAAGTTTCTGTTCTGAAGTATTCTGCATTCAGTTCATTACGGTTTTTCCGCCGGGGCTCAATCCACACGTGTACGGTAGTCGAACTTTACCGTCTTCTCCCCGGAGAACGAATCGAACCTGAGCGTAAGCTTGACTGTTTCGCCCTGGGTGTCCGGCAGCCCGTCCAGGCGGAACGCCACCATAGCATCTCCTGAAGCGGACGAGTAATCCCCGTTGGCATCATGCTTCAAACAGACCTCGTACGGATCATCGGGATTCAGGCCGGTAATAAGATTAAGACTGTGCTTTATATTGGTATCTCCCCAGTTTGTATAATAATGTATGGTAATATAACCGTCTTCCACTACTGTCCAGTCCTTGAATATCTCCACAGGATCATTTCCGTAGGCAAGGTCGAGTCCGGCATCGTCCATGTCCTGGGGAGCAGCTACGGCCTTCTTGGTCAGAATGCTGTCCATCCAGCTGATCTGTACGGCCTTCTGGTATACATCCCCGTCCACGCCTTCCGGCATATCCGTTTCCGTATATTTCACGAATGCACGCACTTCCTTTTCTCCGTATGGAAGGTCCGAATTGTCGACAGGCCACAGCCTGGTATTGTCATCCAGCTGGAAGAAGAAGTATTCACTGCCCTCATCCACTACAGGCTTCACCGTGACAATGGCATCGGGATACCAGTAGGAATAATCATAGTCATTGTCGTCATTGAGACAGGACTGTAGCATAGGGACCGACAGGAGCGCCGCCCCGGCGATGATAAATGGTCTGCAAAATTTTTTCATGATGATTTCCTTTTTTATCCGGACAGGTCCGGAAACCCTGAAACAGCGTTACCGGAACCTGCCTGCAGAAATATAAATCCGCATCACGGAAAATCTTGCACACCTTTTCCTGGAATTTTTCAGAATCTGTCCGGACCTTTTTCCCTGACGATCGAGGCAAGGTTGCCGGCAAGACGGACAAAAGCCTCCCCGTCCGGTCTGGAAGAAAGGGCTGCAGGCTCTCCGTCATCCCCGGACTCGCGTATATCCTGGACAAGAGGAATCTGTCCGAGCAGGGGGATTCCGTATTTTTCCGCCATTTTCGCACCGCCGTCCTTGCCGAAGATATAGTATCTGTTCTCCGGAAGTTCGGCAGGAGTAAACCATGCCATATTTTCCACGAGACCAAGGATAGGCTTGTTGATATGTTCGTTGCGGAACATGTTCACTCCTTTCTCAACGTCGGCAAGCGCTACGGCCTGCGGCGTGCTCACGATCACCGCCCCTGTCAAAGGTATGTCATGGACAAGACTGATATGGATATCGCCAGTTCCGGGAGGCATATCGATCAGGAGGAAGTCAAGTTCACCCCACCTGACCTGCAGGATCATCTGCTTGAGGGCATTGCAGGCCATGGGGCCCCTCCATATCAGAGCCTGTTCCGGTCTGGCGAAATAACCGATGGACATCCACTTCACGCCGTATTTCTCAAGCGGCATGATGACTTCCTTGTCTCCGTCACGGAATGCCTCCGGAGTACTGCCTTCCGTCCCTGTCATCTTAGGTACGGACGGACCGTAGACATCGGCATCGGCCAGGCCTGTCCTGTATCCGAGGCGGGCCAGAGCCACTGCCAGGTTCACGGCCACGGTAGATTTCCCGACACCGCCTTTTCCCGAAGCGATCCCGATTATGTATCTGACACCGGCAAGTTCGTCCAGCCCGAGATCCAGCCCGGCCGGCTTTTTCGCCGACTCATCCTTCACGATTGTCCGGACTTCGGCCTCCACGCCAGGGATATGCCTGACCAGGGCGGCTTTCGTGCTTCCGATCAGGTACTCGGCAAGCGGATCCCTGTGTTTAGGGAAGGCAAGGGTTACGGTCACCTTGTTCCCGTCGATTTCCACCTTGTCCACCATTCCCAGCTCCACGATGTTCCTGTCACCCTTTGCAGGGTGCTGCACATCGTAGAGCATTTTCATTATTTCATTCTGTTTCATTTCTGTACACTCTTCCGGAATTTATTTCCCGGCATCAGGGCGGGTCTCTTCAGGATATACGATGTCCATCTCGTCAAGCAGCCATCCGGCTCCTCCGAACTTGTCTATGATGAAGAGGACATAACGGATATCCACATTGATGCAGCGCTGGAGGTCCGGTTCGAACATCACGTCGCTGCTCATCGACTCCCAGTTTCCGTCGAAAGCCAGTCCGAGCAGGTCTCCGTCGGCATTGAGCACCGGACTGCCGGAATTGCCTCCTGTAATGTCGTTGTTCGACAGGAAGGCCACAGGCATCTTGCCGTCAGGCATGGCGTAAGGGCCGAAATCCCGGGCCTGGTAGAGTTCCTTCAGCTTTTCAGGCACGACAAACTCCCAGTTGTCCGGATCCTCTTTCTCCATCACCCCGTCAAGGGTAGTGTAGTACCTGTAGATGACGGCGTCCTTAGGCGAATATCCTTTCACCGTCCCGTATGTAAGCCTCATGGTGAAGTTGGCGTCAGGATATGAAGGTTCGCCCTTGTGCCACTCGAGCAGGCCTCCCGTATAGGCCTTCCTGCCTTTGGCGAGGGCCTTGTCGCTGTGCATGAGGGCAGGGTACTGCGATACGATGATCTTGTTCACCTTGCGGGCAAGAAGGTTTGCCGGATCGTTCTCCACTGCTTCCAGGCCCTTCTCCTCTATGGCCTCCCGGAGTTTCTCCGCAGAGACGAAGATGCTCTCCGAAAACAGGGAGTCAACATATTTACCGACATCCATACCGCGGAAACCATCGCTGTCCGTATCCTCTGACGCATTGTCCATGTAGTATTCCAGCATGGCCGCGGCTACCTTCCTGTCGGTGGAAGCCGAATAGTCCTTGTATACAGGAAGCATCTGCTGATATGCAGTCCTCAAGGCCTCGAGAGTGTCCTTCGCGTCATCCTTTCCGATAGCGGAACGGAACAGTCCGTTCATCTTGGAAGCCATCTGCTGGAGTTCGATGCGGTATACCGATTCCGTGGCTGTCACATAACGTACGTTCGGGCCTGTACCTTCCTCGATGCCGGCCCTGATGTCAGCAAGCGCATTCCCGTATTTTTCCGTACGGCTTTTTTTTCCGGCTACCCAGTCGCCGAACTCTTCCTCCTCCTGCCCGGCACGTCCGATGACGTCCAGCTTGTCAAAGGCCAGTTTCATCCCCTGCCATTTCTTCCATCCGTTGGAGGATGAAGCATACTTGCTGGCATACTTTATCCTGATGGCCGGATCGGAAAGCATATCCTCCATAAGCACATCCTGCCTTATGGTCCTGGCGGCGATCCTGATGTCGTTGAGCTTCAGCTGGAGTTCAAGCTCCGGAGAAGTCTGGAACCGTGTGGTCCTGCCAGGATAGCCCATTATCATGGTATAGTCCCCTTCCTGTATGCCTGCAAGGGAAATCCTCAGATGTTTCTTTGGAGAATAAGGGACATTGTTCTCGGAGTATTCAGCAGGATTGTTGTCCTTGTCGGCATATACACGGAATATTGAGAAATCCCCCGTATGCCTCGGCCACATCCAGTTGTCCGTATCGGCCCCGAACTTGCCGATAGAGGAAGGCGGTGCGCCTACGAAACGTATGTCCTTGTACTCCTTGCTGACGATCAGATACCATACATTGGTATCGTAGAACGGCATCACTGTGGCACTGCAGTACGGGTTTTCCTTTTCAGCCTTCTCCACCATGTCCGCAATGGCATCGTCTATGGCTTCCGCCACCCTTTCGTCCACGTGCGAACTGTCCTTGTACTCCTTGCGTATCTTTTTCTCTATCTTCCGTATCTGGTCCGTGATGTCGGTCATGCTTTCCATGAATGTAACCGTAAGGCCTTCAACCGGAAGTTCCTCGCTCCTGTTCATGGCCCAGTAGCCGTCAGTAAGGTAGTCGTGCTCCACGGTACTGAGCTTCTGTATGCTGGCATACCCGCAGTGGTGATTGGTCAGAAGCAGGCCTTCTCCGGACACAAGTTCGCCTGTACATCCTCCTCCGAACTGTACGACCGCGTCCTTGAGCGATGAATGGTTTATGCTGTAGATCTGGTCGGCGGAGAGCCTGCATCCCAGATCCTGCATTGTACCGATGTTCATTTTCTCGAGCAGCGGAAGCATCCACATGCCTTCGTCGGCCCTGGCCGGCAGGAACGCCAGCGCAAGCGCTGCAATTGTCAAGATCTTTTTCATTTTGATTTACCTGTTGTTTCTTGTTTTCCTTTTCCTTTTTTCCATAACGGTGGCTGTCTCCGGCCATATCGCCGGCCGGTACCGGCGACAAAGGTAGGAACTGTTTTGGATTATAACAAGCTACCACAACGCCGGTTCGAGCTCTTTAGGACGGAAACTTCGACGGTGGTACGGTGTGAAGCCGTATTTCCTGATGGCTTCGATATGGTCCCGTGTAGGATACCCCATGTTCCTGTCCCAGCCATATTCCGGGTATTCCAATGCTATTTTCCTCATGAATTCGTCGCGGAAAGTCTTGGCAAGAACGGAAGCGGCGGCGATGGATGCATATTTCCCGTCCCCTTTGACGACACAGGTATATGGAATGGCGTCATATAAGGCAAGTGACTGCATTTCTGCCGCGTTTCCATGCACTGGATTCCCGGAAGCCGCCTTCACAATGGAGGCCATCCGTGAAAAAGAGTAGAAGCGGTTCCCGTCTATAAGCAGATAGTCCGGTCTGGGATCGAGCTGCATTACAGCACGCTGCATTACAGCAATGGAAGCGTTGAGTATGTTGATATCGTCTATCTCTTTGGTGTCCGCCGCCTGTACCGAGTATGCTACGGCTTCCTTTTCGATGACTTCCCTGAGTATGTTCCTTGCCTTCTCCGTCATTTTCTTGGAATCGTCCAGCAGCGGATGCCTGAAATCCTCCGGCAGGATGACGGCGGCGGCGTATACCGGGCCGGCAAGAGGACCTCTTCCGGCTTCGTCGCAGCCTGCCTCGGTCTTGCCGGGGTACAAATGCGGTATAAGATCTGGTTTTCCTGTCATTGCCATAGCGGAGCTCCGGTCTCCGGTTTTTCCGGCAAAATTATAAGAAAAAAGATTTTTTTGAAAAATTCAAACAGTTTCTAAAATCCTGGAAAATTCCGCCGATTACCTTGCAGCGAGTTTTTTCAGCATTACGATAAGTTCGCTTTTGGTTTCTATGAGGTCCTGCTGGGTTTCTATGTGCCGGCGGAGTTCCGTATTCTCCAGCCTGAGCCGGGATATTTCTTCAGTAAGGGTATCTATTTCAGCCTTGTACCGTTTCCTGATTTCAGTAATCTGTCCGGTGTACTGGTCTGCGAGTTCGTCTTCCGTAGATGTCTGTCTGCGCGGGTGGTATCCGAGGACGAGCTCTTCCGTACCGACATTGAGGATTTCCGCTATCCTGCCGAGATTTTCATTGAGCAGCCTGGTTTCTCCGTTTTCAAGATTACGATAAGCAGTACGCGAGATTCCAAGTCTGTCTGCCATTTCAGATTGTGTAACCTGGAGATTCTTGCGGAAATTTCTTATGTTGTCTTTCACGGAATCGTTGTTCATCCTCTAAAGAAATTTCAACAAAAATATATGATTTCAATCTCAATTAAGGCCAACGGAATATTGCCAATGGCAAGAAAAAATTTACAAAATCAGAAAAAACTTTAAAAAATAGAAAAACATGGAGATACAGGAGTCGGAAATGGCAAGAAAAACTTGCTTTTGTTTCCGGAAAACGGCAGATTTGCAGAAACGGGCCACAGTGGTCCGGTGAAAAAAACGACGGGTTATGGATATGAAAGAAAAATACGAGACATTCGGGAGGATGCTCGAAGACAGGGAAACCGCCATGTACAGGGACCGCTCTTTCGGGGAAATCTGCCGGAAGCTGGATGTGGACCGTGAAAGGTTTGAAGCATACCTGTTTTCCGAGACAGGACTGGCGGGGGATGAAGTCATGAAACTGTACAGGAAGACACCGGCATAGTTTGCCTGGCATAGTTTGCCGCCGCTCCTATTGCTTTTGCCGTATGATTTTATTAGATTTGCAAGGATGAGCCTTTTGCAGGCGCCTTTTCCCGGCGCAGCGGATGGCGGAGATTTTCCGCTGTCCACGGGCAACGGCAGAAGTAACACAAATTAATAACGATAGCAATGAAATTTTACTCAACTCAAAACATCCGCAATGTGGTACTGATCGGGAGCTCGAGATCAGGTAAAACCACATTATCTGAAGCCATGCTTTACGAAGGTAAAGTCATCGACCGGAGAGGTACGGTAGAAGCGAAGAATACAGTTTCCGACAACTCCGAGATCGAACAGATCAATCAGAGGTCGATATATGCCACACCTCTGTATGCGGAGTTTATGGACACTAAATTCAATATTATAGATGCTCCGGGAGCGGACGATTTCGCAGGCGGGGCCGTATCGGCGTTCAAGGTGTGCGAGACGGCAGTGCTGGTGATAAACGCACAGCAGGGCGTCGAGGTCGGGACAGAGATTTTCGCCCGCTATGCCGAAAACTACGGGATACCGATGATTGTGGCGGTGAACCAGCTGGACGGGGACAAGGCTTCCTGGGAGAACACCCTCGACACCATGAAGGAAGCGTTCGGAAAGAAACCGGTTCTTATCCAGTACCCGGTGAATCCTGGAGCGGGCTTCGACGGATTCATCGATGTGCTCAAGATGAAATACTATCACTTCAAGGACGATAACGGCACACGAGAGGACCTTGATATCCCGGAGCAGTACAGGGACGAGGCCGAAGAACTGAGGGCGGCCCTCATTGAAAGGGCGGCCGAATACGATGACGGGCTGATGGAGAAGTTCTTCGATGCAGGTATGCTTACCGAAGACGAGATAAGGAAAGGAATAGGGATCGGATGCAAGGCCGGTGAAGTCCTGCCGGTATTCTGCCTTTCCGCAAAGAAGGACATCGGAGTGAAGCGTCTTATGGAATTTACCATAAAGGTGGCCTCGTCACCGGCCGAAAGGAAGGCCCGCACCGTCTCCGGGGCGGAAATCGAGTGCAAGCAGGATGCCCCGACAACGCTTTTCATATACAAGACAGCCATCGAGCCGCATCTGGGAGAAGTGGCATACTTCAAGGTCATGTCCGGAGAACTGACGGAAGGGCAGGATCTCGAGAATCCTGAAACCGGGGACAAGGAAAGGATCACGACCATCTATGCCGTAGCCGGCAAGAAGAAAGAGAAAGTCACCGATATGTTTGCCGGAGACATCGGATGTACGGTCAAGCTCAGGGCTGCAAAGACCAATGTCACCCTGTCGCAGCCGGGTACCGACATCGCATACGAGCACATAAACTTCCCGCCGTCCAAGTTCCGCACGGCAGTCAAGGCAAAGGAGCAGAAGGATGAGGAAAAGATGAGCGAAGCCCTGAACAAGATTTCGGCGGAAGACCCGACTATCATAGTAGAGTATTCCAAAGAATTGAAACAGACCATATTGAAAGGCCAGGGCGAACAGCACATCAACATTGTCAAATGGAGGCTGCAGAATGAGAACAAGATTGAGATAGAGTTCTTCCCGCCTAAAATTTCATACAGGGAGACTATCACGAAAGTGGCGGCCGCAAGCTACAGACACAAGAAACAGTCGGGCGGCGCCGGACAGTTCGGAGAGGTGCATCTGCTCATATGCCCGATAGTGGAAGGCGTGGAAGCCACGAACAAGTTCAAGATAGACGGCAAGGAAATGGTCCTTAACATAAAGGGCAAGGAGTCTTTCGACCTCGAATGGGGCGGCAAACTCGAATTCTACAACTGTATAGTCGGCGGGGCCATCGACGCGAGATTCATGCCGGCAATCCTCAAGGGTATAATGGACAAGATGAACGAAGGACCTCTTACCGGCTCCCTTGCACGCGACATCCGGGTCTATGTCTACGACGGCAAGATGCATCCGGTGGATTCAAACGAGATATCCTTCGTGCTCGCCGCAAGGAACGCCTTCAAGGAGGCTTTCCGCAATGCCGGTCCTAAGATCATGGAACCTATCTACAATGTCGAGGTTATGACCCCGAGCGCATATATGGGTGCCTGTATGTCGGACCTCCAGAACCGAAGGGCGATCATCGAGGGTATGGGCAATGACAGAGGCTTCGACACCATCAAGGCACGTGTCCCTCTCGCCGAACTGTACAAATACTCCACGACACTGAGCTCCCTCACTTCAGGAAGCGCGACTTTCACCATGAAGTTCGCCGACTACCAGCCTGTCCCTGGGGATGTCCAGGAGAAGCTGCTGAAGGCCTACATGGAGCAGGAGAAGGATGAGTGACAGGATTTCTTGAATCAACAGCAAAAAACAGAGAGGGGCGTGCCCCTCTCTGTTTTTTTCATCTGTTTTTTATCTGTTTTGCTGCTTGCGGACGATCTTCATCGCGAAGCCGCCTCCCGGAGCCATGGATACTCCGACTTTCCTGTCGGCAGGGACATCTGAAACGGTCCTTGCAAAGTCTCTCGCCACCCTGTCGGCATTGACCCCGTCCCGGAACAGTTCTGCCGTGTAATCACCGTCACCCAGGAAAGACAGGTCCAGGACAAGGCTGCGGGCATTCCAGTCCGTCATTCCTCCTATGTACCACACGTCGCCTTTTCTCCTGGCGATCACCACATATTCGGCGATCCGACCGTCGAGGGCTAACGTCTCGTCCCAGACCTCCGGAACACCGGCGATGAATCCCGTACACTCGGGTTCACGCATATAATTCGACGGAGAATCGCACATCATGTTGAACGGCGACTCGAAAACGATATACTCCGCAAGCTGCCGGCATCTCGTTCCCTGACTCATCGGTTCGCTGTTCACCGGGCGGTAGTTTCCTTTCGTCGCATTTCTCATTGCACCCTGAGTGTAGTCCATCGGGCCTGCCACCATCCTTGTGAACGGTACAGTCACATCGTATGTCACCTGGTCCGTCTCCGGAGAAGACCATTTCATCTGCTCAAGCCCGTGTACGCCTTCATAGTTCACGACATTCGGCCAGGTGCGGCTGAGCCCTGTCGGCTTGTACGTACCATGGTAGTCCAGCATCAGATGATATTTTGCAGCGATTGCGGCGGCGTCGCGGTGGAAGCGGACCATATACTGGTCGTCCCTGTCCATGAAGTCGACCTTGAAGCCCTTGATTCCGAGCTCCGAGAAATACTTGCAGACACCTTCAATGTCGCGGTTGAAAGCCCAATATCCGGCCCACAGGATAAGGCCGACATTTTTGGAAGCAGCATAGCCGGCGAGTTCCTTCAGGTCTATCTCCGGTATCACCTGCATCAGGTCAGCTTTCAGGTTTACCGCCCAGCCCTCGTCAAGGATCACATAGCTGATGCCGTGGCTGGATGCAAAGTCAATATAGGCCTTGTATGTCTCGTTGTTCACCCCGGTCTTGAAGTCCACACCGTAGAGATTCCAGGCATTCCACCATTCCCAGGCCACTTTTCCGGGCTTTACCCAGCCGAAGTCCATGGATCCGTCGGCAGGAGAAGCCAGCTTGTACACCATGTCGTTGTCAGCCAGTTCCCTGTCCTCTTCAGCTACGATGATGACACGCCACGGGAATACCTCCCCGGGGCCGCATTCTGCAATGTATGGCTTGCGGGACTCCACCACTCCCTGCAGCATATTGTGTCCTCCCTGCTTCACATCGTCAGGCACCGCGGCAAAGACACCTTCAAGGGTTGTATTCCCGTCAGGATTGTTCAGATACATACCCGGATAATTCTGCAGGTCAGCTTCCGTAATACAGATTTTCCTGCCTCCGGAAGCCTCGACTACAAGAGGAAGGAACGCAAGCCTGCGGCTGTCCCACTGAGAAAGGGATATGTATTCATATGTGTTCTCGAACGAGTTGAAGAACTGGGCGTCGAAACTTGTCCCGGCCGGTTTCCTTACGTACGGTACATACGCCTTCGAGTCGTCCGGGAAATTGAACCTGGCCTCTTCCGAGACGACATTGAAAGGTTTCCCGGACCCTGACACGAACCTGTATGCCACGCCCTCGTCATAAGCCCTGAAAACCAGGCTGAAGGTCTTGAACCTGAGAGTCATCTCATTGTATATGTCTGGGATCTCCGATTTCTTGTAGAACGGAGCCTCTATGACAGATTCGTGGAATGACTTCCTGCAGACGGCACGGCCCGGACGGACTCCGTATGTGCTCCCGTCGGCAAGAGTCATCGATACGGAAGACTCCGAAAGCACCGGTTCCCCGTCGTGCTCTATCGAATAGACAATTCTGTCGTCTACGGTTATATGCAGTGCAAGCTGCCCGTCCGGAGACGCAAGGTCGTACTGTTTCGGAGCCGCAGCAATCCCCAGAGGAAGCATCATTGCCGCAACCAATGCGATTTTTTTCTTTACCATAGCCAAAACTGAATTAGATACGAAAATTATGATAATATCCTGTATTGATGCGATTCATAGCCGGAAACATTCCGGCAGCAGGCACCTTATCCTATCCCGAGCTTGGTCTTCATCGAGCGGAGGAGGTCGAATGCCTGGAGAGGGGTCATGTTGTTGATGTCGGCAGCGTCGAGGTCCTCCTTCAGGGAAGACAGGACAGGGTCGTCGAGCTGGAAGAAGGAGAGCTGCAGGGAGCCGTCGCTCTCGACCCTGCCTTCCTTCACGTTATGGGGCCTGATCTTCTTCAGCGACATGGCTTCCTTCTTGTCCTCACCCTTCTCCAGCACGTCGAGGGTCCTTTCCGCAGACTCTATCACCTGGCGCGGCATACCGGCCATTCTCGCCACGTGGATACCGAAACTGTGGGCCACACCGCCCTCCTTGAGCTTGCGCAGGAAGATGACACGCTTGTCCACCTCCTTTACGGCGATATGGAAATTCTTCACCCGCGGATAGATGTTCTCCAGGTCGTTCAGTTCGTGATAATGCGTGGCGAACAGGGTTTTCGCACCGTCACCGTTCTCGTGGATATACTCTACGATGGCCCTGGCTATTGACATACCGTCGTATGTCGAGGTCCCCCTGCCTATCTCGTCCAGCAGTACCAGAGAACGCGCCGAGAGATTGTGCAGGATCATGGAAGTCTCGAGCATCTCCACCATGAAAGTGGACTCTCCCTTGGAGATATTGTCCGATGCCCCAACCCTTGTGAACAGCTTGTCACAGTAGCCTATACGGGCCTGGGAAGCCGGCACGAACGAGCCTATCTGGGCCAGCAGCACTATCAGCGCGGTCTGCCTGAGAAGTGCCGACTTTCCGGCCATGTTCGGACCAGTCAGGATTATTATCTGCTGCGACTTGTTGTCCAGCATTATATCGTTCGGCACAAACTCCTCGCCTGCCGGCATGAGGGTCTCGATGACAGGATGCCTTCCCGCCTTGATGTCGATGGTGTACCCGTCGTCCACGACAGGCCGGCAATAACGGTTGGACACGGCAAGGTCCGCGAACCCGGCCAGCACATCCAGCCGGGCGAGAATCCTGCAGTTGGTCTGCACAGCGGCTATCTCCTTCTGTATCCTCGCCACCAGCTCCGCATAGAGCCTGGACTCGAGCTCGTATATCTTCTCCTCCGCACCCAGGATCTTCTCCTCGTACTCCTTGAGTTCGGCCGTGATATACCTCTCGGCATTGACAAGGGTCTGCTTCCTTATCCAGTCGGACGGAACCCTGGCCTTGTGGGCATTCCGGACTTCCAGGTAATACCCGAAGACGGTGTTGAAGTTTATTTTCAGAGAAGTAATGCCCGTACGTTCTATCTCCCGCTTCTGTATGTCTGACAGGATATCCTTCCCGTGGAGAGCAAGATCCCTGTAGGAATCAAGCTCCGCGTCCACCCCTGACGCTATGACATCACCTTTTCCTACGGCAGCCGCAGGGTCCGGGTTCATGGTCCTTGTCAAGGTGTCCAGAAGGTCCGCACAGCCGTCTATCGAGGACATCATCCTGTCCAGCTCGGGGACACCCTTACCGGAACACAGCTCCATGACAGGGGCCGTCTGCTCCAGTCCGCGCTTCAGCTGCATGACCTCCCGCGGTGAAATCTTCCCTGCGGCAGCCCTTGAAATTATCCTTTCCAGATCCCCTGTATCCCCGAGATGCTTCTGCACCTGCTCCAGGTCATCCCTGTTGTCGGCAAAGTGCTGGACCACCGAATATCTGGACTCGAGCTCCCCGATATCCATCACCGGCATCGCCAGCCAGCTGCGGAGAAGACGGGCACCCATCGGGGACGAGCACTTGTCTATCACGGATATGAGCGGGACACCCTCCCCTCCGGCTCCGGAAGAGAATATCTCGAGGTTCCGGAAAGTAAAACGGTCCATCCACACGAACTTGCTCCTGTCTATTCTGGATATGGAACAGATATTCTTCAGCCCTGAATGATGAGTCTGCTCCAGATAGACCAGCAGCGCACCTGCAGACGCCACCCCGAGAGGGAAGGAATCGATTGCAAACCCTTTCAGGGAATCCACCTCGAACTGGCGCTTGAGCTTTTCTTCCGCGGCCTCATAAACGAAGGCCCACTCGTCAAGGGTGGAAATGTAATATTTGTCCCCGAACTTTTCCTGCACCCCTTTCCTGAAACTTCTAGGGACAAGCAGCTCTTTCGGGGCGAACGATGACACCAGGGTAACTATATAGTCGACCGAGCCTTCCGCCACCTGGAAACCGCCCGTAGAGACATCCAGAAAGGCGGCACCGCACCTGTCCTTGTCGAAGGAGAGTCCGCAGATGAAGTTGTTCTCCTTCTGGGTCAGAAGCTGGTCATTGAATGCCACGCCAGGGGTCACAAGTTCGGTGACTCCCCGTTTGACTATCTTCCTGGTGAGCTTGGGGTCTTCCAGCTGGTCGCATACTGCCACCTTATAGCCTGCACGCACCAGTTTCGGCAGATAGGTGTCCAGTGAATGGTGCGGAAAACCTGCCAGGGGAACGGATGCGTTCTGCCCGTTCGCCCTCTTTGTCAGCACTATCCCGAGCACCTTGCTCGCAATCAACGCATCATCCGCGAATGTCTCGTAGAAATCCCCTACACGGAAAAGAAGCACAGCTTCGGGGTACTGTGCCTTGACTTTGAAATATTGTTTCATCAGCGGGGTCTCCGCTATCTTCTCTCCTGCCATCTTCTCATTGTTGTATCCTGCAATATTACGGAATTTTTACGACAAGAAACATGAATTTTCAGAGCAGTTTCAGGGAACAGTCCCCAAAATTCCATATCTTTGCCGGATATGGTTTTATGAAAAGAGTCCTTGTCATATCGTATTATTGGCCTCCGTCAGGAGGCTCCGGAGTCCAGAGATGGGTGAAATTCGCGAAATATCTGCCGTCGGAAGACTGGCAGCCCGTGATATATACCCCGGAAAACCCGGAACTGACTTCGGTCGACAGGAATATGGAAAATGATGTCCCGCCGGAGGCCGAGATAATCAGGACTAAAATCATCGAACCATACGGCCTTTACAGGAAGCTCTCCGGAAAAGGAGGGACCGGTGAAGGGCAGACGGAGGTAAACCCGATCAACGGCAGGGACAAATCCCTGAAACAGAAAATTTCGCTTTTCATCCGCGGAAATTTCTTCATTCCCGATCCGCGATGCCTTTGGATCAGGCCGTCGGTAAGGTTTCTGACAAAATATCTTGAGGAACATCCCGTAGACATCATCGTAAGCACAGGGCCGCCGCATTCGATGCACATCATAGCACGTAAAGTGGCGGCCAGGACGGGTCTGCCGTGGATAGCCGACTTCAGGGACCCGTGGACAAGGATGTTCTATTTCAAGCATCTGCCGCTGACCGCATGGGCAAGGAAAAAACACGCTGCCCTGGAAAAGGATGTGCTGGACTCGGCTTCCGCCATCGTTACGGTCACAAGACAGCTGCAGGATGAATTCGCATCCATGACAGACACGCCGGTCCACTGCATCACCAACGGATTCGACGAAGACGACTTCCGCCAGGTCATAGAGCCTGACGGTTTCTTCAACATTACGCACACCGGACTTTTTGCCGGAGACGGCAATCCGGAAACCCTGTGGCAGGTCCTTTCGGACAAATGCAGGGCGGACGGGGAATTCCGGCGGCTCCTGAGAATCCGTCTCATAGGAAAGACAGACAAGGAGATAACCGAATCAATCATCTCACACGGGCTGGCTGAGAACCTGCGTGACCTCGGCTACCAGACTCATCAGGTCGCTACCGGTGAACAGATGGGAGCTTCCGTACTGCTGCTTCCGCAGAGGAAGGAACCGGAATACAAGGCTGTACTTACAGGCAAGATATTCGAATACCTGGCCTCAGGGCATCCTGTCCTCGGGATAGGACTCACGGAATGTGCCATGGCAGACGTACTGAATGAAACCGGGAGAGGAAAGATGGTCGGCTGGGACGATTATGACGGGACTGCGGCATTCATCGGTGACTGCTGGGAAAAGTTCAGGAACGATGAGCCAGACCCGGATCCGGCGGATATCTCGCAGTATTCGAGACGGGAGCTGACAGGGCGGATGGCAAGACTCATGGAAAGCCTTCTGCGATGAAAAAAAACGGGACCGGACGACAGACGGACCTTCCGATAGAGAAAAGAAACCAAATTATTATAGAAAACATGAAGAATAACATATCAAGAAAAGTCCTGTATGCCGCCGGCATAATCCTGCTTTTTCTGGTAATCTCATACGCTTTCGTACCCGAAGTCCTGGGAGGGAAGATAGTCAACCAGTCCGACATCTCCGGCTGGACTGGCATGACCAATGAGGTGATCACCTACAATGAAGCCCACCCGGATGACCCGTCCTTCTGGACCAACTCGATGTTCGGAGGGATGCCGACCATCTCCATGTACGGCATATTCAAAGGCGACTGGACAAACTGGATATACGATTTTCTCCTGACCGGAGCCAGGCCCGCTACATACCTTTTCATATCTTTGCTCGGAGGCTTCCTGCTCATGCTGGCTTTCGGCATCCGGCCGGTACTGGCCATAGCCGGAGCCATTGCGATAACCTTCTGCTCCTATAACCTGCAGATCATCCAGGTGGGACACAACACGAAGATGCAGGCGATAGCCTATATGCCGTGGGTACTCGCGGCAATGGTATTCACTTACAGATCGGCATCGGAGGCAATCAAGGACAGGAAAAAAGGATTCCTGAAGACACTGCTCGGGGCCGTACTCTTCGCATTCGCCCTGAGTTTCCAGATAAAGGCGAACCATCCTCAGATTTCCTATTATCTGGCAATAATAATACTGGTCTATGTCATAGCCGTATTCATAAAGATCCTGACGGGAAAGGACAGGAAACCGGCACTCGCCCGCTTCTTTACGGCATCCGCCCTGCTTCTTGTCACCGGATGCCTCGGGATAGCCACAAACTTCAACAAACTGCTTCCTACATACGAATATGCCGAATACTCGATGCGCGGCGGCTCGGAACTCGGCAAGACAGAAGGCAGCCAGGATACCGGGGGACTTGACCTTGACTACGCGACTGCATGGTCCTACGGTATCGGGGAGACCCCTAACCTTCTGATTCCTGACTTCAACGGAGGAGCTTCGGCCGGTGACCCGGGGCTGAAAAGTTCCGAAGTCCGCGATCTACTTGTCCAGGCAAGGCAGCCGGATGTCGACAAGGTGATGCAACAGCTTCCGCTCTACTGGGGTCCGCAGCCGTTCACGGCAGGTCCGATGTACATCGGGGCCATCTCGATCTTCCTCTTCATCCTCGGACTCTGTATCGTGAAAGGACGGGACAAATGGTGGCTGGCCATATGTACGGTACTGGCTGTATTCCTTGCCTGGGGAAGCCATTTCATGTGGTTCACCAGAATATGGTACGACTGGGTGCCGCTTTACAACAAGTTCAGGACAGTGTCCATGGCTCTTGTAATACTGCAGGTGACAGTACCGCTGCTCGGGATCATAGCCCTGGACAGGATATGGAAAGAAGGAGATGACCGGAAAAAGGTAATGAAAGCTGCCGGTATCGCATACGGCATTGCGGGAGGACTGTGCCTCCTGGCCGCGTTTTTCCCTTCCATAGCCGGCTCTTTCACCGGCAGTGCGGATGCAGGTATGCAGGATGTCCTGGCAGAGGCTCTGAAGGCCGACAGGAAAGCCATGCTGGTCAGGGACGCCACCCGAAGCTTCGTTCTCATCACCCTTGCTTTCTCCCTGATACTCTGGAGCATGAAACAAAAAGGGAACGCAGCCGCAGGTACAGGCAATTCCGGAAAGAATTACACAATAGCAGGGGCGGCGATGGCTGTCCTGATACTCTTTGACCTCGGCGGCATAGGAAAACGCTATCTGAACAGCAGTCATTTCGTCAGCCGAAGCGACTTCTCTTCACAGTTCGAGGCAAGACCTGTCGACAATATGATCCTTGAAGACAAGTCCCCGGACTACAGGGTGCTTGACCTTAGCGTAAACTCCTTCAACGACTCCCGTACAAGCTACTGGCACAAATCCATCGGAGGCTACAGCCCTGCCAAGATACAAAGATACCAGGACCTCATCGAAAGGTATCTCACCGGGGAGATAAACAATGTGATACGGACAATCAACTCATCCTCCACGATACAGGAAGCGGAAGCCGGACTGAAGGACATCCCCGTACTTTCCATGCTGAACGGCAAATACATCATCATAGGGGACGACATGCCGCCAGTCGAAAACAGGAACGCTTTCGGCAACTGCTGGTTCGTATACTCCGCCAAGGCTGCCCGGACACCTGACGGGGAGATCGACCTGCTTGCAGAGACCGACCTGAAATCGGAAGCGGTGATAGGGGATGACTTCTCATGGGCACGGGAAAGGCTCGATTCCCTGGGCACCCTTGCACGCCACGACATCGCCCCGGCCGACTCGGTCTGGATGACAGCCTATGCTCCGAACGAACTGAGATACAGAAGCCGGACCAACTCGGAAAATGCAGTTATATTCAGCGAAATATACTATCCGAAAGGCTGGACTCTCACAATTGACGGAGAACCTGCCGAGCTTTTCCGTGCCGACTGGATCCTGCGCGGAGCCTTCATCCCTGCCGGAGAGCACGAAATAGTGATGCGTTTCGAACCGCAGGTCTACAAGACCGGAGCAGCCTTGTCCCGCGCATCATCCATCACGCTATACATCCTCCTTGTCCTCTCCGCGGCAGGCACAGCCGTTGTCCGGAGACAGGACAGTTAGAATATCAGCGCCGATGCAAACACCGCCAGCACGGCGACAGGGCATACATACCTTATAAGAAAATACACGAAACCGGACATCCTGACATTGGTTTTCAGGGTGCCCCCGTTGGTAAACTCATCGATTACATCGCTTTTCTTCATGACCCAGCCCACAAAGACCACAAGCAGCAGCCCTCCTGCCGGCATAAGGACATTGGCTGAAAGCTTGTCGAAAAGGTTGAAGATGGTCTGCCCGAAGATATGGAAGCCGGACAGCGGGCCGAACGACAGGGAACAGAGTATGCCCAATACCCATGCCACGAGGAAAACCAATATCGAAGCTCCCCTGCGGGAATAGTGCTTCTCCTCCACCAGGTAGGCGACCCCGACTTCATACAGGGATATGGAAGAAGTCAGTGCGGCCACGATCAGGGCAAGGAAAAACAGTATGGCAACGATCCATCCCAGAGGCATATTCGAGAAGATGAACGGCAAGGTCTCGAATACCAGTCCCGGCCCCTCCTGGGGATTGAGCCCGAAAGCGAAGACAGCCGGCATTATCGCACAGCTTGCAAGCATGGCGAAAAGAAAATCCGCAGTCGCGGTATAGGTCGACGAGACAGCGATATTCTCCTTCCTGCTCACATAAGAGCCGTAGGTCAGGATAGTGCCCACCCCGAGAGAAAGTGAAAAGAAAGCCTGCCCGAGGGCCGCCGAGCACACCGATGCGTCTATCTTTGAAAAATCAGGCTTGAAAAGATACCTGAGTCCTTCTCCGGCCCCCGGCAATGTCGCAGCCCTTACGGCGATCAGGATTATCAGCACGAAAAGTACCGGCATCATGATCTTGCCGAATTTCTCTATCCCGCTCTTGACCCCCGAGATGACAATGGCCGCCGTCAGGAGCAGGAAGATGGTATGTCCCACGATAGGAGACCATACCGAAGATATGAAATCCCCGAACATGGATCCCATCTCGGACCGGGACATTCCCCCTGTGAACTCCAGAGTACACGCCTTCAGGAAATATTCGACAGACCACCCGCCTACCACACTGTAATAGGATACGACTATGATCGGAGTTATGACAGAGATCGCCCCGAGCCATTTCCATCGGGTTCCTGGCGCAAGTTTCTTGAATGCACCGTATGCATTTGCGTGGCTCCTCCTTCCGACTATGACCTCCGACATGAATATCGGCAGACAAAGCAGGAAAACGCAGAAGATGTAGACAAAGATGAATGCGGCTCCACCGTATGAGCCGACCAGATAGGGGAATCGCCAAAGATTGCCCAGGCCGATAGCCGATCCTGCCATGGCTACAAGTACGCCGAACCGGTTTCCGAAGTTCTCTCTTTCCATAAGAATTTTTTCTGTCGTGCAGCTGTCCTGACATCAGGTTTCGAAAAAAGACGCAAGACAAGCCGCTATGTACGTTTTATATATGTTACAAACTCAAAGTCCAGTCCCGATTCCGGGTCATGGAGAATCCCCGAACGCGTCTCTTCTTTCCATATTTCAGGGGATATTTCCGGAAAGAAGGTATCCGCATCCTCTATATTGCAGTGCACGGAAGTGATATACATCCTGTCCGCTTCACCTATGGCCTGCCTGTAGATTTCCCCGCCGCCTATTACAAAGCAGCGCTCATGGCTGCCGGCGAGGGCAAAGGCTTCATCCAGGGAACGGACCGTTTCCACGCCTTCATGCACTTCTTTCCAAGACCGGGAGACCACGATATTCCTGCGCTTCGGAAGCGGCCTCCCTATCGACTCGTATGTCCTGCGCCCCATGATGACAGGGTTGCCGGAAGTGGTTTTCCGAAAATGCTTCATATCTTCGGAAATATGCCACAGCAGGGCGTTGTCCCGGCCTATGGCTCCGTTGTCGGCGACCGCCGCTATTATACATTTTTCCATTATCCTGAATTTGTCATACCGCTACGGGAGCCTTTATGGCAGGCCACGGATCGTATCCCTCCAGGGTGAAATCCTCATATTCAAATGAGAATATATCCTTCCTGTCCGGATTTATCTTCATAACAGGCAGAGGCCTGGGTTCGCGCGAAAGCTGCAGGGCCACCTGTCCGAAATGATTCTGATAGATATGGGTATCCCCTGTAGTATGGATGAACTCCCCCGGTTCATAGCCGCAGACCTGGGCCACCATCATGGTCAGAAGGGCGTACGAAGCTATATTGAAAGGTACTCCGAGAAAGACGTCTGCGCTGCGCTGGTAAAGCTGGCAGGAAAGTTTCCCGCCGGCGACATAAAACTGGAAAAGGGTATGGCAAGGGGGCAATGCCATCTTGTCCACTTCCGCGACATTCCAGGCAGAGACAATCATCCTTCTTGAATCCGGATTATGCTTCAGTGTGTCTATTACATTCGAAAGCTGGTCTATGGTGCTTCCGTCCGGAGCCGGCCAGCTGCGCCACTGGTGTCCGTAGACAGGGCCGAGATCACCGTTTTCGTCAGCCCACTCGTCCCAGATTGAAACCCCGTGGTCCTTCAGGTACTTTATGTTAGTGTCGCCGGAAATGAACCAAAGGAGTTCATAGATGATGGATTTTAGATGCACCTTCTTGGTGGTCAGAAGGGGAAAGCCTTTTCCAAGGTCGAAACGCATCTGATATCCGAATACGCTCTGTGTCCCTACTCCGGTACGGTCGCTCTTCATCGTGCCGTGCTCCCGGATATGCTTCAACAGATCCAGATACTGCTTCATGGCTATTCCCTGTATTCCTGTCCCGATATTCCGGCTTCGGATGCCGTACCGAAAGAAAAGATAATGGCTTCCCTGTATGACTCCCCAGGGCGGAGGACGGTTGAAGGATAATCCGGCTTGTTAGGGGAATCCGGGAATTTCTGGCACTCTATCGCCACCCCTTCGTAGTCTTCATAGCTCCGTCCGCATTTGCCTTCAGGGCATCCCGAGAGCCAGTTGCCCGTATAGACCTGCACGCCAGGCTGTGTAGTATAAACCTGCAGTATTCTTCCGCTGGCCGGAGAATAAAGTTCAGCGGCAAAGCGTACCGATTCCTCTGCGCTCCCGTCAATAATCCAGCAATTGTCGTATCCCTTTCCGTACTTCAAGGCCGGAAAATCATTCTTTATGTCGCGTCCCAGCGGTTTTGCCGTAACGAAATCCATCGGAGTGCCAGCCACCGGCTCGCTGTCTCCGAGCGGAATCAGGGTCTCGTCCGTAGGAAGATATTCAGAGGCATTGAGCATCAGGAAATGACCGAAGATATCACCGCTGCCTTCTCCGTCGAGATTGAAATATGCATGGTTGGTAAGGTTCACCACGGTAGGGGCATCGGTCTCGGCCGTCAGTATCAGTGTAAGCTCATTGTCTTCAGACCATTCATACCTCACTACGGCCTTCAGGTTTCCAGGATAGCCCATCTCCCCGTCCTCGGAAAAATACATGAATTCCACTCCTCCGTCCTTCTCCCGGCTTTCCCACACCTTGTTCTGGAATCCTTCCGGTCCGCCGTGCAGATGGTTCGGTCCGTTGTTTACGGGCAGCTCATACTCCTTTCCGTCAAGCGTGAAACGTCCCTTGGCAATCCTGTTCGCGAACCTTCCTGGCACCTTCCCGAGACATGGCCCGTCCCCGAAATAACTCAGTGGATCAGAATACCCGAGTACGACATCCCCGAGCTTCCCGTCCTTGTCCGGAACTACGGCAGACACAATCCCCGCACCGATTTCAGACAGCTCGACATAAGCGCCTGAACCGTTTGTAATCCTGTACTTGCAAATTTCCTTTCCGCAACGGGTCTTTCCCCATACGCATTTTTCTATCTTCATTTCAGAAACTGTTTTTATGGTTTTTCAGCATTCCGAACAAAGATAGGAAAAATTTCATCTAACCCGCGTTATTTTATCCTTGCCTGTCCAGCCAATAGAACAGTTTCTCCTGGGGAGCATCCTTCATCATCACCACCTTGTCCCTGTCCAGAAGATAGAGGGACGGGATAGCGCGGACATTGTAAAGCACATCGTTCCTAATGACAAGGTTCGGGTCGTAGCCGTTGTACCAGTCGTCGGGATAGACCGGCATATATTTGTACCACCCGGCAAGATCCTCGTCTATGTAGATGTTGAGTACGGCAAGCGTACCGTCCGAAATACTCTTCCTGACCCTTTCGTCTGCATTGAGGGCATCGATGATCTCCTTGCAGGCTGCACAGCCCGGATTGCTGAAAAACAGTATGGTGTATTCAGCCTTTATACCGTAAAGGGAATAAGATTTCCCGTTCTTGTCGCTGAAAACGAAATCCGCGGCCCTGGTCCCCACCTTGTTGAGGGAGCACATCCTGGCGTCATAGCTGTAGGCCGCCCTCCCGGACTCCGGAACGAAACTGCTCCGGGACAGCCCGGTGACGAACGGAAGATAAAGGTCCTCGTTCCTATAAGGGGAGTTAGGGTCGTACAGATAAAGCTGTGTCAGTCTCGTAATCTCCTCGAAGACATTCGATGAAGTATCCTTCGCTTCCACTGCCGAGACCTGCATAAAAAGATTTTCCACAGACTTCACGGCTTCGTCAAGGTCTACCATATCCAGAAAAGCAAGATAATTGGCGTAAGCCTGCTCGACATCCGCGACCCTCACACCGTTGACAATTGAAGAATCACAGTAATACAGACCGGCAGTATCCGTAAATTCGTCCCAGAAATGTCCGGCATAGTAGGAAGCCGCTTCCGCCGGATCCGTCACCATCGCCGGTACGCTGACCTGCGGAAAGGGTCTCGGATGGAACGTGCTTTCCTGCCGCTGCCCGCAGGAGACAGCGGCGAAAATCAAAGCCAGTATTGCAAGTCTTCTTTTCATCATCTGCCTACAGACTGCTCCGCCTGGGAAATATTGATAAGGAAGTCACCTATCTTCTCCAGCTCGGAAACGATATCCATATAGAACACTCCTGTTTGATAGTTGTAACTGTTGCTTTCAAGGTTGACTATATGTTCCTCTCTCAACGCGTTGCGGTACTCGTTTATCTGGATTTCCGCATCAGTGGCATTGGAGATGTCGCCCACCTCGGAGTACTTCTTCTTCAGGTTCTCTATCATTGCGACGTACGCGCTGTCTACAAGATCCATCATCTTGTTCAGACGCCTGAGCATGGAATCGTCGAATGTCTTGCTGTGGACATTCTTGCGCTGAAGCATCCGCGCTATGGCTTCACCGGAGTCCCCGAGACTTTCCATCTCTCCTATAATCTTGTACATCGCCTTGATCCTCGCTCCGGACTCCTCGCTGATCTCGGATTTTGACACTTCGTTCAGGTATGAAGCTATCTCGAACTCTATCCTGTCCGTTATCTCCTCATACTTCACCAGTTTCCCTTCCAGTTCCTCGAACTTGTCCTTGTCGGTCTCGTTTATGGCCTGGCGTACATAGCCGAATCCCTTGTGGCAGATCTCCGCGAAATGAACAATCTCCTGCTTCGCTTCGTCCAGGGAAAGTTCCGCGGTACTGAGGGGACCGCCCTGTATGAACTGCAGCCTGAATATCTCCTCGTCCCCGGCCGGACTCTTGACCATCCAGGTGACAAGTTTTTCGATTACAGGCACGAACCATATCAGGATGCAGGTATTGATAGTATTGAAGAGGGTGTGGAGCATCGACACTCCGTAAAGTGCGGATGTCTGGAGGGCGGTATATTCATCCGAACCAGGCTGGGCATCGGCAAAGCTGGAAGTCATAGGGTTAGGATATCCGAGAGCTTCCACTATGATGCCTATCAGCTTCAGGAACGGCCTGTAAAGGATCAGCACCCAGATGACTCCGAAGACATTGAACACCGTATGCGCCCTCGCTGCCCTCTTTGCCGACACATTCGCCACCGCCGCAGCGATATTCGCCGTAATAGTAGTACCTATATTCTCTCCCAGCACCATTGCCGTAGCGATGTCGAAAGGTATCCATCCGGCATTCACCATCACAAGTGTCAAGGCCATAGTCGCGCTGGAAGACTGCAGGACGATAGTCAGCAGTGTACCTATCAGTACGAAAATCAATATGGAACCATATCCGAATCCCGCCCAGTGCTGCAGGAATGAAAGCACCTCCGGAGACTGGTTCAGGTCCGGTACCGAATTCTTCAGGAAGTTAAGTCCGAGGAACAGCAGCGCGAAACCTATTATGAACTCCCCTATACTCTTGTTCTTGCTCTTTTTCGCCACGAAAAAAACAAAACCTACTGCCATCAGCGGAATTGAAAGGGAGGCTATGTCCACTGTAAAGCCGAGGATGGAGATAAGCCAGGCCGTGACGGTAGTGCCTATGTTCGCTCCCATTATCACACCGATGGCATTCGCAAGGGAAAGCAGACCGGCGTTCACGAAACTGACGACCATAACCGTAGTCGCGCTGGAAGACTGTATGACAGCCGTTATCCCGAGTCCGGTAAGAACCTGTTTCAGAGGAGTGGATGTCATCGAAGCCAGAAACGACCTCAACCTGTCTCCCGCCGCCTTCTGGAGTCCCTCGCTCATAAGGGTCATTCCGTAGAGGAACATACCCAGGGCTCCGAGAAGGGTAAAGATTTGAAGAAATATCTGCATATACAGTAGGTTATAGTTACAATTGCAAAGCTCTGGCAAAAATACGTAAAAATTTCCTGAAATTTTTCATACGTTTGCGCCCGTTTTTTTGAAAGCGGCTTTTCCGCCGCTGGCTCGCCCCTGGGACGATGAAGGCAAGTGTGAACGCCTGACAGGGGAATAAAGGACAGATGTGAAATCAAGACTGGAAAAAGGAGCTGTATGAGATTCAGAGAAATTGCAGAAAAATGTATGCACCGCCTGCGGGAGACCTTGTCAGCCGTCCTGGGCCTGACCTGTATCTGCACCGCAGCGGCGGAAGGGAAGGTCCGGGGAGGGGAAGCATACTTCTCCGGAGGATATCCGGAAGAAACGGTCGCCGACACCCTGATACTTACCGTAGAAGATCTCTTCAGCAGGGGGATGCAGGCAAGCCTCGTGCTGAAGGCCGCACCATAAGCCGGAACATGGCTGAAGAAGTCCTGAAATCGGCACGTATGGCACAGACCCCGGATGTACGGATAGGACTGACCGGAGGCTATCTGGGGCAGCCGGTAGTCTTCCTGCACGGACTCAGTGACAAAACTGCCTGATGAAGGCGTACGACGGGGATCCATACACCAGGCTCGCAAACGAGAGGATAAAGCTGGCTGAGACCGAGGTGAAGATAGCGATGTCCGGCTACCTGCCCGAAATCTCCCTTTATGCAGGGAACACCCTCGCCAGGCCTCTGACCAGGACCATGACCGATGTTTTCAGCAACAGCTGGAGCATCGGACTCAGCATAACCTACCCTATAACTTCCCTCTACAGGAACCGCAGCCAGGTCTCCATGAGGAAACAGAACAAGGGTGATATACAATTATTACAGGCTCCAGAGAGCCTGCGGAAGACTGTAAGCAATATGGGAAAAGACAACAATACAGAAGTTTCGCCCGTACAGCCGGGGCGGCAGAAATCCATCAGAAGACTCAGACTCAGAAACCTTGTCACGAACCTGTTCTTCTTTTCGATAGTAGGGACAGGTCTCGTGTGGGCCTGCGGGCATTTCTGGAAATACATGAAGTATGACATCACCAACGATGCCTTCATAGACCAGTATGTGTCGCCAGTCAACATCAGGGTCTCCGGCTACATCAGGGAAATACGTTTCCGCGAACACCAGTATGTACACAAGGGGGACACACTCCTGATACTGGATGACAGCGAATACTCCATCCACGTAAAAGAGGCCGAGGCCGCCATCCTGTGGAAGAATCCGTTTTGAAATTTTCAAATATAAATTTTATGAAGTATTTTTCGGAAAATTTTTCCGGATTCTGAAAAAGATACCCATCATAGCAGCCATACTGGCAATCCTGCCATGGACCGCCTCCGCACAGTTCTTCCTGTCGGGGGACGATCCTGCATCCTCCAGATGGTACAGTATCGAGAGCCCCAATTTCAAGGTAATATATCCCGACAGGCTCGACTCCCTTGCCAGGAGCTATATCCTAGAACTCGAAAAATACCGTATCCCCGTATCACGCAGTGTAGGGTTCATTCCGGGAGAAGCGATAAAGGCAAAGATGCCGGTCATCCTGCATCCCTTCAACGCTGCATCCAACGGGTCAGTGGCCTGGGCCCCGAAAAGGATGGACCTTTACACCTCGCCTCCCGCATACGCTCCTGAACCCATGCCCTGGAAGACCATGCTCGGAATACACGAATCAAGGCACGTCGCACAGATGCAGTTCGGCCTGAGCTACTGTTTCAGACCATTCAAATATATTCTCGGAGAAATGTTCGCCGGAGGCATGGCAGGAATATACCCTGACAAATGGCTTCTTGAAGGCGATGCCGTAGTCGCGGAGACTGCCTTGTCCATGTCCGGACGCGGACGCACCTCCGGTTTCATGAACTACTATCGCATCGCTTTTGACGAAGGGGACTTCAGGAATGCTGACAGATGGGCCTACGGCTCGTACTGGCACTATACACCGGACCATTACGCATTCGGATACATGGTCCTCAGCGGAATAAGGTATATGTACGGGGTCCCTGACTTTTCCGGACAGCTCTTCACAAGATATGCCAGGCACCCTTATGATATAGTAGCCAGGAATACCGTAAGCAAGGCTCTGACAGGCAAGAAGTTCCGGAATCTCGTGTCCGAAGCGGAGGACCTTTATCACGGAATATGGACCAGGGACGCCGAGAAAAGGGGACCTTTCCTGCCTTACGGCAGGATGACAGGGACACCGGCCGTCTACACCACGTATAGCGGGACCATCACGGCAGGAAACAGCCTTTATTCCCTGAAAGAAAGCCTCAACAAGGGAAACAGGCTCGTCCGTATCGATTCCACCGGCAGGGAAACAACAATATCTGCATTCGGAAACAATGTAAGCAGGCTCTGCCTGGCAGAAGACCTGGGCAGGATATTCTGGAGCGAGACGGTTCCGGATATCAGATGGTCCATGAAATACGATTCCCGCATAGCCTTCCTTGACCTCGGTACCGGGAAAAAGGGTACGCTCACCCGTGAGGGGAGAATGTTCAACCCGAGCTGTCCCCGGTCCGGAAGCAGGATAGCGGTCACCAGGTACACCGATGACGGAAGATCGCACCTCTGCATACTGGACGGCAGGACCGGAAATGAGACAGATTCCTTCATGTTCCCTGATTCCCTGCAGCTGACCGAAACAGCCTGGATCGGCGACACGGTCTTCGCCGCTGCCGTTTCTGATCACGGCTACGGGATCTACCGCCTCGAAAACGGCACTCCACGCACGATACTTTCCCCGTCCCCGGTAATGATATACAACCTCTCATCATACGGGAAATACCTTATGTTCACTTCCGACAGGACAGGAACAGACGAAATGTATCTGTTTGACCCGGACAGCGGAAAAATATTCCAGGAGACATCCATGCGGTACGGAGGCAGGTATTTTGCCTTCAGCGCAGACGGCAGATACCTGGTATGTTCGGCTCCTGACAGGACCGGGGAACCGCTGATAAGGATAGAATCCGATTCCCTGCTCCACAGGAAGGTGGATTTTCATGACAGGTACAGGTGGGAGATAGCGGATTCCATGAGCCGGCAGGAAAAAATGCTGGCCGGATTGAAAGAAGAAGAAAGGATTGCGTCAGCTGAAACGCCGGTTTTGGACACCACGGAAATCTCGGGCCCGGAAAGGTTCCGGAAATTCCCACATCTTTTCAATCTCCACTCCTGGGCTCCGGTGTATTTCAACTATGACAACATCAGCAGCGGAAGCTATGACAGCTACTACAGTTATGCCTCGGCAGGAGCATCTGCCTTCTTCCAGAACAAGCTCGGGACATTCACCGGTTTCGTGGGCTATTCCTTCCATCAGGATCTCGTAACGGACAGGTCATACCTTGCGGCACAGACAAGGAAATGGAGGCATTCCGGCCATGTAAAGCTGGCCTATTCCGGACTCTACCCTGTCATAGAGGCCAGTCTGGACATCAATGACAGGACTTCAAGGAATATGCGCGGATCCCAGGTCCATAACATACTGACAGGACAGATGACCGAGGTCTACAGCTACGTCTACAGCCATTCCACCCCTCTCGTATCAGGAAACCTTTCCCTGTATATTCCATTCGATTTTTCGTCCGGAGGATGGTCCCGCGGCCTGATACCGCAGATATCCTATTCCATAAGCAATGATACCTTCGATTCCGGACGCAACATCGTACTTTCCGCCCCTGACATGGCCACGGGAGGCTCCACACAACATACGGTAAAAGTCATTTCCGGAAAAAAATCCTTTTACCAGGCCCTGTCCGCGTCGCTCCGGTTCTACACCATGCTTCCTGCGGCACATTCCGATGTCTACCCCGAATCAGGATTCGGCCTGGAGGCCGGAGGCTACATACATCCCGGCCTTACGGATATGGTCTCTCCATCAGCTTACCTTTATTCCTATGGCTACATACCGGGAATATACGGCAACCAGGGACTAAGGCTCACGGCCCTCTTCAACATGAAACTCGGAGGTACCACACCCCTGAACACTTCAGTAAATGTCCTTCCCAGAGGATTCGGATCCGGTTCATGGACAGGGGAAAGCCATGACTACAGCGGATTGGGCTCCTGGGCTTCAGGACAAAGACTGGGTATACTCCTGACTGCGGACTACGCCATGCCTTTTCCCATGGGGGATTTCCATATCGGAAACCTGTTCTATGTCACCAGAGGCATAATCACCCCTCATTTCGACTGGTCTTTCATCGGCAGGGAAATGCTTTTCTCTGCAGGAGCTTCCCTGGAGATAGAATTCGGGAATTTCATAGGTCTGCAGTTCCCCACCACACTGGGACTTACTTATTCCTTCAACGGAGGACCGTCTTTCGGAAGATTCAGGGAGGCAGGGATAAGTCTCGGAAGGCACTTCATAGGGCCTGTTTTCAACATGAGCTTTTAGGATAATGAGTTACAGGGCTCTTATATGCAGTATCCTTATGTTCCTGCCATGCCTGCAGGGGCTCCGGGCACAGATCATCCCTGCCAGTCAGGATCCTGCAGGCATAAGATGGAGCCAGATACGCACCGGCAGCTACAGGTTCATCTATCCGTCCGGATATGACAGCCTTGCTGTGGAATATGCCCGTATGTACGAAAAATACCGGATTCCCGTATCCGCCACTTCAGGATTCCGGCCGGCACGTATTCCGGTGGTGCTCCATCCGGCGAACGCATCTTCCGGTTACGGGATGACCCTCCTTCCGTCCAGGATAGATATGCCCGTACTTCCACAGGGCGGAATGCAATATTCCATGCCGGTTTCAGAATTGGCAGCTGTCTATCTTTCAAGGCAGGCTGCCCATCTGAAGTACGGACAGTCCAACGTATTCCGTCCCTTATGCTGGTTTCTCGGGGAACTGGTTCCGCTGGCAGCCATGGAACTTTACCCTGACCAGTGGATGCTGAAAGGAGATGCGGTTATAGCAGCCACAACCCTCATACCCGGAGGATACGGACGTTACGGAGAGTTCCTCAACTACTATATGGCCGCCCTCGGATCCGGTGATACGAGAGGGTACAGATGGGACCGCTGGGCCATAGGCTCCCCGAAATACTATACTCCAGACCAGCAGGCTTTCGGATACATGATAATGAGCGGGCTGAGGAACATATACGATGCACCGTACTACATAAAGGATTATCTCACATATTCCGGCAGAAGGCCATACGATATTTTCGTAAGCAGGCACATCAACAAGAAAGTGACCGGCGGACGCCTCCGCACGGATGTCTTCCGGACCATTATCGGCTACCACGGAAGGATATTCGCAGAAGAACTTGAAAAAAGGGCGCCTTTCACAAGATCCTCAGCCGTACTTGACTCACCACCGGAAAAATATGCAGACTATTCCTCGGCAGCCGTACTTCCGGACGGCACCCTGTACGCCGTAATGTCAAGTCTTGATACAAGCCCCTGCCTTGTAAGAATATCCCCGGACGGAAAACAGAAAAGGATAAGGTCATTCAATCCCGATGCAAGCAATCTCAGATGGTCCGGAGTCTCGGAACAACTGCTGTGGAGCGAGACCGAAGACGACCCCAGATGGAAACAGAAGCAGGTGAACGTCATAAAATGCTATGATATCAAGACAGGAAGGATAAGGAAATTTGCAGCCCCTCTGAACACATACAATCCGTCAATATCCCCGGACGGTACTTCCATAGCTGCAATACATGGTCCTGAACCGGGAAGGACTTCGGCAATAATACTGGATGCCGTTTCCGGAAAAATCCTGGAAGAATTGCCTGACGCACCACGTAACGTACAGTTCGGGGAATGCTCATGGTGCGGAGACACTATCTTCGCCTCCGGAGTATCATCCGAAGGTGCCTCCATCTTCATGCTTTCAGTCAACGAATCCTCCGGAAAAGCATACTGGAAAGAAATCCTCGGTCCCGTACGTTGTTCTGTCAGGGATCTCGGCTCCCTGGACGGCAGCCTTGTATTCTCCTGTGACGTATCCGGAGTATTCGACCTGTATATGCTGGAAAGGACCGGAGAAGGCCCCCTGGACAACAGGGTGCTGAAGCTCACTTCTGAAAAATACGGAAGCAAGGACTTCGTATTCAGCAGATCGGGGGACAGCCTGTACTACAGCAGACTCGATGACCTCGGATACAGCCTGCGCAAGACCGGGACAGAAGACCTGTTCCGCACAGAAGTATCCGTCCATGAAAGGAAAATCCCGGAAGTGCAGGCAGAACTTGCGGAACAGGAAAAAGAAGCGCTGTCAGCTGTCACCGGAGACGCATCCGAAGACAGTTTCCGAATTCCCGAACCCGAAAAATACAGTAAATTCCTCCATCTTTTCAGACTGCATTCCTGGGCTCCCGTCTACTGCAACATAGACAGGCTCACAAGCCTGAGCGGAGAAAAACTCTATGATTTCGTGTCGATAGGTGCCACAGTATTGAGCCAGAACACTCTCGGTACGGCATACGGAAGTGCCGGTTATTCATGGAAACCCGATCCTGACGGATATGGACGGGTACATGGGGGACACATCAGCTTCACATACGCAGGATTGTATCCTGTAATAGCCGGAAACTTTTACCTGAACGACAGGATGTCATGGGAATACACCCTTCTTCCCGACGGCAGGATAGAAAGGAAAGAGGCCGCCGGTCCTTCAATAGTAGGAAAGGTAGACCTGTATGTCCCGCTGTCCAGAGAAAACGGAGGCCGGTCCTGCAGCTTCGTACCTGTACTTTCCTGGGAACTTGACAACAGCCGGTATGACGGACATCTGAACCACCGTCTGACACTGTCCGGAAGATTCTGGCTGACAAGGGACAAGGCCAAGGCAGAGATATACCCAAGGTACGGTGTCGGCGTGGAAGCGGGTCTCACCATGGCTTTGGCGGCCGGACGAACAGGGAACACAGGCATAAAGCTCAGTGACTCATGGTATTTCCACTCCTACGGATATTTTCCCGGCTTCTGTTCCGGCCAGGGAGGAAAATTTTCGGTCACAACCCAGATGCGTCTGAGCAAGGGCATATACAATCCCGCTTCCGAAATCCTGCCGCGAGGACTGTCCGGAGGCATCACCAGGGGATTTTACAATCCTTCATTCTCCACCCTGCTATCGCTCGACTATGCCGTACCGGTATATCTCGGTGACATAAACATAACCCAGCTGATATACATCAATCGTATGGTCATCACACCCCACTTCGACTACAGTTTCTCTGCATACCCGAAGATGCACCTGTGCTCGGCAGGCTCTTCGCTCACTTTCCAGCTCGGACGTCTGATCTGGGCTTTTCCGATGGAAATAGGGATAGACTACTGCTATAATTTCGGGACCCTGTTCTCTGTCATGGATGAAAACGGCTCACGTGTCGTCAGACATTCCCTGAAGCCGGTGATAAAATTCAGTTTCTGAAAATTTATTAGATTTGTCCCCTAGAACTGGAAAACAACGTTGATATGTCAATTACCGCCGAAGCCCTCGCCCCATGCAGCAAATGCGGGGAAAAAACAAGGATAAAGATATACAGGAGCATTAATACCTCGGAAGACCCCGGACTGAAGGAAAAGATAAGGAACGGGTCGCTTTTCGTATGGGAATGCCCTCACTGCCACCAGGCAAACCTTGCCAGGTACGAATGCCTTTACCATGACCCAGTGAGCAGGATAATGGTCTGGCTGGTCCCTTCCGGAGACTTTCCGGAAAGCCAGATGGAAGCCATATCCAACCACACCAGGGCCATGGGAGGCTACCGTCTCCGTCTTGTAAGTGACGTCGGTGCCCTGATGGAGAAAATACTCATTTTCGATGCAGGGCTTGACGACATGGCTGTCGAAATGTGCAAGTATGTCACAATAATGGAAATGCTGTCCAAAGGCAATCATGCCTCGGACAGCATCTCAGGAACAAGTTTCCATTTCCACCGTATCGAAGAGAAGGACGGAATGAAATACATGGTCTTCATATATCCTTCCTCAGGCCGTATGATGAGCCTCGATGTAGGTTTCAACGTCTACGAAGACTCTCTCGGCATCATCGGCCGCAATCCCGACATCATCCCGGACGGTCCTTTCATGAAAATCGACCAGGAGTGGATAAGTTCGGTGATAAGATGATCTGACGGAAACAGGAGGAAACCTTATTCAAGTTTCCTCGCACCGTCGCTTATGACCACGTCATACACCTTAGGTGCATGGCCGAACTTTTCCGTGAATGAAGCAGTGGCCTTGGCTATGAAAGCATCATAGAGATCATTCTTCACGAGATTGATGGTGCAGCCACCGAAACCGCCTCCCATAACACGCGAACCTGTAACCCCGCATTCCCTGGCTATATCGTTCAGGAAGTCCAGCTCTTCGCAGCTTACCTCGTACAGCCTGCTCATGCCGTAATGGGTCTCATACATCTTCCGGCCGACAGTCTCATAGTCATCCCTCTCAAGCGCATCGCAGACATCCAACACCCTCTGCACCTCTTCTATCACATATTCAGCACGCATATAGTCTTCTTCCGATATCACATCCCTGACTTCACCGAGCCACTCCATTCTTGCGTCTCTCAGGAACTCCACTTCAGGATGGTTCTTCCTTATTGCCGCAGCGGCACGCTCGCAGGACTCCCGCCTCTTGTTGTAGGCCGAGGAAGCAAGCTCGTGCTTAACGACAGAATCCAGGAGCACCAGCTTGTACCCGTCAGGATGGAAAGGATAGTACTTATACTCCATAGTCTTGCAGTCCAGTCTGATAAGGCTTCCTTTCTTTCCGAAAATGGATGCGAACTGATCCATGATGCCACATTTCACCCCGCAATAGTTATGCTCGGTCGACTGGCCTATACGTGCAAGTTCGAATTTGTCTATGCCAAGCCCGAACAGATAGTCAAGAGCGAAAGCGTATGTACTTTCAAGGGCAGCCGAAGAAGACATTCCGGCTCCGAGAGGGACATCTCCGGCAAAGACCGTATTGAACCCGGATATCTTCCCTCCCCTCTTTATTATTTCACGGCAGACACCGAACACATACCTTGCCCAGTTCTGCGTAGGGGCGTCCTCTTCCTTGAGTCCGAATTCAACGTATTCGTCCAGATCAAGAGCGAAAACATGCACCTTCTCGGTGCCGTTCAGCTTGATTTCAGCCATAATCCCCTTATCTACGGCTCCGGGAAATACATATCCCCCGTTATAGTCCGTATGTTCCCCTATAAGGTTGATCCTGCCTGCTGACGTGAAGAAGTCACCGTCTTCTCCGAAAAGAGTCTTGAATTTCTCTGCTATCTTAGCTTTCATGACGTTTTTTAAATAAAATTTCACATATTCTTCAAATTTATAAACTGTTTTCGTTTATTCCAAAAATACTTCTACAGCGGATCCTGCAACGGCTGAATCCCCTTATGCAGTCACAACAGCAGCACTACGGGAAGATGGTCGCTTATACCTCCCGTATATGCAGGTCCGGTATAGGTCCTCAGAGGCTTGAGCCCGGGATGGACATTGTCCCTCACTGAAAGGAACCCTGGAAAACATATCTTCATTTCCGCCTCCGAAGCAAGTCCCCTGTCAACTAGAAACATATCTATCAGCTCCCACTTTCCTCCGTACCTTACCGTCCCTTCCCCTTTTTCCGCAAGAGGTGCAGCCATATTGACAAGAACCCCTTCGGCAAGTCCGAAGGCCGTCCCCGAAGGGGTATCGTTGAAATCCCCCATACACACTATGTTACGTTCCCCTTTCTCCAGAAGGGAATCGCAGACCGAAACCATCACCTTCATAGCGGCCATCCTTCCTGGTCCGGAAAGTTTCTCCCCGCCATACCTGGAAGGATGGTGGTTTACAAGAAAATGATATTTTTCCCCGTTCTCCGGCCTTTCCAGACAGACATACAATATGTCGCGGGTCTTCATGCCCCTCCCCTCCGCATCCCGGTCCACTGCAAGACATCTCCAGCCCAGCTTCCTGAAGACATCCTCCCTGTACACAAGGGCCACGTCTATCCCCCTTTCATCAGGAGAGTCCCTGTGCACCTGAACATAACCGTATTTCCTGAGCATGGTACCCTTTATCACGGACTGCATCACCCGACGGTTCTCCACCTCGGCAACACCGACCGCATCAGGCATCCTTCCATACTTTCCGGACATCCACATGAGGGTCTTGGCCACACCGTTGCACTTTTTCCAATACCTTCCGGGAGTCCAGCGCCTGTCTCCGGAAGGACTGAACTCACTGTCTGAAACACCGCCGCCGCTGTCCTCCGTATCGAAGAAATTCTCAAGGTTCCAGAAGACAACCAAAAGGGAATCCCCTGCCGCATACGCACGGGAATCCGGAAAAAAAGATACGGACAATACGGCCACCGTAATTGTCCTTATGAAAGGAAACATCATCATAAGTCAGACTGACCATACATAAGGCGAATTTGGACATAAAAAAAAGGAAAGCCTTGTCAAAAAAGAAAAACATTCCTTCAAAATCTGTCAAAAAAGAAAAATTTATCCAAAAATCCGTAAATTTGCCGCCTGATTCAAAATTTTCCTGAAATGTCACTGAAATGCGGTATAGTAGGCCTTCCGAATGTAGGCAAATCCACCTTGTTCAACTGCATCAGCTCCGGGAAAGCCCAGAGCGCAAACTTCCCTTTCTGTACGATTGAACCGAATATCGGATCCACGATAGTCCCGGACAAGAGACTCGAGGAACTTGAGAAGATATGCAAGCCTAAAAGAGTGGTCCCGGCCACAGTGGAGATAGTGGATATAGCCGGTCTCGTGAAAGGTGCAAGTAAAGGTGAAGGTCTTGGAAACCAGTTCCTTGCAAACATAAGGGAGACTGACGCAATCCTCCATGTCCTCAGATGTTTCGATGATTCCAACATTGTCCATGTGGATGGTTCGGTAGACCCGGTAAGGGACAAGGAGGTGATAGACCTTGAACTTCAGCTGAAAGACCTCGAGACCGTAGAGAACCGGCTTGCAAAGGTCCAGAAGCAGGCACAGGCCGGAGGGGACAAGACAGCCAAAAGGCTCTGCGAAATACTGCAGAAATACAGGGAAACCCTCCTTGAAGGCAAGAGCTGCAGGACAGTGGAATTCGACAATCCTGAAGACAGGCAGCTCGCGAAGGAACTTTACCTGCTGACCAACAAGCCTATAATGTACGTATGCAACGTAGACGAGGCTTCGGCTGCTACCGAAAACAGGTATGTGGAAAAGGTCAGGGAAGCCGTCAAGGACGAGAAAGCCGAAATACTTGTCATAGCCGCAAAGATAGAATCCGACATAGCCGAGCTCGAAAGCTATGAGGAACGGCAGATGTTCATAGAAGAGATGGGACTGAAGGAATCCGGAGTCGTCAGGCTTATCCAGAGCGCCTATTCCCTGCTCAATCTCCAGACATTCTTCACCGCAGGTCCGGACGAATGCCGGGCATGGACAATAAACAAAGGGGACAAGGCACCGAAAGCTGCAGGTGTCATCCATACGGACTTCGAAAAAGGCTTCATAAGAGCCGAAGTAATCAAATATGAAGACTTCATCGAACTGAAGTCGGAAGCTGCCTGCCGTGCGGCAGGAAAGCTTGGAATAGAAGGGAAAGACTATGTAGTCCAGGACGGTGACATCATGCACTTCCTTTTCAATGTCTGACATCATTTACCAACGATAGCAATATGAATCAACAAGGGTGGGTCCGGATATTTTCAGGCCCACCCTTGTTGATTCTATGCTGCGTCAATCCTAGTCCTTGAACTTGGCACTGAGGAATTCACGGTTCAGACGTGCAATGTGGGAGACAGTCACGTGCTTAGGGCACTCCATCTCGCAGGCACGGGTATTCGTGCAGGAACCGAAGCCGAGTTCGTCCATCTTTGCGACCATGGCCTTTGCCCTCTTTGCGCCCTCTATCTTGCCCTGCGGAAGCAGCGCGAGAGAACTTACACGCGCCGCAACGAAAAGCATTGCAGAACCGTTCTTGCAGGTAGCCACACAAGCTCCGCAACCTATGCAGGCAGCACCGTCCATGCTCTCTTCAGCAGTCTCGTGTGAGATAAGGATGGCATTCCCGTCAGGAACACCACCGGTACCTACGGATATGAATCCTCCTGCCTGGAGTATCTTGTCGAAAGCCCTACGGTCAACGACAAGGTCCTTGATTACAGGAAATCCCTTGCTTCTCCACGGTTCAACGGTAATGGTATCCCCGTCGTGGAACTTGCGCATATGAAGCTGGCAGGTAGTCACCTCGTCGTCAGGTCCGTGTGCACGGCCGTTTATGTAAAGCGAACAGGCTCCGCAGATACCTTCGCGGCAATCATGGTCAAAGGATACCGGGCCGCTGCTCTGGCAGCCTCTTTCAACAGCTACCGGATCCATCCCTTCGTGTATCAGCTGCTCGTTGAGAATGTCGAGCATCTCAAGGAAAGAACTGTCAGGGGAAATATTCTTGACACTGTATGTCTCAAAATGTCCCTTATCCTTGGCGTTTTTCTGACGCCATATTCTTAATGTAAAATCCATTTCTGCTTAGTCTTTATAGTTTCTGGTAGCTATCTTGATATTCTCGTACTTCAACTGTTCCTTGTGCAGCTCAGGCTCCTCGTTCTCTCCCTTGTACTCCCATGCGGCAACATACATGAAGTTCTTGTCATCGCGCAGAGTCTCTCCGTCCTCGGTCTGCATCTCCTCACGGAAATGTCCTCCGCAGGACTCCTTCCTGTTGAGTGCGTCGCGTGCCATCAGTTCGCCAATCTCGAGGAAATCCGAAAGCCTGAGAGCCTTTTCAAGCTCCTGGTTGAAGTTGTCTGTGTCGCCTGCGACATAGACATCCGACCAGAACTCCTTGCGGAGATCCTGTATAAGGCCGATAGCCTTCTTCAGACCTTCCTCGTTCCTTGCCATACCGACATACTCCCACATGATATGGCCGAGCTTCTTGTGGATCTCGTCTACCGTATGTTTGCCCTTGATGGACATTAGCCTGTCGATCTTGGCCCTGACAGCCTTTTCCGCAGCATCGAATTCAGGGGCGCTGGTGTCTGTCTTAGGGTTCTTGAACTGGGTGGCAAGATAGTCACCGATGGTATAAGGAAGGATGAAGTATCCGTCGGCAAGTCCCTGCATGAGGGCGGATGCGCCGAGACGGTTTCCGCCATGGTCGCTGAAATTAGCTTCACCTATGGCATAAAGACCAGGAATGGTAGTCTGGAGGTTATAATCCACCCAGAGACCTCCCATCGTATAGTGAATGGCCGGATATATCATCATAGGCTCCTTGTACGGGTTCACGGCAGTGATCTTCTCGTACATCTGGAAAAGGTTCCCGTATCTCTCACGGATCTTGTCTTCCCCGAGCCTTGCTATTGCGGAGCTGAAGTCGAGGAACACGGCAAGCCCTGTCTCGTTCACCCCGTAGCCTGCATCGCATCTTTCCTTGGCCGCACGGGAAGCCACGTCACGAGGTACGAGATTTCCGAAAGCAGGATACCTGCGCTCGAGGTAGTAGTCCCTGTCCTCCTCCGGAATGTCAGTAGCCTTGATCTCGTGCCTGCGGAGCTTCATAACATCCTCTTTCTTCTTTGGCACCCATATACGTCCGTCATTACGCAGGGACTCGGACATAAGTGTCAGCTTGGACTGCTGGTCCCCGTGTACAGGGATACAGGTAGGATGTATCTGGGCGAAGCAAGGGTTTGCGAAGAAGGCACCTTTCTTATAACACTGCCATGCTGCGGAACCGTTGCTGTTCATGGCATTGGTGGAAAGGAAATACGTGTTTCCGTATCCTCCGGATGCCAGCACCACTGCATGTGCGCCGAACCTTTCAATTTCTCCGGTTACAAGATTCCTGGCTATGATACCTTTGGCCTCACCGTTTATCAGGACGATGTCGAGCATCTCGTGGCGTGGGTAGCTTTTCACTGTACCTTCGGCGATCTGCCGGTTGAGGGCTGCATACGCCCCGAGAAGGAGCTGCTGTCCGGTCTGGCCGCGGGCGTAGAAGGTACGGCTCACCTGCGCGCCTCCGAAAGAACGGTTGGCAAGCATTCCGCCGTATTCCCTTGCGAACGGAACACCCTGTGCCACACACTGGTCGATGATGTTCCCGCTGACTTCGGCAAGTCTGTAGACATTGGCCTCGCGGCTGCGGTAGTCCCCTCCCTTTATTGTCTCATAGAAAAGACGGTAAACAGAGTCATTGTCATTCTGGTAGTTCTTGGCGGCGTTTATACCTCCCTGTGCGGCGATAGAGTGCGCACGGCGAGGAGAGTCGCTGATGCAGAACACCTTCACGTTATAACCGAGTTCACCGAGAGAAGCAGCTGCAGACGCCCCTCCGAGTCCGGTTCCGATGACGATGATCTCGAGTTTCCTTTTGTTGCCCGGATTGACAACACGAAGCTGAGATTTATGCTTTGTCCATTTCTCAGACAAAGGACCCTCAGGAATCTTAGAAATTAATTTTTCGGCCATTTTATACTGATTATTGAAATTTCGCCACAATTTTAGTGATTTTTATGCAAATGAGCAATTAATTTGCGCATTACATCGTAGATACGGGAGCGCTCCGTCCGGTATATTCCCTGAAAGCCTCGGAATATATCCTGAAGAACTTCTCCGAAATCCTGTCATAAAGGGAAAGATACTCGCCTTCCGTTATGGTGCCTGCGGCAAAACGGGAGTATATCTTTCCGAATTCCTCACTGATCTCCCTTTCCGCCTTGCGGCAGCAGGACAAAGTCGATACGGTACATGCCGTATCTCCGAGAACATACCTCAGGTCAACATATTGTGAAGCGTTGCTTACATCTCCTCCATGGAACACGTACATATCTTTCAGGGCGGCTGCAAGACCGCAGAAAGTCTCCGGCCCGGAAACCGGAAAACCGGAAAGGGCATCAGGGACATGGTCTTCCCAGGACACAGGCACAGGCACCGTTACTGCCACCGCAGGATAGCCGAGCGCCGCCCACAGTACGGCCCCGGAAGGGTCCTCCCCCGCCGCCACACCCTGTATGACCACCGAGGCGGAAGTGGATCTCCTCGGTATGAAATCCAGGTCAGGCACAATACCGGTCGTCCCGGCAAGGAAAGCCGCCGAATCCCGCACCAGGTCCACCCCGGTCACAGACTGCCGGTAGGAACGGGAAAGGCTGTCAACTATGTCGAGAGGATGCAGCCCGGCAAGACTCCCTCGTCCGGCCATACCGTTGAAAATCCCTGAAGCCGTTTTCCAGCGTTCCACTCCCCTCCACCTTTTCCTGTCTCCGGACCATGAAAAGTTGGTGACAACCTCGAACCCTCTCCCCGATACAGCCAGGTCCCTCATGACGTATGCCTGGTTCCCGGTCTCGAACCAGGCCGCCCCTCCACAGGCGTCTATACATCCGAAATTGGCCTCCACGCCCATCGGCCGGGCAAGGGTATCGAGAAAGTGCCTGAAATCCTCCACAGTGGCACAAATCTCCAGGGCCCTGTACATCAGGATGCCTTCCCTGTCCATCATGCCGGATGGGACATCGTCATTCTTCAGACAGTAGGAGGCTGTATTTATGACAGCGAATCCGGCAGTGTTGACCCCGGCCCATACCTCCCCTCCGGGAGAAGATGAGTCAGCAAGCCCCACGAAAGAGTAACGCTCTCCCTTGAAGTGCCTTATACTGTTGTCAAGATTGCCGGTGTCCCTGTGCTTCCATATAAGCGGACGGCCGTCGGCTGTCCTTGTTATGATTACTGCTGTACACGCTTCCGAGGCGGGTGCGGCTGCCAGGACAAGTACAGCAAAGGCCAATAATATAATAGTATGCTTCATTTCGCCGAAAACGCCCTTCTAAAACAGGGTTGCCTCCCCGCCTGTATCCGGAGAAGGCTCCATGCCGAGATGCCTGTAGGCCAGTTCCGTCACTTCCCTGCCCCGCGGCGTACGCACTATGAACCCCTCCTTTATGAGGAACGGCTCGTAGACCTCCTCCAGGGTACCCTGGTCTTCACCTATGGCAGTAGCTATCGTATTGGCTCCTACCGGACCTCCCTTGAACTTTGTGATAATCGTCCGGAGGATCTTGTTGTCCACCGAATCAAGCCCCCTCTTGTCTATATTAAGGGCATCCAGGGCATACCGCGCTATTTCGAGATCGATATGCCCGTCTCCTATCACCTGGGCGAAATCCCTCACCCTGCGGAGAAGGGAATTGGCTATACGCGGGGTACCCCGGCTGCGGAGGGCGACCTCGTTTGCGGCCGGTCCGTCTATACCTACCCCGAGGATGGATGCGCTTCTTTCGACGATACGCACGAGATCCTTCGTGTCATAGTATTCCAGCGCGAACTTTATCCCGAACCTGGCCCTGAGAGGGGAAGTGAGCAGACCGCTCCTTGTCGTGGCTCCGACCAGGGTGAACGGATTTAGGGATATCCTGACCGAACGTGCCCCGGGACCCTTGTCTATCATGATGTCAATGACGAAGTCCTCCATGGCCGAATAGAGATACTCCTCCACGACCGGAGAAAGACGGTGGATCTCGTCTATAAACAGCACGTCCCCCTCATCGAGGGAGGTAAGGAGCCCGGCAAGGTCGCCCGGCTTGTCGAGAACCGGTCCTGAAGTGACCTTCAGCCCGGCACCAAGCTCATTCGCTATTATATGAGCAAGAGTGGTCTTTCCCAGGCCGGGAGGCCCGTGGAACAGCACATGATCCAGAGACTCCCCTCTCATACGGGCGGCCTTGACGAATATCTTAAGGTTCGCTATTATCTTGTCCTGTCCGGTAAAGTCCCCAAGGGCCTGCGGCCTTATCACGCTGTCGAGCTCCCTGTCCTTGCCGGTTTCCGGGATGTGCGGGTCGAATCGCTCCTCCATCATAACCAAAAAAATTTTTACAAATATAGGTTATTTTAAAGGAATGATTGTGAAGATGGTTGTGTGGATATGTTGATAACCTTGGAACCCCTACTGTATATCAGCATATTGCGTCAGTATTTTATTTACATCTCCTCCTGTTTGCACTGGAGGAAACACGTTGGGAAGATGTGGACTTTTTTCTTGGAATTTGAAATTAAATCCGGATTATACGTTTTTTTTGGATTTTATAATTTATTTTTGGGATTCTTTTCACAGGGTTATATACAGGTTGTCTACATGTTTTTGTAGGGTTGTCAACAGGTTTTCAACAGAAATCGGACGGAAATGTTAATAAACAGAAAATCTACATCATTGCTCGAAGAGAAGCTGCGTAAATCTCCTGAGGTGTTCTGCTCGGGGCTGTTCCTGTCGGCGAGATGGTTCGTGCTGGCTTCTGCCGCACGGTCCGGGACCCATCTTGTGGTTCTTCCGGACAAGGAGTCGGCGGAGTACTGCGCTTCCGACCTGTACAACCTCATTGAGGGGGACAGGGTGTTCTTCCTTCCCGACACAGGCAAGAAGATCGAGAGAAGCAACTACAAGGCTTCCCTCGAGGTGCAGAGAACTTCCGCTCTGGGGCGCATTATGGAAGGGGAAAGGGACGGACTGTCGGTGATAGTGTCCTATCCGGCGGCCCTCGGTGAGAAGATGCCCCCGCAGTCCAGGGTGAGCGAATCCGTGATAACGGTCAGGAAAGGTGAAGAGGTTGACTACGGGAACCTGTGCGGGAGGCTTGCGGCAGAAGGATTTTCAAAGGTGGATTTCGTTTCCGGTCCGGGGCAGTTCGCTGTGAGGGGTGGTCTTGTCGACATATTTTCATATTCCTTCAATAATCCTTTCAGGATATCCTTTTTCGGAAGCGAGGTGGAGAGCATCAGCATATTCAACTGCAATACGCAGCTCTCTGAAAGCCAGGTTGACAGTGTGGACATATATCCGGAACTCGTCTCGTCTGACGATGAGGAAGGAATACCTGTCTCCGATCTTTTCCGGGACGACACTACGGTGTGGCTGGATTCGTCCGACATGTACCGTGACGAGTGGTTCATGGCCGGGCTGCAGCGTTTCAGGAGGGTCTATATCGACACTCCCCTCTCCAGGCAGGACGAGGAGCAGGTGCATTTCAGCATATCTCCGCAGCCGGTGTTCAACAAGAATTTCGAGCTCCTTGTCGAGGATATAAGGAAACGGACGGAGGAAGGCTGGAAAATAGTCATATTCGGAGAGAAGGAGTCCCAGCTCGAGAGGCTGAAGTCCATACTTTCCCAATATGGTGGCGTCATCCCCGAATTCTGTCCCGGAAAGAATATCCACAACGGTTTTATCGACAGCCAGGACAGGATATGCTGCTATTCCGACCATGAGATATTCGACCGTTTTCACAGGGTCAGCATCCGGAGAAGTGTGGAGAAAAGCGAGCAGCTGACAATCAACGACCTCACCTCTTTCAACATTGGGGATTATGTGGTCCATATCGACCATGGGGTGGGTATTTTCGGAGGTCTTGTGCGCATCAGGGACGACAAGGGGCGGATGCACGAAGTCGTGAAACTGATATACAAGGACAATGATACCGTTCTCGTCTCCGTACATTCCCTCCACAAGATTTCCAGATACAGGTCCAAGGATTCCGAGCCTCCGAAAATCCACAAGCTCGGGTCAAAGGCATGGCAGAACCTGAAGGCAAGCACCAAGAAAAAGGTAAAGGACATAGCCAAGGAACTTATACAGCTATATGCCAAGAGGAAAAGCATAAAGGGATTCGCCTTCTCCCCTGACTCATATCTTCAGGAGGAACTCGAATCCTCCTTCATATACGAGGATACGCCTGACCAGGAGAAGGCTGTACGTTCCGTAAAGATGGACATGGAGGCGGACTATCCGATGGACAGGCTCATCTGCGGCGATGTCGGGTTCGGAAAGACGGAAGTTGCCGTAAGGGCCGCGTTCAAGGCTGTGGCTGACAGCAAACAGGTGGCTGTACTTGTACCTACTACGATACTTGCCCTGCAGCATTACAACACTTTCAAGGGACGCCTGAAGGATTTCCCTTGCAATATAGACTATGTAAGCCGTCTCAGAACGGCAAAAGAGATCACCGAAATACAGAAAAAGCTGAAATCGGGGGCCATTGATATAATAATAGGTACACACAAGCTCATCGGCAAGGGATTCGAGTTCAAAGATCTCGGCCTTCTTGTCATCGACGAGGAACAGAAGTTCGGCGTAAGCGCCAAGGAGAAACTGCGCCAGATAAAGGCTTCGGTGGACACCCTGACCCTTACGGCCACCCCTATACCGAGGACCCTTCAGTTTTCCCTTCTCGGGGCAAGGGACCTTTCCATCATCAATACTCCCCCGCCAAACAGGATTCCGGTCCAGACGGAGATCATGCTTTTCGACCATGACGAGATAAAGCGTATCATTGATTATGAACTGAACAGAGGCGGGCAGATATTCTTCGTACACAACAGAGTGGAGGAACTGCAGTCGGTCTACGACATCCTTCACAGGATAGAGCCCGACATGAAGATATGCGTAGCGCATGGGCAGATGGAGGCCAAGACCCTGGAAAACAAGATACTTGACTTCATGGAAGGGGACTACGACATGCTTCTGTGCACTACCATCATAGAGAACGGACTGGACATACCGAACGCCAACACCATCATCATCAACCAGGCCCAGAACATAGGGCTGAGCGACCTGCACCAGCTCCGCGGAAGGGTGGGCAGGTCGAACAAGAGGGCATTCTGCTACCTGATAGTGCCTCCTCTTGTGTCCATTACCGATGAAGCGAGAAGACGTCTGAAAGCCATAGAATCCTTTTCGGATCTCGGGAGCGGTTTCAACATAGCCATGCAGGACCTTGACATAAGGGGTGCAGGCAATCTTCTCGGTGCGGAACAGAGCGGTTTCATCTCCGATATGGGACTCGAGACATACCAGAAGATACTTGCCGAGGCCATGGAGGAGCTCGGGGTAGAGACCGGAGCCCAGGCTGGACGGTCAGACGAGTCCTATATATCGGACTGCACCATCGAGACAGACCAGCTGGCCCTTATTCCAGACAGCTACATAGACATCACGGCCGAGAAAATCAGGATATACAAGGAACTCGACTCCATATCCGACACCAGGACTCTTGACAGGTACAGGAAGATGCTGGAGGACAGGTTCGGCAAGATTCCGGAGGAGCTTGACCGCCTTTTCGAGATAGTGAAGATAAGGCAGCTGGGGCTGAAGCTCGGTTTCGAGAAGATAATAATCAAGAACGGGGTGATGATATGTTTCTTCATCTCCAACCCTCTGTCGAAGTATTACCGTTCGGATAAATTTTCCTCTATCCTTCAGAGTATAAGCAAGTATCCGAATCTTTTCGACTTGAAACAGAATGACAGCAAGCTCCGGATTTTCGTGAAAAACGTGGAAACTCTCTCCAAAGCCTGCGAGATTTTGAAAAAATTGTAATAAATTTACGCCCATGCCAAATCTTGTAGTGGATATCGGCAACACGGCTCTGAAAGCCGCATGGGCCGACGGTGTCACCTTGGGAAAGACATACCGTTATCAGGGAGAAAGGATGATAGACTTCATCCTTTCACTTACTGTAAAGGACAGGCCGGATACTCTGGTCGTGGCTTCCGTACGTGAAATATCCGGGCAGGATGAAATCCGGCTCGGGGCAGTTTGCAGTACCCTGGTACTTGTCGATCCGCGCAACAGGAACGTCTATACCTCCAGGGATATACCTTCCTACCTTTCCCCTGACCGTTTCGCTTCGATCATGGCGGTGAGATACCTTTTCAAGGGCAGGGGATGTACCGTGTTCGACTTCGGGACCACCCTGACAATAGACTTCATAGATGCCTCCGGCAAATACTCCGGAGGAAATATCTCCCCTGGCTGCCGTACGAGATTCAAGTCCCTGAACAGGTATTCCAGGACGCTTCCGCTGCTCGATACCCCGGATTCGGTTGAGGAACTGGGTACTTCTCTCGTATCTTCCGTGGAATCAGGAGTGATATCGGGCATAATCTTTGAGCTTCAAGGATATTTTGCCGTGAATCCTGAAAATATAGTCGTTTTTACCGGCGGAGATGCAATTTATTTTGCAAAACGCGTTAAAAACGCCATCTTTGTAGTTTGTAATTTAGTCTTGATGGGATTAGCTATAGTGGCTGATGAGTATGTTGAATAGAATTTACTTGATTTTGGTCATAGCCGGAGTTATGTGCTCCTGTCTGTCTTCTGCAGGGCAGACCAACGGATCTTATGGGGCATATTCACCGTATTCCGTGTTTGGGATAGGTGACCTTTCCCGTGAAGGCACAGCTTACAACAAGAGTATGGGTGGCGTCGGCATAGCATCGAACAACAGGCGGTTCATGAACATCATGAACCCTGCGTCCGTATCGGTGCGCGACAGCAGTTCCTTCATGGCTGATTTCGGAGTGGTCCAGAAGAATACCGTATTCCGCCAGAACGACCTCAGGTCGGGGAACAACACCTTCAACATGTACAACTTCGTCATCAGTTTCCCTGTCTACCGCTCCTCGGCCCTCATGATAGGCATAACCCCTTTCAGCGACATAGGATACAATATAAGGCTTAAACAGACTGACCCAGACATAATTGGCAACACGGGCAACATCACCTACAACACCTACGGGGAGGGGAGCGTATACCAGCTCTTCCTCGGCGGCGGTGTCACTTTCTGGAAAAGGTTTTCGATAGGTGCGCAGGGGATATATTATTTCGGCACTCTCGACAAGGTCTACAATGAAGATTTCAGCAATACTTCCTATGCTTCCCTCAACAGCGGATATAACCTTCTGATCAGAGGATTCACCGGAAAGTTCGGGATGCAGTACCAGCAGCCGCTCGGCAATGACCTCGCCCTTGTACTGGGAGCCACATACAGGCTCGGTACCGGGATAGGGGGCAAGACAATATATTACGAGAACAAGAATACGTCGGAAATAGTGGACACCCTTGTCTACAGCGAACTTACCAACGGAAAGGACAATTCCCTGAGGATCGCAGGAGAACTCGGGGTAGGCGTGTCAGTCAAGAAAGGGGAGAAGTGGAGCGCGGAGTTCAATTACATAAGGTCGGACTGGAGGAACAGCGGGATGGATGCCTGCGACGGCTATGGGGTAAGAGGGGAGTCGGTCTTCTCTTCGAGCGTATCCCAGTCTTTCAGGGCCGGTTTCGAGATAGTGCCGAACAGGAACGACATAAGGTATTACCTGAGAAGATGCGCATACAGGGTAGGCGCCTATTATGAACAGGCCTACTACAAGCTGGACGGGAACATGGTGAATTCCATGGGGCTTACCTTCGGGGTGACCCTTCCTGTGTTCAGATGGTACAACGGACTTACTGTCGGCATAGATGTCGGCCAGCGGGGAAGCCTGAGGACGAACATGGTACGTGAGAGATACGTATCCTTCGTCGTCGGGTTCAACATTTTTGACATATGGTTCCAGAAGCCGAGATACAATTAGCGGGACGCTTCGTCAGGCCATAGGATTTTTTGATAATCAGAAAACAAACTTATTATAATTATGAAAAAGAATCTTCTTTTATTATTCTCTGCCTTTTTCATGCTGGCAGGAACCTGTATGGTCTCGGCCCAGGGCAAATACGGTGCCGACAGTGCCGAATGTATCAAGTACCTGTCCTACTACAACGAGTATTACAAGCAGAAGAACTATGATGACGCCCTTCCTAACTGGAGGAAAGCCTACGAGCTCTGCCCTCCTACGGCCAACCAGACCATGCTCATCAACGGTACGGCCCTCTACAGACGTCTCATCAGCGAGAACAGGAACAATTCCATCTACGTTGAATCTCTCGTAGACACTCTCCTTACACTTCATGATATCCGCGCCGAATACTATCCTAAATATTCGGTGACTGCACTCAACAACAAGGGTCTTGACATGATAAACTATATCAAGGACGATCCCGAGAGGCTTTATAAGGAATTCAAGGGCATCATAGAGAAGAACAAAGAGGAAGTCAAGCCGCAGATACTTCTTTTCCAGCTCAATACTGCCTGCCAGCTTTACCAGAACGGTACCGTGCTGGCTGACGATGTGATACAGGAGTACAACAACGTCATGGAAATACTTGAGAAAATGAAGCAGACTCCTGAAATAGAAAAGATAAAGACTGACTGCGAGAGCATATTCATCGCCAGCAACGTGGCAAGCTGCGAGAACCTCATCACTCTCTTCACTCCGAGATATGAGGCTAATCCGGATGACCTCCAGCTAGTTTCCAATATAGTCAGGATGCTTTCTTCGACTGAAGGATGTACGGACAACGACCTGTTCGTCAATGCAGCCAACTCCATGCACAGGCTTGACCCGTCCTCAAGTTCGGCTTATTTCCTCTACAGGATCTATTCGAACAAGGGTGATGTGGAAAATGCACTGAAGTTCATCAAGGAAGCGATCGACTCGGAAGATTCCGACACCAAGCAGGACGCACAGTATTACTATGAGGCCGCTGCCTTCGCTTTCAAGAACGCGAATAACGCGGTTGCCTTCGATTTCGCCAACAAGGCTGCCGAACTTGACCCGTCGCTTTCAGGCAAGTCCTATATGCTTATAGGAACAATCTGGGGCTCCCTCGTATGCCAGGGCAACGACATCGAGAGAAGGGCTCCTTACTGGGTGGCCGTGGACTATCTCCTGAAGGCCAAGAGGGCTGATGCGACTCTTGCCGGAGAAGCTGACAAGCTCATCGCCCAGTACCGCCAGTACTATCCTCAGGCTGCAGAGGCGTTCATGTATGATCTGAACGAAGGTGATTCCTATACTGTATCCTGCGGCGGAATGCGTGCCCTCACTACAGTGAAGACACAGCAGTAAAATTTTCCTGTATTTTGATACACAGGTCAATATATCCTGGTGCGGTCGCCCTGAACATCGTTTGGGGCGCCGCTTTCCTTTTATCTTCATGCAGGAGCGATCTCGGGACGGCCGAGAAGCTTGACCTTGAGGAGACTCCTGTCCAGACTGTGGACAATATGTTCGTGGTCCAGTCTGAAAACGGGATGCTGCAGATGAGGATGGAGGCGGAAACAATGGAACGTTACCAAAACGATTCCATGTCCTATGAACTTTTCCCGAAAGGGCTTGCCGTCTTCGGATACAACGAGGAAGGGCTGCTTGAAACAGAAATCACTGCTGATAACGGCCGCCATGTCAAGGTGGAGAAGGATGACAGCGAGACATGGGCGGCGTACGGCAATGTCGTCGTCAAGAACATAATCAACCAGGAAGTGATGGAGACCGATACCCTTTACTGGGACAGGAAGAACGAGAAGATATTTACGGACTGCTATGTAAAGCTCTATTCACCGGACGGCTTTATGCAGGGTTACGGTATGGAATCGGACCAGAGGGCACGAAATTCGGTCATTCTGCGTCCTTTCGACAGTTATGGAGTCATTGTACAGGACAGCACTGAAGTCAGGGTGGATTCTGTCAATTTCATAGGTCCGGTTATAAGGAAATAGCACTGGAACTGTCTGAAATAAATCAAAACAGTTCGTGGATTCAACTAAAATTGCTATCTTCGCGCTCTAAAAAAGAAATAATTTAAAATTTGATGATAAAATGGCTGTTCTTGAAAAAATTCGAGTGAAGTTCGGCATACTGATTTCAGTCGTGATTGCACTGGCTCTGCTTTCATTTATCATAGACCCGAACACAATAAGTCAGGTGGCTTCCAGTATGTCAGAGAAGTACCGTGTAGGCAAGATCGACGGGAATTCCGTCTCTTATCAGGATTTCGAAAACGAACTGAATTACCAGAACCGTATTTTCGAGTATATGTACAGGCGGAATGCCAATACCGACCAGGAGATGGACTATGTCAGAAACATGGCATGGAAATCTTTCGTGGACAGGTATATGTTCCTCGTCAATGCCAAGAAGGCAGGTATCCAGGTAGGCAAGGACGAACTTGCAAGCCTCCTTTCCGGCGATATGGTATCTCCTCTGGTTTCCCAGATTTTCGTGGACGAGACAGGCGCTTTCTCTACTGAGATGCTCGACAACTATATCAAGAATATGCAGTATGACCAGTCCGGCCAGACAAGGATGTTCTGGGACTATCTCCAGAATACTGTCACTACCGAGCAGTATTATACAAAATACAACAGCCTCTTTACTGCAAGCGACTTCGTGAATCCACTCATGATGACCGACGAGATCGCTGAAAACAACAATTCTGTCGGTGTGGAGTTCGTGATGCTTCCTTACGGATACCAGAAGGACAGCACAATAACAGTATCCGATTCTGAAATAAGGAGCTACTACAAGGAACACAAGAAACTTTACAGGCAGGATGCCAGCAGGGATATCGAATATGTCGTATTCGAGGTGAAGCCTTCCAAGACTGATATTTCCGATGCCAACGAGCAGGTAGTGAAGGTATATGATGAGTTCTCCACGACAGACAATGTCAGGAATTTCCTGATGAAGAACTCTGACAGGCAGTATACAGACGAGTGGTACAGGAAAGGCGAGCTCAGGACCGTATCTGCCGATGTCGATGATTTCGTCTTCGGTGAAGATTCCGGGAAGGATTCAGTATCCCCTGTTATAACCAAGGACAACAGTTTCTACGTTGCCAGAGTGATGCAGACCGGTATGGTTCCGGATTCCGTATTCGTTAAGGGCATACTTCTTCAGGGAGTGCAGACCGATCTTGCGGACAGTCTTCTGAATGTACTGAAGACCGGCAAGGACAATTTCGAGAATGTCGCAGCACAGTATTCCGCTTTCAACAATCCTCAGGCCGGGCAGCCTGGAGACTATGGCTGGATGACAAAGAATTCGATGTTCCCTGGTGTGGAGTCCGTATTCACTGCAAAGCTTGACGATCTCTATATTATCGAAACCCAGTACGGAAAACATATTGTAAAGGTTACTGACAGGACCCAGCCTCTGCTCAAGAAGAAAGTCGCCATCCTCGAGAAGGAGGCTCTTCCAAGCGGAAATACAATCAATGAATACTATGTCCAGGCCAATGAGCTTGCGACCAAGGCTGACGGCAAATACGAGAACCTGAAGAAGGTTGTAGACGAAGAGGGTCTTGCACTGCTTACGAGGAACAACCTGCGCGAAGGCGACGAGAATGTCGGCTCGATCAATGACAGGACCAAGGAAATTTCGAAATGGGCTTTCGAGTCCAAGGAAGGCAGGGTTTCCAATGTACTCAACATAAACAACGACTATTATGTTGTGGCTGCCCTGAAGAAGATTCATAAGAAAGGCTATGCTCCTGTGAATGAGGTTGCTTCCAACATCAGTTCGATTATCTACAACAAGAAGCTCGGAGAGAAGAAGGCTGCCGAGGTAGCACTCAAGATAGCCGGTCTTACTACAATGCAGGCCATTGCTGATACCCTTGATACCTCAGTGAGCACACGTGAAGGCATTTCTTTCGCTTCTTACATGAACCAGGGACTCGATCCCAAGTTCATCGGGGCTGTATCCGCAGCCGAGGAAGGTGTGATATCCGCTCCTCTTGCCGGTACGATCGGTGTCTATGTCTATAAGGTCACTTCCCATGACACAGGTACTTCGTTTACCGAAGATGACGTAAAGAGCAGGGCCCAGCAGATGGCCTACTACAGTACCCAGTCACTTCTGCCTGTCATGATGCAGGATGCCGGCGTGGAGGACAACAGGGCAAGGTTCTATTGATAATAGTCTCTGCGGCCGGGAAATCCCGGGTCCTGTAGAAAGATTTGATAATTAGAGGGTGATTCAAAAGGAATTTTGGGTCACCCTCATTTTTTACCAGAGGAAATTGTCGAAAGGGTAGCGGCCCGCATGGATTTCAGCGACCATTTTATATAGGTCGCTCCGAAGTTTGTCTATCCCGGTCTTCTTCTTTGCAGATATGAATATGCAAGGTGTGTTCTCCTTCGCGATCCAGCTGTTCCTGAACTCATCGAGAGTGTAGTTTTCGGGCTTTTTAGGCTCCAGGGAGAACTCGTCGTACTCTTCATATCTGTATGCATCAATCTTGTTGAAAACGACGAAAATCGGCTTGTTTATGGCGTTTATATCCTTGAGAGTCTCGTTCACTACCCTTATGTGATCCTCGAAGTTCGGGTGGGATATGTCCACCACGTGCATGAGGATGTCTGCTTCCCTGACTTCATCGAGGGTGCTCTTGAAAGCCTCGACCAGCTGCGTAGGAAGTTTCCTTATGAATCCGACGGTGTCACTCAGCAGAAACGGCACGTTTTCTATGACGACCTTCCTGACAGTAGTATCGAGGGTGGCGAAGAGTTTGTTTTCAGCGAAAACGTCGCTCTTTGCCAGCAGGTTCATCAGGGTACTTTTCCCCACGTTAGTGTATCCTACAAGGGAAATACGTACAAGGGAGCCCCTGTTTCCGCGCTGGGAGGCCATCTGCTTGTCTATCTTCTTCAGCTGTTCCTTCAGACGTGCGATCTTGTCCTGGATGATACGGCGGTCGGTCTCTATCTGCGTCTCTCCTGGACCTCTCATCCCTATACCTCCTTTCTGCCTTTCGAGGTGGGTCCACATCCGGGTCAGCCGTGGAAGGAGATACTGGTACTGCGCAAGTTCGACCTGTGTCTTCGCGTAGGCGGTCTTGGCTCGCTGGGCGAAGATATCCAATATGAGGTTTGTCCTGTCCAGAATCCTTATTTCGAGTTCCCTTTCTATATTCCTGAGCTGGGTAGGGGAGAGCTCGTCATCGAAAATCACGAGGTCGGTCCCGTTCTCCTTTATGTATTCCTTGATCTCCGCAAGTTTCCCGCTTCTGATATACGTTCTCGTGTCCGGTTTGTCAACCTTCTGTATGAATCTTTTCGTTCCTTCCGCACCTGCGGTCTCTGCCAGGAATACCAGCTCGTCCAGATACTCCATTACCTGTCTCTCGTCATCTCCTTGCTTGATGACTCCGACAAAAATCGCTTTTTCTTTCTGCTCTTCCATATGTTTCCGAATAAGAGTTGAGGTTTGCTCTACCGTAAAATGGCTGAGCCAAAAATCGGATTTTGACTCAGCCACCTTATATCTTGTTCTTCTTGTTCCGCCGCTCCGGGAATCTCCTTGATTATCTGAGCTGGAATATCACAGGGAATGTGTAGGTAACCCTTACGGCACGGTCTCTCTGCTTTCCTGGAGTCCATCTTGGAGAACTTGAAACGACCCTGACAGCTTCCTGGTCGAGGGATGAATCCACTCCACGGAGGACTTTCACGTTGGTGACACGTCCGTCAGACTCTACTGTAAACTGGAGGGTAACACGTCCCTGTACACCGTTCTCCTTTGCAATTTCAGGATATACAAGTCTCTGGTTCACCCATTTCGAGAATTCATTCGCATCTCCGCCCATGAATGAAGGCTTCTCCTCAACGAGCTGGAACGGAATGGCCTCTTCCTCGATGACTTCTTCTTCAACGTTTTCAACGTAGTCCATGATCTCTACACCCATGTTCACATCATCTTCGAGATTGAGGAACAGGTTGTCATCCACGATCACTTCATCGTCCACAATGTCTATCTGGTCTGAAAGAACAGGCATTTTCGGAGCTGAAGGTGGTGGCGGAGGGGTGTCCTGCTGAGTGGCGATAACCTCTTCTACTTCGATAATCTGTGTGGTGTCCTCGAGCTCGATTATCTGCTGCTCCTCGGTCTGCCACTCGAATGCAATGTAGACACCGAACAGGGCGATAATCATTCCGATCTCGACGAACAGGAGTCTTTTGTTTTCAAGACTTGCCTTTTCTGTCTTCTTTACTTCCATTTATTGCAAATTTTAGATAATCGGTTTTAGTCCCGTAAAGTTATGAAGAAATATTTTCATATCATAATTTTTTTTAAAAACAAGAAGATTTTCTTATTTCTGTCCCCCGGCGGCGGTGGAAAACCCGATTCGGTCAATGTCATTCCGCCAGACAGGCTTCTATGTCGGCGGCAAGCTGGCTGCGGGTGGCTAGGGGATCGTCATCGTAGACACTGTATATCGTAAGATTCCTGTCCGAAATGTATATCCTCGGGACTCCATAGGTTGCAAAAAGACTGTATATGCTCCTGTCTTCCTGGGCCGACCATGGGAGTGTCAGTCCTGCGGACTGCCAGTATTCCTCTATTTCCGCAGCACCTTCCTCACGGCTTATGCAGCATATCCCTATTTCCTGTCCGTATTTTTCGTATATGCTCTGTACTACGGGAAGTTCGGCCTTGCAGTCAGGACATCCGGTGTGAAAGAACATTATCAGGGATACCTTTCCTTCGAGATCTGACGTGCTGAACGAAGAGCCGTCGGACATTGTGACGGAAAAATCCGGCAGACTGTCTCCGACAGCCAGTTCGGCACCTTCGGGAGCCTCGTCCCTGATACAGGAGACCACGACGGCAGCCGTGATCAGGAATGATATGAGGGATTGTATCCTTCTTCTTTGCATTTTATATGTTTTCACAGCTCCATTATTCCTTACTGCTGTTTTACAAGGGTAATTTCCGGTGAGCCGAGAAGTTCGGTTACCGTTGTGTTCCCTATGTAGACATCACCGGCGTCAAGAGGGGAGTACAGCACTGTTAGGGTCTCGTCTTCGGTAAAATCATATTCCCCGTATAGTATAAGGGAATATTCTCCGGTAGAGCCGCCCTGGACTGCATTCACATCGAAAGACCCGATTCTTGTTCCGTCCGATTTCTCGAGGGCGATGAAAGGGGAGGATGTCGTAAATCCTCCTTCCATTCCCTCCACTCTTATACTTCCGGTCAGCTGCGGGTTTGTGACCGTAATGCGGTCTTCTGCGAAGGCTGCGTTTCCGCTTGTCTCGGAGATTGAGATGGTCTCTGCGCTGACTGTTCCGGTGCTCCGCAATGTCACTGAATACTCCTGTGCCGTGAGGTTGTCTATGTTCCATATATATCCTCCGGCTTCCTCGTCCCTCACCAGGTTTCCTGAGACAGGTTCGAAATTTTCCGTGGCTATGAAGAAGCTGCATGAATTTACAGACATAGTACCGAGGTCCGGGGTGATGCTCAAGGTTATTTCCCTGCCGGTGCCGTACCGCAGGCTGATGTTTTCGGCTCCGGTGTCAAGGCTGGTTCCTTCAATGCCGGTCACAAGGAAGTTGAAGTTATATTCTGAAGGATTGTTTACACGGGTGACAATCGCTGATTTGTAGCAGTGTTCCGGATCCGGATTGCCGTCTGCATCCTGATTGTCCACATCGGCTGCCGCGAGGCGGGCGTATCCTGCACACTGTGCCGAGACAGTGTGGAATGGTATCGAGTAGAATTCATTTTCAAAATCAGGCTGGTCAGGGACAGTATAGATGAAATATCTGCCGGCGTCAGGGGCGGTCTGCTCCTCTCCGAGGTTGTCCGGGAAGCTGTCATCTTCGGAAAGTCCAGGTTCCACGTTCTCGTCCATATAGATGCGGACCCTGGTCCCTGCAGGGGTGCCGCCTCCGTCAAACCTGAACCTTAGGTAGAAGCTCTGACCTTTTATCGGGGCGATCTCACGTTCGTAGCTTCCGGAACCTGCGCCTCCGTCAAGGGTGGTCTCGTAGATTATGATCTTCTGGTCTGCATATTCGTCGCCGACCATGTTTATTTCCCTGCGGATCGTATTGAAATAAGGGGCTTCGAGGAACCATACCGGTGTCCTCGAGGAATAATCGTTTACCAGGGTCTTGAAATCCACGCGGTGAAGCCCCGGTCTTTCTGCGTAATAGACGTATTTGTAGTCCCAGTCATAGTCGTATTGCTCACCGTCTATATCGAAAACCGTCCTTTCCTCGATGACTTCGAGGGTATTGTTGGTATTGGCGTCGAAAAGGTTGCAGGAAAGTTTGCACTCTACCGGGAAGAGTTCTTCAGGGTAGGTCTCAGGGATGTTGAACACTATTGATACATCCTCCCCGGATTTCGCCGGCACCGAACTGGATGTCCATACCGGGGCGAATTCGAAGTTGTTCAGGTAGATGATGTCTATTGTCCTGCTGTAGACTCCTGCCTTTATGTAGATGGAGCCGTACTGCGGAGTGTCGCTTATCTCGTTGAGCCGTATGGTTATGCTTCCTTCCCCGGTACCGGTGTCGTAGGTGAGGCTGAGGTCTTCACCGGCGATGCCTTCATTGGTGAGCCATGTGGCTGATACCTGGTCTGCTGTCAATGTGGCTCCGGAATAGGTGAAATTTATGGTTTCATCCTTCTGCTCTGTATATATCCTTGTGGTCTCCCCGTCGATTGTAAGGGAGGTTTTCCCGTCGCCTATCGAGGACAGGTCCTTGTCTATCGACACCCAGACGTTGTTGGCCGCCACTCCGTTCCTGGCTTCTTCGAAGGTATTGTAGCCGAGGGTGGTAGGGATACCTGTGAATGTGAAGATATATCGGTGGTTGCGGACTATCATGTACGGATCCAGGTCTTCATCGGCGATGAGGAGCTTGTAATATTTTTCAGAATAATCATTGTCTGCATCACCTTTGTACCTTATCTTGAAGATGGTGTAGATCATGTCGTCCTGGGCGTTGTCGTGCTCGAATACGTACCATTCGGTGCGTTCTTCGATGTCGGAAGGGTCGGTGGACTTGCCGAAGTCGTCTCCTGTGCAGAGGGTCACGAAGTCAGAGGAGCCTTCACCGAGGCTGAATCCGAAAGGATCCGGAAGTTCACGGTTGTATGGGACTACTGTGCCTTTCATATAGGCGTTGCAGACTGCGAAGCCTTCCACGGACAGGTCCACACTTCCGGCTATCCTGTATGTTATGGATGCCTGGTTGCGGTAGAATGTCACTGTGCCTGTGTTGGTGCTTGTCGGGGTGTCTGTATAGGTTTTCCTGCCCCAGTAGACAAGTCGTCCTGAAGCCGATGTGAAACGGGTCATTACTTCGGCTTCGGTGCGGTTGATGAGCTCGCTGTCGTTGATGTCGGCGGCGTTGTAGTTGGCTATGAAGTGTATTATCCTTGTGGAGCCAGGGATGCTTGCCACGTGGAAGGTTCCGGTCCTGTGTCCCTTGTCGTCAAGTCCGGACGAGGTGCTGCCGCTGTAGGTGACATCGGTAGCGCGTATGTGCCCGATGTAGTAGCCTGACTCGTTGAATAGGAACAGCCATACCGAAGTCACAGGTTCGCCGTCAGGGTCGATGGAGCGGGTCTGCATCACTGTCTGTCCGGGGATGCTGAATCTGAATTCGAGCTGTCCTGAACCGGGATGGAGGATTTCGTCAGGTTCGGAGACGCAGGATACAGCCGTCAGGGAGATGACGGAGAGCAGTGTTATGATGTATGGCAGAAATTTTTTCATTTTGTGTTCAAATTTAGCAATAATAGCGGGGAATCCGTGGTGGGACAGGTGAAATTCGCTCTTTATTCTGTAGGGTCACCGGGGTGGAAGTCACGGACGCAGCGGACACGGCACTCACGGTCGTTGTTCAGCAGATGTTCATCCTTGTTGTATGTATTATGCACGTGTATATAATATCCCCGACGGGACACCCAGTAGTAAGGGTTTGTCTGGTCCTTTTCGGCATTGTTGAGGATATTGTCCATGACTCCGTAGTCATCTCCTGTATTTACATTCTGGTCAGACTGGTATCTGATAAGGATACCTATCTCGGCTGCGGTCGGCAGCCTCCAGTCGTCATAGAATTCTCCGTTCTGTCCCCTTTCTACATATTCTGCACACTGGTCTTCAGCATCCTGCCATGATATTGTAGAGCTGTTGCCGAGTTGCGAGGCGAGCATGAATGACGGTGAGACGAAATCGTCGTTGTTTATGTTGTCCGGGTCTGTTTTTCCGTCAATCATCACTGGACGTGCTACGGTGTATTCATCTGATGTGGATGTGATTGTGACATGATACATACGGTTGTTGGAACCTGATGCGTCGTTGTCTCTTAGCCAATCCATAAGTTCAGTGTCAGAACTGTTCCCATAATCATAATCTATCCTGAATATCCTGCCTATACCTTGGTCATTCTCAATATAGAATTTGGATTTCATGTCTACTTTATTTCCGATATGCCCGTCAAGACCTGATACTATTTCTTCCGGCACAGTCACATCTATATCATATTCATTATTTTCTTCATCAGTGCTGTAGACAAGTCGTGTCAACAGGCTTCCGTCATGTTCGGGCCAGACTTCCTCGCTTGATTCAACGTATGAATAAAGCCCGGATATTCCGGTAATGTACTCCAGCGGATACTGCATCACGGTGACTTCCCGCGACAAACCCTGCAGGTTTGTAACTGTGAGTGTTATGTACCTTATGGTCTTGTTCTCCGGGACAGGGCTGCTGATGGTCAGGGAGCCGTTGAGCCCGGTACCGTATCCTGCTGAAATCTGACTTTTGTCTATGTCTATCCGTCTTCCGTTCTTGTTGATGAAGTATGCCTCTGTCACTTCGGCCGAAGATATGCTGCTGGAAGACGCGAATGTGATCTGGTAGCTGTCGATGTTCCTCATCACAATATCGTATTCGCTGAGTTCAAGATAGCTCGGGGTGTTGTCTTCCACCGGTATCTCCACATCCTCCCATTCCGCCACTTCATAATTGATATTTCCGAGTTCTTCTGGCTTGTCCTCTGTGGTGTTGCCTTCCGAGGATACTGTAGCCGTGACCTTGTATATACGGTTGCGTTCGAGCATCTTGTCGTCAGTGACAAGACGGAGAGGGATCTTATAGTAGTTGTTCAAGATATCCGAGGCATCTTCAGAATTCACAAGAGGGATATTCAGCAGGATGTATGTCTCCTGGAGTATGTCAGCTGACCACTCGGACGGGTAGGAATACGCGACGAAACAGTTGTCTGCCTCTATTGTCGGACTGTCTTGGGATGCTGGAAGCCTGTCGCTGAAATTCCGGTCCAAGCCTTCCAGTACAGGTGCCTGGGTGGCGTAGTTTATCAATGAGAATTCAGGGTTTCCGGCTGTATATCCGTCTCGGCTGAAGTTTACAGTGACGCTGACCTCTATTTTTGCGGCGATTCGGGTCAGAGAGAGCCTGAGGGTATGGACATTGGCTGATTCATCCGGTTGCCATCCCGATATGCTTCCGCTCATCGTGAAAAGCCTCGGGGTATTTTCCGTAAACGGGCTTGAGGAAGGATCAGCGACATTTGTGTTGAGATCGGTCAGTGCCTCGAGTTCCCCGGCAGTGGTTATATCTTCAAGGTCACCTGCAAAAGCTGTCCCTGAGGATGATTCAACATAAAGATTCGCCACAGCCACGACATCACAGCCGGTGTGTCCTTCAAACACCCTTTTCCAGTTGCCGCTTATAAGTGTCAGCAAGCCGTTCTGTATTTCATTGCCGCTGAAATGCCAGTAGCAGTTTTTTCCGTTCAGGTCCAGGGGTACTATCTCCTCTGTCACGGAGTCGAAGATGAACACGTGCAGATCTTCTATGAGGGATTCATAGCTGTAGTCTCCGGAGCCTGCAGGAGCGTCCAGACGTATGCCGAGGCTGTCTCCGGTTATTTCAGCGAGACTGTCCTCGTCCCTTGTGCAGGCTGCTGCCGCGCAGAGGATGGAGAAAAGTGCGAATATGTGGAAAATTCTTTTCATGGCTGCTGTGTTCCGGAGTTTGTACTGTCGTATTCTGTAGTGCTTGTCTGACGGATTCTGATGCTGTTCATGTCACCTGGAAATGTTCCATCCGTGTTGAAGTCCACAGGATCGTTGGATACTCCTGTCGTGATGTAAAGTTCCGTAGTCCGTATCTCGCCTTCTTCGAAAGCCCTGCGCGGACGTATCCTTAAAGTGACAGGACCACCGCCTCCGGTGCCGTAGTAGCTGCCTGCGAACTCGAAGTCGGCAGGGTTGCTCAGATGGGCTGTCCAGGTCATCCCTACGGGAGTATCCATCGTGAAGTTGAACTGCGCTTCACGAGGCTGGTTGTCCATGCTGTAGGCGACTATGACATATCCGATGTTGTCGAAGGTCTTTTCCTTGACGTCCACTGCGGTTATCTCTCCTTTGAAATTGTCGCTGAAGTCGATGGTTATGTCATCTCCGGAAACCCATTCATTCACGGTGCAGGTGAGGTACAGTCCGTAGTCCTCAGGGGTTTCGGTGCCTATGTCCTCTATGCTTTGTACGTCGAGCTGATAGATGTTGTTCCTGACTATGGCGTATTCCATCGGTCCGGAGGTGTACGGGTCGTTGTCCTCGGCGTGTTTTATCCACCAGGTGTAGTAGCATATTCCGCCATCGTATTTTCTTATACCGTATTCGCGGAAGTTGTTCTCGTCCGCCCCGGATATCCCTGTGTCAGCCAGGGTAGGGAAGGCTTTGCCTCCGTACATATAGAAGGTGCCGTCCTCTGCTGCCGTGCCTGAACCTGCAGGAGTGTATTTGGCCCGGAAGACTATGCCTGTACACAGGTTTTCGCATGATTCTTCAGTGTATGATGCCGGGACTATGTTCTCGCCTGTATAGTCGAGAAACCGGTAGGTGACGCCGTTGTTCACCGAGGTTGCCGTACCGAGGGTTTTCCATCCTGCAGATACAAGGTCCGTGGAGTTTTTCCACTTCGGAAAATAGTTGTCGTAGGAGTCTGCCGTCACGGTTTCCGGAGACAGTGTCTTCGGGTCTATGACATAGTTGGTTGCCTGGCCTCCGTTTTCAGTTTCGTCTCCGAGATACAACGGCGTGCCCTCATCAGGTTCAAGGCCGTCCGAGACACGCTTGAAGGCATATACTCCTCCTTTGTATTTGTTCACTATGACAGCACCCAGGATTTCTACCTTGTCTTCCGGGGCGTTTTCCGGGGAATAGCTGTCTTCCCAGCGGCAGTCCACCCTCGCGGTCATCCTTTCGAGGTCTATGCTTACCCTTGCGGGATTGTTACAGTTGTCGTTTTCTTCCTTTATCTCGACTGAATCCGTTTCAGGTCCGGCTGAGGACATGAGAATATGGCTGTTTCCGTTCATTGCTTCAGCGAAGACGTGGTCCCGGAGCCTGTGGATCCTTATGGATCCGTTCTCATCCTTTATTTCAGTTTCGTTTCCGAGGTTTCCGGCGTTGGCTATGACGAGTACGTCATATATCTGTCCGGCCGCGATGCCGCTCCCGCTGACTTCCCTGGTTACGGAATATGCAGTGGCTCCGTTGGAAACAAGTTCATTGCCGCTAATGTAGATACAGGTCACTTCCTTGTCTTCGGCGGAGTTGATGCCTTTCCTTTCGCCGGATGTCATGTCCGTGTCTCCCTGGAACAGGAATATGCAGATGTCGTCCACCGCATTTTCGGCGGCCGTACCTTCCTGCAGACCGTCCCCGTTTTCTCCAGGGGTCGGGACAGAGGCTTTTGTGCCGTTCCCGGCAATGCTGCCTGTCGAGACCGTGATACTGACATAGATGCCCTCCCTTTCCGCCTTTTCTGTCGCAGCGGCGTTTTCTCCGGGCATGGCTTCTTTCCTGCATCCCCAGTCGAGAATGCAGAGCAGCAGAATGATCCCGTATGTCAGGTATCTTTTAAACATGATGTCTGTCAAAGGTTTATGTTCTGGATGCGTTTGCTCCATCCCAGAGTTTCTATATTGACTGTGACGTATGACCAGCTTTTCCGGCTGAGGAAGAAGGTAAGGTCATAGTCATATCCGCGGTCGAGGAATTCCTGAGGCTCATACCTTTGGAGCTCGTCGTATCCTGCCATTCGGCTGAGGAGTTCAGGTAGGTTCACATCTATTACGGCGATGCCGGATTCCAGTTCACGGACAACGAGACGTGCATCATCGTCCGGGTCTCCATGGTATATGATGCGCGATGTCATGAATTCGGCATGGGCCATGTCTCCTGTCCCGGCTTCCGGTCGGCTGTCAGAGGTGTTCCAGGTGGCGTACGGGGTGTAGAGTACGGCATCGGTCCCGTCCACGCTGTTGTCGTAAAGAAGGCGGGCGTTATGGTCCGTGATACCGAATTCGTAGTTCTCGACCTTGCTTTTTCCCGGATTGTCAAGGTCCTGAAGCACTACCGTGATGTTCTTGGTATTTCTTACGAGCGACATCTCGGCCTTTGCGTATCCGCCTTCTGCCGGTATATTCACGGTACCTTCGGTAATCCCGTGCCACAGGGTGTCAAGAGGCATGTTCCCGTGGTTGACTGTAATTATGTCTCCATCGGTGCGGCTCTCCGTACACTCAAGGTCGACAGTGAGGCCGGTTATGTCTTCGCCCTCTGACGGGATGTTCCTTATGAACTGGGCTCCCGGTTCGTCCGCCGAATCCTTGTATTCTCCCTGTTGGGCGAGGGCTATGAACCTGTAGTTTCCTTCCGGAAGGTCGATATACATACTGTATCCGTCTTCTGAAAGAGGTGAGCCGGCGTCCGTATTGCCTTCGGTCCGTGATGTGACAAAGCGCCCCTGTTCATCGAACACGTAGAGGGTGACTTCCCCCACGTGTCCGCTGAACATGTCGGCTCTCTGCAGATTGTAGTCGTACCTGAAACTCATCATGAGCCCGTGCTCGCATCCGCTGCGGTCATCGAATATGAGACTTGTGCATGAGGATGCTGCAAGAAGGACTGCACCTGTGATGCAGAAAACGGCGGCTCTCTGATGAAATCTGGTCATGGCTTACTGTCTTGTTTTCTTGTTGCTAAAGGTTTACGCCCTGGCTTCTTTTTGCCCAGGAGAGGATGTTTATCTGGCAGTTGATGTAGCTGCTGGTCTGGTCTACCGGTGTATCCGGGATTTCAGGGATTTCAGGCTCGCCCGGGCCGCTGACGCTGTTGATCACGAGTTCGTACCAGTTGTTTCGTACCATGCCGTAGCGGCCGAGGTGCTTTGCTTCATCATAGTCTGTGACAACGTTGATGTCGGTGTTTGTGAGCGGTGTCTGTCCGTCGCCGAAATGTTCGATGACTACGGTGTTGTAGTATGTAACTCCGTCTTTGTAGAACTTGATGTTGCTGCCTGCGGCTGAGATGAGGGTATTTGCCTGATTGTCGGATAGCTCAATTGGAGTATCATTGTCGCTTATTTTTATTTCAAGGAGAGCTTTTACTCCGTCTTCGTCTGTTATGGTCTTGCCTTCTGCAGCTGATTCCTTTATTGCAAGAGACTGTACTGCTGTCAATGCATAGCTGCTGTTTGCAAGGATGGCCGTCGCCCATGCGATGAAGTTGTCTTCCGTATAGATTTCAGAAGTGTTGTTCAGCATGAAGAAGTTGTCTCCTGTATTTCCTCCATCTGGAGTGAATGTTGATTTGAGGAGGACGCTTGTAAGCTGGTCATTGCTCATCTGCTTGGCGACAGTTGTGTTTTCTGCACAGTATTCTACGAGGTTGCCGCTGTATTCTGCTGTACTGTTGTTGCCTACGCTGTTCCAGCTGCCTGGCTGGTTTGCGTTTGTGAAGACGTTGAAGTTGTCAGCTGCAGCTTCGGAGCTGTAGTTGTTGTCTATTGCCCAGTAGACGCGATATGGGGCTGAAAGTGTCCGGCTGTAGAAGCGGTTGTATTCATCCAAAAGAGTTCCGTTAAAATATCCGGTCCATACGTTATCTACCTTGTGGACAGGGAAGTAGCTCTTGTTGGTGTTCTGGAGTACCCAGCCGTCGAATGTGACTTTAGCCTCGTCGAATGCAGGAACTTCACTGTCTACTATGAGAATTCCGTCATTGCTGTTGACTTTCACGGTTGCCTTGGCAACGGCTCTTTCAACATAGATAGGATTTGCTGATGCAGCCCCTGATGCGAGGGATTTGTCGGTGTAGACATCGATAGGGGCGAGTGTCGTGACATTGAATCCCTCAGGTGCTGTTGTTTGGAAACTTGCCTTGTTGGATACAGGGGCGTTGGTCATCAGGAAGTTTCCGTTGTTTCTGGTAGATGCGATACTTGCGTCGTAATTTGCGACAACATTAAGGGCTGATAAAAGTCCTGTGAACGGAGTTCCATCTACCTGAAGTTGTGTCGAAAGCACGGCATTTCCTGCATTTTCATCAGGGACGTTACCAGAGACAGTGAAACTGCTCGTCGGGTTGATAATAGCGAGAGCATAGACATTCTGTCCTTCCGCAGGTGCCTGTATCATCCTTACTCCGCTTGCGAAGTAGCTTGTGATGTTGTTAGGGTTGCTGTTTACCTGGAAGTCATTGCTTGAGAGCTCGAATGCCCATGTGCAGGTTGCTGAGTTTTCGTCAGCGCCGTAGAAAAGCGCTATGATTGCGCTGTTAACGTTGTACTCTGCTGCGAGTCCGTTGTCAAAATTGTCATTTGCACGTGTGCTGTTCCCCGATGTGGTCGGAAGGTTCAGTGAGATGTTTACATACCCCTTGTTGCCGTTGTAGACAGGTGTCGTGCCGCTGTCAGGCTGATTTTCGTCCAAAGTCTTGTTGCAGGCTGCAATAGCTCCGGCAGCCAGCAGGATGGAGATAAGTTTTAAATTTTTCATGTCCGATAGTTTAATTGTCCATATTTTCTGTAATCGTATTCTAGAGCTGGTCTGTCACTCCGAGGAGTTGTCCGAGGTTGTACCTTGCGTTTCCGTTGCCCGCATTTTCCGCGTTTTCAAGAGTCTCCTTCGCTTTTCCGTATTCTCCGTTTACCGCGTATGCGACTCCGAGGATATTCGTCAGCTCGCTTGCATTTTCTTCAGGCAATCCCTTTGCATCAATCCAGTCGCTGATTATCCTTATCGCTTTTTCAGGATTCCCTTTTTCTATCGCCTTGACAGACAGGTCGGATATGACTGCAGGGGAGTCCCTGTAGTATTGCGATGCGGCTTCCATGGCCCGTTCGTATCCTTCCGTGCCTTCCCCGTACGAGCCGGCCACCGCGTAGATTTCCTTCAGACCAAGATCCTGAGGCCTTTCCCGGATAATCCGCTTTGCCTCCTCGAGATTGAAGTTTCTCACCTCATATTCTATTTTGTAGGTACAGTAGCGCAGGTCCGGGTAGATTGTCTCGAGGAGCCAGCGGTATTCTTCTCCGGTAAGTGCTTTTCTCATTTCCGTCTCGCAGAGGTTCCTGTCTTCGGTATATCTGTCTATGATTCCCGCTATCGTGTCCTTTTTGTCGAGTCCGGAATCCATGATCCTGTTTCTGAGCCCTTCCCAGTCTTCTCCGCTCCATTCCACTTCAAGCATGTCCGGACTGATTCCGCTGTGACCTGATATATACTCTGCCAGTGATTCTGCCCTGCGGCTGGAGAGTGCCATGTTATATTCGTAGCTTCCTTCAGGTGAGGCGAATCCTGCGACATATATTTTCTTTATCATTATATAGTCTTTTCTTTTTACCAGATCAATCGAGCCGGTCACGGTATCCAGCATTGCCCTGTTGTTGCCCATACCGGGTCTGATGTCGGATTTGTCTGCCGCGAACTGCAGTCTGGCAATCCTGCTTTCCGCCCTAGTCTTGACAGGCTCGGGAGCCGGTTCTATCCTTGATGTCTTCCAGTGGGGGATGAAAGCCGGCAGCACCTTTTCCTGGAGGACCTTCCGAGATTCTCCTTCGGGACATTTTGCACATCCCGATACTTTTTCCCTTATCTCAAGCTTTCCGTCAAGCATCCATCTTCCGTATGGTATCGAGGAAAGGTAGGCGTATTCCTGTTCTTTGCTGTTTTTTCTCCTGATTATTGCCATGGCCCCGGATCTTGATGTATCCGGTCTGTCAAGGCTTTCCTTTCTCTCGAAGTAAATGTGCCGCGCCCGTCCGTCGATGATTATGCTCCCGAATTCCTGTTCGGAACTTCCGTCCCTGGCAACAATCGCCGGTGTCAGGGTGACTGTATGCTGGGACCTTATCCTCGTACTGTCAAGTATGATATTCATGCTCAGACTGACGTTCCTGCCGTTTTTTGACAGATCACGGTCCGTGAACTCAATTGCATCGGTGTAGGAGATACCGTTTTCTTTTTCCTGTGCCCGGACTTCTTTTGAGGATCCTGCTGCGGTCCATGGAAATACCGCTGACACAAGAATGCCTGCAATCAGGATATATGTTTTCTTTAAGTATTTCATAGTCAGAAGATCAAGAATATTATTGAAGCCGAGGCTTTTGTGATTCCAAAATAATTGCTGTGCCCTTTTCCGAGATAGTCTCCGCAGACAGGGTTTTCATAAACGTCATAATCGGACCTGACATAACCGGCGCCTATGGAGAGTTCGAAATTCCATCTCTTGCCAAGCATCCATTGATAGCCATAGCTGATACCGGCTCCGTAGTACCATCCTTCGTGACGTTCCGAACTGCAGTCCCCGAACAGTCCGAACGGAGTCTTTACATTTGCCGTATTGAATGCGCCTCCGTGTACGTGCAGACCGAAAAAGTGTCCGTTGAACTTGTCGCAGAGCCAGTATCTGGCTTCCGGCTGTATAAGCCAATGTTTCCATTTGCGGTTTCCGCTGAAATCCCATGCGTTGAGGTTGCCGGATATGTCGATCGTCCATTTTTCGGCAAGACCTGCCTCGACACCCAGATTTATTGTGGCTGTCGCATCATAGAGCAGATTGCTTTTTACCGCAAAATCCTGAGCCTGAAGCTTCTGGACTCCGGACAAGGCGCTTGCGACCGCCAGAGCAGCCATTATGAATAATATTTTCATTATAAGAGTCTCTAATTATTTTCTTTTCTTTTTCTTTACTCGGAAGCTGTTTGAATTTTTCTCAAAAATTCTTTTGTCGTCCTTTCCGGTGTATGTTTTCTGTTTTCTCTTTTTCTATGTTATTATTGTGGTTCCGATAGTTGATCCGTATAAGTCTTTGTATGCGTCCTTTGATAAAATTTCAAAACTGTTTTTTAATTTTGCACAAAATTATACCTTCTATATTTATAGTATAGAGAGTTTTTAACGAGTTTTATAGATTTTTTATCATGGTTTCATTTTTTTTCGAGAATACCGCTTTCAAGTTAAAGGGGAAGACTCGTATCAAACAATGGCTCAGGCTTGTGGCGGAAAGCGAGGTATATACTCTCGGAAATATTTCGGTCATATTCTGCTCTGACAACTATATTCTCGATATAAATCAGAGATACCTCCAGCACGACTATTTCACGGACATCATCACTTTCGACTACACTGAAGGGACAAAAATTTCCGGGGACCTTTTCGTCAGCGTCGATTCCGTGAAGGAAAATTCCGTTGAATACGGCGTTGAATTCGAGGATGAACTGCACAGGGTGATTGTCCACGGGATACTTCACCTGATAGGATACGATGACCACACGGAAGAGGATATCAGGGTGATGAGGTCGAAAGAGGATTATTATCTTTCTCTTCTGGATTTGATATAGCCGGAAAACACGAGTCAGGTGCCATGCAGAAATATTATGATGTTATAGTTGTCGGCGGCGGACACGCCGGATGTGAAGCTGCCATGGCGGCTTCGAGGATGGGTTCATCGGTCCTCCTTATATCGATGGATATGTCCAAATTCGGTCAGATGTCCTGTAACCCCGCCGTGGGAGGAATTGCAAAAGGACAGATCGTAAGGGAAATTGACGCTCTTGGCGGATACATGGGTATTGTGACCGATGCTTCGACTCTCCAGTTCAGGATGCTCAACCGGTCCAAAGGGCCTGCAATGTGGAGTCCTCGTGCTCAATGCGACAAGAACCTGTACGCGCAAAATTGGCGAAAATTACTCGAAAGTAATTGTAAATTAGACTTTTATCAAGATATTGCAGTCAGTTTTCTTTTCTCTGGTTCGAAAATTTCGGGCTGTTGTACGAAGACTGGCGCAATTTTCAATTCTCAGACGGTTATCCTGACGGCAGGAACTTTCCTTGACGGGAAGCTTTTTATAGGAAGGACAGAGTTCGAAGGCGGAAGGATAGGGGAGATGTCTTCTTACGGTCTGACTGCACAGCTTGCCGGGATGGGGCTTGTCACCGGGAGAATGAAGACAGGGACTCCTCCCAGAATCGATATTTCTTCCGTAGACACTTCCAGGTTGCAGCCTCAGGTCGGCGATGCCGTTCCGGAGAAGTTTTCGTATCTGCCTTATCTTTCTACAGCGCAGAACGGAACTCCTCAGATGCCATGCTTCATCGTACATACGAATGGGAAGGTCCACGATACTCTACGCTCCGGGTTCAAGGATTCTCCTCTTTTTTCCGGGATGATCACCGGTATCGGACCACGCTATTGCCCTAGTATCGAGGACAAGATCAGGACATTTGCCGATAAGGATTCGCATCAGCTTTTTCTTGAGCCGGAGGGCAGGTGGTCGAATGAATACTATCTCCAGGGTTTTTCTTCTTCTCTCCCTCTCCAGGTCCAGCTCGACGCCATGCATCAGATTGAAGGACTTGAAACGGCAAAGATATATCGTCCTGCCTATGCCGTCGAGTATGATTATTTCGACCCGACCCAGCTGAAGCCGACCCTCGAACTGAAGGATATCGAGAATCTCTTCCTTGCCGGTCAGGTCAACGGGACTACGGGTTATGAGGAAGCTGCCGCGCAGGGGCTGATTGCCGGTATCAATGCCCATCTGAAATGTAGAGAGGCGGAACCGTTCATTCTTAAACGTGATCAGGCGTATATCGGAGTTCTTATTGATGATCTTATAACCAAAGGTGTCGACGAACCGTACAGAATGTTTACTTCCCGTGCGGAGTACAGGATTCTTTTAAGACAGGATAATGCGGATCTGCGCCTTACTCCTCTCGGGTATTCCCTCGGACTTGCTGACAAGTCAAGATACGACTATACGATGAGAAAATATGATACAGTCTCGAGCCTCGAGGACTTTTTCGACCGTAACAGTGCCAGGCCGGAATATATTAATCCGTATCTTGAGTCTGTAGGGACAGCACCGATTGAAAACAGGAAAAGATATTCCGATCTGATATCACGACCGCAGGTATCGTTGGATAAGATGATCGAATTTGTTCCACGTGGAACTTTCGAAAGAGATGCTTTGGATTCTGACAAGGAACTTTCTTTGGATTTCGGATGCCTTGTTTCGGGTGATTCCGGTGTTTCAGGAGGCTTTGACTATTACAGGATGCTGGCTTCGGTTTCTTCTTATCGTGATTTTGTGTCGGCGGGGCAGGGGAGCGCAGGGCGAGAAGCCGTTTCCGATGGAACTAAAGTGGCCGAATCCTTTCTGGATGCTCTATATCTTCTCAGAAACAATACTGACTATCCTGTCGCAAATCTTTCCGCTGAAAAGATGCAGGCTGCTCTTGATGTAAACTATCGTAGCGAGGTCCTTGAATCTGTCGGGATTGCAATAAAGTATAAAGGCTACATAGAACGTGAGAGGAAACTGGCCGAGAAAATCATGAGACTTGAGAATCTTGCCATTCCCGAGGGTTTCGATTTCGATAAGGTACAGAGCCTTTCTATCGAATGCAGGCAGAAGTTGAAAAAGTATGCGCCGCGAACGATTGCCCAGGCTTCGCGTATTTCAGGGGTTTCTCCAGCGGACGTTTCGGTTTTGCTGGTATATTTCGGCCGTTAATCGGTCCGGAGTCTGTAGCCGGATAGGGGGAGACATCGCAAGGGGCGGTATCCGGCCGAAATATTTCATCGAAAAAACTCTGATGTTCCACGTGGAACATCAGAGTTTTTTCAAGGCTGCCTTGATTAGCTCCTCGAGGCCTGTCTGCGGGTTTTCCTTCAAGATGGCGGAGAGGACTTTCTGTACGTTCGCCTTTGAGAAACCAAGAAGAACAAGTGCTGTCGTGGCTTCTTCGATAAGAGCATTGTCCGCTTTGTTTGCAAGAGAGGATATCTCGGTCCCGCCGCTTCCTTTTATCACTTTGTCTTTAAGTTCGAGAATCAGGCGCTGGGCGCTTTTCAGTCCGATGCCTTTTATGCTTTTTATTCTGGCTATGTCTTCTGCAATGATGGCGTTCCTTATTTCTTCCGAGGAGAGGGAGGAGAGTATCATCCTTGCTGTCGCCGCCCCAATGCCGGAAACACCGATGAGAAGGCGGAACAGATCCCGCTCTTCTTTTGTTCCGAAGCCGTAGAACAGTTCCTCGTCTTCGCGGATATAGTGGTGGATATATACTGTCGCATCTGTCTTTCCGTCGAAAAATGAGAATGACTGGAGCGAAATAAGAATCTTATAGCCGATACCGCAGTTCTCCAATGTCATTTCTGACGGATTCATCTCGACGATTTTCCCTTTAATATAATCTATCATGGTCTTTACGTTTCCGCAAAATTAGAAACAATATTCAAAAATTACAGGATTTTCTTAAATTTGCGGGCTCCGGTGGACATCCGAGAGTGGACAGAGGGGTTGGAAGTGTCGCACGGCGGCTGGGAAATCATGACAAATCGGATTTTGTGGAAATTATGGATCAGAATAGTTTAAGACAACTGTTTCCGGCTCTTGGCAGGAAAGTCTACGGGAAAGATCTCGTGTATTTCGACAATGCGGCTACAATCCAGCGACCGCATACCGTATTGGATTGCTGGAACGGACTCGCCTTGAATTCGAATGCAAATATCCACAGGGCGGTCCACCGGATGGCTGACGAAGCCACCGAGGCATACGAGCAGGCTCGTCTTGCCGTTATGGACTATATCGGCGCCTCTTCACGCGAAGAGATTGTATTTACTTCGGGTGCCACTGCCGCGATAAACCTTGTCGCTTATTCTTTCGGAGAGAAATTTGTCGGGGAAGGAGACGAGATTCTTGTCACGGAAGGGGAGCATCACTCCAATATAGTTCCATGGCAGCTGCTCTGCGAGAGGAAGAGGGCTGTTTTAAAAGTAATCCCGGTTGATGATACGGGCCACATGCAAACAGGCAAGCTCCGGGAATTGTGTACACCGAAGACGAAACTGGCTGCGGTCACCCATATATCGAATGTCCTTGGACTGGTCAATCCTATCGGGGAGATAGTGGATATCTGCCATTCAAAGGGGGTCAAGGTCCTTGTGGACGGGGCGCAGGGAATTGTACATACCAGGGTCGATGTCCGGAAGCTCGGCTGCGACTTCTATGTATTTTCCGGCCACAAGGTATATGCCGTGCCGGGAACAGGCGTGCTTTACGGGAAAAAGGAAATTCTTGAGATGATGCCTCCGTTCATGGGCGGAGGAGAGATGGTCGGTACAGTGAGGTTTTCAGGGACTACTTTTGCTCCTCTGCCGCTGAAGTTCGAGGCAGGGACGCAGAATTTTACAGGTCAGGCTACCTTGAAGCCTGCCTTGGCCATCGCTGCCGGGATAAGTTCCGATCCGGAGCTGGAAAAGTCCGGGGAAGATGTCAAGGCATATCTTTACGGAGCCCTTTCCAGGATGGACGGGCTGAGGATGTTCGGCACGACAGGTGACCTGTCTGAAAAGATCCCTCTGTTTTCTTTCTGTATCGACGGGGTACACCATGAGGATCTCGCCCTGGTCCTTGACAAGATGGGCATAGCCGTACGGTCCGGACAGATGTGTGCGGAGCCTCTGATGGACAGGTTCGGTGTCCAGGGGATGCTGAGGGTATCACTGGCACCTTACAATACGATGCAGGAGGCGGAATATTTCATGAAGTCACTGGAGAGGGCTGTCAGGATGCTCAGGTAATCACAGGAAAAAAATATATGGCCATGGTTCATGTAAAGACATTGCAGGAAGCTGAAAATGAAGTAATTGATGAATTTTCTCTGTTTGACGACTGGATGGACAAATATGAGTATCTCATTGAGATGGGGAAATCTCTCAAGGATTATCCGGAAGGTAAAAAGACAGAAGACAGGCTGGTAAAAGGTTGCCAATCAAGAGTATGGGTAGATTTCGAATATAAGGACGGCCGGATTTTCTTCAATGCGGACAGTGATGCCATAATCACGAAAGGTATCATATCCCTCCTGATAAGGATATATTCGGGAAGGACTCCGGCAGAAATTCTCTCTTCTGACTTTTCGGTGGTCGAGAAAATCGGTCTTAAAGAGAATCTGTCCCCGACCAGGGCGAACGGTCTTGTGTCGATGATCGGGAAAATAAGGGAGATAGCGGCCGAGAACCTGGCGGAGTGACGTGGAAACGTTGGACGTTAATTATTTTCGATACGGAAAAAAACAAGGACAATATGGCATTGGAAAGAGATATAATTATGGCTTTGAGACAGGTTTATGATCCTGAAATACCTGTCAACATCTATGACCTCGGGCTTATCTACGAACTGAAGGTGGATGAGGACCACAACGTCTATATACAGATGACCCTTACGGCACCCAACTGTCCGATGGCGGATTATGTCGTGGATGCAGTGAAGGCGGCGGTGGAAGATGTGCCTGGGGTGGTAAGCGCAAAGGTCGATCTGGTTTTCGAGCCGGTCTGGGACAAGAGCAGGATGTCCGAGGAAGCTCTGATAGAACTCGGGCTGGACTGATGGCTGTAGAGACATACCTTGGGATCGGAACCAACCTCGGGGACAGGAAGGCCAATATCTCGCATGCCCTGAAGATGCTCGATGCTGCTTTAGGAGTGCAAAGCACGGCATTGTCACCGCTTTTCGAGTCTGAACCATGGGGATTCTCTTCCCCGGACAGGTTCCTTAACTGTGCCGTCAGGTATGACACGGATATGGGGCCTCATGAAATCCTGGAGATCTGCAAGGACATCGAGGCAAGAATGGGCAGGAATGTGGCGGCTCCGGAATTCGACGGGAACGGACGCCGAATCTACAGATCCCGCATAATCGACATCGATATCCTTCTTTACGGGCAAGGCAGGATCAGCCTGCCTGATCTGGCCATACCTCATCCGCTTATGCGGGAGCGTGACTTTGTGATGGTACCGCTGTCGGCGATTGTCTCGGATGATACCAGGCTTTCTTTCCCCGAAATTTTTGCGGAAGACGGCCGGAAGGCACTTTTGGGCCGCCGGCTCTGATTTTCTGAATATTATTGCTATTTTTGCAGGTTGTGTCCGGAAACGGCTGGATACGGAATCATTAAAAACTGGAAATATTATGACTCAGGACGAACTTTTCAAGACCCTTGTCGCACATTGCAAGGAGTACGGTTTCATTTTTCCTTCAAGTGAGATTTATGACGGTCTTGCAGCGGTCTATGACTACGGGCAGATGGGCTCGGAGCTGAAGAACAACATCAAGAGGTACTGGTGGGACGCGATGGTGAAGCTCCACGAGAATATCGTGGGGATAGATTCCTGCATCTTCATGCATCCCAGGATTTGGGAGGCATCTGGTCATGTCGGAGCTTTCAACGATCCTCTTATCGACAACAAGGATTCAAAGAAAAGGTACAGGGCCGATGTGCTTATAGAAGACTATATCGCGAAGCTTGAGGAAAAGATAAAGAAGGAGGCCGAGAAGGCGAAGAAGAAATTCGGTGAGGCTTTCGATGAGGCCAAATTCATGGAAACGAATCCTAATGTCCTCCGTCACAAGGCGAAGATAGACGAAGTGAAGAAAAGGATGGCCGATGCCCTTAATGCGAACGATCTTGCGGAACTGAGACAGATAATCATCGACTGCGAGATCGTGTGCCCTGTTTCCGGGACGAAAAACTGGACGGAAGTGCGTCAGTTCAACCTTATGTTCAGCACGCAGCTCGGCAACACTTCTGACGATACCAATGTGATCTATCTTCGTCCTGAGACTGCACAGGGTATATTCGTGAACTATCTGAACGTACAGAAGACCGGGCGCATGAAGATTCCTTTCGGGATTGCCCAGATTGGAAAGGCGTTCAGAAACGAGATTGTGGCCCGTCAGTTCATATTCCGCATGAGGGAGTTCGAACAGATGGAGATGCAGTTCTTCATCAAGCCGGGGACAGAGCTCGACTGGTTCGCCAAGTGGAAGGAGGCACGTCTCGCATGGCACAAGGCTCTTGGGATGGGTGACGGGAACTACCGTTTCCATGACCACGAGAAACTGGCCCATTATGCCAATGCTGCCACGGATATCGAGTTCAACTTCCCGTTCGGCTTCAAGGAGCTCGAGGGAATACATTCCAGGACGGACTTCGACCTCGGAAACCATCAGAAGTTCTCGGGGAAGAAAATCCAGTACTTCGATCCGGAAAGCGGGGAAAGCTATACTCCGTACGTCATAGAGACCTCTATCGGTGTGGACAGGATGGTGCTTGCAGTGCTTTCCAACTCCTACAGGGAGGAGACTCTGGAGAACGGGGAGACGCGCGTGGTGCTGGGAATACCTGCCCCTCTGGCCCCGGTGAAGGTGGCTGTGCTGCCTCTTATAAAGAAGGACGGGCTGCCTGAACTCGCTCAGGGCATCATGGACGAGCTGAAATATGACTTCAACTGCCAGTACGACGAGAAGGACAGCATCGGGAAGAGATACCGCCGCCAGGATGCGATCGGGACACCGTTCTGTGTGACTGTAGACCATGATTCCCTGGTAGACCACTGCGTTACGGTGCGTCATCGCGATACCATGGAGCAGGACAGGGTGAAGATTGAGGATCTGCACAGGCTTATCGACAGCCAGGTGAGCATGACTTCACTGCTGAAGAAGCTGAAATAAGCGGATCTGAATATGAAACAGGTCTCCATCATGGAGTACGAACAAAGAGAGGACGGATCGGTTTCGACCCGTCCTCTCTTTGTTGATCAGTTCGTCGGCCCTGAGCTGGGAGAGCCTTTCATTGCCTTCCTCGGTTCCCTTGCTGTCTGTCCATCCTTTGACAAGGAGTATGGTTTCAGGATATTCCTCCATGTAACAGGCTATATCCTCTATTTTCCATTCCTGGACCTTGTCTATGGAGTACCTGTCGGTCTTGAAGTAAATGGCCGGGAAGTACGGTATGCTTTCTGCCGGGGCTATGGCCGTGTCTGCGTTCACTGTCGCGTTCCTGTGCAGTATCGTGTTTGCTGCGGATGCGTTTACTGATAATGAGATGGCGAGGACTGTCAGTCCTGCGATGACGATGTTTCCGATTGTTTTCATGATTTCTGGATTTTCAATTTACCGACCTCAGATTTATTTTCCGGAACCTTTTCCGTTTTTGCCGATAATTGAAAGACCAGCGACAAAGAATAAATGAAAAGCTGATAGATTTTGTTTATGACATGAAGGTATGCATAATAATCCGGGAATCCTAATGATCCTGGATTTATTTTCATGTTTCCGGTCCCCGAGGCCGTTCACCTTGACGGAATCTTTTTGTAATTTTGCCATACGTATAAGGGAAATGTTGTATCAACTGCCATTATTGAAATGAAAGTGCTTTTATTGAACGGGAGTCCCCGGAAGGACGGCAATACGGCCATCGCCCTGTCGGAAGTGGCGAAGACCTTGCAGGTTAACGGTATAGAGACAGAGATTGTCTCCATCGGGACAAAGGCCGTACAGGGCTGCATCGCCTGCGGGAAATGCAGCGGCACGGGAAGGTGTGTCTTCAACGACAGCCTCTATAATGAAGTCAGGGAGAAGATAGAGTCGGCTGACGGGCTCGTGGTCGGGTCCCCGGTGTACTATGCCGGACCGAACGGATCCCTGTGCGCCCTTCTCGACAGGCTTTTCTATTCTTCGTCGGCGTACCTGAGATACAAGCCTGCGGCCGCTGTCGCCGTATGCCGCAGGGGAGGGGCGAGCGCGACCTTTGACAGGCTGAACAAGTATTTTACCATAACGGATATGCCTGTAGTCCCGTCCCAATACTGGAACAGCGTGCACGGAAGGCTTCCCGGGGAGGCCGCGCAGGACGCCGAAGGCCTGCAGACCATGAGGACCCTCGGCAGGAACATGGCCTGGATGCTGAAAAACCGGGCTGCGGGAAATATCCCTGAACCGGAAAAGGAAGAGCCGGTAAGGACCAATTTTATAAGATAATACTATTTCCAGCCCTGGGCCGTGACGGGCAGCTCGACCCCCTCCGGGGTCACCAGCACCGCACCGACCTCCGGCCGTGCCAGGTGCCCGATGATGTCGAATGTCTGGAAATCGTGCCGGAACCTGTCATGTGAGCCGATGGGTATGGTGAACAGGAGGCGGTAGTCGTCCCCTCCGTTGAACGCCGCGGAGACAGGGTCTATGTTGAACTCCTTCCCCAGGTCGAATGTCCGGCTTGCGAAAGGAATCCTGTCGACATATATCTTCGCGCCCAGTCCGCTGTCCCTTACGAGCCGTTTTACGGCATCGGAAAGGCCTTTATCCACGAGATATCCGAACGAAGGTATTATCTCCCCGTCTTCGAGCTGCGAGACGTAGGAAGGGTTTATTTCGGGCTTCAGGTATTCCCCCACAAGATGCCTGTATTCCGTGAGGTCCGGCTGGGAACGGTCGGTCTTCCTCTTCATGAACTTCTGTTTCTCCCTCTCCAGTATCTGCATGCCCAGGAATGCCGCCCCGAGATGGCCGGAGACACATATCAGGTCCATGCTCTTGGCCGGCATCCTTCGGGTTTCCGTGAGCCGGTAACGTTCTCCTGAGGCCGATATGCCGATATACAGCCCGTTGACTGAAGGCTGCAGGTCCAGGGAAAGTTCCCTGTATCCGTGTTCCTTCGCCGCAGCCACCATCCCTTCCCACAGTTCCTTTACTTTGGCGAAATCGAGCTTGGAAGATATCCCGAGCCTGACCGAAAGTGTCGCAGGGTGTGCCATGACAGCGTATAGTTCCCCGGAAACCCTGGTCACGGCCTTATAGCCGAGGTGCTTTACAGGGAAATATGTCAGGTCGAAGTCCACCCCTTCTGTCATCATCACGGAAGAGCTCACCACGCTCCCTGTCCTGTTGTTCTGAATCTTCAGCACGCAGCAGTCGTTCTGCGTGAATCCGGTGCCTTCGAAAAGCCGCCTTATCGCCTCGTTCCTGCCGAGGTCCGAGAATGTCTCTTCAGCCATATTGCAATCTGTTTAAAGTTCAAATTTAGCGAAAAATTCCGGTCTACACGCGCCTGCCGGCCCTTATGTCAGGCAGGAAGAACGCGATTATGCCGAGCAGCGGGAGCCAGGAACTGAGGCGGAAGATGTATTCCACACCTTTCAGGTCAGCTATCCAGCCGAAGAATGCGGATCCTATGCCCCCGAGGCCGAACATCAGTCCGAAGAATATTCCTGCCACCATCCCTACCTTGTCCGGCATCAGGTCCGTGGCGTATACTACTATCGCAGAGAAGGCGGAGGAGATGACAAGCCCGGTCATGATACTTGCCACGAGCGTCCAGAACAGGTTCAGGTACGGCAGTGCCAGCGTAAAGGGCGCGGCTCCGAGTATCGAGAACAGGATGACGTATTTTCTGCCGTACCGGTCTCCTGCAATGCCTCCGAGCAGGGTTCCTGTCGCGAAGGCTGCAAGATATGCGAAGAGGCAGAACTGGGAAGCCTGGACCGTGATGCCGAACTTTTCGATGAGGAAAAAGGTGAAATAGCTGGTTATGCAGGCATTGTAGAAGTATTTTGAGAAAATCATCACCACCAGTATGCCCATTGCGGCGTATATACGCCTTTTAGGGAGTCCCGGCGTAGCCCGGAGCCTGGATTCCCGGGAGTTTTCCGCTCCGGTGAGCATCAGGCTGTACCAGGCCCCGACTCTCACGAGGACAGCGGAAGCGAGCATGGCTGCCAGTGCGAACCAGCCCACCGCATGCTGCCCGTAAGGGATTATGATGAGAGCTGCGAGCAGAGGCCCGACCGCGCTTCCCCCGTTACCTCCTACCTGGAAAATGGACTGGGCCAGGCTCTTTTTCCCGCCGGAGGCCATCTGGGCCACCCTGGATGCCTCTGGATGGAAGACGGAGGAGCCGCAGCCTATCACTGCCACGGAGAGCAGTATCATCGGGAAGTTCGAGGAGAAGGCAAGGGCAAGGAGCCCGGTCAGGGTGAAGCACATCCCCGCCGCCAGAGAATACGGCTGGGGATGCCTGTCGGCATAGTTCCCGATGAAGGGCTGGAATATGGAGGAAGCCATCTGGAATACCAGCGTGATTATCCCTATCTGGGCGAAGGTCAGCCCGAGATTGTCTTTCAGGACAGGGTACATTGCCGGTATCACCGACTGTATCATGTCGTTCAGCAGATGGCAGAACCCTACCGCAAACAGTATTGTGTATGCCGTCCCGGCCTTGACATGAGGATGTCCTTTCAGTCTTTCCAGTATGCTCATTTCCCTGAAAGCGTATTTTCGATGGCAGGTTTTATGATCGATTCCATTATTTCATATCCCGCATCGGTAGGATGTACCCCGTCCGTAGAGTATTTTTCCGGAAGTCCGTTGCGTTCGTCTTTCATGACAGAGTGGTAATCTACATAGACACAACCGTTCATTTCAGCATATCTTCGCAAAAGCCCGTTGAGTTCCAGGATCTTGTCTGCGGGCTCCAGTCCCGGTCTCCATTTGTAGTCGTATGCAGGCAACACGGAGCAGATGATGACCTTTATGCCGTGTACCTTGGCAAGTTCCGCCATCGAGGCTATGTTTCCGGCTATATTTTCCAGTGATATGTATCCTCCGTTAAGCGCAATGTCGTTGGTCCCGGCCAGGATGACGACCGAGAGCGGCTGCAGGTCGATCACATCCCGACGGAAGCGTACAAGTATCTGGGACGTAGTCTGGCCGCTGATTCCCCGGCCTATATACCCGTTTTCAGAAAAGAATTCCGGACGGCGTTTCGCCCAGACATCTGTAATGGAATTCCCCATGAACACGGCTTTTGCCCCTTTCGGTGCCGTTTCGTTCATTTCAGCATATCTGCCGAATTGCGCCCAGTCCTTTGGCTTGTCCTGGGCATCTGCAGCCGGAGAAACCAGCCATATGGCGAAAATCAGTAGCAGGAACTTTTTATGACGGATGATATTGAGATGTCTATTCATGACTTGTGTATTTTATGGGCAATATTACAAAAGTACATATTGCCGGTATTAAAATCAAAATTAAATCACCTCCCGGACCGGGCTTTCTTCCTGTCCCCGATTATCGCGTCCTTGTTTTCCAGGGCCCAGCCGACAAGCGAGTTGATGTGCGGGATGAGGGAGCGGGCGCGGGATGTCAGGGAGTATTCCACGCGCGGAGGGACCTCGGCGTAGACCGTGCGGGTCACATATCCGTCTTCCTCCAGGGTCCTCAGGGTCACGGTCAGCATCTTCTGGGAGATGTCCGGGATTTCGCGCTGGAGTTCCTTGAAACGCACGGTTCCCTTGTCCGTCTTGTCTATGGTAAATATGACCAGCAGGGACCATTTGTCGCAGATCCGTGCAAGTATATTTCTTATCGGGCAGCCCGGAAAAAGGGTGTCCACAATAGTTGTCCTGTCCATAATATTCTATTTTTCAGAAAGCTCGACAAAAGTAAGTAAATATAATTTCAATTGCAAGTGAAATCCGGTGCGGAACTTTTCATAGGTGGATATGGCGGTGCGGCCGGGAAATGACCGGCGGAGAAAAACACCCCGGTCAGGACATTATTCGGAAAATATATGTATTTTTACACGATTGATGGTGACGGAAAATCTTTTTTGAGTTCACCCTCTGGCGCACAGCACCCGGGGATCAATATAAAGGGATTTCGAAGAAATCCTTGAAGGCGGTCCGATGGATCCCCTGGCGCCTGGTATAATGGATTCATCGGACCGCCGTTGATTTGTAATTCTGATAACCCGTAATATTATGCGACACAGACTGCTTTTTCTGGCTTTTATCCCGGTGTTCTTCATGTCAGCCGTCCTCTCTGCGGCGAAACCGGCTGGACTTTCAAAAATCAACGTGATGTCGTACAACATCAGGCAAGGTGAGGCAAATGACGGCACGAACTCCTGGCAGTTCCGTTATCCGGCCACGGCTATGATGATCGAAGACCGTCTGCCGGATGTGATGGGAGTACAGGAGGCGTATTCCTACCAGCTTCTTTTCATCACCGAAAACTGCCGTGAATACAAATGCGTCGGGGTCGGACGCGAAGACGGCAAGGCAAAAGGGGAGCACGTCGCAATCCTATACAACAAGAATACTGTCTCATTGATGAAATGGGGCACATTCTGGCTTTCGGAGACTCCGGACAAGCCGACGAAAGGCTGGGACGCCGCCTGCAAACGAACCACGACCTGGGCTCTGATGAAAAGCAAGGATTCGGGCAGGAAATTCTTTTTCGTAAACACGCATCTGGACCACATGGGCGCTGTTGCAAGGAAAGAGGGCATGGCTCTCATAATGTCGGAAATCGCCGAACTCAATAAGGACAATCTTCCGGTGGTCCTTGTCGGTGACTTCAATTCCGACGTCTCGGACCCGGCCCTGGCAATCCTTGACGGAATCATGAAGAATTCACGCAAAATCGCGGCTAAAACCGATTCCTGCAACACTTTCAACGGCTGGGGCAAGGAGACGTCTTCAATCATTGACCATATCTTCTATTCCGGCTTCAGATCCTGTACGGAATACGAGACCGTCACCAAGCCTTATGGGGACCGGAAGTTCATTTCGGACCACTATCCTGTTTCGGCTACCCTGATCTTCTGACTCACCGGAACGGATGGCCTACTTCCTTATGAGTGAATAAGGGATGTTCAGATCCTTGAGATCATTTATGAGCGGGTCGCTCACGGCCACCCTGAATTTCCTCGACAGGAACTCGATCTTGTACTTCGTCTGCGGATCGTAGAGATACATGGAAAGCGGGATTGTCCCGACATTCTTCTTCACTACGGTGACGAGCTTGTGCCGGAATTCCGTATTCAGCATTGTCGTGTCAAGCCTGATCGCGAATCCCTTGATGAGATTGCCGGAGATGTTGCCAAGCAGGGATATCTTCTTTATCTTGAACACGAACGGCGGATTCCCCTTTGTCTTGCGCTCTTCCGGGCGGACGAAGTATTTCTCTTCTATGACCCCTTCGATATATACCGGGGTGTATAGCTGCAGATACGGCATGAAAGCCTCATGGTCGCGGCCGAAGAGCGCGAACTCATAGCTGCCGCTGAAATCCTCGATGACGGTCTTGGACCAGGGAGAACCGCTCTTGCTTGTCAGGACCTGCACATTCGTTATGTATCCGGCCGCATTCACCTTCTTTGATACCTTCTCACGGTCGCATCTTGCCACAAGGTCAGGAAGATCAGAGAGGTTGGTGTTCGTGAAAGCGTCTATTTCAAAGGAATACTTGTCGAGAGGGTGGGCGGAAAGGTACATCCCCACCAGTTCCTTCTCTTTCTTCAGCATCTCCATCGTTTCGTCTTCCTGCTCCGAAGCGTGGTATTCCGGCATTTCCGGCCGTATCGGCTTCGTCTCGGCCATTTCTCCGAACAGGGAACCTTTGGAACTGAGCTTGTCCCGGCTGTACAGGTCTGCATACTTCAGCAGGGTATCGATAAAGGACTCTCCGGATGCCGCAGGCATGGTGTACTGTTTCCTCGCATACCCGAAACTGTCGAATGCGCCTGAATAGAGCAGGGATTCGAAAGATTTCCTGTTTATCGTGCCGGCCATCCTTTCCACGAAGTCCCAGATATCCTTGAAAAGCCCGTTCTTCCCCTTTTCGTCGAGGATGGCTTTCACTATGTTGTCCCCGAAACCTTTGATACCTCCCAGGCCGAAACGGATGTTTCCGTCCCTGTTGACTGTAAATCTGGCGTCACTCTCGTTGATGTCAGGGTTCAGGAGCTTGATCCTCGACTTCTTGCAGTCGTCCATTATCTTCCTGATCTCATCCATGTTGGAGAGGTTCTTGCTGAGGTTGGCCGCCTGGAACTCAGCCGGGTAGTGCGCCTTCAGGTATCCTGTCTGGTAGCTCACCCAGGCGTAGCAGGTCGCATGGGACTTGTTGAACGCATACTGGGCGAATTTCCTCCAGTCTTTCCATATCTTGTTGAGGACTTTCTCGGGATGTCCGTTGGCCTTTCCTCCGTCTATGAACTTGTCATGCAGAGACTCCAGCACATCGAGCTGCTTCTTTCCCATCGCCTTCCTGAGCTTGTCCGCCTGGCCTTTCGTAAAGCCGGCGAGTTTCTGGGAAAGCAGCATGACCTGCTCCTGGTACACGGTCACCCCGTAAGTATCCTGCAGGAATTCCTCCATCTCCGGCAGGTCGTACTCGATCTTTTCCGTCCCCTGCTTGCGGGCCACGAAAGACGGGATATAGTCCATAGGTCCCGGCCTGTACAGCGCATTCATGGCAATAAGGTCCTCGAACCTGGTCGGCTGAAGTTTCTGCAGCCATTCCTTCATTCCGTCCGATTCGAACTGGAACACGCTCTTTGTATCTCCGCGGCCGTACAGCCTGTATGTCTCCTCATCGTCGATAGGAATGCTCTCGATGTCAATGTCGATGCCATGGGTCTTTTTCACCGTCTCGAGGCATTCCTTGATTATGGACAGGGTCTTCAGTCCGAGGAAGTCCATCTTCAGCATGCCGACTTCCTCGATGAAACTGCCTTCATACTGGGACACCCATACGTCCAGGCCCGTGGCCTTGTCCGCCGCCGTGGTGATTGGGATATAGTCAGTCAGGTCTCCTCTTCCGATGATCATCGCACAGGCGTGCACTCCGGTCTGCCTTATGCTTCCCTCGAGCTTCATCGCATAGTCCAGCACCTCCCTGGTGAGCTGGGACCCGTTCTGGTACTCGTTTTTCAGTTCGTCGATGTATTTCAGACAGTTCTTCAGGGTCACCTTGTAATCCTTTTCCACAGGCCCCTTCTTGAACTTCTTCATCACCTTTATTTTCCGGCCTTCATGATCCGGATCCGGCACCTCCACTTCCTTCTCGATTATCTTGAAACCGCTTTCGATCTCCTCGTCCTCATCCAGCGGCAGCTCCTGTACCTCGGTCACCTTGATCGGCTTGTCCGGAATCATCTTCGTGAGCCGGTTGGATTCGTCGATACTCATGTTGCTGATACGTGCCACGTCCTTAATGGAGCTTTTGGCCGCCATCGTACCGAAGGTTATCACGTGTGACACATGGTCTTTCCCGTAAGTCTCCTCGACATACTGGAATACCCTGTATCTGCCGTCGTCATCGAAGTCTATGTCTATATCAGGCATCGATATACGGTCCGGATTCAGAAAACGCTCGAAAAGCAGCTGGTACTTGATCGGGTCGATATTCGTGATGCCGAGACAATAGGCTACCGCCGATCCTGCCGCCGACCCCCTCCCGGGACCTACCGAGATTCCCTGCCGCCGGGCCGCGGCGATGAAATCCTGCACTATCAGGAAGTAGTCCGGAAATCCCATCCTGGATATTGTCTTCAGCTCGAAATCGATACGTTCGGCCTGTTCACTGTCCAGCTTGCCGTATCTTCTTTCGGCTCCCTTGTAGCAGAGTTCGCACAGATAGGCTACCGAGTAGGTGAATGCCTCCCCGCGGTCGTTCCCGTCCTTGTCGCAGCGTCCTGCATCGATCACGTCCTTGTATTTTTCAAGATACCTGTCCTTTTCGGCGAGGAAACCGTCGTCTATCCTGAACACGGGCAGCACGTGCCCCCTGTCTATCTTGTAGCTTTCAATCTTGTCGAAGATCTCCATCGTGTTGGACAGGACTTCCGGGTGGTCCGGGAAAAGAGCCGCCATTTCCTCTTCGCTCTTGAGATACTCCTGCTGGGTGTAGCGGAGCCTTTTCGGATCATCGATATTCGCGTTGGTCGTCAGACAGATGAGCCTGTCGTGTACCGGACCGTCTTCCTTGTTTACAAAGTGTACGTCATTGGTTGCCACCACCTTCACACCTGTCTTCTCCGCCAGTTCGAATATCCCGGCATTCGAGACCAGCTGTCTTTCGTAGACATCCGGAGACAGTCCCGGCACCTCCGTCCTGTGCAGCTGCACTTCAAGGTAGTAGTCCTCACCGAACACTTTCTTATGCCATTCCACAGCCTTTTCCGCCGCTTCCATGTCTCCTGCGATGATGTTTTTCGGAATCTCGCCCGCTATACATGCAGAGCAGCATACGAGATCCCCGGCGTATTTCTCCACCACATGGTGCGATACCCTCGGCTTCCCGTAGTACATTCCCTCTACGTGGCCGGTGGACACTATCTTCATCAGGTTCTTGTACCCGTTATAGTTCTTCGCGAGAAGTATCAGGTGGTAGTATTCCCTGTGTTCCTTGTCCTTTATGGTATGGTCGTACCTGGAGACATATATCTCGCATCCGACGATTGGCTTGACTTCCGGGTATTTCGCTGCGTATTTGAAGAATTCCTTCACCCCGTACATGTTCCCGTGGTCAGTAATGGCGATTCCAGGCATGCCGAGTTCCCTGGCCCTCTTGAACAGGTTTTCTATCGACGAGAGACCGTCAAGGATCGAATACTGGGTATGTACGTGAAGGTGGACGAATGACATGGCTTTCCTGGATTTTGAAATGCGGAAGGCAAAGGTACTAAAAATAAGAAAAGCCCGGAAACCAAATCCGGGCTTTTCTCGAAATTTATCAGTATGTATCTGACAGTTGTCCGATTACTTCTTTGCAGCCAGTTTCTTTGCGTTCCTCCTCTCTGCAGCCATGGTCACGTCATACATGATAGGCGTAGCGATGAAGATGGAAGCGTATGTACCTACCGCGATACCGAGGCAGAGGGCTACGGCCATACCCCTGATCACCTCGCCTCCGAAGATGGCGATGGCCACCATCACGATGAGGGTCGTAAGACTCGTGTTCATGGTACGTGACAGCGTACTGTTCAGGGCCTGGTTTGCGTTGGTCTCGAGCGGCATCTTAGGATGCAGGTTCTTGTATTCCCTGATACGGTCGAAGATGACCACTGTATCGTTGATGGCGTAACCGATGATCGTCAGTACCGCAGCGATGAACGTCTGGTCGACATCAAGGCTGAACGGCAGGATTCCCGAGAACAGGGAGAAGAAGCCGACCACGATGATGGCGGTGTGGGCAAGGCCGACAGTACCGCCAAGTCCCCATGTCCATTTCTTGAACCTTATCGCTATGTAGATGAATATAACGAGCAGGGCGATGACTACGGCTATGATGGCATCACGCTTCATGTCGTCCGCAATGGATGCATCCACCTTGTCGGAACTGATGATACCGTTAGGGTTCACGGCAGTAGAGGTGAACAGGTCGAGGTCCATCTCGCCGGCATAGAAGCCTTTCACTGCATTGAACAGCTTCTCTTCAACGGCTGCGTCGGCCTCCGAGGACTTGTCCTGGATCATGTACTGCGTAGTGATCTTCATCTGGCTTTCTCCGCCGAACTGCTTGGCCTCGACTCCGCCGTCGAATTCCTTCACGAGCGATGCCCTGACTTCCTCTACGGATACAGGCTGGTCGAACCTTACGACGTACGTACGTCCTCCGGCGAAATCAACACCGTAGGTAAAGCCTCTGGTGAACATGGAGACAATGCAGATGACTATCACCACGGAAGAAATCACGTAAGTGTACTTTCTCTTGCTGAGGAAGTTGATGGTCGTATTCTGCAGGAAGTTCCTTGTGAACTTGTTGTCGAATGTTATGTTCTTGCCCTTTGCAAGCCTGTCGTCGATGATGATCCTCGAGATGAAGATCGAAGTGAACACTGAAGTCACGATACCTATGATCAGCGTGGTGGCGAAGCCCTGTACGGGACCGGAACCGAAGATGAACAGCACGATACCGGTGAGGATGGTCGTTATCTGTCCGTCGATGATGGCCGAATATGCGTTGGAATATCCGTCAGACACTGCCTTGCTCAGGCCTTTGCCGGAACGGAGCTCTTCCTTGATACGTTCATAGATGATGACGTTTGCATCCACGGCCATACCCAGGGTCAGGACGAGACCGGCGATACCAGGCAAAGTCAGCACGGCCGAGAAGGAAACCAGGGTTCCGAACAGCAGGAGCACGTTGGTAAGAAGTGCCGCATCGGCTATAAGTCCTGCCCCGTGGTAGAACAGTACCATATAGCAGAGCACGAGCAGGAACGCGATGATGAACGATATGAATCCCGCGTTGATGGACTCGGCTCCGAGTGAAGGTCCTACGACCTGTTCCTGGACGATCTTGGCCGGTGCAGGAAGGGTACCTGACTTGAGGACGTTCACGAGGTCTTCCGCCTCTTCGAGGGTGAAGTTACCGCTTATCTGGGAGTTTCCTCCGGTGATTTCCGTATTGACGACAGGGTGTGAATAGACCATGTTGTCGAGGACGATGGCTATCTGCCTGTTGATATTGTCTTTTGTAAGCCTTGCCCATACCTTGGCGGCTTCGGCGCTCATCGACATGGATACCTCAGGGCTGGCACCGTTGTACTGCACCCTGGCATCCGTGATGAATTTCTGGTCCCTTTCGCCGCGGAGGGCAGCCTCACCGTTCAGGGAAGCCTTGATGGCCACGAGCTCGTACTGGTTGTTGTCGAACGGCTTCACGGACCACATCGGTATCAGGTCATCAGGGAAGAGGGCCTTCACCTCAGGCATATTGAGTATCTTGTTCACACGGGCGGTATCGCTGAAGTGCGCATATCCCATGGTGGCGCCTCTCATCACGCTTCCCGTCTGGTCTACAGGCGGCATGAGGATGGCGAAAAGAGGGTTCTCCTTCTCATATTCCGCGAAGTCTGCGGATTCGGCCGCCTGGGCCTCGAGCTCCTCTGCCAGGATGTCCTTGGCAGTGTCAGCCGCTGCAGGTGTCTCTGCCGGTACGGTCTCTTCCGCAGCCGTGGCTTCCTTGTTTATCTGTGCCACGAGACTGTTGGCTTCGGTCATGTACTGGAAGATCTCAGAAGTCTCGTAGGTCGTCCAGAATTCGAGGGATGCGGTACCCTGAAGGAGTTTCCTCACACGCTCGGGTTCCTTCACGCCAGGGAGTTCCACGAGGATACGCCCTGTGTTTCCCACCTTCTGTATGTTCGGCTGGGTCACACCGAAACGGTCAACCCTGTTGCGGAGCACTTCGAAAGAGTTCGCGATGGCGCTTTCCGCCTCGGTACGTATCATTGCGATGATTTCCGCATCGGTGGATTCGAGCTTCTTGTTCTCGGTCTTGTTCTTCCTGTCGAGGCCGATGAAGATGTTGGAAAGCCTCTGTCCGCCCGCACATTCGGTCCAGGCCTGCTCGAACAGGGTGATGAAGTCGGTGCCGGAAGTCCTGCTGCGCTCGAGGGCGAGGTTGTACGCCTGCTGGTATTCAGGTGACATATTGTTCTCTGCAAGAGCCTGCACGACATCTTCCAGCTGCACCTGGAGCATCACGTTCATACCTCCCTTGAGGTCAAGTCCGAGGTTGATTTCCTTTTCCCTGACATCATCGAAAGTGTATCCGAAATATACTTTCTGTGAAGAGATGGAGTCCAAATACCATCTGTTCTGGTCTTTTCTGATGGAGTCGAGCACATAGGCCTTGTCCACATCAGGAATCTTGTCGTAGGCAGAACTTGTCTTGAATTCTTCCACTGCATTTTCTGCGTACTTCACGGCCTTGTTCTCGTAGATCTTTGTCACTACGGTGAACATCAGCTGCCAAATGCAGGCAAGAGCAAGGAGGATTGCCACGAATCTGATAGCACCTTTACTTTGCATAATATTATCGAAAATTTAAATTGATTAATTCATTCCACTTTTTTCCGGTCCGTACCGGTTCTGCCGGCAGTCACCGGTCCACCGGCACAAAATAGGGCACAAATTTACTATTTTTTTCTTATAAATGAGGCTCCGCCCTAAAAATTATGGATATAAATGTTATTTTTGTATTTTGTAAATGAGCGGATAAAGACAATGACTCCATATTTCAGGACAGCAATATCCATTATAGTCCTTTTCTCCGGAAGCATGGCGGCTGCTGCAGGCCAGGACGCCGACAGCCTTGTGCGCAAGGCGGATTCCCTGAGGAAGGCATATATGTTCGAAGAATCCATGGCGCTGTATGACGAGGCGCTTTCCATGACCCGGGATTCTGTGGCGCGGATAAGTCTCGAGGATGCCAAGATGCTCTCCGAGAACGGTCTCGGGATGGCTGATTTCGTGCTCAGCCCTGCCGTTGTCGCAAGGCACAGGTTCTCTCTTGATGAATTCTGGCTCTACTATCCTCTCGAGGACAGGAGCTGGCGTCCGGTGCCCAATGTGCTGGACACTCTGGGGACACATCCTTTCTACAGGGCGGTCTATTTCCCGGAGCGCTGCACATCGCTGTACTATTCCGCTCCGGACACCGGAGGGGCCATGAACATCTACAGGACGGACCGGAAGGATTCCACGTGGTCCGTACCCTCTCTGCTGAACGAATACCTCGTGTCTTCGTCGGACGAGATATATCCGATGCTGTCTCCTGACGGCAGGAAACTCTTCTTTGCCTCGTCGGGGCTTTACGGTATGGGCGGCTTCGACCTGTACGTCTCGACATGGAATGAGGAACAGCACGAATGGGGCCCGCCGTCCAACATGGGCATGCCGTTTTCTTCCCCTTACAATGATTTCCTTTATATGGATACTCCTGACGGCCGGTATTCCATATTCGCTTCCGACCGCGGCTGTCCTCCGGACAGTGTGGACATCTATGTCCTGGAGCAGGAGACCATGCCGGTCAGGAAAGGGGTGGATGACCCCGATATGCTGAGGAAGATCATGTCACTCGAGCCGGAGGAGGACATTGCCAGGTTCGATGAGGGTCCTGCCATGTCCCGGATGCAGCCGGAGGATGCCGATACCCGGGAATATACCGCCAAGGTCGCCGAAGTCAGGAACCTGAGGGATTCGATGTATGCCGCCAATGTCCGGATCGATACCAGGAGGACCCTTCTCGCGGAAAATCCGGACGCCGCCGGACGTGAGCGTCTCGAGCAGGAAATTTCGGAGGCGGAGACGCGTATACAGACCCTTCAGGACTCCCTTGAGAAAGCATCGGCGGCTCTGCAGGATATAGAGATGGAGTTCTTGTTCAAAGGAATAGTCCTCGATCCTGACAAGCTTGTCCGCGAGGCGGACAGGGAGGTGGAAGGCGCCGAAACGGACTATGTCTTTACCCGTATGGATCCAGGCCGGGCCCCGGACATCGTGCTGGAGAAGCCTCATGTCAAGTTCGACTATACCTTCATGATTCTTCCGGAAGGGCGGTTCGCCGAAGACAATACGCTTCCGGACGGCATCGTCTACCAGATACAGATGTTCAGCCTGTCCTCCAGGGCTGCGGTCAAGAGTCTCAAAGGTCTCAGCCCGGTATTCGAGGAAATCACCCCTTCCGGGAAATACGTTTATCGGGTCGGGGTCTTCAGAACATACAATGACGTGCTGTCTAACCTTAATACCGTCAAGAAGCTTGGCTTCCGGACAGCCTTCATAACAGCCTTCAACGACGGTGAGGCGGTGCCTGTGTCCAAGGCAAGGGCTCTCGAGAAGCAGCTGCGTGCCGTATCCCTGTACCAGATAGACATCGTACCGTACGACGGGACCCTTCCCGAACTCGTGGTCTCTGCTATCGGGCAGCTGTGCGGCAAGAAGGATATAGCAAGGACGGAAAAGGACGGGAAAATAACCTATATCGTCGGTCCTTTCGATGACAGGAGCCTCGTGGAGAAGGTCATGGTGGCTGTCAGGGCTGCCGGGGTGGAGGATGTCACGTATGTCAGGATCGGGAACGGTGAAGAGCAACAGTAAACCACAGAATGTTTGATATGACTTTTATTATTATCCTGATGATAGTGGGCATCCTGCTCATTCTCACGGAAATCCTGCTTATCCCCGGAGTAGGTGTGGCCGGCATATTCGGCGTCATCTCGCTCGGCGGCTCGTGTTTCTATGCGTACAGTGAACTGGGACCTGCGGCAGGGACTATCGTCACAATTGTCAATATTGTGCTTCTGGTTGTCCTGACGATATATGTCCTCAGGGCAAAGACATGGAAAAAGCTTGCCCTGCATACGAACATCGATTCAAAGGTGAACATTTTCGATGACAAGGCGCTGTCGGTCGGGGATTGCGGCAAGACGGTGACCCGCCTCGGCCCTATGGGGACGGCCGTCATCAAGGATGTACGTTACGAGGTGACTTCCCTCGAAGGCGTAATCGATCCGGGAACCGACATCGAGGTCGTGCTGATGGAAGACAACAAGATTTATGTGAAACCGATACAAGAAGATTTCTGATTTATGGCAATGATTGGATTGTGGGTGGCCGTCGCGGTTGTCGCCCTGATTATTTTCCTCTGGTTCTTTCCTGTTACCCTCTGGTTTCAGGCTCTGATTTCCGGAGTCCGTATTTCCCTGGTGCAACTTGTCCTGATGAGATGGAGGAGGGTCCCTCCGGGAACTATCGTCATGGCTATGGTGACCGGTACCAAGGCCGGCCTGAAACTTGACGCCAATGAGCTCGAGGCCCATTACCTTGCCAAAGGCAACGTTCCGAACGTCGTGAATGCCCTCATCTCTGCCGACAAGGCCAATATCGCCCTTAATTTCAAGATGGCGGCTGCCATAGATCTCGCCGGAAGAGACGTTTTCGAGGCTGTCCAGATGTCGGTGAATCCGAAAGTGATTAACACCCCGCCGGTGACGGCTGTGGCCAAGGACGGTATCCAGCTGATAGCCAAGGCCCGCGTTACGGTGCGTGCCAATATCAAGCAGCTGGTCGGCGGTGCAGGGGAGGAGACAGTGCTTGCCCGCGTCGGAGAAGGCATCGTGTCGAGCATCGGTGCTTCCGAGAGTCACAAGATGGTCCTGGAGCATCCGGATTCCATTTCGAAAGTGGTCCTGAACAAGGGACTTGATGCCGGGACCGCGTTTGAGATATTGTCCATAGATATTGCCGACATTGATATCGGAAAGAACATAGGTGCCGTATTGCAGATGGACCAGGCCGAGGCGGACAAGAACATAGCCCAGGCCCGTGCGGAAGAAAGGAGGGCCATGGCTGTAGCCCTGGAGCAGGAGATGAAGGCAAAGGCGCAGGAAGCCCGGGCGAAAGTCATCGAAGCCGAGACCCAGATCCCGCTTGCAATGGCTGAAGCTTTCCGCACAGGCAATCTCGGTATCATGGACTATTACCGTATCAAAAATATCCAGGCGGATACCGACATGAGAGAAAATATTGCAAAACAATAAAATTGTTGTATATTTGCAGTCCTGTTTGGCAATATCGCTGGCCACATTGGTGAGATGGGTGAGTGGCTGAAACCAGCAGTTTGCTAAACTGCCGTACGGGTTTAACCGTACCGGGGGTTCGAATCCCCCTCTCACCGCACTGGACGCCGGGACTCTCAGAGTCCCGGCGTCCGTGCTTCAGGGGCTGCGCAAGCTTGCTTGCAGCAGTTCCTGAAGCACGGACGCCGATGCCGGCAAAGCCGGCCGGCATCCAGTGCAAGGGCCCGCCCGGCGAGGGCCCGGGGATGTGGACGGCCTCAGCCGGCCAAATCCCCCAGAAGGAGCTGTAATCAGCAATATTTTCAATCCCCAAGCATTTCCCTCAGCTCCTCAATCGTGACCGTATGCCAGGTGTCCTGACCCTCAAGGACCGCATCGGAAAGAGCGTTCTTTACCTTATGCAGCCTGAGTATCTTGTCTTCTATGGTATTCTCCGAAATGAAATGGTAGACTGTAACATTCCGGGTTTGTCCTATCCTGTACGCCCTGTCTGTCGCCTGTTGTTCTATGGCAGGATTCCACCACGGATCAAGATGGACCACATAGTTGGCCCCTGTCAGGTTAAGTCCGAGACCTCCTGCCTTGAGACTGATCAGGAATACCTGTTTCTCTCCACACTGGAATGAAGATACCATTTCTGCCCTTTTTTCGGCCGGAACCGTTCCGTCAAGATAAAAATACTTCACGTTTCTGCGGTCCAGTTCGTATGCGATCCTTGACAGATACGATGTGAATTGGCTGAAGACCAGAATCCTGTTTCTCCCGTCCAGTATTTCTGCGGTCAGGTCAAGGAATGCTTCTGTTTTGGATGAGACCGCATCCCATTCCTTGTCTACAAGGGCTATGTCGCAGGAAGCCTGTCTCAGTCTGGTTATTGCCGCCAGGACATTGACATTCACTTTGTTTGACGTTTCCGCCTGGCGTCTGGCACTTTCCCTCAATACTTCATATTGCAGTCTCTCCCTTGACGAAAGCGGAATCCTGTATGTGATTTCCGTTTTTCCCGGCAGTTCCTCTATCACATCGGCTTTGGTCCTTCTAAGAAGGAATGGCGAAATGATTTTCTTCAGCTGCTGGCGTCTCATCGCGGAATCATATTCAGCCGTGTTGATGAATTTATCCGAAAATTGCCTGTACGTCCCGAGCAGCCCCGGATTCAGGAACTGGAAGAGGTTCCATAGCTCTCCGAGATAGTTTTGTACGGGAGTCCCTGTAAGTACGAGCCTCGATGACGCCTGGAGGGACATCACTGCATCGGAAGTTGCCGTCTCCCGGTTCTTTATCGCATGCGCTTCATCCAGACATACGACATTCCATTTTGTCTTGTCCAAAAGGTCCTTTTCAGAGACCAGAAGCCTGTAGGATGTTAAAAATACATCTGAAGGCCCGGCTGACTGTATCATGGTTGTCTTGTCGGAAGCGACATTGATATTTTTAATGTCCAGTTCCGGGGCGAATTTCTCAATTTCGGACTTCCAGTTCAACAGGACAGATGTCGGAGCCACTACAAGAGATGGGCCTGACCGGGCCTTGTACAGAAGGAACGCAATGGCCTGCAATGTTTTTCCTAATCCCATATCGTCCGCCAGACAGGCCCCTGCGCCCCAATGGTCAAGACGGACTATCCACCGGAATCCTTCTTCCTGATAATCCCGGAGCGTTGCATTAAGGGCAGCCGGGACCTGTATGTCCATCCGGGCGGCTTCGTCCAGTGAAGACTCCAGCTCTTTCATCCTTCTGTCTGTATTGACTGAAGAAAATCCGGATTTCTGGAGCAGTTCCGCCAAAAGTCCCGTCTGGAAGACCGAAATCCGTGTCCGTTCTGATGAAGCCGGCTGAGATATGGCTTCAATACGTTTCAGTTGGGACATGAGGGATTCGGAAAGGGCGACATATTCTTCTTCGCCCAGACGGACATATCGTCCGGAGAGAACGCCTGAGGATATCCCGGACAGCAAGTGCGCCAGGCGGACGGTCCTTTCATCAATATTGACGTTACCCTCCATTTCAAGCCACTGTTCTCCGGAGGTTACGTTGATACTGACTTGTCTTGACGTAAGCACACCGTTAAACTTCAGGCTTTTCCCTTCCGGCCACTCTATGGCGAATTTTCCAGGACTTTCCTTTACGAACTCGAGCAGGGAAAGAAGCTGTCCGATATCCAGATTGCAATGACCGTTTTCATCCGGCTCCACCGCTTCCTCGTTTTCAAGGAAATACAAGACCTCTTCATATCTGTCCCTCTCTGCCTTCAGATTCCGTATTACCTGCCTTTTCACTTTTCCTGAAGTGCAGTCGTAATATGTCCGGTCTCCTTTCCCGGGCAAGAATGTCCGCTGTCCGTCCGGAAGCGGCCGGACAGTCAGGGCCGTGCAGAATTTTCCTTTGTGTGGAATTATCTGGAATATGACGGTACTTTGGCCGTCGGTGCGCGGTATGGTGGATTCCGGTCCGTCGAGATCGGAGCATATTATTATATCCTTTATTCTGTCCAGGGTTTCACGCAATGCCTGTTCGGCTTCAGGAGGGAATGATTCAATTGATTTCAGTATTCCGAGAAGTTTCATCTGCCGTTCTGACAGTTGTATGACGGTATAGTGCAGGCGGTCTGTTTTCTTTACTGTCAGGGCACACACGTTTCCATCGGATATGGCATTGGAATCTATCCTGATACCGTCAGCAGTCCTGATTACGGAAATATATGGTTTTTCTTCAGCGATATCCACGGAATTCTCAGGATTCGTCTGAAGATAATAGACCCTGTCGCAGCCGGCAAGCAGAGGAAACATAAACTTGTAGGATCGGGAGAAACTGTATGCTGAGGCATTCATTATCCTCCTGTCGTATTCATCCATATATTCACCCGACAACCTTCTAATGTCGTATTCATGCAATTTCCGTCCGGCACTCCATTTCCCGGTCTTCGTCTTTGACTGAAGCAGCATATCCACATTGCCATGTCTGGTCAGGAGGTATGCAATCCGTTTGTCATGTCCCGGACTTACGGCGGAATCCGGGTATAATGAAACCAGGTCATCTATCAGATATTCCCACTGTTCCCTGAGTCTTATGGACGCAAGCAATGGAGCTCCGCCGAACCTGCCCGCAAGTTCTTCCTGATCATCGGTCCTGAAATACGGGCTCAGCTCATAACGCAACAGCGCGCACTGCGGCAGGACGAAATTTTCATGGTCCGTCCATATTTCCCCGGCATCAATACCGAGGGATTTGGCTAGAAGCATTGCGTATACCTGATATTGTCTGTTTCCAATACCGGCGATATCCCGGAGAGAAAATATGACGATGCGGGAATTGCATGCCTTATTCAGATATTCCGCAGCCAGTGCCGCCGGCCAGAGGGAATATATCTCTTTTACGGAATTCTTTTTCAGGAACTGTGAGATTTTTGTCCTGGACTCTTCCGTATCTGCAATTTTATAGGCAATGATCAGGAGAAAGCTCAGGATAGATTCATGATACAGGTTCTTGTCCTTGCTGTTTTTGTTTTTCAGTTTCAGGGATGCCGTGAAGTTTTCGGTACAAGCCTTCATATCCCGTCTGTAGAGTGCTTGTACGGCTTCATGTGCAAGAGACCATACTGTTTGTGTCTTATTCTTGCCGGCTTTTCCCTTTCCTGTCCAGATGAACCGGTAGAGATTTATCATGTCGGACATGTTCTGGCCGGATACCTTGTCGGCGTCGGCTCCGGGATTTTCCGAAAGGAATTCGTCAAGGTCATCAAGCCTCTCTTCCGCAAGGCTGTCATTTTCCATACAGGTGTCAAGATATGTCCTGACCATAACGTATTGGTCCGCCATATCCAAACGGTATATATAGGGCCAGAATGCCCTGAGCCTGCATACCGGCCACAGGTAACAGCTCGGGGAGATGGAATCATATGGCGTGCCGGCCTCCGGTATTTCTATTGTATCCGAGACTTTGGAATCACCGTCAAAGACGGCCGTTGCGATATTCCAAAGCCATATTCTGGTTTTATCGCGCTTTTTTATGATTCTTTCGAATTCCAGACAGAGGTCTCTGCGGAATTTCAGCATCGTCAGCGCAAGCATGAAATAATGACTGTACCGGCATGAATAATTATGGAACAGGTTTTCCCTTATGATGCCGGCTTTTAAAAGATCTTTCAGGAGTTTGTTCAGGGCTGTCCGGCCCGTCCTGGTATATGATGCGAATTTTTCCAGTTCGAAGGCGGTCGCTTCCCCTCCGTTCCAGATTATGAAATAAAGCAGTTTTTCATGGCTCTCGGAAAGTTTTTCATGAAGCGGTGTCAGGCTGTCGAGATACTCCTGCATTTGTTCCTGCAATGTCATGATGGCGTATATATAATATTAAGGTATATCTGTTTTCTCCATGAGAAAAATTCCAAAGTTCGGAATAAATTAGCGGTTAACGAAATAAACTTGACATTTCCGCTTTTCAGTCCCCTTACATTCGTCGAATACGACTCCACAAGATACGAACAGCTTTTTTACAGGACAAATTCCGATAATAAATTATCATCCCATCTACGAATGGAAATATTTGCCCCTTTCATATGTTAATCTGTTTTGTAAATTTTCTAAAGGATGTTAATCGATTTTTGGTATTTGCTTTAAATTTGAAAGGCAAACTCAGAAAAATGACAATTTTAGAATTTGTAACTCATTGATTATTATGATGAAAAAAAATATTATTAATTGACGTCGAATAAAAATATTTGCTACCTTTGCGCCCCGAAAATAAAGTAACATCTATGAGAACAACATTGTTGATACTTCTTGAACTATTGATTTGCGCCATGCCGGCACTCGCTGCGGCGCAGGTAGAGGACAAAGGAGATGTCACAGTCAGCGGCGTTGTTACCTCCGCAGAAGACGGCCAGCCATTGATCGGTGTGGTCGTAATGTCTTCGGCCGGAGGGGGTGTCAGCACGTCAGAAGACGGCAGCTACACCTGCACCGTCCCTGCAGGGGCTATTCTCTCTTTCCATGCCATCAGTTATCAGACAGTTGAATACATCGTGCCGTCAGGCTCCGCAGCAGTCACATACGATGTGGCCATGGAGTCCGACTCCCAGATGCTCGAAGAGACGGTTGTCGTGGCATACGGTGTGAGGAAGAAAGGAACCATCACGGGATCTGTCTCCAGCGTAAAATCCGAGAAAATCGAAAGTACGCCTACTGCGGCATTCGACCAGGCCCTTCAGGGACAGGTGCCGGGACTGACCGTGCTGTCTTCCACTGGAGAACCGAGTGCTTCGGCCACGATGCTTATCCGTGGTTCGAACTCCATCAACTCCGGGACCGCACCGCTCTACATCCTCGACGGAGCCGCCATCTCGGCTTCCGAATTCAATTCCATCAACCCGTCGGATATCGAGAGCATATCCGTCCTCAAGGACGCCTCCTCGACATCCATCTACGGAGCGCGTGCATCAAACGGTGTGATAGTCATCACTACCAAGCGCGGACGTATGGCTGACAAGCCAACCATCACATTCCGCACGCAGCTCGGTTTCTCGAACGTCGCCCACGGACAGTGGAATCTCATGAACACTGCCGAGCGCATCCAGTATGAGAAGGAAATAGGCATAGATGCCGGGAAGGACTATGACGCCCTGTCCCAGATTGACGTAAACTGGGAGGACGTGGTCTACAACGATGCCGCCCTGCTCCAGAATTATGAACTGTCGGTATCCGGAGCTACGGAAAAGACCAACTACTATATTTCAGGTGCCTACTATGACCAGGAAGGTGTCGCCATCGGCTCGAATTTCAACCGCTACTCCATAAGGGCAAACGTAGAGCAGCGTGCCGCCAAGTGGCTTACTGTCGGTACCAACACCATGCTCAACTACCAGGGCATAGAGCAGGCTGACGAGGGAGCCCCTTCCGTAGTGACACCTATATCGGCAGCCCAGTTCATGCTTCCTTACTGGGATCCGTACAATGCGGACGGCTCGGTAGCCATTTCCGGAAGCACCGATCCGGACAAGAGATGGAACGGTGACGGCGTGAACCCTATAGACTGGCTGGAGAAAAATCCCCGTACATACAAGAGGTACAAGGTCTTCTCCTCTATTTTCGCCGAGGCGAAACCTATCGAGGGTCTTTCTATCCGTTCGCAGTTCACTGTAGACTATACCCATACCACAGGCTATGGCCAGTCTTTCCCTGACTTCATTCCGAACCAGGGACAGGGAACGGCCCAGAGACTTTCCACTGACGGTCTGTCCCTTTCTGTGACAAATACCATAGGCTACCAGTTCGACATCGACAACATACACTCTTTCAATTTCATGGTCGGACAGGAGGGTATCAACTACCATTACGAGGATTTCAGCATCCTGACCGCTGGACAGAACAACCACTACATGACGAATGTGACAACCGGTTCCCGTGCCACCTCATGGAGCGATACCACGGATGACGATTACGGATTCCTGTCATTCTTCGCCAGGGCAGAGTACAACTACGCGAACAAGTACTATCTCGAGCTCTCCGGACGAGCCGACGCTTCGTCAAGGTTCGGAAGGGACGGACGCTGGGCAGGGTTCGGCTCTGTCGGACTGATGTGGAACCTTCTCAACGAAGACTTCATGGCATCTTCCCGCAGCTGGCTGACTTACGCACAGATAGCCCTGAGCAGCGGTACTTCCGGAAACTCCGAGATCCCGAACTACAATCACCTCGCCCTCGTGGGCAGCGCAGGAGACTATGTAGGGACACCGGGACTTGCACCTGTATCCCAGGGTAACGAGAACCTGAGCTGGGAGTCCACCTGGACCACCAACCTCGCTTTCCACTTCGCTTTCTGGAACAGGCTGAACGTAGACCTCGAACTCTACAATAAGTACACATACAACCTCCTGATGCTCGTGCCTCAGTCCTACTCGGACAACGGCTTCGGCAGCAACTGGGACAACATCGGAGCCATGACCAACCGCGGAGCCGAACTCAACGTTTCCGGTACGGCCCTCCAGATAGGAGATTTCTCCTGGCTTCTGAACGCCAACGTATCATATAACAACAACCGTATTTCCGAGCTGTACAGCGGAGTACAGGAGTATGAGATCGCCAACACCAACCTCAAGCTCGTGGTCGGCCACGACTCCGGGGAATTCTTCCTGAACCGTTTCGCCGGTGTGAACCCTGCCAACGGAGACGCCCTCTGGTATACCAAGGACGGGGAAATCACCAACGAGCTCAGGGATGAGGACAGGGTCATGCTTGGCAAGAGCTACAATGCACCTTGGGCAGGCGGTTTCGGTACCACCTTCGCCTGGAAGGGCCTCTCCCTTTCGGCTCAGTTCAGCTGGGTAGCCGACAGGTGGATGATAAACAACGACAGGTTCTACCAGGAGTCCAACGGGCGTTACCAGACCTACAACCAGTCCGTGAAGCTCCTCGACAGGTGGAAACAGCCGGGGGACATATCCGAGACTCCGCGCCACGGCGTGTACATGGAATTCGATGACAGGCTTCTCGAGGACGCCTCCTTCCTGAGGCTCAAGAACCTGATGCTTGCATACCAGTTCCCTGCACCGCTTATCCGCAAGACCGGTTTCATTGACGGGCTGCGTGTTTATTTCCAGGCGCAGAACCTGTTCACGTTCACCAATTTCTCCGGTCTCGATCCGGAAGGGACGTCGAATATCTACATAGCCAGGTATCCTATGTCCCGCCAGTTCACATTCGGTCTTGACCTAACATTCTAAGAGGAGAAAACAAGATGAAGAAGATATTGAATATCATGAAATACGCGGCCGTTTCCGCAGTTGTATGCGTGACCGCCGTATCCTGTCTCGAAAAATATCCGGGCTCGGCAATTCCAGTGGAGGAGTCCATGCAGACGTTCGCAGACGCGGAGCAGCACCTGATCGGAATTTATTCGAGCCTTAAAAGCAGCAACCTCTACAGCGGCAGCCTTACCCTGCTTCCGGACATCCAGTCCGACCTGGCGATGGCTGTGCTGACCAACAGCAACCCTCATCCGGACATCTGGGAATGGAATATCCGTCCTACCAACGAGGAGATAGAGGGGGTCTACGGCGGACTTTACGCTGTAATAGGCAACTGTAACTTCTATCTTGACAAGATAGGGGAAGTGATGGCCGCCGAGACGGACGAGGACAACCTCGAGACACTCGACTCCTACACCGGAGAAGTGTATGCCATCCGTGCCCTTTGCTACTCGGAGCTGATCAAATGCTTCTGCAATGCATATCCGGCAACGGACGATACCGGCAATACACCGGATGATGAAGCAGCCAGGAACATGCTCGGCGTTGTGCTCCGTACGAAATATTTCGAACCGGAACCGGTGAAAAGGGCTTCTCTCTATGATTCCTACCAGCAGGTCCTCAGCGACCTCGCAAGGGCCGAAGAGCTTCTCGATGACGGGGACGACGACCCGACTGTCAACGAAGGGGATGTCTACGACAATTACTATATCTCCCTTGCGGCAGTCTACGCCATCCGCGCCCGCGTCGCCCTTAACATGAGGAACTGGAACGACGCCGTCACCTATTCTACATACGTGATTGACAATCCGGCTTTCTCGCTCAGCGGGACGGAGACCAATCCGACGACCGGTTATACGGGATTCGACAGTCTCTGGTACTTCGATACCGGATACGAGATAATCTGGCGCATAGGTTTCACCGCTACCTCCTACGGCGGGGCGCTCGGGACAGATTTCCTCAACTATCGGAGGGACTATACCTACCTCTATCCGGACTTTGTCCCTGCGGAGTGGGTGATCAACCTCTATTCGACGAACGATATCCGCTATCTGGCATATTTTGCCGATTCGAGCGTGGAAGGCTTCCCGACTATAGGATATTCTTTCGAGATAGCCGTGCCGCTCCTGGCGAAATACTGGGGCAACCGTAATTTTACCAACAGCTACCAGCTTTACCATGTATGTATGCCGAAACCTCTCAGGCTCGCGGAGCAGTATCTCATCAGGGCCGAGGCACACTGCAGGCTCGGTGACGGACTTGCCGCAAGCGACCTGACCACACTCAGCCAGAGCAGGGGAGCAGGTGCGGTTTCCGTAGGGGCCGACTGGCTGGAGACAATATCCAACGAGAGGGTGAAGGAACTCTATATGGAGGGTTTCCGTCTCAACGACCTCAAGCGTTGGCACCAGGGTTTCGAGCGTACTCCGAACAGCTACTCGCAGATCGAGGGCAACGACCTTGAAATAAGCGCGGACGACCCGCTCTTCGTCTGGCCTATCCCTCAGCACGAGATCGAGTCCCCGGGTTCTGAAATAGAAGGGAATGAAAGTAATAACAGGTAAACAGTAAAGACTATATGATGAGAAGATTATCAATATTTGCCATTATGCTTCTTGGAGCGTTCTTTACAGCTTGCCAGGAAGATAATGTAAAAATCGCAGACAGAGAGTACATCCTGTTCCAGGATACACTCTCTGTGAATCCGGTCCTTTCAGATGAAGGCTATTCCTTCAAAGTTCCGGTTTCCTCTACGGTAGCCTGCGATTATGACAGGACTCTCGCTGTCGAAATCATCGATGAGGGGAGCAATGCTATCGAGGGCAGAGACTACACTCTGGAATCCAACACCATCACTATCCCTGCAGGACAGTACAGTACGGATGTCGTGGTCTATCCTCAGTATGGCAGGTTCGGCGATGAGGATACCCTTTCCTTCAACCTCAAGCTTGTCATGCCGGAGCAGCTGTCCTGGGATCTCTACGGGGACCAGACGAAGGTTTCCATGTACAAGGTCTGTCCGTTCGATATAAACACGTTCACCGGATGGTGCGTGGTGACTTCGATGTTCCTGTATGAATATCCGGGGCTTACGAATGTCGACCAGTCATACCAGAGGCTCATTAAGACGGAGCTTGATCCGGACGAGGAAAATACGGTCATCCTGCACGACTGGCTTTTCGACGGCTATGATGTCAGGATAAAGTTTGACAACAGCGATCCTGCGAATCCGCGCATTACCATGCCGGAGGACCAGCTCCTCAGTGACGAGCTTTCAGTTTTCGGACAGGTGAACGGAGACAACCGGATTTTGGGGACTTCGAGCCCGGCCTATGTCTCATATTTCAACAGCTGCCAGTCTTTCGTATCCCTGTGGCTCAGGGCATACGTCTATGATTTGAGTACTCTTGTGGGTTATGTGGGAGATTTTTACAATGTCATGGAGTGGGTTTCCGACGAGGAAGCCGACAGGCTCCAGAAAGAAGAAGGGATGTAACCTTATCTCACTTAATTATAGTTGTATCAAAAAAAGAAAAGTCATGAAAAAACTTGCTGAAAGACTTCTTGCGGTGATGGCGCTTTCTACGGCCCTTTTCACTGCGTGTATCAACGGCGAAGATACACCTGCACCCAACTTCCCTGAAAATGTAGAGGAAGCCTGGGTTGATCCTAATTCGATCTACGATCTTCATCTCAGTCCGAACCAGGACTGGATGGTGAGCATCCCTTCAGAAGCATCAAATTATTGGGGCATCCGCAACGGTGAACAGATATCCAATTCCATTGGCGGTGCAGCCGGTGATGTAGTTGTCACGATAGTATGTCTTGCTACTGAAGAAGTCCTCGGTGACTATAGTGTTGACGTTTCCATGACGATGGGAGGCGAGACCCGTGTCATAGCCCACCTTTCCCTCCGTTCTGGAACTCCGGTACTCAATATAAGATCAGCTGTGATTGCCCAGGAAAGCGACAATCCGGACCATAAGTATTTCCAGTCATCATCGGACGGGAAATTCATATATGAAACCGATCCGATTGCCTCTGACGGTGCTGTCCCGATGATCTGGAATGCGTCAAGAAACGGATACCTCTCTTATATACAGGTAGAATCCAATTTCAATTGCAGTCCGCGCAGCGAATCGTCAGCTATGACAATAACTGAGCTCGAATCTCCCGATACGGACAACACTTATACGGAATACGAGATTTTCTGCAGCGATTTGAATCTTGGAACGGAATCTGTCGAGAAGGTCTTCAACCTTGTATCCGAAATGCAGGGTTATGAAACGACTCCTGTTACCATGAGCCTGCCTCAGTTCGTTCCTTTCATCGAGGTAAGGTCGACTGTACCGACAGAGGACGGTCTCAACTTCGAGATCCCTTCAGGGGATGGCAGCCCGTACAACTGGCTGTACAGCGAGCAGCCGCTTGTGCTTGCTGCAGATGAAACCGGCCTTGCCGACGCCGATACCGTGGATATGCTCTGGAGACCTGCCGGTATGATACAGGAGGTTGACGCATATATCCTGGTAAGGTCCAATTTCGGTTTCACACCGGTATCCGGGGCCGAGTGGCTCAGCATAAGTGACATAACTACCGTCGAGGAAACATCCGACGCCTATGAGACGGAGAGTTATTTCCGTATCTATTCGGAGGCTGCCGATGTTGTTCTTGAAGGTGCCGAAAGTACAATCAGGATTAATCTCGGGGATGCTGATGACAACACGTATTCCCAGATCTTCAGTGTCGCATCACCGGATGTTTCTGATGTATTCTACGTGACTTCGGTCCCTACCTTCAATTTCGATGCGGAAGGTGTATTCCAGGCCGATGAGATGGGTATGACCACCAATGCTACGGTTGAGATTACAAGTGCGGCCGAGGTTGTCGTCAGTGAATTCTATATACGGAACGGATTTTATTGGATAGATGAAGAAGGTGATGCCGGATGGATTAACCATACTTACAACTGGGCTTCTTCTGCAGCTGCTATTCAGTCGGTTACTATGACTGTCAGTGTTGCTGAAAATACTGGAGACGCCCGCGAAGGTCTTGTCATGGCATTCCCTCCTGAGGTATGGGACAGCATTCTTGCAAAAGCGAATAATGCCGGATATGGCGATGATGTGACGATGGTGCTGTTTGACCAGAGGGATGGTACTGTCATACTTCCTGAATATGAAAATTATGCAGTAGCCTACATTGAGCAGAATGCTCCTGCAGGAGCGGTAGAGCCGTATAATCCTGATGAAGGATGGGCAAGCACCGATGTCGGCGCGTCATTCGGGAATCTTGATCCGAACGATGACATATATTATATGGAAGGAATCGGCGTATCATACGATACCCCTGGTTATGAAATCACCTATACTAAAATCGCAAGCGACTATGAATTCGGTGCCGATACACAGTTCAAAGTCAATGTCGAGTATGACAGTTACAAAGTGTTCGATATGAATTCCGGCATACTTGCGGATGACCAGGTATCTTCATATTGGGCCCAGTACAGGGAATCCGAATCTACAGATACCAATTATATAGGGGTAGCTCCGGGTTCGGCTGAAGGAGATGCCTATTTCCTGCTGATGAACGGGAATGTATGTGTAGCCATTATCCATATCGTATATGATTCGGATGCCGGCGGAAGCGGTTCTCTTGACCTTGAAATGACACAGGGGGCTCCTGACTTTACATTCACGGAATATACAGAAGAGGGTGTCACCGCACCATGTTATCTACTGACATATACAGGAACGGGAAGCGGGATGGCAGTCATTTCCAATTTCCCTGCAACAGGCTGGAATTTCGGTGCATCGGACTGGCTGACAGTCAATCCTATGGCCGGGCTGGCAATGTTCGAAGTAGATCCTTCGCTTGTAACGCCTGATGACAATGAATGCAGAGTCACTTTCTATAACGAGTCCTTGAGCGGTATAGCCTGCATCATTATCTGCCGCGTTGTCACTGAATAATCATTTACCGGTTGCGGACCGGGTATCCGGCTCGCAACCGTTTCAAAATAATTTGATTTGACTATAATTGATTGAGAATAATTAATATGAAACGATTCGTTCTAATGATCTTGTCCGCCATCCTGGCTGTGTCGGCACTTCTGGTCACGGGGTGTGCCCGTGAGGAGCTTCCGGACAACAGGGATATGGACTACGGTTATGTCCAGTTCAAGCTCTACAAGGAGGTTTCCTACGGTAGCGTGACGAAAGCTGCCGGAGACTATCTTCTGGACTCGCTGTCCCAGGCAAGCAAGATAAACGTGATGCTGACGAACAGCAATGGCCGCACCATCTCCCAGACCCTGACCCTTTCGGCGGCGGATAACGCGGCTGCCGACTTCGGTCTGCGCAGCGCCAAGCTCAGGCTTCTTCAAGGTGATTACGAGGTGGTGTCATATGCCCTTTATGACAATCTCGACAATCAGATAGGCGACGGGGAACGTACAGTTGTCGCAAGGAATCTTACCGTCACTCCGGGTGGCCTGGAGATATTCGACCTGACGGCTGACGTCGCCCCTCGCGGGATGATACGCTTCAATCTTGTGAAGGACCTTTCCGGTCTTGATCCTGTACTCGGCCAGAGAGACCGCCGTGACAACGGATACACTTTCGACGAAATATCGTCCATGAACATAACTCTGGTAGAGACCGAAACCCAGGAACGTGTAACATATACCGGCATACCGGTGACCTTCTCCATACACTTCAGCGGCGACGAGCACTATGACGGGGCTGACGGCGTGTCAGGAAACCAGACTTCTTCCAGCCGGGCCGACTCCGTGGTCTATGCCCCTGCCGGAAACTACAAGATATATTCATACGAACTTTTCGATTCCGATGACCTTCCTCTCGAGGATCAGGATTTCCACAATAACCTGGACGACCAGGAGACTGTCATCGAAGTCATCGACAACGAGCTTACCGAGGCCGATATTCCTGTCACCCTTGTGATGGAAGATGAATATCTCAGGGATTATTATGCCCTCCGCGAGATCTGGTTAGCACTTGACGGTCCGAACTGGTCCTATGAGGGCCAGACCTGGCCTAAGGGGATCAACTGGAACTTCGACAAGGACCCGGACCTCTGGGGAGACCAGCCTGGAGTCCAGATCCACGACAACGGCCGTGTCGCCAGCATAGATCTCAGCAGCTTCGGCATCAAGGGTGAAGTCCCTGATGCGATCGGCCAGCTTACGGATCTCGTGCAGCTCTCGTTCGGCAACCACAACGAGACCAGGAGATACCACGACCAGTCCGCCTCCGCTGCCGCCCAGCCTCTCTATCCGGTGAAAGGTTCGGCAAAGGACAAGGCCCTGTGGAGACAGAACAGGTACAGGGATTTCGGGAAATATGTCCGTCCGACGGAGCCTATATCCCCTGTCTGCGCACTTGCGCTCAGGATGAATGGCAAGACATCTTCCGCCGCTTCCTATTATGACAACATGTCCCTGAACGAGATTTCCCGTATGGCTGCATCCGGTACCGTCCCTACGGTAGACCAGATACGTCCTTACGACATGAACCTCGGTACGATGACAAACGGGCTTACCGGCATCAGCAGTGAGATCAGGAACCTCACCCGTCTGGAATCCCTCTCGATCGCCAATTCTCCGATAACCGAGGAAGGATTCCCGGGAGCGGATGCGTTCAGCCCGCTGACTGCCCTTACCGATCTGGAGATATACAACTGTGAGAATCTCGAGACCCTTCCAGCAGGTGTCGCCTCACTCCCGAGCCTTATCACAGTCAACCTTTCCACCAACGGTTTCACCGAGCAGGGCTCTTACGATGCTCTGAATGCCCTGGCAAGCGGCTCCTCCCAGGATGTGATACAGATACTCTATTTCCTGCAGAACAAGCTAGCCACACTTCCGGAAACCGTAGGCGAAATGGCAAGCCTTGGCATGCTGAACGTGATGCAGAACAATATCCAGGGTGAACTACCTTCGCTCGGAGACAACTTCGTACCGCAGGAACTCTCTTTCGATGACAACCACATCACAGGAGTCCCGGATGACTTCTGTTCTCTGGAAGCCCTCACGTCATTCACCATTTCGTACAATGACCTGACGGAATTCCCGAATTTCTTCTCATCGGACGAGAGCAACATAATAATGTCTACAATCAACGTAGCACACAACAATATAAGGAAACTTCCGGATGCCGGTGTGTTCAACGGAGTAAGAGTGAACACATTGACCCTTACGGCGAATCCGATAGACGTTTTCCCTGCCGAACTTGCCGAGACAAATTCGTTTGTGGAAGTGCTCGCAATGCAGTCGTGCGGCATGAAGTCTTTCCCTGAGGAGAACTGCCTCAATGGAGAGAATTCACATTTCCTCACCACTCTCGACCTCCAGTACAACAACCTTACTGATATTCCGGACTATTTCAGCGCCAATACCCTGCCTTATGTTTCAGGTATGGATGTATCCTACAATGCGTTCTCGGAGTTCCCGCTCGAACCGCTCAACATCCTGCGCATGACGGCGTTCGGCATCAGGAGCCAGCGTGACTCTGAAGGGGAGAGGTGTCTCAGCGACTGGCCGGAAGGCCTTTCGACGCACACCGGTCTGAGAGGATTTTACATCGGATCCAATGATCTTAGGGTGATAAATGACGATATCTCCTATCTTATATTCTACCTCGACATCAGCGATAATCCTAATATCGTCTTCGATGCCACCGATGTCTGCAGCGCTTGGCGGGCCGGGACATACTTCCTCTATTATGACAGGACACAGGAGATTATCGGCTGTGATGCCATGTTGGATTAGGAAAAAGGATGCAATTATGAAGATATACAGATACATGACGATACTTGCCGCCCTTGCTGCGGCATTTGCCTGCCAGCCTAAGGAAAACGTGGATTTCGTTCTCGACAGCGACAGTTTTGAAGTCGGTGCCGACGGCGGATCCGCCACCATAGAGATTACTTCTCCGGGACCGTGGATAGCATCAGCCAGCGAGCCGTGGATTACAGTATCCCCGGCCAACGGCAACGGTTCCCAGACCTGTCGGATTATTGTCGATTCGGCCATAGTCATGAAAAACGGCTCGGACCAGGATATCCGCCGGGGTACGGTGTCCATCGTGGCCGACAACTGGGAGACCCGGGACATAACCGTCTCACAGCAGAACTACGGATATACGATAGCCGCCGATAAGGTAGACATCTCCGTCCCTGACTATGATGTCATTTCAGAGCGTTATTTCAATGTGAACGTAAGTTCCAACGTAAAATTCGACATCAGTTTCTTTGATGAGGAAGGCAACCCTGTGACGTGGATTTCAGAGGCCGAGGACAATCCGGTCCTCAATCTTAACAAGGGTGCGCGCCCGCGCAATGTCTCCCTGCGTTTCGAATGGAATATCAATTCCCAGCCGCAGGCGAGGATTGCCGAAGTGCATTTCACTCCCGTGGATGACGAGGGGGCTTCTGTCAATCCGCCGGCATCGCTGATAGCCCGTATCGACCAGGTTCAGGTGACCCAGACCTCGGCGGCTGCAAAGCCGGAGAATCCGAGAGCCGCCGATTCTGCCGCTCTCATTGCCATTTCCCGTGCACTTAACGTGTGGTCCGGAGGATGGGACACATCCGCCAGGATGGAACGCTGGGAAGACGTGGACCTTTGGGAAGAGGGAGACATGCATAACGGCAGGGTGATAGACGACTCCTGGATAGGCAGGGTCCGCAATGCCAGGTTCTTCATGTTCAACACGGATGACGGCATCCCTTATCAGGTGTCGTGGCTTGATGCAGCCGAGGATCTCGAGTTCTACTCCAACGAGAACCATACTTTCCGGGAGAACATCAAAGTCGGGGAATATCTCCTTGAGCTCGGAGGCGATGACAGCAATCTGAAAAGGCTCACGATAGCGGCATACGGTCTCGACAACAACTCTTTCCCGGATACGTTCTTTACCCAGGACGGTACACCAGGCGGAAAGCCGACATTCCCGAATCTCGAGTACCTTAACCTGTCTAGCAACAAATTCCAGTATATTGACGACCGTTTCAACCCGACCAATTTCCCTAAGCTCCATGCTTTCAGCATGAGGAACAACCAGATACATGTCATCTATGACCTGAGCAACGCCACTACGAGCGGGGAACAGTTTGCCGAGGAGAACGGAGGCCTTTACCTTGAGAATCTGAATCCGGACAACCAGGTAAACGGTTCTTCCGGACGCGGATTCCCTCTGAGGCTTCTCAGATGGGAGAATCTCGACACCCTCGAGATGACTCTGAATTATCTGGAAGGCCCGATCCCTACGGATGATGAAGTCCGTACCTATCTGCGCAGTTCCGTGGACTGGAGACATGATGACATGGTGCCGTTCGTCCAGGATGGTGAGGAAGGCATGATCAATATCGCCGACTCCCTTGCGGTTTCGGGAAGTTCTGGTGCGGATGCGGCATACGCTGAATTCGACGCCATGCAGATACCTAAGGTGCTTCCTCGTCTGAGGGTCTTCTCCATCAACATGAACCGTTTGAGCGGAGATCTCAGTCCGGAAAACCACAAATGGCTCATGTACCATCCTCTTATGGACTGGTGGGAACCTTCCACTTTCATCTTTAATCAGGAAGGTACGGACAGCGACGGTAACTCCGCCCGCTTTACGGGAGTCCCTGCTTCCATGGACTATTATTATGACATATATTCGAACAAGAGATTTGCTGACTGACATCTCGACTGATAGGAGAAAAATATGATGAAAATGAAATTCTTGAATATAGTTTTTGTATCTGCCGCGATGGCTGCAGCCGCTTCATGCGCGAAGGTGTCTCCGGTGACGGATGCTCCGGCCGGTGTATCTCCTGAGGAGACTGTCCCTGCGTATATGCCGGGAGAAGTCGTGCTGAAGTTCGACGAGTCCCTGAGCGACCTGCTTGACGAGGCCGGTCTGGCCGGGGGGCTGTCTACCCGCTCAGGGGTCAGTACGGTCGACGCGATTCTTGATATCATAGACGGTTACCGGCTTGAAAGGGTCTTCCCTGTAAACAAGGCCACGGAGGAGGCTTCCAGGGCAGCCGGTCTTCATCTCTGGTACGTTGTGCATTTCAGCGAGGACGAAAATGTCGAGGATGTGGTGAAAAAGCTTTCCGCCCTCGGTGAAGTCCAGGCTGCTTCTCCGGTGAGGACGATTAAGAAAGCTTACGACGGGAAGGTTATACCGTTCCGCAGTTCTGCCTCTACCCGTGCGATCACGGCTGACGAAGATCTGCTGTACTGGCAGTGGAACCTGAAGAACGACGGGGCCGTATATACTTTAAACCCTGAAACGGAATCCATTGACGGCTATCCGTTCGGAGGCAATACTGCTTCTGAAAAGTTCGTCGCAGGTGACGATATCCGCTGGGAAGATGCCCGCGAGGACTGTCAGGGGGATCCTTCCATCATTGTCGCAGTCCTCGATGAGGGTGTTTTCCTCGAGCATCCGGACCTGGTGAACAGCCTCTGGACAAACGAGGATGAGGTTGAGTATTCGGACGAGGACAATGACGGCAACGGTTATGCAGGCGATGTGCACGGATATGATTTCCTCAATGACCGCGGCTATATCACATGGGATGATGTCAACGATACCGGACACGGTACGCATTGCGCCGGTATCATCGCCGCTACGAACGGAAACAACGGAATTTCGTCCATAGCAGGTCCGGATAACGACAATCTCGGAAACTCCGGCGTACGCATCATGTCCTGCCAGATATTTTCCGGAAATTCGGCTTCTACTACAGTGAGCCTTTCCCGCGCCATAAAATACGCGGCAGACAACGGTGCTGTGGTCCTTCAGTGCAGCTTCGGCTACACCTCCGGCGCCGCCAACCCGTATGAGTACGGTATCGGCTTCAGGGATGCGGACGAATGGGAGGCTTCAAGCCCTCTGGAGAAGGCCGCCATGGATTATTTCATCCACAGTGCAGGCTCGGAAAACGGCCCTGTGAAAGGCGGTATTCCTGTCTTCGCCTCCGGCAACGAATATGCCCCGATGGCCGGATTCCCAGGGGCATACGATGGCTGCGTATCCGTGGCTGCCGTTGCGGGAGACTTCACGCCGTCGACATATACCAACTATGCCGAATACACCAAGATTTCGGCTCCGGGCGGAGACCAGGACTATTATTATGACTTTAAGGAACCTGACGGGGACAGGGGTGCTGCAGGATGCATTCTTTCCACCCTTCCGTACCATGTCAGCGAGTCCGGGTACGGCTATATGGAAGGAACATCCATGGCCTGCCCTCATGTCTCAGGCGTTGTCGCCCTCGGACTTTCGTATGCTGCGAAACTGCACAAGCATTTCACGGCTGACGAAATCATAGACCTGCTATACAGTTCGGCAACACCGATAGATGACGTCATGTCCGGTACGAAGTTTTACTACAGATGGCAAGTGGATGTACCTCATCTCATACATGCACGTACAATGCGTCTTTCCGCTTATGAGAACAATATGGGAGCCGGTATGGTGAACGCCTCACGTTTCCTTCAGATGATTGCAGGTGACAACGCCGGGGTGTCGATGGAATTCCCTAACATTTATATCAAGGTAGGGTCTTCTTCCGCAGCCAATCCGGTGTCGTTCCTGGGCGAAGGTCCGTTCTCCGTGACCATAGATGATCCGTCCGTGGCTTCGGTGAGCGCTGACGGGACGCAGGGCAATGCCTCCGGAACCGTAAGCGGTGCTGCCGGTACGCTGACCTTCTTCGGGCTGAAGAGCGGGTCTACCAAGGCTACGATAACCTATGCCGGCGGCACGCAGACTTTTGCCATCACCGTCAGGACAAGTTCCGGCTGGCTTTAGGATTGTCAGGAAATGATGCCGTACCTGTCCATATTTCTTTTCGGTGTTTTGCTTGCGGTGCCGGTTTCGCCGCCGCAGGAGGATACTTCCGAGGTATCGGAGCGGGTCCGGCAGATAGACAGCCTTTACAATCCTCCGGTATCCGAGAGCGGGGCTGATATGCTTTTCGGGACGAAGGTCCTGGATGCCGGAACCATAAAGGAAACGGCTGTCCCGCCCGAATATGAATTTACCTGGACGAACGACGGAAACCGTCCCGTGACGGTTCTGAAAGTGACTACCACCTGCGGGTGCGCTGTCCCGTCCTTTGAAAGGGTTCCGGTACAGCCCGGGGAGAAAGGGTCTTTGAAAGTCACATATCATCCGAAAGGTCATCCGGGGAAGTTCGACAGAAGGATCTTTGTCTATACTGACCTTTCCGGAGCCAGGCCTGCGGCGGTGCTGTCCCTGAAGGGCTATGTCGAGGCAGCGGATGTCCCGGTTTGGATGTTCAGGCATCAGATGGGCAGCCTGTACCTGCGCAGGACAGAGCTTGAGATAGACGGGCAGCGGAAAGCCGTGGAACGGATACTGTGCATGAATGCAGGCAGTGAACCTCTGCGGATCGGGGTGGAAAGCACCCTTCTCCCGCCCTATCTGTCATTCCGGTGCGAACCGGAGACTATCCCGCCGGGAGGGGAGGCGGACCTGGTGATTTCCTATGATCCGGAAGCCGTCCCGATGAAGATGCTTAAAGTTGTCCCGGTCATCCTGACCGGACTGGACCTGCCTCCTTCACAGAGGACGATAATGGTGAAATTTAAAGTTGAAACAAATATTAAGAGATAAGATGAAACATATTTTGAGAAACGTTTTGATGGCGACAGCTGCCGTATTCCTGGCTGCCTCTTGTACCAAGGAGGATGCTGCAGGTACTGAGGAATCACTGCCCCTTACCTACATCAACCTTGACGGGGCATGGATGCTTGCCGAGTGGAACGGGGAACCGCTTGCCGAAGGAACCTATGCCTATATAGAGCTTACGCGGCAGCATAAGTTCACTTCCTTCTCCAACATAGAGACTACTTCCAACGTGGCTGTCGTACTGACAGGCGAGTATGACATTGACCGTGAGGACAATACCGTGGGCGGCTACTATGATTACCTTTATTACGAGCAGTGGTCACACAGGTATGTGGTGTCCGGACTCACTGACAGCCGCATGACCTGGACCGCATCAGATGATCCTTCCGAAGTCCGTGTCTATGTCCGTGTAGACGCCGTTCCGGGAGATATTCTGCCTCCTGACAGTTCCGATGATACGGCTGAGTCCGGCAGCGGAGCTTCCGTTTCCGCGGCTAAGGCTTTCCGTTATTAGGAAGCGCCTGTATGCATAAAAAAAACGGTCCGGGAAAACCCGGGCCGTTTTTTTGATATGGACACTCTTCCTATCCTTTTGTTTCGATCTTCTTGGCGACAATTGCGTCGATGACAGCGACTACGGTGATGTTCACTATGTCGCGTACGGAACTTTCTATGTCGGTAAAGTGGATCGGCTTGTTCAGCCCCATCTGGATAGGCCCGATCATCTCGGCATCGCTCATGGCCTGTATGAGCTTGTATGCCGAGTTCGCAGAGCTGAGGTTAGGGAAGAGCAGGGTATTCACTGTCTTGCCTTTCAGCTTGTTGAACGGGAATTTCCTGTCCCTGAGCTGGTCGTCGAGGGCGAAATTCACCTGCATTTCGCCGTCTATGAGAATGTCCGGGTAATGCTTCTGGATATAGTCCACGGCTTCATGTACCGTTTTGGGACTGCCCGCGGTATCCGCTCCGAAATTCGAGTACGATACCATGGCCATTACCGGTTCATGGTTGAAGAACTTGACGGTGTGGTCTGCAAGCAGTGCTATGTCAATAAGGGCCTTCGAGTCCGGATGCCTGTTGATAAGGGTATCGGCGAGGTAGTATGTCCCTTTCTTGGAGTTGACGATGTGCATTGTCCCGAAATGGTCGAATCCCGGCCTTATCCCGATGACTTCCTTCGCTACCTTTATGGTGTTGCTGTACTTGGTATATGTGCCTGTTATGAAGGCGTCGGCATCGCCTGTCTCGACCATCATCATGCCGAAATAGTTCGGCTCGAACATCTTGTCGCAGGCTTCGTCGTATGTGGCCCCTTCACGGGCTCTTTTCTCCGCGAGGATATGTGCATACCTTTCCCTGCGCGCGGCTTCGTTATCGTGCCTCAGATTGATTATTTCGACCCCGTCAAGGCTCAGTTTCAGCTGCCGGGCGATCTTTGCTATCCTTTCGTCGTTTCCGAGGAGTATAGGATAGCATACCCCTTCTGCCCGGGCTTCTACTGCAGCCTTTATCATGTTAGGATGGTTGCCTTCGGCGAACACGACCCTCTGCGGGTCTGTCCTGGCCGTGGTGTAGAGCTGGCGTATGAATTCGGACTCGAAGCCCATGAGTTCTTTCAGGTGCTCCCTGTAGCCGTCCCAGTCGGTAATTTCCTTGCGGGCGACCCCTGACGCCATGGCTGCCTTGGCCACTGCGATGGAGACATCCGTGATGAGCCTCGGATCGACCGGTTTCGGAATGAAATAGTCCGGCCCGAAGGTGAAGTTGTTCACTTTATACGCTTCGTTCACTATGTCCGGTACAGGCTTCTTGGCCAGGTCGGCGATGGCGTGTACGGCGGCCAGCTTCATCTCTTCGTTTATCGCAGATGCATTCACGTCAAGTGCGCCCCTGAAGATGTACGGGAAGCCGATTACATTGTTTATCTGGTTCGGATAGTCGGAACGTCCCGTGGAGATGAGTACATCGTCCCTCGAGGCCTTGGCATCCTCATAGCTGATTTCCGGGACAGGATTGGCGAGGGCGAAGACTATCGGGTTCGGAGCCATGCTGCGCACCATATCCTGCGTGAGTACGTTGCCTTTCGACAGTCCGAGGAACACGTCCGCCCCCTTTATCGCTTCCGCGAGGGTGTGGACATCCCTTCTGTCTGTGGCGAACATCTTTTTCTGCTCGGTGAGGTTCGGCCTGTCGGATGTGATGACACCCTTGCTGTCGATCATGATGATGTTCTCTTTTCTTGCCCCGAGGGCTACGTACAGGCTTGTGCAGGATATGGCGGATGCTCCGGCTCCGTTGACCACTATCCTTACGTCCCCGATCTTTTTTCCTGCGACTTCAAGCGCATTCAGCAGTCCCGCACTGGAGATGATGGCGGTCCCGTGCTGGTCGTCGTGCATTACCGGGATGTCGAGCTCTTCCTTAAGCCTGCGCTCGATTTCAAAGCATTCCGGCGCCTTGATGTCTTCGAGGTTTATGCCTCCGAAGGTAGGGGAGATAGCCTTGACCGTCTCTATGAATTTGTCCGGGTCTTTCTCGTTTATCTCGATGTCGAAAACATCGATTCCTGCGTAAATCTTGAAAAGCAGGCCTTTCCCTTCCATTACAGGCTTCCCGCTCAGGGCTCCTATGTCTCCGAGCCCGAGGACTGCGGTCCCGTTGGATATGACTGCGACAAGGTTTCCCTTGGCGGTATACTTGTAGGCGTCGTGAGGATTCTTTTCAATTTCAAGGCAAGGCTCCGCTACACCTGGGGAATAGGCGAGTGACAGGTCTCTCTGTGTACTGTGCGGCTTGGTTGGGACGACCTCGATCTTGCCCGGTTTCCCCTGCGAATGGTAGAGCAGGGCTTCTTCTTTTGTAATATTACTCATAATTACTGCTTAAAAAAACGGTCCCAAAAAAGTTTCAGGACCGTTTTAGATGAATATTTAAGGAATATGCCTATTTGTACTGTGCAAATTCGATATCCTTGGTAGCCCTTTCTGCCAGCTTGCTGTCCTTGCTTGCAGCCTCGATATACTTCTTGACGTTGTCGGCATTTCCCTGGCGGGCAGCGATGACGGCCTTCAGATATGAGGTCTTAGGGCAATTGCATGTTGCCGCTGCGGAAGCCTTGTCGAGCTGTCCGGTGAGGATGTAGGCGAGGACCTTGTTGCTGGAGTTCTCTGCAGAAGCAAGCTTGGCTGCAGCGTCGGCATATTTGCCGCTGAGGATGTCAAGGATGGCTGCGTTCTCCTTGGAAGTGGCGTTGCCTGATGCAGCGAAGTATTTTGCAGCTGCAGCGTTGTCACCTTCCCTGAGGGCGATTACACCCATGGCATTCTGCCAGTCGGCGTCTTTCTCAGCCTTTGCGAGGGCTGCCTTTGCGTTGGAAAGGTCATTGGAGTTGATGTATGCTACGCCGAGGTTGTACTGGGCGCGGGCGCTGGCGTACTTCTCGATAGCCTTCTTGTAGATTTCCACTTTGGAGGCATTGTCCTTCACTACTGAAGCTGCGCGGAGCAGAGCCTCTTCATCGAGGATGTCGATATTCTCGTCGATGAGGGCCAGGAGCTCCTCGTTGGTGTAGTTGGTGAATTCGACGTTGGCGATGAACCTTGCGCGGCGGAGTTCAGGAAGGATCTCTTTCTTGAGTGACTGGTAAACTGCAGACATATTCTTGATTTCCTTCTCGCGTACTTCAGGGTCGCTGTACATGGAAAGGACGCGGATGATGAGGTCCTTGTCCTCGATGTCGGACTCGGCTACGAGCTCCTTGAAGCCTTCCCAGTCCTGACCTACGCTCGTGACATTTACCGGAGCCTCGACTTCATGCTTCTTGGTCACCTTGCCGAAAGCCTTTTCAGCTGTCTCGGAACGCTTGTCGGAGAGTTTTGCGTTGAGTTCTTCACCGCCGTCCGGTGAGGCGTAAGCCACGATGTCCGTGCTGGTGATGGCCTTGCGCTCGTTGGCTTTGATCTCGTCGATGGCTGCCTGGAAGTTCTTGATGGACTCGGAAGACAGCTGGCTGTTCCTTACTACTGAACTGTTGATGGTGTAGAGGATCTGGCCTTCTGCGGTCTGTTTGATGATTTCCTGGTAGTTGTCAGCCTTGTAGTCGGCCTTGCCGTTCTTGCATACAAGCATATATGTGGCGTTGGCTCCGTCGGCTGCCTTCTTGGTAGGCATCTCTACGGTCTTGTTCTTGTATTTTACAACCCCGCGGAGTTCGAGATAGCTCTTTTCCATACCGGGAACGTAGTCGAAGCTTACCTTCTCGGTAGCTGTGGCACCGTCAGAAGGGACTACCTTATAGTTGTCCTTGACATCTTCTCCCTGATATGTGAAAGGTGTCATCTTGGCTTCCCCTCCTTCATATACGATGACCGGAGTAACCTCGAGGATGGCTTTCGGATGGAAGTAGTCAGCCGGATAAGTTACTGTGACAGTGGCGTTGATCTTGTCTGCAACCACTTCGAGTACTGCCGGGTCGCACTGAACGCTCACGTTTTCTGCCATTTCCGCCATTTTTTCAGGAGAGCTGCAGGCTACTGCGGCCAGTCCCAATACGGCTGAAGAGAGAATTTTGAAACTTTTTTTCATTGTGTTCAATATTTAATGGTTTGTTTTGCCGATTGAATCGAGCATATTTTTGACAAATATAACAAATAATCCATAATAGTTCCGAGATTTGCCGAAAAAAAATCTTTCCGATAAAAATGACCGGTACCACTCGGAAATCCGCGGGTTTTAGTACCTTTGTAAACTATGACGACACAGGAGTTACAGATTTTAAAGAACAAATTCGACATAATCGGCAATGACCCGGCCTTGAACAGGGCCCTTGAAATCGCCGTGGCGGTAGCCCCGACGGACCTCACCGTACTTATCAGCGGGGAGAGCGGTGTCGGAAAGGAGAACATACCCAAGATAATCCACCAGTTCAGCCTGCGCCGTACCGGCAAATACTTCGCCATCAACTGCGGGGCCATTCCTGAAGGTACCATAGACTCGGAGCTTTTCGGGCACGAGAAGGGGGCTTTCACCGGGGCCAACGAGATGAGACGGGGATATTTCGAGGAGGCCGACGGAGGAACCCTCTTTCTCGACGAGATAGGGGAGCTTCCCCTTCCGTCCCAGGCCAAGTTGTTGAGGGTGCTCCAGTCCGGGGAATTCATCCGGGTGGGGTCGTCAAAGGTACTTAAGACCGATGTGAGGGTAGTGGCCGCCACGAATGTGAACCTGCAGTACGCCGTTTCGAGGGGAAAGTTCCGCGAGGACCTTTATTACAGGCTCAATGCGGTCCCTGTACTGATGCCGGCCCTGCGTGAGAGAAAAGACGATATCTATCTGTTGTTCAGAAAGTTCGCAGCTGATTTCGCTGCGAAATACAACATGGTGAAAATTTCCTTGACCGAAGATGCCGTGATCCGTCTGAAGAGCTACCGGTGGCCGGGGAATATACGGCAGCTCAAGAATATAGCGGAGACAGTCTCTGCCATAGAGTCCGTGAAGTCCAGGCCGGGTAGCGAGAAGCGGGAGATCAATGCCGCCACATTGGAAAAATATATCCCCAAGGACGATCCGAACCTGCTTCCGGTAAAGGCGGAACTGCAGGATGACGCATTTTCCGCTTCCGAGAAAGAGATGCTGGTGAGGACCATATACCAGCTCCGGCAGGATGTGGACTATCTGAAGTCCATTGTTGCCGGGAATGAACGCCCGGTTGCGGCCGAAATGCCTCTGATAGGGAATCCCGGCGGCCGGAGCAATGTTCCGTCCGGTATGTCCGGACCGGGCCCGGTGTCTCCGGACAGCGTAACCGGAAATATCTATTCCCGTTCCGAAGAGCCTGACGAGCAGCAGGCTGGGGTGGTGACCAACGACAGCGGACCGGACGATCAGGCGGCTTCAGGGAATCTCTCGATAGAGAGGACCGAACTCGAGCTGATAAGACGGGCCCTGGACAAATACCACGGGAACCGCAAGCTTGCCGCCGAGGAACTCGGCATTTCCGAGAGGACGCTGTACAGGAAGCTTAAATCCCTGGAGAAATAGACCTGTCTGCATGAAAACACTTATTGATGGAATAATATGAAGAGAGCAATATCAGTCATACTGTTTGTCGTGTCGCTTGCGGCAGTGGCCTTTATTGTGCGCTCCTGCGGCATATATTCATTTTCAGGAACTTCTATTCAGCCTGACGTATACACGGTGAACATCCATTACTTCGAGTACAAGGCCCTGAGGGTCAACCCGACCCTGAGCAACGACCTTACCGAGGCCCTGAAAGACCAGTTCCGCCGTCTTACGAGGCTTGAGCAGGTGGATGAGAACGGGGATTTGGACATTGTCGGGGAAATCATCGGATACGATGTAAAGGCCATGGGTATAACGGCCAACGAGACCGCTTCCCAGAACCGTCTCACCGTGAACGTGAAAATATATTTTACAAACAACAAATATCCGGAGGATAATCTCGAGCAGTCCTTCTCGGCTTACGCCGATTTTGATGCCACACAGTCCCTCGATGCTGTGGAGTCATCTATCTGTGAGGAGATTATCGACAAGCTGGTCGAGGATATTTTCAACGCGACGGTGGCCCAGTGGTAGCTTATGGAAGGTTATATTGATCTCAAGACCCTGACTCTCGACGAACTTGTCGGCGTGGTCAACCTGTATCCGTGGTTCGGGAACGCCAGAAAGGAACTGTGCTCCAGGCTTGCCGATATGGGGGACGGGGAAACGGCCTTTGCCGCCATCGCCGAAGCTTCCATGTATGTATCCTCCAGGAAGGCGCTTGCCGACATGATGAGGAGCCGGGAGAAAAAGGACTGCTCGGACAAGGATATAGACAACATATTGAAAAGGTATATTGCAGGAGATGCCGGGAAGTCCGGAGCCGGGGACAAGTCCGGAAGGAAGGTGCTTGTCGTGGGCGGGGACTATTTCTCGCAGGAGCAGTACGATCGGATAAAACAGTCGGACGGGACGGTCTTCCCGAAGTTATCCCTCAAGGTTTCCGGAAACGAAGGGCCGGCGGGCGGTCCTGATGACGGCTTTCCGGAATTCTATACCGAGACACTTGCGCAAATCTATGCCGAGCAGGGTTATCCGGAGCAGGCAAAGAAGATATATTCAAAACTAATTTTGGCATATCCGGAAAAAAATGCTTACTTTGCAGCCCTTATTCAGAAACTTGAACAGGAAAATTAAAATTTCAGGATAATTATGAATGTAGTTTTTACGATTCTGGCAGTGCTCGTGATACTTGCAAGTATATTCCTTACTATTGTCGTTCTGCTTCAGAACAGCAAGGGAGGCGGCCTCGCCAGCAATTTTGCTGCAGGAAACCAGACTTTCGGTGTCCGTCAGACCGCTGATATCCTTGAAAAGGTGACATGGGGTCTCGTGGCTTTCGTATTTGTCGTGGCCATAGCCTCTTCTTTCGTTACCGGTGGCAATGTCAAGGGTGGCGGAATGGACGTTACCGACCAGGTAGAGCGCTCCATCGAGGAGAGCCGTCCTCAGTTCCCGCCTGTACAGCCTCAGGGTGCTCCTTCGCAGGAGGCTCCGGCACAGGAAGCTCCGGCTGCAGAGAACGCAGAGTAGGACAGCAGAAAAATATATTCTCTTCTTTACAGGAGAATTCCGTATATTCCGTCCACCGGATTATGACAAAATGTCAGTCTTCCGGCGGATGGAATATATTTTGACTGTATGCAGCCGTCGGCTCACCGGAGCCGGCGACTGTTTTTTATAAGTGTCCGGTGAATCTCCGGCGTCAAGGCCGGATAAGTCCGCCGGGCCGTATGCTTGAAAAGGAGGAGAAAATATATGGAAAACAATAAACTTGAATATCTTGAAAAGTTCGCCGTCAATCTGAACGAAAAGGCGGCGCAGGGCAAGCTGGACCCGGTCATCGGCAGGGATGAGGAGATCCGGCGTGTCCTCCAGATCCTGAGCAGGAGGACGAAGAACAATCCTATCCTGGTCGGGGAGCCGGGAGTCGGGAAAACCGCTATTTCGGAAGGTATCGCGCAGAACATCGTGAACGGCAACGTTCCTGAGAACCTCAAGACAAAGAAGATCTATTCTCTGGACCTGGGGGCACTGATTGCCGGTGCAAAATACCAGGGAGAGTTCGAGGAAAGGCTGAAAGGCGTGGTAAAGGAGGTTGTCGACAGCAACGGGGAGATTATCCTGTTCATAGATGAGATACATACCCTTGTGGGTGCAGGACGGTCTTCCGGAGCGATGGATGCCTCGAACATCCTTAAACCGGCCCTTGCAAGGGGTGAACTTAGGACTATCGGTTCGACGACCCTTGACGAGTACCAGAAGTATTTCGAGTCCGACAAGGCTCTCGAGAGACGTTTCCAGATGGTGATGGTGGATGAGCCTACCCCGGCGGAATCCATCTCTATCCTCAGGGGTCTGAAAGAGAAATACGAGAACCATCACAAGGTAAGGATTGAGGATGACGCCCTTATCGCGGCCGTGGAACTTTCACACAGGTACATTACGAACAGGTTCCTGCCGGACAAGGCCATAGACCTGGTCGATGAGGCGGCGTCCAAACTGAGGCTTGAGATGAATTCCGTGCCGGAGCCGATAGACACCCTGAACAGCCGTATACGTCAGCTTGAGATCGAAAAGGCCGCCATAAAGAGGGAGGGCGTGTCCCTGAAGATGGACAAGATACAGGAGGAGCTTGCGTCCCTGAACGAACAGAGGAATGTGCTGATGAAGAAGTGGGACGAGGAAAAGGCTATCCTTTCCGGCCTGCAGACGGCAAGGCAGCAGGTCGAGGATTACAAGATACAGGCACAGAATGCCGAGCGTGCCGGCGACTACGGGAAGGTTGCCGAGATCCGTTACGGCAAGATGGCCGAGGCGAAAAAGAAAATCGACGAGCTCACGGCAAGGCAGGCGTCCATCAAGGACCCTATCATAACCGAGGCCGTGACGCCGGAGGATATAGCCGAGGTCGTGGCAAAATGGACCGGCATACCTGTCAAGAGGATGCTCGAGAGCGAGAAGGAAAAACTGTTGAGGATGGAGAGCGAGCTGCACAAGAGAGTGGTCGGACAGGACCAGGCAATCGCGGCTGTGGCGGATGCGGTCCGCAGGAGCCGGGCTGGTCTGCAGAACGAGAAAAGACCTATCGGTTCTTTCCTTTTCCTCGGTACTACCGGAGTAGGAAAGACGGAGCTGGCAAAGGCGCTTGCGGAGTTCCTGTTCAACGACGAGAACATGATGACGCGTATCGATATGAGTGAATACCAGGAGCGTCATTCCGTGAGCCGGCTGGTCGGTGCGCCTCCGGGATACGTGGGATATGACGAGGGCGGCCAGCTGACCGAGGCTGTCAGGAGGAAACCTTATTCCGTGATTCTTCTCGACGAGATAGAGAAGGCCCATCCGGATGTGTTCAATATCCTCCTGCAGGTGCTTGACGACGGGCGTCTGACGGACAACAAGGGCCGGACCGTGGACTTCAAGAACACTATCCTGATAATGACTTCAAATGCCGGAGCCGAGATAATCCAGGGCTATATGGACAGGCTCACGGACGATGTCAGTCCGGAAAGGAGGTCGGAGCTTCTCGGACAGTGCCGGAAAGAGGTCATCGATGTCCTGAAGAGTACTGTAAGGCCGGAATTCCTGAACAGGATAGACGAGATCATCATGTTCGAGCCTCTGACCAGGAAGGATATCCGCGAAATCCTGCATCTGCAGATGGAGGATCTCAAGGAAAAACTGGCCGGGAACGGTGTCAGCATCTCTTTCACCAAGGCTTTCGAGGACTACATGACCGACAAGGGCTACGACCCTGCCTACGGCGCAAGGCCTATCAAGAGGCTGATGCAGCGTGAGCTCGTGAACCTCATAGCCAAGGCCATCCTTGACGGCAGCGTCCACAGGGAGTCCGAAATCACGGTAGATGTCGTGGACGGGGAGATAAGGATACGGCAGTGACCGGAGACGGCTGGCTGGCGGCAGAAAGGCAGGTACCCTGTTCGGGTACCTGTTTTTTTTCACTCTGAGGGTCAAGGACGAGGTACGGAACCGGAATCCGACTGCTCCCTGATTCTTGTCTTGATGGTGCCCATCATTTTTGGGTTTTCCAGACAAATATGACCTTGGAATCCTGCCCGTTGATTTATCTGGAAAAAAGTTTTAAATTAGCAAGATATTCGAGGTCTGGTAACCTTGAAGCCGACCCGGAGTGCCCGGGACTATACCACATTGACACATACATGATGACGTTGAGGGAGGAATGATGAAACATTTTTGGATCGTATCGCTGATAGCTGCCTGCTGGCTGTGCCCGAGGCAGGCCTTTTCCATGACCGGCAAGAATTCCGCCATCCATTTCACACGGATATCCATAGAATCCGGCCTCTCCCAAAGTACCATATTTTCTATTGCCCAGGACAGGACCGGAAATATCTGGTTTGCCACCTACGACGGGGTGAACAAGTACGACGGTTACGAATTTACCGTGTACCAGCATATCATGAATGACACGACAAGTCTGGCGGATGACATTTCCAGGACATTGTGCTCCGACCTTGCCGGAAGAATATGGGTCGGTACGGCATCCGGTCTGTCACTTTATGACGAGGACCTGGACATATTCCGGAACTATTACTACAAAGATACGCCCCAGCAGGTCAATGTCATTTTCCCTCTTTCTGAAAACAATCTTCTTGTGGCACTTGACGACAGGATGTCCGTTTTTGACATAGGGAAAGGAGATTTCAGGGACGATATCCTTCCTGTTTCGATGATGCCTTTGAAAGCCAGGACTATAGCTTCCGGAGACGGAAAGATATTCATAGGCACTTTTTCCGGGGAGGTATATGTCTACGAGGCTGAGGCGAATATGGTCTACCCTCTCGAAATATTCAACGGGGGAGGGTGCAGCATACAGGCAATCCTGCTTGAAAACGACAGGAACCTTTATATCGGTACGGAAGGAGCCGGGCTGTTCAAGGCAGACCTTGTGTCCGGGACCGTCAGACAGTACAGGCATTCGGATTCGGGGCTGAGTTCTGACTATGTGAGAGCCCTTGCCATAGACTCTTCCAACAAGTTATGGATAGGGACTTTCAACAACCTCTGCATCTATGACGGGTGGAAAGACAGCTTTACGGTCTACAGTTCCCGTCCGGATGATCCTGAAAGCCTGTCACAGCAGTCGGTAAGGTGCATATTCAAGGATTCGCAGGGCGGGATGTGGCTCGGGACATATTTCGGAGGGGCGAACTATTATCATCCTCTCAAGATGAGGTTCAGGAATATCCGTCATGTCCCTTATTCCAATTCCTTGAGCGGCAATGTGGTGAGCTGCATTGTCGAAGACCGGGACGGTACTCTGTGGATAGGTACGAATGACGGCGGGGTAAACCACTATGACCCGGAGCAGGAAACGTTCACGTATTATCTTGAAGGAAACCGCAGGGACGGAGTGGAGGCTAACGATATCAAAGCCATCCATATAGACAATGCCCGCGGAAAAGTGTTCATCGGGGCTCATGCCGGAGGCCTTCATGTCCTGGACAGGAAGACCGGCCGTATCGGACTCTATATTCCGGACCGTTCGCGGTCTGCTTCATCCGATGTGTATGCGATCTTGCCTCGGGACAGCAGTTCTCTCTATGTGGGAACCCTCGGCGGACTGTACACATTTGACATAGCGTCCGGCAGCTTTTCCCTCATGGAGAAAAATGCTCCCGGGGACAGCCGGCTGCCGGTCAGTATCAAGACAATGTACAAGGATTCACGCGGCCGGATATGGATCGGTGGCGAAGATGATCTTGAAATATACGATTCGTCATCAGGCGGCATAGGGCGGTGCCTTTCATCGGAAATGAATATAGCTGATATCCAGGACGTACAGGATTTCCACGAATCGGAAAAAGGTACGATCTGGATAGCATCCCGGTCGGGACTTTACGGTTTTGACGAAATGCGGGACTCCACGATACATCTCACCGTGGCTGACGGATTGCCGAACAATGTCATTTACGGTATAGAGGAGGATTCCCAGGGACGTCTCTGGCTCAGTTCGAACAAGGGCCTTACGAGTTTCGATCCGGCAAGCGGCAAGATAAAGAACTATTCGTCATCGGACGGTCTCCAGAGCGACCAGTTCAACACGTATTCCCATTGCCGGACATCGGACGGGAGGATGTATTTCGGAGGTATAAACGGAATCTCGACCTTTGTCCCTGAATCTCTCGATGACAATCCTTATTCGCCTGCACCGGTCATCTCGCAGCTCATGCTGTACAATCATCCGGTGAAGCCTGGAGACGATACAGGGATCCTTTCAAGGAACATTTCCAAGACAAAGGAAATAGTCCTGAAGCACAACCAGCGGTCCTTCACGCTTGATTTCGTTGTGTCGAACTATGTTTCCGGGCAGCACAATTCTTTCGCCTACAAGCTTCAGGGCTTCGATAAGGAGTGGTATTATCCTGAGAGGGGGAACCGTTCGGTATCTTATTCGAACCTGCCGCCGGGACGATATACGTTTATTGTCAAGTCCGCCAACAGCGACGGTCTGTGGAATGACAATCCTGCCAGTCTCGACATCGTTGTCAGGCCGGTATGGTACGCAAGCTGGTGGGCCAGGATTGTCCTGGTGCTCGTTGTTTCCGGACTGATATGGTTTGTCGCCCATTTTATCTGGGAACGCAAGTCCATGGCGGCCAGGATGGAGATGGAGAGGAAGGAGCAGGAAGCCAGGGATGAGGTGAACCAGATGAAGATGCGTTTCTTCATCAATATCTCGCACGAACTCCGTACTCCGCTGACATTGATAGTAGCTCCGCTGCAGGAAATGATTTCCAAGGCATCGGACAGATGGATGAGGACCCAGCTCAAGTTCATCGAGAGGAATACGAACAGGATTCTCCACCTTGTGAACCAGCTGATGGACTACAGAAGGGCGGAACAGGGTGTCTTTAAGCTGAAAGTTTCCAAGGAAGACGCCTATTATCTTGTATCCGAGAACTTTTCGTTCTACGAGAAACTCGCCCAGCACAAAGGGCTTGAATATAATTTCATATCTGATGTCGAGGGGCAGGAGTTCCTTGTCGACAAGAAATACATTGACCTTATTGTAAACAACCTGATTTCCAATGCTTTCAAATATACGGAGAAGGGTGCTGTGACGGTACGTCTGTTCGAGAAGGACGGCAATCTGGTCTTCCAGGTCAGCGATACGGGGATAGGCATAGCCCTGGACAAGCAGAGCAAGATTTTCGAGCGGTTCTACCAGATTGACAGCGAACACATAGGCAGCGGCATAGGCCTTTCCCTGGTAATGAGACTCGCCGAGCTTCACCACGGACATGTGGACGTACAGAGTACGGAAGGGGTAGGCAGTACATTTACAGTGACATTCCCACAGGACATTTCCGTCTACTCCGCAAACGAGATTGTCAAGCCGGGCGATTCTGACCGGGAGGACGCCGTATACTCTACCAATCCACGTGAAATGTACTACATTGATACGGAGCACGAACCGCAGGAAAATGAGGATACGGCAAATGACGGCAAGAAACGCGGCACACTCCTTCTGGTCGAGGACAACGAAGAAATCCGGAATTATCTGAAGAACGGGCTCCAGTCACAGTTCGATATCAATACGGCCACGAACGGTGAGGAGGCCCTGGAGTTGCTGAGGCTGAATCCGGAGACCGACCTTGTGGTCACAGATATAATGATGCCTGTAATGGATGGCATAAAGCTGTGTCGCAATATCAAGCAGAATATAACCACAAGCCATATCCCTGTCATCATCCTTTCAGCCAGGACCGAGGTCGAAGACCAGCTGGAAGCTTTGCAGACCGGAGCCGATGACTATATACCGAAACCTTTCTCCCTTCAGGTGCTCACGGTCAAGATCAACAATATCATCAAGACGCGCCGGCGCATTCTCGACAAATATTCCAAAGGGGTTGAGGTGAATCCCGAGACGCTGACTTTCAACATGATGGATGAGGAGTTCCTGACCAAGGCCGTTGAGGTCGTGCGCGAGAACCTGAGCAACGAGACTTTCTCTACCGATGACTTTGCTCGCGAGATGGGCATGAGCCGTTCCAACCTGCATCTGAAAATGAAGGCCATAACCGGTGAGTCCGCCCTTGATTTCGTTCGGCGCATGAGATTCAACGAAGCCTGCGAACTCCTCAAGGAAAACCGCTGGACCATAGCCGAAATAAGTTACCGTGTCGGATTCACTTCTCCATCATATTTCTCTACGAGCTTCAAGAAGTATGTGGGATGCCTGCCGACTGATTATCAGAAGCAGAATACCGGTTTATGAGCCGGCCGTAGTGCGATTCAGAAATCCAGTTTATAAGGGATCCCGGCGGAAAGGGAGGCAGAGACCCGGCGGTCTCCGCAGACGACCTCGACAGTGCGGTCTGATCCGCTTTCAAGGGTGGCGGACACGGAATCTCCGGACCAATCGACGCCGACAGTGATGTTTCCGCGCGCTTTCAGTCCTTTCACGCTTCCCCGGCTCCAGTTCTCAGGAAGGGCCGGAAGGAGTTCGATATAGCCGTTGTGGCTTTGGAGCAGCATTTCGGCTACACCGGCGGTGATCCCGAAATTACCGTCTATCTGGAAAGGCAGGGCATTCAGCAGGCTGCGGTAGAGCCCGCCTCCCGTACTGCTCGTCCCGCCCGGCTCCACATATCTGATGAGGTTCCGGAGCGTTTCGTCGGCCATGCCGGCATCGTGCAGCCTGGCCCAGAGTGCAGTCTTCCAGGCCATACTCCATCCTGTACCCTCATTACCCCTGACTTCCAGGCTTTTCCGGGCTGCTTTGCACAGTTCTTCCGAACCGGCAATGTCATTTCCGGGATAGAGACCGAAAAGATGTGAGATATGTCTGTGGTGCGGTTCGCTCTCGGTGTACTCCTTGTCCCATTCGAGGATTCTTCCATCGCTTCCGGTTGTGTATCCCCTGAGCTTTTCCAGTTTTGCTGAAAGTCCTTTTCTGAAATCCTCGTCTGTATCGAGCTCTTCAGCCGCCGAAATGGTATTGCTGAAAAGATTCCTGATAATCGCCTGGTCCATAGTGCTTCCTTCGCAAACGGATGCAGGAGTCCCGTCCGGCATCAGATAGGCGTTTTCAGGGGAGGTGCCTGCCGGGGTCACAAGTTCCCCGTCCTTGTTTTCCACAAGCCATCCCGAACAGAATTCCGCCGCACCTTTCATCACAGGATAATATTCTGCAAGGAAATCACGGTCGCCAGTATAGAGATAATGTTCCCAGATATGGCTGCAGAGCCATGGTCCGGACATATTCCAGAAGAACCAGTAGACGAACCCGTCCGACGGATATCCTTCGCGCCAGATTGAGATGTTGTGGTGTATGGCCCATCCGTCCAGTCCGTACATGTTTTCCGCTATCTTTTCCCCGTTTCTTGAAATTTCCCGGATGAGGCTGAAAAGCGGAAGATGGCATTCTGAAAGGTTGCAGACTTCGGCAGGCCAGTAATTCATCTCGAGATTGATGTTGAGTGTATAGCCGGAGTTCCATGGCGGAAGCAGCTTGTCATTCCAGAGTCCCTGGAGGTTGAGCGGCTGTCCTCCCGGCCTCGAGCCGGAAATCATCAGATATCGTCCGTACTGGAATATCAGGGCGACGAGTCCGGGGTCTTCCTTTTCACTGAAAGCCTTCAGTCTCAGGTCTGTAGGCAATCCCTTCTGTACGTTGTCTGCCGGCAAATCCAGTGATACTCTTTTGAAAAGACGGCTGAAATCTTCGGTATGCGCCTTCTTTATCGATGCATAGCCGTTCCTGCCGGGAACAGGGTTCTTCCCGGCTGCATCTGATATTCCGCATTCCGGAGCCTCTGCAAGCAGCCGGCGGTGTCCCGCTATCTCGGCATGAGGGTCCTTGCCTTCACGGGAAGGGTTCTTGTCGAACCCGTTGAAACTTGTCGCCGCATAGAGCAGGAGAGTGACTTCGGAGCAGTCTTCGGCATGTATTCCGTTGGCTGTCGCTGTCAGTTTTCCGTCCTTATGGCTGAAAGGAACGAGGACGGATTCGAAACTCATTCCATTGTCGTCAGGTCCGGTGCCATAGATGATATGGTCGGTCCGTATTACATTGCCGTCCTTGTCGAAATATTCCGGATGCAGGCGTTCGGTGTGGAATTTCCTCATGTTGGCTATATCCCGTCTCTGGGCGTGTGCGGGGGCATGGCCTTTCATCACCAATTTACCGCTTTCGCAACTGCTCACTACGGGATGCTGGGATCCGGTATATGCCGTGAAGTCAAGTACAGGTTTGTCAGCTTCGATATGTATCACGATAGCCTGGTCAGGATATGAGGCGAAGACTTCCCTCTTTATCGCGACCCCGTTTTTCATGTAGGAGGTGGTCACTATCGCGTTTTCCATGTCCAGGGAGTGCCTGTATCCGGATATCCCGAGACTGTCCCCCATGTCGATATAAACGTCTCCGAACGGCTGGTAGGCTTCGTTGAGCCGTCCGATCCAGTTTTTCTGCATCAGTTCCCCTGCTTCGGCGTTCTTCCCGTCTGCCAGCAGGCTGCGTACGGTCCCGAGATCCTTGCGGATGTCGATGCCGAGATCAGGCTGGGGTCCTCCGCTGTAGAGGGTGTTTTCATTGAACTGGATCCTTTCCGTGCCTTTGTATCCGAATACCATGGCCCCGAGCCTTCCGTTTCCTACCGGCAATGCTTCTTCCCACGCCGTTGCCGGAGCGGTGTACCACAGGGTGTTTTCTTCGGTTGCCTGTTCCCCGGAGCAGGCAAGCATTATTGCGGACCCTGCCGAGGCAAATATGATTTTCCAAAGTTTCATGTCTGGTGATTTTATCAGGTTTCCCTTCTGCAGTGTTATTCGCAAGGGATGACGGAGAATGAGTAATTCCGGGCCCGGATGGTTGTGAACCTTACTGTCGTAAGGCCTGTGGACGGGTCATAGTCCGATGAGAAGCCGTCCGTATCTCCTGATACCATGAAGTGTCCGTTCAGTTTTATGACGGTATCGTGCGGCTTTTCTTCCGCGATTACGTCTTCGTCTGTCAGCAGACCCATGTGCGCCCTGCAGGGCCTGCGCATATCCGGTTCACAGACAGTGAGGCGGCCGTCGGAGAAAATGTATGCAAGGGGGATATTCACACTGTTGACAGGCAAGTGAGCGAATGTCTTTTCCTCGTTGAAGATGGCGGCACAGACGGCTCCGGTCTCTTTTTCCCGGATGATGTGCGCGTCATGTCCGGTTTCGATGATTTCTATCGGACTCCCGGAAGAAATCAGTTGTGAAGCCTTTGCCATTTCTTTGTCTTTCAGTATGAAATATCCGTAGTGCCCGTCTTGCGGGGCTGTCCCGTGGTCAATGAAGGCACGGGAGCAGCCGTCTTTGGTGGTTGTCTTGACATCCCCGTCTTTGACCGCGTAAATGAACGACGCATCTTCCGCTATGTATCCGTCTGCTGTCCTTCCGACGGCAAAGCTTCCCACATCGGTGAGGCTGCCTGCTGTTCCGTTTCCGGCAGGAACCCCGTCGAATGACTGGAACAGGGTGGTGACTACATGATGTGCGCTGTCCCTGCAGCTGATGCCTGAACCGAGGCAGAAAATCCAGTCTTTGAAAAGGAATACGGACTTGTCTGCCCTGAAGGTACTGTCGTAGGCCGTGTCATGCAGTCTTACAGAGAACATCGCAAGACTGTCGGATACGGCTACTCCGGCAAGAAATGATTCATCGGAGAAGTTCCTGTGGCCTGAATCCGCACCTCCTTTCCCCTGCAGCATATCGTATGGCAGTACCTTTGATGTCGTTCCCGGTATGTAGTTCCAGTCCCACTGTTCCTGTTCAGGATTGAATGATCTTCCTCCGTTCCGGAAATCGGAATACTCGATATGCCCGTAGGAGACATATCTGCCGTAGATATTCTCTGTGGCAGAAGATTCGAAATCCCAGATATACCGGCTGAATCCCTTGATATTGAACTGTGTTTCCCGGTCTTTGGATACAAGCAGCCCGGAGTACGGGTAGAATTTTGCGCCAGAAGGTTCGTCTTCGGTTTCTTCAGAACTTCCGGCAAGGCTTTCCATAAGTTCCATTTCTCCGACTGTGCTTGTATAGGCAAGGGAGGACTTGACATTGGCGGCATAGTCTTCGATGGCTTTCCGGTATTTCCCGGTTGAAAGTATCTTTTTGAGTGCGGCGGTCAGTTCAGGATCCGGCTTGTCGAAGCTGCAGGCTGCGTATGCAAATGCAGGGAGTATTTCCTGCAGCACTTCCCGGCCTTCCGGGAAACGTCCTGAGGTCCCTGCAGGAACATCGAGACCGGCGCAGAAGAAACGGAAATTCAGCAGTCCGTTCTTCAGGTTCTGCAATGTCTCGTCCGAAAGTGCATACGGGGTGCCGTGCAGCAGATATGCTATAAGCGACCCGGCATAGAGGGCGTGCGGGTAGTAGGCGCTATGGTAAGGTCCGCGGTGGTGGTAGCCGGAGAAGTCCGCCTTGAATGTGCCGAAATATCCAGGTGCGATACCGAGCGCGTTGTCCATATATTTCTTGTAGGCGGTCAGCGCGACCTGCTGTTCCGTAGTGTCTGTCAGGGAAAGAGCATATATGAGCTTCGGAATGGCAAGTGCCCTCAGGTTGTCCGCGACTTCTCCCTTGCTTGCCGGTTCGGTGAAGCACATTCCGAACAGGCTGAACCAGTCGATGGTGTTGAGTTCCCTTTCAAGCCGTTCTTTCCCGAGCTCGTCTTTCAGGAGGAAGAACGAGTGGAAGTATCCGCAGCTGCGCAGCTTTTCGAATGTCAGTGTTCCCATGCCGCTCCCGTCTGCCCAGCCCTGGTCGTGGAACCAGTCGTATATCCGGATGGCCTTGTCGAGACTCTCCCTGTTGCCGTTCTTGCGCCAGTCCAGAGCCAGGGGGATGAGGACAAATTCGTTCAGTTCCCTGAATTTCACACATTTTTCGCTGCCGATTCTGTCTGGGGCTCCCCAGGGGAAAAGCGGGGTGCCTGCAGTATAGCGCGAGGCTTTTTTCACTCCGGCAGCTATGAATTTCTTCTCGTTCTCGGCTCTCAGGCGTACAAGTCCGTCTTCAGGATTCCTGCCGCTCCCGAGATACCATCTTTCAAGTCTGCCGGCGATGACGCTTATCTGTTCCTTGCCGGCACGTATGGTGTCGCTTACCGCCTTTTCGGCATTGCGGTATCCGGTAAAGTCAGGAATGAGGCTGAAATCTGTCCTGTTTACCTTGTACTGGGCATCGCTCATGTTCTGCCAGGAGACTGTCTCCGGGAATTCAAGGATATCGATATAGGATGTCCCTTTCTTTATCCCTGTCGGAAAATGCAGGACAGCAGAACATATTTCCCTGCCCTTTTCCATACCCATGTCTGCCTGGAATTTTGCCCAGATGCATCTCCAGCCTATAAAGTCCATGCAGAACGGCAGCCGGCAGAGTTCCTTCCCGTCCTTGTCCAGAAAAGAAAATACGAGGGAGTCCCTGACCGGAACAGTATTGTATATCCAAGTGCTGAGGCCGCCGTTGCGTGAGGCCGAGGCTTCCGAAATGCCTTCAGGACGGTCGGCAATGACTGCAGCCCCGCCTTTCCAGTCTATTTTCAGGGAGCTGCTTCCGAGCTTGTATTTTTCTGAAGATATTGACAGTCTGCCTTTGTCGATGGAGTAGTTTTCCGGAACGGTCCTGTCCTCGAAGGATTGTACCTGTGCTGCCGCAGAGTCTTGGAAAGACAGACTCAGGATTGCGGCGATGATCAGTATTGCTGCGCTCTGCGCATGGATAAACGGATTGTTCATGATTATGTCGTGCTGTTCGGTGGTTTTTGTTTTCCGCTTTACGGTTCCGGTGTCATGGAACGGCGGCCGTGGTTGAGTTTCAGCCCCTGCATATAGGCTTCCTCTCCGTGGAGAAGGCGTATGTCAAGCCGGCCGAGGTTCACGAGGATTCCCCGGGCCATGAGTCCCGCGTCCTCATTTTCTTTTCTCGGCAGTGTCTCCGCCTTTTCCGACAGGTCATCGAGACAGTATCTCAGCAGGGTGTCCTTCAGTTCAGGGTGCAGGGAAAGTGCTTCGAGTGCGGAGTATCCGATTTTCCTTTCGCTTTCTTCGCGCGGGTTGAGGAGTCGGGACAGGCCTTTTTCAGCATCTCCGCACCATACGAGGGTGTAGGCGGCTTCGCAGGCGACGTATGGATTTTCGTCGGTTATGAGCCTTTCCAGTATTTCAGGCCTTTCCTCCAGTTTGCCCTCAGTAGCCAGCTGTGCGAGTCCTGCCGCTGCCCAGAACCTGAAATCCGCATATTTGCTGCAGGCGGCTTCGACAAGGGCCGGAATGTCTTCTTCAGTAGCCGTACAGGCCGTTTCGGCAAGTGTCCAGAGTTCTTCCAGAGGATATTTTTCCTCTCTTACCATATTGTAAAGGACCACATCCTTTCGGCTGTCCGGAAGGAAGAAGCCCAGGTCTGCCGTGTTCCTGATGTGTTCCGAGAGTTTCCCGCGGAAGTCTTCCAGTATCCCGGCGTATTCCGCATCCCCAGACAGATCATGGAGTTCGAACGGATCGGCTTCGAGGTCGAAGAGCATTTCAGCCGGATGTACATCAAACGGCTGTGCCCATTCCGGATTCGTGTTGTGTCCGCCCAGTACCAGTGCATCCCAGGCCTTGTTCGACGGCATTCCCCATTGGTAATAGTTTCTCAGGGCGAACTGCCGGTAGGGCATATAGCTGCGGATGTACTTGTATTTTCCGTCGGACACTGCCCTGACAGGGGTGAAATGGTGGAGATGGTTGGCTGCAAAAGCAAAGTGGAGATCCGGACCCTCTGCAGCGTATCTGCCCATAAGGGCTTTTCCTTGCATATATTCCGGAGGTCTGACTCCGGCGAGGCTGAGAACGGACGGGGCGAGGTCTACAAAACCGGCCGGCCTGTCGTAAACGGAGGCTTTGCAGTCCGGTGCAAGATGTTTCCATTTTTCCGGGAAATATACGATGAGCGGTACGTGTAGCCCGGTTTCGTAAATGTAGCCTTTCCCTCGCGGCAGGCATCCGCCATGGTCGCTGAATATGAATATTATGGTGTCATCGTCAAGTCCTTCTTTTCTAAGGTCTTCAAGGAAAAGGCCGACCCATGTGTCGACATCCTGAACGGCTTCAAGGTGTCCGGCATAGTCGGAGCGGATTTCGGGGAGGTCCGGAACGTGTGGGGGCAGTTTCAGCAGCTGGGGATATATCCCTTCTTCGGTGTAGTCCCGTCTTCCGTCAGTGTGGAAAGTCCGGATGCGCCCCATGTGGGAGGTGACAGTGTTGTAGACTGAAAAGAACGGCTGTCCGTCTTTCCTGTGCGGGCTCTTGTATGAAGCGGTCTTGCTGCATTCGTCCCAGCAGCTTCCGTTGTCGGTGGTTGTATTGTAGTGTGTCTTTCTGTTGTTCGTGCAGTAATAGCCGGCATCCCTGAGCAGCTGGGGAAAGAGAATGTTTTCAGGGGTGTCGTACGCTACGGGGTGGACATCCATGCCGTATGTCGTGGCATAGCAGCCTGTTATGAGAGATGATCTCGCCGGAGAACTCTGCGGGGCGTTGGACCATACGTTGCTGAACAGGAGCCCGTTTGCGGCGAGGCTGTCGATGACCGGAGTGCTGACATCGCTGTTCCCGTAGCATCCGAATTCGTAGAAACTCGTGTCTTCGAATGTCAGCCAGAGTATGTTCGGCCGGTCTTTGTCTGTCTTGTGTCCTGAGTCTCCGCCGCAGATCTCTCCGGAAGTGACGGCAGTTCCGGCAATGGCTTCGGGAATGGTTATCATGGCTCCTGCAAGAAGTGTCGGGAGGTATGTGGTTTTTATGTTCATGTCGCGGATGTATGGAATAATTTGCAAAAGTTCCGGCAGGTCTTCTCCGCCGGAACTTTTCTGTACGCAAAAACAAAATGGGCTTTTACCAGCCTGGGTTCTGTTTGTATTTAGGCATCAGCTGCATTTCACGTTGCGGTATAGGCAGAAGTTCGTGTTTGCCTTTTTGTGTATATCTTGCCGCAGTATAGATTGCAGATGCTCCATCAAGATAATTTTCCATATCCTGCGCTGTCTGCATCACGGTTTCGTAGTATATACCCCAGCGTATAAGATCCTGGCGCCTGTGTCCTTCGAATGCCAATTCGTATGCACGCTCGTCCCGCACAGCCTGCCTGAATTCTTCATAGCTCATTCCGCTTGCAAGATCGGCGGTATTGGATGTTACGTTGATAGGGACTCCGAAGCCTCTCCGTCGAACCATATTTATGGCTGCATAGGCGGTTGCATTAGGCCCATTGTTTATTTCATTCAAAGCTTCCGCATAAAGGAGCAGGACATCTGCATATCTAAGTACATACCAGTTTACATTGGACAGGTTCTGGTCTACCATATAGTTGGCGTCCTTGACATATTTTTCCGTATCCCATTTGGCCGGAGTCAGGTTTTTGGAATATCTGTCCCTGAGTTTTGAGTCGGCACCTTCGGTGAACGCGGTAGCGAATTGATTAGGGTCAAATGCTATCTTATTGTTAGCGCTGCTTTGAAGATCGTATTTTGTCCTTGTTTCATCGAGGTATCTGTAATTTGCCACAGAAAGCTGGGCCCTGAGGTCGCTTGTCAGATTCGGCCATTTCTTTATGAAGGACGGCAGGACTCTGTAATAGGCGATATTCCTGATACCTTTGATGTTGCTTGCCAGGACACCGTTCCATTTGCCAATACGACCGAGTCTGGCACCTGAGGCTGTAGATGTCGGGGAGTAGAAGCTGATTTCTATCAGGCTTTCTGTAGGGTCCCATACACCGTTGCATGTATTCCACCAGAGTTGCTCATAACCGGAATCCCCGTCTACCCCTTCAGTAAGCAGGGCATGCTTGCCGGAGTCGATGAGAATCTTCGCTGTTTCGGCGGCTTTTTCCCATTTGCTTTCATCCTGGACAGGATATCCGGCCCAAGTCGCATATACTTTGGCCAGGAGGCCCAGGGCTGCACCTTTCGAGAACCGGAAATCGTTGGATGTCCTCAGATTGTCATCGGTAGCGTAAGGAAGTACTTCTGCGGCATACAGGAGATCTTTTTCGATCTGCTCGTAGACTTTGACCGGATCATCCTGCTCCATCTCCGAAAGGGTATTCTTATATGCATACATCGGGTCAGTCGTAAGGGTGATATTGCCGAACCAGCGTACGAGTTCGAAATAGCATAAGGCTCTCAATGCTCTGGCTTCTCCCATATAAACAGTTGCGAGAGCTTTGTCATCATCGTCAAAATTCTCTACGTTCAAAGCCAGCAGACGGATGAAACTGTTGGCATCGTAGACTGCCTTGTACAAAGCTTCCCAGGTGAGTTCTATATCGCTCTGAACACTGGTATAGGCATTTGCAGGCACGATTCGGAAAGCGTTTGTCGTACTGCCTTCTCCTTTTGCCAGATCCGTCGGTATGTCAAGCAGCATACCCAGATTATAACGGTACATTCCCTCGTCGCAGAGGTCTCCGTATATGCCCATCAGGACATTGTTGGCTTCGGCTGCATTTTTGATATATTCATCCATGTCTATCTCCGTGTAGGATTTCTCTTCGAGAGAGCAGGACAACGCAAGCGAGCCGAACAGGATTATTGTTATTATATACTTTATATTTTTCATTGCAAACAATATTAGAATTGAATTTCAACACCCATCAAGAATACCCGGCTCTTAGGATATGCTCCCCAGTCGAAACCCGGCATAAGAGGACTTGTCTTCATGCTTACTTCCGGATCATATCCGCTGTATTTCGTCAGACAGAACAGGTTCTGTGCCGTTGCGTAAAGCCTGAGTCTGCTTACATAGAACTTCCTTGTCCATTTCTCAGGGAACGTGTAGCCGACGGTCACATTCTTAAGCCTCAGGAACGAACCGTCCTCGATGAAGCGGGAATATGTCTGGTACTTGATGTAGCCGTCAGCTTTAGGGACTCTGTTTGATGCATTGGTCGGAGTCCATCGTTCAGCTACTTCGGCAAGCTGGTTGGACCGCTCGTCCAGAGACTGGGTCGTGTACATACGGGTGGCGTTGTAGACATCGTTGCCATAACTGAACTGGAACAGGAAGCTGAAGTCAACATTGAAGATGTTGAACGAGTTTGTGATACCGCCGTACCAGTCAGCATAACCGTTTCCTATGACTGTCATGTCTTCCGGAGTTATTTTCCCGTCTCCATTCTGGTCCTTGTATTTTACGAAACCAGGCGATGCTTCCGAACCCAGAGGGGAAATATCCGCTACACCCGGCTTGAGTGAAAGCTTCCCGTTAGGGTCCATATTGAAATCAGTATATTGGTAGATACCGTCGAATTCATAGCCGTACATGTCTCCGAGCGAACCTCCTACAGTGGCTATATAATCATAGCCGGTGAACTGTGAATTGAACGAAGTCGAAACCAGCATTGTCTGCGTATCGTCAGGAAGAGATACCAGAGTATTGTCGATAAACGAGATATTGAAATCCGTTGTCCATGAGAAGTTCCTGTTCTGGAAGTTGATGGAGTTGATATTTATTTCAATACCCTTGTTCCTTATCTTTCCTGCATTCCTCCACTGGCTCTCGAAACCTGTAATGTATGACAGGTCCTGGGCCATAAGAAGATCCTTTGTATCCTTTATGAATCCTTCTAGGGTAACGTTGAGCCTGTCGTTGAAGAAGCCGGCATCGATACCGACGTTCGTAGTCGAGGATGCCTCCCATTTCAGATCTGGATTTGCCAGCTGCTTGGGATTAAGGACAGATGTCACAGTGCTGCCGACACCCCATTTGTTAATTGTATAGAGATTCATCGAAAGATAGTTCGAAATACGGTCGTTACCTACCTGGCCCCATCCGGCGCGGAGTTTCAGATTTGACAACCATCCTTTCGCCGATTCCATCCACGGCTCGTTGGATATGGTCCATGCTGCCGAGAAGGATGGGAATATACCCCATTTGTGGTTGTTAGAGAACACCGTAGATGCGTCAGAACGAACGGTAGCCGTAAGGTGATATCTGTCATTCCAGCTATAGATACCTTGTGCAAAGAATGACAGGCGCATATTGTCGCCCTTGGACGTGGTCACATTGCTTGGTGTGGCTCCCATACCGAGGTTGTTGTTTCCGAGGTCATCCGTTATGAATCCTTCAGCCGTACCTTCAAGATACTCTGAAGCCGAGTAGGAGACTTCATGACCAAGAAGGGCAGTGATGTTATGCTTCAGTACCTTCTTCGTATAGGTCAGGGTGTTGCTGTTTGTCCATCGGAAGTTCTCCAGGTAACGTGTTGTTCCGTAAGGCCCGCCAGTCCTGTATGCCTGGGAAGATTCTTCGCCGTAGAATGTGTCATTTCGACCGTAGGTCTTGTTGAAAGTGGCGGCAGTCTTGAATTTAAGGTCTTTTGTCAATTTGAATGTAAGTGCGGCATTAGCTACCCACTGCTCCCTGTTCTCTTTTTTGGTAACAGCTTCCGCCTGTTTGATAGGGTTTGCTGACGGACTTCCGGAACTTTCGAGATCCATAGGGTCAAAAGGAGAGTTAAGGAGTTCTTCGTCAGTCATGTTTACACCGGCTGTAGGTCTTCCGCGGAGAAGCGATGCCAGGACATTGAGACCTCCGGAACTGCCTGAAGTTCCGATACCGTCTTTTACCGTGTTGGCATAGTTTACTGTCAGGTCGAGGGTCAGCCATTTGAAGATATTCTGTGTGAGCTTGGCCCTTGCAGTAGTCTTCTGGTAGCCGCTGTTCTTGAAAATACCGTTCTCGTCGAAATGAGAGAAGGATATGGTATATTTTGTGTCTTTCGTACCGCCGCTGATGCTTACATCGTGGTTTTGCGACCATGTAGGTCTGAACGCTTCATTCTGCCAGTCAATGCCGGTATATCCGTTTTTGTTGTAGTCATCTATCGTCTGGAATCTGTAAGGAACCCCGTTGTCATCGTTTCCTGATCTGTAATAACGATTTGCATATTCAGGATCGAGTTCGATCTGGAGATTGACAAATTCATAAGGTGAAAGTACGTCAAGGGTTCTGGAGATTTCCCGGTAGCTGGCTGAACCATTGTAGGTGATCTGTGGCTTGCCTTCGCGGCCGGATTTCGTGGTTATGAGCACGACTCCGTTTGCTGCCCTGGCTCCATATATGGCGGATGCCGAGGCATCTTTCAGGACATCCATGGTAAGAATATCCTGATTGGAGATAAAGTTGAGATTGTCTACTTCGAAGCCATCGACAATGATAAGCGGGGATGAGTCTCCGTTCACGGAACCGACACCACGTATTTTGATGTCAAAGCTCGAACCGGGAGTACCGTCGGACTGGGTTATCTGTACTCCGGCAATCTGTCCACCGAGGGCTTCCAGGACGTTGCCTGTCTTGAAGTCCTTTATCGCGTCCGCACCTACGGAAGCCACGGCTCCGGTCAGGTCGCTTTTCCGCACAGTGTTATATCCGATGACCACTACTTCATCGAGTAGAGTGTTATCAGGAAGAAGCCGGATATTTATGACACTTTGGTTCCCGACTTCTACAGTCTGTTCTGCATAGCTTATATAGCTGAAGGTAAGAGATGCACCATCAGCGACTTCTATGGTATAGTTGCCGTCTATATCTGTGACTACTCCGTTTATCGTACCGGATTCATAGACACCTGCTCCAATCATCGGGTTGTCATTTTCATCAGTAACGACACCCTTGACGGTGACCCTGTCCTGTGCGAAGATGGTGCTTGCACACAGGAAGGAAATCAGTAGAGTTACAGTTTTTCTAATATTCATGGTTATCATTTTTAATTTTCATAATCAGGGTCAAACCATATTACGATAGGAACGATTCTTCCTATTCCTGCTATGTTGTTAAGCTGGCTTTCACGCTCTTTTTCAGTCAGGTTCAGATCGATAAGTCCCCAGACCATCTGTCCGATGAACAGCCCGTCCGCCCAGGCATTGTCGTATGTGAACTTGCGAGGGTTGATGGTTACGGCGTAGTCTTTTGAAGGGTTGACATATCCGAGCGCCATGGCCAATGTCTTTGGTTTTATACCGTTGTTCTCCATATTGTCCCCGCTATTGGCGTTATATGACATCGGAGATTTGGAGCCGTAGTTGGATGCAGTATGCTGGATAGTTGTCTGCCAGTAGAAATCCCAGACATGAGCCAGGAAGAAAGTTTCTCCTTCTTCATTTGTTGTAAGCCCGCTCTTCATATAATCCTTACCGTCAGGATCGCACGTCGGCATACTTGATACGTGCGAAGCCGGACCGCCAAGATTATAGTATGCGAACTGCCTTCTATAGTCAATCATGAATTTCGACATATCCTCGTCAGGGATGTTCTTTATGACCGGAGCGTGGGTTGTTCCTCCTGTCTGAGGATTTATCTTGCATACTATTGGTGTAAATTCTACTGTCTGTTCGCTATCCTTTGCACTTGAATGCAGGAAGACTGGAATTTCGATGACGGTTTCGCCTGTCTCGCCTTTTCCGTTTGTGACAGTGACAATGTATATATCCACATATCTGGCGTCATCTCTGGTTTTCGCAAACTTGATAGTTCCGGTATTCTCATCGATACTTGCATTAGGAGCCCCCATATTGAGCGGAGTAATAGCAAATGTAGTCTTGCTCAGATCCTTGATGTCGCTTGACTGGATTTTGATTTCCGGAATATCGGAAGTTCCGACCGGATATCTGAACTGGTTGGCATAGTCAGGGTCATCCTTATGTGCGTCATCGAGGTTGGTTCCCCATGATACGGTGGAGAAATAGTAGTCATTGGCAGATATGGAAATTTTCAGTTCTGCAGTGACTGAATTCTTATAGTTGCGGGCTATGACAGTCACGCTGTACTCTCCTTCGGAAAGCGAATTGCCGTTAGGAAGGGTCACAGTACCGGTGTTCGTGTCAATTGTAAGGGCGGAAAGTTCTGCAGGCAGGTTCTCGAAACTGTACGTGACATCGTCTCCGGCTTCAAGTTTGGCCTGAGCCGTGAATCCAGCACCTCTGATCACGGAAACCGGATCATACGAGAAGCCTGCGACTTCTTCAACTTTATCGACCACTTCTATCTGGCAGGCGTCTTCGAATTCTGTCGTACCGTTGTCATTGGTAACGGCTATGTCGAGAGAGAAGGTCTCTCCTGCGGTGAATGTGTGTCCCTCTTTTACAATGACAGCTCCGGTAGTAGGATCTATGCTGATGAATTCGGCTCCGGATTCCGGATCTACCGCAATAAGTCCAAATGTAAGGTCAATCTGCGATCCGGTGACTTTCGGCGTCTCCGAAGTCCTTGCGATGCCGTTCTGTTCCACTTTTACAGGAAGAAACGGATAAGTGATTGCCGTAGGTGCCGAAGTGACGTTTACGGTAAGTGCATCCGCAAACAGTCCTTCTTCCGGGTCATCTCCGCTGAGGATTGTGTACAGTTTGAACGAAATCTGGTATACGCCAGGTGTCGTTTCTGCATCCAGTTCCATGCTAACTACACCTTCCGTGGAGACAGAGAACAGCGAGTTGCTTGAAAGTACTTCTCCGTCAAGCTTTACTTCGCTGATTTCGTAGCTTGTTATGGAAATGGCGTCCGAGTCGCTGTAAATCTGGGCAGTATAGTTTTCCGGGACAAAATACCCTGCAATGATGTCGCTCAGCTTGATGGTAAATTCGGCCGGATCAACTTTGATTTCTTCCGGAACCGGTTTCATCATGTTGACTGCAATAGCATCAGGAAACTGCCATGTCTTCCCGTTCGCCACACAGGAAATACTCAGGAAATATTGGCCGATGGCGAGTTTGTCGGAGTTCTCTATGTGGACGGTACCTGTCGTGGCGTCAATGCTGAACACTCCATCTTTATCATCGAAATTTTCTTCGCCGAACTTGATGTTGTAGATGGCGAAATCCGAAGGCGCGGCTCCGATATACGAACCGAGCGGTATGTCGCAGGACATTGACGGACCGATATCCGTAAGTCCTGGATAAAAGATATTGAATTCCGTCTCGTCTATCAACTGGGAATCACGGCAGGAATTTACTCCGAGCCCCAGTGCAGCGATGACTGTCATCATCGCAAACAGTTTGATATGCTTCAGAATACTTTTCATTGTGTTATTGATTTATGGTGTATGTCAGGTTATATGACTTTAATTCTCCCGCGTTATCGACATTTACCCGAACAGATGCGCCTGTCTGAGAGAAGCCGTTGTCGGTGAATTCCGCATCGATCTTTATGTTGTCATACTCGGCGCTGGTTCCGTACGGATAGATGACGGTTATGTAACGTACCGCTCCGGACGGCTTGGTCTGGCAGACTTCGTATATTCTTCTTTGTGTCCGTTCTGCGGATTCGTTGGAGAAGTATCCTGTAGTCCACTGTGCATCGTATCCGTCTGTCGTTTCAGGGAATGTCACGAACATGATGTTGCTGTTGCCGGAAAGATTTGTGTACATCGTAACAGGCAGAGTCGGGTCGACGGAGCCTTCGCCTTTGTTGTTCTTGGTATTTTTGAAATTGAAATTGCTTATTGTTCCGCCGGTATATGATCCGTTGCTTTCATTGAAGTTGGCCGGTTCCGGGTTCCCTCCTTTGAAAAGGAGCTTGACAAGTCCTTCATAAGAGCCGAAACCTTCATCCACTAGTACAAAGAATTTTTCATCTACCAGGAATGCCGCCCTCCTGTGTGTGAGGTCCGGATAGTTGTCATTCTGACCTGCAACCCATTCATAGTTTCTCCCGCTGCCGTTGCCAAGGAATTCGCCGGACCTGCTGCCCTGATCGAAATTCACTCCGGCAGAAATGTTGGAGTTAGGTTTTACCATGACGTTGTGCATGCCTGATGCAGCATAGGTATTTCTGTCCGAGCCGGTGTCGTACGAGAAGGAACCTGCGTCCGGAGAGAATGAGATGCCGTTGCTGTAGATGCCGAATGTAAGGTTGTCATACTGGCAGTGCCAGCCTCCGTCCGGATTGTTCTTGATCACCATCATGGCTGCATCTGCTTTCCAGCTGGTACGCAGCATATAGTATCCGGTCTCAGGATATACCTGTACGAGGTCATCAGGTTCGGAACCGTCTTTTCTTTCGGTAGACATATAGATGAACTTGTTGTTCTCAGGGAACATTTCGCGGTATTCTCCGAAATTCCTTCTGAGCACGCTTCGGCTCATTCTGTCAGAACGGGTATCGTTGAAGTTGTCGACTGTATATCCCGGATAGGTAATGTCTACCATGAATTCGCATCCGCCTTCAAGATTGGATATGAAATCTGAAGAGAAAGTCACGTTGTTCGCGTTGGCGATCAGGATAATGTCATAGAAATTGGATACATTGCCCATGTGGTAGCTCGCATCACGCTCTACAGGGCCTCCGTCCGACAGGAATACGTTCTTGTTCAGTATTTCCAGATTGTTCATGCAGTAGTCGCTCCATTCCTGTGCGTTTTTGAATTCCGGGAAAAGAGTGCAGGCATAGAACAGTGCCTGGTTCTGTGCAAGGGTTATGTTATGACCTTCCTCGACCGGTCCGAAAGGGTTGGATTTTATTATATTCGCTGTTTTGGCGAATTCACTCAGGAAAAATGAAAGATATCCGGGGGTGAAGTTCTCGGAATCCAGATAATAATAGAAAATGGACGGCTGGTCACGCAACCTTTCAGCCGGCTGCAGACCATACCACTGCAGGTCGCTGCTTGAAACAGTGTGTCCTGTCTCTGCGCCTTCAGGTACGGGACTGCTGTTTACCCAGTTACGGTAAACACCTTTCCAGTTTTCGATATATGGCTCATCTCCTGTCGCCCTGTAGACTTTTGCCTGCGGGAGCATCCATTGATGACGATGCTGCTGGGAGTCCCATTCCTGCTCTGACCCGTTAGGTATATCCGTAGGCATAGGCCTGCCCCAGTTGATACTGATAATACTGTCGTTCTCGTCTTTTACCATTTCAAAATCGGCAAAATCCTCATAGTCGCCTGACCCTACAGGATATGTAAAGTTTCTGACATAAAAATGTCCTTCGAGTGCTTTATCGGCCATTACCTTTTCATTTGCCGTATAAGTCGCATTCATCAGACTTGCCTCTATCTGCGGGTAGCTGACATTTGTCCTGTTGCGGAAATACTCCAGCAGTTCTGCTGCTGCAAGGTAATATCCGGTAGAGTCTCCTGTCGTTTCGTCCTGTTCGAAAGCAAGTCTGTCCAGATAGTGCTGTTTTACTTTTTCGAGTCCCGGATAGTCCAGGTTAATGACGTCAAACAGCCGCATGTCGATAGTGTCAGTGATTTCAGACGGCACCGTGACGTTATCGTCGTCCACGGTATAGTCGAAATCCTCGTTCCATGTCTCGTCATAATTGAGTTCCTCCTCATTCACGCAGCCTGCGAAGGCCAGCGCAAAAGAGGATAAGATCAAAAGCGATTTTCTCATATTTGTTGGTTTTTGTGTGTTATTTCAGTTCTGCAAAATTACTTCATCCTCCTCCGGCGGGATTTATCGATTGTTTTATCTTGATTCAGAAATGTGTTTTCGATGTCAATTTTGTGCAAAAAGATTTTGATTTTGTCTAATCATGCCGATCAGGTTGTGATTTGGGGAATTTTAAAGGATATTTCAACAAAATTGAAAGCCGCGGCAGGGCGATTTAATTTTTTTTGCACAATAATAATCTATCCCGATGATGCTTGTTGCTAACTTTGCATTATCGAAAACATTTTAATAGCACTGGCAATATGAAAAAAATTCTCCTATCATTTGCATTGGCTGCCGCAGCCTTGTCGGCCTGCCAGAACAAGACAGAAGATTATTCCTGGGTAAAAAAAGGTATAGATACGGCAGCCTCCCAGCTGAAGTCCGCCGCCGAAGAGATAAGGGGTACAGGTATGCTTCCGCGCTCTATCTGGGTCGGCTATGACATGGACTTCCTGGAGCGGCAGCTTGAACGCGACCGCTCCACGTTCGTGGATTCCCTCAGGGCGCTGCCGGCTCCGGGAAAAGAAGGTACGCTCAGGCTCTGCGACATCTACGACTGGACAAGCGGTTTTTTCCCGGGCAGCCTCTGGTATGCGTACGAACTGACCGGCGACCAGACCTTGAAATCCGATGCCATATATTATACTGAACTTCTCGACCCGATACGCCGCTATACCGGCACCCACGACCTTGGGTTCATGATAAACTGCAGTTACGGCAATGCCCTCAGGCTTTCGCCGTCCGACACGATCCCTGCGGTCCTCGTCGAGACTTCGGACAATCTCTGCAGCCGGTTCAAGGACTCCATAGGCTGTATCCGCTCCTGGGACTTCGGCCCGTGGAACTTTCCTGTCATAATCGACAACATGATGAACCTCGACCTGCTTTTCACGGCATCCAGGCTCACGGGAGACAGTAAATACAAGGATATCGCCATCCGGCACGCCGACCATACCATGGCCAACCATTTCCGTCCTGACTACACCAGCTGGCACGTCGTAAGCTACAATGACGACGGTACGGTAGAGCTCCGCCAGACTTTCCAGGGAAAGAGCGATGACTCTGCCTGGGCACGCGGACAGGCCTGGGCCGTGTACGGCTACACATCCTGCTACCGCGAGACCGGTGACAGGAAATACCTGGACTTCGCGCGCAATATCGCCGACATGATCATGACCAGGGTTGCGGCCGAGGATGCCGTGCCTTATTGGGACTACAACGCTCCTGTCACGGAGGAAACACCTCGAGACGCTTCGGCAGGGGCTGTAACCGCCTGCGCCATGCTCGAACTCGGGACAATGGTCCCTGACGGACAGAAATACCTCGACTATGGCGAGAAGATTCTGAAGAGCCTGTCATCCGACGCCTATCTTGCCGCTCCGGGGGAGAACTGCGGATTCGTGCTCATGCACTCGGTAGGCTCCCTGCCGAACGGATCCGAGATTGACACTCCTCTGAATTATGCCGACTATTATTATCTCGAGGGGCTGAAAAGATATATGGAACTGAAGGGACTTGCCTACAGCGACCTGTAGACCTCCCGGTATCCCGCTGCTGCCTGAAAGGAAAATATTGAAAACTGTTTGAACCGAAGGCTGCCTTGTACAGGGCAGCCTCTAAATAACACTGAAATGAAAAAGACGATTTTTACTGTTGCGGCCGTACTTGCGGCTATGACATTTCCGGCAGGGCTGTCCGCCCAGGAACTCAGGCCCGAGGTGTTCGGCCTCCTGGATCTAGACTGGCCCGGTCTGGAACAGGTAAAGAGCCTGCATGCCGAAGGCCGCGATTCACTGGCGGCGGCAGCCCTTCTCGACTACTACCGTTCACGCAAGGACATCTGTACGCCGGAAATACAGGATGTCAGCAAGGTGAAGATATCAAAGACCCAGCAGAAATGGGCCGATGAAGCGCTCGAGCATACTTTTTATGTGCATGACGGATACCAGCCGTCGTTCAATTACGGCAAGGACATCAACTGGCAGTACTGGCCTGTCCGGGACAACGAGTTGCGCTGGCAGCTGCACCGGCACAAATGGTTCTCTCCTATGGGGTATGCCTACAGGGTGAGCGGCGACGAGAAATATGCCAGGGAATGGGCTTTCCAGTATATGGACTGGATCAGGAAGAACCCTCTTGCGGATGTGACTAAGGATGACTATGAGATGGTGAGCAGCGGAGAGATAAAGGGGGATGCCGAGAATGCCCGTTTCGCATGGAGGCCGCTTGAGGTAAGCCACCGGCTGCAGGACCAGTGTTTCCAGTTCCAGCTGTTCATCGATTCCCCTTCCTTCACGCCTGAATTCCTGACCGAATTCCTCGTGAACTATCACCGGCACGCGGACCACATTCTGCACAATTATTCGGAAAAGGGTAACCATCTGCTTTTCGAAGCACAGAGGATGATCTATGCCGGGGCCTTCTTCCCCGAATTCAAGGAGGCATCCGTCTGGAGGCAAAGCGGAGTCGATATCCTTAACCGCGAGATAAATGTCCAGGTCTACGAAGACGGAGGACAGTTCGAACTGGATCCGCATTATCACCTGGCTACCATCGAGATTTTCATCAAGGCCCTCCAGGCGGCGGACCTGAACGGCTTCCGCGATGATTTCCCGCAGAGCTATATCGATACTGTGGAGAAGATGATAGTCTTCTACGCCAATATCTGTTTCCCTGACTACACGAACCCTCTTTTCAGCGACGCGAAGCTGACGAAAAAGGAGAGCATGATAGCCAATTACAGGAAATGGTCGAAGATCTTCCCTGACAATATGTTTATCAGGTACCTTGCAACGGAAGGCAAGGAAGGCGCCCTTCCGGACTATCTGTCCAAAGGATTCCTGAAATCCGGATTTTTCGTGTTCCGCAACGGATGGGGCATGGATGCCCTGCAGATGGTCGTCAAGGCCGGACCGAAAGGGGAGTGGCACTGCCAGCCGGACAACGGTACCTTCGAGATGTGGTACAACGGGCGCAGCCTTTTCCAGGACTCCGGTTCATACGTCTATGCCGGGGATGCTGAGGTGATGGAATGGAGGAACTGGTTCCGTGCCACAGCCCATCACAACACCCTTACCCTGAACGACAAGAATCTCGAGACAACCGAGTCGAAGACTCTGCTGTGGCAGCCGGAGGGTGATGTACAGATACTTGTGACCGAGAATCCGGGCTACAAGGACCTGAAGCACCGCCGTTCGGTCTTCTTCGTGGACGGGAAATATTTCGTGATAGTCGATGAGGCGGTCGGTTCCGTTTCCGGCAACAACAATATCAGCCTCCACTTCCAGATGCCGAGAGGCGATGTCCCTAACAGCCGTGAAGACATGACTTTCTACACGAATTTCGATGACGGCAGCAATTTCATGTTCCGCTGCTTCGGACCGGACAACATGACGATGAAGAAAGAGAAAGGCTGGCTTTCTACGGCCTACAACAAGAAAGTGCAGAGGATGAATGTCAGCTTCAATGTGAAGAAGGGGGATATGCCTGCCGTAAGGTACATCACGGTCATCTACCCTAAGGAAACCGCCGGCAAGGAACCTGCCATGACGGCGAAATTCATTAAGAAGGACTTCAGCGAGAACGGTCTGAAGATCCAGGTCAAGGTCGGAAAGGAGAAGAAAAGGACGCTGGGATATGAACTTTAGGAAATTTAACGCGATAGCGGCAATCCCGGCGGCGGTGGCAGGGGTTGCAGGCTGCGGACAGACCAAACAGGCGCAGCCGAACATAATCTTCATAATGACGGATGACCACACTACCCAGGCCATGTCCTGCTACGGCGGGAATCTCGTGGAGACCCCGAACATGGACCGCCTGGCCCGTGAGGGGATGAGATTTGACAACTGTTATGCGGTCAATGCGTTGTCCGGTCCTTCCAGAGCCTGTATACTCACGGGAAAGTTCAGTCACGTCAATGGCTTCACTGACAACGCCTGCACTTTCGACGGAGACCAGCAGACCCTGCCGAAGCTCCTGCAGCAGGCCGGATACCAGACAGCCGTAATAGGAAAATGGCATCTGATTTCCGAACCCCAGGGTTTTGATTACTGGAGCATACTTACGGGACAGGAAGAGCAGGGAGACTATTACGATCCTGACTTCAATGAAAACGGTACCGCTGTCACGGAGAAGGGATATGTGACCGACATCATCACGGACAAGGCCCTTGACTTTATCGACCACAGGGACAAGAGCAAGCCGTTCTTCATGATGTTCCACCACAAGGCTCCCCACAGGAACTGGATGCCGGCCCCGAGACATCTGGGGATGTTCAACGATACGGTCTTCCCTGAGCCGGAGAATCTTTTCGATGATTATTCCGGACGAGGCAGGGCCGCCAGGGAGCAGGACATGAACCTCGAGAACACGTTCACCGAAGACTGGGACCTGAAACTCCTCACCCGCGAAGAAATGCTTGCCGACACGACGAACCGCCTCTACAAGGTCTACAGCCGTATGCCTGCCGAGGTGCAGGAGAAATGGGACTCCGTCTATGCCGGACGTATAGCGGAATACCGCAGCGGGAATCTCAAGGGACGGGAGCTTGTGAGCTGGAAATACCAGCAGTACATGCGCGACTATCTTGCCACGGCGATGTCCGTGGATGAAAGCATCGGACGCCTTCTGGACCACCTCGAAAAGACCGGTGAACTGGACAATACCATCATTGTATATACCTCGGACCAGGGTTTCTTCCTTGGAGAACACGGATGGTTCGACAAACGTTTCATGTATGAAGAGTGCCAGCGGATGCCTCTGCTTGTGCGTTATCCTGCAGTCTTAAAGCCAGGCTCGGTTTCATCGGCCATCTGCATGAATGTGGATTTCGCCCCTACTTTCCTTGATTTCGCAGGGGTGGAGATCCCGTCCGACATCCAGGGGATGTCTCTCAGGCCGGTGATGGAAAATGCCGGTGCTGTCCCCGGAGACTGGAGGAAGGCCGCCTATTACCATTACTACGAGTATCCTGCCGAGCATTCCGTGAAGCGTCACTACGGTATCCGGACAGCGGACTACAAGCTGATACATTTTTATAATGATATCGATGAATGGGAACTGTATGACCTGAAGAAGGACCCGCATGAGATGAACAGTGTCTACAATGACCCGGGATATGCCGGAGTGCAGACTGAAATGCACAGGTTGCTGGATGAGGTCCAGCGGCAGTATGGAGATACGGATCCGGACGAGACCGAAAAGGTGCTGTTCCACGGTGACAGACGGTTCCAGAAGAGAGGCAAGTGAAGCTGAAAAAAGAAAACTAACTGATAATCAATAATTTATGGACAGGAGAGATTTTATCAAGACATCGGGCTGGTCTCTTGTAGGACTGGCGGCTTCGGGAAGCCTGCTGAAAGCCTGTGCTCCCGGGACAAAGGAAGCGAAAAAGATAATGCCGTCACCTACCGGGCTCAAGATGTACTGGGGTGACCTTCACAATCACTGCAACATTACATACGGACATGGAGACATGAGGGATGCCTTCGAGGCTGCCAAGACGCAGCTCGATTTCGTCAGTGTCACCCCTCATGCCATGTGGCCGGATATCCCGGGGGAGAACGACCCGCGTCTTGAATGGGTCATTGCATACCACACGGACGCTTTCAAGCGCCTGAGAAGCGGCAACTACCAGAAATACGTCCGTATGACGAACGAATACAACAAGGAGGGGGAATTCCTGACTTTCGTTGGTTACGAGGCCCACAGTATGGAGCATGGTGACCATGTCGCCCTCAACTATGATCTGGATGCGCCTCTTGTGGAATGCACCTCTATCGAAGACTGGAAACAGAAGGCTCGCGGGCATAAAGTGTTCATCACTCCGCATCACATGGGATATCAGACCGGCTACCGCGGATACAACTGGAAATTCTTTACGGAAGGGGACCAGACCCCGTTCGTAGAAATGTACTCCCGCCACGGCCTTGCCGAAAGCGACCAGGGGGACTATCCGTATCTGCATGACATGGGACCGCGCCAGTGGGAAGGTACTGTACAGTACGGACTGAGCCTCGGGCACAAATTCGGCCTTATCGGGTCTACGGACCAGCATTCCGGTTATCCAGGAAGCTATGGTGACGGCCGTGTCGGTGTCCTTGCGCCTTCCCTTACCCGCGATGCGATCTGGGAAGGGCTCCGCACCCGTCATGTCTGCTGCGCGACAGGCGACAAGATAAACATCGATTTCAGGATAAATGACGCCATGATGGGCGATGTGGTCCGTGGCGGGCACCGGCGTATATACGTCAATGTTACCGGAGACAGCTGCATCGACTATGTGGATATAATAAAGAACGGCCGTCTTCTCGCACGTATGAACGGGCCGTATACTCCTGTCATCCCTGACGGTGATATGGTACACTGCAAGGTAAAGGTGGAATTCGGCTGGAACCGCGAGGAAAGGTATGTAGAGTGGAACGGACGTCTTTCCGTCAACAAGGGACGTATCCTCAGCGTCACCCCATGTTTCCGGGGAGCCGCCTTCACTTCGCCTCAGCCGGGCGAGTCGGAGTTCCATACCAGGGTAAACAGGATACTTTCGGTTTCCGACAATGCGACCGAACTGAAGATGTTTTCCACCAAGAACCCGAACACCCTTACCCCTGCCACCCAGGCTGTCACCCTTGAGCTTGAGGTCCCGAAGGATGCTGTCCTGACGGCCGATTTCAACGGCAAGGAATTCAGCCACAGCATCGCCGAACTTCTCGAAGGCTCACGTTCACATTTCATGATCGGCTGGCTCAGCGAAGCTATCCTTTTCAACAGAGCCATGCCTGAAAGTTGCTATACCATAGAACATTACATGGAAGATAAAGAACAGGAGAAGGATACGGACTATTATTATGTAAGGGTGCGGCAGAGAGATCAGCAGTGGGCCTGGTCATCTCCTATATGGGTAACCGCATAGTCCGTCTCGGGGCAACGGCGGATTCTCCGGTGCCGGGCACAATGGATCCGCCGTTTTGAAAAACAAATGGTATCTTTGCGGAAATCGGAAAATATATGGACAATACAAGATATGCCATAGGGATTGACCTGGGCGGGACTTCGGTAAAGTTCGCGCTTATAGATGAGACGGGACGCTTCCATTTTGAAGGGATACTTCCTTCTATGGCTGACGTATCGGCGGAGGCTGTCATCGGGCAGATATCAAAGGCTGTTTCCGAAGTGAAGGACTATGCTTCGAAACACGGTATCGTGCTCTGCGGTGTCGGTATCGGTACTCCGGGCATTGTGGATGCTGCAGGACGTATCGTTCTCGGAGGTGCCGAGAACATCAGAGGCTGGGAAAACCTTCCTCTGGCTGACCGCCTGGAAGAAATTTCCGGACTTCCTGTCGTGATGGGGAATGATGCCAATATGATGGGGCTCGGAGAGACTGTCTTCGGTGCAGGCAAAGGCGCTTCCGACGTGGTCTTCATTACTGTGGGGACCGGAATCGGCGGAGCTGTTGTCATCGGCGGGAAACTGTTTGCAGGCTATGCGGGGCGAGGGACCGAACTCGGCCATGTCCCGTTGATTGCGGACGGGGAAAAATGTGCCTGCGGCTCTGTCGGCTGTCTCGAGCATTATGCTTCAGCCTCGGCCCTGGTCCGGAGATACCGTGAACGGGCTCTGGAAAAGATGCGTACATCCTCGGAGTCTGCCGGTACCGATGGTTCCAGGACAGGGGAGGATCTGTCAAAAGTGGACGGCAAGTATATCGTGGACCTTTATAAGAAAGGAGATCCCCTTGCCGTCGCGAGCCTTGAGGAACATTGCGATTTCCTCGGGCACGGGATAGCCGGTTTCATCAATATTTTCAGTCCTCAGCGGATTGTCATAGGAGGAGGCTTGTCCCAGGCCGGAGATTTCTACATCGGAATGGTACGGAAAGCCGCAATGCGTTATGCGATGCCGGACTGTGCCGTGAACACGGAGATTGTGGCGGCTGAACTCGGCAACAGGGCCGGCTGTCTCGGTGCCGCTTCCAGCTTTTTTCTTTCTTGACTTGTCGAAAACATTTGATAATGAACAGAACACATAGATTGTTGCTGCTGTCGGGCACTATGCTGCCTGCTGCAGCCATGGCGCAGGAGCGCCCGAATATCATCTATATAATGACTGACCAGCAGACGGCTGAGGCCATGAGCTGTGCAGGGAATCCGGATGTGTCCACTCCGAACATGGACAGGCTGGCGGAAAGGGGAGTACGCTTCGTCAATGCATATTGCGCCATGCCTCTCAGCGGCCCTTCCCGTGCCGCCATGTTCACCGGATATATGCCGAGCGAGACCGGCATGATCGAGAACGAGATGCCTCTTAAGGATTCATTGAGGGAGAATACCCTCGGGTCTTTGGTAGCGGCGGCCGGATATGACTGCGCTTATGCCGGGAAATGGCACGTGAATACCGTCGATCTTCCTGCGGACGTGGCTTTCGGTTTCAGGAAGCTGCATAACCACGATGACCGCGGACTGGCCGAAGCCTGCGTCTCTTATCTCAGGGAGAAGCACAGGAAACCGTTCTTCCTCGTGGCTTCATATATCAACCCGCACAATATCTGTGAGTTTGCCCGCAATCAGAATACGCCTCATGCGCAGATCCCGGAGTTTACACTCGAAGACTGCCCGACACTACCGGCCAACTATGCCGTGAATCCTTATGATGCTTCCGTGCTTCAGTTCGAGAAGAGACAGAACTATTCCCTTTATCCTTCACAGGATTTCCGGCCGGATGACTGGAGACGTTACCGCTATGCCTATTATCGTCTTGTCGAGGCTGTAGACGCGGAAATAGGGAAGATAATCGATGAAATAGACCGTCAGGATCTCTGGAAGAACTCAGTCATCATCTTCACAAGCGACCACGGTGACGGTTGCGGAGCCCATCAGTGGAACCAGAAGACCGTACTTTACGAAGAAGTGGCCAATGTCCCTCTGATTGTCTGCCTTCCTGGAGGCCGCAATGCCGGGACCATACTTCCCCAGCTTGTCAATAACGGCATCGATCTCATGCCTTCCGTCTGCGACTGGGCCGGAGCAAAAGTACCTTCCGGACGTTCCGGTCTCAGCATAAGGAATATAGTGGAATCCGGCAGTCCTGAGACTCCTCTGCGTGACTATGTTGTCACGGAAACCAATTTCAACCAGACTGCAGGCACCCTCGGCTGGATGGTCCGTACTCCAAAATACAAATACGTCCTTTACGACAAAGGTCTCTACCGTGAGCAGCTTTACAACATGGACACTGACAGAGGCGAAATGGTAAATCTCGCCGTTGATTCAAAATACCATGATATCCTTCTCGAGCATCGGGCGATGTTGCGGGAGTGGATGGAGGGGCATCCGGGGCCGGGGAGGGGACGTCATTTACGCTTTATCCCGTCCGGGCTGGAATAACAGGTCGTCTGCGGCGTTGCCCGCCGACTCGTGAATCCTCACATACTTGAGTATGCTGCGGTTCCCTCGCGGCGTTGCGCCTTGCATCCGGCCAGTTCTTCCAGCCCGGTCGTGGCTGTTGGTTTTCGGGTTGTCTGCGGCGTTGCCCGCCGACTCGTGAATCCTCACATACTTGAGTATGCTGCGGTTCCCTCGCGGCGTTGCGCCTTGCATCCGGCCAGTTCTTCCAGCCCGGTCGTGGCTGTTGGTTTTCGGGTTGTCTGCGGCGTTGCCCGCCGGTTCGTATGACCCCACATACTCCGGAATCAGATGAAAAAAGGTGGATCTCCATTGCGGAAACCCACCTTTTTAATATGAATAACAAACTTATTGTCGGATCCGGATTACAGGAATTACCTGCTTTCCTTGTTGCCGCGCTCGCCGCGGTCACCGCCACGGTTGCGTCCGCCGCGACGACGGTCCCCGCGTCCCTGACGGGACTGGTTCTGCGACTGTGACTGAGCTGCGATACCTGCGTTAGGGGAAAGGTCTTTCTTTCCATAGACCTCACCGTTGCATATCCATACCTTGATACCGAGTACGCCGACCTTGGTGTGAGCCTCTGCCAGGGCGTAGTCGATGTCTGCACGGAATGTATGGAGAGGAGTACGGCCTTCCTTGAACATTTCGCTCCTTGCCATTTCGGCACCGCCGAGACGGCCGCTTATCTGTATCTTTATGCCTTCGGCACCCATTCTCATGGTCGTTGCGACAGCCATCTTGATGGCTCTCCTGTAAGACACACGGCCCTCGATCTGGCGGGCGATGTTGTCGGCCACGAAATGAGCGTCAACTTCAGGCTTCTTGACCTCGAAGATGTTTATCTGGACATCCTTGCTCGTGACTTTCTTCAGCTCTTCCTTGAGCATATCCACTTCTGCTCCGCCTTTTCCGATTATTACACCCGGCCTTGCGGCATGGATAGTCACAGTGATGAGTTTCAGAGTCCTCTCGATGACGATCTTGGAAAGACCTGCCTTTGCGAGACGGTTCACGAGATATTTGCGGATTTCATAGTCTTCCGCAATCTTGGCTGCATAGTCACCACCACACCAGTTAGAGTCCCAACCACGGGTGATACCGATTCTGTTGCTGATTGGATTTGTCTTCTGTCCCATAAATTATTCCTCCACTGTTGCTGGTTTCTTTACATCGAGGATAACGGTAATATGGTTGGAACGCTTGCGGATTCTTCCGGCCCTTCCCTGCGGGCAAGGACGGATTCTCTTGAGTGTCCTTCCTTCATTGACCATAAGGGTCTTGATGTACACATTTCCGTTGTCCAGTTCGCTGCTTTTGTCCGGGTTCTTTGCTTCCCAGTTGGCGATGGCGCTGCGAACGACTTTTGAAAGGCTCAGAGAAGCATGCTTCTTCGAGTATTTGAGTATGTCAAGTGCCTTGTTCACTTCCACACCTCTGACGAGGTCAGCCACAAGGCGCATCTTACGCGGTGACGTAGGAACATTGTTCAGTTTAGCTATAGCTGTCTGTTTCTTTATTTCTTTCAGCCTTTCGGCCATCAGTCTTTTACGAGCTCCCATAATTTTCTGTACATTTTAATTATTTACGATTGCCCGAATGGCCTCTGAATGTTCTTGTCGGTGCGAATTCCCCGAGTTTGTGGCCAACCATGTTCTCGGTAATGTAAACAGGAATAAACTTGTTTCCATTATGAACAGCTACGGTGTGGCCCACGAAGTCAGGGGAAATCATGCTTGCGCGTGACCAAGTCTTGACAACCTCTTTCTTCATGCTACCTTCATTCATAGCAAGGATTTTCTTTTCCAGACTTTCCTGTATATAAGGACCTTTTCTTAATGAACGACTCATAATCTCTAAAGTTTTATTCCGTTATTTTTTCCTTCTTTCAATGATAAACTTGTTTGAAGCCTTCTTAGGATTACGTGTCTTGTAGCCCTTAGCCGGTAAGCCTTTGCGTGAACGCGGATGTCCTCCGGATGCACGTCCTTCACCACCACCCATCGGGTGATCCACAGGGTTCATTACGACACCCCTGTTGCGAGGCCTGCGTCCGAGCCATCTGTTGCGTCCGGCCTTACCGTGAGACTCCAGATTGTGGTCCGGATTTGATACGGTACCTACTGTCGCACGGCAGCTGACGAGTATCATCCTTGTCTCGCCTGAAGGGAGACGGACGATAGCGTGGTTGCCTTCACGGGCGGCGAGCTGGGCGAATGCTCCGGCACTGCGCGCCATTGCCGCACCCTGTCCCGGGTGAAGCTCGATGTTGTGGATGAGGGTACCGAGCGGAATTTCGGATAGAGGAAGAGTGTTGCCTACTTCAGGTGCCACACCCGGGCCTGAAGCTATGACCTGTCCTACTTTAAGTCCGTTAGGAGCGATGATATATTTCTTTACACCGTCTTCGTACTGTACCAGGGCGATGCGTGCGCTGCGGTTCGGATCGTACTCGATCGTCATCACGGTTGCCTTGCAGTCGTCCTTGTCGCGACGGAAGTCAATGATACGGTACATTCTCTTGTGACCGCCGCCGATGTAGCGGATGGTCATCTTGCCCTGGTTGTTACGTCCGCCTGTCTTCTTCAGCGGTGCAAGCAAGGATTTCGTAGGAACAGTGCAGGTAATGTCATCAAAAGCACTGATCACCTTATTTCTCTGTCCCGGGGTTACCGGTTTGAATTTTCTTACTGCCATTGTTCAATTACCTTAGATGTTACTGTAGAAATCAATCTTGTCGTTGCCGGCAAGTGTCACGTATGCTTTCTTGTAGTTGTTCTCGCGGCCGTTGAGCATTCCGGCCTTCGTGTAGCGGGATTTTTTCTTCCCGTGATAGTTTATCGTGTTCACGGATGCAACGGAAACGTTGTACATCTGCTCTACCGCATTCTTGATCTGTATCTTGTTTGCATCACGGTCTACGATAAATCCGTAGCGGTTCAACTTTTCGCCCTGAACCGTCATCTTTTCAGTTACTATAGGCTTAATGATAATTCCCATCACTCAATGGTTTAGCGTTTGATTCTTGATTCGAGTATATCCTGCACGCCGTCTATCATGACCATCGTGTATGCGTTCATGATAGTATATGTGTTGATCTCGTCTACGGAGATTACCTTTACATAAGGGATGTTGCGTGAAGAGAGGTAGATATTGGCCGAGTTCTCAGGAAGAACGAAAAGCACTTTCCTGTCTCCGGCCTTGATATTCTTCAGGATCTGAATGAATTCCTTGGTCTTTGGAGCGTCCATCGTGAATGGTTCAAGCATTATGATGGCGTTTTCCCTGGCCTTGTAGGAGAGAGCCGAGAACCTGGCGAGCTGTTTTACCTTCTTGTTCAGCTTGGTGCGGTAGCAGCGCGGTTTCGGTCCGAACACCCTTCCTCCACCGACGTAGATACCGGCCTTGAGGCTGCCGTGACGTGCTCCGCCGGAGCCTTTCTGACGGATCAGCTTCTTGGTGCTGTATGCTACTTCACTGCGGTCCTTGGTCTTTGCCGTGCCCTGTCTCTGGTTTGCCAGATACTGTTTTACATCGAGATAGATAACATGGTCGTTAGGTTCGATACCGAAAATGGCATCGTTAAGGACAACCTTCTTTCCGGACTCTGAGCCGTCAATCTTGTAAACTGACAATTCCATAATCTTAATCCTCCAAAATTACATATGAACCCTTTGCTCCAGGTACAGAGCCTTTCAATACAAGAAGGTTGTTCTCAGGAATTACCTTGATCACCTCGAGGTTGAAGATCTTCACTCTTTCGTTACCCATGTGTCCTGCCATACGCATTCCCTTGAATACGCGTGAAGGCCATGAGGATGCACCGAGTGAACCCGGGTGACGGAGCCTGTTGTGCTGGCCGTGTGTCTGGCCGCCGACGCCGCCGAATCCGTGGCGTTTCACAACTCCCTGAAAACCTTTACCTTTGGAAGTGCCGACAACGTCTACATAAGCCGTATTTGCGAAAACATCGGCTACAGTGAGTACGTCGCCCAATTTAAGTTCCTGGGCGAAATCCGCCTTGAATTCGACGAGTTTGCGCCTAGGGGTGGTTCCTGCCTTTGCGAAGTGCCCCATAAGAGGCTTGCTGGTGTGCTTTTCCGAAATTTCGTCATAGGCAAGCTGTACAGCGGCATAACCATCTTTCTCTACTGTACGGATTTGCGTGACAACGCACGGACCAGCCTCAACAACGGTGCATGGAATATTTTTTCCATCAGCACCGAAAACGGAAGTCATTCCGATTTTCTTTCCAATTAATCCAGGCATTGGTTTTGTTTAATTAATTGTTAATCAATAACTTACTTCCCGCAATACACTTTTGCGGGCTGCAAATATACAATTAAATTTTTAATTTTCAACATTTTGAATAAAATATTGCAAGACATCATTTCATAAACGCCTTCACGACCATGATCTCACGACCTGAAGTGTTGACGATCCTGTATGAGCCGGCAGCGGCGGAAATAACCAGCGTCTCGGCATAGTGGAGGTGGAACACCTCGCCGCCCTCGGTCACCACGTCTGCGGTCTCGCCCTCCACGAGGTTCAGCACATGGCATTTCCCTTCTGTCTTCACGTTGACTGAAGAATTCAGGCTGTACCTGTGGACATCGTAGGAATGCTTCGGGTGCGTGGCGAGATGCCAGAGCTCCCAGTCCTCACCCTTTTCCATAAGTTCGGGATGCGCTATATGCTCTTTCCTTATCTTCTCGCCCTTGCGGTCGAAGCAGAGATTCTCCATCGCCCTGCGGATGTTCAGAGGACGAGGTCTGCCGTCGAGGTCGAGAGAAAGCCAGTCGTACATCTTGAAAGTGAAGATATACGGGGTTGTGCTTATCTCAAGGACCAGGTTGTTCCTTCCGGAGCTGTGCAGCGTTCCTGGAGGAATCAGGAACAGGTCGTGCTTGTGTGCCTTTTCGGAGTTGATGTATTTCGGTACATCGAGCGGGGTGCAGTTCTCCGCGCTCTCTTTCAGGGCAGCCTCGAATTCGGACGGCACGATATCATCCTGGAAACCGAGATATACCACGGCATCGTCGCAGGTGTCAAGGACATAGTAAGTCTCCTCCTGCGTCAGGACTTCGCCGAAATTCTTCTGGATGAACTCCTTGTGCGGGTGGCACTGTATCGAGAGGTTGCCTCCGTCGAAGTTGTCGAGGTAGTCCATCCTGATAGGGAACTCATCCTTGTACAGGTCGTAGCACTCGTCGCCGACAACCTTTCTTCCAGCCTCGTACATCAGGAAATCGAAAGAAACCTCGAGCATCTTGCTGCCGCTGCTGAAGATGAGCCCGTTTTCAGGGACAATCAGCTCGAAGGACCATGCGTAGTTCTTCACATCCTGGGAAAGGGCAGGAATATGGTTCTTTATCCACTGTCCGCCCCATGCGCCCGGTTCGAACCACGGTCTTACGCGGAATCCGTTGACGGACATGGCGTCCAGCCCCTTGCGGATATCTCTTGCTTCTGCCCATGTGATTTCTGTCTCCCTCTGTGCGTCGACAATGACATCCATCTTAGGAAGCAAGGCTTTCTTGTGCCTGTTCAGCACCACCCAGTCCACGAAATAGAACCTCTTGTACATCTTCTTAGGGGCGTATGGCGCAGCTGCACCCAGATTGGCGATGCTTGCCGCACGGGACCTGAACTGGATCTCGTTCTTAGGTATGTCTGCATAGACCACAAGACCGTCCCAGCCAGCCAGTGCCGCACCGGTGCCGTATATGATATTGATACGGGCACCTGCGTCAGGTTTTATTGCAGCGAGCTTGGCGCTGTCGAAGAACTCGGTCAGCTCCATCGGCGCCCTGAACCCGAAGATAGGGTCGTCACCGCCCAGGTACGGTTCGATCAGCCTGTCTATCTCCTCCGGTGTCTTCATGGCAGCGCTTACACTCCACCAGAGAGGCTCTGTCCCGATCTTTGAGAACGCTTTCCCGAGCTCTTCCACGAGGGTGTCGAACCTCACTCCGACATAGCCGTCGATGATGACGTTCCTGTACTCTGCCATCTTCCTGGCAAGCGAGTCATAATCAGAAAAAATCCTGTCATTGCCGAGGTCATGGACCGGATATATGTCATATTCCGCTTTGTTCCCGTCTATTGCCGGTTTCTCGACCGGCAGCAAGTATTGTGTAGTTTTCCTTAATTCCGACATGTTTTTATGTTTGATGTAAATTCGACAATTAGTATATCTGCGCGAGACATACTTTATTCAGTTTCTACGAACAGGGATGCCGCCCCGATGATGGCAGCCTTGTCGCGGAGTTCCGAAATGCGTATCTCCGTGCAGCAGCCATGTCCCCTGAGTCCGTCCGTGAACTCTTTCGAGAAAAGGTCCCATGCACGGGAGATGTTCCCTCCCAGCACGAGCATATCAGCCCGGAATTTCATCAGGACCGGAGCCATGAAGTCCGCGAACCTTTTCCCGTATTCGGAAAACAGGTCCCTTGCCTCCTGCCTCTGGTCATACTGGTCTACGACCTCTTTCGCCCCTGAGACAGTCTGCCCTGTAAGTTCATGGTACCTCCGGCAGATCCAGCGTGTGGAGAACGCCTCGTCAGCTATACCGCCTTCGAACGGGAGATGATAGACCCAGCCGTATGCCGGGACCTCGTCGCCTGATTCAACCAGCTTGTGACCGGCTACGAAACCTGAGCCGACCCCTGTCCCCAAGGTGATGCCGACCACCCGGTCCGCACCCTTCGCAGCTCCGCCGAAACATTCTCCGAGGGCGAAGGCGGCTGCGTCGTTCAGGAACCTGAACCTGTCTATCCCCGCGCTGGAGAGCCTCTGCCTCAGGGAGGAGGCTACATCCAGCCCGAAAATTTTTTCATACTTGTCTACTCCTTCCACTGTGGATATGCCGTGGACATAGTCGAAAGGTCCCGGGAAAGCGAGTCCCACGCCTTTTACCGAGGCTGCTCCCGAGGCTTTCACAGTGTCAGTAATGTTCGATACCAGGGCGTCGAATATCACAGAGGCGTCCGCGCGGCTGTCCACCGGGGTCACGACAGGTGTCCCTGCCATTTCCCCGGAGACCATATCCACCGCCGCAGAGCAGAAATGGCTTCCGCCTACATCGACTCCTATGGCTATGCTGCTGTTTTCCATAATATCCTGAAATGATTGGTCTGAGTCAATACTTTAAAAATATTACTGGAGAAGGATGTCCAGGATCCGTGCTGAGCACTCATCCACATTGAACACAAGGTTGTCAGCATCGCATTCATCCCATTTGCCTGCCCAGGCTTCGGTGCTTTTTATTGCAGCTCCGCCGAGGGACGCTGTCCTGCTGTAAGGGTCGTTGCCAGGAGTCTCCAGGGTCAGTGACTTTATGCTTTTTATCTTGCCGTCAATCTTGATTTCGACATCTGCGTCAAATCCGGATTCCCCGTATTCCTTGTTTATGAGGGTGACATACACGTGGTTCCCGTCCTTGGATGCGTAGATTTCCAGGTTCCTGTCGTTGCTGTTGGTGACAGTTACCGGAAGGATTTCTCCCTTTCCGCTGAGGCTGAAAGCTTTGATGCCGTATCCGACAGGGTTTACGATGAAATCTCCGCTGTCATCCATTCCGATAGGAGCATTGAGCACCCACTGCTTGTTGTGGAAGTTCACTCCGGCGCAGTTGTGGCGTGCCCACCAGTTCATGTAGTCGAGGGCGAACAGGGCTGTCGAGAAGGAGTTGCTTCCTCCGTCGGAAGCGCTGCTGAAGCTGTTGGACTCCTGCAGGCGGTATTCGAAGCCCAGGTCGTTTACCGGCTTGAGCACAGTGTTGTACAGAGCCGGATACTGCACGTCGTTCCAGTCTGAGGACATGATCTTTGGAATCATCTGCTGAGGAGTCAGCTCGGCTGCATCCTGTCCCACATAGTTGTGCTGTGCGAGGCTGTAGAGCATGTCCTTGCCCTGCCAGTCTTCTGCGAAGTTCAGCGTCCAGGACTTGCCGTCGTGGAAGGTGTTCTTCGCCCCTGCCACAGGATAGTTGGAGCCTGTGTTGGGACCGGTGAAGCGGATTTCAGGAATCTCAGCCTTGATGGCTTCCGCGAACTTCGTCCATTTGGCGAGATAGGTAGGGTAGTCCTTGATCTCAGGGTCCGGTCTGTGGTATGAGTCCCAGTCCGGCTCGTTGCCGACAGCGAAGCACTCGATGCAGTCCTTGTAGTTGTCGTAGACATACTTGGCTGTCTCGACCTCGTTTTCAAGATCGCCGTTCAGAAGCCTGAAAGAGTAGATTACCTTCACTCCGGACTTTCTTGCAAAACCGAAAAATTCGTCGATGTCCTGCCTTGTAGGGACAGTCGGGTTCGTGTCCACAGACCCTCCGCCGACCCTGAGATGCCTGATGCCGAGTTCCTTGAATACGTTCAGGGACTGAGAGTTGTCGGCGCTGAAGAAATAGCCTTTCGTGTGGGCATTGTTGATGCGTACGCTTCCGGTCTCGAAACTCAGTCCGATGAAGTCTTCCGGTATCCTGTCCCCGGGGCTTGTCACGTCTACCGTTGCGGTGATATCCGTTGATATTTCCTTGGATGATTCCCCTGTGTTGCAGCCTGCTGCGAGCAGCGCAAGTGCGGCTGTGATGTATAAGTGTTTCATTCTATAAAAGTTCTATTGTAAATCTGTAGACTATGCTTCCTTCCCACCACATGGAGAAATTCGTTCCCCAGAGATTGTTGTAGAGGCAGAAATGTATGCCCTGGCTCAGGTCAGGGAGCCTGGTGGAGTAGTTCAGCGCGTCCCTTTCACCTACCGACAGCAGAGGAGCGTCGTAGGATGTGATCCTGTATGTGCCTTTGTCTGTCTTAACATCCACATACCTGTCAATACCGTGCATCTGCCTGTTTCCGCCAGGGACCACGTCCATCAGGTCTACAGGGCTTCCGGTCTTCTCTGCAACCACACCAAGGATGTTCCCGAGGTTGAACGAGAGCCAGTATGCCTCAGGCATCCTGTTGGCAGGCTTGTCGAGGATGGCTACCCTCAGTTCTGTCTTCTTGCCGGAAGCGTCGGTGGTGTATTCCATCGCTACCCTTCCAGGGAGGACTCCAGGGTTGACCTTGTCGCTTGCAGGGAATCCGAATTCGCAGGATGTCCTGTTGCCTTTGACTGCGCTTCCGGTCACTTCAGCCTCGAGTGTCGCGCTTTTCGCCTCGCTGTTCTCTATGCCCGGCTTGCCGTTGTCCTCGAGAGCCCATTTGATCTTCTTCCTGAGGTATGCGTCGTGGAATTCGTCGTAGTCCTTCTGGGAGAAGCTCTGGTATGCTATCGTACATGGAAGCTCCAGGTTCTTCGCCTGCCTGCCCTTGACGATGATCTCTTCAGGATGTTCGATAGGCTCTATCGCTTCCCTGGCTTCTTCCTGGAGGTTTTCAGGAAGAAGGGCTATGGCTTTGCCGATGTTGTCGTCGAGCTCTTTCCAGGACTGCTCCATGAGCTTGAATTCCGGCAGGGACCTCGAAGCGTTGAACTTGTCGAGGTCGTAGATGTCGTAGTGCTTGAGGAAAGTCTTGGTGTCCATTCCCCAGGTGTGTTCCCCGATCATCCCGAGACGGATTGCGAACTCCGTTGCGACGTCGCTTCCTGCCTCGATCCTGCCTTCTTCAAGCCACTGCGAGAAGAGCCTTGACAGCGCCCTGAACTCAGCCATACGCACCGGCGAGCTTCCGTAGCCGTATATCCAGGTGTCACCTATCTCGGAAGTGACTACAGGAAGGTCTTTCTTCATCTTCAGAAGGTCCTCGGCCACGTTGTTCAGAGTGGAGGCCTCTAGTTCGGCGTTAGGGTAGCGCTCGCGCAGCGTCCTGTATATGTCCTTTACCTGGGCAAGGGTGTGAGGCCCGTGGTTGTCGTTGGTGAAGTTTATCGACACCGCGATCTCTCCGCCCGGCAGAATCATGTCTTCTCCGTATGTCTTCTGGTACATCAGCATGACATCTTTTCCGGATGCAAGGTCTTTCCATACGCATACAGGAGGCACATCAGGCACTGTGGCGGCAGAGTTCACGCCGATGTGCAGGAAAACCATCCCTGCATCGGCGAGGATCGGCACGATGCTGCGGGTATGTCCCGGTACGTCAGTCATCTTCGCCGCAATGGTCTTCTTCCCGAACTGCTTGTCGAGCTTTGCCGAGAGCTCGAGCATTTCGGAGAACATGGCCTTGTTCAGGGATTCGGACTCCACAGTGTACGGGACTCCGTTCCAGACTATGTCCCCGCGTCCTATGGCCTCTTTCAGGTCTTTCACGGCTTCAGGCGAGGCCTGTTTAAGATACGCGTCCACGAGCCATGCTCCTGTGGTCCATACGTACCTCTCTTCCGCTCCGCTCTTCCGCAGTTCGTCTGCCACTGCGAGGGCTTTAGGAATGAATTCATCTATGTATTTCTGCTCTACTCTGGAGCTGAGGTCCGTGAACCCGATGTCAAGGTGTGTCTTGAAGATGATGTGCACTTTCCTGACCGCCGGGTCCGGGGTCTGGGCAAGGGCCGTCAGTGCGAGTGCTGCGGCGGCTATTGTCGTCAGTATTCTTTTCATATTCCTTATACAGTGTCTTATTCAGCGTCTTTCCATGAAATTGATGTGAGTTTTGCTGTGTGGTTTCCGGTCTCGTCGAGGATTTCCGTACCCCTGTTGAGGGTGAGCGGCCAGTATCCGAGGAGACTTTCCTCGTTTCCGGCGAGGACTCCGGATGCGGCTGCATCGGCTGCGATTTCCTCGTCTGTCCTTGCGTCATCCCAGATTGCGATGTGCTGTACGTCGCCTTCGAGGTGGCGGTCAGGGTAGCAGGCTGATGCACCGAACTGCAGGTCGTATGAGGATTCTGCCTGTTTTGTCCCGAGACCTGTGATGTCGACCTCGCGTTTACCGTCTATATAAAGGTAGGCGGCACCCTGGACGCCGTTTGCCGGGGCTTTGTAGGTTACTGCGATATGGTACCATCTGCCTGTTTCGAGTGCAGTCGCAGACCATTTTGCAGAGCCCATCCATCCTGTAGTGTACAGGGTAAACTGGATTTTCCCGGTAGAAGCCTGCGTCCTGCAGACGAATCCCTGTTTTGCGCCTTCTGTAGCGAACAGGTACCTCTGTGCCGAGAGGTCGTCGAAGCGTGCCATACATTCAATCGTATAGCCGTCTCCCATATTGAGATCAGGCTCGCTGCCGAGGTTGATGTTTGCACCGTATCCGAAGTGCGGTATACCGGCTTTTACCGTGTTCTGCCTGTAGGCTTCTATTGCACTTGTGAGAAGTCCGAGGGCGTTGCTGTATGCCTCATCGGAATCGGTATTGTTCATTATATAGTAAGCCTGGTCGATCTTCGCCTGCAGTTCCCTTTTGGAGCCTGCAGCCTGGTTTCCCTCGTCGAGACCTTCTTCCGTCGTGGCAAGAAGGTTCTCGGCTTCGGAAATCTTTTCCATCAGGAGGCTTTTTGCCTCCGTAATGATCTCGTCCTCCTGGCAGGAGACCATAGAGAATCCCCCAAGCGTCAAAATGAGACAAGCGATTATATTAAGTGTCCTTTTCATGATTTCGGTTTCTTGATTGTTCTCATATAAAAATTCATCAATATCCAGGGTTCTGCCCTAATGTCGTCCAGTCAGGCATACCGTCGAACTGTACCTGAGGGATAGGCCTGAGCTTGTGGTGCTCGTCGATGTTGCCTGCGGCATCAGGATTGTACAGCCTGACACGTTCTATGAGGATGTCAAAACGGTTGAGGTCCAGCCATCTCTGCCATTCGCCTCCGAGCTCCCTTGCACGCTCCGCGAGTATGAAATCTATGTTCATGTCGCTTTCGGTCACTGTCATGGCCTGTCTCCAAGCCTCGTTCTGCTCAGGCGTACCGTCCTGGCGTATGCTTCTTGCCTCGCGGAGGGTCATGATATCCTTTGCAGCGGCTGCAAGGTCCGGATTGTCTTTCCGGATGTTGGCCTCTGCCCTGATGAGATAGAGCTCTGCGAGCCTTATCACAGGGTATGAGCGGTCTGAGAATGTCGACATGTCTCCAGGACGGGTGTGGTCGTAGAACTTGGTCATTCCGATGAAGGTCTCCCTGTTCTTCGGTGTACCGTCCTCATTGTACATATCATCGATATCGTAGAAATTGTATCTTGTGCTGGCATAGTTCCTCATCGCATCGGATGCAGTCTCCGGATAGAGGACAAGGGCTGTGTCGACATGGACCCTTTTCTGGTTGTCCGCGAAGTTGAACTGGTCTGCGGTATCATTGTAGTACCATACCGTCTGGTGCAGTTCCCTCCATCTCAGGTCAGCCTCCTTGTCGAACAGGCTCATGTAGTATTTGGTAGGGATTGCCTTGCAGCCGCCTTTCCCTGTCCACTGGAGTTCTGTCTTCAGACCCGGGATCTTGTCGATGTTCATCGCATACCACTGCCAGTAGCTGCTGCCTGAAGAATAGGACTGGTCGCTCGAGAAGTTCGTAGTCCAGATGAACTCGTCGTTGGTCTTGTCGTCTGCCCAGAGATCGGTCAGAGATGACGAGAGCTTGAATCCGTAGGAAGGGTTGTCGATGACCTGGCTTGCCATGTCGATTGCCTTTTCGAAGTCCTCGTGGTACAGGTACATCCTTGCCAGGAACGCCTTGACGGTAGGCATGTCTATCATTCCTGCATTTGCTGCGTCGTTGCGCTTGTCAGGTATGTTGCCGTTGTTGATGGCGCCTTCCAGGAGGGAGATTATCTCCTTGTAGAAATCCTCTTTCGTGGATCTCCTGGCTTCGAGCCCCTCTTCCCTGTCTGTGCTCATTGGAAGATAGGAGTCTCCCCAGGTCTCTGTAATCACCCAGAGGAACATCGCCCTCATGACCCTGATCTCGTCCTTGATCTGCTCTTTTTCGCTTTCATCGCGGAACGGGGTGTCGTCGATCTGTTCAAGGAACATGTTGATGTTCGCCAATGCCTTGTAGCAGTGGTTCCAGAGGCTTCCGACATCACCGTTGTTGGCGTCGAGTCCCGAGTAGTCCGCCAGTCCGGTGTTGGTCTGGCTGTTGCCTCTGAGGAAAAGGTCGGTGCCCTGCTCTGTCATCTTGGGCCACCATTCTCCGCCGTACAGGTTGCAGATTTTCTGGTATGAAAGGTAGTACAGCGACTTGATGCCTGCCTCCTCCTCGAACACGTCCGTCGTGGAGCCGTATGACTCTTCGGTCAGGAACTGTTCGCAGCCTGTCGTTGCTGTTGCGACAGCGGCAAGTCCTAATATTATTGAAATAAACTTGTTTGAGCGTTTCATGACTTCTCTTGTTAGAATTTGAGGTTTAACCCTAAGAAATAAAATGCTTCCCATGACCGCATTCCGCCCTGCTGCCTGAACTGGCTCCAGCCCCACGGGTTGTTGGTGGTGAAGTACACCCTTGCCGATTTCAGCACGTTGCCCATCCATTTTTCAGGGAAGGTGTAGCCGACAGTGATGTTGCGGATGTTGATGTAGCTGTTGTCGTAGTATCCGGTAGAGCTCATATACTTGATAGTCTGGCCTTCCACCGGTCTCGGATGACGGTTGCTCGGGTTTTCTGGTGTCCAGTAGTCGACATTGTAGGTGTTGTGCTTGCCGAGTCCTGTGGACCATTTCCCGGTCTGGTAGCTGTCGTATGCCATCCCGCCGAATTCTCCGTAGAGGTCGATGGAGAAGTCTATGTTCTTCCAGTTGCCGCTGAGGGAGAGGGAAGCCACGAGGTCAGGTCTGTAGACGCCGAGGATGGTCTTGTCGTTCCCGTCGATGACTCCGTTTCCGTCGAGGTCGGCTACTTTGACTTCACCCGGCTCCTGTCCGTAAAGGGCGGCGAGATCCGCCTCGTCTTCCTGCCATATACCTACCTGCTTGTAGTCATAGTAGACTCCGGTCACAGGGTAGCCTACGAAGAGGGAGTTTCCGAGGTCGACCTTGAGGTCAGGATCCTGGAGCCTCACGAGTTCCTCGACATTGCGGAAGAGGGAGAGGCTGACATTCAGGAAGGCGTCCCTTGTCTGGACAGGCACTGTGGAGAGAGTGAACTCGAAACCGCGGTTGCGGGTGTCACCGACGTTTGCCCAGGCCTTGTTGTATCCGGTTGTATAAGGGAGTTTCGTCAGGTAGAGAAGGTCGAAACTCTTGGAGTCATAGTATTCGAGGGTACCGTAGATCCTGTTGTCGAGGAATCCGAAGTCGAGACCTATGTCAAGCATCTTGTTCTTTTCCCATCCGAGGTCAGGAGTAGGACGGGTGGACGGTTCGAGTCCCGGCTTGTGCGTCGTACCGCCGTGCCCGAAGTTCACGTATGTGCTGTAGAGAGAACCGAGGGTCGAGTATGCTTTTATTGAGTAGTTACCTGTCATACCGTAGCTCGCACGGAGTTTCAGGTCGGATATCCACGGGGCATTGTTTCTGATGAAGCCCTCGTCCACGATACGCCATGCCACGGCGGCTGAAGGGAATGTTGCCCATTTGTTTCCTGTGGAGAGCTGTGATGCACCGTCTTCACGGACAGAGACTGTAGCGATATACTTGCCTGCGTATGAGTACTGTACACGTCCGACTACGGAAACCATCTGGCTCCTGGTGAACGATGAACTGATTTCCTTGGATTCGGTAAGGCGGTTCATGTTGTACCACAGGTATTTGGGGGATTCCTGGTTCTTTCCTGACATTGAAGAGGATACGTTCAGGCGGTTCTGCATCTCGTAAACTACAGTAGCGTCGATGTTGTGTTTGCCGAAATCGCGCTTGAAGTTGAGGATGTTGTTCCATACCCAGTCGCTCTTCCTCCCGTTGGTGAGGGATGCGTAGTTGACATCCTGGGCGTATGATACGCTCCTGTTGTCGTAGTATGTCCCGTGTGTGTTGAAAGACGGAGCGTACGAGAAGTTGGTCGTGAAGGTCAGGCCTTTGAAGAGGTTCACGTTGGCATATACCCTTGAATTTATCTTCCAGTTCTTGATGTTGTCTTCATAGACTCCGTCAGCCTCGTTCATGTAAGGGTTCTTTGTGGAGTTGTCGTCGAAAGGATATTCATTGTATGACCCGTCCTCGTTGTAGATGGACGTCAGTGGCGACATGTTCACGAAGTTGTCGGTAAGATCCGGCTTGTTCCACTGGTTTTCGTAGTACAGCCTGCTGGAAATACCGACCTTTACCCGAGGGAAGAGCTGGAGACCGAAATCAGCGGTCATGTAGAACATGTCATCGTGGTCGTCTTTGTAGCGTCCCTGCCTGTTCTTGTAGTTGAACGCGAGTTTTGCAGTGTATTTCTTGCCGCTGGATGTCATTGTGAGGTTGTGGTTGTGCCATATCCTTAATTTGCCGAAGTAGCGGTCGTACCAGTCGGTGTCCATCTTGCCCATGTTTTCGAGCTCGTCCGGGTAGAAGATCTTGCTGTCGTCTTCAGGGGAAGACCAGACCCCGTTAGCCCTGTTAGCCTCACGGTTGAAGGCGATATATTCTTCTGCATTCATCACGTCGAGGGTTCCGTAGTTGTTCACGCCCAGACCTACGAATCCGTCGTAGGAGATGTTGGTGGCGCCTTCCTTGGCGGTCTTTGTCGTGATGAGGATCACACCGTTGGCTCCTTTGGCTCCGTAGATGGCGGTTGAGGAAGCGTCTTTCAGCACCTGGATTGATTCCACGTCACCAGGGTTGATGGATGAGAGCGATTCCTCGTATGGTATTCCGTCGAGGACGATGAGAGGTTCGTTGGATGCGTTCTTCGACCTTGTTCCGCGGATCCTGATGTCGCTTCCGTTAACCCTGATTCCGGCTACTCCGACAAGGCTTGTGGTGATGTCGTAGGCCGGTATCCTCTGGATTTCGTCCGAAGAAATGGATGCTACGGAACCTGTGATGTCTTTCCTTTTGGTGTAGGTATAACCGGTGACCACGGCATCGTCCAGGCCTATGGCGTCGGCTTTCATGACGACATCAATGACAGTAGAGTTCCCTACGGTCTTCTTGACCGAGGTCATGCCGAGGAAGTAGAATTCCAGGACGTCATCGGCATCTACGTCATCGATGACATATTTGCCGTTTTCGTCGGTGATGACACCGCGGCTCTCGCCTTCCACGATGACGGAGACTCCGGTCAGCGTCACGTCAAAAGCGTCCTTGACTGTGCCGGAAACACTGTGCGGCTGCGCGAATGACAGTATAGGCAATGCCGAAAGCAGGCAGACTGCCGATACGCGCCAGATGAATGGTTTGATCGATATTTTCATTATTGTTGCTGTGTTATGTGGATTATCTTATTCCGATTTTCTGCGTTGCAGGTTTGAGGCCTTCGGATTCTGCCGTTATCATGAGTTCTCCGACTTCGTCTGTGGTCTGAAGTACAAGAAGGGTCTTGCCTTTGAATACCTTGCCTGTGGTGGTTTTGGCAGGGGACATGTCGAGGATGTCGCCGTTCTCCATCCCGAGAAGCCTGTATGGTCCGCTGATTGTGAAGCTGACCGTGTCGGCTGCATCCGGAACCAGATTTCCGGCCTTGTCCACGATGTCGGTCTCGACATATATCACGTCTCTCCTGTTGGCCTGCGCTTCTGTCCTGTTTACTGTCAACTTTATCCTGTACGGGTCGGATGCCGTGCTGATGCTCTTCTCTGCGGCTTTCTTGCCGTCCTTGTATGCCACTGCGGTCAGGGTGCCGGGGGTGTAGGCTACGTTCCATACTATCTGGAGCACGTCCTTGTCCATCGGTTTTCTCCCGAGCGACTTGCCGTCGAGGAAGAGTTCGGCCTCGTCGCAGTTGGTATACACGACTACAGGGATTTCGACACCCTCCTTGCCCGGATGGGTCCAGTGAGGGAGGAGGTGTACCATAGGCTTGTCCGACCAGAAGCTCTGGTAGAGGTAGTAGTGGTCCTTAGGGAAGTCCGCCATGTCGATGATGCCGAAGTTGTTGGTCCTTGCCGGCCAGCCCCATGATTCGCCGAGGTAGTCGAAGGCTGTCCAGATGAACTGTCCGATGAAGAACCAGTTGTCCCTGGTTTGGCGCCACTGGTCGCGGCAGCTTATCTTCCTGGTCTGGTTGTCATAGCCCGAGGCATATCTCAGGTCCACGCTGTCGAAGACTTCCTTCTCCGTCAGGTCCGGCAGGGGAAAGACCATGTTTATGTCGTTCATCGCCGTCGGCTGTCCGGAGTTGTCCGGCTTGTCCCAAGGCATATACGAAGTCTTTGTCCTGTAGACACCCCTCGTCTGGCGTGTGTGGGGGATCTCTGTTCCGACTGCGAGCATGTCAGGATGTGTCCTGTGGAATTCGGCGAGGTCGTACCTGCCCTCACCGTTGGCGTTGAACCCGGCAATGTCGAGATATTCCCCGGTGGACCAGGCCTGTGTCGTAGGGCGGGTAGGGTCCAGCCTGTGGAAGGTGTCGTTGATGAGCTTCTGGACATACATGTGCTTCTCGTATCTCCACACCTCGTTGCCCATGCACCACATCACCACGCTCGGGTGGTTCCTGTCCCTCCTGATGAATTCCGCGAGGTCCTGCTGCCACCAGTCGAGGAAGTAGTGGCTGTAGTCGTAGCGTGCCTTGCCGTTCCTCTCCCACTGGAGCCAGCCGTCCCACGGCTCGTCCATCACCATGAAGCCCATCTCGTCGCAGAGCTCGTAGAATACAGGGGAGTACGGGTAGTGTGAGGTCCTGATGGCGTTGCAGCCCATCTCCTTCAGCATCGTCAGGCGCTTCCTCCAGGTGTCGTCCGGGATGGCTATGCCGAACGGACCCGTGTTCTGGTGCATGCACACACCTTTCATCTTGATGTTCTCTCCGTTGAGCTTGAAGCCGGTCTGCGGGTCGTACTCTATGCTGCGGATACCGAAAGTCGTGACATATTCGTCATACACTTTCCCGTCAGCCTCGATGACCGTCCTCAGCTCGTAGAGGTCCGGGGTGTCCGGACTCCAGAGCGCAGGGTCGTCCACGTCGAGGTAGCCGGTGACGGTGTTCCTGCCCGTGTCGATCCGGGTCACTACCGAACTCTGCGCCACTTTCCCGCCGTCTTTCCTGTATATCCCTGACGAGACCCTCGCCTGCACCGGGGCGGTCCGGTTGTCGATGTCTATGTCGAACTTTACCTTCGCCCTGTCGCGGGACACCTCCGGGGTGGTCACGCAGGTGCCGTCCTTTGCCACGAAGATGCTGTCGGTCACGACAAGGTTGACGTGCCTGTATATCCCGCTCCCGGAATACCATCTCGCGCTCGGCTGAAGGGAGTTGTCCACCTTCACCGTGAGGATGTTCGTACCCTTCTTCAGGTGCGGAGTCAGCTCATAGCAGAGGCTGAGGTAGCCGTTCGGGCGGTAGCCGACCTTCTCCCCGTTGATCCACACCGTGCTCTTCATGTACACCCCGTCGAAGTCAATGAAGACCAGCTTCCCTTCCCACTCGTCGTCCCAGCCGATTTCTTTCCTGTACCAGCCTATGCCTCCCGGGAGGAATGCGTTGGCTGCGAAGTTCTTCTCGTCGAATTCCTGTCCGATGCTCCAGTCGTGCGGGACATCGACCTGTTCCCATCCGGATACATCCGCGGTCTTTTCCCCGTCCCGGACATCCCCTAGATGGAACTTCCAGTCAAAGTCAATGTTGATCTTTTGTCTCGGAGACTGCCCTGAGGCTGTTGACAGGAACGTGCCTGCAGTGAGCAGCGCACCTATCGTTAAAAGTCTGAGGATTTTGAAATTCATAAATTATAATGCTTTATGCGGTTTGTTGTATGTATGGACATATTCTACCTACAAATATAGCACTTATAATTACAATTCCAAATATGTTTAAACAAAATAATCAAATAATATTTTACCTTGTATCAAATGTATAGTCATAGTGTACCTCCGGCTACCTGGTCCTGAGCTTGAACGCGCAGCAGATCAGGTATACAAGGCAGACCCCTATGACTGCGACGGAGCCGTTCTGGCTTTGGAAGGTATCAGCCATTATTCCCATTACAGGAGGAGTTACTGCACCTCCGGAAACGCCCATTATCATGAGCCCGGATATTTCGTTGGCTTTCTCCGGGCGGTGTTTCATGGCCTGGCCGTAGAGTACGGAGAATACGCTGGAGCAGAAAAACCCGATGCATCCGGTAAGGATCATTATCAATGTAGGTCCTTGTGCGAAGAACATGCATACAAGTGATGCGGCCGCCAGCAGAATGTTGGTTCTGAAGTATCTTACGTCATTCATTCTGATGAGCAGGAAAGATCCGAGCAGGGCACCGACGGTACGGCAGACGAAATAGACGCTGGATCCGAGCCCTGCCTGTTCAACGGAGAAACCTGCCCTTTCCATCAGTAGTTTCGGGGTTGCCGTATTTGTCCCGATGTCCGTCCCCACTATGAAGAATATGCCGAGGAAGAGGAAGAGTATCGTCTTGTCTTTCAGCAATGAGAACACGGATGCGAAGGATGATGTCCCGGCAGGTGAAGTCTCTTTCGGTATGTCGGAAAGTCCGAGCCATATCGAGGAAAGGAGGGTGATTCCGGCATAAATAGGGAAGAGGTACTGCCATTCGCCGAGCACGTTCAGTGCAAAGGCCGCAAGTATCGGCCCGAGTAACGATGACACTGCCTTGACAACCTGCCCTGTGGTAAGCATACTTGTGAGTTTGTCTTTCGATACGACGTTGGTCAGCAGCGGGTTAAGCGATACCTGCAATATGGTGTTCCCAATGCCGAGGAAGACGAAGCCCGCCATGCAGGTGGCGTAGCTGTAGTCGATGAACGGTATGAGCATTCCGATGAATGTCACCAGGTTGCTTGTCTGGACCATCTTTTTCCGCCCTATCCTGTTCATCCATACCGCTGCCGGGATGGACAGGACCAGGAACCAGATGAAGACCATGGACGGGATGAAGCCTGCCATGGTCTCGCTCAGCCCGAAATCCTGTTTTACATAGCTTGTGGCGATGCCGACCACATCGCAGAATCCCATCACGAAAAAACCGAAAATGACGGGAAGTACCCTGGAAAGTGAATTTTTCATTTCAATGCCGTTTTCAGAAGCTGTTTTCAAGTTTTTCTGACAGTTTCTCAGTCGTTTGTAAATTCTATGGAATAGGTGAAGCTGTCGGCCCTGTAGTAACCTACATTGTATTCAACGGGCCTGGAGTTGATGTCGTACACGAAACGTTTCCTCACGAGCAGGGGACTGCCTTCCGGTATTCCCAGCTTGTCGGCCATTTCTGCATCGGCTTTTCTTGCGGAGATCAGCTCTTTGGATGTTTTGACGAAGATGCCGAACTTCTTTTCCAGCACCTCGTAGAGGGGCAGGGTCATGTCTTCTTCGACCGACATCGGTATGTCCGGATTGAAATAGGATATGAAGTACACGAACGGAAGTTCCGGCGTCCCGCGGAGCCTCTCAAGGCAGAGCAGCTGTTCATCCGGTTTGGTGTTGAAGAAATTCGCGACCTCCCCCGATACTTTCCTGTAACTGAGGTGAAGCTCGAAATTCTTTATTTTCAACCCCTGAGCCTGCATTTCCTGAGAGAAACTTTTCCATTTCTTGGCATTGCTCATGACTTTCTGCATCGCTACGGTAGTACCGTACCCTTTTTTTCTGACCAGCAGGCCTTCGAAGACAAGCTTGTTTATGGCTTGCCTGAGCGTATTTCTGGAAATGTTCAGCTGTTTCGAAAGTTCGACTTCATTAGGGAGCAGTTTCCCGTCTTTGTACTCATCCTCCAGGATCATTTTTCTTAAAATTTCTTCCGCCTGGATGTGCAGAGGTTTTGTAGAAGTTGGGTCAAGCTGGTAAATCATATTATATTGTCGTTTTGTTTGTTTTTACTGTATGTCCGATTGTTTTATGATATGTTTGAACAAATATAGTAACTCTAAACAAAAAAACAATACCTGTCAAAGAAAAAATTCACGGAATCCCTGCGGAAGTCCGCCCAGATGGCTCCGTCAAAAGTCCGGAGACAGGGAAAGCAGGACAGATACCACCTCCGCATAGTTCTTCTGTCCGGAAGGAATCCGGTTTCCTTTCAGATATAATGTATAGAGGGTGTCCTGGATCCTGCCGATGGCAGGGCTGTAACGGATACGCCAGTATTCCTGCCCGGCCGAGAACAGCTCGATGACGGCCGGATCCACAGATGAGACCCAGTCCAGGTATTCCTGCTTCTCCAGAAGGGTCCTTGCGTTGGATATCACGTATGGGAGTATCCCTGCATAGCCGCTGTATCGTACTTCCGGGCTGGAGGACCTGATGCAGACAGTGAAGGCCCAGAAATTGGCTTCCGCCTCGCTGCTCACACCCAGAAGATGGGACAGTTCGTGCGCATAAGTGAACGGATACTGCATTCCGGGCAGTTCCCGGTTCAGATGCGACTCCGCGAAAAAGGGGCCCATATACCCGAGCACGCCCACCCCTGAATAAAGGAAATTGAAACATGTGAATTTCGGTTTCTGGTATCCGTACGGATGTGAAAGTCCGTAAATTTCCGGAATCCGGCGGTATATTTCCTTTATCTCTTCCCGGATCTTCTCCCCGGGGACGCCTCCTGCCACTTCCGCTGATTCCATGAAGGTCCCGCCTCCGCTTTCACGGGCCATCCTGAATGCGCAATCAAGGCTGTCGGAGTACCTGTACAGGAAATCCTTGAAGGTGTCTTTTTCATAAGCCGCCGGACGGACACCGGCCCTCTCATAGACGGAGTCCCGGTAATAGTTCATGCCCCATCCCCAGTAGAACCAGACATAAATCCACAGGACCCATTCCACTTCCCTGAAACATACGCGTTTCCAGCTTTTCCCCTTCCTCCTTGCCATTACAGGCCACAATACGAGTACGGCCGCCATCAGCACCACCGCCCATTCGTCCAGAGAGAACGGGGCCACGGAAGCCACAGCCGACAGTACGGCTGAAATCACCAGCGTCTCGGCATAGTGGAGGTGGAACACCTCGCCGCCCTCGGTCACCACGTCTGCGGTCTCGCCCTCGACGAGGTTCAGCACATGGCATTTCCCTTCGGGAGTTTGCTTCTCGTTCAAGTACCGGGACTATCTGTCCTATGTCCGGAACAGGCAGATAGACAGGGCCCGGGCCCTGCTGGAATCGGGAAGGGCAAACACAGAAAGGAAGAAGAGTCCGAATGACGCGAAACGGTTCATCAGGACGGAATACTGTACGGAGGACGGAGAACTGGCCCAGGTGAAGAACTACTCCCTTAATCAGGAGATGATAGAGCAGGAGGCACGGTTTGACGGCTTCTACTGCATATGCACGGACCTGGAGGGTCCGGCGGAAGAAATCATAAGGCTCAACAGCGGCAGATGGGTCGTGGAGAACGACTTCCGCATAACAAAAACCGACATGGACGCAAGGCCTGTATATCTGAAGAGGGACGACAGGATAAAGGCGCACTTTCTGACATGCTTTCTCGCATTGCTCATATACAAGTATCTGGAGAAGAAGATAAACAGGGGCGGGATGCACTTCACGACCCGGGAGATACTCGGGACACTCAGGGACATGAACTTCCTGAGCGTGGACGGCGAGGGATACATACCCGCATACGAGAGGACCGACCTGACAAACCATCTGCACGGCTCCTCCGGCTTCAGGACCGACACGCAGATTGTGACGAAAAAGAAGATGAGGAGCATCATCGCTTCAACGAAGAAACGCGAGAAGGAAACATGTGGGCAATAGTCCATACCCCCCCCAAAAAAAAACAAACAAAAAAAGAATATACTACATTCCCCGAAAAAATCTTAAGGCTACAAATCGCTATTCCAGCGGTCTGTAGCCTCGATTTTTCCTTTATCTTGACCTACAAAAGTGTCAAACTCCGGAAGGTACAAATAAAAGTTGACTAAATGAATTATGAATAGATACTTCCGAATGCATCATATACTGCCCATAATAGACAGCCATGACAAGTCCTGGAAGCTAACCGGTACGGTATCTGATAGTACTTGGCATATCAAAATTTGCTTTTTGTCCCGAATTCATATACTTTTGCCGTTCCTTTTAATCTATGGACTCTACTATGGACAGATGTGTGTTATTCATATCAGCCGTCTTCCTGTCTTTCATGGCAGCTGCGTGTGGCAGGCAACAAAGCGGTGAGGCTGTTCTCGACAAAGCTGAATCAATCTTGTATGAAAATCCCGACAGCGCACTTGCTGTTCTAGACTCTGTCCCGCAGCGGAAGCTCGGCAAGGCGTCACAGGCGAGGTTCGCCCTGCTCTATTCCATGGCGCTGGACAAGAGCTTCATAGATGTCAAGGGCGACAGCCTCGTAAACATGGCTGTGAAGTGGTACCGCAGGCACGGCAGTTCGGACGAGAGGTTCAAGGCATACTATTATCAGGGACGCGTGTACCAGAACGCCGGAGAATGGGAGAAGGCGATGGAGAGTTTCTTCATGGCAGAAAGATACGCGGACTGCTCTGGTGACAACATTTTGAGAGGTCAGCTTTTCAACGCCAAAGCTGCTGTCTATGAAAGCCTTTTCAGGTTTGAGGAAGCTGTCGAGAACGCGTCTGCGGCATCGGACCTCTACCTTTCCGAAAGGGATACGGCACACTACATTGACTCACAGCTGATCATATGTTCTGAATACCTTTCCCTGAAGCAGCCGGAAAATGCGGCGAAGGTGCTCTCCGGTATGGCGGGATTCCTCCCGTCCATGTCGGACATACAGGAAAATGACTATTACATCATGCGTCTTCACGTATCTATTGCGGAAAGGGACGGCATAGACGAGGCCATATCGGAATATCTCCGGAATGTCACGGACACTTCCGAGATCAACTGGATAGCGCTTGCAAACGGATATCTTCATATCAAGGAATACAGCCTGGGGCTCGAAGCCATTTCACGCTACAGGGAGAGCGACCCGGACCATGACCGGAATCCTGCATACCTTCTTGTCGACTCAGAACTTAACGAGATGACCGGACAGTATGAGAAGGCTCTCCGGTCTTACAGGAAGTATGTCAACACGTCTGACAATACCGACATGGAGATTTTTGAAAGTGATGCGAACTTCACAGAAGACAGGTTGATTGCAGTATACAAGATCAGGAACAGGAACCTCTGGATTGTGCTCCTGCTTCTCGGAGTTGCCGCATCGGTCTCCGCCGGGCTGCTCATATCTACGAAACTGAAGGAAAAGATACGGAAACGGCAGCTGGAGAAGGAAAGGCTCGAAGACGAGAAGCGGCATCTTGAGAAGGAGATGTCATCGTACCGGGCACTGTATGAGCAGGCGGTGGAGGAGAAGAAGAACCTGCAGAGGATCAGGCACGAGCCGAGGCTCGACAAGGAAATAAAGGAATCCATAGCGGAACGCCTTGAAGTGCTGAACATGTTCATTACAGCCTCGGTCTCAAAGAACCTCAGCGCTTCTGCTGCAGAAGCATTGGACAAGTACCTGAATGACAGGGATAGGTTCATATACTCTACAAGGCTGACCTTCGCCATACTGCACCCGAGATTCATGGCATATCTGAAGAAGTCCGGCCTTGCCGAAGTGGAGATAGGATACTGCTGCCTCTACTGTATCGGCATGAACGGCAGCGAGATCTCGTCATATCTCGGGAGGAAATCGTTCTACAATGACAGCAGTGCCATAAGGAAGAAGCTGGGACTGGACAAGCGCGATATGAACCTCGACAATTTCCTCCGTGAAAAGATGCACAGTCTTGACTGACAGGGTCTAATAGTATCTCATATTTTAACTTATATTGTATTTTGCTGATAACTAAAGAGTTATTGGTGAAATCGTTGTGCTTTTCCATTTTCCTGTAAAACATATACTATATGGAAGAAGCTGATTGACAGGAAGTTGTGCATGAAACAAAATGAGACTTTTTCTTCCTGCCGGACTTTGCAGGCGATATATATTTATCCCGCAAATCAAATATCGTAATTCTATGAAACGTATTTTTCGTATTACTATTCCAGCAGTTCTGATCATTTCGTCATCTGTCTATCACGACAGTGAACCTTCCTCAGAAAACAGGAAAAAGGTCCCGATCATCGTGACTACGACCCGGAAGACGCCTCATGTACAACGGTTCGACTTCCGTAATCTTTCCGTGTCTATGGATGATGACCGGAAAGAAATCTAGTGGCCATAATCATCTTTCTGATTATATGCAGAATGGGTTTCACGGTAAAGTAACACTGAAATTGAATAAGAAATGAAAACTACAGCAATTCTAATTTGTGCCATGAGCCTGTCCGCTGCCATGTACGGGCAGGAACAGCAGCCAGAAAACACAGACAAGGTCATCGTGTTCGAATATGACGACGCAGGGAACCGTACAGTGCGGAAAGTCAAGGACAGTCAGACGGCAGCGTCCGCAGACGCCGGAAAAGCACAGGCTCCGGCTGAGAACCGGCAGGTGATTCCATACAATGAGGATTGACAATTAAAGATCTGGTACTATGAAACTGCAGAAAATCTTATCGGCGTTCCTGGCTATTTCATGTGGTCTCCTGTTCTCATCGGCACAGGTCCATGCCCAGGAAGGACCGGAAACAGACAGGATAGTCGTTACGGAGGAAGGAGACAGCACTGTCTTGTATAAACCTAATTACTATGATTTCGGAGCGTTGAACCAGGGAGCCCCAGATATGCATAAGCGCCTTGAGCCTGATTCTCCGCTGGCGGCAGGGAAGGACATGGATGCCCTGCGGCTTGATGCGTTAAACAGGGACAAGAAGCGTCTTATGTCAGTGACTCCCCGGCTGATGTCGTTGAATGCTGCAGAAGGCGTCGACCAGACCAGGCCGGTAGGGAAGATACCTGTGCAGGAAGGTATGACTCCAACAGGAGCCAGGACATATTCGGTGCCTGTCTCAGTCATCCAGTCATTGGATTTTGTTCCCCAGATAGCGCTGAGCTACAACAGCCAGGGAGGCCAGGGAGTCGCAGGTTACGGCTGGAGTATCAGCGGGTTATCGTCAATCACAATCGCCAACAGGACACAATACTACAACGGTGCGCCAAAGGCTGTAAACTATATGGATACCGACCACGTATACACTCTGGACGGGATCCCGCTTGTCCAGAATGAGAAGTCATCCCTTGCCGGAGAATTCCAGCTTGAAACGGCAAGGGGACATATAGTGGTCAAGAAACATCTAAGCGGCGGCGAGGTCTCGCATTTCACCGCCCTATATCCTGACGGCTCCAGAGCCACATTCGGCAATGACGGGTACACCGGTATCATGAGGTACACCTACCCGATTACCGAGATCGAGGACGTGCGGGGGAACCGGATAGTCTTCAAGTATAAGTCGTATGCGACAAACTATGGCCACAAGTATTATATAACATCCATCGAGTACGGGTTCGGAAGCGACGACACACCGGCAGGAAAGATAGAGTTCAGCTACGACTGGGATGATCTCAGCCATTTAAGGTATTATGCAGGGATAGAGACGAGGTTTGCATATCTGCTTAAATCAGTGTCCAGCTATAACGGCAGCAAGGAAATCTGCAGGTATGACCTGACCCACGAGCAGAAGGACAACGACTATCTTCTTACAGTGATAGACAGTGAAAGCGACGGGACGGCACTGAACCCTCTCAAGTTTTCATACGGCGATGACCCGTTATATCCTTCAGACGGAGGTAAAGATGACCTTCTATTCAAGGACCAGCTTTTCCTGTCGTCGTATTTCAATTCCGGTGATGCCGAGATCATATACAGGAGTGGAAAACTCATAGAAGGATCAGCAGGGGACGGGATGATAGCCTACCCGAACTTTTCGAACTATAATGTTATAGGATATAAGAAGAAATGGTTCGGGGGTAAGAAGCACGACCTGTATGGCAGTACGTACAGCCCTGACCAGAAGATACTTATAGCTCCTGTCCTCTCCGGGGTCAGTGATGTCCAGAGCATAACTGTAGGGGAAGGGTTCCAGCATATAGATCTCGTGGACACTGATGCGGACGGCACGGACGAACTTGTCAAAATAAATTTTGCCGGGCTTGACGGAAACAGCACCATACTGAATATTACCGTCTACGAGTTCAATGCCTCAAGGGCGCTTGTCGTCAAGTCTTCGTTCAATGTCAATGTCGACGGTGTCGTGAATAACGGGGACATTGCATACAGCCCCGCCCAGAGGGTATACATTTTCGGGGACTTCAGGGGTGACGGGAAGACTATGCTGATGACTACCCTTTATAACCAGGATCCTAACGGGGCGGGAAGGACCTCATATACGGCGCTGATTGATATAGCCGCGCAGACCAAGCTTAGCGAGACTCATATTATTGATCTGGTGCGTAATTCTAACGAACATTGTCTCAGGTCCCATGACGTGGACAGTGACGGCAGGATGGAACTGTGCTGGGCGACACAGTCAGGACTTGACGTGTACAACGTATCCGGAAGCAGCTTCACAAGGACGAGGACCATTGCCGGTTTGGACATGTCGATGTTCCCGAAGTTTGACAACAAGTATCAGGACATGTTCGTAGCCGACATCAACGGAGACGGCTATATGGATTTTATACACAGGATAAATGGAACATATATTGCGTACAGATATACAGGAGAACGGTACAAATCTCAACTGATGTCTTTGCAGAAACCTGGAGACAATGACGAGCTCATGTTCTATGACGTGAACAATGACGGGCTCGCGGACCTGATCCAGAGGAGCGGTACCAGGCTGTATTTCTTTATGAACAGCAAGGGGACTATCAGCACTGCGGATAAGATAACATCATCTGTGACACTATCCGACGGGGCGAAATTCCTGCCATGCAATTCGAACAACTACAACAGCCTCTCAAACTTCATCGCAATAGACGGTGCATACGTAAAAGCCTATGACTTCTCTAAGGACAGAGCCAAGGACAGGCTTCTTACAACTTTCATCGACAGCCACGGTGTGGTTACAGTCAATGAATATGAGGACATGTCTACTTCATCTACTGTATACTCCATCGACAAGGACAGGAAATACAGTTCAGCTTTCGGGAGGAAAAGCTTTTCCCTTTATCTTTTGCACACAACCAGGACATATACGTCCTCTGAAAGGATGACGCAGCTGAAATCCCTGTTCTACCGTTACTGCGATGCTGTGAGCAGCTGGCAGGGGCTCGGTTTCTGCGGCTTCGGCAAAGTGGAGACGACAGATTTCATGACAGCCACGAATGAGGAGATAGTTACGTCCGTGACATATGATCCGACGATGTTCGGGGTGGACGTTTCTGTCAAGCAGGCTTTCAGGCTGAGCCATGACTCTCCTTTCAGCGCGACAATCAAATTATACACAAACAAGACATATCCACATAAAAAACTAAATCCTCTGCCGCTAATAATCATAGAGAGTGACAAGCAGACAGGAGTATTTACTACCACCACTTATTCTTATACGGACTATGACCTTCCTTTGTCCATATCTTCCAATAAGACATTGGATAGTAGAGGTTCAGCCGATATAGCAGAAAAGGCGCAGTATACTTATTCGAACTACGTGTCGAGTTCCCTGTATCTGCTCGGGCAGGTCAAGTCATGCACTGTTACCAAGACCCGTCCTGGAGCGGAAAAATGGACTGAACTGCAGAAATATGAGTATGACAGCGACCTTATGCTCCCGACAAAGAAGACAGAATATGCCGACAGTGCAGGTCGCAACAAGGTACGTGAAACGAGGTGGACATACGACGGCTTCGGCAATGTCACATCCGAAAAGACAGCCAGCTATAACTCTACCACCTTCATCGGTGACTCCTATACGTATGACAGCGACGGCATGTACCTTCTGAGCCATACGGACGCCCTCGGACATAAAGAGACCTATTCCGGACACAACAAGTTCGGCAAGCCTGTGAAGGTTACGGACCATAAGGGCAGGGTGACGGAGATATCCTACGATGAATGGGGGAATGAGGTGTCAAGGACATATCCGGACGGGACCGAGGAAAGGACATCCCTTGAATGGGGCGGTATAGGGCTGTACACGGTCACGCGGTATGTCACAGGCAAACCGACAGAGGTCACCCATTATGACGCCGGTGACAGGAAGCTCAGGTCGGGGGTGCTCAGGTATGACGGGTCATGGCTCTATACCGACAGCTCCTATGACGACAAAGGACGGCTCGAGAAAGAGTCCATGCCGTTCAAGGGGAATGCAGCCGGACAGTGGAACAAGTATGAGTATGATGAATACAAACGTCTGGTCAAGTTCACGGAGGCGTCAGGGAAAGTGACATCCTGGACTTACGACAGCCTGACAGTCTCGGAGACCCGCAACGGAATAACGACGTCTCGGACAATGGATGCAGGGGGATCGGTGTCCCTGGTTGAAGACAGCGGCGGGACGATAACATACACATACAGGTCTGACGGCCAGCTGTCAAGTGCCGGCAGGAATGGCGGGACAGCATCTTCGGGAAAGGAGACCATGGTGCTGGAATATGATGACTTCGGACGGCGGGTTGCGATTGTGGACCCGAGTGCCGGACGGCAGACCGACAAGGAGGTCTGGGCAGCGGACGGTACCTCCACCGTGACCCATACCAATCCGAACGGCACAGTCATAACAAGCCGTGACAGGTTCGGAAGGACTGTCAAGGTCGAGAGGAAAGGAGAATACACTACCACATATACCTACGACCAGGACGGTCTGCTTACAGGCGAGACATCCACGAACGGGACATCTAAGAGCTATACATACGACTCCTTCGACAGGCTCTCCTCTGAGACGGAGACAGTCCCGGACGGGAAATGGCTCAGGAAGGACTATACATACACGGACGGCAGCATTGTCTCTGCCATAAAATACACATCCCAGTCAGGAGAGATCACCACCGAGGTCTACACATACGCCAACGGGCACAATACCTCTGTCAGCACAGTTGACGGACATACTGTCTGGGCTATCACCCAGGAGAACAGCCTCGGGCTTCCGACAAAGGCTGTTACAGGGACTGTGGAGCGTACCTACTCTTACACCGCTTATGGTCAGATCTCGGGCAGGACTATGGGCGATGTGCAGAGATTCGCTTATTCCTTCTCAACGCAGACCGGAAACCTCTCCTCGAGGACAGACCAGACAAGGAGCAAGACAGAATCTTTCGGATACGACGATCTGAACCGCCTTACCGACAACAACGGGAAGTCCATCTCATACTCAGACAACGGTAACATCACTTCGATGGAGTCTGTCGGGGCGTTCACATACGGCAACAGTGCGAAGCCGTATCAGGTGACGTCAGTCTCCCTCACTGACGGGGATGCCTTCCAGGACAGGGAGCAGACCATCTCATATACCTGCTATTCCCGGCCGTCGAGGCTCAACGAAGGAGGCCGCAGCGCAGCCTTCACCTACAACGGCAGCAACGAGCGCGTGAAGATGTACGTGGCAGACGGTGCCTCGCCGGTGCTTACCAGGTACTACATCGGAGGACAGTACGAGATAGACCTTGCCGCAGGGAAGACCGTTGAGAGGCTGTATCTGAACGGTGACGCGTACACTTCCCCTATGGTGCTGGTCAATGACGGTACCTCTGGCTGGATGCCGTACAATATCGGTCGAGATTACCTTGGAAGCATCACCCATATCGCTACTGCAGACGGAGTGCTCGTCGCAGAATACAGCTATGATGCATGGGGACGGCTCCGAGATCCTGAGACCCACGAGGCCTATCTTCCTGGCCAGGAGCCGGAGCTGTTCCTCGGACGCGGGTTCACAGGGCATGAGCATCTCTCGTGGTTCGGGCTGATAAATATGAACGCCCGCCTGTACGATCCGGTCACAGGACGCTTCCTTTCCCCTGACCCTAATGTGCAGATGTTGGATTTTACCCAGAATTTCAACAGGTATTCGTACGGGTTGAACAATCCTTTCGTCTATATTGATGAAAATGGCGAGTTTATTCTTACAACTGCAATTGTCATCGGAGCCGTAATAGGAGCAGCATTCGGAGTATATGAAGGATACAAAATAGCTGAATCCAAAGGAGCTACAGGCTGGGATAAAGCATGGTATATGATAGGAGGGGGATTGATAGGAGGCGCAGGCGGTGCTTTAGGTGGCTGGGCAGGAGCAGCCGTAGGGACAGCAGCAGCTGGTGCTGGAATAGGCGGGTTCGTTGCAGGAGCTTACACAGGAGGGGCGGCAGGAGCTGTTACAGGTTTTGTTAATGGTTTTGGCATGTCTATGCTTGAAAATCCGCAAAATGTAGGTGGTGCTCTTTGGCAGGGAATCTATCACGCAGGTGCAGGCGGACTCTCTGGTGCTGCTATTGGGGGGCTTGTTCAAGGTACGACATCAGCCATTAAAGGGAACAACTTTTGGAATGGGTCATCTCATTCTTCTGCTTCAAGTCAGGTCAAACATCACTCGGTGAGAGATTCGTATCAGAAAGGTGTAGACGGAGTCAATAGGGCTATAGATGAATATAAAGCGAAAGGAGCTGAATTATTGTCCAAGGAAGTAAGCCTTGATGTTAATGGAACACGTGTTAGAGTTGATGCGGCATTTAAATTAAACGGTGAAACTATATTGATGGAAGTAAAGAATGGACCTCATGCCATGTTCACACCAAATCAGTCAATTGCTTATCCTCAAATGGAATTAGGTGTGCCTGTGATTCCTCGTGGAGCTAATGCTGGTCAAGTTTTTGGAAAAGGTAGAATAGGATTTCCGGTAGAAAATTATAAATTTGTAGTAATCAGATATTAAATTAATTTGTTATGTCACCACAAAGAAAAGAACTGGAAAAACAATTGAAAATAATGTGTCAGGAAATGGGGTTCAAGAAATTTAAATATGATTATCAGAAACCGATTAACGACAATTTTTGCGTTAACATCATGTTTACGTGCGCCTCATACCAGATAAAGTATCATATTCTGGTTGCTCCCTCTATAGGGATAATTTCAAACCAGATAGAGAATATTTTTGAGCAATGTGCTGAATTAACCTGTGTTAAAGACCATGATGCGACAATTCAAACTAATCTCGGATATCTCATGCCACAAAAGAATTATATAGAATGGGACTACAGTGAACAGTCCGACCCGAACGTTATCTTTAGCGAGATGCGGGAAACGATAGAGAGGTATGGCTATCCTTTTTATGACAGATATTCCGATATGGATAATATCACAGATGCGATAAAGAGCGGAAAATTTCACACCACGAAACATCGTGATTTACTGCTTTCTATTATATGTTATCTTCGTAATGATAAAGCTATGGCATTGAAATATCTTGACAGTCTGGTGAAAAAGAGGATGGACCAGCGGGGCTTAGAGATATTTGAAAAGAGATTCAATGAGAATTTCAGAAAATTATTACAATAAAATAGTTCTGAAATGTTTTTCCTGCGGCATCAACATTTCAGCCGCAGGGTTTACTTCATGTCGTAAATATCAATGCCTATGGCAAAGATTAATACAGATATAGGCTATATCTGAATGCATAGCATTTAAATCCAATGAAATACATTTTTGTTACCTGTGGCGTCAGAGAAGCCTCTGGCGCCACAGGGAGGAGGCTCAGAGCCTTCTCCCTTCCGGAACTGCTGGTGGTTCTGGTCATAATAGGGATATTAGTGCTGATAGCGCTGCCCAATATGATGCCTTTGATCTCGAGGGCAAAGAGCACCGAGGCTCAGCAGCAGCTGACATTCCTCCATTCGCTCGAAAAGAGCCATTTCTATACCTACTCCAGATACTCGGAGAGCCTGGAGGAGATCGGGTTCGAGCAGCAGCCCCTGGTCACTGACGGGGGCTCAGCCAACTACAGGATAGAAATCGTCGAGGCAGGTGAGACCGGCTTCCGTGCACAGGCTGTATCTGTGGTCGACTTCGACAAGGACGGCAGCTTCAGCACCTGGGAGATAGACCAGGACAAGAAGCTCACGGAGGTGATAAAGGACTGAGACATGTGGGGTCTGCTTGCGATACCGCCGATAGCGGCGATGGTCGTCTCTGACCTCAGGAGCAGGACAGTGGCGCTTTGGCAGCTTGCCGTGACCTGTGCCGTCCTTGCCTTCGTCTCTGTGGCGGAGTCGGGATTCCGCGGAGCCCTGACGAATATGTCCGGGAACATTCTGGTATGCATCCTCGCGGGGCTGTGTGTAGTGTTGTATCTGAAGGCGAGGAGGATACAGTGCCGCGATGCCGTGGGTGGCGGAGATGTCCTTTTCATACTGGGGCTGACTCCTCTGTTCTCGGTGGGAGGGTTCCTGGTGTTCATGACCGTCTCGTCCCTGCTTACTCTTGCGGTCTGGTCGGTGTATGCATCGCTTGCCGGCTGCCGGCGAAAGAGGTCCGCAGGAGGGTCGGTGCCTCTCATTTCCGGGCTCGGTACCTGCCTTGCGGTACATCTGGCAGCCCTCTCCTTTGACCTGTACCGTCTCATGGACATCGACAGTATGCTATGACTGCACTGCCGGACATACAGACTGAGGCTCTGCAGCTGTTCTCTGCGGACGAGGCGTCCTATTACAGACTGCTCCCTTGCAGCAGGGAACATGGCGGAAGGGTGCTATGCCTCGGGGAGGAGGACAGGGATTACTCTGCGTCCATCGCTGAGGTAAAGGCCATATATGGCTATGACATCGATGTGGCAGCGGTCTCACGGGCGGAGCTGTCTAGGCTGCTGAGCACATACTACCGCCAGGATCCCGGGCACGGTGCCGTAAATGTCATGTCGGACGGGGAGGACAGCGTCATGGCTCTCCTGTCAGAGGCGTACTCCATGAAAGCCAGTGACATCCACCTGGAGCCTTCGGAAGACAGGTGCAGGGTGAGGTTCCGTATGGACGGGAGGCTGATGGAGCGCCATGTCATAGAGCGGAACGCGTATCCGGCAGTGGTGAACAGGATAAAGATCATGTCCGGGCTGGACATATCGGAGAAGAGGCTTCCCCAGGACGGGAGGATCCTGTATTCCAGGGACGGGGTCAGGTTCGACATCAGGACGTCTGTCATGCCTACCATACACGGCGAGAAGATAGTGCTGCGCCTGCTCGTCTCTGACCGGGGAAGGCTCTCCCTGGAGATGCTGGGCTTCGATGACAGGCAGCACAAGGACTATGTGGACGTGGTGACGAGGCCTCACGGGATGATCCTCATAAGCGGTCCCACAGGCTCAGGCAAGAGTACCACCCTCTATGCCACGCTTGAGAGGCTGAACAGGTCCGACAACAACATCCTCACGATAGAGGATCCGGTAGAGTATACCATCGAAGGGATAAGCCAGATGCAGCTCAAGGAGGAGATCGGGCTCACTTTCCCTGTCGCACTCCGCACTTTCCTCAGGCAGGACCCGGACATAATAATGCTCGGTGAAATCCGCGACAGCGAGACCGCGGAGATGGCTGTCCGCAGCTCCCTTACCGGGCATCTCCTGCTGTCCACCCTGCATACCAACAGCGCATGGGGATGCATCACCCGTCTTACGGACATGGGCATCCATCCTTATCTCCTGTCAGAGACCCTTGCCGCATGTGTCGCGCAGCGGCTTGTCAGGCTGCTCTGCCCGCACTGCAAGCGGCAGGTCTCCATTCCTGACGGGTTCCTGCAGGATCCGGGGGCTGTCGGCGGTGCCGAAGTGTACGAGGCGTCCGGATGCGGGCAGTGCTACTTCACCGGCTATTCCGGAAGGGTGGCGATATATGAGGTCATATCGGTGGACAGCGGGCTGAGGGAGGCAATAAAGGAAGGCTCGGCAGACGAGGGCATGTTGCTGAAGGAAAGAGGCATCAGGACACTCAGGGACTCCGCGCTCTCCCTCTATCTTTCAGGAAGGACTTCCCTTGAGGAGATATATCCGATAATATCATCAACAGCGTCCGGAACGGCAGGTCCGGGACGGGCACACAGGAGCAAGTCATGAAAACAGTATTTACAACGGCAGTCATATTCATCATGTCCGCGGTATCCCATGCCGTGTGGGGGACCCCGGCATGCGGTCCCGGCATCCAGGACTGGACGGACCGTCCTGGCAGGGAGGAGGCGCTTGAATGTATCAGCGTCTCCCTCGACTCCCTTGCAGCCAGGAATCCGGCATATTCTGAGCCGGTAGACATATCCGTATCCGATTTTCCCGTAGCGGAGTTGGTGCGGAACATTGCCATAGCGAACGGGCTGAGCATAGACATATCCCTGGACCGGACAAAGCGGATCACCTGCAACATGAAGGATGTGCCTGTCAAGGACGCCATCTTCTTCCTCTGCAAGGAGAAGTCGCTTTCGGCTGAATTTACAGGCGACATAGTGACTCTGACCGACTACAGCCCTCCTCCTGTCGGGCCGGTGATGAGGGTCACTCCGGACAGTACAGGGACCAGGGTGTCGTTCACCTTTTCCGGATGCCGGCTCGACGAGGCGGCGAGGATGCTGAGCGACTCCACGGGCTGCAATGTCCTTGTCCCTGTGGAGATAGCCGCGAGTCCCGTCTACGCATACGGCATAACTATGGGGATCAAGGAGGCTGTGGAGTCTATAGCGTCAGTCAACGGGATGTCATCACGGATGGCTGGACCTCGGACCTGGAGCATATTCAAGGGCACAGACCGGGCGTCTCGGGAAGGTATTTTCTCCGGCAGCTCCATAGAGATAGACTCCACTGGCCAGATCACGGCGAAGATGCCTGGCGGCAATATAGGCAGGATAATCCCCGAGGTGCTCGGCAGGCTGGGGAAGAACTACTTCATATCGGAAAACATAGATTTCACGGCGGACATAGACGTGAACCGTGTCCCGCTGGACACCCTGCTGAACACTCTCCTGGCGGGAAGCCCTGTGACATGGAAGATGGAGTCAGGTGTGTATATGATAGGGAACCGCAACGGGGAGAACCGTCTTGCGGATGTGTCGGTCTTCCCGATGAGGTTCAGGGCAGTCGACGAGATAGCCGATATTATCCCTGACGAGATCAGCCAGGGGGTGCAGATACAGACCTTCCCGGATCTCAATAGCCTGGTCCTGTGCGGGGAGTCCCTCGCTGTCGGCAGGGTGTCTGACTTTCTGGAGACTGTGGACAGGAGCATCCCTCTGATCTCCATAGATGTCATCATCGTGGACGCGTCAAAGTTGAGCACCCGCTCGATAGGCCTCGGTCTCGGTGTCGGGACTGCTCCGGCTGTTACAAGCGGTACCTTCGGACCTGGGATTGACGCCACACTGAACGCAGAGTCGATAGGAGACATCCTCTCTTCCTTCAGCGGGTTCGGGACGCTGAACCTCGGGCATGTCACACATAACTTCTTTGCCAATCTCAAGTTCCTGGAAGATGCCGGCAAGATAACTCTCCGGTCTACTCCGAAACTTGCCACGCTGAACGGCCACAAGGCTGTCCTGAAGAGCGGGGAGGTCAGGTACTACAAGGAAAGCCAGGTCAACATCATCGGGACCCAGAACCCCATGCAGTCTGAATCGTACATCTGGAAGGATGTGGAAGCCAACTTCGTGCTGGACATGACCCCTTACGTGAGCCTCGACACCACCATAACGCTGAAGATAAACCTGAGCCAGGACGAGTTCATGGAGAACACGATGTCCAAGGAGGACGAATATGCCCCTCCGGGGCTGACAAAACGCAGCTTCAACTCCATCGTGAAGGTCAAGAACGGGGAGACGGTCCTCCTCGGAGGCATAGAGAAGAATCTCACTGACGACTCTTCGCGCGGACTTCCGTTCATTGCCCGTGTCCCTGTCCTGAGGCATATCTTCGGGAATTCGCGCAGGACAAGGAACGATCAGACACTCAATGTGTTCATCCGTCCTACAGTCATAATGTGATGAAGATCTTACAAGACAGATGCTTATGGACACTATATGGAAAGTGACGGCTGCGGTCATCGACATCGACGGAGGTGCTCCGGAAGTCAGGTTCAGCAAGGTGTGCCTGAAAAGGCACAGCGGGGTGACGCGGCTTGTCCGGATGGAAGAAGACAAGGACAGGGCGGCGGCACTGTCCAGGCCGTCGGTAATAGTTGTGACTGGCGGCGGTGTCTCGTCAAAGCCTGTCGTTGACGGGGATCCTGCCGTGGCGAGGATAATGAAAAGCGGGGAGCTGTATGTGACTGTGCATGCAGGGGACGGGACCAGCCCCACGGTAGACTTCATAAGGAAGGATTCGGTTTCAGGGATTGTGCCGGAACTTGAACGGGACTGTGCACTGGTCATCGGGATCATGGTGTCCAGGAATGCTGGAGACATCGGTGCCATGGTCGAACAGTCTTGCAGCCGTAGGCTGGGCTTCAGGCGCCTGCCGTCGGACGTCCCGCTCCTGGCTGCCTTGTGCGGTCAGTTGTACAGGAGCCTGAGGCTGCCTCTGCTTGTCGCATACCTCCTGGCCCTTGCCGTGAACTGGATGCTTTTCAGCTGGATAAGCGGAAGGCTCCAGCAACGGCGGTCCGAGCATGATGCCATGGTCCGTGATCGGGAAGCCGCCGCCGAGTCGGACAGCAGGCAGAAGGGGCTTGAAAGGATGTTCTCTGACCTGCCTGACCTGGCGGCGCGTTCAGCTGCCGGGAGAGTCGCAGGGGCTGTTCCTGCCGGTACCAGGCTTACAGGCCTGTCCATATCTTCGGGAGATGAGGACGGGACATCACCGGACCGCGGTGCCAGGATATCGGTGTCAGGGGAGACGCTTGACCCGGAAGAGATCGTGGAGATGTCGCGGAGGCTTGCGGGGACGGCAGGGTTCAGGCAGGCTGACATATCTTCAATAGGGACGGACGGCAGGTACAGGGACAGGCTGAAGTTCAATATTGACGTAAGGAGGTAGCATGAGGCAGTATATCCCTATACTGAAGGCGGTCATCCTGCTTGTGGTAGTTCCTGCCGTGATATATTTCGCTTCCCTGTCGAAGACGGTCAGGCTGTGGAGGGAGTACAGTGGGCTTGAGAGGACTATCGTCGATGTGTCGTCAGGAAGTGTGCCTTCCGGAGAGGTACGGGCGGGTGCGCCCCTTCTCAGCACAGGGGATATCCTGGAGACTGTGACGCCTGCCTGTGAAGCTGCAGGTGTCACGGTGGTAAGCTATGTTCATGAGATGTCTGCCACTGCTGCGGGTATGGGGCTCTGCCGTGCGGAGCTGGTCCTTTCCGGGATGTTCACACCGCTCCTGACGGTCATGGACAGCATCTCTGGCGTTCAGCAGATAAAGACTGCCGAGGCTGAGTTCAGGTGTGACGAGAGGATGCGCAGGGAAGGCAGGATACAGCTCAGGCTGGAACTTGTACAGCTTGAGAAGACAACTGACGGGTCTGAATAGGGCGGATTATGCATGAGGTTGCGCATAAGGGAAGGGTGTCAGGGTTTGCACTGCCTGCTGTCATGGTCATTTCTGTCCTTGTCATGACGGTAACGGCCATGGCCCTGTCTATGCTCACAATGGACAGCAGGGTCTACCGGGAGTACCACAGGGACAGGCAGAGGATGATTGACCTGGAGTCCGCTCTGGTCGTGTACAGTTACGACAACGGGATGTTCAGCGGGGCGGACACGGCTGTCCTGAAGGCTCATTCAGGGTCAGGTGACGATGTGTCGCTTGTCAGGAAGGACTGGGGGCTGTACGAATGTGTCTCTGCATATGACGGATACGGAAATTCCGTCACCAGGCTGTACGGAAAGGTGACGGAGTCGCCGGAGGCTGCCGCATTCTGGATATGTGACAGGAACCGTGCGCTCACCCTTGCTGCCGGGGCAGGCATTTACGGTACAGCATACATACCGCCTAACGGCGTGAACTATTCCGGGGATCTTCAGGATATGCATCTGATCCCGGATGGTATGGCAAGGGTATCCTTGCCGGAGATGCCGCCTCTGGACAGCAGCTATCAGGTGCGTTTCAGGAGGATGTTCGGCGCCTGCACGGAAACGGCGCAGGGGGATTCGGTCTTCAAGCTTGACAGGATGTCCGTACTTCATGGGGACGAGGTCTGCATATCTGGAGAGTCGGTGATACATGATGCCGTCATCTGCGCGAGGAAGGTCACTGTGCGTGACGGCTTCCGTGGCAGTATGCAGATATTCTGTACAGATTCCGTATGCCTGGAACCCGGGGTGAGGCTTAAATGGCCGTCCGGTATATGCGTTGCCTCGGAATCCGGTTTTCCCAATGTCGTTCTGGGAGACGGCTGCCGCATAGACGGGTACGTGGTCGTGACGGGAGCAGGTCCGGATTACGAACTGATCTTCCCGGGGTACGTGCAGCGGCATGGGGCTGTGCTGAACGGTCTGCTGTATGCGGACTGCTCGTGCGAGATAGAGGGTGACATAGCCGGTGCGGCGTATGTCCGGGACTGCTACCACAGGGAGGACGGGATCAAGTACCCTGGTACGGTAGCCTCCGCAAGGATAACACGAGACGGGAGGCTCGCTTTTCCGATACTGATGGAAGGGAGCTATGCCCGTAAAGCCATAAAGAATATGAATAAGAAATGAAGGACAGGAAGACCACGATATCTGTGCTCGCGGCATCGGCTGTGCTGGTATGGGCGCTCGTTGCAGTCCAAGCCGTCCGCTGGATGCGCCCTGAGAAGGACGAGCCGCGTCCGGCAATGGCGGTGCCGAAGACGGCTGTCTCCTGTGCTGAGGAGCCGCAGGATGTGGACTATGCTGACCCGTTCCTGAAGGAACTGGGACAGTCCAAACCGGCGGGAAAGCCTGCAGCTCCGTCCGGAGACAGGTCTCCATCAGTAGAGGACAGTACTCCTCCTCCAGTCGTATACAAGGGGCTGATGGACTGTTCCGGGGTGAAGGTTGCGATAGTGATAAAGGACGGATGGTCTCTCATGCTCAGGAAGGGGGACAAGGTATGCGGATTCTCCGTGAGGGGGTTCACATATGATGAACTTATCCTTGAGAGGAAAGGCCGGAAATACAGGCTTGAGATTGAATGATCTGCAACTAATAAGAGATGACAGGATATATGAACAGGAAATTCAGGGCATCCACCCTTGCGGAGGCGCTTGTCGCCGGTACGCTTTTCATGACGGTCTTCATCATCACTATGGAGACCGCCACCGCCATCATGTCGGTACCTGACTCAGAGGAGCTGCTTGAGATGGAACAGGGGCTCGGCTCCTGTCTGGAGAGATTTCTGGATGAGGAAGATCCGTATGCCAGCCGAGAATACAGGTATTCATGGGGAACCGTATCGGTATGCGGAAGCCATTACTCCGAAGGTATCCGCTCGGTAAGCGTGGCCGCTGAGATGAACGGAGGGCAGGAGGTGTCCTATGAGATGCTCCTTCCTGCCGATGAGTCGGAGGTGGGATATGCAAAGTAGCGGACACAGCTCCGCCTGCAGTGGAATCCTGCGGGCGAGTACACTTCCGGAACTTCTTGTAGCCATGGTGCTCTCAGGGCTTGTGCTCTTCTTTGCCTATGAGGGTGCCGGTCTGCTTCAGAGGCGTCTTGGCGTTTCCAGACAGGATACGGGTAAGTGGCAGCTCATGCGTTCGCATGCTGTCATGGAGAGGCTTGTCAGGCAGGCAGACAGCATAAGGGTCTCGGGACCTTTGCTTCTGTTCTATTCTGACGGAATCCCTTCTGACACGCTGGCTGTGTCCGGCGGTTCCGTGGTGTACCGGAAGGATGGTTCCGGCGAGGTGTTGTTCGGCAGTGCGGCGGTGGCTGCCGAAAGGTACGCCTCCGGACCCGGAGAACTGGTGAAGGCTCTGGACATATCCCTGCAGGTGGCAGGTGGTGACACGCTGCGCCTGCATTACCTGGCCGGGGCTTCCGGATACATTGAGGCATTGTACAGGTTAAATACAGGACAGGATGGAATATAGGCTCAATGACAAGAAGAAATTGACATTCTTCTCCCAGCTGCAGTCCCTTCTCAGGTCTGGGCTCGGTTTTTCACGGTCCTTCGCCCTCATCATAGACGGTTCCGAAGGCGCGGAGAGGAGTGTGCTGACCCGTGTCTTCGATAGCGTCATAGCCGGGAAGGGACTGTGGGAGGCTCTGGGCGCTGATAAGTCGTTCTCCCGGCTGGACGCCGGTGTGGTGCGTATCGGGGAGGAGACAGGGCGGCTGTATGACGCCCTTGACTTCCTGACGGGATACTATACAAGGAAGGAGGAGCAGAAGCGTATGATAGTCAATGCTCTCAGCTATCCGGTGATTACGTTGTGCGTTGCTGTTGCCGTACTTGTCTTCATGCTGCTTGTGGTTGTCCCGATGTTCCAGCAGGTATATGCCAGGATGGGTGGGGAGCTGCCGTCAGTCACCATGATGATAGTGCGCTTGTCCGATGCGATGCCTTCTGTCCTCGCCGTCGTTGCAGTGTCTGCTGCGGTCCTGGCGGTGTGCAGAGGGGCAATGAAGGATTCCGTCGGCTACCGGCGCCTGACATCAGCTGCCATGTTGAAAATCCCGGTCGCCGGAGAGCTTGTGAAGAAATATCATGTGTCTCGATTCTGTCAGCTCATGTACCTGATGACAAGTTCAGGGGTCCCTGTCTTGCAGGCTCTCCGCATGATGTCCGGAATCATGACGTTCTATCCCTTCAGCGAGTCTGTCCGGCATATCTGCGAGACGATAGAGAAGGGAGGGACTCTGGCTGATGGTGTGGCGGCAGGGGAGTACCTGTACGGGAAGAGGTTCACCGTCCTCATGAGGGTCGGGGAAGAGACTTCCTCCCTGGACCGCATGTTCAAGGACCAGGCTGACAGTACGGCAGCCGAGCTGGAGTTCGGGATCAGGCAGATGAACAACGTCCTCGAGCCGGTACTCATCCTCTGTATCGGAGCCATAGTGGCATTCGTCCTCATAGCCATGTATATGCCTATGTTCAAGCTCGGTATGGCGATACATTGATTGAGCCCCTCTCTCTTTCAGTCACAGCAGAATAGTGTCAGTATCTTGTTTTTGAACATCATTTCATATTTCGCAGAGAGTACATTGTACTGTGCGGAAGCGAATTCCGACATAGCTGTACCGTATGCTATTGCATCTGTTGCGTCGGATTCTCGACAGCCAGTTTTTCTGCTTCACGTTTCCTCAAAAGCAATATGACACGATGAATGATGAAAACGAGCAGTATGACTGAAATCAAGGATGTAAGGGTGATGAGGACTCTGCATGATGTGTCTCCCTATAGCCTTCCTGGACGTTCCAGGGACGACGGAATAGGTTGAGCTGGAAAAGGTCTAGGAGCAGAAGTTGTCCTTGGCTGCGAACCATGTGCCGTTAGGGTGGGTCTGGACGTATCCCTGGACTGTCCCGTAAAAGCGGATAAATAGTTCTATTCCCGTGGGCAAAGTTCCGAAGCAAGAAAGGAGGATAGAAGGCTCATGTCTTATATGGCATCGAAGCACAAGTTCCTGTCTTCTATACTATAACTACTGCATCGAAGCACGATTCTTAACGGGACACTAATGAAAAAAGATAAAAAAGTGCGGGCAGAAACAAGCGGTTTTTCTCTTTTTTACGGATTTTCAGAAAACGGATGCTTATATTTGAAGCCTATGGGTGTTATGTGCCTGACGGCTGCATATACTGTTGCGCCTCGGCATAGCAAATTTATTTGCTCTGCGCTCGGCTTCTGCGTATATTTGCAGCGGAGACTGATCCCATCGGATATTCAGGACCTTGCCATGCGGCAGGACTGCAGGTATCCGAAAGTGAAAAGGACACACTGCGTCCGGGATCAGGACAAGATAAAAAAGGTGCAATGCTGCTAGAAGTGTTCGGTTTTTTGCGTATGTCGTTTATAGACATCCTGGATATCATCCTGGTGGCCGTGATAATTTTCGTGGTCTTCAGGTGGATAAGGGGATCGTCGGCCATGAGCATATTCGTCGCCATCATATCCCTTTATGTGACGAGGGTGGTCGTAAGCGCACTGAACATGAGGCTCATGTCTGCAATCCTCGGGCAGGTGCTGGATGTGGGAGTCCTGGCCCTTATCGTCATTTTCCAGCCTGAGATACGCCGGTTCCTGATAAGTTTCGGCAGCAGGTATCTCATGGAGGCGGGACACAACGGATTTCTCGGTAAAATTTTCGGGAACAAGGACAAGACAATGGGGAGCGAAGCCGTGAAGGAAGTTACGGAAGCATGCCGGACAATGTCGGAGCAGAAGACCGGAGCCCTGATTGTCATCCCGCATAAATCCTCCCTCGATTTTGTCATAGAGACAGGGGACAGGATCGACGCCCTGATAAACAAGCGTCTGATCATGAACATCTTCTTCAAGAATTCGCCTCTCCATGACGGGGCCATGGTGATGAGTACCGACCATATCATTGCCGCCAGATGCACGCTCCCGATTACAGAGAAGACCGATATCCCTGCACATTACGGGATGAGACACAAGGCCGCCATAGGGATATCGGAGGTGACGGATGCCGATGTCATCGTGGTGTCGGAAGAAACCGGAAGGATTTCATTCGTCAAGGGAGGCAATGTTACCACGCTGGGGAACGCAAACGAACTGCAGTTGCTGTTGAACAATTCTTTTGCTAAAGGACAGGAGGGATAGATTTGGAAGAGAATCAGAACAATATCGACACAAGGCTTGAACAGAAACTGGGATTTGACAGGATAAGGCGGGCCGTGGCCGACAGGTGTGCCACGGAGTATGCGGTCAACAGGACCATGACCGAGACTTTCGTCACGGATGAGGCGACGATAAAGGAAAGGCTTCTGCTTACGGATGAGATGCGTCTCATCCTGATGTTCGAGGAGAGTTTTCCGTCGAACGGATATATCGACTGTCTCGGATTCCTGAAACTCCTGGAAAGTCCGTCATCCTATATAAACCTCATTTCCCTGCGCAAGCTCAGGACCATGCTGGAGACGGTGAAGAAAATCTCGGGTTTCTTTTCCGCCATAAAGGACGGGGTATATCCATGTCTGAAGAAGATGACCGGGCCGGTGCTGTGCTTCCCTGAGGTGCAGCGGCGTATCGATCTGATCCTGGACAAGTTCGGGGAGGTGCGCGATTCGGCTTCAGACGGACTTGCTGCGATAAGGAAGGCACTGAAAGATGCCGAGGGGGCGATTTCCCGCAGGGCAGGCTCAATCCTCAAGAGGATACAGGAAGAAGGACTTGCAGACAAGGATGCTTCAGTTTCGGTCAGGGACGGGAAGCTGCTGATACCGGTACCGGCTGTGAACAAGAGGAAGGTGCCGGGGTTCATTTACGACGAATCGGCATCCGGAAAGACGGCATTCATCGAACCGGCAGAACTTGTGGAGCTCGACAACCGGATAAAGGAACTCAGGTTCGCGGAGAACAGGGAAATCCTGAAGATACTGATGGAGTTCTCGGATTTCCTCAGACCGTATATCCCGGATCTTCTGTATACGGCTGAATATCTGGGCGAGATAGATTTCATCATGTCGAAGGCGAACGTCGCCCTGGATATTGTCGCAGGTATGCCGATACTGTCCTCGACAGGTGAGATGAGCATCCGGAAAGCGCGCCATCCTCTGCTTGAAAAGGCTCTGAAACGCGAGAAGAAGGAGATCGTGCCTCTGACAATCACGTTGTCTGACAAGAAGAGGATACTGATGATCTCAGGCCCTAACGCCGGAGGAAAATCTGTGTGCCTGAAGACCGTCGGACTGCTTCAGTATATGTTCCAGTGGGGGATGCTCATCCCTACTTCGGAGACTTCGGAGATGCTCATATTCGACAGGATAATGGTTGATATCGGTGATGACCAGTCCATAGACAATGACCTGAGCACGTACAGTTCCTTCCTGGCCAACATGAGGGACGTGATGCTCCATGCCGATGACAGGACTCTGGTACTGATAGATGAGTTCGGCTCGGGGACGGAGCCTGCGGCCGGAGGGGCTATCGCGGAGGCGATCCTTGCCGAACTGGACAGGCGCGGGACCTACGGTGTCATTACAACTCACTACACCAATCTCAAGCTCTATGCTTCCAGGGAGGAGTCCCATGTCGAGAACGGGGCGATGATGTTCGACGTGCAGAATATCGCACCGTTGTTCAAGCTCGAAACCGGGCTCCCGGGGAATTCCTTTGCGTTTGAGCTGGCCCGCAAGATGGGGCTTCCGGAAAATATCATCAAGGATGCGGAAACCCGGGCGGGGGATGAGTTCGTCGGCATAGAGAGGAACCTCAGGAAAATCGCAAGGAACAGGAAGGCCCTGGACGAGAAACTGGAGCGTATCAGGAACACTGACAGGACCCTTGAGAGCATTACGGACAAGTACCAGAAGGAACTTCTTGAAATAAAGAAAAAGAAGAAGGAGATACTCGACGAGGCCACGAAGGAGGCCCAGGCCATAGTCGCCGGGGCGAACCGTCAGGTTGAGAATACCATCAAGACCATAAAGGAGGCCCAGGCGGAGAAGGAAATCACGAAGGAAGCCCGCAGGGAACTGCAGAATTTCGTCACTGTCCTTACCCATAAGAAGGAACAGGAGCAGAAGGAGAAGGATGACTATATCGAGAGGAAGATAAGGCAGATCGACGAGAGACGGGAAAGGGAACGCAGGCGGAAGCTGCAGCGGGCCGACGAGAAGACGAGGAGGGAGATGGAGGAGCAGGAAGAAGCCAGGAGAAAGCTGGAGGAGTTCAGGAACGCTCCGCTGAAACCGGGGGAGAAGGTCCGCCTGAAGGATACAGGGATGGTAGGCGAGATTGCGAAGGTATCCGCCAAGACCGTGGTGGTGAACATCGGCAATATAAGTTCGAAGCTGTCTCCGGACAAGGTGGAGCGCATAACCTCGAATGAATACAGGGAGGCTGTAAGGGAGACGGCACCCAAGGTGTCTTCAGTGCGTATAGATTCGTCCATTACGGAACGGAAATTGAATTTCAGCCCGGAGCTCGACGTCAGGGGCGAGCGGCTGAATGATGCGATAGACAAGGTGACCCGGTATGTGGATGATGCCATCATGCTGAGCATCCCGAGTGTCCGGATAATCCACGGGAAGGGTACCGGCGTGCTCCGGGAGGAACTTCAGAAGCTTCTGCGGACCATGCCCGGAGTCGCCAATGTTTCGGACGAGCATATTCAGTTCGGCGGCACGGGTGTAACGATAGTAACTTTTTATTGAAATGAGGAAATTCATACTTAATATCCTGCTTTTGATCGGGATAGCCGGTGCAGGCGTCCTTGCCGCATGGCTTGTGAGGAGCTGCTGCGGCAGCAAGGACGGCGGACTGTCGCCGGAGGAGACGGTGAAAGCCTTTTATTCGTCACTTATGGCAGGAGACTGGGAAGAGGCGGAGGACCTGAGCGCCTCTACCGATGACATGAAGACATATTTCCTGACATTCCGGCAGTTCTGGGACAAGGCGCAGAAGACGGATTCCCTGTCCTTGTCGTTGGCTTCCGAGATGCTTTCAGGAGCGGATATGTCGCTGGAAGGAAGCCGGCACGAGGGTAAGGACCTGTTCAGGACATTGCTTACCATCACGACGGACAGCGGTGCGAGCAAGACCAGGAAAGTGGAGCTGATAAAGGAGGGGGGAGTATGGCTTGTAAGCAGGATTGCCGCGGCAGAATAGGCAGGACCGGAGAGGAGATAGCGGCCCGGTTCCTTGCTGGAAAAGGGCATGATGTGCTGGAAAGGAACTGGCGGGCAGGACATCTAGAGATTGACATAATTACGGAGGCGGAGGACGGAATACATTTTGTAGAGGTCAAGAGCCGCGTCTTCCCGACGGAGGCCAGGCCGGAGGAAAACGTGGGATACGGGAAGGTGAGGAAGATTGTCTCCGCAGCTTCCAGGTGGCTCAGGCAAAAGGGAAAGGAGAACCTGGAGTGCAGATTCGATGTAGTAAGCGTTGTCTTTGACGGGGAAGAGTACAGGATAGACTATTTTCCGGACGCTTTCGTGCCGGTCGCGGGAAGCGGGTGTGTTTTTTTGTAGGAATTATTTAACATTCGTCGGAACGACGTTAAAAACGATAGCCGATATGAATTCGAATTTCTATTGCGTGATTATGGCCGGAGGGTCAGGTACCCGTTTCTGGCCGATGAGCCGTGTGGCAAGACCGAAGCAGTTCCTTCAGGTGGAGTCCACCGGCAAGTCGTTCATCCGTCATACTTACGAGCGTTTCGCCAGGATAATCCCGGCAGACAATATCCTCGTCGTGACCACGGACAGGCTTGGCAACCTCGTGCGGGAGCATATCCCGGAACTGAAGGAGGAGAACCTGCTGCTTGAGCCGTACGGCAGGGACACGGCCCCGTGCATAGCATACGCGACCTACACCCTGCTGAAAAGGAATCCGAACGCGACTATGGTGGTCACTCCTGCCGACCATATAATCCTGGACAGGGATGTCTTCGAGGAGGAGGTCCTGGCTGCGATGGAATATTCTTCCGGGAAGGATGTCCTGATGACCTTGGGGATGACCCCGACGAGACCGGACCCGAACTACGGCTATATCCAGGTGAGCGGCGGCAGATGCAAGAGCGGAGGAAAGGATGTCGTGAAGGTAAAGACATTCACGGAGAAACCTGATGTGGAGCTTGCGAAAGTGTTCATAGAATCCGGCGAATTTTTCTGGAACTCGGGTATTTTCGTGTGGAGCGCAGAAAGCATCAGGACCGAGATGGAGCGGTATCTTCCGGAGGTGACCCGCCTGTTCGCCGGCTGGGAAAATGCCATAGGAAGCCCTATGGAGGACATTTTCATAGAGAAGGTCTACTCCGACTGCATCAAGATATCGGTAGACTACGGAGTTATGGAGAAGACAGCCAAGGCATGGCTTTATCCCGCGCATTTCAGGTGGGCGGATGTAGGCACATGGGAGTCGCTGTACAATATTGTGTCCGACAAGGACGATTTCGGAAACGTATTCAATTCCAGGAATATCCTTTCGAAGGACAATATAGAATCCCTGATAATATCCGAGGATACGGACAAGCTCATGGCAGTCGCCGGGCTGAAGGATTTTGTCGTGATAGATACCAGGGACGCCCTCCTGATATGTCCGAAAAGTGACAAGAGGGTCAAGGATTTCATATCCGGTCTTGCAATGCCGGGATACGAGAAGTTCAAATGAAAAAGGAAATATAGTATGGAACTCGAGAAACAGATCCAGGCCGATATGGTATCGGCCATGAAAGCCAAGGAAACGGTAAGGCTCGCGGCCCTCAGGGGCATCAAGGCCGCAATTCTCCTCGCCAAGACTTCGGAAGGCGGCAATGGGGAGATTACGGATGCCGACATAGTTAAAATTATAGGGAAACTTGTGAAGCAGCGTAAGGAGAGCGCGGAAATCTATACCGCGCAGAACCGTCCGGAACTTGCCGCGAACGAACTTGCCGAGGCTGCAGCCATGGAGGTCTATCTTCCACGCCAGCTTTCCGAGGAGGAGACCGAAGCCGAGCTGAAGAAGATAATCGCCGAGACCGGGGCTTCGAAGATGTCGGATATGGGCAAGGTCATGGGCATCGCCACCAAGCGTCTTGCGGGACAGGCCGACGGCAGGCTCATCTCCACCCTGGTGAAGAAGCTGCTCGCCTGAATCTTTTCAATGCCTAAGGAAACAGCCGGGAATGATAAAGGTCATCCTCCTTATCGACTGCGCCAGCGAGTTTGACAGGAAACTTCTGCGGGGAATGATGGACTATTCCAGGAAGAACGGTCCGTGGCTTTTCTACCGCATGCCATCGAACTTCAGCTGGGGACAGGACAGGGAAGAGTGGATACTCGAGTGGACCAGGACCTGGAAGGCCGATGCCATAATCGGACGCTGGGACGAGGTCAAGGTCAATCTTCTCAGCCGCCTGAATATCCCTATAGTCCTTCAGAACAACAAGAGCCGAAGCGACATATATTCCAATCTTACCGGGGATTATGTTGGTACGGGAAGGATGGCTGCCGGATATTTCCGCAAGAAGCTTTTCACGGACTACGCCTTTTTCGGGGTAAAGAACATAATCTGGTCGGAAGAGCGCTGCTCCGGGTTCCGGGATGAAGTGGCCGCAGCCGGAGGAAGGTTCTGGTCCTACAAGGTCGAGCCGACAGGTTCATATTCCCGTGAAGACCTGACGTCATGGCTGCAGGCTGTCCCAAAGCCTGTGGCCATGTTCTGCTGTGATGACGCCCACGCCCTTGTCATCACGGAAACCTGCAAGCTGGCCGGGATACGCATCCCGGAAGAAGTCTCCCTGCTCGGGGTGGACAACGATGACCTTCTCTGCGGCATTTCCGACCCTCCGATATCTTCTATTGACCTCGATGTGGAGAATGGCGGCTATATGGCCTGCAAACTGCTGCATGAAATGCTGCAGGGGCGCCGCAGCGAACCTTTCAATGTCGTTATAAATCCGGTGGGCGTCGTCCAGCGTGAATCCACCTCCCTGTACAATATTTCGGATCCGTATGTGGAGGATATCGTCAGGCATATCGACGACTTCTACAGTACGGACCTGCAGCTGGAACAGCTGTTCAGTTCCGTCCCCCTGTCCCGGAGGAGCATAGAAATGAGGTTCAAGAACGTTATGGGGACAACTGTATACCAGTACATTATCTCTACCAGAGTCGAACATTTCGCATATCTGCTCGCCACCACAGACCGTTCCGTATTCGACATAGCATACGAGGTCGGCTTCAAGGACAGCAGTAATATTTCCAGGATATTCAAGAAATTCAAGGGCTGTTCCCCTTTGGAGTACAGACGCAGGAATTGCGTTTTTTGAACATACTTTTGTTCTGCACCCGGTTTTTATATATCTTCGTACCGATATAGAAAACGGAACAGACATGAAAAGATTGATTTCTGCCACAGTATTTGCCGCAGCGGCCCTGACCTTGCTGCATCAGCAGGATGCCGGAGCCTGCACGAACATCCTCGTCACAAAGGGGGCGAGTGCCGACGGATCCTGCATGATTTCATACGCAGCTGATTCCCATACGCTTTTCGGAGAACTTTACTTCCATCCCGCCTCAAGCTGGCCGGAAGGCTCCATGCTCGACATATATGAGTGGGATACGGGGAAATATCTCGGACAGATTCCCCAGGTCCGCCATACCTACCAGACCGTGGGCAACATGAACGAGCACCAGCTTGTCATCGGAGAGACCACATACGGAGGACGGGCCGAACTTTATGACTCTACGGGCATCATGGATTACGGGTCCCTGATATATGTGGCCCTGCAGAGGGCAAAGACTGCCAGGGAGGCCATCGAGGTCATCGTCAACCTTGCCGACACCTACGGATATTGTTCTTCGGGCGAATCCTTTTCGATAGCGGACAAAGACGAAGTCTGGGTCATGGACCTCATCGGCAAAGGCTACAAGGCAGGCAAGGACGGCAATGAACGCAAAGGTATTGTCTGGGTGGCCCGCAGGGTGCCGGACGGATATATCTGCGCACATGCCAACCAGTCCAGGATAAGCACCTTCCCTTTTGACGACCCTGAAAACTGTATGTATTCTCCGGATGTGGTCTCTTTCGCGCGCGAGATGGGCTACTTCGACGGCAAGGATGAGGACTTCAGTTTCTGTGACGCATACAATCCCTTGAATTTCGGGGCGATGAGGGGCTGTGAAGCGCGTGCATGGTCAGCCTTCAACATCCTTTGTGACGGGAAGTTCACTTTCGAGGATGAAGACGGGAACCTTGTCACCCGTGATTCTTATGACTATATAGACTATGCCATGGGCTATGACGCCGGGAAACGTTTCCCTCTTTTCGTGAAACCTTCCCGCAAACTGGGCGTGAAGGATGTTGCCGATGCGATGCGCGACCATTTCGAAGGCACCCCGATGGACATGACGACCGATATCGGTGCCGGCGGGAATGCGCTTCCTTACCGCTGGAGGCCTATGGAATTCGAATATGAGGGCGCGACATACGTGAACGAGCGGGCGATAGCCACGCAGCAGACCGGTTTCTGGTTCGTAGGCCAGTCCCGCGGATGGCTGCCTGACGTAGTGGGCGGACTTCTCTGGTTCGGTACCGACGATGCCGCCACCTCCTATCTTACCCCGATATATACTAATATTGTCAGGGTGCCGGAATGCTTCGCCGTAGGCAACGGCAATATGCTGACATATTCCCCGACTTCGGCATTCTGGATATGCAACCGCGTCGCCAACGCCTGCTACAGGATGTACAATGTCATGGCTCCTGTCGTAAGGGCGAAAATAGATGACTTCGAGAACAGCCAGATAGAGGCGGTCCCTGCCATAGACAGCCAGGCCCTTGACCTTTACAAGAAGGCGCTCGACACCCCGAGAAAGCAGATCAGGCGCAACGACGAGATAGCCAGGACCGTGGATCCGTTTACAGAGGTGAAGGATTTCCTCACGGACTATTCTGTCGGTACGGCTCAGGGGATTTTCAAGGAATGGGTCGATCTCGAGACTTTCCTTCTCGTGAAGTTCATTGACGGCAACGTCAAGGCACAGAACCCTGACGGTTCTTTCACGACAAACGGCTGCTCCGACCATATCCCCGGCGGCATCACCAATCCGGGCTATACTGAAAAGTGGAAGGAAGCCGTTGTCCGCGACCATGGTGAGACGCTGAGAACCAGATAAGTCCGTACCGTATTGACAGTCAAGGAAAAAATATCACTTTTCCCTCATGCCCCCGGCGTCTACCGTTATTATGACGCCGAGGGTAATGTCATCTATGTAGGAAAGGCAAAGGACCTTCACAAGCGGGTGGCGCAGTATTTCGTTTCTCCAGACCGGCTTACCCGCAAGACGGCGGTCATGGTATCCAGGATAGCCGATGCACAGTATTCCGTGGTGGATTCCGAGGCGGATGCCCTGCTTCTCGAGAACAACCTCATCAAACAGTACAAGCCCAGGTACAATATCCTGCTGAAGGATTCCAAGACCTATCCGTGGATCTGCGTCAGTGCGGACGAGTTCCCGAAGGTGTACCTTACCAGACGTTTTGTCAAAGACGGGTCCAGGTACTTCGGTCCGTACAGTTCGGTGATGCACGCGAGGAACCTTCTCGAACTCTTTTCCGAACTGTATCCCTTGCGAAGCTGCAACCTCAGGATTACGGCGGAGGCGGTGTTGAGGAAGAAGTTCCGTCCATGCCTGGACTTCCATATCGGAAAATGCCGGGGATGCTGTGTAGGCGGTATTTCCGTCAAGGAATACAATGACAATGTCGAGGAGATTGTAAGACTCCTGAAAGGCGGGGGCAGGGAGATGATAAGGCATCTGAAGGAACAGATGACGGAGGCTGCGGCACAGCTTGATTTCGAGACGGCCGAGGAATACAGGAAAAAGATGGTCTCGCTCGAGAAACATTACGGCAAGTCCCTGATCGTAAGCTCCACTATCGGCAGTCTGGATGTGTTTTCTCTTGTCTTCGACACCAACGAGGCTTTCGGGAATTTCATGCGGCTGAAGGACGGTGCGGTCATCCAGTCCCTTAATCTCGGGTTCAAGATGAACATAGAGGAGGAACAGTCTGCCGTACTGGGGATGTTCATCGGCGAAATCCGTTTGAAATTCGGGGAACTGTCCCGCGAAGTCCTTGTTCCGTTCATGCCGGATGTCAGGATGGACGGGGTGGAATTCCGTATCCCGGTCAAGGGTGACAGGCTGGCCTTGCTGGAGCTAAGCCTGAAGAATGCCAAGGAAATGAGGTTCAATGCCCTGAAGCAGCAGGAGCATACTGACCCGGACGAATTCCGGATGAAGGTCATGACTGAGCTTCAGCGAGCTCTCGGGATGAAGGAGCTGCCCAGGCATATCGAGTGTTTCGACAACTCGAATATCCAGGGTACCAACCCGGTGGCCTCCTGCGTCGTTTTCCGGGATGCCGTTCCTTCAAGGAAGGATTATCGCCATTTCAACATAAAGACAGTCGTAGGACCGGATGATTTCGCTTCGATGAAGGAGGTCGTAAACAGAAGATACTCGAGGATGTTGCGGGAAGCTCCGGACGATCTTCCGCAGCTCATTGTCATCGATGGCGGGAAAGGCCAGCTCGGAAGTGCGTACGAAGCCCTGTACGAACTCGGCATCGCGGACAGTCTCACGGTTGTCGGCCTGGCCAAGAGATTCGAGGAGATTATCAGGGTAGGGGATCCGCATCCTCTCTTTCTCGACCGCAATTCCCAGGCATTGAAAGTCATGCAGCACATCAGAGATGAGGCGCACCGGTTCGGCATAACGCATCACCGCAACCGCAGGAGCAAGGCCCAGATCAAGTCGGCCCTGCGTGAGATAAAGGGTGTCGGAGAGAAAACCGAGCAGCGTCTGATAATGCACTACGGAAGCGTCGCGAGGATAGCTGCGGCTTCCGTAGAAGACATGGCCGGACTGATAGGCAAGGACCTTGCACAGAAAGTCCATGACCACCTCAAGTGTCTATAATGTCAAGAAAATTTTGATTTTGAGGATTTTTTTACTTACTTTGCGCCCGATAATGTGCTGAACAAGTGTATTTAAACATAAACTTTTTAATTAATTAAACTTATAACATTATGTCAGACGTTGCATCTAAAGTAAAAGCAATTATCGTTGACAAACTGGGCGTTGACGAATCTGAAGTAACAGAAACTGCAAGCTTTACAAATGACCTCGGTGCAGATTCCCTTGATACAGTTGAACTGATAATGGAGTTCGAGAAAGCCTTCAACATCACAATCCCTGATGAGGATGCAGGAGAGAAGATCTCTACCGTTCAGGACGCTATCGACTACATCGAGAAAAAGCTTAACGCCTAATTAATCGACAAATAATCAAAAAATAACCGACCTTCCAGGCCGGCTATTTTTTTATGTTTACATGGATGACGTCCTACCGTCCGGACATCTTCGATACGGAATAGGTGACAATCAGACGTGGCAGTCCGAACCTGTCCTTGTCCGTGTCTCCGGACGTGGCCGTCGGACCGTTCAGGACGCCGCGGTAATACCTGTCCTTGTCAAGCTGCATGGAGACAGTGGTCTGGGACGATGACTGGGAGCTTGCGTACTGGGCGGCGAGCATATAGTTGTAGTAGTTGCTCATGCCGTAGTAGCTGTCGTAGTAGTTCCCGTAATATCCACCGTAGCCTCCGTAATATCCGCCGTAACCATACCCGTACAGACTGTTGTAGTAATCGTAATACGCCAGATTCGCGTAGTAGTCGCTCAGGGCATTGTCATTGCTTGACTCGGACTGTACGGTTTCATTGGCCATTGTGAGCATCCAGATGTCGTAGTCATCGTAGTTCTCGTCATTTGCCCTCCTGAGTATTTCCTGTACGTGATGGCTTATGTCGGGCGAGTAGCAGTTCATGGAGCGGTTTATGTCGCCCTGGTTTTCGGATTCCACGCTGGAGTCGGTCAGACCGGCGAAAGAATATATCTCCTCCCCTGTATCTTCGTCCGTCGAGGTCCGTCTGCAGGTAGGGCTGAGCCTGTCCGGATAGAGGTACATACTTTCGTATCCCTCCTGGTCGAACGTATACGGAAGGACTACCGTGGCCTTGTGGATTATCACACCGTCCGGGTCAATGCCGTTTTCTCCCATGATATCCATCATGCTTTCCTTTATTTCTCTGGCGGAAATAACTGGTTTCATGCCGCTTCCGCCTTCGATATAAATTACCTCCTCAGCCTGTACGCCTTCTTCAAGAATGCTTTCCTTGTCACCGACGGTAGCGATGTTCAGCGCGAACTGCGGGGTCTGCGACGGGGTGACATAGCTGCTTGTGGCTTTCTGGTAGACGCTCATGTCCTGGGCTCCGAAGAAGAACAGGAATGAGGTGTCGACCTGCTTCCTGGTTCCGTAGTCTGCCCTGAATTTCAGTTCCGCATAGTTCCCTGCGATATAATATGAGTCTGACACCTGTATCGCCAGGTCGAACATATCTATCCTGCCGCCGTCAGCCACCTGGTCATCTGTCTTGATGTAGATGCCCGGCAGTTCCTTCACATAGTTGCTTACCGAATCCAGCCTGTTTTCCGCCTGCAGTTTCTTTATCCCTGCAATGTACTCGTCTCCGAAACTTGTGTTGAAATCGAAGGCCAGGGAATCCTGTCCGAAATAACTGAATACCGGGGCCACCCGCTCTCCGATGGCAAGCTTGTCCTCGTCGCCGATATATATTGCCTCATCCCCGATTTCTTCAGTCAGCTTGTATACATTCACGTTCTGGATGATGTTTGCCTGGTTTTCATCCGGCCAGGACAGCGTATCCCTGACTGCGCTGAAGTGGAACTGTGTGCATACCGGATTCTCCCCGAAGTCCATGTCAGGGCTTACCGGTATCAGCGGAAAGGCGCTTCCCCTTGTCGTAAGGCCGAAAAGTTCGTCCCTTACCGAACCGATGGTGATTCTTGAAGAACTGTAGCCCGACAGTTTGTCCGTGTTCTTCATCCTTATGTCTGTCAGGTAGATGGTGTCAGTATAGACATCGTACAGATGACGTGTCGGAATATATTCCTTGCCGAGCTCCTCATTGATTTCCACGCAGGAAAGCATACATCCCAATCCTGCTACAAGTCCTGCTGCAAGGTGAATGAATTTCAGCTGCATTTTCAAAACCGGTCGTAAAAATTGTTGTAAACATCGATATAGGCCCCGCTTTCGAGAGCCCCGGCGTCATACGGGAGTACCGGAAGCCCGGACTTTTCGCAATAGTCCGCCAGTTCCCGGCTTATGTCGCCGGATCCCATGATGATGCCGTCCGAATAGCGGACCGCCAATTTCGCAAGATTTATGCCATCAAGATCTTCCATGGCATCCAGGTCGGCCGCGGTGATGTCGCCGAACCGGATCTTTTCCTTGAAATCGTCCGAGAACCTTTCTGTCCCGATGTCATCGTACAGGGACAGGATTACCTTGCTTGAGGAGAATATCGGGTCATCCGAATAGACTTTCCTGAGGTACAGGGGGAGTATCTGGGATATCCATCCCTGGCAGTGTATGATGTCCGGCGCCCACCTGAGCTTCTTGACCGTCTCGAGGACGCCGCGTGCGAAGAACACCGCGCGTTCCCCGTTGTCCTCGAAGAACCTGCCTTCTTCATCACGGTAGACCTGCTTCCTGTGGAAATAGTCTTCGTTGTCGATGAAGTAAACCTGCATCCGTGCCGCGGATATCGAGGCCACCTTGATGACGAGAGGCCTGTCCACGTCGTTTATGATGATGTTCATCCCTGAAAGACGGATGACTTCGTGCAGCTGGTTCTTCCTCTCGTTTATGCAGCCGTAACGCGGCATGAACGACCGGATCTCCTTCTTGCGCTCCTGGATTCCCTGAGGGAGGAACCGCCCAATCCTGGAAATGCCGCTCTCGGGAAGATATGGATATATTTCCGAGTTGACAAACAAGATTTTTTTTGCAGATTCTCCCATATTCAAGGCGTTAAAGACAAAAACTCAACAAATATAATAATTTTTTTTGATATTTCACTATCTTTGACCCCCGAATGGGTGATTGATTTTGTTATGGGAAAGGAAGAACGCGGCATAATCGGCAGGAGACTGCGCAGCGCATATCTTTCGACAGTGATAAGTATCAGCCTGGTACTTCTGCTTGTCGGGATTGCGGGCCTGCTGCTTGTCAATGCCAGGTCTGTCTCCGACTATTTCAAGGAGAATATGCAGATTTCCGTGATGCTGAAGCAGAACACGAGTGAAAAGGCCGCCAGGGATTTTCTCCTCGATCTCGGTTCCGAGCGCTTCATCAAGTCCACGGAGTTCATTTCCGTGGAGCAGGGGGAGAAGGAGATGGCGGAGATGCTCGGTGAGGATTTCCTGGACGTGTTCGAATCCAGTCCTATCCCTGTTTCCATAGATGTCACCCTGAAGGCCGGATATGTCTCCGCTGACAGCCTGGATATGGTGAAAAGGGAGATTTCGGAATCGCCTCTGGTTGATGAGGTGGTGTACCAGCGGTCGCTGGTGGAGGCCCTCAATGCCAATCTGAGCAAGATATCCCTTGTGCTCGGAGTCTTTATCGCGTTGTTGCTCTTCGTGTCTTTTGTTCTGATCAACAATACGATACGTCTTAATGTCTATGCCAGGAGGTTTACGATACATACCATGAAGCTGGTCGGCGCCACGCGCGCCTTCATCCGGGCTCCGTTCCTGCTCCAGTCTGTCTTCCAGGGGGTCTTTTCGGCCATGATAGCCATCCTCGGGCTGATCGGGCTGCTCTTCTTTGTCAGGAGCGAGGTTGCGCAGCTGTTCGAGATCTTCAGCCTGAAGCTGCTCCTTCTCGTGATGGCCATAGTTGTCGTCGCGGGTGTCCTGATCTGCCTCGTCAGCACATGGTTTGTCGTGAACAGGCTTGTTTCTTTGGATAAGGATGATTTATATTTTTGATTTGCAATGGAGAATATGCCAATAACCCCGAAGGGGCTCCGGTTCGTGCTTGCCGGTCTGATAGTGATGGTGGCGGGATATATACTTCTTGCCGGAGGAGGTGTGAAGGATCCGGAAGTGTTCAACTATGCGATGTTCGATTTCCGCCGGCTGGTGGCCGCTCCCGTGGTGATACTGTGCGGAGTGGTCGTCATCATAGCCGGGATAATGAACAAGGACAAGGATGTGAAACAGGAATAACGGATGGATATGGAATGGTTTGAGGCCGTCATCCTCGGGCTTGTACAGGGGCTGACGGAATTTCTGCCTGTGAGCAGCAGCGGGCATCTTGTGATAGGAAGGGACCTGCTCGGTGTCGAGGCTTCCGATGACCTTGTCTTCGAGGTCACCGTACATGCAGCAACGGTATTGAGTACCATAGTAGTGTTCCGCAGGCAGCTGTGGAACCTGATAAAGGGCTTCTTCAGGTTCAGGAACAATGACGAGACGGACTATGTCCTGAAGATATTCCTGTCCATGGTCCCGGTGTTCATAGTCGGGGTCTTCTTCAAGGATGCCGTCACGGGGCTGTTCGGCTCCGTAAGGTCGGTGGCGTGGGCGCTTCTTGCCACGGCCGTCCTGCTCTGTTTCTCGGATTTTTTCAATGGTTTCAGGAAGGTTCGTGAAAAGGAATACCGCAACGGCATTTCCTGGTGGCAGGCTTTCGTCGTGGGACTTAGCCAGGCTGTCGCTGTCATTCCGGGACTTTCCCGCTCCGGTACCACGATCGCGACCGGCCTTATTTCCGGTGTAAAGCGGAACGTGATGGCCCAGTTCTCTTTCCTGATGGTGCTGATTCCCATCCTCGGGGAAACGTTCCTGCAGTTTGTGGGCGGGGAGATGTCCGAGTCCTCTATAGGGTGGCTCCCTCTGCTGCTCGGGTTCGTGTCGGCGTTCGTATCGGGACTTTTCGCCTGCAAGGTGATGATCGCCCTCGTGAAAAAGGCGAGACTGAGCTGGTTCGCCCTCTACTGTTTCATCGTGGCAACGGTGATCCTTGTCCTGAAATAAGACTGCTCTTTCGTTTGTCCTGCAGTGTCCCCTATGGAAGGAAAGTCCCTGACATATTTTGTCGCAGACGTTCATCTCGGCCTGGCGGTTAACGGACCGGCAGAGCGGGAGGACCGCTTTGTATCCTTTCTCAGGTCGCTTCCGGAAGAGACTTCCGCACTGTATCTTCTCGGCGATATATGGGATTTCTGGTATGAATACAGGGATGTCGTCCCTAAAGGCTATGTGAGGGTCTTCGCGGCCCTGACCGACCTTATCGCTTCCGGAGTCGATGTCTATTTCTTCCAGGGCAACCACGATGTCTGGACCTACAGTTATTTTGAGGAGCTCGGGATGAAGCGTCTCGTGCAGCCTGCCTACGTGGAGATCGACGGTACGCATTTCTGCCTCGGCCATGGAGACGGCCTTGGTCCTGTCCCTCTTGGTTACCGGCTGCTTCGCGGAATCTTCCATAACCGCGTCCTTCAGTTCCTTTTCAGTATGCTGCATCCCTGGATCGCTTTCAGGATAGGGAACGGATGGTCCCGGAGAAACCGTCTTGCCAGGCATTCGGAGTATTTCTTCAGAGGAAAGGACGAACCGCTGTACAAGTTTGCCGCCGAATACGAGAAGACCCGCCCGGTGGACTATTTCATTTTCGGGCACTATCATGTGGATGTGAAGATGAGGACTCCTGAAGGGGCCGACCTGTTTGTCTTGAAAGACTGGATCAGCTCCTCGCCTTACCTGTATTTCGACGGGATCTCTATACTTGGCGGGAATTTCCAGAAAAGCGAGAAGTAAAGCCCTTCGAATTCCCCGTTTTCCCATAGCTGCACAAGTTCTTCTATCGCCTTGTCTTCGCCATCGGGATCGTAAGGCTTCTTCAGGTCAGTACCGAATATCTTCGCCACACCCTGCCAGAATCCGGCCGCCATGCCGTTCTTGTAGTCCTTGATTATCAGATAGGAGGATTTGCCTACCTCCCGGTCGATAAGCTTCATCAGAAGGGCGCCCTGTGAGACCGTCAGCCCCCGCATGGAACTCTCGAAGTCGTCGAAAAGCTCTTTCTGTTTCTGGTTGATGTACCTGTCCCTTTTGCCCCGCTTCAGATTGTCCGCAAGGATGGTGCTGTCTACTTCCCGGACCAGGTGCCTGGCTGCCAGCGCGTATGGATATGTCTTGCTGAAGTTGTGTACGAGGCGGTAGTATTTCCTCCACTCCCTTCCTTTCTGCCGGGGAAGTCTGGAGTAGATGCGGGCGGGCGGGAGCTCCTCGGTGAACACGGTGTCCCGTCCCTCGACCCTGTAGTGCATGAAGAGGCTGTCTCCCGGCTGTGAATACAGCCTGCCTTCCGCCGTACCGGATGCAGGAAGGACGGAGGCACACAATATTATTATATGGTATAAGACACTCTTCACGGACATTCTTCCTGTTCCTTTCAGGGCAAAACCGTTAATGATTTCGACGAAAATCTTTGCCGAATCTACAAATTTATTAAAAATCCGGATGTGCGCTGATTATTATAATGATTATTTATAAAACATTTTACGTACATTTGCAGGATGCAAAGTATGGCGGGTTTTATGTCCGTGCGGTTGCCGTACATCCGTCATCTCCCTGCGTGAAACAAATCAAGTATATAATAAAGACACAGACATGAGTTTGAAAATCGTAGTATTGGCTAAACAGGTTCCTGACACTCGCAACGTCGGGAAAGATGCCATGACAGCCGAGGGCACGATAAACCGTGCGGCACTACCGGCCATCTTCAACCCGGAAGATCTCAATGCACTGGAGCAGGCGCTCAGGCTGAAGGAGTCCCACCCGGGATCTACCGTAACGTTGCTGACAATGGGGCCGGGACGTGCGGCTGAAATCATACGTGAGGGCCTCTACAGAGGTGCTGACGGAGGGTATCTTCTTACTGACCGCGCTTTTGCCGGAGCTGACACGCTGGCTACTTCATACGCGCTGGCTACCGCTATCCGCAAGATCGGTGAATTTGACCTGATTGTCGGAGGCCGCCAGGCCATCGACGGGGATACCGCCCAGGTAGGTCCTCAGGTTGCGGAAAAACTCGGCCTTTCACAGGTCACGTACGCTGAGGAGATCCTGGATGTTGACGAGGCCGGGAAGAGGGTCACTATTAAGCGCCACATCGACGGCGGTGTGGAGACCGTGACAGCACCGCTTCCGCTGGTGATTACCGTTAACGGGAGCGCGGCCCCGTGCCGTCCCCGCAATGCCAAGCTGGTACAGAAATACAAACGTGCGCTCGGAGCCCAGGAGAAGGCGCAGATTGCCAAGGACGGGGCCGCGCTTCCTTATGCAGGCCTCTATGAGGAGCGTCCGTATCTCAACATTACGGAATGGAGCGCTGCGGATGTGGATGCAGACCTCGCACAGTGCGGTCTCAACGGATCTCCGACCAAGGTGAAGACCGTGCAGAACATTTCGTTCCAGGCCAAGGAAAGCAAGACGATGACAGGCAGCGACGCTGATGTGGAGGGCCTGATTGTAGAACTTTTAGCAAACCATACGATAGGATAACAAGTTATGAACAACGTATTCGTATATCTTGAAATAGAAGGCAAGACCGTTGCCGATGTCAGCCTGGAGCTGCTGACCAAAGGCCGCAAGCTGGCCAGCCAGCTTGGATGCCAGCTGGAAGCCATAGCCGCAGGCTGCGGCCTCGAGGGCATCGAAAAGCAGGTGATGCCTTTCGGTGTTGACAAACTGCACATCTTCGATGCGGAGGGGCTTTTCCCCTATACTTCACAGCCTCATGCATCCATCCTCATAAACCTGTTCAAGGAAGAAAAACCGCAGATATGCCTGATGGGGGCGACTGTCATCGGAAGGGATCTCGGTCCGCGCGTTTCATCGGCCCTGACAAGCGGCCTTACTGCAGACTGTACGGCCCTGGAAATCGGTGACTATGAAGACAAGAAGGCGGGAAAGGTGTACTCGGATCTCCTTTACCAGATCCGTCCGGCTTTCGGCGGCAATATCGTGGCCACCATCGTCAATCCTGAACACCGCCCGCAGATGGCTACAGTCCGTGAAGGCGTGATGAAGAAGGAGATTCTGGACGCGGACTACAAGGGTGAAGTCATCCGTCACGATGTCGCCAGGTATGTCCCTGAAGCGGAATATGTCGTGAAGGTCATCGACCGTCACGTCGAGAAGGCGAAGCACAATCTGAAAGGGGCCTCGATCGTCGTGTCCGGAGGATACGGCATGGGCTCGAGGGAAGGTTTCGATATGCTGTTCGAACTTGCCAGGGAACTTCATGCCGAAGTCGGCGCCAGCCGTGCCGCCGTGGATGCCGGTTTCGCAGACCATGACCGTCAGATCGGACAGACAGGTATAACTGTGCGTCCTAAACTCTATATCGCCTGCGGAATCAGCGGACAGATCCAGCATATCGCCGGAATGCAGGAAAGCAGTATCATCATTTCCATAAACAATGATCCGAATGCCCCTATCAATACGATAGCCGACTATGTCATCAACGGGACCGTAGAGGAAGTGATACCAAAGATGATCAAGTATTATAAATCACACAGCAAATAATATGGCTAATTTCTATACAGAACATCCCGAGCTGCGCTACCATCTGAACAATCCCATGATGAAGCGCATCTGCGAACTCAAGGAACGCGACTACAGGGACAAGGACAACTATGACTATGCTCCGCAGGATTATGCGGATGCCATCGATTCCTACGACAAGGTGCTGGAAATCACCGGGGAAATCACCGGAGAGGTCATTGCAGCCAATGCCGAAGGAGTGGACCTCGAAGGCCCGCACTGCGCAGATGGCCGTGTCGAATATGCAAGCGGTACAAAGGTCAACATGGATGCTATGGTGAAGGCCGGTCTCAACGGCATGACGATGCCGCGCCGTTTCGGCGGACTGAACTTCCCGATCACCCCTTATACGATGTGTGCCGAGATCGTGGCTGCAGCCGATGCCGGTTTCAGCAATATCTGGTCTCTCCAGGACTGTATCGAGACTCTCTATGAATTCGGCAGTGAGGATCAGCACAACCGTTTCATTCCGCGTGTCTGCGCAGGGGAAACCATGTCGATGGACCTTACGGAGCCGGATGCCGGTTCGGACCTTCAGAGCGTGATGCTGAAAGCTACGTATGATGAAGCGGAGGGTTGCTGGAGACTGAACGGAGTCAAGAGGTTCATCACCAACGGGGATTCGGATCTCCATCTGGTGCTCGCCCGCTCGGAAGAAGGTACCCGCGACGGCCGCGGACTTTCCATGTTCATCTATGACAAGAGGGACGGTGGCGTGAATGTCCGCCGTATCGAGAACAAGCTCGGTATCCACGGTTCGCCGACTTGCGAGCTCGTCTTCAAGAATGCAAGGGCGGAACTTTGCGGGGAACGCAGGCTCGGACTCATCAAGTATGTGATGGCCCTGATGAACGGTGCCCGTCTGGGAATAGCTGCACAGAGCGTGGGCCTCAGCCAGGCCGCCTATAACGAAGCTCTTGCGTACGCCAAGGACCGCAAGCAGTTCGGGAAGGCGATCATAGAGTTCCCGGCCGTGTACGACATGCTGTCTACCATCAAGGCCAAACTTGATGCAGGACGCGCACTTCTGTACCAGACCTCGCGTTATGTGGATATCTACAAGGCCCTTGACGACATCGCACGCGAGCGCAAGCTCACTCCGGAGGAGCGTCAGGAGCAGAAGAAATATGCGAAACTTGCAGATGCATTCACTCCGCTTGCAAAGGGTATGAATTCCGAGTATGCGAATCAGAATGCCTACGACTGTATCCAGGTACATGGCGGCAGCGGCTTCATGCTCGAGTATGCATGCCAGCGCATCTACCGTGACGCACGAATCACAAGCATCTACGAGGGGACTACCCAGCTTCAGACTGTAGCTGCAATCCGTTATGTCACCAACGGTTCCTATCTGGCCACACTCCGTGACTACGAGCAGGTGGAATGCTCTGAGGAGATGAAGCCTCTGATGGCCCGCGTGAAGGCTATGACAGACAAGTTCGAGGCCTGCACAAATCTTGTAAAGGAAGCGGCCGACCAGGAGTTCCAGGATTTCATGGCACGCCGTCTGTACGAAATGGCGGCGGACTGCGTGATGGCTCACCTCATTATCCAGGATGCTACCCGCGCTCCTGAAATGTTCACAGGATCAGCCAAAGTCTATGTGAACTATGCAGAGGCCGAGGTTGAGAAACACAGTGCATTCATCAGCGGTTTCAACAAGGAGGACATCGCTTCCTACAGAAAGTAAACCGACCGGTTATTATTGTCCTCCCGAGCGAAGTAGAAAGATCTGCATTCTTTCGCCTTCGCCCGGGAGGATATTTTTTAATAATATGCTTGTTCTCACAGTCGCCGCGTACGTCATCCCGGACAGATTTCTCGACTATACGCGAATGACAAAGGCGGCATAACCACTTTCCTCTTGCGAAGGATGCGAAACTTGAGATACCGTATAATTGAAAATAATATGAAAAAACTTTTGTTCATAGCCTGCCTCCCGATTTTTCTTTGTATGTTTCAGTGCGAACGTGAAGTCGACTGCTGTTGCAATGGTTCGTTTTATGTGAAAAATGATACAGATGAAGCGATAGAGATATGCTTTAGCGACAGCCTGCCGGATGTTCGGTCATACGTGATAGAACCAAAGGATTCTGCATTGTTGCGGTTTGTGACTACAGCCCGTATAGACGGCTATCCGAGTTTCAGAATGTTTCTGAAAACGACGACTGGCGGAAATTGCGAAAAGTCTTTAAGCATATTGAAAGACGGGGAAACTGTAAAAACGTGGTTGTTGTCAAGAACAGACGAAGCTGGCCGTCAGTTTTTCGACGAGGCCTTATGGCGTCACTATGTTTTGTATAATGGAAGGATGCCGGATATTTTTATTTGGGTATTCGATATCCTTCCGGAGGATATCGGCCCTGCCGACTGAGGCGGCGGTCCGGTTTCCGGACATGCGTATGCCGAGCTTGCATTACACTCTTCCGCTCCCGGTCGAAAAGGGAGCGGAATTTTTTTTAACAAGATTTGTAACATGATGATTTTCCCTAAATTAACATTCAGGAATTTCGGTCGAAAATATCCGTTTTTTATTCAAAAAATATTTGCAATTCAGAAAAAATGACTATCTTTGCAGTCCCTTAATTGAGGATAAGTCCGCCCAACCAGCTGATACTCAATTATTTAAGGAGTATGAAATAAATTTTAAAAGTAATAGGAAATGTTACAACCGAAGAAAACAAAATTTAGAAGGCAGCAGAAAGGCCGTATGAAAGGCCTTGCCCAGAGGGGCAACCAGCTTGTGTTCGGTTCTTTCGGCATCAAGACCCTGGAAAATTGCTGGCTTACCGGTCGTCAGATCGAGGCGGCGCGTCAGGCAGTCGTGCGTTATATGAAGCGTGAAGGTAAGATCTGGATCAGGATTTTCCCTGACAAGCCTTACACCAGGAAGCCTGCCGAGGTCCGAATGGGTAAAGGTAAGGGTAACCCTGAGGGATTTGTTTGCCCTGTTACTCCGGGCCGTATCCTCATAGAGGCTGAAGGTGTCCCTATGGAGATCGCGAAGGAGGCTCTTCGTCTCGGTGCGCAGAAACTTCCTGTGACTACCAAGTTCGTTGTACGTAGAGACTATGTTGAATAATAAACTGGAGAAAAATGAAAGCATCTGAAGTACGTGAAATGTCAATCAGCGACCTCCGCGAACGCATAGAGGCAGAAAAGGCTGCGCTTGACACCATGAAGATAAATCACACGATTTCTCCTATTGAGGATACGTCTAAAATCGGTAAGGCCAGGAAGGATATCGCAAGGATGATGACAATTCTGGCGGAAAAGGAAAAACAGAACTAAAATTTCAGTCAGATGGAAAGGAATCTTCGTAAGGAAAGAATAGGAATCGTGGTCAGCAACAAGATGGACAAGTCCATAGTCGTTGCGGTAGCAACAAGAGAAAAGCATCCTATTTACGGCAAGTTCGTAAAAAAGACCACCAAGTTCGTGGCTCATGACGAAAAGAACGAGTGCAGCGAAGGCGACAGGGTTCGCATCATGGAGACTCGTCCTCTGAGCAAGACCAAGAAGTGGAGATTAGTAGAAATCGTAGAAAAAGTTAAATAACAATGATACAGCAGGAAACACGTTTACAGGTGGCAGACAACAGTGGTGCAAAGGAAGTTCTTTGTATCCGTGTCCTGGGTGGTACCCGCCGCCGTTATGCAAAAGTCGGTGACAAGATCGTCGTCGCCGTCAAGAGTGCGATCCCGGGTGGGGACGCCAAGAAAGGTTCAGTATCCAAGGCTGTAGTAGTCCGCACCAAGAAGGAGATACGCAGACCGGACGGTTCGTACATCCGTTTCGATGACAATGCCTGTGTCCTTCTCAACAACCAGGGGGAAGTTCGCGGGACACGTATTTTCGGCCCTGTAGCAAGGGAACTTCGCGAGAATTATATGAAGATCGTTTCACTGGCACCGGAGGTCCTTTAATTGAAATCGTTATGAAGAAGATATATATCAAGAAAGGCGACACAGTCTATGTCAACGCCGGGAATGACAAGGGAAAGACCGGCAAGGTGCTTGAGGTAATCCGTTCGAAGGACCGTGCTATCGTTGAAGGAATCAACATGGTAAGCAGGCATACCAAACCGAATGCAAAGAATCCTCAAGGCGGTATTGTTAAACAAGAGGCGGGGGTGCATATTTCCAACCTTCAGCTTGTAGACCCTGCGAAGGGAGGTCCTACAAGGATCGGCTTCAAGTTCGTCGATGGAAAGAAGATCCGTTATTCTAAAAAATCTGGAGAGGAGATCAAATAATGGCAAAGACTAAGAAGACAACAGAGGTCGTGAATACTGCAGTGCCTGCAGGATATGTCCCGACGCTGAAGAAATTATACAAGGACGAGATCGTGCCTAAGCTCATGAAAGAGTTCTCATACACTACCGTGATGCAGGTTCCGAAACTTGTCAAAATCACCATCAATCAGGGTGTCGGGGATGCGACAGGTGACAAGAAGCTCGTCGAGGTGGCCCAGCAGGAACTGTCGGTCATCGCAGGACAGAAGGCTGTCACTACGGCTTCAAGGAAGGATATCTCCAACTTCAAGCTCCGTAAGGGTATGCCTATCGGTGTGAAAGTGACTCTCCGCTCTACCAGGATGTACGAGTTCCTCGAGAGGCTCATCCGCATCTCCCTGCCGCGTATCAGGGACTTCAACGGTATCTCCGAGAAAATGGACGGCAGAGGGAACTATACTCTCGGTATCAAGGAGCAGATCATATTCCCGGAAATCGATATCGACAAGATTTCCAAGATCCTCGGAATGGAGATTACCTTCGTAACAACGGCAAAGACGGATGAAGAGGCCCACGCACTCCTGCGTGAGTTCGGTCTGCCTTTCAAAAAAAACAATAACTAAAGGAGAACTGAAATGGCGAAAGAATCGATGAAAGCCCGCGAAGTTAAGCGCGCGAAATTAGTTGCCAAGTACGCAGAAAAGAGGAAGGCTCTCAAAGAGGCCGGAGACTGGGCTGCGCTGGACAAGCTTCCTAAGAATTCCAGCCCTTGCAGGATGCACAACCGCTGCTCTCTCACCGGAAGACCGAAAGGCTATATGCGTATGTTCGGCATCAGCCGTATCCAGTTCCGTGAGATGGCCAGCAACGGTCTCATCCCGGGAGTCAAGAAGGCAAGCTGGTAACAGGGAATATAATTTATAACTACAATATTTATTAATGGATATCGGGCGCTGAATGCGCCGGCTCTTAAATTTTCAAAGAAATGACTGATCCAATTGCAGATTATCTTACACGTGTCCGCAACGCCTACATGGCCGGCAAGAAGATCGTGGAAATCCCGTCTTCAAAGATGAAGCTGGCTATAACGAAGATCCTTTGTGACAAAGGATACATCCTCAGCTACAAGCTTGTGGAAGGCGAACCGTACAACACAATCAAACTGGCCCTCAAGTATCATCCGCAGACCAAGACCGCAGCTATCAAGAAGATAGTCCGCGTATCAAAACCGGGTCTGAGGAAATATACAGGTGTGGAGGATATGCCGAGAGTGCTCAACGGTCTCGGAATCGCCATCCTCTCGACTTCCAGGGGTATCATCACCGACAAGGAGGCGAAGGAGCTGAACGTCGGAGGTGAGGTTTTATGCTATGTATATTAATTTTAAAAGAATCGAATAATGTCAAGAATTGGTAAATTGCCTGTACACCTTCCTGCCAAGGTCACTGTAGAAGTGCTCCCTGGCAACGTTGTCAAGGTTAAAGGACCTCTCGGCGAGCTTAGTCAGAAAGTTGACCCGGACATCACTGTGACCGTAGAGGGTAATGAAGTTAGATTGACTCGTCCTACCGATCTTCCAAGGCACCGTTCTCTCCACGGTCTGTACCGTGCCCTTGTCCACAATATGGTGGTAGGGGTGTCTGAGGGATACACCATCAGGCAGGAACTTATCGGTGTCGGTTACCGTGTGGACGTCAAAGGCCAGATCCTTGAATTTTCACTCGGCTTCTCACACGACGTACACTTCATGCTGCCGGCAGAAGTCAAGGCTGAGGCTGAGCCTGTGAAGAAAGGCGCGAACCCTATACTGGTGCTCAAGAGCAGCGACAAGCAGCTCATCGGGCAGGTTGCGGCAAAGATACGTTCTCTGCGCAAGCCTGAACCGTACAAGGGCAAGGGTATCAGATTTGTCGGCGAGCAGATCCGCCGCAAGGCAGGTAAGTCAGCAGGTGCTAAATAATAGGAGATTGAGTTATGGCATTGAATAAGATAGAAAGAAGGAAAAGGATCCATTACCGTATCCGTAAGGTTGTGAACGGCACCGCTGAAAGACCGAGGATGGTCGTGTTCAGGAGCAACAAGCAGATCTATGTCCAGGTGATCGATGACACGAAGGGCTTCACCCTCGCATCGGCTGCCTCCAATGACAAGGGCCTTGCAGCATCCTGCAAAGGCAAAAGCGGCAAGGAAGCGGCTGCTTTGGTAGGCAAGGCCATAGCGGAGCGTGCTATCGCAAAGGGTATCACCACCATATCTTTCGACCGCGGCGGATACCTTTATCATGGAAGAGTAAAAAGTTTGGCAGAAGCTGCCCGTGAAGGTGGCCTAATATTCTAAGACTATGGCAAATACGAATGTTAAAAGAGTAAAGACATCAGACCTTGAGCTCAAGGACAGGCTTGTAGCGGTAAAGAGAGTGACCAAGGTCACTAAGGGTGGTCGTCACTTCAGTTTTGCCGCCATTGTCGTGGTCGGAGACGAGAACGGCGTGGTAGGCTATGGTCTCGGAAAGGCCAACGAGGTTACGACAGCTATTTCAAAGGGCATAGAGGATGCCAAGAAGAACCTTGTTAAGGTACCTGTCCTCAACAAGACCATTCCTCACGAGCAGGAGGCCAAGTTCGGCGGCGCGAGAGTGTTCATGAAGCCGGCGGCTCCCGGTACCGGAGTAAAGGCGGGAGGTGCCATGCGTGCAGTATTCGAGTCCGTCGGTATCCAGAATGTCCTGGCCAAGTCCAAGGGATCTTCCAACCCTCATAATCTGGTAAAAGCCACTGTGGCTGCATTGACTGAGATGAGGGATGCATATACCATTGCCGGACTTCGCGGTATTCCTATGAGCAGAGTATTTAAAGGTTAAGGGAGGAATGACGAAATGGCAAAGATCAAGATAACCCAGATCAAGAGCAAGAACGGAGCTACCAAGAGGCAGATCGACAATCTTCGCTGCCTGGGAATCCACAGATTGCACCAGACGGTAGAGGTAGAGCTTACCCCTGTTTCCAAAGGTATGGTTCAGAAGGTTCTCCACCTTGTGAAAATTGAGGAAATTTAAATTCGGAGGATCGAGAAATGAAATTGCATGAATTGAAACCTGCAAAGGGTTCTACAAAAAGAAGGAAGAGAATCGGCCGCGGCGAGGGCTCGGGACACGGTGGTACTTCTACCCGTGGACACAAAGGTGCCCAGGCCCGTTCCGGATATTCCCGCAAGATAGGTTTTGAAGGAGGTCAGATGCCTATCCAGAGACGTCTGCCTAAGTTCGGCTTCAACAATATAAACAGGGTAGAGTACGTCCCGGTCAATGTCGCCACACTTCAGGCGATATCCGAGAAGATGGGTGTTACCGCTATCGATGTGGAGTTCCTGAAGCAGAACGGCATCGTATCCAAGACAGCTCTGGTCAAGGTCCTCGGGAACGGGGAACTCAAGGCCAAGCTTGATGTCAAGGCCGACGCCTTCTCCAAGTCTGCCGTCTCCAAGATCGAGGCACTGGGTGGAACTGCAACAACAATCACGAAATAATGAAGAAGTTTATACAGACAATCAAGAACATCTTCAAGATTGAAGAACTGCGCAAGAGGATCGTGTATACGATTCTTTTGCTGCTGGTTTATCGTCTGGGCTCGTTCATCGTGCTTCCGGGCATAGACTCTGCGCAGTTGGCAAATCTCCAGGACAACACCCAGGAAGGTCTTGTCGGCCTCCTGAACATGTTCTCCGGCGGAGCTTTCGGCAACGCCTCGATATTCGCTCTCGGTGTGATGCCTTACATCTCGGCATCCATCGTGATCCAGCTTCTCGGGGTGTTCGTGCCTTACTTCAGGAAACTCCAGATGGAAGGGGAGAGCGGACGGAGGAAGATGAACCAGCTCACAAGGTATCTCACCATCGCCATCCTCTGTATCCAGGGGCCTGCCTATATGGCCGCCCTCCACAACCAGATTCCGGAAAGCGCTTTCCTCGCCGTACATAATCTGGGCTGGAGCAACTTCATGTTCAACTTCGTCTCGACCATCATCCTCATAGGCGGAACGATGTTCGTGATGTGGCTCGGAGAAAGGATTACCGACAGGGGTATCGGAAACGGTATATCCCTTATCATCATGGTCGGTATCATCGCCCGTCTCCCTTACGCCCTTACCGCTGAAATCGGAGAGAAGGTGAACAATACCGCCGGCGGTGTACTTCTTCTTATCGTGGAACTCGTGATACTGTTCTTCGTATTCGTGGCTGCCATCGCTCTCGTGCAGGGTGTCAGGAAAGTTCCTGTACAGTATGCAAAGAGGATCGTAGGGAACAAGCAGTACGGCGGCGTGCGCCAGTACATCCCTATGAAGATCAATGCTGCCGGTGTCATGCCTATTATCTTCGCACAGGCCCTGATGCTGTTCCCGCTGATATTTTCCCAGTTCGACGCAACCAGGGGGCTCGCTGCAACATTGAGCAACTATACCGGATTCTGGTATAACCTCATATTCGGACTTCTCGTCGTGATTTTCACATATTTCTATACAGCCGTTACCGTCAATCCGTCGATGATGGCCGAGGATATGAAGAAAAACGGAGGGTTTATCCCTGGTGTCAAGCCTGGAAAGAAGACCGTGGAGTACCTCGATACCATCATGTCGAGGGTGACGCTCCCGGGCTCCATATTCCTGGCGCTGATCGCCATCCTGCCGGCATTTGCCATGCTTCTTGGTGTCAACAACCAGTTCGCCAGCTTCTATGGCGGTACTTCGTTGCTGATTCTTGTCGGTGTGGTTCTGGATACTCTTCAGCAGATCGAGAGTCATCTTTTGATGCGTCACTATGACGGCCTCATGAAGACCGGCCGTCTGAAAGGACGTTCAGGATTGTAGTCAATAAAGTCCATTGATTATGGTAAGGCCGAAAACTGAAGAAGAGATAGCGCTGATGCGCGAGAATGCCATTCTCGTATCAAAGACATTGGCTGAGGTCGGTAAGGTGGTCGCCCCGGGTGTGACAACTCTCGAGTTGAACAGGGTGGCCGAGACCTTCATCCGTGACCACGGGGCTATACCGAGTTTCTTGGGTTATGAAGGCTTTCCTGCCGCTCTCTGTATTTCCGTAAACGATGTCGTGGTCCACGGCTTTCCGTCAGACTATGTGCTGAAAGAAGGTGACATAGTGTCGGTGGATTGCGGGACGTTGTACAAGGGATATAACGGTGATTCCGCCTACACCTTCCCTGTCGGGGAGGTGGACGCGGAGACCAGGAAGCTCCTGGATGTCACCAAGGCGTCCCTCTACAAGGGAATAGAGAAGGCGGTGGACGGTAACAGGATCGGTGATATCGGATACGCGGTACAATCGTATGCCGAGTCTTTCGGATTCTCCGTAGTGCGTGAGCTCGAAGGTCATGGTATCGGAAAGCAGATGCACGAGAATCCCGGGGTGCCGAATTACGGCAGGCCGGGCCGGGGACCGAAGCTCGTTGACGGAATGACCATATGTATCGAGCCGATGATAAATGCGGGGACCAGGGGTGTGTATATTGCAAAAAATGGTTGGGAAGTACATACCGCCGACCGCAGGAACTCGGCCCATTTCGAACTTACGGTTGTTGTCCGTAAAGGCGTTCCTGAGGTACTGTCGACCTTTGATTTTATTGAGAAACCAGATGTTGGATTTTAAAGTGATATTTTAATGCCGAAACAGTCAGCAATAGAACAAGAAGGTGTCATAGTCGAGACACTTCCGAACGCAATGTTCAAGGTAGAGTTGGAGAACGGTCATGTGATTCTGGCCCATATCTCGGGAAAGATGAGGATGCACTACATCAAGATTCTGCCGGGGGACAGGGTGAGGGTCGAAATGTCACCTTATGATTTGACAAAGGGAAGAATTTCTTTCAGGTACAAATAAAATAGATTGCAAAATGAAAGTCAAAGCATCCATAAAGAAGCGCAGCGAGGACTGCAAGATCGTTAAGCGTAAAGGCCGTCTTTACGTGATCTGCAAGAAGAACCCTAAGTTCAAAATGCGTCAGGGATAATTTTTATTCAGTTGTATAATAAGTAAAAGTTAAGATAATTATGGCAAGAATAGCCGGAGTTGATTTACCTAACAACAAGAGAGGAGAGATAGGTCTGACCTATATCTTCGGGATCGGCCGCAGCTCAGCGAGGAAGATTCTGTCAGGACTCGGAATCGATTTCGATACGAAAGTAGGCGAATGGAACGATGAGCAGATTGCAGGCATACGTAACGTGATTGCGACCGAGTACAAGATCGAAGGAGAGCTTCGTTCCGCTATCCAGATGAACATCAAGCGTCTGATGGATATCGGCTGCTACAGGGGTATCCGTCACCGTATCGGACTGCCGGTACGCGGACAGAGCACCAAGAACAATGCCCGCACAAGGAAGGGTAAGAAGAAAACAGTCGCCAACAAGAAGAAAGCGACCAAATAACGGGAGATGAATTATGGCAAAGAAAACGACATCAACAAGCAAGAAGAGAGTTGTAAAGGTTGACGCATACGGCGAGGCTCATATTTCATCAACCTTCAACAACGTGATTGTGACCCTCACCAACAGTGTCGGCCAGGTTATAAGCTGGTCTTCAGCCGGAAAGAGCGGATTCAGGGGTTCAAAGAAGAACACTCCGTATGCCGCGCAGGTGGCTGCAGCCGATGCGGCGAAGACTGCATACGACCTTGGTCTCCGCAAGGTGAAAGCATACGTGAAAGGACCGGGTGCAGGACGTGAGTCCGCGATAAGGACCATTCACGGGGCAGGCATCGAGATTACAGAGATCATAGACGTGACTCCGATGCCGCATAATGGATGCCGACCAAAAGGCCGTCGTAAAGTTTAATTTTTATTGATAAAGGAAAATTACTATGGCAAGATATATCGGACCAACTACTAAAATTGCGCGTAAATTCGGCGAGCCTATCTTCGGCACAGACAAGGATTTCGAAAAGAGGAACTATCCTCCGGGACAGCACGGTCTGGCAAGGAAGCGCAAGAAGACATCTGAGTACGGTACCCAGCTGAAGGAGAAGCAGAAAGTGAAATATACCTACGGAGTGCTCGAAAGGCAGTTCCGCAACACTTACGAGAAGGCTTCCCGCATGAAGGGGCAGAAAGGTGAGAACCTTATCATCCTCCTCGAGTCCCGTCTCGACAATATCGTCTACCGTATGGGTATCGCCCCTACAAGGGCAGCTGCAAGACAGCTCGTGTCGCACTGCCATATCACCAGAAACGGTGCCGTATGCAACATACCGTCCACACAGGTGAAGCCGGGTGATGTAATCGCCGTAAGGGAGAGATCCAAGAGCCTTGAAGTGATCCAGAACAGTGTGGCGTCTGCAGCCAAGTATTCCTGGATCGAGTTCGACAGCAAGGCCCTTACAGGAAAATACCTCAATGTTCCTGTCAGGGAGGAGATCCCGGAGACGATCAACGAGCAGCTCATAGTCGAGTTGTACTCTAAATAATAATTAACACCAAAAGAATTTATAATATGGCAATCTTAGCATTTCAGAAACCGGACAAGGTAATAATGCTCGAAGGGACGGACACTGTAGGCCGGTTCGAGTTCAGGCCGCTTGAGCCTGGATACGGCCAGACCATAGGAAACGCCCTCCGCCGCATCCTGTTGTCTTCTCTGGAAGGTTTTGCTATCAATTCGGTCAGGATCTCGGGCGTGGACCAGGAGTTCGCGACAATCCCGGGCGTGATCGAGGGGATGCAGGACATTATTCTTAATCTCAAGCAGGTGAGATTCAAGAGAATGGTCGAGACTGTGGATTCCGAGGTAGCAAACATCGTGATCAGCGGCAAACAGGAGTTTACCGCAGAGGATATCTCCAAAGGATTGTCTTCTTTCAAGGTGTTGAATCCTGAACTGCATATCTGTTCGCTCGAGCCGTCTGTCAAGCTGGAGATCTCCCTCAATATCAACAAGGGCCGCGGTTTTGTTCCGGCTGACGAGAATGTTGATTCGGACACTCCTATCGGGACCATCCCGGTGGATGCCATCTACACTCCGATCAAGAACGTGAACTGGATTGTGGACAACTGGCGTGTGGAACAGAAGACCGATTATGAAAAATTGACTCTTGAAATCATCACTGACGGCTCCATAACCCCCAAGCTTGCTCTTCAGGAGGCTGCCAATATCCTTATCTACCACTTCAAGCTGTTCACCGACGAGAAGAAACTCTCGCTTGAGAGCGCTGTGGAGTCGGATTCCAAGGAACTGGACGAGGAGTCACTCAGGATGAGACATCTGCTCCTTACCAAGCTTTCCGATATGGGACTTTCCGTGAGGGCCTACAATTGCCTGAAAGCGGCAGATATAGATACGTTCGCCGACCTGGTTTCCTATTCGAGGTCAGAGCTGATGAAGTTCAGGAACTTCGGAAGGAAGTCTCTCAACGAGATCGACCTCCTTGTGGAGAAGATGAAGCTGTCTTTCGGTATGGATGTATCGAAGTATAATATTGAACCAAAGAAAAAGACTGTATAAAGTATGAGGCACAATAAAGCAATAAATCATCTTAGCCGCAAGAGCGGTCACCGCAAGGCGCTTCTTGCCAATATGGCTGTCTCCCTTATCGAGCATAAGAGGATCATCACGACCGTAGCGAAGGCTAAGGCTCTCAAGATGTATGTGGAACCTCTCATCACCAAGTCGAAAGAGGATACCACCCACTCCCGCCGTATGGTGTTCAGCTACCTGAAGAACAAGGAGGCCGTGAAGGAGCTTTTCGGCACGATCTCCCCGAAGATAGCATCCCGTCCTGGCGGATATACAAGGGTCCTGAAGACCGGTTTCCGTCACGGTGACGGTGCCGACATGGCACTGATCGAGCTGGTGGACTTCAACGAGACAGCACTTGCTGCAGCTCCTAAGAAGGAGGCGAAGAAGTCCTCTACCCGCCGCAGCCGTTCCAGGAAGGGCGCTGCGACTCCTGCCGCAGAAGCTCCTGAGGCTGTCGAGGCTGCTGCAGCTCCGGTTGCAGAGCCGGCTGAAGCTCCTGCTGCAGAGACTCCTGCCGAGGAAAAGAAAGCCGAGTAATCGGGGGTATGGCTATGCCATACATTCCATAAAGATCCGGTCCGTATAGTTTCGGGCCGGATTTTTTTAACAAATATTTTACGTGTTCGTCCACGTCGGATTGTTCTTAATACAGTATTTTTGCCTGGACAATTTTCTGGAACATGGACTCTGAAAAGAAATATTCCGACAAAGACCTTGTAGCCGCCATGCAGGCTGTCCGGGTAAAGGCAGACTCAGCCATAAAGGCGTTTGAACAGATATTCCACAAGTATTATCCGATGCTCCGTAATTTCATTGCCGGATTGCTGAAGAACCCGGCGGAAGCCGAAGACATAGCGCAGAACTGCTTCATGAAACTGTGGTTCAACCGCTGTTATTTGAATCCGGAGCAGTCTTTGAAGAATTACCTGTTCGTGATGGCACGTAACGAGGCTTTCAATGTTCTCCGTTCGCGACGCCTGCAGAATGTCCCTCTTTCCGTCCGGCATGACGGCTTTTCACCGCTGTGCTCCGTGGACGACTGGCTCAACTTTTCCGAGACGAATGCCATACTGCAGAACAACATAGAAATGCTTCCGCCGCAGCGCAGGGCCATCTTTAAGATGAGTCGCTACATACATATGAGCAACATGGAGATCGCCGTGAAGCTGAACATTTCCGTACGGACGGTGGAAAAGCATATCGAGCTCGCCCTCAGGGATCTGAGGAAGGGCATGGATGTACATAAAGTCAACTGACGTTAAATACAACAGACATGAGAAAGATCCTTTCATTCCTGTCCGCCGCAGCCGCGCTGTGTATCCTGTCCGGATGCAGCGGAGAACCGGAGACCGTCAAGGTCCTGTACTGGAATATCCAGAACGGGATGTGGTCCGACCAAGGCAACGATTATGACAATTTCGTGGAATTTGTCAGGCAGGAAGATCCTGACATCTGCATCTGGGCTGAAGCGGAGTCTATATACCGCACCGGGACAGCTGATGTCATGCCGGCCGAGGACAAGTATCTCCCGTACAACTGGGATATGCTGGCCCGCAGATACGGGCACCGGTATGTCTGTCTGGCCGGAAAGAGGGACGAGTTCCCGCAGGTGGTGACTTCCAGATATCCCTTGAAGACGGTGGAGCGGATCAACGGGAACGGCCGGGATACGGTCGTTGTCCACGGGGCCGGATACGTGGTTGCGGACATAGACGGGAAACAAGTCAATATCGTCACTGTCCATACCTATCCCCAGAAGTATGCCTATATGGCTGAAGACAAGGAAAAAAGTGCTGCAGAAAACGGAGGGGACATTTTCCGTGCGGCCGAGATGAAGTACATATGCGGACAGACGATACTGGAGCATGACCCGGAAGGCCGGGACCTCTGGATGATGGCCGGGGACTTTAACGCGATATCCCGTGCCGACAATCCGCATCTCGGCAGGCCGGAGGACGACAAGGCCTTCCTGCTGCATGACTACGTGAGGTCAAGCACCCCGTACATCGACATTATGGAGCATTTCTACCCGGGCGAATACCGGAAGAGCACCTTTTCCGGACGCCGTGTGGATTTCATCTATGTCACGGAACCCCTGCTCGGGCACATTACCTCGGCCAGGACTATCACCGACGGCTTCGCGACGGCATCGAGGGATCCCAGGAAACTGAGCAATTTCTGCAATCCTTCGGACCATTATCCGATCGAGTTTACGATGGAATTCTGATAATGATGAAAAAAAACAGGACAGGGCTTACGTAACAGTAGGCCCTGTCCTGTTCTTATAGCGGAACAGGCAAATATGGAATTTCTGAAAAAATATTTCTACGGACAGCTGACCCCTCAGGAGGAGACCCGGGTGCAGGACTGGCTTGCTGAACATTTTGATGAACCGCAGGTCCAGGAAATGCTTGAGACGCTGATGTCGGAAATGGAAGCGGAGGACAGGGAAATGTCGTCTGCCGCTTTCGATGAAGTCAGTGCAAAGCTCGGTCTTGACAGGAAAAACCGCAGGAGAAACCGGGCGAAGACTGCCGGACTCCTTGCCCTGAAGGCTGCGGCCTGCCTGTTGCTGATAGTGACAGGGGCCGCAGCATACGGCCTTCTGGTTCCGGAGAAGCAGACGGAGTGGGCCGAACTGAAGGTGCCATACGGACAGACGGAAAGTCTCGAACTGTCCGACGGGACGCAGATCCGCCTCAATTCCGGCAGCCGGATCACCTATCCGTCCAGTTTCCGCGGCAAGGAACGCCGCATATTCGTGGACGGGGAAATATATGCCGAGGTCGCCAGGGATTCCCGCCATCCTTTCCATGTAACCTCAGGAAACGTCGAAGTGAAGGTCCTGGGGACAAAATTCAATTTCAAGTCATTCGATGATTCCGAGAATGTCGAGCTCCTGCTCTTCGAGGGGGCGGTGCAGGTCGATGTCGCTACCGCCACCCGTACAAGGCAGGTCGTGCTGCATCCGGGAGAAATGCTCCAGTACGACAGGGAGAGCGGGAGAATCAACCTCGACGACTTCAATCCGGGGATTTACAAGGACTTCTATGATGACAGGGCCATACATTTCTTCAATCTGCCGATGAAAGACATTGCCTCGGACCTGGAACGCCTTTTCGGGACCAGGATCGTAATCCTCGATGAATCACTTGCGGACTGCCGCTTCTTTGCCTGGTTCACCAACGACGAAACTCTTGAACAGATTCTTTACAGCCTGAACGCCGACGGACGGATGGAAATTTCCCGGGATGACGGCGTAATATATATTGACAGAAAATAGCCCGTTGCAAGCAAAACAGCAATAACAACTAAATAGACCAGTTCATGAAAAGCAACAACCGAAAAAGCGGAGACCGTCTCAAACGGTTTCTTATGATGGCTTTTGTCTGCGGACTGATGGCTCCATTGCCGATGTCTGCACAGAAAATCAATTTTTCAGTCAGGAATGTGACTGTCCAGGAGGCTGTTTCGGCTCTGAACAAGTCCGAAAACTACTCGGTGATCATCAATGCGGATGACCTCGACCTTGACAGGAAGGTCAGCGTATCCGTCAGGAACGCCACCGTCGAGGAAGTGCTCGACAGTATCTTTTCAGGCCAGAATGTCACTTACGTGATTGACGGACGCAGGATCTCGGTGACTGCCGGCAAGGCACCGGACGGGAACGAGGAGGACAGCGTCCGGGCCCGGGAGACGAAGATTTCCGGAAAAATTACCGATTCCGCAGGGGAACCGCTTGTGGGGGCCTCCCTTGTTATCGTCGGGACAACACAGGGATTCCTTACCGACATCGACGGAAACTTCGAGATTTCGGGAGTCAGGTTCCCGGCCAAAGTCATAGTCTCGTATATCGGCTATTCCGACATTGAACTGGACCTTACCGGAAACGAGCCGTCGCCGTACAATATCGTCCTCGACGATACCCAGAACATCCTCGATGACGTGGTTGTCATAGGCTACGGTACACAGAAGAGGTCCAACCTCTCCGGCGCCGTGGGTATAGTCAGCGGCAAGGAACTGAATGCCAGGCCTGTCGTGTCTGCGGCCAACGCCCTTCAGGGGGCCGATCCTTCCGTGAACATCACATTCGGGACAGGATCTCCGGAGGCGAGCTACAACATCAACATCCGCGGTGCGCTTTCCCTTAACAGCGGCTCTCCGCTCATCCTTGCGGACGGTGTGGAGGTGAGCCTCAGCCAGATAAATCCTAATGACATAGAGTCCGTGACCGTACTCAAGGACGCGTCCACGTGTGCAATCTACGGAGCCAAGGCCTCGGCGGGAGTCGTGCTCATCACGACCAAGGCCGGCAAGAGGGGAGACAATGCCAGGGTATCCTACAACGGCCGTTTCGGCTGGCAGACCAACACCACCTCCACGGATTTCATCTCGAACGGCTACAAGCATGTGACGATAGTGAATGAGTTCATGAACAATTCGTCCGACGCCACCAAGAACATCTTCCAGTACACTGAAGAGAACGGCGGACTGCAGAAGCTCTGGGAACGCAGGAACGACGTTACCGAGAATCCGGAACGCCCGTGGGTAGAGGTCGGGGACGACGGCAAATACTACTATTACGGTAACTTCGACTGGTACGGGTACTTCTACAACCGCGTACGCCCTCAGCAGGAGCACAATATCTCGGTTTCGGGAGGTTCGGAAAAGATATCCTACTATGCGAGCGGCCGCTACCTTTCCCAGGATGGGATGTTCAAGGTCCAGCAGGACAATTACAAGGACTACGCTTTCCGCGCCAAGTTCTCGGCGCAGATGTTCAAATGGCTGAAATATTCCACGAACATCTCGTACGACAACTCCATATTCACCTACGGCGGGCATTCCAACTACGAAGGCACCATCAAGGCCCTCCAGTCCAATATCTGCGCCGCCTACCTTCCGTATAACCCTGACGGGACCATCGTGCAGTATGTCAACCAGCTCGCCAAGAATTCGCCGATAGGAGCCGGCCGCGGAGGCCACATGACGGCAGGAACGGGCCACAATTCCAAGTCGAAGAAATACATTACCATATCGAACCAGCTGGACATCACCCCTGTCCGGGATCTGACCTTCACGGTGGCCTATGACTACCGCTACCGCGATATCCTGAACAAGTACAGGAACAATACTTTCGAGTATTCCAGGGCCGAGGGCGTGATAGAGACATTCACCTCGGGTTCCGTGGCCAACACTTACCAGGAGGTACACGGCAACTATGCCGGACACAACCTCAACATCTACGGTACATACAACCACAGCTGGAACGACCATAACTTCAAGTTCACCGGCGGAGGCCAGTATGAAACCTACCGTTCCGTATCCCTCGACGTGAGCAATACCGACCTTACCAACGATGATCTCAACTCCTTCGTGGTGGCTACAGGCATCCCTGTAGTAGGGCAGGATATCACGGCCTACAAGACCCTGGGATTCTTCGCCCGTGCAAACTACGACTGGAAAGGCCGGTACATCGTGGAGGTCAGCGCACGCGCCGACGGATCTTCGAGGTTTTCTCCGGGGAGCCGCTGGGCCTTCTTCCCTTCAGCTTCCGCAGCCTGGACCATCTCGGAAGAGAACTTCTTTGCCCCGGCCAGGACCGTAGTGGACAACATGAAGCTGCGTTTCTCTGCAGGAAGCCTCGGAAACCAGCAGGTAAGCAACTACGCCTGGATCGAGACCATCACCCCGAACCGGGAAATGAACGACTATACATTCGACTATATCGAGACAGGAAAATACTCCAGCATATCCGATCCTATCTCGTCCGGACTTACCTGGGAGACTGTCACAACCTACGACGTCGGCCTCGATATGTCCTTTTTCTCCAGCAGGCTGAACTTCACCGTGGACGGCTATATAAGGGATACCAGGAACATGCTTACCACTTCCCTGACCCTTCCGGACGTGTACGGGGCCAACACCCCTAAGGCCAACTGCGCCGATCTCCGCTCCAAGGGATGGGAACTTACCGTATCCTGGGCCGATTCCTTCGGACTGCTCGGGCATCCTTTCAGCTACAACGTGTCCGCCACACTCGGCGACTATGTGACCCACATCACCAGGTATCACAACCCTGACGGTCTCATCTCCGACCACTATGTCGGCGAGAAGCTCGGGGATATCTGGGGCTACCATGTCGAGGGCCTCTTCAAGACCGACCGCGAGGCGGCCGAGTACCAGGCTACCATCGATGACACGGCAGTGAACAGCCGCGTGTACCAGTGTACCGGACCTGCAGGAAACTATCTCCGGGCCGGTGATGTCAGGTATGCCGACCTGGACGGCAACAATGAGATTTCCGAAGGCTCCGGCACCCTTGACGACCACGGAGACATGATAATCATCGGAAACACAAATCCGCGCTACAACTATTCCTTCCGCTTAGGAGTGAACTGGCTGGGCATAGACATCTCGGCTTTCTTCCAGGGTGTGGGGCACCGTGACTGGTATCCTGTCGCAGGCCAGGCTTCCTTCGACTTCTGGGGACCGTACGCATTCCCTCCGACTTCCTTTATACACAACGACTTCTATGACAATGTCTGGACCGAGACGAACAGGAACGCCTACTTCCCGAGGGCCAGAGGCTACAACGCCTACGCCAGCGGAGCCCTGGGCACACCGAACGACAGGTATATCCAGAATCTCGCATATCTGCGTCTGAAAAACCTTACCGTTGGCTATACCGTACCTCAGAAATGGACCCGGAAAGCCAAAATAGAACAGATCCGCGTCTATTTCTCAGGGGAGAACCTCTGCTACTGGTCTCCGTTGAAGAGATATACCAAGACCATGGACCCGGAACTTGCAGGTTCCAGCGGGACCGATACCGCCAATTCCGGAGTGGGCTACGCTTATCCGAGGACATTCTCGATAGGACTTGATATCCAGTTTTAATCATAATAGGAAATGGAAATGAAAAATATATTCAGATTTGTATCCGCAGTCTTTCTGGCAGTCTCTGCTGCAGGCTGTGACCTGACCCTCTATCCGGAGGATGCCGTCAGCCCGGGAGTCTACTTCAAGTCCGAGTCGGATTTCGAGCAATGGACCAACTACCTGTACCGGGCTCTTCTGGACGATGCCGATGCCGTGTCCCGTTACAATGCCGATGACATGGTCGACAAGAGCATGGGAAGCATCATACAGGGCACCCGCCTTGCGTCCGACAATATGAACGGGCAGAACGAGTGGAACTGGACCATGCTCCGCAGGATCAACTATCTGCTTGAGAATTCCTACAATTGCGAGGATGAGGCCGTGAGGACAAAATACGAGGGCATAACCTATTTTTTCCGGGCCTATTTCTACTATCAGAAGGTGATGCGTTTCGGGGACGTGCCGTGGTATGACAAGGTCCTTGAGTCCACTGACGACGAATTCCTGAACAAGCCCCGGGATGACAGAGGCTTTGTCATGGACAAGGTCATGGAGGATTTCGACAGGGCCATTGAGATGATCCCTGCCGACAAGGACGCCTATTCGGCCCGTGTCACCAAATGGGTAGCCCTGGCCATGAAGTCACGTGCGGCCTTGTTTGAAGGTACATGGCGGAAATACCACGGGCTTCAGGACTACGAGAAATACCTGGAACAGGCTGTCGCTGCCGCCAAGACCTTCATCGACGAAAGCGGCTATACCCTCTACAGCCAGGGTGACCAGCCGTACAGGGATTTGTTCTGCTCGGACAATGCCAAGACCGAGGAGGTGGTGTTCGCCCGCCTTTACCAGTTCGAGACCCTCAATGTCTCCAACTCCGTACAGTTCAATATACGCAATGATGCACAAGGCTTTACACGCCGTTTCATGAACCATTATCTCATGGCTGACGGCTCGCGCTTTACGGACATCGAAGGGAACGAGACCATGCCTTATGCCGAAGAGACACAGGGCCGTGACCCGCGTATGGCGCAGACCGTGCTCTGCCCGGGCTATGTGGCTGTCGGTGAAAGCAGCACCACTCCGAACGACATGACATCCCTTACGGGTTATGAACCGATAAAGTTCGTCGCATCATCCGACCACAGCGGAGCTTCCAAAGGAACCTGCGACTGGCCGCTTATCCGCGCTGCTGAAGTTTATCTGAACTATGCCGAGGCACTTGCCGAACTCGGAACCCTTGACCAGACGGCTCTCGACATTTCCATTAACAAGATACGGGACAGGGCCGGTATGCCTCACCTGGACATGGCCGTGGCCAACGGCAACGTGGATCCTTTCCTCGCATCCTGCTATCCTCGCGTGGCTGACGGTCCGAACAAGGGAGTCATCCTGGAAATCCGCCGCGAACGCACGGTGGAACTCGTGAACGAAGGCTTCCGCCAGTGGGACATGCTCCGCTGGAAGGAAGGCGAGCAGATGGTGAACAAGGACAAGCCTTACTACGGGATCTGGTTCCCTGCCGAAGGTCTCTACGATATGGACGGTGACGGCAAGAACGACCTGGAGATTTATTCCCAGGTGCAGCAGAGCAAACCGTCCGACGGACTGACAGTCAAGAAGATCGGTACTGATCTCGTGCTTTCGGAGGGAACATACGGCTACGTGGTGGCATGGTCCACCCTTACCTGGGAATGGAATGACAGGGAATACCTCTGGCCTATCCCTGCCGACCAGAGAGTCCTTACCGGAGGGGCCCTGACCCAGAATCCTGGCTGGACCGACAGTACAAACTTTAATTAGACCATACAATGAAATTCCGTTATATGATTTTGTCCTTTGCCGCAGTTCTGGCAATAATGACCGGCTGCGCCAAATTCGATGACTCCTCTCTCTGGAACGACGTGGACCATGCGTACAACCAGCTGACAGAAATAAAGGCCCAGCTTGAGGAGCTTGCTTCCCAGACAGATATGCTGTCTGCCGTAGTGGAAGGAGGAGCCATTACCTACATTTCCGAGAATGCGGACGGCGGCTATACTGTCCGCTACAAGGATTCCGGAAACGAAGAGAAGACAGTGGTCATAGCCGGTAAGGAGAATGTCACGACTTCTCCTCTTCTCGGGACAAGAGAGGACAACGGTGTCCTCTGCTGGACCATAACCGTGGACGGGAAGACCGATTTCCTGACCGATATCGACGGGGCGAAGATCCCCGTGGCAGGCAGGACTCCTCTCTTTACCGTTGACAGCGAAGGCTGCTGGTGCGTGAACGGAAACCCTGTCCTGGACCATGAAGGCAACAAGGTCAAGGCGGAAGGCAAGGTGGCGTCCGTCATCTCCGCCGTGGAGAAGGATGCTTCGGGGAACGCTGTCCTGACCCTTGCCGACGGTTCCAAAGTAACCGTTCCTGTCTTCGATGCCTTCAGCATCACCCTTTATTATTCCGGGGAGGAGATAATGAACCAGCTTCAGGTAGAGAGCTCCGACGCTCCGGCCGTTGTATCCTACGAGATAGGCGGACCGTCCGCGGACCAGGTGATCGTAAAGGTAATGCGTGAGGAAAACCTGACAGTCGATACGGACTTTGCCTCCGGCACAATGACGGTTTCCTTCGGAGAGGATTTCGAGACAGGCAGTTTCGCGGTCATGCTTGCCGATGCAGAGGGCAATGTGATCATACGTCCGGTATATGTCACCGACCTTTCGGCCCTTCCGGACTATTACGGTATAATGACCTCCGACGATTTGTCCGCCTTTGCCGCCGCAGTCAACTCGGGAGCGAGCCTCTCCCGCTTCATGGACAGCAACGGCCACGTGGTGCTCCTGCAGGATGTGGATATGTCGGGAGTGGAATCATACATCCCGGCAGGCACCGATGAAAAACCGTTCTCAGGAGTATTCGACGGCCAGGGATTCACGGTCAGGAACATCTCTGTCAAGACGGACATCACCTCGCAGGCCAATACCGGGATTTTCGGGGTCATCAGCGGGGCCACGGTCAGAAACCTCACTGTCGGGGACGAAGGTGACGTATGGACCATAACCGGAAAGGCGGCCGGCGGCAGTGCCATAGCCGGCGTAGCGGCAAAGGCTCTGGAAGGTTCAGTGGTGGAGAACTGTGTAAACTATGTCTCCTTCGATTTCCAGGCGGAAGACGGGGCCAAGGTGGTGGTGAGCATGGCCGGAATCGTGGGTGACGCCACAGGACTGTCCGTTACAGGCTGTACGAACAATGCCGATATCCATGTGTCCGGCATCGTGAACACTGAAAGCGGTGGAAACGGATTCCAGCTTGGCGGTATCGTGGGTTATGCAAGGTCTGGAGTGAAGGCTTCCGGATGCGAGAACAACGGTGACCTTTCGGCACCGTCCGGACGGGGAGGCGGGATCATTGCCACACTTGCCGGAGGCACGATGTCGGAATGTGTCAACAACGGAACCATAGAAGATGACAGGGACGGACAGTATGCAGCCGGCACGGCATACGGTTACAAGCGCATGGGCGGGCTTGCCGGCGGGACTTCAGGCACCACGACCATAGAAAAATGTACAAATAACGGTACCGTCATCACCTGGACGGGCTGCCGCACCGGCGGGTTCGTCGGACACAATGACAAGGGATCCACAATAAGCGGCTGCGTGAACAACGGGAACATATTCGGCCTTGCCGCACACGATGACCACGGGGCTGGCTGGGCCTGCGGGTTCACCGGGGCCGACAACATCTCGGGCTGTACCGGATACGGCCATGTCGGCGATCTTTCTCAGGCGGATTCACCGGAATCGGCGCCTCATGCCACCCATTACAATGCTGTCAAGTATATGTACGAGGAAAGGTATGACCCTGAAAGCAATATGATCGACTGGACCGGGGACTTCTACTACGAGATGTCCGTCACCGGAAGCGAGGAACTGGCTCCGGGACTGAAATATACGGCTTACCAGTGGACGAACGTGCCGCGGAAAATGCACGTCCTCGAGATCGACCTCACGAGTCCGGACATCGAACTGACCACCTCAATGGCCGATGATATCGTCCCTAATCCTAACGCGAACGGTAATTCGAACAACGGCTTCAACATAAGGGAGACCCTCTCACAGCTCTGCACACGCAAGCGTGCCGAAGGCGAGGATGTCCTTGCCGGCATCAATACGGGCTTCTTCGACTCCAACGACGGAATCCCGCGTGGCCTCCATATAGAAGACGGAGAGCCGGTCTATGTGAACAACCAGGGTGTAAGAAGCGGTTTTGTCAACCATGCATGGGCCTTTACGGTCTTTTCTGACGCTACCGCCAGCTGCGGGAAGAAAGAGTTCAAGGGGACGTTCGAGGCGGCAGGAAAGGAATACGAGTACTATTCGGTCAACGACACCATTGTCCGGTCCGGACACAAGACATATACCGCGAATGTGTACACGTCGAGGTACAGGGAATTCCCTCATGACGGACATCCGGAGATAACCAACCCGTTGAGCCGAAACGCATTCTACATAGTCGCCGAATACAAGGACGGCCCTATGAAGGTCAACATGGGATATGCGGAGGCTACGGTATCCGCTGTCTATGACGGGCGTACAACCGCCCTGGACAAGGCTCCGTATCTTACCGGGGACGGACAGGTGGCCATCCAGCTTACAGGTGACACTGCATCTGAAGTGGCGGCCGCTGTCAAGGCCGGTGATGTCATAAGGCTCAGGGCCGATGTCACCGTGGACGGACAGGCCAAGGCCATCCTGACCCAGAACTCCACCATGTATCAGTTCATGAAGGACGGGCAGGATGCAACCGGCAGCCTTAGCGAGACCAATACGAACAATACCAAGTATGACCCTATGACATTCGCCTGCGTCGACCGGTCCGGCTCGAAAATCTGGCTGGTTGAGGTGGACGGACGGCAGATAGACCTGTCTGCCGGAACATGGACTTCCATGGGAGTAAAAGCGTACGAGGTCTACAGGATTGCCGACTTGCTCGGAGCATACAACGTGACAAGGTTCGACGGCGGCGGCTCATCCGCCATGTGGATATATTCCGGCGGAGAAGGCGGGCTCGTGAACAATCCGTCCGACCCCAAGGGCGAGCGCAGCTGCATGAACTACATTTATATCCGCACGAAATAACAAACATAAACAGGATAGTGATGAAAAAGTTATCATATATATTCGCATTCATTGCCTTGCTGCCTTTCCTGGGTTCCTGCTCCTACGATGACTCCCTGCTCCGCGAGGAGATAGGCAAGATAGAGGAGGAGCTGTCCGGGTACGAACGGCAGGTTATGGAACTTGAAAGCCAGATGTCTTCCCTGACGGCGATAGTCAACAGTTCCTTCATTTCATATCTCGGGACTGACGAAGCCGGAAACTATGTCATAAGCTATATGGAAGAAGGAGGGGAGGTGAAGACCCTTACCCTGGCCCTGGACAGTGATGTGGTCACTTCCCCGATCATAGGGACCAGGGAGGACGAGGACGGGAAGCTCTACTGGTGCCAGACTCCGGACAACGGGACCACCTGGGACTGGATACTGGACAGTGAAGGCAAGAAGATGCCTGTAGGAGGCATCGAGCCGGAGGTCAGTATCGATTCCGGAGGATACTGGACGGTAAACGGGGCCCGTGTCCCTGGAGCAGACGGCAATCCTGTGCTTGCGGACGATGTGTCTAACATACTGTTTTCAGGGGTGGAGTATGACGAGGAATCAGGTCTCGTCGTGTTCTCGCTTGCCGACGGCACCTCTTTTTCCGTGAGGATGTACGAGTCTCTCGGAATCACGTTCGACGCCTCTCCTGTGGTGGCAGTCCCTGATCCGTCTGTTCCTGTACGCCTGTCCTACAATGTCACCGGTACGGATGCCGCAGATGCAGTCGTGGACTGGTTCTCCGCCTGGAATGTGACAGTGGAGATAGACAAGTATGCCAGGGCCGTGACCGTCACCCTCGATGAAGGGGCGGAGGAAGGCAATACCCTGATTATGGTCTCTTACGGGAAGAACGTGGTCTTCAAGCCGCTTTTCTTTACCGCCGGGACGGCCGAGATACAGCACCCTGTATGGGATGACAAGTACGGTACGGGCCAGGAGATTGTGCTTGAAGGAGACCTTACGGAATTCGATATAGAGGTTTCCCACAATATCGATTATACCATGACCATCTCCGAAGACTGTTCGGACTGGCTGAGGGAAGCCCCTGCCGTGAAGGCGGATATGGTGACGACGACGCATTCTTTCATAGCGGACTACTACGAAAACGATTCCGGTGCCGACCGTACCGGTACGATAATCTTCTACAACAGGCCGTACGACGTGTCCGTGGAGCTTACGGTGCGTCAGTCTCCTGTGATTCCGGAAGGTCCGGACGTCCCTGGAATCTCTACGGGTGCCGACCTCAATGCATTCGTGAAAGCCGTGAATTCCGGCGCAAGCACGAGCCGCTGGCAGAACGAGGCCGGAGAGGTGGTCCTCCTCAACGATATAGACGTGTCGGAAATGACGGAATGGACTCCTATAGGTTCCGGAAGGGCCACAGGTACTCCTGCATACACTCTGACAAATCCGTTCTCCGGAGTATTCAACGGCCAGGGCTTTGCCATCAAGGGTATAGACTGGACCTGGAATGTCTCGGAGTCCGAGTCGCACCTGTTCGGCTTCTTCGGCGCACTGAAGGATGCCACCGTGAAGAACCTTGTCCTGGGCGGGGAAGGTGACCGGATAACGGTTGTGGGTGCCACAAGCGATGTAGTGGCTGCCGGTGCGCTTGCGGGTTATGCCGAATCCTCGACCATAACCGGAGTGACGAACAATGTGAGCGTGGTGCTGGCTGACAAGAACGCGGCTGTCCCGGGTGACAATCCTGGAGCTACTCTGATGATGCTCGGAGGTATTGCCGGGGCTGTCAAGGCGCCGATGCTCATAGGTTCGAAGGAATCGCCTGTGATAAACTACGGCTCCGTGATGACGGGAGCGATATCCAATACCGCCAACGGAGGTACGGGAATGAACGTCGGAGGTATCGTGGCCTTCACCGTGGCAGTGGCCGACCTCGAGCTGAAGCTTGACTACTGCAGCAACTACGGAGAGGTCAGCTCGCCTTCCGGACGCGGAGGCGGACTTGTCGGGACGATCGGCGGGGCTACGTCCGAGACAGCTGTGACAATCGTCGGAAATTCCACCAACTACGGCCTTATACAGGACGATGCCGTCGGACAGTACGGAGGTTCCAAGGACCAGTACAACCTGAAGCGTATGGGAGGACTTGTCGGAGGAACGGTTACAAACACCAAGGGAATCCGTATCGAGTACTGTACGAACAACGGGAACGTGTTCTCCCAGCTCGGCTGCCGTGCGGGCGGCTTTGTAGGGCACAACCAGGCTTCCATCATCGGATGTGTGAACAAGGGTATCATCCTGGGGAACACTACGGTCAATGACAAGGGCGAGCCGCAGCACGGACCGGGATGGGCCTGCGGCTTCAACGGAGCCAAGGAACTCATCACCTCCTGTGCAAGAGGCGGCCGGGTCGGAGACTGGGATACCTACAAGGACAATCCTTCCGCAGCTCCCGAGGCTACGAATGACAATGCGGTCTGCTACATGAACGCGGACAGGTTCGATCCATCCATAAACTTCTAAAGAATACAAGGTTATGAAGAAAATATCAGGATATATAATGCTTTTGTCCTTTTTCCTGGCCGCCATGTCCTGCGTGGATGTGGAGTCGGAACTCCAGGGAGAGATTGACGGACTCAAGGAGCGTATCGAGATCCTTCAGGGCCGGGCCGATGCCTTGAACGAACAGCTTGCGACCCTGGGCCATATCACTTCGGGCAATGTCATCACCTCGGTCTCGCAGGATTCCGAAGGCAAGTATGTCGTCACCTATCTTGACAGCAAGGGCGAGTCCGCTACGGTGGTTATCGCCACCATGGAGCAGATGGTAAACGTCCCTCTTCTCGGAGTGGAACAGGACGGACAGAACCATCTGTACTACTGGACCGTAACGGTGGACGGAGAGACATCGTACCTGATGAATGACGGGGAGAAGGTACCTGTCAGCGGTTACACTCCTGAAATATCGGTCGATGCCGACGGTTACTGGACAATCGGCGGCCAGCGGGTGAACGATGCTTCCGGAAATCCAATCCAGGCCAACGACGGGGAAAGCTGCGTATTCCGCAATGTAGAAGTGAACGCCGACGGTGATCTCGAAATCACCCAGGGGGACGGTTCCGTCATTACACTGCCCGTACAGCAGGCGCTCAACCTTACCTTGTCAGCACCTGTCAATACGACTGTCGCCTTTACATCCACTTCTCTCGACATAGAATATGACGTGACCGGGACAAATGCCGGCGACGCGATGGTCGCAGTTGCGGAGGCCGAAGGTGTGGAGGCTTCGATCGACAGGGCCGTGAAGACTATTTCAGTGACTTTTCCTGAAGGGTTTACGCAAGGATATATCATAGCCGTGGCCAACGACCTCGGCGAGCACACTGTTATCCGTCCGGTATTCTTCGAGAAAGCGACAAGCGACAGGATAGAGATATACACTGCCGAGGACCTCGTGGAATTCGCAGACAATGTGAATGCCGGGGGCGGAGCCGAGAATATGGACGCGATACTGATGAATGACATAGACATGAAGGACGTTTCCTCGTGGACTCCTATCGGCAACGGGAAGTTCAACGGTACGACTTCTACGTCTACATACGAGGGCCCGGCATTCAAGGGTACCTTCGACGGGCAGGGCTACAGCATCAGGAATTTCAGGCTGACAGCTGACCTCGAAGGGGACAGGTGTGTATTCGGCCTGTTCGGTATCCTTGACGGAGCTACCGTGAAGAACCTTACTGTTGGAGCGTCAGACAACGACTCAGGTGAGCTGACTTTCTCCGCAACCGGGATTACGGAGGCCGGAGTCTTTGCCGGAGCCGTGATGTCATCGGTCGTGGAGAACTGCGTGAACTATGTCCCGATGTATGTCAAGGGCAATTCTACCAATGCGAAGAGGACCACTATGGGAGCATTTGCAGGGTTCGTCTATGGCGGTGACACTCCTTCTGTCCTCAGGAACTTGACCAATTACGGTTCGATAAAGGCCGAGCCTGGGAACAATACCGGCAACGGAGGGACCTCGGTCATGGCAGGAGGTATCGCCGGCTTTGCCAACGCAGTATCTTCCATCAATTCCGTATACGGATGTGTCAATTATGCGGACATGGTTTCTTCCTGCCCGAGAACATCCGGCATAGTCGCTACCATGCAGGGGAATACGACTCTGGAACTTTGCCGGAACTACGGGAACCAGGAGAACAGCAGCGCAGCCAGGGCTGGAATGATAACTTGCATAATGGCCGGCAACTGCACTCTCAAGGATTGCGAGAACTATGGCGATGCGGTGATGTCCGGCGGTTCCAAAGCCGGTGCCGGCGGTATGGTCTGCCTGACCAACAGCACGACGGCTGTCATTTCCGGAGGCGGCAGCTACGGTGATGTAGTATGCGACAATACGGGTTACAGAGGTATCATCGCCGGTCAGTTCGGCAGCGTCGGAAAGGTGGAAAACGTGAAGGTCGGCGGCAGTGTCGGCACCTACAACGGCGGGGATTTCAAGATGGAGGTCCTGACTTCCGACAACTATATGGACTATATCGGAGCCAAGGCGGATGCCAACGCAGGCAAGATATCGAATATCATTTTCTATGCTGAAGACCGTCCTGCCGGCATCTATACGGCTTCTGACCTGGTCGAATTTGCCGAGGCCGTGAATTCAGGGGCGTCAATCGAAAAATGGCAGGCCGAGGACGGCGGGGTGAACATGTACGCGAACATAGACCTGGCTTCGGTCACGGACTGGACTCCTATAGGGAATGCCGTCTGCCCGGCCGGAGCGAAGGATGCCGGGATCACAGGCAATGCCTGGACCGGAAACTTCAACGGAAACGGCAAGACTATCAGCAACCTGAAACTGGTTTCGGACGGGACTTCCGCCGGGCAGGACTACGGCTTCTTCGGCGTCCTGGCACCGGGCTCGACTGTACAGAACCTCGTGTTCGATGCGTCCTGCTCCCTGGAAGTCACGGCATCCGCTTCCGTGGCAAGCGGTGTGGTGGCCGGATACGTCTGGGATGCTACCGTACGTGATGTGACAAGCTACGCTTCCATGAGTTTCAAAGGCCATGCGGGCAATACATTCATGGGAATGGCGCTGATAGGCCAGATATACTCCTCCGGACAGGGCGTCACTGTGGACAGTTGCCACAATTACGGTGAGATAACGGCTGAAAATACCGACGGAAACGATCAGAGCGATGCCGCGGCATACCATATAGCCGGAATAGTATCTTTCGCCCATGCGGTTTCCGGTGCCACGGTCTGCAATACCGTTTCCGATTGTTCCAACTACGGCGACATCACTTCCGCTACGGCCCGGACATCTGGTATCGTGGCTGCCTGCAACAGGAGTACACAGCTGCTGAATTGCGTCAACCATGGTGACCAGACCAACACGTTCTTCAAGGAAGACGGCTCCCGTCTTGGAAACATTACCTGCAACACAGGCACCGGAGTGTCCCTGACAGGGTGTATCAATTACGGGAACCTTACTTCGCTTACCGGAGGACGTGTCGGAGGCATATCTTCCCTTACCAACAAGGCGGTATTCGAGAACTGCGCCAACTATGGTGTCATCCTGTCCGACAACAGCTACAGAGGCCTTTTCTGGGGCTACAACTCCGATGCCGCCACCTGGAAAAACTGTATTGCCGGCGGGAAGGTCGGGACCTACAATGACGGGAATCCGGTATACGATTCCTACTCCGGAGAAAATCTTGCAGCCTATCTCGGTACTGTCAGGGACGGTGTCGTGACGAACGTGGAAGGAATCACGTACCAGGTGGGCACTACAGATCCGGGAGCCGGTACGGGAGATGCCGAGCTCAGCATCCTTTTTATCGGGAACAGTTTTACCAAGGATGCAGTGGAGCATCTTCCGGGAATACTCAAGGCGGCGGGACTGGACAAGATCCAGCTGACGCATATGTATTACGGCGGCCATCTGATTTCGCAGTATTATTCCGAATGGGAAGTTTCTGCAGGATATCACCGGTATGATTGCGGCCCTGGTGCCGGAGTCTGGACCGAATCGACCGGATACAGCCTGAAGGACGTGGCCGAAAGCCGCTCCTGGGACATCGTGGTGCTGCAGGAGCATACGGGCAATTCCGCTGCCTGGATGTGGAACGCGGACGCACAGAACAATATCCAGGGCCTTGTGAACAAGGTCAGGGCTTCACAGACCGGGGCGATGCCGGAGTTCTATTATATCCTGTCGCAGGCCTATCATGACATGGGCAAGATAGGCTCGGCTTCCAAGCCGTATATCACCTGGACAGATCAGGCCGGTATGTGGGAGGTGATTGCAGGATTCGGAAACGCTGTAATGGATAACGTATCCTTCGACGGCATCATTTCTACCGGAGCGATGCTCCAGAATCTCCGTACTTCCTCCCTGAATGTCGACAACGGCATGGACCTGACCCGGGACGGATACCACATGGACTACGGAATCTCGCGTTACGGTGCCGCATGTACGGTTTTCGAGACATTGATAACCCCTCTTTACGGGATAACGATGGACGACAATACGTTCCGGTATTCGGTTTCAGGCACTTCGTCTACGGCCTACAGCACCCCTGTCACCGATGAAAACGCCCCGGTAGCCCTGCAGGCTGCCCGGTATGCAATTGAGTCTCCGTACGAAGTCACGGATATGTCCGGAATGTAGACAATGTTCAACAGTATAAGTTTGTCTGACTGAAACAAATTGTTTTGGAAATGAAGAAGATTATAGGAAATCTGATCGGGCTTGCGGCACTCGCCGCAGCGGTTTCATGCTCGCAGTCGCCTGAACCACAGTATGCGACACGTGCGGAGAAGATACTTTCCGAGATCAATGATCCGGAATCCGATTATGTTGCTGTGATTTCGCACAGGGGAGACTGGCGGAACTATCCGGAAAACTCCATACCGGCTATCGAGTCGGTCATTCGCATGGGTGCGGATATGGTGGAGATTGATGTCAGCATGACCAGGGACAGCGTGCTTGTCCTCTGCCACGACAATACGATAGACCGTACCACGAACGGGAAAGGACGGGTAAGTGACATCACGTACGACTCCCTTATGACGTTCAATCTCAAGAGGGCCCATAACGTCGTGATCGACACCTTGAAGATGCCTACATTGAAGGAAGCCCTGCTTTGCTGCAAGGACAGGATACTCGTGAATGTCGACAAGGCCTATGACTACTATGATATGGTCATAGCCCTGACAGAGGAGCTCGGGGTTACGGGACAGGTGCTGATGAAGGGAAAAAGCAGTGTCGGAAAGGTCAGGGAGGATATGGCAAAACATGATACCAACCTCCTGTATATGCCTGTAATAGACATCAACAAGCCTTCCGGCCAGGCACTCTTCGCCGAATATCAGGAGAAAGGCGTGGTGCCGATGGCATACGAAGTCTGCTGGACCAGACCGGGCAAGGAACTGGACGAATGTGTGTCGGCCATACACAGGACCGGTTCCAAACTCTGGGTCAACACCCTGTGGCCGTCCCTGTGCGGAGGTCCGGGAAATGACGATGATGCCGCATTTGCAGCTGCAGATCCGGGAGAGGTCTACGGCAAATATATTGACATGGGTGTCTCGATGATCCAGACCGACCGTCCGGAACTGCTCCTGGAATATCTGCGCTCAATCGGAAGACACGATTGAGCGCAGCGGTAAGGGGACTGTCTTATTTTACCGGTTTCCCGTATTTCATCGGGATGCCTTTCGAGGATTCGGCCGGTATGCCGTCGATGGTCTCCTTTTCCATGATTTCCACTCGTGTACCATCGCAGTCATAGTAATTTATCTGCCTCTTCCTGTTGATGCCCACGGCTGGGTCCGTCATCCGGCAACCCTCAGGGAACGGTCTGGATTCGAGGATTTCCTTCGCCTTGAAGACATCGTCGACAGTGAGGCAGATATGGTTCATGCTGCCTTTCTTTGCCTTGTCCGGCTCGGAATCATACAGCATCAGCTCTATGGTCTGGTCACTTTCCGGGGCTTTCAGGTGTACCCATTTCACTTTTGCAGGGTCAGGACCGCCGCGCCATATCTCTGTGAATCCGAGTATGTCGCGGTAGAAGCCCAGGGCCTTGTCCAGGTCCGGACACTGGATCCCTACGTGGCTCATGGACGCCGATATCCGGCTCTCAGGCATGGCCTTGCCGTAGTTTTCCACAGTCTGGCCTCCGTCGGCATACTGCACGATCTCGCAGGTCACGCCGTTAGGATCCTCGACGAAATAGTTGTAGTTCCCTGTCTTCCCCTTAGGGGTGTGGTCAGGGACCTTCACTCCTTTGGACTTCAGGTACAGTCTCATGGCCTCTGCATCGTCGGTCTCGATCGCGAAATGGTAGAATCTCGGGGAATCCTCCTCTCTCTCCGGGAAGATCTCCACATATTGCCGGTCGTTTATCTTGAAGGTAGTGAGATTCACTTTCCCGCTGTCCTTGTACACTGTCATCGGGTTCTCATACCCGAGGAAGTCCCTGAAGAAGGAACACGTGTTCTCGTAATCGGAAGTGAAGAAAGCTGCGTGCGCCACACCGGTAATGTCCGGCCTTTCATACTCTTTCTGTCCGCAACTGCTCATGCAGTACGTAGTCAAGCCTGCTGCCATTGTCAGTAAAAATAGTTTGTGTAATCCCATATTGTCGCGAATTTATCTGTTGCCTTTGTCCATGATCCAGATATTTCTGAACTGGTAGGCTGTCCCGTGTTCCTGCAGGTAGACAGGCCCTTCCTTCAGTTCCGGTTTCCTTCCGACGGCACCTTTCAGCTTTTCGATCTCCACGTTGTCGTAGACCTTGTGCCCGTTGAGGCTCATGGAGACCCTGGCGCAGGATATCTTCTTCCCGTCGGCATCGAAGCGCGGTGCGGTGAAGTCGATGTCCATAGTCTGCCAGACCATCGGAGGAAGCGACCAGTTGTACTCCGGTTCCGGATATTCCGGAGCGGCCACGTTCCCGAAGGCACCGCAGCAGGAGCCTTTCTCCTGGCTGAACCCGTCCTTGATGTTCAGTTCGTACAGGCTGAGCAGATAGACTCCGCCGTTCGTGGCCTTGTCCTCCGGTACGCGGAATTCGACATGAAGGAAGAAGTCGCTGTAGGTGTCCCGGGTTATTATCGAACCGTTTTTGCCAGGTCTCGGCACCAGTGAGAGCCTGCCTCCCGGTTCGATGACCGCACTTTCAGACGCCTCTCCGCATCCTTCCGTCCAGACCTTGGGGTCAAGTTTGTACCACTTGTCGAGGGATGTGCCGTCGAAAAGCACTTCAGCGCCTTCCGGAGCCTCCATTCCGAGGGTAGGGGACATGCGCTCCAGCGGCTTTCCACGGAATACCTCCTTTCCGGCCCGGGATATCGTGAATGTCTTTCCGTCAGTGCGTCCGGACCAGTGCCCCGGAGCCATGAAAGAAGCCGTCATCCCGTCTTTCCTGAAACATTCCACGGTCACTTCCGGAGTCTCGTTGATAAAGGCCTCCCCGTACAGGGACGCCCTGTATGCTCCGGTGGTCTTGTCCATCCATATCTTGGCGTATTTCCCGCTGTCCCCGTCAATCCATTCGGAGATGAAGGTATTCCGTCTGTCGGGAACGTCCGGGTTGGGACCGAAGTCCTTTATGCGGATGTTCCTGTATCTTACCTGGTATGGTTTTTCGGAATCGGTCGCGTGGACCTGGAGGGCGATGAACCCGTCAGGGCTGGCAAAGTCGATGATCCTTGCCGCAGGCACTCCGTTTATCCAGGTGGATATCCTGTCTCCGAACGCCTCGACCCTTGCCTTGTTCCACTCTCCCGGTCTGAACGCATCCCGTGCCAGAGGCTCTTCCGAGAGGTCACCTATCCAGCCGCGCAGCTTCTCCTCGTATATTCCGCCCGTCCAGCTTCTCGGCTGCTTCCCCGGCGCGATTTCCTTTCCGTCCATGGCGATGTTCGCCGGCGAGCCGGAATACATTGTCTTTCTGTCCGGGTCTATTTCGTACTGGTAGCCCCTGACCAGTCCGTCGATGAATCCCGACCTGAACTGTACCCCGCAATTCAGCTCAGGATCTGCCTTGAACTCAAACTCCAGGATAAAATTCCCGAATGTGCGCTCTGTGCACAGGAAACTGTTCGGTGTGCCTTCCGCCGTTGTCCCGACAATCACGCTGTCCGATACCTCGAAACGGGCCTTGCCTCCCATCCGGACCCATCCGTCCAGGTCCTTTCCGTTGAAAAGATCTTCCCAGTCCGGCTCCTGACCCTGGATGGGAAGCCATGAGGAAACAAGTAATGCTGTAAATAATAGTGTCTTTGTCATAAATGTTAAAATGTGTGTGGTGTGTGTTTTTAAAAGCACACACAAAATTAAGTCAAATTGTTTAATAAAACAACATTAAATTGTTTGGATTTTAATATCTATTGCTATATTTGCGTTAAAATTGTGTTTGCGTGTACGAAAACAATTGAATTAATAACACGAAAATATGAAATCTGATTTGACTCGAATTAGCAAGATGATTGTGTCGATGGCGGTGTGCCTGTGTGCGTTGCTTGCAGGCGGCCTTCCGGCAATGCATGCGCAGACTCCTTCGGCGGTCACTGTGGAAGGTGTCGTGACTGACGGCGATACGGATCTTCCCCTCGTCGGAGTCGTGGTGATAGGCGGCGGTTCTGCCGCAAGCCATACGCTTACTGCGGACGACGGCTCATATTCCATACAGTTGCCTCCCGGAGCCCGAACCCTGGTGTTCTCCATCCTCGGATATAAGGACCAGACCGTGGCTGTGGGAGAAGACACGAGGATAAACGTGAAGATGTATCCGGATGTGGAAGTGCTCGATGAAATCGTGGTGGTCGGCTACGGCTCGCAGAAAAAGAGCGATATCACCGGTGCCGTAGGGTCGGTGAGCAGGGACAGGATCGAATCGTCCACCGTTACGGACGTGTCCCAGATGCTCCAGGGCTCCGTGCCTGGACTTACGGTCATGACCACTTCCGCCGGGGCCAACCCTGAAGGACAGAGCGGCCTGATGCTCATCCGTGGAAGGAATTCCATCTCCGCCAGCAACGACCCTCTGATAATTCTCGACGGGGTGCCTTACAACGGTTCCGTCTCCGACATCCCTACCACCGACATCGCCTCCATCGAGGTGCTCAAAGACGCCTCGTCAGCTGCAATATACGGTTCGAGAGGTTCCAACGGAGTCATCCTCATCACTACCAGGGCCGGAGAGGAAGGCAAGATGAGCATCCGGTACAACGGTTATTTCTCGGTACAGACCGTGGCCAATTTCCCTCACATCATGGACGGACAGGAGTATTATGATTTCAAGGAGTACTGGAGCGATGACGAGGACGACCCCGAAGGTTTCCTTTCCCAGACCGAACTCGATGTCTACAACGACGGTTCGTGGAAAGACTGGACCTGGAAGGACCTCATCACGCAGACAGGCTGGAGCACCCAGCACAGCGTTTCCGCCTCCGGAGGGACCAAGGCCCTGAAGTACAACGCCTCCCTTTCGTTCCTTGATACCAAGGGGATCGTCATCAATGACCAGTACAAGAAACTTACTTTCCGCCTGAATCTGTCGGCCGCCCTCACAAAATGGCTGACCTATACCACGAACACGCAGCTTTCCTGGGCGGACAACAGCGGCGCAACTCCGAAGTTCGTGGACGTTTTCAACAAATCCCCGCTCCTCCGCCCGTTCAACGAGGACGGTTCCATCAATATCGTTCCGGACGCAGGTAACGAGAAAAGGTACAACCCGATAGAGTGCGAACTGTACGATGACCAGAACATATCCTACAAGCTCTCTACGAACAATTCCCTGAAAGCCACCTTCTTCAAGGGATTCTCCTACACCCTGAACACCGGAGTACAGTATTTCTATTCCTTCCACAACGAGTACCAGGGCCTCAATACCGGTGCGATGAAGAGCTATAACGGCTGGGGAAGTATGTATGACAGGCTCCGGCAGTATATTTCCATAGAAAACATACTCAATTTCGACCGGGAATTCGGCAAGCACCACCTTTATGTCACCCTGCTCTATTCCTTCGAAAATGCCAGGAACAACGAGAAGACCATAGAAGGACAGGATTTCCCGAATGACCTCCTCTCCTGGAACGCCATACCGCAGGCCGGGAAAATCACCTACTCCCTGACCGACGAGCAGACTTCTCTCATATCGCAGATGGCCCGTGTGAACTACTCCTACGATGAGAGGTACCTCTTCACCGCCACTGTCAGGCGAGACGGCTACTCCGGCTTCGGGTCCAACAACAAGTGGGGAGTGTTCCCGTCCGTGGCTCTGGGGTGGAACATCGGCAACGAAGGTTTCTTCCGTCAGTACAATGACATCATGAACGTCTTCAAACTCCGTCTTTCCTACGGAATGAACGGCAACCAGGCCATCTCGGCTTTCCAGACCATTTCCCGGATGACTTCGCAGGACTATGTCAGCGGCAGCGGCCTCGCCGTAGGCTACATCCCGGGCACTCTCGGCACCCCGAGCCTTTCATGGGAGACTACGCAGTCCGCCAATGTCGGCATAGACTTCGGTTTCCTCGACTCCCGGATCACCGGAGAGATCAATGCATACTACAACCGTACGCATGACCTCCTCCTTGAAAGGAGCATCTCGTCGGTCAACGGCATAGAGTCCATATACCAGAATATCGGGAAGACCGACAACCGCGGTATCGAGTTCTCCCTGGTTTCCACCAATATCCAGACACGGAAGTTCTCCTGGAAGACGGCTTTCAACATCGCATACTACAAGACCCGCATCCTCGACCTGTACGGCAACAAGGAGTCCGATATCGACAACAAGTGGTTCATCGGCTACCCGATAAAGGCCAACTACGACTACTATATCATAGGCGTATGGCAGGAGGATGAGGCTGCCCTCGCCGCCAAGTACGGGGCTCAGCCGGGGTACGCCAAGTACGACGATCTCAACGGTAACGGTACTTATGACGCCGGGGACAGGCAGGTGATAGGCTCTCCGGAGCCGGACATGACCTGGAGCCTCAACAACACTTTCTCCTACGGTCCGTTCGAACTCAGCATCTATATGTACGGGGCTACGGGAATGGTCAAGTCTAATCCGTTCTATGCCAAGAATATGTACATATCCCGCGAATACTGGTCCCCGGACAATCCGATCAACACGTACTGGTCTACGGACAAGAATGCCAACCAGTACATTTCCGCCAAGAGTGTCACTCCGGACTATTACCAGAACGCCAATTTCTGGAGGATAAAGGACATAATGCTTTCATATTCCCTTCCAAAGAAGGCTATCGGCAAGATCGGCCTGTCGAATGCCAAGGTCTATGTCACCGGGAAGAACCTCTTCACTTTCACGAAATATACGGGAATGGATCCGGAGCTCGACGAACAGAGGGCGAAGCCTCTCCAGAGGGAATTTATCATAGGCGTGAATCTTACATTCTGATTAAACAAAAAGGTTGAATATGAAAAGGATATTATATACCATATCGGTAATTGCTGCCGCTCTCCTTCTGCCGGGCTGCAGTTCCAAATGGCTGGACGAGGATCCCAAGGCCGACATGACGGCCGACAAGCTGTATACGTCCGAGTCCGGGTTCGAGCAAGGGCTCAACGGCCTGTATTCCCTTGTGCGCGGGGAGCGGGAGGGATACGGATACACTGATGCCTTCGGTGCCACCGGTCTGCGTGCGCTGATGTATATCGGCGGTACGGACAACTACAACTGCGGGGCTGGTGCCTCCGGAGAGTTTTCAGCCATCTACAAGAACTGGGCGACCGCCAATGTCGCCACGGACAAGAGCCTGAAGAGCGTCTTTTCCTGGCTGTACAATGTCGTGCTTGCTGCGAACACCGTTATCGAAAGGGCGGAAAATCCGGATGTGGAATGGGACGGAGGCAAGGAGAGGATAGTGGCGGAGGCCCGTCTGCTGAGAGCCTGGGCGTACCGCCATCTCACTTACCTGTGGGGCGATGTGCCTCTGGTGACGGTCGAAGTGACAGGGGACACCTTCAGGACAGACTATGTGCGCGAAGATGTGGAGGTGGTCAGGGCGCAGATTATCGATGATCTCAGGTATGCGGTAAAGTATGTGCCGTGGCAGCCGTCCGCTGCAGGCCGTGCCTCCAAGGGTGTAGCCCTTACCTGGCTGTCTGAAATGTATCTTGCGGAAGCCGGTACGGGAGTGGACGGGCTGGATGAGGAGAAGCTCGAGCTCGCCCGCCACTACGCCGATACCTGCATCCGGTTCGGGCCTTACTCCCTTGTCAGGAACCGTCTCGGCAGCGGTGAAGGATGTGCCTTCATGGATATGTTCAAGTCCGAGTATGCCAACATCGAATCCGGCAATACGGAAGCCATGTGGGTAATGCAGTGGGACAGGGCGTCCGTAGGCGGCGGAAACAACCTTATGCGTTTTTCCCTGCGGCCTAAATTCGATACGGGGGACAAGGTTGCGGACGGGGTCTCAATATCCTATATGGACGAGAGCCGCGGCGGCCGCGGTTTCGCACGCACCGCACTGACCAAATGGGCTCTCGAGCTGTACGACAAGTCCAGCGACTATGCCGCCGGCGTCATCGATGACAGGGGCAGCGAGTATGCCATAGCCAAATACTACGTAATCAGCGAATATGACGAGATTTCCGATGACGCCATAAACGCCAAGACCGGTGTAAAGTACGCGGCAGGCGATACCGTATTCATAGGATGCTCTAAGACCTCGGAGGCGGGAATCAGGGCAAACGGCTGCATGACGGGCTTTTCCGGGCTTAAATCGGGCACAAGGGAAGGCGACAACAGCAACTGGCCCTACACCCTCAAGTACAGCTACTGTGATCCCGGATATCCGAAGAACAACGAGTCGCACAACGACCAGGTGTTCATGAGGCTTGCCGAGACTTACCTCCTCAGGGCGGAAGCCTGCTTCAAGCTCGGCAGGACGGACGAGGCGGCTTCGGACATAAACGAGCTCCGTACCAGGGCGCATGCCCTTACCGTAACCCCGTCGGATGTCACCATGGACCTGATTCTCGAGGAACGCTCCCGCGAACTTCTCGGGGAAGAACAGAGGAGGTACACCCTGCGCAGGACCATGGATGCCGCGGACTTTGTGGAGTGGATCACGTCCAGGAACGGCAAGGATTCCGGTATGGCCGAAAGGGATTATCTTTTCCCTATACCTCAGGATGTCCTTGACGCCAACGTTTCTCTGCCGATGGAGCAGAATCCTGGCTTCTGAAAACAATTCTGTTGAACACGAAAATATTTATTCAGATAATGGAAAAAAAAGTATTAAGGGCAGGATTCATAGGATCGGGATTCGCTGCCAGATTTCATTACAACGCCCTGCAGCATGTCTTCAGTACAGGTGTGGAAGTAGCGGGCGTATATTCGGTGGCGGCCGACGAGGCTGCCATGTTCGCCGCTGAGCGCGGCATCAAGGTCTACGACAGCATGGAGGCTCTCATCGAGGCATCCGACATCCTCCATGTCTGCACCCCTCCCGTTACCCACGAGCCCATTGTGACGGCCGTGCTCGGAAAAGACAGGGACGTCATTGTGGAAAAGCCGTTCACGGGGTATTTCGGGGACGGGAGCGAGACTTTCAACGGTGAGACATTCTCCCGTTCGGAAGGATTGAAAATTGCCCTGGAGAGCTGTCAGAGGATGCTCGACGCCGAGAAGCGCAGCAAGGGCCGCATCATGTATGCCGAGAACTGGATATATGCCCCTGCCGTACAGAAAGAGCGCGAGATAATCGAGAAGACCAAGGCCCAGGTGCTCTGGATAAACGGCGAGCAGTCCCATTCCGGTTCCCATTCCCTTGCCTACGGCCAGTGGAGGCTTTCGGGCGGAGGGTCGCTCATAGGAAAAGGCTGTCATCCGCTTTCCGCTGCCATTTATTTCAAGCACGTGGAAGGCAGGGCCCGCAACGGGGCCGTTATCCGTCCGGTGTCGGTGTCCGCAAGGACGCACGCCATGACGAGGATGCCGTCGTTCCAGGATGCCGGATTCCTCAAGACGCACTACAAGGATGTGGAGGATTTCGCCATCGTCCATGTGGTGTTCGAGGACGGTACCGTCGCTGACCTCATCGCCAACGAACTCAGTCTCGGCGGCACCAACAACTGGATCAGGGTCAACGCCAACAACCACAGGACTCTCTGCAACATGAGCCACAACGACTCCATGGAAACCTTCACCCCGCAGGATGAAATCTACAGGGATGTCTATGTGGTGGAGAAGACGGAGACCAAGGCCGGGTGGTCAGAAATATCCCCGGATGAAGGGTGGTTCCTCGGCTACCAGCATGAACTGGACGCCTTCTACAGGGCAGCCGCTACCGGATGCCACATCGAAAGCGACAGCCGGCTTGCCTCCGATACGATAGCGACCATCTATTCCGCCTATCTTTCAGCGGAGCAGGGCGGCAGGGAGACTGAAGTGAAAAACCTGTAAGAGACAGCCTGTATGGAGCAGAAACCGAACAAGAACACCCAGGATATCCCGATGTACAAGGCCGGGGATCCTGAACTCGTGAGAAAAGAGAAAGAGGAGCTCAGGATGCTCGAGAGCAAGGGCGGCTGGGCCAAGATAAAATATTATTTTTCCAAATCCGGTCCTGGCTGGATGCAGAGTGCCATGACCCTCGGAGGGGGAAGCGCCATGGCCTCCCTGTTTTCCGGAGCTTTCCTCGGCTATGAGCTGCTTTGGGTGCAGCCGGTGGCCATCCTTATCGGGATCGTGATGCTTTCAGCCCTTGCCTATCAGACCATGTGCAAGGGTGAGCGTCCGTTCCGTGCGATGAAGACTTTTGTCGGCGCACCTATGGCCTGGGCCTGGGCGATTTGCACTATCCTGGCGACTATCATCTGGCATTTCTCCCAGTATTCCCTGGCGGCAGGAATGTCCCTTGACCTCATCCAGGCTTTCGGAGGCTTCGAGATGGCCCCGGGATCCGCAGGACAGACAGCCGTACTTCTTGCAATCGCCTTCCTCATCCTTGCCCTTGCCTGCAAGGTCGTGTGGAACTACGGCAAGGGAGGCCGCGGCATAAAGATAGTGGAGAACATCATAAAGGCCATCGTCTGGTTCATCATCATTGCCTTTGCCGCCGTGGTGATTGTGTGCAGCTTCACCGGCGAGGGTATCGACTGGGGTGCCGTAGGAAGGGGCTTCCTTCCGTTCTCGTTTGAAGGAGGCTTCCATTTCAATGTCCCGAAGGACAATACCGGCATCTCCATATTCATCGCCTCCCTGAGCGCCGCCGTCGGCATCAACATGACCTTCCTGTACGGATACTCCTATCTTGCCAAAGGCTGGACAAAGGAATACAAGGGACTTGCACGCTTCGACATGATTACAGGGATGTTCATACCATATACTATAGCGACTTCCCTTATGATCATCGCGGCCGGTGCCACCCTCCATACCGAGGAGTTCGTGGCTTCCGGAAGCACGAACATTTCCCCGATCGCCGCTGCAAGCATGCTTGAGGCGGCCGGACTCCCGCCGATCGTCTCAAGGCTGATCTTCGGACTCGGGATCATAGGGATGTGCTTCAACGCCATCACCATGCACATGCTCGTTTGCGGGTTCGCCGCCTGCGAGATCTTCGGATTCCCTGCGAGCGGATGGAAATACAGGCTTGCCACCCTTATCCCGTCCATCGGCGTATTCGGAGCTGTGCTCTGGAGTTCCATAGGGACATGGATCGCCATCCCGACTTCCGCCATCGCACTTCTGATGCTGCCTGTAGCATACATAGGCTTTTTCCTGCTTAACAACAGCAGGAAATATCTCGGTTCAGATATGCCGGTCGGCAAGACACGGTTCTGGTGGAATCTCGCCATGATTGTGGCCATATCCATCACGGTCGTGAGTGCGGTATACTACATTGTAACGGTAATTTTCTGATTCTGAAGCCATGATAAAGATAAGTGCATTTGCTGACGAAGCGTTCGTCTCTCTGGACGAACAGATCGCTTTCCTGAGGTCTCTCGGGCTGAAATGGCTGGAAATCAGATTTGTGGACGGGAAGAATATCTCTTCCATGACAGAAAGCGAGGTGCGCGCGGCGAAGAAGAAGCTTGACGATGCCGGCATAGGTATCAGCGCCGTGGCTTCACCTGTAGGGAAATATTCCCTCTCGGAACCTTTCATGCCGCACCTCGATCTGATGAAGAAGGTGGCGGAAATTGCGGATATCCTCGGGACCTCCGGTATACGCATCTTCAGTTTCTATCCTCCGCAGGACATGGATGTGGACCGTTGCTGGGACCAGGTGGAGGCAAGGCTGGAAAAGCTGGCGGAGACTGTGTCCGGAAGCGGGACGGTACTGCTCCATGAAAACGAGTCCTCCATATTCGGTCACAGTGCGGAGAACTGTGCAAGGATCGGGAAAAGGTTCTTCCGGGGCAATTTCGCCCTGGCCTACGATCCCGCCAATTTCGTGTGGGGAGAGGGCATCACGGACAATGTGGACCGCTGCTGGCCGCTCATGAAGGAATATGTACGGCACATCCACCTGAAAGACTGGAAGCTCGGCAGCAAGGATGTCGGCTCCCTCCTCGGGGACGGTGACGCGCAGATACGGGAACTTGTACACAAGTCTCTATCCGGCGGATACTCCGGATTCATGGTGCTTGAGCCGCATATGTCTTCCGGGGGCAGGTTCGGAGGCTCGACATCTCCGGCACAGTTCCGTATGGCTCTGGATAGGATCAGGGGAATGCTTGACAATGAAAAAGTTGAATATGAATAAAAGCACGGCAATATGAAAAAATATTGGCATATAGTATTGAGGGGGATGTCCCTCCTGCTTCCGGCAGCCTTAATTGCTGCGGGCTGTGACAAGACTTCTCGCCTGCCTGAAAAGCCGGAGCTCGATACCGGAGTCTCTGAACTGCTTTTCCCTATGTCGGGCGGAGAACAGACAGTCAGTTTCGAGACTAACAGGGACTGGACTGCGATGGTGGATACTACGCTGATCTCTCCGGATGTTTCCTGGTGCAGTATTTCAGCTTCGGACGGAGTCAGTGGGAAAAACACCCTGACGGTGATCGTGGACGGGATGGAAGGCGACTATCGTGAAGCCAAGCTTATCCTCAACGCATCTGCTGCCGGGAAAGTCATACGGATAATGCAGAGCGGGATTCCGATCGTGACGACAGCCGCACCGACGGAAATTACGGAGTCCGGCGCATTGTTATCGATGACATGGCAGTATGCAGGTGAGATTTCAATATCCGACGCCGGATTCGCCTTGAAGGAATCTTCATCTGCGGAATTTACGGATCTGTCCGTGGAAGGTGCGGATGTGCCGGGGACTTATACATTGTCCGCCGAAGGGCTTGAGGCTTCAGCATCTTACGTGGTGAAGGCTTATGTGGTGACTTCCGACGGAAGCAGGTATGAAGGAGGGGAGCAGACATTTGTCACAGCAGAGGCTCCGGAAACGGTCCCGATCAGTGACGTCAAGGCTTTGGGCCGCAGTATAGCCATCGGAGGTACGTCAACAGTGTCTGACAACCTCATTATAGAAGGTACGGTTATCGCCAGCTATGTCGAACCTGAAACTCCTGAGGCCGGAGAGCCTTCGGACGAGACCAGATCGGTTTCCATCGGGGAGACCAAGATTGTCGTTGTAGACGGGACCGGGAAAGATTGCGGCATTACCCTGAAACTGGAGACCGGCACCAATGTATATTCTGCCGGTGACAAGGTGTCTGTCAGGGTCAAGGATGGCGTATTGGATCATACGGCTTCCGGCGCTGTCTATCTGTCACCTCTGGCTTCCGGCATTACCGTGCTTTCGTCCGGGAATAGTTTCTCTCCTGTGACCGTCAGCCATACAGAACTCGCCGACTATGAAAGCATGTATGTTACGGTAGAGAACACTCAGATCCTGGAGTCGTACTCGGATTTGGCGACATGGTCATCTTCCCCTGTGCTTGCGTTTGAAGTGTCAGGAAGCGACAAATCATACGACGTGTGCGTGCCTGCTACGTCTGAAATCGGTGCGGATGCGCCATCTCTGCTGAGCGGAAGCCTTTCGGGTATCGTCGTTTCCGATGATGTGTCGTCCTATCTGCTCATGGCTGCCGCAAAGGAAGATGTCGCGTCTCTCACGGAGGACAGATTCGCGTCTCTCCTCGTATTGTATTTCCTTGATCCGGTATTTTCAGGCGGGCTGTATGTCGGCGAGGAGATTTCGGGAAGCGTCGTGAGGATAGAGTACAGGAACGGTGACGGTTCCGTGATAAAGAATGTCTCGGCGACAGTTTCCGGAGACGCTGCCGAAGGTATTTCCGTAGTCCCGGTATCGGACGTTACTGTCACCGGATCGGGATATATCGACCTAGTGGTGGAAGGTTCGCCGGTTGCCGAGGGTGAGGTGATTTTCACGGTGTCCGGAATAGAAGGTCTGGAAAATGCGTCCTGCACGGCTGTCGTCGAACAGCCGTATGTGCCTGAAATAGGGAATTTTGAAACGTACTGGAGCTTTTCTGCCCATGGGAATGCCGTTTCCATTCCGTATGCTGAAAATACCAATGCGGCAGGGGTCTCTGTCACATCCATGGATTATGTGGGCGACGCCGGGAATATCTCAGCCGCGAAATGGAAGGATGACTGGGGTGCAAACGGATGGGATGCGAACACTTCTGCGGACAGCCCGTCCCAGTATTATGTCTTTACAATGACTGTAGCCCAGGGCCATACCCTTGACTTGAGCGGCATGGAACTGAACTTCAGGATAAACGGAGGAGACATCACTCTGCACGTGCAGTACTCTGTCAACGGTGCGGCATTCCAGGATGCCTATACCGCCCTCCTTACAGGTGACAGCGATACGGACCTGCTGATCGGCCTCGGCACCCTGCCGGAAATGACAGGGATATCGGAAGGTGCGACGGTGACATTCAGGATTGTTCCTGTCGGCACCAACGCGACGACCAAGTGGGGGCTGAAGAAGGGTGACAGGTCGTTCTCTGTATACGGGAATGTGAATTGAATACCGTTTTTGCATCAGAAAAGACATTCCATTCTTTAATGTCGGGGGTGGATTCCGGATCCGGTCCGGAACCCACCCCCAAACTTTTCCTTTCCATAGACAGGGCATTTGTGGACATTTGACCCCTCCCGCATCGTATGTGCGGGCGAGGAAGGATGTCCGTCTATTCGTTGAGTGACGCCATATAGAACGGCAGGTTCGTCTTCACGACTATGTCCAGAGGCATCAGGTGCACTATGTTTTCGTCTTCCTGCCTGTACAGGAGCCATTTAATGGCGCTTTTGACAGCCTTGTAACCCTGCTGCTCCGGCCTTTGGCACAGGATGGCGGATATGGAGCCTTCCCTGATACAGCGGATGTTGTTGGTGGTAAGGTCGAAGGTGACGATTTTTACATGGCTGATGCCGGACTTCCGGAGTATGTCAGCCATTATGTAGCCCCTCGAATTCGTGATGGCCAGTCCCCTGACGCCGGGGTTGCTGTGGATGAATTCCGTGAGCCTCCTTTCGGTCTCGTCAGGGTTCGGTACGGAGAAGAGATGTTCGGACACGTGCCTGCCTTCCTTGCCGTTCAGCCTGAAATAGTCAAAGAACCCTTTGCGCTTCTCTATGGAGTTACTGGAGGCTTCGTTACCGGCCCTTTCCGGCCTGAACAGGGCTATCTCCCCGTCCCCTGGGGTTATCATGTCCGTCATTTCGCCCAGAAGGTATCCGCAGGCATACTGGTCCGAAGTGAAAGATGCGACAGGGGATGTGCCTTCGATGGTCGAGTCCACGAATACGTACGGTATCTGTTCCTTCCCGAGGCTCTCACACAGCTTCCTGGTCTCCGAGGCAAAGGTCGGGCCGATGACCACGGCATCCGGTCCTTGGTTCACGATGTTCTCGAACGCGCTCCGGCAGGAGTAAATGTCAAACTGGTTGTAGTAGGAGTATTCGCAGTCTATCTGCAGGTCGGCATATTCCCTTATGCAGCGGGTGATGCCCGTCTGTATCGCTCCCCAGTATTCTCCCGTAACAGCGGTCGGCATTGTCACCAGGATCTTGTACCTTTTCCTGTGAGGCTTGGCTGAAGTATGGACATCCGGCCGGTAGTCTATCTTTGCAAGTATCTGTTCTATGGCGGCCCTGGATGCCTCGGAGACACGTCCCCGGTTGTGGATTACCCTGTCTATCGTGCCGACGGATACTCCCGCCATTCTTGCGATATCTTTTATCGTTATGTGCTTTTCCATACTTCTCGGGTATATATCGACGTCAGTCCGGCTATTGCCGTGCCGTGTTATGTCATTATTTGTGTGTTTCCTGCAAAAATACACAAAATATCATGTTTTTCAATGTATTTTAGAGCCTGAAAATGAAAATTTACAGTGCAGGCAGGCTTTTTGTGTGGTTTTGAGCGTGTTTTATGCCACATTTGGTATGGAATTCTCGTCGATATGCGAAAAAGGTGTGCAAATCTTGATATTTTGTTGATTGTTGAATAATATTTGCTACCTTTGATGACGAAAAATTGTGTGATGTGTGTAACACACGCAAAAAGTATTACGGTCAATTGTTGGAACAGTATGAAAATGTCGATTGTAGCCGGGGCGGCAGCTTTTCTCCTGCTGTCCTCCGCCGGTATTCTTGCGTCCGGCGTGAACAGCCGGGAAAATCCGGCCGGGAAAGAAGGTACGTTGGTGATCGGGCAGGCTTTCAGCCCCGGAGGGCTGGAGAAGGAAGTCCGGTCCAGTTGCGGTGACGGCTGCGGCGGGGTCAGAGTGCTTGAAATATCGGCCGGGACCCTGTCGGCCGAAGACTGCCGTTTCATAAGGGAAAATATGGTGTCTCTTGAGGAACTTACCGTGGATTCGGAAGCTTCTTTCGTAGACGGGACAGTACCTAAGGGGGCTTTTTGCGGAATGGAGTCGCTCCGGAAGATCCGTATATGCAATGCCGTTACCGTCGGTGCCAAGGCCTTCAGCCTCTGCAGTAATCTCGGATATGTGGAGATGTCCGACGTGGAGCATCTGGCGGTGCAGGCTTTTGCCCAGGCAAAAGGGACGGGGGACAGCGCCCTGAAGACCGTACGGCTTCCTTCACTGAAGAGCATGGAACCGAGGGTCTTCTATTATTGCACCAATCTCGGCGACCTGTACCTGTCCGCTCCTCCTGAGCCTCAGAAGCCGGAGGGGAAGGAAGGCCTGTGGTTCGAACGGGTGACAGGTATGCTTATCCATGTCCCTGACCGGGAGGTGTATGACAGGTTCATGAAGGCGGAGAACTGCCGGACCATCGACTGGAGCGCCTACGATTTTGTGGCGGACAACGGCGACTCCCTTCCTGCACCAGTGCTTGCCGCGGAATACGATGATGATTCGTATATGTACCTGAGAGACAGTCTTCTTCCTCATTTTGACAGGTCAGACAAGGATTTTTCGGGAGGATACTATACGGGGGATTTCAAGCTGAGCCTGAATCTCTATACATTCAACATGAACATCAATGCCTGGCTCAACGGTTCCGGCAGCGCCCCTCATCTGAGTACGCTGGAGGCCATAGAGTGGGCGGCAAAGGCCGGTTTCGATGCCGTGGATGTCACCTGCTACTATATTCCGGGCTACAGCAATACTTCCATGCCGACACTGCCGGAGAAGGAGATCCTTGCATACGCCAGGAAGATAAGGAAGCTGTGTTCCAGGCTCGGGATAGAGATAAGCGGCACGGGGCTCCAGAACAATTTCGCCGACCCGAGCGAGAACAGGCGCCGGACCGATGTGGAAAGGATAAAGTTCTGGATAAAGGTGGCGCATGAAATGGGCGCTCCGGTCATACGTATATTTTCGGGTACTCCGCCTGCCGATATCCGCAGGGAAGGCTGGGAGAAAATCGCACGTGACCGCATGGCTCCGCATATCAGGGAAGTGGCGGACTATGCCGCCGAATATTATCCCGATGTACGTATCGGCGTACAGAACCACGGAGATATGCTTGCAACGGCCAACCAGGTGATAAAGCTTCTGGAATGGGTCGGCCGGGACAACGTGGGCATAGTCAACGACACCGGCTTCTACCGGGAGTTCCTTGAGACGGATGCCACATCTTACTGCTGGTATGACGATATCGCTGCCGTCCTTCCGTATTCCAGCAATTTCCAGGTCAAGAAAAAACCGGCCGGGGCAGAGACGTCCGGCCTGATGGACCTTAACCGGATCATGACAGACATGAGGAAAAGCCCTTACCGGGGCTATGTGCCGGTGGAACTGCTTTGGGTAAGCAAGGACGAAGGCTATCCGGGACGGCTTGACACTCCGCCGTTCGAAGAGACGCTGGATTTTGCCGGAAAGCTGAGAAAGGCGATGGAGGATACCAGACAGGCTCCCGTGGAGGATGTCTCCGCAGCTGCGGGTTCTCCTGTCCTCGGGACCGATATGGACGCAGGAGTGATCACGCTCCTGGACAGGACAAGGCTATGCAGTCTCAGGGACTGTCTCCCCGAGACGCTCAAGGCCACGGACAGGGACGGGATGCCGAGAAAGGAGACGGAATATCTTGCGGACGGAGATACGGTGTACATGGTTTCGGGCGGACGGACGGCAGCAGTCACCGTGAAGATAAAGAGATACGAGATAACGAACTGGGCCGCGGGAATCGGACGGGACCGGATAAAGGTCAGTACATACGCCAGGGGCAGTGACCCGGAAAATGCCTTTGACGGGGCATCTACCGGAACTTCCGGGAGCGGATGGACAGCGGACAGGTCACAGACAACAGCCGGAAAGGAAACTTTCTGGCTGTCTGCCGATCTGGGGGAATCCCGGGAACTGAATTCCATAGGCGTGGCCTGGGGAACGGCTGTGGGACGGCTGAAACAGTACCTCAGGGACGGGCTGTACACTGTCTCGTATACCGATGACCCCGAGGTATGGGCCCGCCTTCACGATGCTGCGGAAAGCGGCGCGGACGGACTTGAGGGCTACACTATCCCGCAGGGCTGGACGGAACTTTACACCCAGGATGTGGACGAGCTTCCGGATGCCAACGGGAACAAGCTGTTCATCAAGGAATTCGAACAACCTGTCCGGGCACGGTACATCATGGTCTCGGGTGACCTGTCCGGCCGTTCCGTGGAGATATACGAACTCATGGCTTTCCAGAAGGTCCTGAAAGACGGTGCGGCCCCGGATGTGCGGTATCCTGAATATGACGTGGCCGAAATCCTTCCTGATTTTCCGGGGATGTATCTCAAGCCGGGATATCCGGCTGTGGTTGAGGCCGGTTCCGCGGCTCCTAAATGGCATATCAGGGCGAAGAAGGACATCGAATTCACGGTGGTCCTTTCCGGTCCGGACCGGCGGCCCGTCTTTTCTTCCGGACCCGTATCTTTGCACTGCGGCGGGGTCTTCACTCTGGACCCTGCCGCAGTATGCCGGGAAGAAGGCACCTGGCGGATGGACTTCAGGATATCTTCCGCCGGTGCGGCCGGACCTGTGTATGACTCATATTTCTTTACGGCCGTGGACAGCGACCTTTCGGGATGTTCTCCTGACAATCCCTATCCTGCGGTACGGCTCGTGGACGGCCGCCTGGAGTATGTCCCGGACTACAGGGGCAATGTGATCATCGATTATTCCTCCGCAGGGTATGCCGGAGGCGGGGCCGCTATCCCGAATGTTCCGGTGAAGATTATCCTGGAACCGTCTTCCGGTGATAGCGACGATACGGAAAGGATACAGAGGGCGGTCAACACCATTTCCAGGGCTCCGCTCGACAGCAGCGGATTCCGGGGAGCCCTGCTTCTGAAAGAAGGGACTTTCCGTATCAGCAGGCCGATAGTGATTGCCGCTGACGGCATTGTCATAAAGGGGGAAGGCGACGGAAGCGGAGACATCAGCTGGCCGAAGGAGCCGTTGGGACCGGACAACTGGTACGATTATTCCCGTCCGGAAACTCCGGAAAAAGGAGTGACCAAGGTCGTGGCTACGTGGGTGGCGGACTCGTACAGCAAGAACGAGGCGCTTTTCGACATCCGGGGCTCCCGTGCCGTGGATGCAGGTCCGGAGACTTCCATTATCGACCAGTATGTGCCGGCCGGAACCTTCAGCCTGAGGGTGGCTGATGCAGGTCTGTTCAGTCCAGGCGACAGGGTGGCCATTACCAGGAATGTTGGTCCGGCCTGGGCGCATGACCTGAACATGGACGTGATCACCGAGGCCCCGGATGTCCTCTCGGCCAACCAGTGGGTTACTTCAGGCCGTCTTGAAAGTGCCTACAGGGATATTGTACAGGAAAGGACTGTCAGGTCTGCGGATCCTGCATCCGGGACCGTGACGCTGGAGGAGGCGACAGCCGATCCTCTGGACATGAAATACGGGGTGTCTTCCATCCGGGTCATTGATCCTGCGCCCCGTGTGCGGAACTGCGGCGTGGAAAACCTGCAGCTGATCTCGAGGTTCGACAAGGGCTCCACGGCAGAGAACCGGGCATTCGATGTCACATACAAGTTCTATGACGATGAATACCATGCCCAGGTAGGCGTCCGCACCATGGATGCAGAAGATATATGGGTGAGGAATCTCGTGACCTATCATATTGATGTGGCTGTGAATGTGTCATCCGGTACGCTCAGGGCTACGTTCCAGGACATTTTCTGCCTGGAGCCGGTCAGCGGCACGGGAGGGGAGCGCAGGTACAGCTTCACCAATTCCGGAGGGTCTTTCATCCTGAACCGGAGGAATTATGCAAGGTACACCCGACATGGTTTCATAGTTATGGGCAACGTGATGGGACCCAACGTCTTTCTCGACGACAGGAGTGACTGGCAGTTCGATGCCAACGAACCGCATCTCCGCTGGTCTTCCGGCGGCCTGTTCGACAATGTCAAGGGCCGCATCTATGTCCAGAACAGGTGGAGCAACGGCACAGCGCACGGCTGGGCCGGAGCCAACTATACTTTGTACAACAACGACGGCAAGTTCATCATAAGCCAGAACCAGCTGGCTCCGAACTATCTCCTCGGACAGGGGAATGCCGACGACCGTCTCCCGTTCGTGATGGATGCCGTGGATCCGGGCAATGTGCCTAATTTCAAGGCTTACGAATACAGCGTGGGGCATCGTCTGGAGCCACGCAGCCTGTATCTGCAGCAGCTGCAGGACAGGCTCGGCGTCAGGGCGGTAGAGAACACTCTTTGCGATACGGTACCTGCCCCGGTGGACAGTACGGCAGGTTTTCTTGATTCCTTTGCCTTCCTGGACGGGATCTATGCAGACGGGAAGCCTGTCGCCGGATTCGACAGGGAAGTCATGGAATACGAGTTGCCGATCGCCCTGGACTACGATTCCCTGCCGGAGGTGAGCGCCGTGGGGGAACCCGGTACGGAGGTGAAAGTCGCTGCGGACAGCAGCGGCGCCTGGATATACGTCACGGCCGCAGGTCAGATTCCCAGCAGGTATCATCTGAAGTTCGGCTTCATATCAAAATCACCCGTGTCATCTGACGCGGGTGAAGAGAAGCTGGAGAACCTTGTGGACCGTGACGTCAGGACATCATGGTCCCGTTCCGGTTCTCCTTATGTACAGTTCTATCTGGGCGATGCCCCTGTGACGGTGAAGTCCGTGTCGCTCGGCTATTGCCGGAATACCCAAAGCCGCCGTCAGTATTACTTCGATTTCTATGTCTCGGATGACGGCTATTCCTGGACCAAGGTCAGGAAAGAGGACTGGACAGAAGACAATCTGGGCAACGGCCACATCATGGGCCGGCTTGTCTCTCCCGGCGTAGGCAACTCGGAAGACGACTATGAGACTTTCGTCTTTCCCGATGGTATCAGGGCGCGTCTTCTGAGGGTCTGCATGTACGGCACAAGGATGGGGCAGGGTTCCAGCTCCACTACGGCGAATGCATACTGGAGCATCGACGTGGAGACTTCCGGGTCTACTCCCAGCTGTCGGTTCTGAACGGACTCGCCGGGATGCCGGAGCAGTTGAACAATGTCGCTTCCGAGCAGTTCCTCATTCCGTAACGGACAGCGACAGGAGCCTTTACCTCAGGACTTGTCACCTCAATGAGGCTCCTGTCTCCGAGAACCCGTGCTGTGGCAGGATGGAAAACATGGTCTTCCCCGGCAAGTTCGAATCCCGGGAGGTCCTTGTTTATCGGGCTGAGCCCCATATTCCCGACATCGAATTTTACTCGGGCCTTGTTTCCCGTGAACTCCACGCTCTTGAAGACAGGCGGATTCGGGTCGATTCCCTTTATTCCGTAGTCGTTCACAAGGGCGAGGTAGCCGAGCCTGTCCCCGACCGTTTTCTTGTCGGCCGGATGGATGCAGTCACAATCTCCGCTATCGTGCGTGGCGGCCATCCCGCTGTGCGGAATTTCGGCCAGGGTCTGTGCCTGTGCCCACATCATATAGCCAGCAGCCCTGCTTTGCGGGTTCCCATAGCTAAAGGGAGCTATCTGTGTGAAATAGAACGGCATATCCTCGTTCCCCCATTGTTCGCGGAGCATCTTGGCGAAGGCCGGCTGGAGCCTCCGGTACTGCTCGAAACGGTCTTTGTTGTCGCATCCCTGGTACCAGATGAAGCCTTTTGCAGTGAACGGTATTACAGTGTGCAACATTCCGTTGTAAAGCACGCCTGGTACCTTGTGCGGGTTCTTTTCCCGGAATTTGCCGGTCTCATAGCTGCTCATATCGAATTCTCCGGCGAATCCGCTTGCAATCACGTCCTTGTCCATCCATGCCTCTATAGGGGTGCCTCCCCAGGAAACATTTATGATTCCGACAGGGACGCGGAGAGTCTTGTAGAGCCTTTGAGCGAAGAAATAGGCCGTAGCGCTGGCTTCTGCCACCCCTTCAGGGGTATGCTCGTACCACGTTGCCGGACAATCGAACTCTTCTTCCAGGGACTTGATCCTTTTAAGGTTGCATGACCTGATCGGAATCTCAGGCCTGGCGCTGCATATATATTCTGCAGAATTTTCGACCGGTTGTCCTGTGAATCCTTTCATCGGCATTTCCATGTTTGACTGTCCGGAGCAGATCCAGACTTCGCCAAGAAGTACGTTCTTTATGTCCACCCTGTCTTTCCCGGAAGTGATGGCTATTTCGTATGGTCCTCCGGCGGAAACCGTACTGACCTTCACGGACCAGTTCCCGTCTTTTCCGGCAGTGGCTACGGCCTTGTCGGAAGACCAGGATGGAGAAATGACAACCTTGTCTCCGGGATCGGCTTTCCCCCAGAAGGCGACATCAGTGTTCTGTTGTAGTACCATGTTGTCCGAGAATACGCTCGGAAGCCTGATCTCTGCACCGAGATCCGTAATCGGGCCTGCAAGCAGCAGGCAGAGTAATAATGCTTTTATCTTCATTTTATAAAATAGATTGGTTATTGTTTCCAGTATCGTCCCGCAGGCGGCTCCTCAATCTCAATAGATGATGTACTTTCCGTTTTCCTGCCTGTAGTGCAGCCCGGTGGAGAAGCAGATGGATTCCAGCACGGACTCTATGGACTTGTTGTCGTGCGTACCGGAGAGCCTCGCTCCCGACGTAGTGTCCCGCAGCTCGATGTCGCAGGAGTAGTACCTGCGGAGCATCCTGATGGCCTCCGGCAATGTCTGCTGCCTGAAGACCAGGCTCCCCTTCATCCAGGACAGGGACTTTTCCGTATTCACGCTGTGCTTCGACGCGGAACTGCCGGAGGTGCTAATGACAATCTCCTCATCCGGGAGCAGGTTCATTATGATGTCGTCATTCCCGTAGGATACACCGACCTTCCCCGAGCGCACCGTCACGGAGTTCCAGTCGTCGTCCGGATAGGCCTTGACATTGAAGGAGGTACCCTTGACGGTTACATCCAGCTCACGCGCGTGAATGCGGAACGGGCAGCCGGCATCGGCCGTGACATCGAAAAACGCCTCCCCGTCGAGCCAGACATCCCGGGTCTCCTTGCCGTACCTGGCGTTGTATTTCAGGGTACTGGCTACGTTCAGGGTCACTGCGGTCCCGTCCGGAAGGGTTATTTCCCTTATCTCCCCTGGTGCCGTGGCCATGGTCTCGTAGGAGGCGAGCTGCCTTTCTATCCTGTCCCTGACCACCTGCCTCGTGATGAAGAATCCTCCAGTCAGGACTATGACGACAGTCGCGGCGACCGCCACAGCCCTGCCGGCATGCACCCGCCTGGTCCGGCTTTTCCTTTTTCCTATCAGTTTCAGGGCTTCCTTCCTGTATATCTCGTAGGCCCTGCTGTCTACATCCTCCACGGGTTCCCGGAGCCAGTATTCCCTTGCTGCGTCATCGAATTCGTCGAAGGTTCCGGTCCTGTCCCTCATTATCGCGAGGAACATCTTCAGTTCCTCAACAGTGCAGGTGTGGTTGATATACTTTACAACCAGCTCCTTTGTCAATTCTTTCCCGTCCATGGTGTCAATGCAGGTTGAAAAAAATCAATAACAGAGGGAATATGATGTCGGAATGTTTCGATACATAGTCCTTGATGGACTTCAGGGAATCCGACATATATTCCTGTATGGTATATACGGACAGCCCGAGACGTTCTGCTATCTCCTTGTGTGTCATGTTGCCGTTCCTGCTCATGCAGAAGACCTGCCGCTGCCGCGGGGAGAGCCGGAGGATAGCCTGCCGCAGGAGTGCGAAGTAGTCTTTCTCCAGCAACTCCTCCCCGCATTCCGGCTCGTATTCCGGACTGTCAGAGTAGGCCTGGATATATTTCCTGCTGAGGGTCTCCGACCTTGCCACATGCCGCAGGTAGTTCAGGACCTTGTTCCTGGCTATCGTGTACAGGTAGGAGGAGAATGACTTTTCCTGGTCGAGAAGCTCGCGGTTCTCCCATATCTTCATGAAGATGTCCTGGGCATAGTTCTCGGCCAGGTCGTACGATTCAAGGAACCGGCTGCAGAAATTGCACAGCTTTTTCCAGTAGCACGCATACAGCTCGCAGAAGGCTTCTTCATCTCCTGCCGCGAGTTGCTTTACCAGTTCGTTGTCGGGTCTGCGGATCATGTCCCACTCCTCAATGTGTGCCAGGGGTGTTGCCACCGTTCCCGGTCTGCCTGCCGAATACCGTCTGTGCAGCCAGCTTTTCCTTGAAGGTGTCCGGGAGCCTGTCATAGCTGCCGAACTTGCTTTCCATGGCCCGGACATCCATGTTCCGGAGCATCTCGTCGGCTTTCCCCGGATCTTCGGTGATGTAGCTGCCGCACTGGGCTATGCCGAGGAACTCCACAGGAAGCTGCATCCCGTGCATGACATACTGCTCGACCATCAGCTTGGTCTCCGGAGTAAGGGCCATCATCCTCCTGATGAGACCTTTCGCCCCGGACTGGTACAGTTCGGAGCTGCCGTCGAAAAGGCATTTCACGGTCAGTGTTTCGTCTGCAGGGGCAGTGGCTGTATAGATTGTGGCCGTGAGGTCGTCCCCGTCATATCCCCAGACGGTCCTTCCGTCTTCGGAATCGAATTCCGCAAACCTCGAGTAAGGCACCTCCTCCCCGTTCACGAACACTTTCTCCGGGACACGGAAGCCGTCGAGCATTATGCTTACTTTCCTTTCGTCGAGCATCCCCTTGAAGAAACCTTCTTTCGGCAGCACCGTCAGCTCGAGGGAGCCGGCATCCGACTTCCTGGTTATCCGGGTAAAGGCGTATTCGGTGCCGTATGCCTGGGTGGAGCCGTCGTCTTCATAGACTTCCGTGCTGCTTTCCCCGGTCCCGGGAACCACGAGGAGCCTCAGTTCCGGGTCCTGCCCCTGGAGGTTGGATATCCCGGCCCCGGCCATAGGTATCACCGCACCTGCCTTCACGAAGTAAGGGTTCTCGTTTATGGTGTACAGGAGCTCGTGCTCCGTCCCTCCCTTGTACATGATACCGGTGGAGACATCGTACCAGTCGCTGCCTTCAGGGAACCACATCGTCCTCTTTGCCAGGCCGGTGACCGAGTCCGCAGGCTCGCATACCGTGGTGGCGAGGATGTCGTCGCCGAACATGAATTCCTGGGTCCGGACGTATGCCTCGTCGTCTTCAGGCCAGTCGTAGTACAGAGGCCTGCATATGGAGATGCCAGTGTCGTATGCCTGCCTTGCCGCGGTGTAGATGTACGGGGTGAGGTCATACCTGAGCCTTATGGCAGCACGCATGGCGTCGAAGTGGTCAGGGAATACCCAGAACCTCTTTTCCATGGACATGTCCTTGGTGGAGTGGGTCTTGTATATAGGTGTGAACACCCCGGACTGGAGCCAGCGCGTATAAAGCTCGGGATCGGTGCTGTGCACTCCGGAAGGCTGCTGGTGCCCGCCTATGTCATGTCCCCAGTAGCCGTAGCATACATTCGATGCGGTGGCCGTGAAGTAAGGGAGATACCCGAGCACCTTCCATGTCGCGAAGGTGTCCCCGGAGAAGCCTACCTGATAGCGGTGGCTGCCTATGCCTCCCCAGCGGTGGTAGATCATCGGTCTCGGGGCATAGACGCCCTGGGATTCGGTCTGGCGTATCTTGTCATGAAAGAAGGCATAGTTGAGCCAGAACGTATTGCTGAGCCCCGGAGTGTAGTGGCTGTCCTTCCACTGTTGCCAGTCGAGCCACCAGAAGTCGACCCCCATGTTTTCCAGGGGCCGTATGACGGAATTGAAATAGGCGTCCGTCCACTCTATCTGGTCTATCCTGAACGGGACAGGGACCTTGCCTCCGTCTTCCTTGAGGTATCCTTCCGGACCGTCATAGTCCGATGTGCGGGACAGATAGTCCTTCACGAACCTGTCGTAAGGCTCCTCGTAGGGCTGTATGCCGTTGCAGAAATGCAGGTTCAGGGAGGTCTTTATGTCCATCCGGTGCAGTTCTTCCAGAAAATTCCCCGGATTCGGGAAAAATTCCTTTTTCCAGGTATATCCCGTCCAGCCGATGGTCTCTCCGAATTCGTCCAGGCCCGGCCTTCCTCCCGGCGTTCTCGGAGGGGTGGCGGCCTTGAGTTCGGACCATGTCTCATGCCAGTCCATGTCGATGATCATGACATCAATAGGAATGTTGAAGTCCTTGAAGTGTCTGGCGAGGTCGATGAGCTCGAAATCCGAGTATTGCCAGTAGCGGCACCACCAGTAGCCGAATGTGTATTTCGGAGGGAGAGGTATCTTTCCGGATATTTTCGTGAAGTCCCCGAGCGCGGCCTTGTAGTCGTGGCCGTAGCCGAAGAAATAGAGGTCCTGCCTGTCTGTGCTGTCCCTGCTCTCCACCCAGTTCTTCCAGTCGCTGTCCACCGGGACGAACACGTGCCTGCCGCTCTCGTCTATCACGGCCCAGCCGTCCTTCGAGATTATGCCCGGGTCGTACGGGTCGATGACGGTCTCTCCGTCGCACCTGTCCAGGGTCCTGGCAGTACCGAGGAGATTCCCGGAGGCGTCTGCCCCGGGATACCATTTCACCTTCTCCTTTCCGTCCCTTCCCGTCCTGAACGTGATGGAAAGGTTGTCTCCGGAGAATTTTCCGTTCCCGCGGTATTTCAGTGTGAGGTATTCTGTCTGTACTGTGACGGAGCCGGCGGATTTCCTTACGTCGAATTCAGGTACCTCGAGCTTCCTGTTCACTATCCCGAGAGTGGCCCTGTCTTCGAACCTGGCGTCGGCGGACCATTCCATCCTTATCAGTCTCGGTGTAAGGACGGTGAATCTCGCGTTGCCGTATACAACACAGGCTCCTGGGGATGCTACCGGGTCATATTGTGCCGTCTCCGGTGTCTCGGCTGAAGCATGCTCCTGCCACAGCACGGAGATGCACATTATGGATAAAAGGATGAATCTCTTCATATTTGGGGTTTTTGATATCTGTAGCGAAAACAACCGGAATGCACATCTGTGCCTGAAGACATCTCCACAAATGTATGAATTGTTTTCCGAAAAGCAAGCACGAAAAGGACAAAAATGGATTTAACAAAATTTTTACATTTTCCTACCCCCAGAACCGGTCCCGGCGGGTGTAATAATTATATCACGAAAACTGATGACAACCGGAAGACACCTTATTGTTTATTTACTAAATTGTTTATTAACTAACCATTATGTTCTAACAACATGGATTACAGATTTTTCAGGCTTATCCTAATCTTTCTGCCGTTCATTCTGGCGGTTCTTCCCGCATCGGGACAGGACACGGCTGACGACGGCTCCGTCAGGGAGACAGGTCTTTACATAGACCTCAGGGACTCCTCCCTCCCGGATGCCCTGGCAGAACTTCAGCAGCTTTCCGGCTGCAGCTTCCTTTTCGACGAGAGCATAGCGGACAAGGCACCCAGGATCACCCTCAAGATGCAGGATGCCATGCTCGTCGATATCCTCGACAGGATTTCCGCCATCACGAGACTGAAATATACCCGGGTGGACAACACGTTCACCTTTGCCCCGGACAACACTTCTGCCGCCACCGAGAGGGCCGGCAAGGCCCGCGGACGGCTGTCCGGGGTGGTCGTGGATGATTCCGGGGCCCCTCTGGCCGGGGCTACAGTCCTCCTCGTGGGAGGGGGTAACGAGTATGCCCTTACCGACCTGGACGGAAAATGGTCTCTCGAGGCACCGTATCCTGCAAAGGTCTCCGTCTCCTATCTCGGCTTCGTGACAAAGGAAGTCAGGATAGAGTCGGAGGCACCGGTGAATATTGTCCTGCAGGAAGACATGAACATGCTCGACGAGATTGTGGTTGTCGGCTACGGTACGATGGAGAAAAAGGCCGTGACCAGTTCAATCACTTCCATTTCCGCGAAAAACCTCCTTGCCGGACAGGGCGGTTCGACCATAGCCACGGCATTGAAGGGACAGATCTCGGGTATGACAATCACCGAGACCTCCAGCCCTAACACCAGTTCCTCCATGCAGCTCAGGGGTGTGGCATCCATAAATGCCGCGGCTTCTCCGCTGGTGGTTGTGGACGGAGTGCCGGGTGCGGACATAAGGGCCATCAATTTCGAGGACGTGCTTTCCATCGACGTGCTGAAGGACGCCTCTGCAGGAGCCATCTACGGTACAAGGGCGGCTGCCGGCGTCATCCTCATAACCACCAAAAAGCCGAATGAAGGCCCTCTGAAACTCTCCTACACGGCCGAGCTTTCGACGGAGCAGGTTTCCAACCGTCCCCAGCTGCTTAACAGTGAGGAATTCCTCCGTTACGGGCTGGGAAGCGATCTCGGCTCGGACAACGACTGGTACGGGGCTCTGCTCAATGAAGGCGCATTCTCGCACCGTCATGTCGTGAACCTTTCGGGAGGCAGCCGCGCGGCCAGGGTATATGCCACATTCGTGGCCTCGGACCAGAAAGGTATCGCCCTCGGAGACAACAGGAAAGACTACTCCGGCAGAATCAACGGAAGTTTCAGTCTCCTGGACGACCTTCTCGAAATCAACGTCCATACCGAATACCGTGAGGCTCACCGCGACCAGAGGGCATCCAACAACAATTTCGCAGCAGCCATGCTGATGAATCCTACCGAACCGATCTATGACGAGGAAAACCCGTCGGGATACAATGTCATAATCGGAGGCGACTATTATTTCAACCCTGTAGCGGACGTGATGCTCAAGCAGAGGGACAAGATAGACAAGTGGATACTTGCCGACGCCAACGTGAAACTGAACCTCCCTCTGGGCTTTTCCGCGCAGGCGACTGTCAGCTGGCAGGACCGCCAGATGCAGGCAACAAACTACACTTCCTCCCAGCACAGGTCTTCCATACAGAACGGACGCAACGGTGAGGCCTACCATGAATTCAACAAGACCATAAACGTCTCTGTCGAGCCTACGATAAACTTCGACAGGGTATTTGCTGGAGACCATACCGTGAATGCTGTCCTGGGCTACAGTTTTTATGAGGAGAACAGCGAGAGTTTCAACATGACAAACTACAACTTCCCTGTGGACGGGACCGGGGCCTGGGATATCGGAGCAGGAGACTGGCTGAAGGACGGAAGGGCATCAATGGCTTCGTACAAGTACCCGAGAACCCGCCTGATCGCCTTTTTCGGACGTGCCAACTACAGCTACAAGAGCCGCTACATGGTTACGGCGAGTCTTCGTCACGAGGGGTCGTCCAAGTTCGGCAAGGACCATCGCTGGGGTAACTTCTGGGCGGTCTCCGGAGGATGGCGGATATCTTCCGAGCCTTGGATGGACGGCATCGGCTGGCTGGATGACCTGAAAATAAGGGCCGGCTACGGTGTCACGGGAAACTGCGGCTTCGGGGCCGGTCAGACGGCATTCCGCTATGCTTCCGGTTCCTACTGGCCGATGAACGGGGACTGGATAATGTCCTACGGGCCTGCCAACAATGTCAATAACGACCTCCACTGGGAAGAGAAGTCAGAGCTCAACATAGGTCTCGACTATGCTTTTCTCGGGAACAGGCTCTACGGCAAGTTCGACTGGTATCACCGTTGGGTGGACGGGATGATTTATGACATTACAGTCACGACACCTCCGGCCATGTATGACTCCACTGTCATGAACTACGGAAATCTCGAGAACTGGGGATGGGAATTCGAAATCGGCGGTATTCCCGTGCAGACAAAGGATTTCGAATGGACGTCATCCATGCGCTTTTCCAGCAACAGGTCCAAGATCACCTCTCTCTGGGGCAACCATTCCTATCAGGACCGCGTGAACTTCCCTGCGCCCGGAGCTCCCGGCTCCGGCGGACGTCTCGAGGAAGGGACCATGATAGGAAGCTATTACCTGTGGGAATATGCCGGTGTCACCGAGGACGGGAAATGGCTGATATACGACAAGGACAACAATGTCATCCTGGCCGACAACAAGACCTATGATGACAAGAGGTATATCGGCAATGCGATACCGAAACTTATCATATCCTGGGACAATATCTTCCGTTACAAGAACCTCACCCTCGGGATTAACCTCCGCAGCTGGCTGGACTACGATGTCTTCAACACCATAGACATGTACTACGGCCTCGCGAATGTCTCTAACCAGAATGTCCTGCGCAGCGCATTCCTGAAAAACAGGGACATCAGGCAGGAAAAGCTCCTGTGCGACTACTGGCTTGAAGACGGCTCGTTCCTGAAGATAGACGCCGTCAGCCTGGGCTATACCCTGAACATGAAGAGATGGCAGAAATTCATAGACACCATAGACCTGTACCTCACGGTCAGGAACGTCGCCTGCTTCACGGGATACTCAGGATTGAATCCTGAAGTGGACATAAACGGTCTCGACCCCGGCTACGAGTGGTACAATGACCTTTATCCGGAAACCCGCAGGTACACTTTCGGTGTAAAACTGACTTTCTAATACTGGAGACAAAAATGAAGAATATACTGAAACTATATATACTCGGTGCGGCTGTCTTCTTTGCAGGATGCACAAATCTTGACGAGATATACTATTCGGAGATAGCCCAGAATACATATTTTTCCACAAAGGAAAATATCTATGCCGCCCTTGCCAGACCTTATACGAAATGGAGGGGCACGCATGAATTTGCCCCGTGGATGATGCAGGAAATCGTGGCCGACGAATTCTGCGTGACCCAGAAGGGTGCGGACTACGAAAGCGGCGGAGTCTACAGGCAGTTCCACTGGCACACCTGGACTCCTGAACATGGCAACATTTACGCGACATATTTCCAGATGGGGGAGGGTATCTCGTATGCCCTGGCCATGATAGATGAACTGTCGGACCTCGACTATCCATCCTTCGGCCTTACGGAACAGGACAAGGCCGACCACATACTGCAGCTGAAGATGCTTGTCGGCTACTCGTACATGAGGGCCCTGGATTTCTTCGGGGGAATGCCGCTCTACAAGGAATATACGCTGGATGAAGTGCCGCGTTCTACCGCGCGAGAGACCTTCGACTATATAGAAAGCCTCTTCCTCGAGGGCATAGCCCCGGAGTCCTCTCTCAAGAAGAAGACCCTCGGAGAGCGGGAGGAAGGCTGGGTGAACCAGGGGATTGTGGCTACCTGTCTTGCCAGGCTCTATTTCAATGCCCAGGTCTATATCGGGGAGTCCCGCTTCGACGAATGCGCTCAACTCTGCCAGGACATCCTCGACGGTAAATACGGCGAGTATGAGCTCGAGACGGCATGGAACGGTCCTTTCGGCTTTGACAACGATTATTCGACGGAAGTGATATGGAGCTGCGCGTCCCAGTATGCCATGAACCAGATTTCCTGGGACTACGAGAGATTCAACCACTACAACGCCAAGGACTACTATGACGTGGACGGGATGGGCTCTACCAACGGCGCCCACCTCCAGCCATCTCTCGCCCCTGACGGCACGCCTTACTCTTTCAATATCGGGACTCCTTTCGCAAGGTTCAACGAGAATGACCTCAGGAAGAAGGGCTATGTCTACCTCGGCAACAAGCAGTATGAGGGGATGTTCCTCTACGGCAGGCAGGAGAGGGTGACTTCCGACGGCAGGACCGTAAGCTGCAAGGGAGCCCGCGAATACACCGGGGAGGTCATCACATTCGTGGACCAGGTGGCGCAGTTCAAGAAGGTCGGGACAGAGTATGCCTCCGTCAGCGAGCTTCCTTCCAATATCACTACCGGGGAGGAGAACTCCGGCGTCCGCCTGGTGAAGCGGCCGGTGCCGGACAGGACCGGCCTGGACCTGCGGTACAATCCTGACTACGTTATCATCCGTCTTGCGGAAGTCTACTATATGCTGGCGGAGTGCAAGTACCGCGACGGCGACAAGGACGGTGCGGCCGATCTCATCAATGAAGTGCGCAAGCGCAATTTCGAAGGGAATGCCGACCCTGACCCATGCACCGAGGCGAACCTTGACAAATACAGGTTCCTTGAGGAGTGGATGCTTGAATTCCTCGGGGAGGGCCGCAGACGTACTGACCTCAGGCGCTGGAATGCCTACACTACCGAAAGATGGTGGAACCACGAGCCTTCGGACCATTACCGCGAGCTCTTTCCTATCCCGCAGCTAAGCATTTCGGCAAGCAACGTGGAACTGAAACAGAATCCGGGCTATGGCGGGAACGAGATGACGGCTGCGGAGGCCGGACTTTTCAATGTCCCTGATATCGAATAGGGACAGGAGTACGGCCGCACGGCAGGCCGCCGTGGACTTTAGATTGTTGGACAGACGTTAAGGTCAAAACTATAAGATCAATACTAAATGAAGGGAATGAATATGTTTTTTACATTGTTGCTGATGACTTTCCTGTCATCGGGATGCAACAGGGTTGAACCTCTGCCGGACGAGCCGCCGGTGGAAAAGTCATTCGTGGCTGACTGGCAGGAAGGCTGGCTCGACATCCATCAGATAAGCACCGGCAGGGGGAATGTGGCATGGCTGGTCCTGCCGGACGGTACCACCATGCTGGTGGATATGGGAGACCTCGGGGAGGACAATTACCAGCAGGAAATCATGAATCCGAAGCCGTCGGCGTCCAAGTCCCCTGCCGAGTGGGTCGCCAGGTACATAGAGCATTTCTCGCAGCCGCTGGAAAACGGCACCGATATAGACTATGCCTTCATCACCCACTTCCATGGAGACCATATAGGCTCTTTCGACAACACTGCCATTTCCAGTCCGGGAGTGTCGTACAAACTGCACGGCATCACCCATCTGGCGCAACTGGTGGATATAGGGAAGGTCGTGGACCGCGGCTGGCCGGGCTACAACTGGCCGAGTGCGGAGCAGGTGTCGTCTTCAAACGGCGGGCTCGGCAACTATACCTCGTTCATGAAGCTCAGGTCCGAGAACGGGAAGACCAACGAGAAGTTCATTGTGGGCAGCGACTCCCAGTTCCCGCTCAAATACGATGCTGCATCCTATCCGGAATTTTCCGTAAGGAACGTGGCCGGGAACCTGGATGTCTGGACGGGGTCCGGGACAGGGACATCGCATATATCGTTCGACACCACGGACGAGAACGAGTTCAGCTGCGCCATCCGTATAACCTACGGGGACTTCAGCTGGTACACCGGCGGGGACATCAAGTCCGAACTGACGGAAGATGCCGTAGCCAAGGCCTGCGGACCTACGGATGTGGTTGTCTGCAACCACCACGCTTACAAGGATGCGATGCACAACAGTTTCGTGAGACAGATGCAGGCCAGGGCCTACGTCATCCCCGTGTGGGACTATTACCATCCGGAGGCGGAACCGTTGAGGTGGATGCTTTCGACTGACCTCTACCCTGGAGACCGCATGGTCTTCGCTGCCGGACTCGTGGACAGCAACAGGATACGCCTGGGCGAGAACGGAGAGCAGATCAAGCCTGCCGGCCATGTCATGATCCGCGTCTATGAGGGCGGGGATACATGGCAGGTGTTCGTGCTCAACGATTCCAGCACGGATTACGAAATCATATACAAGACAGATGTTCTTCAATCAAAATGACATATATGGAAAAACTTGGAAATATCGTGAGACTGGCTGCGGCCGCCGTTCTCATTGCGGCCGCCCTGTCATGTACCAGGGATGAACAGGTGACCGGCTCCTTGGAACTGGCATCCGACAGGATACTGATATCGGATGCCGGGACACCGGTCCTTGTCTCCCTGGATGCCAATATTGAATGGCGGATAGAGTATGATACTGATAACGGATGGATGTCTACCGACCTTATGGGCGGGAAGGCTTCCACAAAAGGGTTTATGGTGGAAGGTACGGAGAATACGGGAGAGTCTCTCCGCTACCAGACCATCCGTGTCTTCACCGTTGACCATGCCGCTGAAAAGGAAGTTACCGTAATACAGCTTTCATCGTATCCTGCAATCATATTCGAGTCCACTTCGATGATGTCGCTAATGGCTGCGGAAGCCAGGTATTCGATAGCATTCACGGCAAATGTCCCGAATGACGGGATAAAGGCAACCCCGTCTGCGGACTGGCTGAAAGATGTCACTGTGACGGAGGACGGCAATCTGGTATTCACCGCTTCAGAGAATACGGACGACGTCCTGCGCCAGGGTTATATCGAGCTTGTCTACGAGGATGAAAACGGCAGGCGGGCCGAGGCCATAGTAAAGGTGGAGCAGGCGGCGCCGAGCATATACAATGAAGCGACTCCGATTGATTTCTCCCAGGCTGCCGCGATAGCGGATGGAACGGTGGAGGACAACGTATGCATAGAAGGCATCATCACGAGCACAGGCACTTCCCAGAATATGCCGGCCAACAGGTATATCCTCCAGAGCGAGACCGGTCATGGTACTGTGGTCTTCGAGTCTTCCGGACTGATTGCATTTACCCAGTTCGACAGGGTTTCCCTTGCCCTCAAGGATACAAGGGTGGAAACGGAAACCGAAGGCGGGTTCTCCTACAAGGTATTTAAGGATGTCACTGTCTCCCATATACTTAAATTCGAGGATTCCGGATTCACCGTGCCTGATGTGAAGATAGCGGACCTGACGGATGACATGACATTCAATATCGTCACGCTCACTGATGTGGAAGTGGCCCTGGCTGCAGGTGCCTATACCAATTTCAAGACCTGCTGGCCTGGGAATACGGAGCAGAGGGCCCCGGATTATTTTGTCCTGGAATTCCCGGACTTTTACCGCTGGTATCCTGTACCGGTGCGGGACAAGGACGGCGGCAGCATCTATATGCTGACAACTCTCGACGCTCCTTGGGCGCACACGACCTTGCCTGAAGGCTCCGGGACCCTTACCGGCATCGTAATGAAAGTGAATATGGCAAATTTCGACATAGACGGGACCTCGCTCTGCATAGTCCCTTTGTCGGAAAGTGACCTCGGCATTGACGGGACGGCGAATGAAGTCTCACAGGTGATAGCCGGCTGGGACTGCAACCTGAAGTATGAGACTCCGGACAATTCCTCTTCGGCGATGATATTCCCGGAGAATGAGTACAATCCTGACGAAGGCATTCTTGCAGGCCAGCCCGGCGTGGTGCTGAACAAGAACGGGAACACCGGCTTCCAGCAGTATTATGCCCTCAATATCCTCGGATACCAGGACTCGTTCCGCGGAGACGTGAACCTTTCTGACGCCGCCGACGGCTGGTACAGCACCTTGTCCGGAGGATATTACGGACGTGTCTCCGGAGGAGCCTTCAATTCCCAGCCGTGGAATAAAGGTGAACTGCATACGGATTTCTTCTATATAGACGGCATTTCCACTTCCGGCTATACTGGACCGCTGTCCCTCCAGGTGTCGATGAATACAGGCGGGGGTACCCCGGTCTTCGCACTGGAATATGCTTCCGCCCTTTCCGGCCCGTGGACCGAGGTCACCAGGTTCAAGGTACTGCCCCAGCTGGACCGCACCGATTCCGGCAGGCAGACAGAGACGAATGTCCCGGGCTACAAGTTCTATGATTTCGAGCTTCCGGACGGCTGCCTGAACCAGGACAATCTCGCCATACGCCTGAGGATAGTGTCCGACGAGAATGATCCACGTATCAGATTGGACCATATCCAGTTGAAATGCGCCAGATAAGATAACAGCCAAAAAAGATACATTATGAGAATATTCGGATTATCTATGATAGCAGCGGCTTCTCTCGTCCTTTTTTCCTGTACGAAAGAGGAGCTGAAGGATGATTCTTCCCAAAGCCAGGAAGAGACTCCGGTGCCGGAAGGCTTCGTGGCGAAGACTTTTACGGCTGCCGTCTCGGAGCTTACCAGGGCGGCTTTTACAGGGACCCGGGTAAATTGGGAAGATACGGACAGGATTGCCGTATATGACGGGACAAACATGAATGAGTTCACGGTCCGGTCCATCGAAAACGGTCTGGCCGTGTTTGAAGGGGCGGTGACGGAAGGCTCTGATGAATTCTATGCCGTATTCCCGTACACCGCAGCTTCCGGAACCATGCCTGCAGAGGACGGGACCGTGAGTGTCATTGTCCCTTCGGAACAGAAGGTCGGAGAGACGACTTCGGACACCGGGGCCATAGTGTCGGTCGCCAAAGCCGACGATGTGGACCATTTCCAGTTCAGGAACATTGTGTCCATGGTAAAAATCAGCGTCCCTGATGGGGTGACTTCCGTGAAGTTCAGTGCTGACGGCGTAAAACTTTCCGGTGCATGCACCGTGAAGGTCGGGGAGACGGCGCAGGGCGCGCAGGGAGAGTCTGTAACCCTTGTGCCCGACACTGAAAACGGCATGTTCACTGCCGGGGAATACTGGATTTCAGTTGTTCCGGCTTCCCTTACGGACGGATGCCGGGTAGAATACGAGGGCAATGGGCAGACGGCTTCGGTAGAGGTCCCGGGAGCCCTGGATCTCGTCCGGAATACAAGTCTTGACATTACGGCAGAGACTGCGGAGGTGCCATGGGTGAAGACCTCCATATCCACGGCTGCCGAGCTCCTGGCTTTTGCCGCCGCCTCGGATACCTACACTGCCGAGGATCTTGTCGTGCTCGGGGCGGACATCGACATGTCCGGGAAGACGTGGACGCCGTTTGTCCTCGGGTGCCAGTTCGACGGGCAGGGCCACAGGATCTACAACCTGTCCGCCACAAGCGGCACGGTGATCTCTGAAGTTGCGTCCGGAGCGGTGCTGAAGGATGTTGTCTTCGGGTCCAGTGACGGGACAGCCTATGACGGGACCAGTGTCATCAGTCTTTCCGGGCCGTCCGAGAACACGGGCCTTGTCGGGAGGAACAGCGGCACATTGGATAATGTGACCTCGTATGTTCCCGTAACGGCCGAGTACAGCGGGGAAATCGCCGGCAACGAGGTCAGGATAGGCGGGCTTGTGTCCAGCAACTACGGGACAGTCAGGAACAGCCGGGCCCACGGAAACATCACGGTGACCGGAACCATCAACAAATACGTCTATGCCGGAGGCATAACCGGGTGGTTCTCCTCGTCGGGGATATCTGTAGAGTCATCAGTGAATACTGGAGACATCACGGTCAATTCTGACAAGCTCCAGGGAGTCGGTGGCATTGCAGGCATGTTCCAGGGCGGGAACATCACCGGCTGCGACAATTCCGGTAAGATAACAGTCACGGATGCTGACAAGGGGAGCTATTGCGGAGGCATCGTCGGCTTTATCCAGATACGGTCCGAGTCTCCATCCACGATATCGGACTGTGACAACACAGGTGAATTCGACATGGACAACGATGATATCCGCGGACTTGGAGGGATAGCCGGGGTTATCCACGGTTATGCCCAGTCCGGAGTCACGATCAGCGGCTGCACGAACAGTTCCCCGGTGTTCATCAGCAAGGGTCACCGCAACCTGTCCGGGGATAAGGGCATCGGCGGGATACTCGGACTGTCCACCAGTTCAACCAACAAGCAGCACAGGATAGTCTCCTGTGCCAACTCGGGAGCAGTCTATTATAAGGACAAGAGGGGGCTCACTGCCATTGACGACGTGACCTATACTACGGCAGGCGGCATAGCCGGTATCCTCGTGGAGCAGATGGAGGTAACGGACTGCATCAATACTGGAGACGTATCATCAGACATGGCGTCCAACAACAATATCGGCGGGATTGCGGGTCTGATGTGGAATACGACGAAGATATCGGGCTGTACCAACAGCGGAAATGTGACCCTTGACTTCGAGGTCGGGACAGCGGAAAGCCCGGGAGCCGGAGTACGGGCGGGTATCGGCGGAATCGCTGGCCTGATGCGTGGGTCGTCCTCACTTGAAGGCAATACAAACAACGGCTCTGTCAGCATGACCCTCCGGAATATCGGGAACCACTGTTCGGCAGGCGGCATGGCTGGAGTTGTCGAAGGCAGCATCACCCTTGCGGACAATATCAACAACGGTGCGGTCTCGAGTGATGTGGCCCAGACCTACAAGTCGGTCGGAGGAATCGTGGGACACGTGATGCAGAGCCTAACGATGACAAGGAATGAAAACTATGGAGACGTGACTGCGGTATCTTCTCTCACAAACGATGTCTTCGCAGGCGGACTTATAGGCCATATAGACTCCGGGTCAGCTTCAGTGCCGACCGTAGCCAACTGTACGGATTGCGTGTCAAACAGCGACGTCACTTCCCCTGCAAGGGCCGGGGCACTGTTTGCGATACTGATTAATTCAGAGTATTCTTCCGCATCGTTCACTGACTGCCGGATAGGAGGAACGGTCACTGGACTGGTCTTTGACGCCGCTCTCGGGACAGGGGCGCATACCATCACGGCAGAGAACCTTTCGGGCTGCGCCAAGAGCTATGTCGGAGGAAAGGCGACGTACAGCGAAACCAATCTCCAGCTGGCTGAATAGCGACGTTCCATCCCGTGGAGAGGGGCGGGCCAACTTTTGGCCCGCCCCTCTCTCTGTTTTAGTTATTTCAGGCGGTTCTCATCTACTCCTGAACCCGGACGCGTGACCCGTACAGGGCATAGAAAAGCATCACGAGCTCGCGACAAGGGCTATGGACCAGGTCCATGCCCCAGAGGACCAGCCTCCCGTGTCCGAAGAACGAAAGCCCTTGTCCGGATTCCGCAAGCTCCATGGCATGGAGATTCACGTTCACGCCTACGGATACTTCTGTACCGACATAGAAGAAAATGGCTATCACACCCAGGGTAAGATGGCGGAAAGACCAGACACCATAGTATATCCCAGGCTCACTACCGTGGAGCCGCCCCTGTTCCAGATGGGGGAGAAGGCTGCCGGACTTATTCTCGAAAAAATCAGGAACCATGACTGCCCGGACCGTACCGAGGTGGTGAATGCCGAGATAAGGATGCGGGAGTCTTCAGGACCTCCGGCCCCGTAAACATGTGACTTGCAGCCGGCCCGGCATCTATCTGGCGCGGCGGAGCAGTCCCTCCGGGAGAGCCGGCATGGCCCCGTCCATTGTGCAGACGAATGCCGAGACATCCACTGCCAGCCGGTGCGCTTCCCTTACATCCTTGCCGTTGAGCAGCGCGGCGATGAAGGCCCCCGTGAAAGAGTCTCCTGCACCGACAGTGTCTGCGACCTCTACTTTCGGCGTTTCCTCGAATGACTCCGACCCGGGCGTGAAGACGTGGCTTCCGCGTGTCCCGCAAGTCAGGATGAGCATCTTCAGCCCGAATTCCCGTACCGCCGACCTGCAGGCTTCCTTCATGTCCGCTGCGGGCAGGCCGAACATTCGGCTGACTATGACAAGTTCCTCGTCGTTTATCTTCAGGATGTTGCACCTGTCCAGGGACGCTTTTGCCGTCTCGGCGGAGTAAAAGTCCTGCCGTAGGTTTATGTCGAAAATTTTGTATGTGCCTTCCCCGTCAGGCATTGTGTCCAGAAAACGCTGTATGGTCTCCTTCGATACCGGGCTTCTTTGTGCCAGCGAACCGAAGCATACGGCACGTGTCTCTCTTGCGAGCTTCTCAAGTTCCGGCGTGAAAGGTATGTTGTCCCAGGCCACGTTTTCCCTGATTTCGTAGCGCGGCACACCGGCACCGTCCAGGGTCACCTGTACCGTTCCTGTGGGATGGTCTGTCCTTGCTATGAGGGTGTGGAGGCCCTTCCCCCTGAAATTCTCCAGGATTTCGTCCCCCAGGGCATCATTCCCGACCGCGCTGACTACGATGCTGTCCAGTCCGAACTGCGATACATGATATGCGAAATTGGCCGGAGCCCCTCCGATCTTCTTCCCTTCGGGCAATACGTCCCAAAGGGCTTCGCCGATGCCGACGATGTATTTTCTTTCCGTATCCATGATAAAAAGCAAGGCCGATCCGGATTCCACTCCAAATGGAAATGCGGCGGAATGTGTCTCTTACAGGTTATCCTTCTCGATGTCCTTGAAGTACCTGTAGGTGTTGACCTTCAGCTCTCCTGCCGCAAGTTCGTCGCAGACGATGATGCCGTGCGGATGGGCCTGCAGGGCGGAAAGCGTGCAGGCCTGCGAATAGGCGCCTTCCACGGCCTGCTGCAGGGCGCGGGCTTTCTTGTGTCCGAAAGCCAGTACCAGAACCTCCTTCGCATCGGTCACCGTGCCGACTCCCACTGTCAGGGCCAGTTTCGGCACCTTCGTGATGTCATTGTCGAAGAAGCGCGAGTTCACGAGGATGGTGTCGTAGGTAAGGGTCTTTACTCGGGTGCGGGAAACGAGGGAGGAGAAAGGCTCGTTGAAAGCCAGGTGCCCGTCCTCGCCTACGCCGCCCATGAACAGGTCTATGCCGCCGGCAGCCTCGATGCGGGCTTCGTACGATGCGCACTCGGCCTCGAGGTCCGGGGCATTGCCGTTGAGGATGTTGATGTTCTCCTTCGGTACATCCACGTGGTCGAAGAAGTTCCTTGCCATGAAGGAATGGTAGCTTTCCGGGTGTGATTCAGGAAGGCCGACATATTCGTCCATGTTGAAGGTGATGACATTTCTGAAAGACACTTCACCGGCTTTGTTCATCCGGATAAGTTCCTTGTAGGTAGCTATCGGGGTGGAGCCTGTAGGAAGCCCCAGGACGAACGGCCTGTCCGTCTTCGCCGCCTTTTCCTTGATTTTTGATACTATGTAGTGCGCAGCCCAGACCGCGCCCTTCGCGTCGGTTTCGTTTATTATTACTCTCATTTCCTGTTTTGTATTTGGTTGTCGGTTTTTAAGAAATCCTGTATCCGTCCCGTATCAGAACAGCTTGACAAAGACCTCGATGGCCTGGTATTCCGCCATACCCAGTTCGTTGTAGAGACGGGCGGTGTTCTGCGTCCTGTCTTCGGCTCTCTGCCAGAATTCGCGGGAGTCGTCGCCCGGGAACGGCACTATGTCCTTCTGCGACACGTGCCTGTATATCGCGTGGCGCTTCTTTATGAGTTCGTCCGGGCTCAACGGCACTGCCATGTCCACCTTGCCGAGCTCCCACTCCATCCAGGCTCCCCTGTAGAGCCATACGTGGCATTCCTTCATCCAGGATTCGCCTTTGAGCTGGTCAAGGGCCTCGAGCACCGCCTCGGTACATACCCTGTGCGTGCCGTGAGGGTCGGCAAGGTCGCCTGCGAGGTAGATCTGGTGAGGTTTGACCTTGTTCAGGAGGTCTATGATGATGTCTATGTCTTTCTGTGTACGCTGGCCTTTCTTGATGCCGCCGGTCTCGTAGAACGGCAGGTTCAGGAAGTGTGCGTTGGTGTTCTCGTTGAGCCCGAAGGACCTCACGGCAGCACGGGCTTCCGCACGGCGGATGGCTCCCTTTATGTCAAGGAGTGCCCTCGGCTCCGGCTCTCCCGGCTTCTTGCTTGCGACGATGGCCTTCACCTCGTTGAACTTGTCTGCAAATCCGAGTTCGTGGGCGGTGTCCATGTGCTGGAGCACGACGTCGTCATGTACGGCTACGTTGCCGGAAGTCTCGTATGCCACGTGTACGTCGTGTCCCTGCTCCACGAGACGGATGAACGTACCGCCCATGGAGATGACGTCATCGTCAGGATGAGGGGAGAATACCACCACCCTCTTCGGGAACGGCTCGGACGGAACCGGCCTTGTGGAGTCGTCTGCGTTAGGCTTTCCTCCCGGCCACCCTGTGATGGTGTGCTGCAGGTCGTTGAACACGTCGATGTTTATCTTGTCGTAGGCCCCTTTCTGCTCGAGGAGCTCTCCGAGGGAGTTCTGTATGTAGTCCTGGTGGGTGAGCTTCAGGATAGGCTTGTGGACTGTCTCGCAGAGCCATACGACAGCCTTCCTGACGAATTTAGGAGTCCACTCGCAAGGCCCGACAAGCCACGGGGCGACTATGCGGGAGAGCATGCTGGCGGAGTTGTCATCAGTATAGAAACGGATGTTCTCGTGCTTCTGAAGGTAGGAGGCAGGGCAGGCAGCGGTTACAGGACCTTCCACTATGTCCTTGACTGCCTGTGCCTTGTCTTCGCCCCAGGCCATGAGGATGATTTTTTTCGCGCTCATGATGGTGGCGATGCCCACGGTGATGGCTGTCTTCGGGGTGTCGGCTATGTTGCCGTTGAAGTTCCTTGACTGCGCCTTGCGGGACTTGTAGGACAGGAGGACTGTCCTGGTGCGGCTCTTTTCCGACGAACCGGCCTCGTTGAAGCCGATCTGTCCCTGTTCCCCGACCCCGATTACCAGGAGGTCGAGTCCCGAGACGGCCTTGTCGTATTCCGCACAGTAGGCCGTTATCTTGTCTTTCGGAACCGTCCCGTCAGGGATGTGCACGTTTTCTTTCCTGACGTCCACATTGTTGAGGAACTCTTCATGGAGCCGGTGGTTGCGGCTCTGTGCTTCAGTCTTTCCTACCGGATAATATTCGTCAATGCTGAAAATCTCGACATCGGCGAAAGAGATGGCGCCTTCCTTGTATTTTGCGGAAAGCTCCCTATAGAGGCTGACCGGCGTCGCACCTGTCGTCAGTCCGAGCTTGAACTTGCCGCCGGTGTGCGATTTTATCGCCGAAATGATCATTGCGGCGATTTCCTTGCTCGCATCTTCCTGGTCTTCGTATATTTCAGCCGGGATTTTCTCGTAGCTGTGCAGAATGTCCGCCGGAAGATCTTTTTCAATGAGACCTCCGTCTTTCGGTAGTGTAAAGTGTTTCATGATTTTATGTGTGTTTAATCTTTTTTGTCATCAAATCATACAAATTTAGGAAATTTTTCCTTTCCCGGGATGGATATTAAGCAAAAATGTCCTACATTTATCAGATGTAACGACACTTGACTGATAACTTTAAAATTATAATTGAAAATGATCGACCTGTTCTATCTGGTCCCTGCAGCGGCCGTCGCTGCTCTGGGTTTCGCATGGTATTTCTTCCGTCAGATGATGAAAGAGAGCGAGGGCTCGGCTACAATGAAGGAAATCGCGCTTTTTGTCAGGAAAGGTGCGATGGCCTACCTGAAGCAACAGTATAAGGTAGTGACCATAGTCTTCATCATCCTTGCTGTATTTTTTGCAATCCTCGCGTACGGCCTTGGCGTGCAGAACAGCTGGGTGCCGTTCGCATTCCTGACGGGAGGGTTCTTTTCCGGACTTGCCGGCTTTGTCGGGATGAAGACGGCGACCTATGCTTCCGCGAGGACGGCCAATGCCGCAATGCGCTCGCTTGACTCCGGCCTGAAGATAGCTTTCCGCTCGGGCGCGGTGATGGGACTCACCGTGGTAGGGCTCGGACTGCTTGACATTTCCCTGTGGTACATCATACTGGATCTGTTCGTGGAGGCCGAAGGTGCGCAGAAGCTTGTGATGATTACGACTACGATGCTGACTTTCGGCATGGGCGCTTCTACCCAGGCGCTTTTCGCACGTGTCGGAGGGGGTATCTACACCAAGGCGGCGGATGTCGGTGCCGACCTTGTGGGAAAGGTCGAAGCCGGTATCCCGGAGGATGATCCGAGGAATCCAGCTACGATAGCCGACAATGTAGGAGACAATGTAGGCGATGTGGCCGGCATGGGGGCCGACCTGTACGAATCCTACTGCGGCTCCATCCTCGCCACTGCGGCACTCGGGGCGTCCGCTTTCTATGCGGCAGGGGAGGATATGCAGTTGAGGGCCGTATTCGCACCTATGCTCATAGCCGCCGTCGGGGTGCTGCTCTCGCTGGTCGGGATATTCGCCGTGAGGACGAAAGAGGGGGCCGGTATGGGCCAGCTCCTGAAGTCGCTCGGTCTGGGCACGAACCTGAGTGCGGTGCTGATAGCCGTGGCCACATTCGGGATACTGTATCTTCTCGGCCTGGAGAACTGGATCGGCATCTCGTTTTCCGTGATAACGGGGCTTGTCGCCGGAGTCATCATCGGCCAGTCTACCGAATACTATACGTCCCATTCCTACAGGCCGACACAGAAACTTGCAGAGAGCTCGAAGACCGGTCCGGCCACGGTTATAATCTCGGGAGTCGGGCTCGGCATGATCTCTACCGCCATACCTGTGGTGACCATCACCGTTGCCATCCTTATATCCTATCTGTGCGCGATAAATTTCGACTTCGCCAACCTGCTTTCGGCTGAAAACCTGAGTCTCGGACTTTATGGCATCGGCATAGCCGCAGTAGGTATGCTCTCGACCCTCGGAATCACCCTTGCCACTGATGCATACGGACCTATAGCTGACAATGCCGGCGGCAATGCGCAGATGAGCGGGCTGGATCCGGAGGTACGCCGCCGTACCGATGTCCTCGACGCCCTCGGAAACACTACCGCCGCCACAGGCAAGGGTTTCGCCATAGGGTCTGCAGCCCTCACCGCCCTCGCCCTGCTGGCTTCATATATAGAGGAGATAAAGATAGGGCTTGTCCATATCGGCACGACGGTGATAGATGTGGCCGGCCGCAGTGTGGAGGTGGCTTCCGCAACGATCCCAGATCTTATGGAGTATTATCAGGTGAATCTTATGAATCCGATGGTCCTTTCAGGGGTATTCATCGGTGCCATGATGTCTTTCCTGTTCTGCGGGATGACGATGAATGCGGTAGGCCGTGCGGCGCAGAAGATGGTGGAGGAAGTGCGCAGGCAGTTCCGCGAGATCAAGGGTATCCTGACCCGTGAGGCTGTCCCTGACTATGCCCGCTGTGTGGAGATTTCCACCAGGGGAGCACAGCATGAGATGCTGCTTCCGTCCCTGATTGCCATCGTGGTGCCTGTCGTCGTGGGGCTTGTGTTAGGTGTGGCAGGCGTGATGGGGCTTCTGATCGGAGGTCTCGGCTCCGGCTTCGTGCTTGCAATCTTTATGGCGAATTCCGGGGGTGCCTGGGACAATGCCAAGAAATATGTCGAGGAGGGAAACCTCGGTGGCAAGAATTCCGAGTGCCACAAGGCTACCGTCGTCGGTGATACGGTCGGTGACCCGTTCAAGGACACGTCCGGACCGTCCCTCAACATCCTCATCAAGCTGATGAGTATGGTATCCATCGTGATGGCAGGGCTGACAGTCTGGATCCATTGATCGGTATACCGGCTTTTGCCTGCTTTTTTGCCAGCCTGTCGTTAAATTTGGAAATTAGTGCGGAAATTCATAGCTTTGCGTCCGTTATGGATTTTCGCACTTTCATATCTATGATGTCCAAGCGAATGCATCGCCAAGATGCATAGTGTTTTCTTTTGCCGTACCGGGCACGGGATGTGCAGGCGGCGCCGAATCCCAGAAAAAATATTTGAACGGTAGCCGGACAGGACTTCAGGCTTGTTGCCTGCCAGGGCTGAGGAACGATGGACATTATGATACGAGAAGAATACAGACATACAGGAAAATTTACACTTGAAAGCGGAGAGACTCTCGAAGAACTCACAGTTGTATACCACAGGTCGGACAGACCTTATTCACCAGGCAGCGACAGCAGGAAGGTCGTCTGGATATGCCACGCCTTCACGGCGAACTCGGACCCCCAGGACTGGTGGCCCGGACTCGTGGGACCAGGCAAGGTCATAGACCCGGACAAGTATTTCGTCGCCTGCGTGAATATGCTCGGGTCTCCGTACGGCACGACTTCCGCCGCGTCGCTGAAGCCGGGTACGGACAGACCCTATTATTTCGATTTCCCGAAAATCACGGTAAGGGATATAGTCAATGCCAATATCCTGATAAGGAAACACTTGGGTGTCGACAGGATAGACCTGATGATCGGCGGCTCGATCGGGGGGTTCCAGGCTTTGGAATGGATGATTATGGAGCCGGAAGTGATGAAGAAGTCGCTGGTATCGGCCTGCGGAGCCCGTGTAACCCCGTGGGTGACGGCCTACAACGAATCCCAGAGGATGGCACTCGAAGCCGATCCGACTTTCAGGGAATGCGCAAGCATTTCGGGAGGAAGGAAAGGCTTGGCCTGCGCACGTTCGATAGCCCTGATATCTTACCGTAACTATCTTTGCTACAACGATACCCAGTCCGAGCCGGATCCGGACAAGATGTTTGCCGACAAGGTGTGCTCATACCAGCAGTACCAGGGCAGGAAGCTTGTGGACAGGTTCGACGCGTATTCATACTACAGTCTTACGTATTCCCTTGACAGCCACAATGTCGGCAGAGGAAGAGGCGGGGTGGAGGCGGCTCTGAAGAGGATAAAGGCTGATACTGTGGTCGTCGGGATAAACACTGACTGCCTTTTCCCGGTGCAGGAGCAGAAGTATATGGCTACCCATATCGACGGGGCCATGTATGTGGAGATAAACTCCAGGTTCGGCCACGACGGCTTTCTCATAGAAAGCGGACCGCTCGGGAATATCATACAGCAGCTGCTCGACTTTTAGTTTTGACGGATTTTGGACATTTAACGGATTTCTGATCATGAAGAAGAAAGAATATGGATTCGAGACATTGCAGCTCAGGGCAGGCCAGGAGATAGATCCCGTGTCGAAAGCCACTGCAGTACCTATATACCAGTCCACTGCGTATGTGTTTGACGATATGCAGTACGGGGCCGACCTTTTTGCCCTGAAGAAACCGGGGAACATCTATACCCGTATCACGAACACTACCAACGAGGTGTTCGAGAAGAGGATGGCCGCCCTCGAAGGCGGGGTGGCGGCTGTGTCCACGGCTTCCGGGCAGTCCGCCGTCTTCCTGTCTGTGACAAATATATGCGGCCCGGGCGACAATATCGTGACTTCGCCGTTCCTTTACGGAGGGACTTTCACCATGTTCGAGATTACCCTGCGAGACATGGGCATAGAGGTGAGGTTCGCGGAAAGCGACCGCTGCGAGGACCTGGAGAAGCTGATCGATTCCCGCACCAAGGCGGTCTATCTCGAGATCCTCGGGAATCCGGCTTTCAATGTGCCTGATTTCGAGCCTATAATAGAGATGGCTCACAGGAAGGGCGTCTGCGTGATGGTGGACAACACTTTCGGATGCGGCGGCTATATCTTCAGACCTTTCGACTGGGGTGCCGACGTCAGCATACATTCCGCCACGAAGTGGATCTGCGGACATGGCACGGCTCTCGGCGGGGTCGTGGTCGACGGAGGGAAGTTCGACTGGACTGCGGAGAAATATCCGCTCCTCGCCGCGCCGTCGGAAAGCTACCACGGGCTCGTGTACAAGGAGGTCTTCGGCAACGCCGCCTTTGCCGGCAGGGTGAGGGTCGACGGCCTGAGGAACATCGGGGCCGCAGCTTCCCCTTTCAATTCCTTCCTTATGCTCCAGGGACTCGAGACCCTGTCCCTGAGGGCGGAGAGGTGCTGCTCGAACGCCCTTGCGTTAGCCGAGTTCCTGGACAGGCATCCTGCCGTGGAGAGCGTAAGCTATACCGGTCTTCCGGACAACCCGTATCATGACCTTGCAAGAAAATATCTTCGCCATGGTTTCGGTGCAGTGCTGACTTTCAGGGTGAAAGGCGGATTCGAGGCTGCCGCTGCCCTGGTGGGCAGGCTGGAACTCATACTCCATGTCGGGAGTGTGGGGGATTCCAAGTCACTGATCGTGCATCCGGCTTCCACGACGCATTCGCAGCTTGGTGCGGAGGAGCAGGTCGCTGCCGGAGTGTATCCGAACCTGCTGAGGCTGTCGGTCGGCACGGAGAGTGTGGACGACCTGATAGCTGACCTGGAACAGGCCCTTGAACCCGGATTGAACATAAAATGAACTTTAAACAGATAGAATTATGAAAGTAGCAGTAGTAGGTGCCACGGGACTTGTCGGCACAAGAATGCTTGAAGTGCTTGCAGAGCGCAATTTTCCTGTAACTGAACTTTATCCTGTCGCTTCCTCGAAGTCTGTGGGCCGCAAGGTGGTTTTCAAAGGGAAAGAGTGGACGGTTGTCAGTGCTGATGACGCTATTGCCGCCAGGCCGGACCTGGCTCTTTTCTCTGCCGGAGCCGGAGCTTCGAAGGAACTTGCGCCGAGATTCGCCGAGGTCGGATGCAGGGTGGTTGACAATTCTTCCTGCTGGAGAATGGATCCGACAAAGAAGCTGGTCGTTCCTGAAATCAACGGTGACGCCATCACTGCCGATGACTATATCATAGCCAACCCGAACTGCTCCACCATCCAGATGCTCATGCCGGTGGCTCCGCTCCACAAGGCTTTTACGGTCAAAAGGATAGTCGTGTCGACCTATCAGTCCGTGACGGGTACCGGATACAAGGCCCTCGACCAGATGGAGGCAGAGCGCGCCGGAAAGAAGTGGGGTGAATACCCTGCCGTATATCCTTATCCGATAGATGAGAACATCCTCCCGCACATCGACTCTTTCCTTGAGAGCGGCTACACCAAGGAAGAAATGAAGATGGTCAACGAAACCCATAAGATCCTTGACGAGAACATCCTTGTCTCCCCGACTACAGTGCGTGTACCGGTGAAGGGCGGGCATTCAGAGTCCGTCAACCTGGAATTCGAAAAGGATTTTACGCTTGAAGAGGTGCGCAGCATCATTTCCGGAACTCCGGGATGTGTGCTTCAGGATGATCCGGAACACAATGTATATCCGATGCCTCTGTTTGCCTGGGGCAAGGATGATGTGTTCGTGGGAAGGATACGCCGTGACCCGTCCGTGAAATACGGGCTGAACCTGTGGTGTGTCGCGGACAATCTCCGCAAGGGAGCGGCGACGAACGCAGTGCAGATTGCACAGTATCTTATCAGTAAAGGTTTTCTGCCTTCTCTATAGGCGCAGCCTGACGAAAATGCTCAGAGGCAGGTTCTTCCCGAACCTGTCTCTCAATACGAGTTCCCCGCATTCGAGGCCGGGGCAGTCGCCGCTGATGCCGAATGCCTGACGAACCACTGTCTCGCCGAGGACGGCGGAATAGCCGTTGGAGTAGAGGTTCAGTACAAGGAAACTGTCTGTCGGGGCGAGTATGGAAGCCACGCATTTCATTATATCGTACAGGCATTCGTCCAGTTTCCATTTTTCCCCGTCAGGACCGTGCCCGTATGCCGGAGGGTCAAGAATGATTCCCTGGTATGTATTGCCTCTCTTCGCTTCGCGCCTGGCGAATTTCAGGGCATCTTCCACTACCCATCGGATATTGTCCAATCCGCTCAGTTCCATATTGTTCCGCGCCCAGGTGACGACCTGGCGCACCGAATCCAGATGGGTGACATCGGCACCTGCCGCCTTTGCGGCCAGGGAAGCCGCCCCCGTGTAGGCGAAAAGGTTCAGGACTTTCGGCTTCGGCTTGCCTTCGGCTGCCGCCTTTGTGACGAGTCCGGACGTGTTCCTGTAGATGTATTCCCAGTTCGGAGCCTGTTCCGGGAAGACTCCGACGTGCTTGAAGGCGGTCAGTCCGAGCCTGAGGGACAGGTCAAGGCCTTTCTGTGCACCTTTATACCGGATGACCCACTGGTCGTCCATCTTCCGGCGTCTGTCCCAGGTGCCGCTGTCTTCCTTGCCGGCTTTTCCGAAGCCTGCCCCGGGCCTGAACACCACGTTGACTGTCTTATCCCATTCTTCTTCGGAAAGTGTCTTCTCCCACAATGCCTTAGGTTCAGGACGGGACATATGGAACCTTCCGAACCTTTCGAGTTTTTCAAAATTTCCCGAGTCCACGAGCTCGTAGTCTTTCCAGAAATCGCCGGGGGTTTCGATAGTCATGATTTGAAAATTAAAGGGTGTTTGATTCCGTGCAAATATACGCAGAAGCCGAGCGCAGAGCAAATAAATTTGCTATGCCGAGGCGCCACAGTATATGTAGCCGCAGGCTAAATATCGCAGAAGCCGAGCGCAGAGCAAATAAATTTGCTATGCCGAGGCGCCACAGTATATGTAGCCGCAGGCTAAATATCGCAGAAGCCGAGCGCAGAGCAAATAAGTCCCGCAGGGACCGCACCGGGTAGGTGCGAGATCCCCCTGATAGGGGGTGCAGGGGGTGTTAGGATGGGTCCAGTCTTTCGAAGAAAGACGTTTGAGGGTGACGAAAAAATTCTTTTGACCCTCGTATTACAGATATACGATGATATAGTACATCATCACCCCGCAGGCTATCAGCTTCATTCCTGTTCCCAGCAGGAATCCGAGGAATGAGCCCAGGGCAGACTTCAGGGCGGCTCCGCTGCTTTTCTTCGCATAGATGATCTCCGCGAGGAATGCCCCGAAGAAAGACAGCAGTATCATTCCGAGAGGCGAGAGGAACATCCCGATGATCATTCCGATGATAGCTCCCCTCTCGGCATATTTCGATCCTCCGGTTACCTTGGTGAGGTATCCCGGCACCACGTAGTCAAGTATGCTCACCACGACTGTCACTCCGAGCATTACGAGCAGTATCGTGAGCGACATCTCCTCACCCTTGCCGTCGGTGCCTCCCCAGAAATACAGGAGGAGCATCCCGAGCCAGCTGAGCGGCGGCCCGGGAAGTGCGGGCAGTATGCTTCCTATTATACCTATGACTCCGGCGAGAACTGCCAGTATGCTGATGATGACGTCCATGACCCCTCCTTGCCGTTACATTTTGCCTGCCATGGCATCTTCGACATCCCGGGCCTCTATCGGCAGCCGGTGCGGACCGAGTCTCCTGCACCCGTCTTCGGTTATGAGCAGGTCGTCTTCCAGCCTGATTCCTCCAAAATCGAGATATTTTTCCACAACGTCATAGTTTACCATGCCCTTGCCGGTCCCTTCGGCCTTCCATTTGGCGATAAGTGCCGGTATGAAATAGATTCCCGGTTCATCCGTGACGACGTGTCCCGGCCGGAGCCGGCGTGCCATCCTCAACGAGCCCAGACCGAGCTGTGCCGCCCTTTCCTGATCTTCGTCATAGCCTACGAGATCTTCTCCGAGATCTTCCATGTCATGGACGTCGATACCCATATTGTGTCCGAGACCGTGCGGCATGAACAGTCCGGCTATGCCTTCTTTCACCATGTCATCGATATGTCCGTTCACTAGCCCGAGAGCTTTCAGCCCGTCGAGCATCCTGGCTGCCACTGCTATGTGTACTTCCCTGTAGGGTACCCCCGGAGCGGCAAGCTGGTAGGCCAGTTCGTTGCACCCTGCTACGATATCATAGATGTCGCGCTGTTTCTGTGTGAATCTGCCGCTGCACGGAAGGGTTCTGGTGAAATCCGAGGCATAGTGCGTGTTGCTTTCTGCTCCGGCATCGATGAGAAGCATCCTCCCCGGGGTGATGATCTGGTGATGGGAGTGGTTGTGCAGGGTCTCGCCGTTCTGCGACAGGATAGTCGTGAACGAGACTCCCCAGCCTTTGGAGACAGTGACCCCTTCCATCATCCCTACGATGTCCTGCTCCTTCACTCCCGGTTTGCAGGCATTCCTTGCTGCGGTATGCATCAGGTAACCTATCTCGCAGGCCTTGTCGATCTCCTCTATCTCGCAGGCTTCCTTGATGAGCCTCATGGATATTACCGCCCGCGTAAGCGCAAGCGAGGCGGAGGGTTCCCCCGACGAGGCTATGTCTGCTGTCCTGCGGACGTTTTCCGGAGGGCAGCCCATGAGCCCGGCCAGAAGCATTGTGTTGTAGTATCTCGACGGCGGGAGGAAATGTATGTCCCGCCCTGAGGCCTTCGCCTTTTTCACTTCAGCGGAGAATCCTTCATACGGTCCCGTATGGCTGACCCCGGTATTTTCTCCTTTGGACGCCACAGTGGGCTGGGGGCCCATCCAGATGATGTCGTCGATGTCCACATTGTCCCCGAAGAGGGTCTCCTGCCCGCTGTCAAGGTCGAGTATTGCCGCGAATCGCGGTTCATCTATTCCCCAATAGTACAGGAACGAGCTTTCCTGTCTGAACCTGTAGTCGTTCCCACGGTAGTTCTGCGGCGCCTCCGCGTTTCCAGCGAATATCGCCAGCCCGCTCTGCCCGGCATCCTTCATCAGCCCCAGCAGCCTTCTGCGCCTTCCGGCATATATTTCCTTTCCAAACATATCCCTCTTGTTTTAATTGGTTGATTGAGTAAATATAGTGATTTCCTCTCTCAGGACTGTCAGTCGTTGCCGTACAGGTATGCCTTCTGCTCCGGGGTGAGCTCGTCTATCTCGCAGCCCCAGCTTGCGAGTTCCCGTACGGCCACCTCGTGGTCTATCTGTTCCGGTATTTCGTTTATCATCCTGCCAGGCTCCCTCGGGATGGAATCCCTGTGCTCCACGAGGTATTTCGCGCTCAGGCACTGGATGGCGAAGGACATGTCCATTATCTCCGCCGGATGCCCGTCTCCCGCAGCCAGGTTCACAAGCCGTCCTTCGGCGATTATGTATACCGTATTCCCGTTTGCGAGCCTGTAGCCCATGATGTTCTGCCTGGCAGGCCGGGCTTCAACGGCAATTCGCCTGAGGGCCGCGACGTCGACTTCCACATCGAAATGTCCGGCGTTGCAGCAGATCGCCCCGTCTTTCATCTTCAGGAAGTCCTGCTCCGTGATGACCGACTTGCATCCGGTCACTGTAACGAAAATGTCACCTTCCGATGCCGCTTTGGACATCTTCATCACCTTGAACCCGTCCATGACGGCCTCCATGGCCTTTATCGGGTCCACTTCCGTGACAATGACCTCCGCTCCGAGACCTTTCGCCCTCATCGCCACTCCTTTCCCGCACCAGCCGTAACCTGCCACTACCACGTTCTTCCCTGCGACAATCAGGTTGGTGGTGCGGTTTATCCCCGTCCATACGGACTGTCCCGTGCCGTAGCGGTTGTCGAACAGGTGCTTGCAGTCGGCATTGTTCACGAGCATCATCGGGAACATGAGCCTCCCTGCCTTGTCCATGGCCTGCAGCCTGAGGATTCCGGTGGTGGTCTCCTCGCAGCCTCCTATCACGCCCGGGATCAGGTGAGGGAACTCGGCGTGCATCAGCGACACAAGGTCACCCCCGTCGTCGATTATGATGTTCGGCCCTGCTTCGAGAACCTTTCGGATATGGTGTCCGTATTCTTCTGAAGTGGCCCCGTACCAGGCGAACACGTTCATCCCTTTGTGGACGAGGGCCGCCGCTATGTCATCCTGTGTGGACAGGGGGTTGCTTCCCGTTACATACATTTCCGCACCTCCGGCGGCAAGGACTTCGCAGAGGTATGCCGTCTTTGCCTCGAGGTGGACCGATAGTGCAATTTTAAGCCCCTCGAACGGTCTCTTTTCGGAAAATTCCTTTTCAAGACCGTTCAGGAGGGGCATATTGTGTCTTACCCATTCTATCTTCAGCCTTCCGTCAGGCCAAAGTTCCGTGTTTCTGATTTCGCAGGACATGATTATTGTTTTTCCCAAAAATAATCCAGAAAAACAATAATCACAAATTTATTGCACTCTGGTAGGCAGAGGTCCGAGATAGGAGCGTTTCATCCCTCCGAAATCAATCACCACCTTCTGGACTACCGTGCCGGCATCCCCGCAGAGAATCTTCAGGGTGTGCTTGCCCGGCTTGCCGATATGGAGGGTAGTCTTGTTCACCCTGCAGTTCATCAGGACACTTTCATACCAGATCTGGGCGTATTCTATCGAGGATGTGGAAGGGTTCATGACGGGAACCTCGTCGATGCAAACCCCGTACTGGGTCTCGAGATTCGTGGCCTCATGCCCTGCATAGCCCCTGTCGGCGTTCAGGACGAAGGTCGGGAGAACGTAGGTATAGACGTCCACGGAACCTTGTTCGAAAGTATAGAAGTCGTATTCCACGAGCGGGCAGTTTCTGCCGCGGGTATTCTGTTTCGGCTTCATCGGGTCCCCGAGCTGGATGGCTGTGTTCTCCACTCCGAGGTTCGGAATCGTAATGATCTTAATGTCATCGTTCTCCTTCTTCCGGTGGAAGCCGGCCGCATCGATGGAGATTACCCCGTTGTCCTGCATGTACATGCCTGAGACTTCTTCAACGGACGGCGATTCCGGGTTGAATACGGACACAAGCACCTGTACGCTGTTGCCGTCGGCGTCCTTGATGCTGACTGAACCTTGCACACGCTCTCCGGAAGGGACTGAATCCCAGTCCACTGAAACCTCTATCCTTTCCTCCGTGGCGGTCCTGCCGGACTTCTTGTCGAGCAGTATCCAGCCGCAGTCTGCCGAAGCTGTCCAGGAAAGCTCCCCCTTACCCTTGTTGAAGACGTCTATGAAATAGCTCTTTGGCAGATACTTGTTGAATGCCGGCAGGAGATGGTAGCTGCTCACTCCGTTCAGCGAACCTTCGTTCTCTGTCATTATGCCCATTTCAGGCTTTCCGGCCAGTTCCGTTGTCCGGAGTTCCGGCATCTTGAAATAGGATGAGGCGAAGCCCTGGCCCATGGTCATTATATGGTCCCATTTCCCGTCCAGGAGCTTGTTGTAGCCGTCGGTTATGGTCCGCAGGCTGTCGTAGCATTCTTTCACGGTGGCGGCAAGCCCGTCCGTGGCGGCACGGTGCTGTATGGAGTACCATCTGTTCTTCTGCCCGAGAAGTACCTGCCGGTTCAGCAGCTCGCAGGCCTTTACAGGATAGTAGACGGCTTCATAGAAGCAGGCCTTGTGGCTTTCCGGCATGTCTTCCAGCAGTGCGGTGGCCTCGGATGCAATCCTTCCGTATGCGGCAAGCCGCCTCTCGGCCTCCCGGTAATTGGCGAAGGAGAAGTCAGTGTCGGAATTCCTCTCGTTGCCTATCTTGTCGGTGGTCCACTGATAGCCCCAGCCCATGAATTCCGGCTTGCGGACGAAGGCCTGGTGGTAGAATTCGTCGAAGACAGGGACCAGGGCATCGTAATATTGCCCGCCGAGCATGCCGGCGAGCCATTCAGCCCGGTATGTGGCGGCCCGGCTGTAGTCGAAGGCATCTATGTCGTAGGCCATGGCAAGGAAGAAGTCCACTGCGAACTCGCAGGACTTTATGTCCCCGGAGTTGAGGAGCCAGATCCTGTCCGCAGTGGCGTCGTAGGCCTTGCGGAGTTCCTCGTACATCATTGTAGGGGATGTGGTGTTCATCCACAGGTAATCGTGCGGACGTCCCAGGTACGAGGAGTGGTAGTAGACTCCCGACCTGCCGGAACGCAGCTGCTCCTTGGGGCTGCTGAGCCGTTTCATGTAGCCGTAGTTGTCGTCCGGCCATATTATGGTGACATCGTCCGGGAGCTCCAGCCCCCTGTTGAAGACGTCCAGGACTTCCTTGTAAGGAGTGAAAGCCTGCGGAATATCCTCCGCGTCTTTTCCGAGCACATCGGAGAGTATCTGCCTCTGGGCGTCGAGGGCCCTCTGCATTGTCTCTTTCCTGGCGTCCATGTCCCCGTCCCCGCTCATGGCCTTGTCGTGCAGCCCGCGCAGGGCCAGGGTATATACATTCTCGTAAGGGGCGGCTTCGGTCACCCGCGCTTTCAGTACGCTGTCGACCCTCTCCTTGTTGGTATTGTAGTTCCATTCCCCGTATCTGTCGGAATGCCACTCGCTTGCAGTGTTGAGGAGCAGCGGCTCGCAGTGGGAAGTGGTTATTATCACAGCGTAACGGTCCGCTATCTCCTTGTTTTCAGGAATCTGGTAGAAGGCAGTGGAGGCCTCGTGCATTGCCGGTGCGAGCATGTTTGCCTTCAGGCGCAGGATAAGCTCGCAGACCTTGTCGTAGGTCTTCGGCCCTATGTTGCCTCTTTCCTTCTCGAAATTGTTCTTCGCCCAGCGCAGGATTCCCCAGTCCTCGTCGTTGATGAAGATGCCGCGGTACTTGACCGACGGGGTCTTCGAGTCGAAGCCGGCCACATCCACGGCTAACCTGTCCCTGTGCTCCACAGGTGCGTCGAGCCACCAGTACCAAGGGCTCACGCCTATTTCCCGGCTTATGTCCATGAGGCCATAGGCCGTACCCCTGCGGTCGCTGCCGGCTATCACCACCGCCTTCCTGATACCTTTGAAAGGGTTGTCGACAAGGCGGACAGCATAGCGTTCCCATCCGCCCTCGACGGAAGATACGTCAATCTTCCCTTTCTCCGAGAGGGCGTCAATCCATGAAGAGGAGCCTATCGTCCCGGCTATTATCGCATACCTGGCACCGGCGGCAGCTTCTTCGTCCTCTGCCAGGGGCAGCCTCTGGCCGGTGACCTTTTCCACATCGGAGGCAAGGAGTTCCACCGCGGTCCTGACTACGGCCGCGTCCTCGCTGTCGTAGCACAATACTGCCGCGTTCTTCCCGTCAGCAAGGACCACAGTTCCCTTGCCTGAGCCGTTTTCCGACAGGGTGACCTGAGCCGTGGCTGTCCCGCAGAGCAGCAGGCAGACGGCTGCAGCTGAAATCAATCTTGATATTTTCATAACTGTCATCTGATGCTATAGTTTATAATATTCTTCATCTGATACTATAGTTTATAATATTCTCTCCAGGCTTCCCTCGGTATGGCTCCCCAGAGCAGCTGGTTTGCAAGAGGGTTGTTCGTTATCTGCTTTTTCTCCCGGTCGAACACGATGCGCTCGCCAGTCCACTGGCTTATTACGCCGAGGCAGAATACCTGGCTTAGCGGGCCGGTCACGGAGAACGGAGAGCGCGGCTTCTCCTTGCCTATTACCGAAAGCAGGAAGTTGGCATAATGGTTTGACGGGCTTTTCGGGATTTCCGGCAGTTTCCCGGCCATCTCCTTTGCCTTTTCTTCCGGGATTATGGACAGGGTGCTGCCGTGGGTGCCTCCCTTGAATGTCAGTTCCTTGGAGTAAATCTCTTTTCCCGGGTTCACTTTCATTGACTCGATTTTCCCTCCTGCCACGGTCGGGATGTTCGGGTCGAGTTCCGAGACCCCGTATCCTGCAGGGAGCTTCGGAACGTTGTCCAGACCGTCATACCAGGTGATGTCCACCGCCGGCATATCCTTTCTTTCCGGGAAATGGAACTTGAGGGTAGAGGACATCGGATAGAAAAACCTGTTGTGTCCTTTCAGATAGAGAGGGTCCACTTCCGCAGGCAGCCCGAGCTCGAGGAATTCGTGGACGGTGTCAAGAATATGCGCTCCCCAGTCTCCGAGTACACCCATACCCATGTCGTACCAGCATCTCCACTGTCCGTTGACATAGTCGTGGTTGTATGCGTGCTCCTGTATGCCGCAGAGCCAGGTGTCCCAGTCGAGGGTGGACGGGACGGGTTCGGCTGCAGGGTATGAGCTTATCTTCGGGTCCCATCCGTGCCAGCGGCGCGGATTGTTCATGTGTGCGGTCACGGCAGTCACATCCTTGATGATGCCGGCTTCTTTCCAGGCCTTGAACTGGAAGTAGTTGGCTTCTGAATGTCCCTGATTGCCCATCTGCGTCACTACGCCGTATTTCTTTTCAGCCTCCATCAGCAGTTCGCATTCATAGAATGTCCTGGCAAGCGGCTTTTCCACATAGACGTGAATCCCTTCCCGCATGGCTGCCATGCAGATAGGGAAGTGGCTGTGGTCAGGAGTGGCCACCATGACGGCATCTATCTTTGATGACATCTTGGCGAACATTTCGCGGAAGTCCCTGAACTGCGGAACCCCCGGGCACAGCGAAATGACTTCCTGGGTGTGCTTGGCACCCATGTCCGTGTCGCAGAGCGCGACGATGTTGCACAGTCCTGTGGCGATGAACTGTTTCGATACTTCATTGCCCCTGTTGCCTATGCCTATGAGGGCAAGGTTCACCTTGTCGTTTGCCCCGACGACCTTAGGGCTTGCAGTCCTCTTTCCGTTGCCGCATGCGGCCAGTGAAGGCATGAGTATGGCGGCACTTCCTGCCACGGCCGCTGTCTGCAGGAAGCTCCTGCGTGATATTTTCTTGTCAGACATACTACAGTTCCTTGATTTTTATGTTTTTGTACATTACTTCATTCCCGTGGTCCTGGATAAGGATGTGGCCGCTTTCGAAGTTGCCGAAGTTTATCCAGTTCTTGTATTTGCTGTAGGCTACCAGGGCGTTGAACATCTGTGTATTCCTTTCATATTCGAGGAGTTTGGTCCCGTTGAGCCAGTGTTCTACGTGATTCCCTTTCACGACTATGACTGCATTGTTGAAGAACCCGCTGCGGAAAGGCTTGCCGGCAGGAGCCGGGATAAGGTCGTAGAGAGATCCGAGGGTACGGTTGCCTTTGACTCCGAGCTTTGCGTCAGGGTGTCGGAGGTCATCGAGAATCTGGTATTCGCATCCTATGGCGGAGCCGGCGTTGGCGTTGTTTACGTCAGGGTTGACGAAGTACTTTATACCGCTGTTGGCCCCTTCGGTAATCTTGAAGTCTACAGAAAGTATGAAGTCCGAGTATTTTTCCGTGGTGATGATGTCTCCGCCGTTGCCGGACTCGGCACCGTCAGCTGCCTCTACGACAAGTATTCCGTCTTCAATGTGCCAGCCTTTTGCAGGGAATTCCGGTTTGTTGTGGCTTCTCCATCCCTTGGTGGTCTTGCCGTCCCAGAGCAGTTTCCAGCCTTCGGCAGCCTCACGTTCTGAAATTGTGTTCGGTATGCAATTGTGCTGGGCAATGCCGGTTTCCGGCAGAATTTCGTATTCGAGCCCTTCCGTCATGATACGGATGTCTTTCCAGCTGACCTTTTTCCCGGCCATGGCCTCGTCCTTCCCGATGGAGTGTACCTGGAGGGCGATGAATCCGGAAGCATCCTGTGCATCAAGCACGTCGGCTGCCGGAACCCCGTTTATCCAAGTGCGGAGCCTGTTTCCGACGGCTTCGATGCGTATCTTGTTCCAATCTCCGTGACGGAATGCCGCCTGGGCCTCAGGATTGCACGTGAGGGGATACAGCCATCCGAGCCTTGCTTCGTCATAGATACCTGCGGACCATGCCCTCTCGGAAGGATCGATTTCGCACTGATATCCGTAGACCCTGCCTTTTTCATTGGTGTGGCTGCGGAACTGTACTCCGGAATTCAGCCCTTCGTCCACCTTGAAGAGGTATTCGAGGATGAAGTCTCCGTATTCCTTTTCCGTCCGCAGGAAAGTATTCGGAGTTCCGGTCTTGCTGATGCCGACTATGGCCCCGTCCGTTATTTCATACATTGCGTCACCGCCGGCTTTTTCCCAGCCTTTGAAGTTTTTGCCGTTGAACAGGCTCTGCCATTGAGCTTGCGCCCCGAATGCGAAGCCCATGGAAATGATTACAAGTAGTAATTTTTTCATGTTATCTGTGATTATCCTGGTATGTAGTTTTTGCTGTTTGTCAGTGTATAATTATGTAACCTCAAATAAAGGTAAAAATGCCGGACCTGTATTGTACAATCATCTCAAATAATAGCAGAATCTTCTCATATCGCTGTCCGGTCCGCAAAAAAATGGTAAAAAAGAGCAATTCGTGAGGTTTTTGTTCAGGAGATGTGTGCTGTATTCTTCCCTGGTTGAGAAATGGTGCTATGCCCTGAAGCACATCGGGACTCTGGACAGGCTTCCAGAGGACCTTCGGGTAGAGGCGCTCGAGAGGTTGTTCCGGGCGTGTGAGATATCGAAATTCGACAAGGCGCAGAAACTAAGCTACGAGAAGAATATGATAACGGAACGCGACTATTACAACATCATCAACACCGCGAAGAAAGACGGTATCCGGGCCGGCCTGCAACAGGGCTTGCAGCAGGGATTGGAGGAAGGCCGCCAGGAAGGGAAGGCGGAAGTCGCCGGAACAATGAAGCGTATGGGACTTCCTGTCGAGACCATAATCCAGGCCACAGGACTTTCTCGGGAAGAGATAGAGCGGATATAGCTGGGAGGAGGATAAGGCAAGTGGTGTCTGGAAGACCGCTTCGGGTCTCCGGACTCCATCAGGAGTACGAATAAACAGAGGGCGAGTCTGATTTAGACCCGCCCTCTGTAGTGGAATTCATCGATGGATTTCAGTACTGGTCCATCAATGTGTCGTGCTATTCTGCAGCTTCGTATCCGAGGTAGAATTCTTCAATCTGTGCAGAGCCTCCTGTTTTTTCTAATGTTACTCGGTTGTGACATGTTCATCGTAACCGATATACATTTCCTTGATCTGGGCGGTGTTGCCGTTGTTTTTCCCGCTCGGGTCATAGCAGCTTGTCCCGACCATTACAAACTTGATATACCGGCACGTTGTCTCAGGAATCGAGATATGCTCGGTTTCCGTGTTGGCCAGTACCGCCGCATGCGTTGCGAAACTGATATTCTGTGCGATTGGCGTGAAATCCGTTCCATTGTCGCTTACAAGAATTTCAGTGTAGCCTGACATACGTGTACCGAGGTCTGTCGAACTGCTGCTGAGATGGACAAGCCTGAAGTAGTTGATCAACGTCGGTTCCTTCATATCTATCGTATAGTCGATCTGGTATGATGCTACGTCTACATTTTTCAGGTTAACACCGCCTGAGCTCTTCCCTGGACGTGTTATGCAGAATACGGTGCTTGAATTTCCGTCAAGCATTGCCGTAAGGCTGTTGTTCCTGTTGCTTAGATTCGGCAGCGGATCCTGGGAGCAGGTCATTGACCAGGAGCTTCTGTCATATTCCGTATTCTTGACTCTGTAGACAGTTACCTCAAGCTGGTCTGTCAGATTCTCATTGTTGGCGGCTGTCGCCGTTATGGTAGTCACTCCCAACGCGTTGACAGTCAGAATACCTTCATCTGAAACTGTAGCTACAGCAGGATCCGAAGACTCGAATGTCAGGCCTTCCGTCTGGTCAACCGGAGTCACGATGAGATATCCTCCTCCGATAAGGTCGACAGTCTGTTCTTCTCCGGTAAATTCGAACTCTTCGCTTTCATTCCTGAACGACAGTGCTTCAATGGCTACCGGAGGCACGTCACCCACAGAAACATCGAAACTCGTGTAAAGTCCCTTGTTCCCGACGTAAACATCTATGGTGCAGGAACCTACGGTATTGGCGGTAAGCACTCCCTGTGGAGTTACGGATGCTACTGCATCATTGGAAGAAAGATAGGTCTGAGCCTTGTCGGTAGCGTTTTCAGGAAAAACCGTCACCGAGTCCTCGAGTTCTACGGTCTGGCCGATGTATATCTGAAGCCCGTTTGCGAGCCCGTCGGCAAGAACTATGCTTTCAGCATCTACGTCCATCGTCCCGGCTTCCGGGATGTTGGATTCGCAGGCGGCAGCCGTCAGGACGACGGCTATGCCTGCCATGAAATATCTAATATTCATCTTTTTCATACTATATTCTGTTCAACAGTCCCGTATGTTACCATCCCGGATTCTGGACGAGGACTTCGCTGCGCTTGATCTCGTCGAGAGGAATAGGGTAGAGGTAGCATTTGTCTCCGAACCACCTTGTCTGGAAAGTCGTGCGGTTGAAGAATCCGCCCTGCCCGACAGTTTCCGGACCTGCAGGGTTCATCCCGTGGAACACTCCGCCCTGGCGTCTCGATTCATCTTCAGCAATCAGCCAGCGGCGCACGTCGAAGTAACGCTGTCCCTCAGTCGCAAGTTCGAGACGGCTTTCTCTCTGGATTACGGCGCGGAGCTGTTCCTGATTGCCGATGATGCCCGGATTGAGTTCTTCTATGTCAGGCAGACCTGCACGGTTGCGCACGCGGTTGAGATACTCGAGGATATCAGGATTGCTCGGATTCTGCTCGTTCAGCATCTCGGCATAGAGGAGGTAGAACTCGGCCAGACGGAAAATGATGGACGGTCTGTAGACCGACTCCACAAGGTTTCCTCCGGTCTGTCCCCAAAGCTCACGTGAGTAACGCTTGAAAAGGAGGTATCCCGTGTAAGGACGTCCGTCCACGATGGTCATGTCGGACAGTCCTCCGTAGTAGAACTGTATCTCGTCATTGGAGACCTGCCATACTTTTCCTGAGAAGGTCACGGTATTGTAAAAACGCGGTTCACGGTTCACGTACATATTGTAGACCTCGATGTCCTGTACAGCCCCTGTGGTGGTGCTGGTGGCGTTGACATCCATTCCAGGAAATTTCGACCATCTGTCGACATCTTCTGCATACATCTTCGTGAAGCCTTCTTCCGTGTATGTCGGTGATTTGGAGAGCCCGAGATCCGGCTCGTCCTCGATAGGGAGTCCGTCGGCGCAGTAGAAGTCGTCAACGAATTCCTGCAGGAGTTCCATACCGCCGAGACCGCTCGGTTCCTGGCGCGGGGTGCAGTGCTTGTCGAAGTTCTCTGAATTCAGCCCGCCCCACATCTGTGCGGAGTTGGCCCAGATTATCTCCTCGTTGTCGCCCATGAACACATTGTAGAGGTCGGCGTCAGGGTTGCCGGTGTTTATGAGGTCGTAGCGTCCGGCTTCTGCATAGTCGATGAATTCCTTGATTTTCTCTACTGCGGTATTCACTTTCTGGGCCTGTACCGTAGGGTCATTGTCCGGGAAGAGCTTCTTGCCGTCCTTGTTGACTACGCTTGCCCCGGAAGCCCAGCTCCCGTTGTAGAGCGGACTTGCCGCGTAAGCCCAGAGCTTGGCCCTGAGTGCGAGCGCCGCACCTTTGGTCGGTACTGCATTGAAGTTCGTGTTGCCGGTGTAAGGCTCCTGCTCCATGCCTTCCATGCATTCGGTCAGTTCCTTGTCTATCCAATTCACGACTTCATCCACGGAGTTGCGAGGCCTGTCGAGGTCGTCTTCGAGGGTGAAGGACTGGTCGATGATAGGAATAGGCCCGTACTGCTCGAAAAGCCAGAAGTGGTAGGCTGCACGCATGAAGCGGGTATTTGCCTTGTAGGTGTTCACCTCTTCCTCGGTGAGCCTGGCAGCGGAAGGGCCGTCGTCCTCCACGATTGCATGAGCCTGCTCAAGGAAGATGTTGCACTGACGGATGGACTCATAGAGATCGTACCAGCGGTGCGAAGTGGTGCTGGCCGAGTTCCATTCGTTGTATTTGCCTGAGTTCGCACCCTGGCGGCACCATACCTCATCGGCATAGAAGGACCAGCAGTTACCCATGGCGGCAGTGCTCCACATACGGGAGGACTGTGGAAGATTCTCATAAATCTGCCCGTACCATCTTCTTGTCCTGTCCACGTTGCTGAAGATGTCGTCGAAGCTCGTAATACCTCCGGCAAGTTCGTCGGAGACATCGAGATAGTCGCAGGAAACCACGGTCCCCGCAGCCATCGCAGCGGCTAATATTGTCTTTATTATATTGTTTTTCATCTTTTCCATGGTTTAGAAGTCAATTTGAACTCCGAATGTGAATGTACGTGAGCGAGGGTAGCTCATACCTCCGTTTTCGTTGCCCATTTCCGGATCCCAGTATTTGATGTGGTCCCATACGCAGAGGTTCTCGCCGAGGACATAGAAGCGTACCCCGTCCAGACGGATGGCATCCAGTGCCTTCTTTGGAAGCTCGTATCCTATTTCGACATTTTTCAGTCTCAGGAAACTTCCGTCACGGAGCCACCAGGTGTTCGGTTCCTTGTTCACGTTGTAGTTGTAGTGCGAGTGAAGCCTCGGCATCGTGACATCCTGCGAAGGATTGTCGGCAGTCCATCTGTCGAGGAACTGGGTACGGTAGTTTCCTTTGTCGATACCCCAGTTGAACGGCCAGAAGTGGTTGTTCCCGCTGGCGAGGAGGACTGAGGAGTTTGCGACTCCGGTGAAGAATACGCTGGCATATATGCCTTTCCATTCCACGTTGAAGCCGAAACCGTAGTTGATTTCAGGAGTGTAAGGATGGCCTACTCCGCGTACCTTGTCGTTTGAGTCGATGATACCGTCGTTGTTCATATCCTTGAACTTGATGTCTCCAGGCCCGAGGGTGCCGTTGAGGGCGACGTCAGGAAGTCCCGGCTTGAGTTCGTAGGAATATGTACCGTTGGAGTTCTGGGTCACGATGAAGTCTTCCTCGGTGTAGAGTCTCTCGGCGATGTAGAGGGTCTGCTCGTTGACCCTTGTGCCGGTGATTCTCTGGTAGTCGTACAGAGGGGTGAGCTCATCGTATTCGAGAATCTTGTTGCGGGCGAAGGTGAAGGTACCGCGGGCGCTTATTGTCCAGTCTCCGAACTTCTTGTAGAGTTCGAGGCTGGCATCGATACCCCAGTTGTTTACGATACCGTAGTTCTGCCAAGGTTTCTCGTGGAAGCCGGCTACTCCCGGAATGGTGTTCCTCTGGAGGAGGATGCCTTTACGGGTGTTGTTGAAGTAGTCGACCGTCAGCTGGATGTTCCTGGTGAAGAAGCCCAGGTCGAGACCCACGTTTCTCTTGGTCTCGATTTCCCATCCGAGGGTAAGGTTCTCGAAAAGTTGGTCATAGATACCTTCTCCGAGGTTGCTGGAGCTGGTACCGCCGCTGGTACCGAAACCCTGGTAGAATTCATACCCGTCTTCTGCGAACTGTGCCCTGTACAGGAAGCGGTCTGCTCCGGTGTCATCGTTACCGGTGCGTCCGTAGGAGAGTCTGATCTTGGCGTTGCTCAGGACTTTCTTCAGGTCTTCAGGATAGAAGCTCTCGTTGGATATCAGGTAGCTGACACCGACTGCCGGGAAGAATCCGAATCTGTTGCCATTGGCGAAGGTCTCGGAACCGGTGTAACCGAAGTTGGCCTCTATGAAGTAACGGTTGTCGTAGCCGTAGGTGGCACGTCCCACGAGACCCTGTTTCCTGTACGGGAGCACCGGGTCGTTGAGCTGCCTTTCCTTCATGTTGTAAAGGAGCATCGCTCCCACGGCGTGCTTGTTGGCGAAGACTCTCGAGTAGTTGATGGCGCCCTCGATGTAGATTTTCCTGGTGTAGGTGTTGGAAGTGAACTTCGGGTCTTCGAGGTTGGATGAACCGGAAGATACCGTGGTAAAGATCAGGTTGCCCTCGTCATCCCTGCCTGTGGCGTGGTAGAGGGACGGCCAGTAGTCGCGCAGGGTCTGTGCATCCGCATCGTAGTCGAAGCTGACGATACCCTTGGCGCTGAGTCCCGGGGTGATGAAGTTGAGGTCCTGGTTGACAGTCACCTTGGACTGTATCTGGGTCGTGTAGAACTTGCGGTAACCCTGGTTGTAGAGCATGTTGTAAGGGTTCCTGTTGTTGGAGTCTCCTTCGTTAGGGTAGGTAGCGAGGGTTCCGTCGCTGTACACTGCCGGGAAAAGGTATGGCGGGGTGTGCAGCATATATCCGAAGATCTCATCGGAAGACCTGTTGGACCTGCGCTTGTTCACATACTGCCCGGCGAGGTCAATCGAGATGTTGGTGGTCTTGCTTACCTTGAGGTCGATGTTGCTGCGGAGGCTGTAGCGCTCGTAGCTGAAGTTGCTGTTGTACCTTGTGTCAGGGTTCTTCTTCCAGATACCGTCGGTCTGGTAGTAACCTCCGGATACGAAGTATTTCGCATTCTCGGCACCGCCCCTGAAATTGATGGTGTATCTCTGGCTGTGGACGGCCTTGTTCACGAGTTCGTCCATCCAGTCCACGTTAGGGTAGAGGTCCGGGTCTGCTCCGGTGCGGTAAAGCTCTATAAGGGACTCTGAGAACTGCGGGTCGAAACCGTCGTTCATCAGGGCTTCGTTGGCGAGCTCCATATAGGTCCAGGAGTCTGCGAATTCAGGGAGCCTGTACGGTGAGGAAACTGATTCTTCCACGCGGAGTGAAATCTCCGGTTTGGATATCAGGCCTCGTTTCGTGGTGATGAGGATGACACCGTTGGCACCTTCCGCCCCGTAGACCGCAGTCGCTGCCGCATCCTTCAGGAGGCTGTAGGAGTCGATTTCGTCCGGCTCTATGTCTCCGATAGAGCGTGGAATACCGTCCACGAGTACGAGAGGTGTGCTTCCTCCCTTGAAAGTGGAGATACCACGTATCCAGAACTCGGCATCATCCCTGCCTGGCTCTGCCGAACGCTGCACCGAGATAAGTCCCGGGAGACGTCCCTGGAGGCCGGAGGTCACATTGCTGCTGGTGACCTTGATGTCGTCTGTGGTGATGGTTGACACTGAGCTGACGAGGGCTTCCCTCTTCTGGGCGCCGTAGGCTATGACCACAGCCTCTTCCGCCATCAGGGCATCCGGCTGGAGCTTGACGTTGAGGGTGTTGCTTGCAGCTTTAGGCTTCAGGGTCTGCTCGAGATAGCCGACGAAGCTGAATGTGAGCTCGTCGTCGGGATTGATGTCTATGACATAGATACCGTCAAGGTTGGTGGTGGTTCCCACCTGGGTGTCCTTGATGTAGACGTAGGCACCTGTCAAAGGTTCGCCGTTTTCGTCGGAGACGGTACCGGAGATTCTCCGTTTCCCGTCATCCTGCGCATATACACTGCTTATGCCTGCCGGTATGAGCAGTGTAATGAGAATCAGAAATTTTTGCAAATCCTTCATTGGATGGTTGTTTAGAGTTATTATTCAATATTTGAAGTATCGCTTTCAGCGGATAATGCATCGTTTGCGAGTTCAGTAAGTGCGTAGCAGCACCACATCATGGCTGCCTGTCCGTGGGTGTCTCCGGGATAGCGGTCGGCATTGTAGTAGTGTTCGGCCGTGGAGCCTGCACCGGTACCTTCGCACACTTCGCGGACATCGTAGTTCGCGGTGTTCAGATACCATCCTGTAAGCTGTTCCCAGGCTTTTCTGGCCGCGGTCCCGTATTTTTCCTGGTCCAGCCAGCCGTTTTTCACCCCTGTGATAAAGGCGAAGGCGAACATCGCGCTGCCGGAAGACTCTTCCCAGTAGTTGGACTTGTCCACGAGCTGGGCCCATCCTCCCGTAGGCAGCTGGTACCTGAGGAGTGCCTCCATCATAGTCTCGTATTCTTCTCTAAGCAGGTCGGCTTCCTCCTTGTATGCCGGGATGTCCTTTATAAGTTCGAGGACAAGCGGCATTCCGACTGCCATCCAGCCGTTTCCGCGGGCCCAGTAGAACGGGGCGGAAGGGGCATGGTAGTACAGCCCGTCCCCGCCCGGGAGCTCTTCGATGTAGAGTTTCATCTCCCTGACGGCGCGGTCAAGGAAGCAGTTCTGGCTCTGGTCTATGTTGGAAGCGGAGGAGCCGCCGTACGGGAAGTCATCCCCGATATAGGAAGCATCGTTTTTGGTCGCCTGGTATGCCTGCATCTGGAGCGCTGTAATCATGAACATGTCGTCTATCCAGAGACGGGTCTGCCATGAATAGCCCTGGTCCATGTAGTTCTTCCAGCTGTTGTAGTCACTTGTGCTCATGGTGAACAGGTTGCCGGTGATATTGTAGTCCGGGCTGTTGAATCTGGCATCGAACTCACTTCTGGTGTAAGGATAGAACTGGTTCTCGGCATATTCGAGACCGAATTCGAGGTACTCCTCGCGGGTCTGTTTCCAGGCTACTCCGGAGTATTTCGGATCATCCATTATGGAGGCGATGTGCAGTGATATGGCACCGAAAAGGTAGTAGTCCACCCTGTTGCTCTCGTGTCTCCAGAGCAGGTCGGTAAAGACAGGCCGGACCTCACCTGCATCTGTCGTGTAGGTTGTCTTGCCGGTGATTACGTCGTCGTACTTGTCCACCATTCCCTGCATAAGCGTGATCGCTTCGGTCCTGGCCTCGTCATCCCCTTCCAGTATGGCGTTGTCTATAGCCGCCTCGAGGAACCAGAATGCTCCGAGGTAGGCGCAGACGTCCGGGTAGGTTATGAGAGAGCTCGGCTTCTTCCCGGCATCAGTCCTTCCCCAGTTGGACTGGGGAGTCTCGATGAAATGAGCTACGAGATGCCTGCCGCAATCGACAGGTTCCGCCACCCCTTCGAAATTCAGAAGGTCGGAGTCGCCTGTTGCGGATGGAGTCCTGCCGCCGTTGCCATCAGGATTCTCCTTCTCTCCGCATGCGGAAAGAAGGAGGCTGCACGACAGCAGGACAGATATTATTGCAGTCAGTCTTGCCATTGTCCCTGATTATTATTTTACCTTGTATGGTTTTACGTCGCCAACGAGGGCCTGGCAGCACCATATCAGGGCGGCCTGTCCGTGGAGGTCTCCTGTCAGGCGGCGGCGGTTCTGGTACCATGAAAGGCTGTTCTTGGCTCCGGTGCCTTCGCAGACATTGCGCAGGTCATAGTTCTCGTCCAGGTAGGAGAGAAGGCGGAGGTAGCCTTTGCGTGCGGCTTCCCCGTACACCTTCTTGTCGAGCCAGCCGTTCTTGACGCCTACGATGAAGGCGTAGGTGAACATTGCCGTGGAGGATGTTTCCTTCCATGTGTCAGGGTTGTCGATGATCTGGTGCCACATCCCGTCTGCGTCCTGGTAGCGGAGCAAGGTGGACATCATCAGCTTGTAGGCCTTTTCTATGCGCGGACGGTATTCGCTGTCCTTTGGCATGAGCCTGAGCATCTCGGCCATCCCGACTGCCATCCAGCCGTCTCCGCGACCCCAGAAATACGGGGTACCGGTGTGGTGGTAGAACAGTCCGTTAGGCCTCTGTATCTTGTCCAGGTATAGGCACATCTCCTCGGCTGCGCGGTCGATGTACTTCCTGTCGCCGGTCACTTCATAGGCCTGGGCCTGGAGTTCGGTAATCATGAACATGTCGTCTACCCAGAGGCGTGTCTGCCATGAGTAGCCTTTTTCCTGCCAGCCGCGCTGCTCTTCGGTAGGCTTGGGAGGCATCACCCACTGACCGTCGGCATATTTCAGTCCGAGGTCGAGGTATTTCTGTTCCGGAACCCTTTTGTATATTTCGAGCGGAACTGCCCCGAATACATAGAAGTCCACTACGTTGTGTGCTGTAGGGAACATTTCCGGCTGGAGATTCTTCTGCTCGCCGAAGAGCGGTTCGAACCTTTCCACGAGTCCGTCGTAGAGGGCGTCGTTCTCCGTGGTCTGTGCGAACCACAGGGAGCCGAGCCATGCGCAGACATCCGGATAGGTGATCAGAGTCACTTTGTATTTGGAGTTGATGTCTCCCCAGTGCGAATGAGGGGTGTCGAGATAGTGCTCGACGAGTTTTGTCCCGATTTCTTCCGGGGTGCTTCCCTCGGGAAAGTTTTTCAGGTCCCAGCTTTTCTGGGCGAACATCGCTGTCGAGGCGATGAGGGCTGCAAAAGTCAGTGCTGATCTTTTCATTATTCTCAATGGTTTTTATCGTTTTGTTTAATGGATTTTCCGTGTGGGTGTTATTCTTAAAGGATTTCTCCGGAAGGAACGGCAAGAGGTTCTCCCCAGCCTGCAGGTTCTCCGAAATCAGGGGTCCCGTCTTCGTTCCAGTTCACCTTCTGTGCGAAGGCCCATCTGTCGCTCCATCCGCCGTCGCTAGTCCTTATGGTGTGGTATATGATCCAGTCTTCCGTCCCGTCAGGTGATTTGGTGAAGGAGCAGTGCCCTACACCGTTCACGCCTCCGTCGATGCTGTCGGTGGTTTTGTTGCCGTCATACCTGTAGAATACTTCGTTCGGAGACTTTGTCCAGTCATCCGGGTTCATCGGATCTCCGGTCTTCATGTCGAGCATCAGGTATCCGAGACGGTAGTCAGTGGTCCAGGAACCGTTGCAGGAATATACGCAGAAGAGTTTCTGGGCTTCTTCGTTGATCAGTATGGCCGGGCCTTCGTTTATGGAGTTGGAGGTCGTGATAGTTTCCCATGGCTGGTCAGCACGGGAGATTTCCACACGAGGGCTGTTGATAGTGTACGGATTGCTCATGGTGGCAATGTAGATGTCCTGCTTTGAGCCGTCCTCGCGGGATCTGTTGCCTGACCATACGGCATAGCGCTGGCCGTTGAGTTCGAAGGTGGTCATGTCTATGGCGTAGACAGTGTTGTCGACATTGTTGGTGCTGTTGTCGCCTACGGTGACTTTCTTGAAGTCTTCCTCGTCTCCGGTGAATATCATGCCCATGTCTTCCCAGTCGCCTGTAGGGTCATCGGATTTGGAGCGGAGCACTCCTGTCCTCTGTGTGTCGTAGCTTCCGACATTGCTTTTCCCTTCTCCGGCAGCATAGTAGATATACCATCTGTTGTCGATATGGAACAGTTCAGGAGCCCAGTAGTCTGCCAGGTTCCATACAGAAGATGAGACGGCGGACGGAGCCGAGAATACCTTAGGTGTGCTTGACTGTATCTCGGTGAGTTTCGTCGAACGGGAAACGCCTATGCCGTTGCCCATCGCCTTGCATACATAGTAGTAGCTGCCGTCCTTGACAATGTAAGGGTCAGGCATCGTCCACGGGGATATCGGGTTTGTAAATGTCCGGTTCAACTGTTTTACCGAGATGACGACAGGTGTCGTACCTTCAGCGCTTATGCGTACATTCCCGCTTCTGTCCGTCTCGCTTGCTTCATATTCTATCGTGACGGACCTGTTCCCTTCTCCGGATTCCGGAGATGCGGTGATCCAGTCTGCCTGGGAGGTAATCTGCCAGGAAGTGTTGGACGTGATGTAGATTTCAAACGAGCCGGCATCGCCGGAAACTGTCTTCTCGCTTATGTTCACTTTCAATGACGGATCTCCGGTGGCAGTGCCTTCTTCAGTCTTGCTGCAGCTGCAGCCGGCCGTTGAGAACAGTGCGATACCGATGAGAATGTGATAAATTTTCTTCATTGTGTTTATTTTTTATTGAAATAATCTTCTGCTCTTCCTGGAGAAAGCATCTGCCACAGGGAGGCCACTGTCCAGCCCGGCGCGAAGATGTCGTTATAGAAGCCTTTGCCGTTCTTCCCGTAGTCCCAGGCAGTATGCTGCACCACTTCCGGGCAGTAGCCCTCGAGGGCGATGTCGTACATCGATCCCTTTTCCGGGAGCAGCTGGAGCATCGAGGTCCTTATCACTCCTGTGAACTCTGAGAAGCGGGACTCCCCGAATTTTTCCGCCAGATAGTCGAGAACGTCGGCGAACTCGAAGATGAACACATCGATATGGTTGTTCTCCACGGACACATTGCCCCAACCGCGGGACTTGAAACCCACGTCTCCGAGCATCTGCCCTTGGGCAAACGGTACGTCCCAGAGGTAGTACCAGGAGAGGGCGAAGTATGCGGATTCGAGGCACAGCCTGTCATAGTGACTGCGTTTTTCCTTGTCTTTTTCCGCCAGACTCATATAATACATGGCTGTGGATGCGTACAGGGAAGCTTCCTTATCCTCGCAGTTAGCGTCGAGGGTCGACGAGAAATAGTCAGCCTTGGATATGAGTTCCCTTTCTATATAGCCAGCGGCAAGTTCGGCTGCCTCGAGATAGTCCTTGTCCTTGAAATACCTGTATCCCATTGCGAGAGGGAGCACTGCGGAAGAGGAACTTCCGCCGGAAGCGTCCTTCACCGTCAGATTGTCATCGAATTTGCGCGGGAAACTCCCGTCTTCGCCCTGCAGGGTAGTCAGACGGTCGAGTGCTGCCCGTATCCTGGTCTCCCACTCCGGGTGCTTCCTTCCCTGTCTTTTTTCGTAGTCCAGGTAGAGCAGCACGGCGTATATGCCTTCCGACTGGCGGCGGATGCTGTAGATACCGTTTTCATACCCCTCCGGGGCCTTGTCGAAGTCGACATTTTCCCTGATAAGCCCGCCCGGGGTGAAACCGTGCTCCAGATAACTGTCGAACACGGATTCGGCCTGGAGCATGAGGTCTTCGCGATTGTGTTCCCTTCCGTATTCGAGGGCGTTGAAGGCATTCAGGAGTACCCTCCCGATGAAGCCGACTTCCGCCTTCCCGTTGGGCTTGCAGTCTGCGGTACGCAGTTCGACCCCTGAGTAATATTTAAGAGGGTGGCTGCCCACATAGCTCTGTACGAAGAATCTGGAAAGCAGGTCCTTGGCTTCTTCCGGAGTGTATTCCGGCTCTACCGGTTCAGGGGCGAACCTGTCGAAGGAGTATTCCCATACACCGGCCACGAAGTCAGACCATGATTCCGCCTTTCCGCGCCTGATTTCCCAGACAGTCTTGTCGCTCTCCCCGGCCTCGAGCCTGGTGAATGAGCAGACTGCCGGTGCCAGGGTGAGCTTCCGGATGTAGGACTTCGGTTCTTCCCGGTACGGGAATCCGAAGGAGATGGCTGCCTTGCCTGACTTCTCTCCGAAGCCGGTATAGCCGATGGAGGTCTCTCCGGAAAGGATCACTTCTCCGGAGGTGTGGCAGGGCTGTGCGTCCTGTCCCTGGCCGCTGATACGCAGGACAGTGCACCATTCGCCTGTCCCGGTGTCGTATATACCTGTCAGCGGCGTGCTGAGCCTGTCTTCCCGTACAGTCCAGCTTTTGCTTGTATGGAAGGAAGGTGCAGTTTCAGGTGAGCGGAGATTGTCCCTGTACCAGAATCCCGGCATATAGAACAGACATTCCCCGAAGTCGAAGCCTGTGTCAAGAATCTGTCCCATATTATAATATATGGTATCGTCCGCCGTGACGGTGAGTTCTATCCTGATAGTCCCGTTCTCTTCATGGATGTCTCTCGTGACTGTCACCGGAAGGACGGAGTCCGCGGTGATTTCTCCTGTCAGCGGTCCCGTCAGGGTGTAGGTTTCCGCCGGGTTCCCCGGTTTTTTTAGGGAAATGTTTCCTGTTACGGAAATCCCGCCTGCCAGTGCATTGTTTTCCGCTGCGATTCCTTCCGCCGCGAAGGCCGTGATGCCGAGAAGTGATATTATAGCCAGAATGTTTTTCATTTCGTGCTCCTGTATGTGGTTTTTATCGGATACAAAGGAACACAAAGCCCTCCAATGCGAATCGAACGATTTTCTCAAATAATGGTAAAATTTTCTCAAACTTGCACTGACAGTCCTGGAACGGTGTTTTATACATTAAAATATGTATATATTTGCTCCCGCAACCACATACAGGCAATGAGAATATTCGACATAAAAATACTTCTGTTCCCTCTGCTCGTCTTGACCGCAGTACAGGTTTCCGTGAATGCCCAGAACCTGTATTTCGACCGGATTGACATCAAGAACGGGCTTTCTCAGAATACCGTCAGCAAGATTATCCAGGACAGCAGGGGATTCATGTGGTTCGGGACAAAGGACGGCCTGAACCGGTACGACGGCACCCATTTCAAAGTCTTCAGGCATGTCCCGGGCTCCGGGTCAGGGCTTGGCAACAACAATATCAGGACTCTCATAGAAGACGGTTCGGACAGGATCTGGATAGGGACCAATTCCGGACTGTATGTCTACGATATGGAGTACGACCGGTTCAGCGAGATTCCCATTTATGATGTAAGTGGAGGGAGGTCTTACAGTCCGGTGCTTTCCCTTCAGAAAGACTTGAAAGGCAGGATATGGATTTCTGTAGAAGCCTGCGGTATCTACTGTCATGACCCTGAAACCGGACTTACCGAATGCAGATATGCTACGAAGAACCCTGTCAGTACAATGGCCGTGGATGGAAGGAGCGGCACGGTGTGGTTTTCCTGGGCTGCCGCCGGCCTGTACTATACCGACGATGATTTCAATACTGTCCGGCCTTTTCTCCTTGACAACGGGAAAAAGGTCTTCCCTGAAGACGTGATAACTTACATAGAAGCTGACGACCATGACTTCCTGTATCTCGGGTTCGAGAAAAACGGCGTGATGGAGCTCGACAGGAATACTGGCTCAATCCGCAGTATCAGGCTTTCCGACGATCCCCTGTTCGTAAGGCAGATACTGCGGTATTCTCCCGAAGAACTGTGGGTGGGGACCGAGACGGGACTGTACATCTACAGCACGAGGACAGGGAAACACCAGCATCTCGTGCATTCTCCTTATGACCGGTATTCGCTGTCTGACAATTCCATACATTCCATCTGCAAGGACAGGGACGGCGGGATATGGCTCGGAACGTTCTTCGGCGGCATCGACTATCTGCCCGAGAGAATCCCTGATTTCAGAAAATACTACAGCACCGGTGCTCCCGGCTCTCTCGGCGGAATGAGGGTTGGCGAGATATGTTCCGACGGTAAGGGGGAGATATGGGTTGGTACTGAAGATGCCGGCCTGTACCATTTTTCTCCAAAGACCGGCAGTTTCGAGTTTTTCGGCCCGAGTGCGGGATTCAGCAACATCCAGTCGCTTCTTCTGGACGGCGACGACCTGTGGGTAAGCACCTTTTCCAACGGCATCAGGGTAATAGATACAGTCTCGGGAGAAGTCCGGAAATACGAGTTCGTCAAGGACCCGGGACCAAGGCTTTTCAGCAACAATGTTTTCGCCATGGAGCAGGGTTGTGACGGGCGCATCTGGATAGGGACCATGCACGGACTGCAATACTACAACAGGGAGACGGACGATTTCGGCTTTGTCCCGCAGATAAACGGCGGCATGATGGTGAATGACATCTTCTCCGACTCCGACGGTAATCTCTGGGTCGGGACCCTTTCCAACGGGCTGTTCAGGCAGGATGCTTCCGACAGGCGCTGGACGCAGTTCCTGCACATTCCTTCGGACAGTTCCTCGATTCCGATGAACAACGTACTGAGCATCTTCGAAGACAATGCCGGACAGTTGTGGATAACTACGGACGGAGGAGGTTTCAGCCGCTATGACGAGGAAAGCCGGGCATTCAAGACTTTCACCACCGCTGACGGGATGCCGAGTGACATTGTCTACAGGATAGTCGAGGATGATTCCGGAAAATTCTGGATATCCACCAGCAACGGACTTGTACGTTTCAACCCCGTCAAAAACAAGGTGCTCAGGGTATACACTTCCAGCGACGGGCTTCTGTGCAACCAGTTCAACTACGGCTCGGGATACAAGGACGACAGCGGACGCATCTTCTTCGGCAGCATAGAGGGTCTGATATCCTTCAACCCTGAATCCCTGGTGCGGGACAATGTAGACAAAGACCCTCCGGTGTTCTTCACCGGATTCTCTCTTCAGGACGAAGATGTGTCCGTGGGCGGGAAGGATTCACCCCTGCAGAAAGACATCTCTTTTACGGATAGCATAGAGCTGAACTATGCCAGAAACGGGTTTTCCATCGAGATGGCGGTCCTGGAATACCGGGCCGACCCTCAGATGTGGTTCATGCTGGAAGGCGTGGACAGCAGGTGGAGGTCCTACAACGGCAATTCTGTCAATTATTCCAACCTCGCTCCCGGTCATTATACCTTCCTTGCAAAGTCAAGATATACAGGCTCGACAGTGAAGACACTGGACATCCGGATTCTTCCGCCGTGGTACGGTTCCACGACGGCAATATCGGCATATCTGATCCTGCTGACGCTTTCGTTGATCGCCGGTGTGAACATCTACCACAGACGGGCGGTCCTGAAACGCAAGAAATACATAATGGCCTACGAAAGGAAGAAGGAAAAGGAGGTCTACGACTCCAAGATAGCGTTCTTCACGAACATCACACATGAGATAAGGACTCCTCTCACCCTCATAAAAGGTCCTTTGGACAATATCCTCGCAAAGGACAAGCTTGACCCGAGGATTGCGAGGGACCTCAACATCATGAGCCGGAACACGGACAGACTGCTTGTCCTTGTGAACCAGCTTCTCGACTTCCAGAAGATCGAGAAGCAGAACCTGTCCCTCGACCTCACGAAACAGAATGTTGCCTCAATCCTTGAAGAAGTGTATTCGAGGTTCAGCACCTCCATTTCCCAGCAGCACAAGGACTGCACCCTCGAGATCGGGGACCATGACATTTACGCTCTGGTGGATGCCGAGGCGTTCACCAAGATAATCAGCAACATGCTGTCCAATGCGATGAAATACTCGGACAGCAGGATAAGGGTAAGCCTTTACCGCTCGGGAGAGTCTTTCTGTCTATCGGTAAGCAATGACGGGGAGCTTATCTCTCCGGACAAGCGCGAGGCCATCTTCGCACCGTTCTTCCGTGGGACGAGCGTGAGCGACAAGACAGGGACGGGAATAGGTCTGTATCTTGCCCGGTCGCTGGCGGAGCTTCAGCACGGCACCCTGACAATGGGCCCGGACACCGGGGAGAACGAATTTGTCCTGAAGATGCCTCTGTGTCCTGACTCGGGGAAGGTTGATGTGGAAGAAGACCGTGCCGGGCAGGTGGAAGAGGCCCTTCAGGAGCTTTCTGCAGAGAAGGATGAAGTGACCGGAAGCCGAGGGGAGATAATCCTCGTGGTGGAGGATGATATGGAGATGTGTGATTTCATACGGGATCAGGTGGCCGAAAAATGGTCGGTGCTTGTGGCCCATAACGGAAAGGAAGCCCTCAAGGTCCTGGAAAAGAATTATGTCACCCTGATCGTGAGCGACATAATGATGCCGGAGATGGACGGTATGGAACTTTGCCGGCGGGTGAAGACGGATCCCCGGTACAGTCACATATCCTTTATCCTCCTGACTGCGAAGACAAGCCTGGAGTCCAAGATAACCGGGATGAACAGCGGTGCGGACATGTACATTGAGAAACCGTATTCGAAGTCGTACCTGATGGCCGTCATCACGAACCAGATAAAGAGCCGGCAGGCCCTCAGGGAGGCATTCCTCAACAACCCTCTCGCGACAATGGACACCGAAGGCCTCAATTCGTCCGATACCGAGTTTATCCGGACCCTGCAGGAGGTGATCCGGGAAAACCTGAGCAACTCCGAACTGAAGATAGACGATATTGTGAGGCAGATGCATACGAGCCGGGCCAACCTTTACCGTAAGATAAGCGGGGTCCTCAACATGAGCCCGATGGACTATCTGAGAGTGGAAAGGCTCAAGCAGGCGGCCCGGATGCTGGCCGAAAACAAATACCAGATAAGCGAAGTATGCTACATGGTAGGTTTCAATTCCCCGACATATTTCACGAAGTGCTTCCAGAAGCAGTTCGGGGTGCTTCCGAAAGAATTTATCAAGACCCTGTCCGACGGTCAGGAAAACCCGGAGGAAAGCAGGGATGGCAGTGAAGGAAAAACTGAAAATACTGATAAGCGATGAAGAATTTACTGAAAGCCGCGACTGCGGTGTTCCTGGCAGCTGCGGCTGCGATGTTTTCACACGGGGCGTACGCCTCGGTGTCCGTTCCTGCCGGGGACGGGAGAAACTATCTCTTTTCCCTCCAGTCGGCAGACGGACACGGCGGAAGCAGCCGCTGGGAGATGAAGAAGGCTTCGGAAGTGGAGGACAGGGCGGAGGATCTTTCCCGTTCCGGGTACGGGACTGAGGGCTGGATGCCTGCCATAGTCCCTGGTACTGTTCTTAATTCCCTGGTTTACAACGGGGTGTATCCTGAGCCGTATTATGGTCTGAACAACAAGCTCACCTCAGGGAAGATACCGGACATAAGCGTCGCAGGCCGGGATTTCTATACATACTGGTTCAGGACCGAGTTCGACCCGGTGCCTTGCGGCAAGGATGAACGGATATGGATGCAGGTGGACGGGGTCAACTATAGGGCTGAATTCTGGCTCAACGGCAAGATGGTCTGCTTCGTTTCCGGGATGTTCAACCAGCAGTTCATTGATGTGACCGACTATGTCAGCCGGGACGCTGTGAATGCGCTGGCTGTCAAGGTCTACCCGATTGACGAGCCGGGAGGTCCGCGCAAGGGCACGTCCAAGTCCTGGGGCGCTGCCGGGGAATTCCGCAACGGAGGGAACGGCGAGATCGGCAAGAACGTCACCATGCTCATGACCGTAGGCTGGGACTTCACCTACCTCGACGGCATAAGGGACCGCAATACCGGCATCTGGAGAGACATCCGCTTCTTCAAGAGCGGCAAGGTCATGCTGAACCACCCGTTTGTAAAGAGCAGGCTCAGTCCCGGTTACGACAGCGCCGCACAGACAGTGAGCGTGGAGGTGCGCAACCCCGGCTTCGGGACGCAGAAAGTGAAGGTTACCGGTGAAATCCTCGGAGAGGGGATAACCTTTTCCAAGGACCTGACGGTGCTGCGCGGGATGACGGGCACGGTAGAGTTCACCCCGGAGGAGTTCCCGCAGCTTGTCATCGGGAACCCGCGTCTCTGGTGGCCTGTGAACAAGGGCAGCCAGGAGATGTACACCGCAGTGCTGAAGGTGGAGCAGAAGGGGATTGTCCAGGATTCCGTCTCGGTAAGGTTCGGGATAAGGGAGATAACTTCCGACACCGACACCCCTGACAAGTCCCGCAGGTTCTATATAAACGGCAGGCCGATTTTCATCAAAGGTACCAACTGGATACCCGAGAACATGCTCAGGAACTCCGACGACCGCACTTACGCGGAGCTCAGGTACACCGCCCAGTCCGGTGTGAACCTTATCCGCCAGTGGGGCGGCGGAATCACCGAGTCCGACAGGTTCTATGACCTGTGCGACTCTCTCGGTATCATGGTGTGGACCGAGTTCTGGATGACCGGTGACACGAAGCATCCGATAGACAAGGGCCTTTATCTGCAGAACGTGGAGTCGACGGTGAAGCGTATCCGCAACCATCCTTCCCTCGCATACTATGTCTGCTCCAACGAGTCCACGGAGATGGACGGCATCGAGGACCTGATAATGTCACTTGACGGCACAAGGGGATACCAGATGCAGTCGGAGTGCGCCGGGGTCCATGACGGGAGCCCGTACAAGACTGTCAACCCTATGCGCCACTACGAGAATACCGCCTCCGACAGGGGAAGCCGCGTGGACGGGTTCAACCCGGAATACGGGGCCCCTTGCCTTCCGACTGTGGAGTGTCTCCGTGAGATGATGCCGGAAGAAGACCTCTGGCCTATCAACAAGGAAGTATGGGACTACAGCGACGGCAACGGTTTCCATCAGATGTCCACCCTGTATGCGGACCTCGTGGACATGTACGGGAAATCGGAGAGCATCGACGAGTTCGCAATGAAGGCGCAGTTCGTCGGGGCGATGAACTACAAGAGCATCTGGGAGGTATGGAACTACAACAAGTTCGGATACGGGGACCGCTGGACTTCTGGCTTCCTCTACTGGTACCACAACTCGGCGGTACGCCAGGTGAGCGGACGTATGTGGGACTGGTCCCTGGAGCCTACCGCAGCCCTCTATGCCGCCGCGAATGCCTGCGAGCCTCTGCACCCGCAGTTCGACTATCTGAAGAACACCGTTTCCGTTGTCAACGACTATTACCGGAGCTTCGAAGGGTACAAGGTCATGGCCGAGGTATGGAATATAGGCTCGAAGAAGGTCTGGAGCAAGTCCGCGACCGTTGACCTGCCGGAAGACGGGGTTGTCAACGATGTGTTCACGATAGATTTCCCGGAGGACATCTCCCCGGTGCATTTCATCAGGCTCAGGCTGCTGGATGACAAGGGCCGGCAGGTGGGAAGCAATTTCTACTGGCGCTCCGATGACAAGTACGAAGGAAAGAATACCCTGACCGGACCGGCGACTTCAGGCTTTGAAAGCATAGAAGACCTCGGACAGGCCCGGGTTGTTGTAGACGGGATAGCCCTCCGTGATGACGACAGATCGTATTATATCGACCTGACAGTGAAGAACAGCGGCAAGGCGATTTCGTTCTTTACACAGCTCCAGTGGCTGGATTCGGAAGGGAATCCGGTGCGTCCTTCCTATTATACCGACAACTTTTTCAGCCTCATTCCGGGAGAGAGCCGTGATATTACCATAGAGACCGCCGCAAAAGATCTCCCTGCCGGCGAATACACATTGGTGCTGAAAGGCTTCAATACGCCTCGCAAGGAATTCAAGGTCAAGGTGAACAGATAATCATACGGTTTTTATGAAAAGACGTGTTTTTTCTGCCGCAGCGGCTGTCATTGTGGGGATTTTCTCTTTTACCTCCGCCGCTGCAGCACCCGGGGCCCCCGCAGGGACCTATGATGTGGTGATCGTCGGGGGTACCCCTGGCGGAATCATGGCCGCCATTTCGGCTGCGCGCGAAGGGAAGGACTGCCTTGTCCTGGAGAGGTCCGGACATATAGGCGGGCTCCCGTCGAACGGGCTCGGGGCTACTGATATCGGTACAAGGGAAGCCACTACAGGGCTGTTTGCCGAGTTCATCGAACTGAACAGGCAACATTATGTCTCCGAATACGGGCCTGACTCCGAGCAGGTGAAGAAATGCAGCGGAGGCTATCATTTCGAGCCCGGCGTGGCCGAACGGAATTTCTGGAAGATGATTTCGGAGGCCGGCCCCGGCAAGATAGACATCCTTACCATGCGCCAGTTCGACTCGTCCGCCGGTAATCTGGAGATGGACGGGGACAGGATAACCGCAGTGAAGATTCTGGACCGGGAGAATGGCGACATCGAGGTCTATCGCGGGAAAATATTCATTGACGCCACCTACGAGGGCGATCTCGGGGCCGCTGCCGGAGTGCCGTTCCGTCTGGGGAGGGAGTCTGCGTCCGAATTTTCAGAGCCTTGCGCAGGGAAGGTCTACCGCTGGTGGAAGCACGGGCCGAACGAGGCCGGCTCTACCTACGAGGGAGACGATGCCATCCAGGCCTACAATTACAGGGTGTGTCTCACTACTGACAAAGACAATTTTGTTCCTATTCCCAAGCCTGAAAACTACGACAGGGAAGAGTATGTTTCACTCATAGAGGATGTATATACCGGGAGAAATGCCGATGTCCGTTTCAAGAAAGTAACTCCGGAGCAGATGGAGGCCAACCGCCAGAGAATCCTTGCCGGCGGACGCACTGCGATACCCGGGGACCCGTGGGGGATGTGGAAGGTGACGAACATGGTGCATCTGCCGAATGCCAAGACCGATGCCAACAACCAGCACCTCGCCCTCATCTCCACCGACCTTCCGGAAGAGAACTGGCCGTGGCCGACGGCTGACTGGGAGTGGCGGGACAGGTTCGCGCAGAGATTACGGGACTATACTCTCGGGCTTTTCTGGTTCGCCCAGCACGACGAGGCTCTTCCTCCGCAGTTCAGGGAAGCCTGCCTGCAGTACGGGCTGGCAGCCGACGAGTACACCGACAACGGCAATTTCCCGCGTCAGGTCTATGTCCGTGAGGGACGCCGTCTCGAAGGTACGTATTTCTTTACCGCCAATGATGTCCTGCCGGTTTCCGAAGGTTCCCGTCCTCCGGTGAATCCCGCCTCGGTGACTGCCAGCCACTATGCCCTCGACTCTCATGCTGTTCACAAGCGAGAGGAAGGACGGGTGCATCTGGACGGCTTTTTCAGTTATCCGTCGGCCGTCTACACCGTTCCTTACGGGGTCATGGTGCCGAAAAAGGTGGACAATCTGCTCTTTCCCGTGCCTGTGTCAGGGAGTCATGTCGGCTTCTCGACCATGAGGATGGAGCCTTGCTGGATGGCTCTCGGAGAGGCTGCCGGCGTGGCTGCTTCATTGGCTATAGATGGCGGCTGCGACGTCAGGAGCATACCCGTAGGCGATATGCAGAGGATTCTGCTCGAGAACGGGGCTACCTTGATATATTTCAAGGACTTGAAACCGTCGGACCCGGATTTTGAACAGGTGCAGATTCTGGCCCTGAAAGGCTATTTCCCTGACTGGAACGCTTCTCTGGACAAGCCTTTGGACAAGGCGACTGCCGAGCTTTGGAGCCGGCTTTCAGGAAAAAGAATATCAGCCGACGGCGGCACCCGCAGGCAGTGGCTCAGGGCTCTTGAGGGTAATGATATCCATGACACTGTCCCTGATTGGGCGTGGACTGGATTCAGGCGTCCGGAGGGTGTCAACCCGGTAATATCTCCTGATACCACGACCCGTTTCTTCTGCCCGGTCCAGAAGAAATCCGTGCCGTGGGAAGGGAATGACACGTTCAACCCAGGGGCTGCAGTCTACAAGGGGGACATCGTTGTCCTGTACAGGGCGGAAGACAATTTCGGCGAAGGCATAGGCAAGAGGACCTCCCGTCTGGGCTATGCCCGGTCGGAGGACGGCCTGCATTTCAAACGCTCGAAGAAGCCTGTGTTTTACCCTGACAATGACGCCCAGAAGATTCACGAGTGGCCGGGAGGATGCGAAGACCCCCGTATCGCGGTGACGGAGGACGGCCTGTATGTGATGTTCTATACCCAGTGGAACCGGAAGACCGCCCGTCTGTCCGTGGCCACGTCGAGGAATCTGAAAAAATGGGAGAAGCACGGTCCGGCTTTCGAGGAGGCTTACGACGGACGTTTCTACGACATGTTCTGCAAGTCGGCTTCCATCATAACCCGCATAAAGGACGGGAAGCAAGTGATAGCGAAGATTGACGGGAAATACTGGATGTACTGGGGCGAGAGGTTCGTGAATGTCGCCACTTCGGAGAATCTGGTGGACTGGACCCCGATGCTTGACGGGAAGGGGGACCTGCTGAAGATAGTCCGTCCCCGCAAGGGCCATTTCGACAGCGACCTGACCGAATGCGGACCTCCTGCGGTGATTACCGATAATGGGATCCTTCTTATGTACAACGGCAAGAACAGCGGGGGGCCCGGCCGTGACAGGAGATATACGGCGAATTCCTACTGCGCCGGCCAGCTGCTTTTCGACAAGAATGACCCGACCAGGCTTATCGGGCGTCTCGACGAGCCGTTTTTCGTCCCGGAGGCTCCTTTTGAGAAGAGCGGTCAGTATCCGGCCGGAACGGTTTTCATAGAAGGACTCGTGTATCATGAAGGAAACTGGTTCCTGTACTACGGATGTGCGGATTCCAGGGTCTCGGTTGCGGTGATGCCAGAGACTGAGGCTTCCGGCATGGCTTCCGCCGAAGGCTCCGGCATTGGCCCGGATGCGCCCGGCGGGGCCGAGGCTTTCAGAGGAAAGAACCTCGCGGTCTTCGGAAACAGCATCACGGCAGCCAGGAACAGCTGGGCGTTCAGGGTAAGGGATTCCCTCGGCTTCGGGGGTTTCTACAACGGCTCTGTCGGGAGTTCCGTGTGGGGCAAGCGTGAAAGGCCGGACGGCATCACGCAGGATTTCGGCACTCCCGGTTTCGCCGGCATAGGCAACAGCAGCCATCCTTCGCTCCAGGCCCGGTACAACAACTGCGCTGTGGTCCACGTCCAGAAATTCCTGTCTTCGGACTTCGATCCCGATGTCATCATCCTGTCTTACGGGACCAACGATAAGCTTTCAGAGAAGAACGAGCCGGCTCTCAGGGAGGCTCTTGCCAGGCGGAAACTTTCCACGGACGAAGCCTTCGGCCTGACCGGAGGGATGGTCTGGTGTCTCGACACTCTGACGACGAGGTTTCCCGATGCCCGGATAGTCGTCCTGCTGCCTGTCCAGGCCGACGACTCGCTGGAAAAATACAGGGACAGGAATAAGAACAATCTGAAAAAGATGCGGACTATGAAGAAAATCTGCCGTGCTTTCGACGTGGAGTATTTCGACTGCTATCACGGCAGCGGGATAGATGCATCCAATGTCTCGGCCACGCTTCTGGACGGGCTGCATCCCAACGCCGCCGGCCAGAAACTCCAGGCCGACTTCGTCATCGGGGAACTTCTTTGTGCTTCCATTGGAGCGACAAGAATAGACTCACTGCACCGAGGACCCTCGACAAGGTTTCGAGGACAATTAACCGCAAAATTTGCGGCTTATTGCCCGCATGGAGCCGAAGCAAGTCTGTAACCGGCAAATCTATTTCTTTTTGAGAGCAAGTTCAACTGGTTTTGCTATATTTGCACTATTAAGTGCGGATTTATGTTGAATTTTACATTTTTCCATACTTAATGGTGGAAATATCCGCCGTCTGAACGGAAAATTTATCTGCTAGGAATGATGAAAATTAAACGGGACATACTTGATACTCTGAAAGACTGGAAAAATTATCCGGACAATGAGAGAAAACCGCTTCTGCTCAGGGGAGCCAGACAGACCGGAAAGACATGGATAATGGAATCATTCGGCAAGGAATGTTTCGAGCATTACATTAAATTTGACTTTGACCGTACACCGGAACTGAAAACCGTTTTCAGAAATACGAAGGAGCCGGAAAGGCTGATTAAAGAGCTTTCCCTTTATTCAGATGTTCCTATAGAGCCGGGCAAGACACTCATTATCTTCGATGAGATACAGGAATGCGAAGAAGCATTGAACAGTCTGAAATATTTCTGTGAAGATGCTCCGCAGTATCATATTGTCGCAGCCGGCTCTCTGCTTGGTGTGGCTGTCAAGAGGAAAAACATGTCCGTACCAGTGGGAAAAGTTCGGACTCTTAAAGTCTATCCTTTGACTTTCAAGGAATTTCTTGCAAAATCGGATCCCAGGACAAGTGATTTTATAGAAAATATGACTGCCATAGGACATCTTCCTGAAATTATCATGAATAAGCTTCTCCTTGAATATAAGCGTTATTCGATATGTGGAGGAATGCCTTCCGTAGCGACGAAACTTTTGGAAAACAAGGGTATGTCTTCCGTAGAGGAGGAACTGCAGGAAATACTTGACTTGTATGAGCTTGATTTCTCCAAATACGCTACACCTCTGCAGGTTTCAAGGATAACGTCACTTTGGCATTCTTTGCCGTCGCAGCTCTCTAAAGAGAACAGGAAATTCCTGTATAAGGTAATCAGGACCGGTGCAAGAGCCAAAGACTACGAGGATGCGCTGACCTGGCTTGAAGATGCCGGTATGGTGTACAGGGTCTTCAATGTTTCCAAGCCGGGGATGCCCCTCAGTGCATATTCCGAACTTGATTCGTTCAAGGTATACGCTTGTGACTGCGGCCTTTTGAGGCGTCTTGCGAAAATACCGGCTGAAGTTGTCCTTGACGGCAATTACGGTTATACGGAATTTAAGGGAGCAATGGCTGAAAATCTTGTTTTGCAGTCTCTTATGACGGAACTCGACGGTAATGTCCCATATTACTGGAATTCAGGAAATACCGCTGAAGTGGAATTCGTAATCCAGATTGGCACACGGATAATCCCTGTGGAGGTAAAGGCAGAGAACAGAATCAGTGGCAGGAGTCTTTCTGAATACGCAAAAAAATTCAGCCCTGAATACCGGATAAGATATTCGTTCCAGAACCTCCAGTACAACGACGGTCTCCTCAGTTGTCCGTCTCCGCTGGCAGGGTGGACACGGAAATTGCTGGAGCTGTCTAATTCCAGTTCCAGGACACCTCGGAAATCTCTCGTAAAAATTTAAACTGTTTCTGAAAATTCGGCACTATGAAGCATTTATTTCTTTCGGCTGCAGCTTTACTGCTCCTTATGTTGGCTCCTGGCTGTTCGAGGCCTGTGAAGATTGTCGAGAATCCTCTCATAGAGGCATCGACGAATCCGTCTGTAGATATCACGAGGGCGGAGCTGACGGATTCCTCCACCGTGTTGACAGTGACCGTCTCCCCGCTGCGCAGGACAGTCCTTGAGCTTGCCCCGGACATAAGCATAACCTGCCAGGGGAAGAAATACCCGATGACCGGCACTGAAGGTCTGGATGCGGGGAATGTCTGCAGGGTGCCGGACAGCGGGACAGCCTCTTTCCGCCTTGAGTTCGGACCTGTCCCGGAGGATGCGGAATCCCTTGACCTGGATTTCAGGTACAGCGGGGGCAAGGTGACCCTGGCCGGGGTGGACCTTTCAGGAAAGAAGGAGTACGGCCTCCCGGAAGGCCTGCCGCGCGGTCTCGGGAAAGTCCGGGGAAACCTTCCGGTGCCGGAGCCTGTGTTCGCCTGCGGGGAGACCAGCCTGAAGATACATTGCCTGCACTACCGGAAGGAAATGGTCCAGAGCCTGACTGTCCTTACGAAGACTGTCTTCGGGGACGATGAGTTTATCCTGGACATAGACCCAGCCTCCGGCATTGCCGTCTGCAGTTTCATGCAGTACGGTCCGGCTTTCATCAGGATTTTGTCTTCAGGTGGGAATGCCGTTGCCTGGACCGCTCCGGGGGAAGATGCTGAACTCTACCTGGACATGAGGCAGAGCGGGAGCTGGACGAAGACCCGTGTCCCGAGATTCGGGGGATTCCCCCAGACCGACAGCCTACGTAAAGCCTTGAGGCCCCTGACTGTGCGTCCTGTCTATGCTTCAGGGACATACGGGGACCTGACAAATGCCTTCGCAGTCGAGTCCTGGAGGGACCTGGACCGTTTCAGCCTGGATGTGGACTATACCGATGTGCCCCTGTATGAAATGTCTGCCGACGAATACACGGACTACATAATGTCGAAATACCGGGCCCTGTCGGATAGCATAGCGGGGTGCGGGGCCGGACGCATGACGGAAGGCATACTCCGGACTACCCTGGCGCAGGAGGCTCTGTATGCGATAATCGATTCGGATATGCTTCGCAAGACGAATTATATGGATATCAACGGGCTTACCTTCATTGACCTGTACAGGAAAAAGATAACCCTTCCGGAAGTGGATACCATGACGGCCGTGAACTACTCTGTAATACGTGATATCCACGGAATAAACAGTTCCGGGATGCTTCTGGGGATGAAGCTTGACCGTTACCTCGGCTGCATAGACTACCTTTACCCGTCCGTCGCTGCAATCGCGGGCCTTGAAGACGGTCTCATACCGGACCTGAATGCAATAAGCGGAATGGAGGGCAGGGCCAGGACTGCCGGACTTACCGAAGAGGATTTCCGCAGGCTCGGGGAAATGGACAACCCTTTCTATCTTGAGGCGTTGAAGACCATGCAGGAGAAGACTCTGGAGGAAATGGCACGTGAAGCGGTAGTACAGGAGGTCCCGGACGTGGACGGGGACGGACTTTTCGATGCCATTATAGCTCCTCACAGGGGGAAGGTGGTGCTTGTGGATTTCTGGAATACCTGGTGCGCCCCGTGCCGTGCAGCGATAAGGGCGTCCGAACCACTTAAGGAGACGGACCTGGCGAGTGACAGCCTCGTGTGGATATACGTGGCCAACGAATCTTCGCCGGAGGAGGAATACCGGGCCATGATCCCGTCCATCAAGGGGCTGCATTATTATCTGGATGCCGGACAATGGAGCCGGGTGGCCGGGAAATTCGGCATAAACCAGATTCCGGCATACGTCCTTGTGGACAGGGACGGGAACTATTCCCTCCGGGAAGACTTCGTGCGCGACAGGGATCTGATGGTACGCACCCTACGGAAAATGCTCGGAAAGGAATGACAGGTGCTGCCTGCAAAAATAATTTGGTAAAACAGAACAAGAAAGGTATTTTTGCAGGATAATTTGAATACCAATTAAACAAGAGACAAAATGGGACTTCTAAACGGAAAAGTCGCCCTCATAACAGGGGCGGCAAGAGGAATAGGCAAGGCAATCGCCTTGAAATTTGCGTCGGAAGGTGCTAACATCGCATTTACCGACCTTGCAATCAACGAAGCTGCCGAGGCAACCGTGAAGGAAATCGAGGCATACGGCGTTAAAGTGAAGGCTTATGCATCAAACGCCGCCGATTTCGAGGAGACTCACAAGGTGGTGGCTGAAATACTGGCCGAATTCGGACATATTGACATACTTGTGAACAATGCCGGAATAACCAAGGACGGTCTCATGCTCCGTATGGAGGAAAAGCAGTGGGATGCCGTCATTGCCGTGAACCTGAAATCCGCCTTCAACTTCATACATGCGGTAACACCGGTAATGGCAAAGCAGAGAGGTGGAAGCATCATCAATATGTCTTCCGTAGTCGGTGTTTCCGGAAATGCGGGACAGTGCAACTATTCCGCATCCAAGGCCGGCCTTATCGGTCTTGCCAAATCCATCGCCAAGGAAATGGGTCCTCGCGGGATACGTGCGAACTGCATAGCTCCGGGATTTATCATCACCGACATGACCAACGCGCTTCCTGAAAAGGTTCGTCAGGAATGGGAGAAGCAGATCCCTCTCAGAAGGGGCGGCACTCCGGAGGATGTGGCCAATGTCGCCCTGTTCCTGGCTTCGGACCTTTCTTCCTATGTCAGCGGACAGGTCATACATTGCTGCGGTGCCATGAACTGCTAAATGGACGGAATCGGATATCTGCTGTCAAGCCTCGCCGACCTTGCGCTGCCACGCACCTGCATGGTCTGCGGCAGACAGCTCGGTGTGAGGGAAAGTTATCTGTGCATATATTGCTCGGCTGACTTTCCCTTCACTCATTTCTGGGATTCTCCGCACAACGAGATGGCTGACAGGCTGAACTCGCTTATCAGCAGGGATATGGAAGAGAGCGGAGGCTCCTTGTCATACGAACGCTATTCCGGTGCCTCCGCCCTGTTTTTCTATCGCTCCGGTGCAGGATACAGGCATATTGCGCAGCAGCTGAAATACGGGAAACGGGTGGATGCGGGACGTTTTTTCGCCCGACTTCTGGCCGAACGCATATTCCAGGCGGAAGAGTTCAGGAGTGTGGATGTTGTGGTCCCGGTCCCTCTGCACCGGAGACGCCGCCGGGAGCGCGGATATAACCAGGCCGAAGTCATCGCGGAAGTGCTGGCCGCATCAGGCGGATGCAGGATGGCGAAAGATATGCTTGTACGCGGGAGATACACTGAAACGCAGACGAAACTGTCAGTCGATGCAAAGAAGGCCAATGTCCGGGGAGCCTTCCGTGTGGCTGCAGACAAGGCCCGGAAATACTCTCCTTCCCACATCCTTCTTGTGGACGATGTCTTCACCACCGGTGCGACCATTAATGCGTGCCACCATGCCCTGCGCAGTTTCTACGGCCCCCGCCTCCTCATCAGCGCAGCTACCTTGGGCTTTGTCGGCGGGTGATCCGCAGGAATACACTTTTAGTACACCTCGACAAAAATTAAAGAGGGTGACCCAAAAGCCCAAAAAAAGTCCCGTAGGGACCGCACCGGGTAGGTGCGAGATCCCCCTAATAGGGGGTGCAGGGGGTTAGGATGGGTCCAGTCTTTCGAAGAAAGACGTTTGAGGGTGACACAAAATCTCTTTTGGGTCACCCTCTTTTAGTGCTCCGGACGGGGATCGAACCCGTACGGGCATTTCTGCCCAAGGGATTTTAAGTCCCTCTTGTCTACCAGTTCCAACACCAGAGCGCTCCGTTTCGAAAGCCGCCTCGCCGGGACAGCCCGGGACGGGATTTTTTGAACTTTCGCAGGTGCAAAGATAAGAAAAAAACAAAGAAATTCGTATATTAGCGGAAATTGCGTGAATTTTTTGAATGCGACAAAACTTTGGAAATTATGGAAGACAGACTGAAAAACAATCCGTATTACGCAAAGGCCATAGAGTATATCCAGACCCATGACCTGAATGCCCTCGAGAACGGGAAGCATATCATTGACGGAGACAACCTTTACGTGAACATCGTCGACAGCGACATGAAGACCCCTCAACAGGCACGGCTTGAAGTCCATGACAAGTATATCGACATTCAGGTGCCTCTTTCCAAGGAAGAGACCTTCGGTATCAAGCCGCGCAGCGAATGCAGGATTCCGGACGGCGAGATGAATACGGAAAAGGATATCCTCTTCTTCAAGGATCCGGTCGAGGAGACCAGGACCATCGCTCCCGGAGAAGCCGTGACATTCGCACCGGAAACGGCACACGCCCCTCTGATCGGAGAAGGCCGTATACACAAGGCGATATTCAAGGTTAAGGTAATCTGAAACCCTTGTCCGGATCTACCAGAAAAAGGAAGCGGAACCTCCAAGCAGGACCGAATGGATGAAAGGCTTTTGCACCGCGAACTGTGAAGCTTCGTAGGCTGCGAAAGCCTTTATCTTGAAATTTTCCCCGGCTGCGACGGCCAGCCCGCACCCGGATGATACGGCGAATCCTCCTGAAATACCGGCAGGCCGTGACACTGTCCTGTTCCCTGCAAGGGAATAGCCTGCCATGATGCGTGTGTCGACTTCCAGCACTTTTGCGAACGGGCGTCTCCAATATCCTCCGGCGAGAAAGTCGTATGTGTTGAATGACAGTGAATTGTCGGCAGTGTATGTATTCGCTCCTATCTTTGCCGCAACTCCGGCGGTACCTTTGATGTGCCCATTGTTTGCGACCGGAATCGAGATTTCGATTCCGGCAGAACTTCCTCCGGGCAGGATGGCGGCTTCCTGCCCGCGCAGGGGTATGGCCCCTCCCGTCAGGAACCTGTAGCCGAAATACAGGCCGGCGTCAAAGTATTTTCGTGTGATATCCAGTGCCGGCTCAGGTGTCTGATAGTGCCAGTCCAGGTATCTGTCCTTGAAAATCATGTCGGCAAGGAAATATCCGAGCCTGACGGAAGCTATGCCGATGACGGCGCCGGCGATGACGTCGGATGTCCAGTGTCTGTCGTTTATTATCCTTGAAATGCCGGTCGCTGAAGCCACGGCATATCCTCCGAGGCTGAACCACGGACTCCTCCATCCGTATTCTTCGTGCAGCATGGCAGCCATCATGAAACTCGTTGCCGTATGGCCGGAAGGAAAGGAGTTCCTGGAAGTGCCGTCCGGCCGGGGCCTGGCAACCGTGTACTTCAGCCCGTTGACTGCGGCAGCCATGACGGCTGCCGAAAAGGCGTCGGAGACCGCCATCCTGCCCCAGGAGCTGCGGCTTCCGTATCCTCCTGCCTTCAGCCCGAGCATGAGCGCCGCTGGAGTGTACTGCAGGTAATCATCGAAGGAATAATGCACGTTTTCCGCAACGTTGTATCTCATGGATCTGAAACTCTCGTCGAATGACGGCCGGTAAGTCCGGGCTCCGGCATGGAACGGCTTCACTACCAGCATGGCGGTTGCAGCTGCGATGCAGAAAATGTATTTCATGGCAGGATGTGCTTTTTTTCCCGGCATAAAAAATCAAAATAGTTTTCTTGTCACTTCCTGAATTTCAGCAAAAATAAAGTAAATTTGTGAAATTTCAGAGAATCTGTCTCTTATGGGGCGGACTTTCTGAAGGATGACAGACAGTTTTCAGCAGAAAAAGATATGACAATAGCATTCGACGGAAAGAAGGCGGCCAGGAACAGGGCCGGACTCGGAAACTACAGCAGGTTCGTCATAACGGCACTTGCAAGGCGTTTCCCGGATGTCCGTTTCGACGTGTATGTGAGCCGGAAAGGTGACAATGGGCTTCTCCGTCCGCTCATGGAGCTGCCGAACGTGAATATCCGCTATCCATCGCATCCGGTACTGAAATATTTCCCGCGGCTTTGGGAAAGATACGGCATTGTCCGCGAACTCCGCAGGCACGGTGCGGATATCTACCACGGTCTCGGGAACGAGCTCCCGGCAAACATCCGGAAGGCGCAGGGGACACACGCCCTGGTTACCATACATGACCTTATCTTCCTTTTCTTTCCGCACACGTATTCGTGGATAGACAGGCATATTCTCAACCTGAAGTTCCGGTCTGCGTGCAGGAAGGCGGAGAGGATCGTAGCCGTAAGCCGCTGTACGGCACGGGATATAGTCAAGTATTACTTTATCCCCAAGAACAGGATTTCCGTAGCCTACCAGGGATGTGACCCGAGATTCAGGGAAAAGTGTTCGGAAAGTGTCATGGAGGATGTCCGGAAACGCCTTTCCCTGCCGGAACGTTATATCCTCAGTGTCGGGACGATTGAAGAGAGAAAGAATACGGCATTGATCGTCAGGGCTCTGCCCGCCATTCCCGAACTCAGTCTGGTGATTGTCGGCAAAAGGACCGCATATACTTCCTATGTGGAGGCGACGGCGAAGGAATGCAAGGTACAGGACAGGGTGCATATCCTTTCAGGGGTAGATACTGCGGATCTTCCGGCCGTCTACCGGATGGCGGACGTGTTTGTATATCCGTCCAGATATGAAGGTTTCGGGATTCCGGTGCTGGAGGCGCTGTGCAGCGGGGTTCCGGTCATCAGCGCTACCGGTTCCTGCCTGGAGGAAGCTGGCGGGGATGCCGCCATATATGTCGACCCGGATTCGGTGGAGGAACTTACCCGGAAGATTGTCCAGGTGCTGACGGACCGGACTTTACGCAATACCATGGTCCGGAAGGGCTACGTATATTCTTCAGGATTTACCGAGGAGGTGCTGGCCGACAGGCTGATGGAGATCTACCGGCAGTGCATCGACTCGTCCGCATCATGATTTCAAAACAGTTCAGAAAATGGAGTATATCATAGAAGCCGAGGGAATTGAGAAAAGTTTCGGGAAGCTGAAGGTGCTGAAAGGCGTCAGCATGAAAGTCGCCAGGTCCGAAGTCGTCTCCATCATGGGGGCATCCGGGGCCGGAAAGACCACCTTGCTCCAGATACTCGGGACCTTGTCTACCCCTGACGCCGGCTCCCTTGCAATAGACAACGTCAATGTGCTTGGTCTCGGAGGCAAGATGCTGTCCTTGTTCCGCAACACGAAAATCGGCTTTGTATTCCAGTTCCATCATCTTCTTCCGGAGTTTACGGCCGTTGAGAATGTCATGATTCCCGCCATGATTTCCGGCAGGTCCGCCAGGACTGCAAAAAGCGAGGCGGAGGCCCTTCTCGGGGAACTGGGCCTGTCAGGGCGTGCCGGACATAAGCCGTCTGAACTTTCGGGAGGAGAACAGCAGAGGGTCGCAATAGCCAGGGCCCTGATAAACCACCCTGCCGTGATGTTCGCCGACGAGCCTTCCGGAAATCTTGACAGCGAGACCAAGAAAGACCTGCATGAACTTTTTTTCCGTCTCAGGGACAGGCTGGGGCAGACCATTGTGATTGTCACCCACGATCCGGAACTTGCATCCCTGTGCGACAGAAGCCTTTTCATGAAAGACGGACGGTTCGTCTCACCTGAGTGATTGAAACGGCATGAGTATCTTCAGGTTCAGATATTTTTCTGTGGAAAATGAGGAATCTGCCATGAAGGTCAACACCGACGGTGTGCTTCTGGGAGCCCTGATGACTGTCCGTCCGGAAGACCGAACCTGGCTTGATGTCGGGACCGGGACCGGAACTGTCGCACTTATGGCAGCACAGCGGATATCTGCAATGGCGGAGAAAGGAGAGACGGGACATGCCGGAGGCATCCCAGCTTCCGTCCTTGCAATCGACATCGACGCTCCTTCAACACGCGAGGCTGCACGCAATTTCGCCGCTTCCCCGTGGCCTTCCATGCTTGAATCGGTGCATTCTTCTCTAGACGGTTTCCGGGCTGCCGGTGCTTCTATGAAGTTCGACCGTATCTTCTCAAATCCGCCATATTACGATCTGTCTTTGGAAGCGCCTGATTCGCGCCGCAATACGGCACGCCACACGGAATCCCTTTCTTACCGGGAACTGACGGACTTTTCTTCTGTCTTCCTCTCTGAAAACGGGCTCCTTTCCATCATCCTGCCGGCCGTTTCCGAAACCTGGCTTCTGCGCCACGCCCGTATGTCCGGTCTGCACCTGTCCCGCCTGGTCCGCATCCGTACGACCCATAGGAAACAGCCCTCGCGTATAGTAGCTGAATTTTCCCGCTACCGGTCTTCCGATCCGTCCGTCTCCCTCCTCACCATCCGGGACGGCCAGTCCTACACCCCGGAATACATAGCCCTGACCCGTGATTTCTATCTATGGCAGAAATGATCAGAGAGCCGTCTAAGGAAAAAATATGTTTATCCTGCCGTATCAAATAATTATCGTAGATTTGCCGATGGATATCTGCCACAACGGAATTCCCGGGACTGTTTTCCATAGATCGGTTGCCCGGAGCGAACTGCATGGCCGGGCATTGCAGAAACGGGAAAAGGAACGGCAGACGGGCGCTAAAAACAATGGTTATGGAAAATAATGCGGGCACCGGACACGGGCTGCTGTACAAGGAATTTTCAGTGGTCTTTATGCAGATGTTCCCTATAGGGACAGATATGATGTTTGACAAGGAGAAGGCGGAAGCGACCGGTCTGCTTGTTCCAAAGGTCCGGACGGTCGACAGGATGATGTTCATGCTGGACAGAAGGAACGGGGATATGCTGCACCGATATAAGATCAAAGGCTTCGACTTCGTGATCACCGACCCGGAACAGGACAGCATCAGGTTGTGGGGAAAGGCTAAAGTCGAGGCGCTTGTCCTGTTCGGTTTCGCAGTGTCCATAACCTACCGGTTCGTCTTCGACGGCAGCAAGTGTCGTCTGTCGTCTCCTGTCGGAACGGATACTTTGATAGACCTGCTGTCGCTGCATCTGGATGCGGACGTAGTGGCAGGAAGGATTGGAGAAGATGAGGAAACGGATGCCAACCCTTTCATGTTACGGTTTGAGGCGCACGGTATCCCGGTGGACCGGGACGGAGCCCCGGTACGAGGAGACAGTCGGGAAGATGGTCCGGAGAGCGAAGTGAAAGATTTCAGCGCCGTGTGCGGGAGATACAGGAACCTTATCGGACAACATTGTGTATCCCCTGCGGTCAGGGACAGCAAAAAGAAGAAGTTTTCTCCGCTGCAGGATCAGTCCAAGGACCTGCATTATGCATTCGTGAACGTATGGGGAGACCTCATCCATCCTCTTGCCGACGGAAGTGACCTTTTTGATCCCGGCAGGGATGACGCCCTGACAAACTCGCAGGTAACCGGCCATATTCTGGACAGCCACAGGCTGGAACTTATGGGACTTATGTCCCTGTATCCTGGAGAATGGCTGCACAGAAGCCTGCATTCGTTCGAGGATTTCTGCGGTAAGAATCTCGCCGTCGATTCCGATGAACTTATCTTTGTGAATTCCAATGTATGCATAGATATTGCTGCTTACAACAGGAACAGTACATCTCCGCTTGTGGATTGGAAGATACCCCGCAGTTTTTTCAAGGAGTATGATGTAGACTGTCCGGAATTCTTTGTGATACTCGAGTCTGTGCTGATCAAGAAATACCTGACAGACTGTATGAAGACAGAACTGATCGCATCTACGGCGGACCTGTCGCAGAAGTCGGTTCCGGACAAGATAGCTGACAATGCGGAGCTAAGCATGAAACTCTCGAGGATTGTTCTCCAGCTTGAGAATTCCAGGTTCATCACACATAAGGTAATGTTCGACAGGGTTGCGGAACGGGTTGAATTAGAGAAGAATATGGATTCCCTCGTCAGGATGATGGATGTTCTTGACAACAGTTTCCACAACCTGAGCGACTACCGCTCGATCCGGTCTGACTTCATATTGAACTTCATACTTGCCCTTATCTCGATCGCTTCGACATTCGAGATTCTCTTCCAGGACATTGATATGCCTTTCCTTGAATACGTGGGCCTGCACTCAAGCACGAGCGCGGCGATACTCGTCTGGTTCGTTGCTGCGGTGACGTGTTTCGGTATCCTGCTGGTCGTGAGCAACGCCCTGAAAAATGCCTTCAGATCGTCTCGCCGCAAATAGGCTGCCGATTTGGCGATGCTACAGAAGACATTGCCCGGCCGGCAAGGTTTGACGGCATGAATTTTCCCATAAAAGGCAGGTATGTCCGGTGACGGTGGGAACATTCGGCAAAACTTTCTATCTTTGCAGGATGTTCTGAAAGACGGATTATGAAAAATATCAGGAACTTCTGCATTATTGCGCATATCGACCACGGGAAAAGCACCCTTGCCGACCGTATGATTGAACTTACCAAGACACTCGCGGAGAGGGATATGGAAGCACAGGTGCTGGACTCGATGGATCTCGAAAGGGAAAAAGGAATCACGATAAAGAGCCATGCCATACAGATGGACTACGTACATGACGGAGAGAAATATGTCCTGAACCTCATCGACACTCCGGGCCACGTGGACTTTTCTTATGAAGTGTCCAGGGCCATAGCCTCCTGCGAAGGTGCCCTGCTTGTCGTGGACGCCACCCAGGGTATTCAGGCGCAGACTATCTCGAACCTGTACCTTGCCATAGAGCATGACCTCGAAATAATCCCGGTCCTGAACAAGATCGATGTGGACTCCGCGATGGTGGACGTGGTGACAGACCAGGTCGTGGACCTGCTCGGATGCTCCCCTGAGGATGTCCTCTGTGCGTCCGGGAAAACGGGACAGGGAGTCCAGGAGATCCTTGATGCCATAGTGGAGCGCATCCCGGCCCCGAAGGGTGATCCCGATGCCCCTTTGCAGGCACTGATCTTCGATTCCGTGTTCAATTCCTTCCGGGGTATCATCGCCTATTTCAAGATAGTCAACGGCAGCATCAGAAGCGGTGACAAGGTGAAATTCTTCAATACCGGAAAGGTCTACGATGCCGACGAGGTCGGTGTGCTGAAGATGAAGCTGGACCCGAGGCCGGAGATCCCGTGCGGCAGTGTCGGATACATCATTTCGGGGATAAAGACAGCTTCGGAAGTTAAGGTCGGGGATACCATCACACATGTGGAAAATCCTTGCAGCGAAGCCATCGCAGGCTTTGAGGAGGTGAAGCCGATGCTTTTCGCCGGCGTATATCCGGTGGAGACGGACCAGTACGAGGAGTTGAGGTCTTCTCTCGAGAAACTTCAGCTGAACGATGCTTCCCTCGTTTTCGAACCGGAATCTTCACTGGCCCTCGGATTCGGTTTCCGTTGCGGCTTCCTCGGCCTTCTTCACCTGGAGATCATCCAGGAACGGCTTTTCAGGGAATTCAACATGGATGTCATCACGACTGTGCCGAACGTCTCATACAAGGTATATACTACACAGGGGGAGGTCCTTGATGTGCACAACCCTTCCGGACTTCCGGCACCTACCCTGATCTCCCGGATCGAAGAACCGTACATCCGCGCGCAGGTCATTTCCAAGTCCGATTTCTACGGTCCCATAATGAAACTGTGTCTGGACAAGAGAGGCACCCTCGTCAACCAGCACTACATAACGTCGGACAGGCTTGAACTCACCTACGATATGCCGCTTTCGGAGATAGTCTTCGACTTCTACGACAAGCTGAAGTCCATATCCAAGGGCTATGCGTCATTCGACTATCATGTCATCGGTTTCCGTGAGGCCAGGCTTGTAAAACTGGATATCCTCCTGAACGGTGACCCGGCGGATGCCCTTTCGAGCCTTATCCATGCCGACCATGCCTATGATTTCGGCAGGAAGATATGCGAGAAACTCAAGGAGCTTATCCCGCGCCAGCAGTTTGATGTCGCGATCCAGGCCGCCATCGGTGCCAAGATCATCGCTCGTGAGACGGTAAAGGCCGTCAGGAAGGATGTCACTGCCAAATGTTACGGAGGAGATATCTCCCGTAAGAGGAAACTTCTCGAGAAACAGAAGCAGGGAAAGAAGCGTATGCGGCAGATCGGTACCGTCGAGGTCCCTCAGAGTGCCTTTATGGCGGTGCTGAAGCTGGACTGAAAACAAAAAGGGTTGTCATCACGACAACCCTTTTTAGCTCTGTGGAAATCCGGGTTTGATTGCACACATATTCCCGGCTTTTTATGTCTCCACAGAAAGAGACGAATAAGATTCTTAACCGAAGACAAATGTCGTCTCTTTTTCCTGTAAGGAGGTTGTCGATAGTGTTGTTTTAGCTGTTGTTTTAGTAGTTGTATGTTGTTTTAAAATGGGAAAAATCAAATTATATGTCACTGCAATGCGGCTCAGGACTCTTCCTCAGTCCATCGCCGGAGTCGCCCTCGGGCTCATGCTTGCCACTGCCGACTACCGGGTCAATCCCTGGGTCGCTGTCTTCACCCTGCTTACGGCGGTATTCCTGCAGATACTGTCCAATACCGCAAACGAACTCGGAGATTTCATGAAGGGTACGGACCGTCTCTCCGACAGACAGGGCCCGGCCTATACCCTGTCGTCAGGACTGCTCGGGAAGACGGAATACAAGGCCATGGTAGCTGCCTATGTGGTGCTGTCCATAGCAAGCGGCCTGGCCATGATATGGTTCTCGTTCGGGACATTTTTCAGCTACGGGGCCATAATAGTGATGCTCCTCGGTGTGGCCGCGATTTCCGGCGCCATGAAATACACTCTCGGAAGGAATCCGTACGGATACAAGGGTTACGGTGACCTGAACGTATTCATATATTTCGGGATTGTAGCCGTCCTCGGCTCATACTTCGTGGCGGCTCACGAGATACCGAACTGGTTCCTGCTCCTTCCGGCGGCTTCGGTAGGATGTCTCAGCGCCGCCGTGCTGAATGTGAACAATATAAGGGATATGGAAAGCGATGCGGCCACACGCCGTACGATCCCTGTGAGAATAGGGGAGAAGAAAGCCAAGGTCTATCATGCCGCGCTGATCTCTGCGGGATGGATATTCATGCTTGCATATTCTTTCTCCCGGGCCTTTGACTGGTGGCACTATCTGTATGTCCTGACTCTTCCACTCTTTATAATACACATCGTGCGTGTGGCGGGGAATTCAGGCAAGGCCCTCGACCCCCAGCTGCCTTTCCTTGTAGTCTCGACCTTCCTTTTCGCTGTTCTTGCCGGGACCGGCTTCGTGGTCTTCCTGTTTTAGGCATCCTTGTCCCTTTGTTCCAGTGTACATCCTGCATATCCCGGCGGAAAATGCAGTTGTCCGGACGTCGGAAAAACCACAGGATGACATGATTTCCGCGAAAGCCTGTGGTTCCGGGAACCTGAGTACGGAGGCCGGAAGGTATCTGTAGGCCTCCCTGTTTCCGGAAATGATCCCGCCTACAGCCGGCAGTATGTGCAGGAAGTACAGTTTGTACAGGGCTCTGAGAATGCGGTTGTCGGGAACGGACAACTCGAGTATCACGACTTTTCCTCCCGGCTTGAGTACCCTGTACATCTCCTTGATTCCGGTCTCGAGATGCTCGAAGTTGCGTACGCCGAAAGCCGCCGACACCCTGTCAAAGTTCCCGTCCGGAAAGCGCAGCTGCTCGCAGTCGCCCTGCTCGAGGACAATCTTGTCCTGCAGCCCTTCCCTGACAATCTTCTTTCTGCCGATGTCAAGCATATTCGCAGAAAGGTCCACTCCTATCACCAGGCTCCGGCCGGTTATTTTCCGGGCTATGGCGATCGAAAAGTCTCCTGTCCCGCAGGCTACGTCAAGGATTGCGATCCTGGAACTGCAGTCCACGATTTCCTTCACCGCCTTTTTCCTCCAGGCTCGGTCGATGTCCAGGGACAGGATATGGTTGAGCTTGTCATAGGCTGCGGCGATGTTGTCAAACATCTTCCTTACATTTTCCTTTGCGGGCATATATCTGGTCTTTAAATGTTCATGGTACGGGATCATAACCGCTGCCGCCCCACGGATGGCATCTTGCAAGTCTCCTTACCGTCAGATACAGCCCTTTGAACGGTCCGTATTTCCGGAAGGCCTCCAGAGCATACTGTGAACACGTGGGCGTGAACCTGCATGACGGAGGTGTGAACGGGGAGATGCACTTCCTGTAGAACTGGATCAGCAGGATGAAAGGAAATATAGCGATTTTCTTCAATATGCCCTTAATTTCTCCCGATTTCATGTCTGATTTCGTCTAAAATCTGCCCGACAGAGGCAAAAATATCCTTGCTTGCAGCAATTTCCTTACTGTTGTATATGAACAGGATGTCTGCGCCGCGCCCTTCCGGAATCATGTTTTTCTGGAGCCTGTAGCTCTCCCTGATACGCCGTTTGAGCGTATTCCGCCATACCGCCCTCCTGAAAAGCTTCTTCGGTACGGAAATCATGATCCGGCTGTAGGGAAGGCTGTTGTCCGGACGGTAACAGTATCTGAACTCTTTGCAGGTGCGGAATTTCCCTTTCGCAAGAAGTCCGGCGATGTCCTTCTTGCCGTGCAGCCGTTCTTCTTTCGACAGGGTGAAACGCTGGCGGACCGGTTCCATCTACCTGTTGTTTTCCAGATAGAGTTCTATGGCTTTGGCTACCGACGGAGCTTCCGCTGTCGGGGCCGATATCTCGATTTTAAGTCCGGCCTCGTTCATGGCCTTGACCACGGATTTGCCGTATGAGACGAACCTGATGTCTCCCTGGCTGAACCCCGGGAAGTTCTCGTAGAGAGACTTGACATCGGAAGGATTGTACAGGACTATCATGTCGTACGAGGAGAGGTCCGTATCCTTCAGGTCCCTTGACACTGACTTGACGAATATGGCGCTCTTGAAATCCAGCCCGTTGTCTTCAAACACCCTGGTGATGTCGTTGCCGGTGGAGTCGGACGTGGCGATAATGAACTTCTCCCCCTTGTGCTTTGTCCCTATCTGTGTGATGAGGGACGAAGCCGATCCGTCCCCGTAAAATATCTTGCGTTTGCGGTAGACTATGTGCTTCTGCAGGTACATTGCCACGGCTTCGGTGGTGCAGAAATATTTCATTGTCTCAGGGATCTTGACCCTCAGTTCATTGCACAGATGGAAAAAGGCGTCTATTGTAGACCTTGCGGAAAATACGATGGCGGTATAGTCGAGTATGTTGATTCTCTGGGCCCTGAATTCCCTTGAGGAAAGCGGCTCTATTGAGAAAAAAGGGACAAAATCGAAGCTGACTCCATATTTCGCAGTTATATCCGCATACGGAGAATTAGCCTTAGGTGGCTGCTGTGAAATAAGAATATTTCTGACTGTCATATCATAAAAATACTGCCGTAAGCACTAAAATTACTCCCGGCAAAATTTCAAGGACGCAAAGATACAAAAATGCGGTAAAAAACGAGCAACCGTTCCTGAAAATTTGAAATTTCCTGAAAAGGAAAACCAGGTAGACGGCCAGTATGCAATATAACAGGATGCTTTTTGTAGTCTCTTCAGAAGCTCCTGAAAATGATGATATTCCTGCGGCAATCAGGACAATGGACGACATGATGCAGAAGAAACTTGCCGATGTCCTGAACCCGGCCCTGAAAATCTTGTCCCCGACTTTGGGGTGGCGTATGGTCCTGGTGGCCAGGAATCTCAGAAGGTCGAATCCTGCAAATACCCCGCATATACAGGCGAAATATGCGAAATGCGGCATTCCGGCAAGGAATTCCGGGTCATAGAGCCTGTATTCCGATGCTGTCAGGCAGAACGGAAGGATCATGTACGCGGCGAAGATGTTCCTGTCGATACCTGACTTTACGCTGTCTTCGAGATTCAGGCATTCCTTCCAGCGCAGAAGGCAGCCTATGAGGGACGGCAGGACATTGGTGATGTTCCTGACGAGGAGTATGCCGACGATGACGAGTACGGCGGATATGATTCCTGAAAAGTCCATGAGTCTGGATCTTCCGTGTTCAGTTCCCTCTTTTTGCCTTGTAGCCCATTTCCACGAGCAGTCCTGTGACCCTGTCACGGAAGTCACCCTGGATGGTTATTTCTCCGTCCTTGGCGCTGCCTCCGACCCCGCATTTGATCTTCAGTTTCCTTCCGAGCGCGGCGAGGTCCTCTTCTGTCCCGATGAATCCGGACACGAGGGTGACCTGCTTGCCTCCCCTGTTCTTCCTGTCTATCGACACGGTAAGCCTCTGGGCTGCAGGAGGAAGCGTGTCGGGCTCCTTTTCCGTCGCTTCTTCATATCTGAAATCAGGGTCGGTCGAATATACCACCCCGAGCCTTTTTTTCCAGTCGTTGTCTGCCATCTCTCCATGTTATTTCCTGCAAATATAGGAACTGTTTCTGAAATTAATTATACCTTTGCAGTCGGTTTGCCCTCAACGGCGGCCCGTATTGCCTCATATAACGTACGAGTTTAATGAAACAGAATTGACAATGGTGGACTTGCTTGCGATATACTGGCACGTTGACCCTGAAATTTTCCATATCGGGTCGCTGTCGATCAGGTGGTATTCCCTGCTTTTCGTCTCGGGATTCATTATCGGATGGTTTATCTTCAAATGGTTTTTCACAAGGGAGGGTCTTCCTTTGAAACTGCTTGACCCGCTGCTTTATACCCTGCTTATAGGTACAATCGTCGGGGCAAGGCTCGGACATTGCATTTTCTACCAGCCGGACTATTATTTCGGAAGCTGGCAGGGGTTCTGGGAGATTTTCATGCCATGGAAAGGCGGCCTGGCGAGCCACGGAGGCACCATCGCCCTGTTCATCGCCATGTGGTGGTATGCGAGGCATTACGGCAGGAAGTATGATTTCGACCTGCTGTGGATTCTCGACCGGCTGTGTATCACGGTCTGCTTCGCCGGAGCGCTTATCCGTCTGGGCAATCTTTTCAATTCGGAAATTTACGGGGATGTGACCGGCCTTCCGTGGGGTTTCGTATTTGAGCTCAGGGGAGAGACCGAACCAAAACATCCTACCCAGCTGTACGAGGCTCTGAGCTACACCATACTCGGTTTCATCCTTCTTTATATGTACAGATACAAGCTCGGAAAGCTGAAGAGAGGCACCATCATAGGGATTTTCTTCATAGTCCTTTTCGGTATGCGTTTCCTCATAGAGTTCATCAAGGAACCTCAGGTAGGGTTCGAGGAAAATATGATCCTTAACATGGGACAGCTGCTCAGCATACCGTTCATCCTCCTCGGGGCAGGCATCCTGTTCTACAGCCTGAAATGGGGCAAGCCGGCCATGATCGTGCATCCTCAGAAACCGAAGCCTCAGCCTACCCATTATGCGAAAAGCCTGGAGAAATGACAGGAAATCCGAAAATAGACAGGACTCTGGCTTTTCTCGACGGGCATTCCATCGGATACGAGCTTTTTACACATCCGCCCCTTCCTACGATAGAGGAAGCGCTGAAGTATTGGAAGAACATAGATTCCACACATTGCAAGAACCTGTTTTTCAGGAACCATAAAGGCAACAGGCACTATCTCGTGGTCTTCGAATGCCACAAGGAGATGGACATACACAGCCTCGAGCACAGGCTGCATCAGGGGAAACTGTCATTCGCCTCTGCCGAGAGGATGGACAGGTGTCTCGGGCTTTCCCCGGGTTCGGTATCCCCGTTAGGACTTATCCACGACATCTCGCCGGAAAATCCGGATCCCAGGGAACTGTACCCGGAAGGACACAGGGTCAGGCTGTTCCTTGACAGGGACCTGCAGTCTGCGGAAAGACTGAGTTTCCATCCGTGCGACAATACCGCGAGCGTAGTCATCTCCAACAGGGATTTCATGCGTTTCCTTAAGATATGGGGCGGAGAATACGAATGGCTGGACATGGAAGGTGACCCGGAATGAGGTATCTGTATTATTTAACAAGGCGGAATTGCTTAAAATGATCAAGGCTATTTTTTTCGACATCGACGGAACTCTGGTCAGTTTCAAGACCCACGAAATTTCACGCAACACTCTTGACACTCTTGCCATGCTGCAGCGCAAAGGCATAAGGCTCTTTATCGCGAGCGGACGGCATCTCCTTATCATGGACAATCTTTCAGGCTTCCCGTTTGACGGTTATGTCTGCATGAACGGTTCCCTTATCTTCGACAGGGGAGAGCTCATCTACTGCCGGCCGCTTGACCGGGATGACGCAGCCGCTGTGGCGGACTTTGCCGAGACGAACCATATCCCCTGCGTGGCCTTCATGGAAAAGGAGATAATCATGAACTGCCGGAATGAACTTACCGGCCGGGTCTTCAGGATGATCCGCCTCCCGGAACCGGACCTGACCCCGTTTTCCCGCCATGCCGGGAAGCCGGTCTGCCAGTATACCATATTCGTGGACCAGGCGACAGAGGACCGGTACCTTTCCCCGGTGCTGAAGCACTCCGTTACGGCGCGCTGGCATCCTGAGTTCACGGATATCGACCCGGAGAATATCTCCAAGGCAGAAGGTATTTCCAGAGTCATATCGCGTTACGGCATACGCAGAGAAGAGGTAATGGCAATAGGCGACGGCGGAAACGATGTCGAGATGCTGGAATATGCCGGTATAGGTGTGGCTATGGGCAATGCGACTCCCGATGTGAGGAAGCACGCCGATTTTGTGACATCCACCGTAGACGAGGACGGGATCGTTGCGGCCGTCCGGCATTTCGGTCTCCTGTAAAAAGATATCACCATCCGGTTTTGTCCATACTACATGAAAAGATACCGGTCTCGCGATTCACATCGCAAGACCGGCGCAATTCTAACCTAAAACTTAACCTATGAAAAAACTATTCGATGTTGAAATTTAGCAATTGCTGTGCCAAATCCGGAATCCCGGAAAAATAATTGTAATTTTTTTTAAAAAAATCATTCCGCATCGTTTTCCGGAAGGACCGGCTTGATATATTTGATGTGTATATCCTTCACCGGGCGGTCCCTTCTGTCGGTAGATACGGCGGCTATCCTGTCTATTACATCCAGACCTTCGACCGTCTCTCCGAAAACCGTATATTCACCGTCGAGCTGGCTGCAGCTCAGTGCATCCTGCACTATATAGAACTGTGATCCGGAAGATTCCTTCTTGGGGTTGGCCGCATCTCCTCTTCGCGCTGCGGCGAGGGCGCCTTTCTTGTGGGTGAGGGCAGGATTGAACTCTGCCGCTATGGTATAGCCCGGACCTCCGGTTCCGTAAAGGTCGGCCTTTGCAGGGTCTTTCGTAAGAGGATCCCCCGTCTGTATCATGAACCCGTCGATTACGCGGTGGAAAAGGACTCCGTCATAGAATCCCTCCGATACAAGCTTTCCGAAGTTGTCCCTGTGCAGAGGTGTCTCGTTGTAGAGTTTCACCCGTATGGTTCCCATGTCGGTAACGATATCGTACATAGGTTCTGCCGCTGTGCTTTTTGTCTCTGTCGTCATATCTTTTCCTTTTTTTCCGGACTCGTCCTGGTTCAGTGAAGAAGAGCAGGCTGCCGGGATTGCCGTTGCAATGATGAATAAAACAAACCTGAAAAATATCCTGTTCATATCTGTCCCGTATAAGTTCCTGTTGATCCGATGCCCGGACAGCCTGTCCGCAGGCATCGTCCTATAAGATGCAAAACGGATTCAAAAGGTTGCCGAAGACAGAAAGAAAATGTTCCGCCGCATCCGGCACCGGTAAAATTTTCTTAATTTTGCGGCCATTATGGCAAATCCGTTGAAACAGCTTGCGGGAGAAACCGCCCTGTACGGGCTGAGCACAATCCTCGCCCGGGTAATTAATTTCTTGTTCGTACCGTTCTACACGAGGCTGCTCAGTACGGAAAGCTACGGTGTGGTAACGGAGTTCATGGCATATATAGCCGTCCTCCAGGTCGTTCTCGTCCTCGGTCTTGAGACGGGATGTTTCAGGTTCGCGAACAGGAAGGGCACCGATCCTGCCAAAGTCTATTCCGATGCCTTGGGCATGGTATCCATGTCAAGCCTTGTCTTCCTTGTGCTCATGGTTGTCTTCTCGGACAAAATCGCCGGCTGGCTCGGCTATCACGGCTATGGCAGCTGTATCATGTACATGGGAGGCATCCTGGCCTGCGATTCCGTGACAGCCATCCTTTTCGCAAAGCTGAGACAGGAGCACAAGGCCCTGAAGTTTGCGCTCCTCAAGACAGTCAAGATACTGACCGAGACAGCCGCGAATTTCGCATTGTTTTTCGGCCTTCCTGCTTTCTGCAGCCGCCTGTCACAGGCTTCAGGCATCCCGGTGGTGGACCTCGGCCCGTCCGATACATGGCTTCTCGCATTCGTTTCTCCGGTCCCTGATTTCAGCTACGTCATTTTCGCGATATTCATAAGCTGCATCGTATGTGTCCTGCTCTTTATCCCGGATCTGCTGAGGTTCCGGTTCTCGTTCGACAGGAAACTTGCCCGGCAGATGCTTGTCTACTCGCTTCCTCTGATGGTCGCGGCCTTGCCAGGAATCATCAATGATTTTCTGGACAGGATACTGTTCCGTTTTTTCGATACCGGCTCGGATGTCTGGCAGTCAAGCCTCGGCATTTTCCAGGCCGGCGTGAAGATATCTGTCATAATGTCGCTTTTCGTGCAGATGTTCCGTTTTGCGGCCGAACCGTTCTTTTTCCAGCGGGCGGCCGACCGCGGTTCCAGGAAACTCTATGCTGTCGTAATGGAGTACTTCACGGCTTTCTGCGGCCTGATCTTCCTCGGCGTGATCCTCTATATCGATGTCATTTCGCTTATCCTCGGACGTGATTTCAGGGCAGGCATAAGTGTTGTCCCGATAATGCTCCTGTCCTACATGGTGCTCGGGATGCTTTTCAACGTGTCCATCTGGTACAAGCTTTCAGGCAAGACAGGGGTCGCCATCTACATCACCCTTGCCGGCCTGGCGGTCACGGCTGCGGTGAATGTCATCTTCATGCCGCGTTACTCGTATTTTGCGGCAGCCTGGGGGCATCTGGCGAGCTATGTCGTGATGTTTGTGATAAGCCTGTCCCTCGGAAACAGGCACTATCCCATTCCTTACAGATGGAAGAGGATCGCTTCCATATTCCTGGCCATGGGGATGGCATACGCTTTGGCCGGGACCGTAGACAGGATCTTCTTCAAGGATGCTTCATTCTCCTCTTCCCCGGGGGCGATGGCCGGCAAGCTTGCCGCCAATACCCTTTTCATCCTTGCATACCTGGTCTTCGCATATCTGGCGGTACACAGGAAAAATGCCGCATACCTGTCAGGACAGCAGTAGGATGACCAGCTGGGCGATGATGACGCGGGCAAACATTGACATCGGATATGCCGTGGCGTAGCTTACTGCCGGCTCGTCATTGTCGACCGTGGTGCCGGCATAATTGAGGGCCATCGGGTTGGCCATGCTTCCGCAGAGCATCCCCACATTGCAGGCATAGTCGGTCTTGAGGAATTTCTGTGCTATAATACCGATGGCCAGAGTCGGAACCACCGCCATGGCGAATGCTATCCCCACCCAAATGAGCCCGTCCATACAGAATACGGTCTCGAAGAAATGTTCCCCGGCATCCAGACCGAGACCCGCAAGATAGGTCACAAGCCCGAACTGCCTCAGCATCAGATTGGCACTCTGGGTAGTATATGTGGTGAGATGGAACCGCGGCCCGAAAGCGCCCATCAGTATGCCTACTATTATCGGTCCGCCCGCTATACCGAGCTTTATCGGTACGCTCATTCCCGGTATGGCGAACGGGATGCTTCCGAGAATGACACCGAGAGCGAGGCCGATGAATATTGCTATCAGATTCGGTTCGTTCAGCCTTTTCTCTTCATTGCCGAGGATTTTCCCGACGTTGTCCACGGCTGCCGCCTCCCCGACAATGGTGAGCCGGTCTCCTATCTGCAGCCTCAGGGACGGAGAGGCGAGAAGGTCTATGCCGGCCCTGTTTACCCTTGTAATGTTTATGCCGTACAGGTTCCTCAGTCTGAGCGATCCCAGTTTTACACCGTTGATGTGGGGCTGGGTGACGAGTATCCTTTTTGAAATCAGCATACTGTCAAGAGCGTTCCAGTCTATGTCCTCCTTGTTCCAGTCCTTGCTTTCCTTTTCTCCGAAAAGGGTCTTGATCTTCTCGACATCCGGTTCCGACGATATCACCAGGAGATGGTCGTGCGGCATTATTACGGTGTCTGAAGCCGGGATACTGACCTTCCCGTTTCTCCACACCCTCGAAATGACGAACCTGACATCGGTCAGGGAGGTTATTTCCTTTATGTTTTTTCCGAATATGGCCGGATTGCTTATCTGGAATTCGCTTATGAACGGCTTGGCCGGTTCCGGGATAGTTTTCTGCCTTACGTTCTTCCCGTTCCCTATCTTCCGGAGGATAATGATGACGAATATCATCCCGATCACTCCGACAGGATAGCCTACGGCACACGCCAGCGACATTTCCGTGACTTTTCCGGCTCCTTCAGGGTCGACTTGCAGCGCAGCCTGCTGTGCTGCACCGAGCATCGGGGTATTTGTCACGGCTCCGGAGAACAGGCCTACCATCTCGGTGACCGACCACTGTCCTGTCAGGGCGAGGGCTATTGTCATGGCAAATCCGGTGACCACGACGGCTATTCCGAGCAGGTTGAGCTTCACCCCTCCTTTCTTGAACGACGAGAAGAAGCCCGGTCCGACCTGCAGCCCGAGGGTGTATACGAATATGACCAGCCCGGCGTTCTGGGCGAATGCCAGCATATCCTCGTTTACCTCAATACCAATGTGTCCGGCCAGTATGCCGGCAAAGAATACGAATGTGATGCCGAGAGAAATCCCGTAGATCCTGATTTTTCCCAAGGCAAGGCCTGCTGCAGCTATGACTGCCAGCACGAGCAGCGTCTGTATGGCGGACGGCTGTATGAACAGTTCTTCTAACCAGTGCATTTTTCTATCCGTTATGCCTGTTCCCTGTCAATATATCAGGAAACCGATTATCCCTCCGGCGATTATTGTGATTATAGGGTTTGTTTTCCATATCCAGGAGACCAGGAATGCCGCAGAGAACAGCAGCCAGCTTTTCCAGTCCGGAAAGTTCTCGGGGGTGATGAGCAGGATGGCCGAGGCTCCGATGAGTCCCACGACGGCCGGTTTCAGTCCGGACATGATTCCCGAGAATACGGTATTGTTGCTGAATTTGTAGTACATCCGGCACATCGCGAGGACAATGATGAAGGATGGCAGGACTACGGCCAGGCTGGTGGTGAATGACCCCAGTATGCAAAGCGGTTGCGGCGCCCCGGCGGTCTCAAGGACGGTGTATCCAATGTATGTGGCACTGTTTATCCCTATAGGGCCCGGGGTCATCTGCGAAATGGCGACTATGTCGGTGAAAGTATTCTCGTCTATCCAGTTATGTACGGTCACGACCTGGGTCTGTATCAGCGACAGCATGGCATAGCCTCCTCCTATGGTAAAGAGGCCGATTATGAAGAATGTAAGGAAAAGTTCTATGATAATCATTTCAGGCTGTCCCTCCTTCTTTTGTCATTTATCTTCACTATTGCGAAGGACACGACGATTACGACGGTCAGTATATATATAGGTGAAACTTTCAGGAATCCTACCAGGACAAGCACGGTTCCGGCAACGAGGTATGACCACCATGTCCTGACTGACTTCTTTGCCATCTGGAACATCGGTACGGCTATCAGAGCCACCACTACCGGGCGTATTCCCTTGAAAATGCGGATTACCACGGGATTGTCCTGGTATCCGGTGAAAAGTATCGCGATAAGCAATATTATGAGTATTGACGGCAGGACGCTTGCTACGGTAGCCACGATGCTTCCTCTGGTACCTTTCAGCCTGTATCCGGTAAAAATGGCGATGTTCACCGCCAGGAGTCCCGGTGCAGTCTGGGAAAGGGCGATTATGTCAGGAAAATCCTCGTCCCTGAGCCATCCCCTGCCTACGATTTCGCTTTGTATCAGCGGTATCATCGCCATGCCTCCGCCGATTGTAAACGCTCCTATTTTTGCGAAGATCAGGAATATCTGCCAGTATGTCGCCATAATGTATCTTTTATCGGTGTGTGAAGGCTCCTCACGGGGTGCCTTCGGCCAAAATCCGGATTGCGGGGACAAATAAAAGAAATTTTGGAATAACTCGGCGGCATTGCCGCGGAATTGTTGTCAAAATATTGAAAAAAATCTTAAAAATATTTGGAGGTATAAAAAAAGTGCGTATCTTTGCAGCCCATTTCGGAAGAAACGGTGAGTTGTTTGAAAATATTGAAAGGCAAGTACAAGTAAGTACCAAAACAATAAGAGAGCGTTAATTCTTTTTGAGGATTAAAAAGAGCAAAGGTCAGACTGAGAGAAATAAGAACTATACAAAGAAGAGTTTGATCCTGGCTCAGGATGAACGCTAGCGGCAGGCTTAACACATGCAA
>CALVDQ010000002.1 GCA_944326325.1 uncultured Bacteroidales bacterium
AAAATCCGGTCAAATGACAAATATGGGACAGGCGGTAGATAAGGCTCAAATCGGTGAGATGTCGTTTTGGGAGCATTATAGAAATGATTTTACTTTAGCAAATGAGGCAGGCATCTATCCCTAAATGGATGTCTGCTTTTTTAGTGACAGGGGATCCATCCAGGAATATGTTCTCTCCTGTGAACTTGCGGGCAGTCTCGACATACTCGTCCAAAGGGATGTTATGGTTGTACATCACCCATTCTCCCTTCGCATACATGGTTGCCGGCCCCCAATGGATGAAAAGCCCGAACCTTGCATCTTCAAACCAGGCAAGCGCGGCATCCCTTGCCGACTTCTTGTATTCAGCCTCGTATCCTTTCAGAAAATAAGGCATTTCCCTCCATGCGTTTTCCTGTGCGTTGAGGATTCCGAATATGGACAAGAACACTGCAACAAAAACTATTTTTTTTCATATTGTATTTCTTATTCATTGTGTTTTATTCTTCGTCTACAATAAACGCTTCGCCTCGGCATACCCAGAATAATTCTGTCTCTGCGCTCGGCTTGCGGTTTTAATATTATCTGTACTCCAGCCATGCCGTGGCGACAGTGTCATCACTTGCGCTGAAACGTATCCACCTTGCCTGGAAGGCGTCATCGAACTTGTGAACCAGCTTTTCTCCCGGTTTTACTGTCAGTTCGGTGTACATGACCCATTCCCCGTTTCCGCAAGGGTCGACTTCCACCTTAAATGTCACATCTTTGTCTGACTTGTGGGACAGGGTCAGTTCCTTTTCATCATAGAATCCTATCAGGTACGGATCGGAGACTTCGCCTGCCTTTACGGAAGAGTCCTTCCACGGACCGCCATTTCCTACAGGCTTGCCCATCTCCCACAGATCATCGATGACACCGGCCCATACGGCAGCCTTGCCGTCTTCGGAGACGATGATATGTTCATTGTTCCTGGCTTGTCCCGGCTGGATACCCGTCATGACCAGCATACCGCGATAGGAGGCATAATCGTTTATCTGGAAGTCGTGCGAGGATATCGGACGTATCTTTGCATACCCGTCCGCATTCTCTGCCGGCAATTCGTAGAAAGTCCCGTGGCAGTTGAACAGATCCCGTTCGGTGGCTACCTCGCGGCAGATGCGCAGGACATCCTGTCCCATGAGCCTGGTATATCTGTCATTGCCCAGCGGCAGTCTCCATCGTCTTTGCCTGTCATCGACAATCAGTACGGAAGATTCGTCCACCGTAACGACCAGATGCGGGATCGCGAACTTTTCCCGGATGAATCCGGCCGTTTCAGGATCATCCTTGCGTACCAAGGTCAGGGAATCGCCCATTTCGTAATATCCGGTTTCGGTAACTTCTCCGTTCAGGATGTCCGTGGCAAGTACGCCCAGCGACCTCCGGTTGTCTCCAAGCCCGTACAGCAGTCCTCCGGTTGTCTTCTTGTCCGAAACCCTTGACAGGCCGTGGAACATCCGGGCCGCGGAAGCCGGACGGTCATCGGTATCCGTATATACGAAACTTACCGATACGTTTCCAGGCTTGTCCGTCTTTACGCGAATCCATTCACCTTTGTCGCCTTCATTGAAAGGCAGATATGCGGATCCGTCTGCGGCTACTCGGATTTCAGTAAGTTCCTTCCATTCGCCGTTTCCTTGTACATCTGTCTCGAATGTGAAGGCAAGGTCCTGTCCGCTGTTATTCCGTATCCAGCAGCAGCGCTCGTCCCATCCGGCAAAAAGATACGGATCGGACCAGACCCCGGCCTGCACGTCTTCGTCCTCCCAGACAGCTCCGTCCGCCGTGGCAGGTCCCAGTTCATCAGGTTTTGCAAGGGATGTAAACCACAGGTTAGAGTTGGACTGTCCCGGGCCTTCGATACCGCCTTTCGCCTTACGTTTGTTCAGGAACTCTTTCTGGGCTGAGTCATCGCAGCCGAAAACCAGTTCATCGTTCCAGCGTGTGAAGTCGCCGATAACTTTCAGATAGCTTGTACGCGGCCTGATACCTGCAGTGTTGCCGGCGGTGAATGCAGCAGGAAAGTGCCAGAACATACCGTGCATTGTCATCAGATAATCCGGATTTTCTTCCGTCCCTATCTCGCGGATACGGGGCCATTCCGTGTTCCAGCCGTGAGCTCCGTCATATGCGTGACTTGCTTTCGGCAGACGGTAGAAACTCCAACCTTCCTGCGGATCCCTTACTCCGAGCAGGACGGACTTGTGATCCCAGCCCGTAGCCCAGATAGGGTCTGTGTCGGGATTCCGGTTTCCGTAAATGCCGCCGGGACCGGTCACCTCCACAAACTGGTTGCGGCGGACGACTTTCCAGTCCTTGCCGTCCCATTCCGACAGGGAACCGGACTCTGCATCGAATCTCTTCATTGCCTCTGAAGAAAGTTCTCCGTTATTGGAGTAGACAAGTACACCCTGCCCGGAATACAGACCTTTGCCGTGGGCTCCGGGAAGCAGGTCCGGTATCCTGGCGGTATTCTTTCCGTCCCCTCCGTAAATGCTGCGGCCTGCCACGTTCCTGTCCCTGTACAGTTCTTTGGTCTCGAGCGTGTTCACGTCAACCTCGTAGAACCCTTCTTCCATCGTGGCTATGTATATCTTCCCTTCAGGATCGGTCAGATGCCGTGCCGAACCGGTGTAGCGTCCCGGGGCCTGCTGCCATGGAATGACCCTGATATCAGAATTCTCATCTATGAAATAAGGGCCGATATTCAGCTGGCCGGATTCCTTGTGGACAAGACGGTTTGCCGGTGTGCCGCCGATACTCTCGGGGCACACGGTCATTTTCTTGTCCGGGGTGATCCGGTACAGTTTGTCGGAAGACCCGAACGGGAGGTGAGGCCCGTATGTTATGACCCACAGATCACCGTTCCAGGGTACGACAGCTCCGGTTCCGCATTCTCCTTCTTCATTATAGAAGGCCAGACCGGGATATATGCCGGAAATATTGTCTTTCGGAAGATGTGCTGTAGTCGAGCAGCTTACCAGACCTGCTGCAAGCAGTGTACTGACCAGTATATTTCTCATAATATTTCTTCAGTTTATTGATAGCGTGGTTTTGAAGGAATCCGAAGGCTGAGGGATCGGTTTCCGAAAACAAATTTAGAGACAATGCAGAGAAAAATTATTTCAGCTTTATCCAAAAAATTTTAAAAAAATCCAATTTCATTTTCAAATTTGTCCGGAATTCTTTAAAATTTGTACAGAATACCGGCAATTGCGTACTTTCATTGGCATTATCAAAAAAGGGGAGGTGACCTGAAGGGCCTTCCGGACCCACCTCCCCGATAATTGTTTTTTTGACTGGAAATTTATTCTGCCGCAGATCCCACGACAGTGTATGTCACATCGTATATTGTAAACTCGGACAGTCCGAACCTGTTGCCTTCTGCAAGGTTTTCGGAACCGTTGTAGCCCAGGTTCACTTCAACCATGTCGCGGTTATCGAACATGTAGGAAGCCCTGGCGTCTTTTGGGCAAGGCATTCATAAGGTTGTTGCCCGGATTGCTGTTCATATATCCGTCCTGGTTGTAGAGGACCATGGCATTGATGTCATGTTTCCAGAATGTCCTGGCGTATTCCAACATAGCCTGGATATAGATCTGCCGGTTCCCGGTATGTGAACTGGAGGAGTTCAGCACTGGATTTTCCTCGTCTCCTAACCGGCTGATTGTAAAGTCGTACGTTCCGTCTTCATTTCTGGTGTAGTTCTCCAGAGTGAATACGTTGTAGGGCGAGACCCTGTTCTGTGTAGCTGTGCTCAGGCTTTTTGTTTTGCGACCGCACGGACTCCCTGTCATCTGAAAACCTGAGGCCGAAATTCAGAAGGACAAGATAATATCTGTCATACAATACCCCAAGCGCTTTCTGGTCTCCTTTAAGTGTCAGTTGCCATAAAAGCACGTCAGGCGTATCTTCGGAAAATGTGGTCAGATTTTTCATTAAAGGTCAGTTCGTTTTTCCGCTGCAGGCGTCAAGGTCAGATCAATGCTCGTCAGGAGCGTAGAGATACTGTCCTAACGGGGAAGGGTATTCGCAGTAGTCTTCCGGCGAAAAGAAGCGGTCAAGCTCGATAGCAGCGTTTTCGGGAGAGTCCGACGTGTGCACTATATTCTCCTGGGAGCTCATTCCGTAGTCGCCCCTGATGGTGCCCGGGAGAGCCTTGCGGGAATTTGTGGCCCCGGCCATCTCCCTTACTGTCCTGACAGCCTCGAACCCTTCCCAGCAGCACAGGATTACCGGTGCGGCCATCATTCCGGCCTTCAGCCAGGGGAAGAACGGGCGGTCCTTCAAGTGGGCGTAATGCTCGTCCAGTATCTCCGGGGTCAGCTGTACCATCTTCATGGCCACGAGCTTGAGCCCCTTTTTCTCGAAACGTGAAATGACTTCGCCGACAAGACCTCTCTGGAGAGTGCCGGGTTTGAGGATTACCAATGTTCTTTCCATGATGTTTTCTTGATTTCAGTCAGATATACCGTACATTTAAAGCAGGCTGAGTTTCAGTTTTTCCACATATCCGGAAATCCTGGACAGTTCCTTCGGGATATCGATGTTCTGCGGGCAGTGCGGGATACACTGTCCGCAGCTGATGCAGTGATCGGCCTGTCTCTCCCTCGGTACGGCCCTGCCGTAGCCTGTAAGATATCTGCGCCTGGCTTTCCTGTAGTTCTCGGACAATGCGTCCTGGGAGATGTCCCCCTCGTTGACACACTTGTTGTAATGCAGGAGGATGGCCGGGATGTCAATGCCGTAAGGGCAAGGCATACAGTATTTGCAGTCGTTGCAAGGGATAGTAGGGTACTGCTTCATAAGTACCGCGGTTTCCTCGAGGAAGCGGAGGTCCTCCTCCTGCAACGGCCTGAGAGGGGAGTAGGTGCGTATGTTTTCTTCAAGATGTTCCATATACGTCATTCCGCTGAGCACGGTGAGCACATCCGGGAATGTGCCTGCAAACCGGAATGCCCAGGACGCGACGCTGCCCTGCGGATCCCGCTCTTTCAGACGTTCCGCTATGTGCGGAGGCACCTTGCTGAGGCGTCCTCCGAGAAGAGGTTCCATGATGACGGCAGGGATGTTCTTGTCCGCAAGTTTCCCGTAGAGGTATTCCGCGTCCACATTCCCGCGGGAGGCGTGCCTCCAGTCCAGATAGTTCAGCTGTATCTGGACGAAATCCCAGTGTACCTTGCCGTGGAGGTCAAGGATATGGTCAAAGGTCCTGGTGTCCCCGTGATATGAAAATCCCAGGTGCCTTATCCTGCCCGCCTCCCTCTCCTTCATCAGGAAATCCATGACACCGTTGTCCATATACCTGGCGTTGAAACGCTTTACTCCACCGCCTCCTACCGAATGCAGAAGGTAGTAGTCAATATGGTCCGTCATAAGATTCTCGAAGGACTTCCTGTACATCAGGAGCGAGTTCTCCCTGGTCCAGTTGCTGAAGTTGGAAAGCTTGGTGGCTATGAAGTACGAATCGCGGGGATGTCGCGACAAGGCGATGGCAGTCGCCTTTTCCGACAGGCCCTGGCAGTACACCGGGGAGGTGTCATAGTAGTTCACCCCGTGTTCCATCGCCGTGTCTATGAGTCTGTTGACAGCTTCCTGATCCACAATTTCCTTCCCTTCCCCGTCTTTCGTCATAGGCCATCTCATGCATCCGTAGCCGAGAAGCGATACCCTGTCACCTGTGCCCGGGTCGGTCCTGAAAGTCATCTGCCCGTCCGCCGCATCCGTGGAAGACGTACCTCCGCCGTTCCCGGCACATCCCGCAGCCACGGTCCCGAGTACCGCTGCAGCCGACCCTGCAGTCCTGAAAAATTCCCTCCTGCTTATCCTTCCGTCATCCGAGGGGATGCCGTCCTGGTTTCTGTATCCCTGCTTCATGGTTTCTTAGATAAACTTTTTATGTCAGATATGCCTGTGCACCTCGTTCCCTTTCACATATATCGCGCTGAACGGCCTTGCAGGGCAATGATATTCGCAGGAACCGCAGCCGATGCACCTTTCCGTGTCCACGGCCGGTATCCTCGGCGATTCCTTGTCTTCAGGGTCTTTGTTGACCATCATTATGGCGCCCGCAGGGCAATGCCGTGCGCAGTTGCCGCAGGACACTCCGTCCGTGTTCACGACGCAATTCTCATATATGATTACGGCATGGCCTATCTGTATCGATGATTTTTCTTCGGCAGTTACGGCCGTTATCGGTCCTGACGGGCAAACATCGGAGCACCGTGTACACTCGGGCCGGCACCAGCCTTTCTCGAACGACATCTCCGGCTGCATGAGTGTCATCAGGGACGAGGACGGTTTCAGTACCTGTTCCGGACATACGGTAACACAAAGCTGGCAGGCTGTGCAATGCTGTGCAAAATGTTTCAGGCTCAGCGACCCTGCCGGTTCGAGCCTTGTCTTCCGCACCGGTGCTTTCTTGTCCTGGAGTTCCGCGAGACCTCCGTCCACCTTCATTTCCTGGGCCTTTACCGTAGCCGCGGCAAGCACTACGGCCGAGGAGGCGATGAAGGCCCGTCTGCCGTTCCTGTCTTCAGACCAGTCCTGCTGTTTCCCTCCCGGTTTTCCTTCCTTTTTCCCGGATTTCCATACCGCCCTGTATCTTATGGCCCCTTCGTTGCAGGTCCCGATGCAGTCAAAGCAGTCCACGCAACGGCTGTAGTCTATCCTGTGGGCCGTCATGTCTATGCAGGAAGCCTTGCATTGTCTCCCGCACAGTCCGCAGTTGCGGCACTTCGAGGTGTCGATGACCGGCCTGAACAGGGAGAACCTGGACAGGAATCCGAGCACGGTACCCACCGGGCACACCGTATTGCAGTATGTCCTGCCGTTCTTCCAGGCGAGTATGAATATGGCTATGAATGTCACCGCAGCGACAATGAAGGTCGGAAGGCTCCTTATCCACACCTCCGTGCTGTAGAAGGCATAGCTGTCCGCCCTTTCGGCTATGAAGGCCAGCAGATTGTTGCCCCACCTGTACAGGGGAGCGAACAGGTTGCCTGCAATCCTGCCGTAGGAACTGTAAGGGGCGAGCAGCGCCGTAAAGGACGTCGCTCCCGCGACAAGGGCTATGATGAAGACAGCAAGCACCCCGTACCTCAGCCGGTTTCTGGCCGGAGACCACGAGAACCTGAACCTGTTTTTCTTTCTGGTCCTGCCGTGTATCCATGAAATGATGTCCTGGAATACCCCGAGAGGGCATATCACAGAACAATAGACCCTGCCGAAAAGGAGCGTCAGCACCACAAGAAAGGCGATGACACCGAAATTCAAGGCAAGCACGGCCGGCAGGAACTGGATTTTCGCCAGCCATCCGAGCCATCTGTGCAAAGTGCCTGTAAAGTCGAGGAAAAGCAGAGTGATGGCAGCGAAGACCGCCGCCGCTGCGATGATTCTTGTCTTTCTTAGCATAAAATGTCAGGTTCCTTAATGCAAAAATACGAAACAGCCGGCAAATTGCAAAACTTACATCTGTCCCGACGCTTGTCCGGTTATAAAAAGTTTTGAAAAACGGTACGTGCTTGTTACATTTGTATGTGCACTTGCATCTTTAATCCGGACTGACGTTTTTTAAATACAATGTTATGAAAAAATTCCTGAATGTAATTGCGGCAGCCGCTGTATGCCTGTTTTTCACGATGCCGCTTTCTGCAAAGAGCGGGGTGGACCTGAGTTATCTCAACTCATCCTATACGACCAGGCTTAACGGGGCCGACAAGTCCACCAAGGGCGAGCCTATGAACGGATTCTACGTAGGCGTGAACAACGATGTAATGCTGTTCGCCGGCCTGTCCATACAGCCGGGACTTTATTATTCCTACCTCAATTCCACCTCTTCCGAAGAAGCCCCAGGCTTCAATCTTACAGGAAGCTATACGGAGCATGCCCTCAACGTGCCGATCCATATAAAATACACTTTCGATCTAGTACCTGCCTTCGGCGTGTATGTGTTTGCCGGTCCTACGCTTTCCCTCGGACTTTCCGCCTCTGACAGGCTGTCCGTATCCGGAGACCTGCTCGGCCAGCATTTCAACGGCAGCGTGAGCTACAACAGGTATTCAGGCAATGTGAAGACAAACGGCATTTCCGACGAGGTTGTGGACAATACGCTCAACCAGTACCTCCCTTCCGGAAAGATGAAGCGTTTCGATGTGCTCATGGGAGGAGGTGTCGGCCTGAATCTCCTCAGGTTCATCACCGTAAAAGGCGGGTTCGACTACGGGATTGTGAACAGGTTCAAGGATGAGATGGCCGATACCGGCGTTATGAACAGGATGCAGTTCTATATTGCTCTCGGCGTCAGATTCTAGTCAGAAGCCTGAACCCGGGCGGCGGGATGCTGCATGTTTGAGACAATGAGGAGAGGGTGGATTCCGAATTCGGCCGGAGTCCACCTTCTCGTATGTCTTTCGTCAGTAAGGCCACATATCATCGGAAAACACCGGTGAAAAATCAGTGTCAGGCCAGGTTGTTCCATGGATTTTCCCGGCGAATACACTCCATCCTCCGGCAGGATGACTGACTTCAGATTGGCACATCCGCTGAAAGCCATTTCCCCGACTGTCGTTATGTCTCCGTCAAAAGTGATTATGCCCTGTCCCCCGAAATACGTGTTGCTTGTAATCGTGAATCCCGGGCCGAAAACATTCTGACTGGTCGCGGGCAGGACTTTCCCATTGTCAGAGGAAGTGTAGAATATCTGGTTGCGGGGGATATTGCCGTTCTGGGTGATGAATATCTCGGCAAGGACATTGTCATCCCTGTCCAGAAGGCTGCCGGACGATGTCCTGGACGTGACGGCAGTATCTGTTTCCATTTTTTGATTATCCGCGAATGAAGGGACTCCACGGACCGGTATGAAAAAGGGCGGGCCGGAATTACTCTCGGCCCACCCTCAGGTCCTGTATGTTTACGGAATTTCCGTTGTTTTATTTCGAAGATTTCTTCTCCGGACGTCTTCCTCCGGTTCTGCCGTTGCTGTCGCGGCGCGGTGCACGGTCGCCCTGCGGTCTCGGCCTGCGTTCCGGCTCTACATAGCCTTCCGGCTTCTCGATGAGGGCCCTGCGTGAAAGCCTCATCTTTCCGGTCTTCTCGTCGATTTCGAGGAGTTTCACATCCACTTCGTCACCTATGTTCAGGATGTCCTCTACCTTGTCTGTCTTGCCCCAGTCGAGCTCGGAAATATGCAGAAGGCCTTCTTTTCCTGGAAGAATTTCAACGAATGCACCGAATTCAAGGATGGATACGACCTTTCCATGGTATATCTGGCCGACCTCAGGCACTGCGCATATACCGTTGATCCAATCCAGGGCCTTGTCCATGGACTCCTTGCCCTCTCCGAAGATATCCACGATACCTTCGCCGTTCTCCTCGGTGATGGTGATTGTTGTGCCTGTCTCCTTCTGTATCTTCTGGATGACTTCCCCGCCTTTGCCGATGACGGCACCGATGAAGTCGCCAGGGATGCGGATCTGGACGATGCGCGGAACGAACGGCTTGTAGTCCGCTCTCGGCTCGCTGATGCATTTCATCATCTCGCCCATGATGTGCAGCCTGCCCTGACGCGCCTGCTCGAGAGCCTTCTCCAGGACCTCGTATGACAGTCCGTCCACCTTGATGTCCATCTGGGTGGCTGTGATTCCGTCTTTTGTTCCGGTTACCTTGAAGTCCATATCCCCGAGGTGGTCTTCGTCTCCGAGGATGTCGCTCAGGATAGCATATCTGTTGTTAGGGTCTTTCTCGTCGGTGATGAGTCCCATGGCGATGCCTGCTACAGGTTTCTTTATCTTCACGCCGGCATCCATCAGCGCGAGACATCCTGCGCATACTGTAGCCATTGATGAAGAGCCGTTGGATTCGAGAATGTCCGAAACCACACGTACAGCGTACGGATTCTCCGGAGCAAGAGGCACCATCGGCTTGAGAGCCCTCCAGGCGAGGTTTCCGTGACCTATCTCGCGGCGTCCTACACCTCTTTGCGCCTTGGCCTCTCCTGTAGCGAACGGAGGGAAGTTATAGTGGAGGACGAACTGCTCGGTCTTCTGTACGAGTACTTCATCCAGCTCCTTCATGTCAAGCTTTGTACCGAGGGTGACAGTCGAAAGGGACTGGGTCTCTCCGCGGGTGAATATAGCCGAGCCGTGGGCGCATGGCAGATAGCCGGCTTCACACCATATCGGACGGATCTGGGTGCTTGTACGTCCGTCGAGCCGGATGCCCTCGTCGAGGATCATGTTCCTCATTGCGGCCTTTTCCACAGCGTGGTAGTATCTTTCCACCATCATCTGCTTTGCCTCCCTGTCCTCTTCCGGGAGAGTCTGGTAGAACTCTTCCTTCAGGGCGTCGAAAGCGTCGCTTCTCTCATGTTTCGGAAGGCCGGACTTGGCGATGGCATAGCACCTGTCATAGCAGAAGGATTCTACGGACTTGCGCAGTTCCTCGTCATTCTCCTCGTGGCAGTAGGTCCTTTTGACGGTCTTTCCTGCCTCTTCCATCAGTTCCATCTGCACCTTGCAGTGCTTCTTGATCTCTTCATGCGCGAACTTGATGGCTTCGAGCATTTCTGCCTCGCTCACCTCGTTCATCTCGCCTTCCACCATCATTATATTGTCGTATGTGGCTGCAACCATTATGTCAAGGTCGCAGTTTTCCATCTCACTGAAAGCAGGGTTGATCTTCAGTTCGCCGTTTATCCTGGCTACCCTGACTTCAGAAATCGGACCTCCGAACGGAATGTCGCTCACGGCGAGCGCCGATGACGCCGCAAGCCCCGCAAGAGCGTCAGGCTGAATGTCTTTTTCAGCTGAGATAAGATTGATTGTGACGAAAACTTCCGCATGGAAATCTTCCGGGAACAGCGGCCTCAGGGCCCTGTCCACAAGCCTTGCCACAAGGATTTCCGCATCTGAAGCCTTCCCTTCACGTTTCATGAAGCCTCCTGGAAACCTGCCTGCAGAGGCGAATTTCTCCTTGTAGTCTACCTGGAGCGGCATGAAGTCCACATCCGGTTTTGCTTCTTTGGCGCAAGTGACGCATGCGAGGAGCATCGTGCCCCCCATCTTAACCACAACAGAACCGTCCGCCTGCTTGGCGAGCTTGCCTGTCTCGATTTCAATTACCCTTCCGTCGGATAATTCGATTTTTTTGTTGATGATGTTCATGTAATTCCTTTCAGTCCGCCTCCCCCGATGGGAGTTGATTCATACTTACTATTTTTCCTTCATATCGTAACCTGCATCCGGCCGCAGACTGATCTTTTGTTAGCCGGTCCAGGGGCTGATTGCAATAAAGAATGCAAAGGGTCAGGATGGATTCAGTCTTTTGCTGAAAGACGTTAGAGGGTGACCGGAATCGTTTTCCGGTACACCCTCCTGCGTCTGAATCTTCCTATTTATCGGCGGAGTCCGAGCTCCTTGACGATGCTTCTGTATCTCTCGATGTCGACCTTCTTCAGATAATCGAGGGTACGACGTCTCTTTCCGACGAGCTTGAGCAGTGAAAGACGGGTCACATGGTCTTTCTTGTTGTTCTTGAGGTGCTCGGTCAGATGAGCGATACGGTAGGAAAATAGAGCAACTTGACTCTCCGGAGAGCCGGTGTCTTTATTAGACTTTCCGTACTTCGCGAAAATCTCTTGCTTCTTTTCAGCTTGTAGATATTCAGCCATTTTGCAAAAAGATTAATGTTAATAAAAAATTATAAATCCCCATACAGAGGGATTTAGCGGGCGCAAATTTAGACATAAATTCCAATAAAACAAATATTTTCTGAAAAAGAAAGGTACGGCGCCGGAATCCGGAGGCCGCCGGCGTCTGTTTGTTATTTTGTAAATTTCCCCTATATTTGGCCTGCGGTTGCATGTACTGTCGCGTCCGGGACGGTGTTCCATAACGGGTCTCCTGTTTCCTGCGTATGTGTTTTCCGCCAATTCTCGGAAACCGGTTAGTTAATAGTGTGGACAATATTCTGAAATTAATATACTGCTGTCTTTTCATGCTGGGACTCTTCGGACTTCGCTGCGAAGCCATGATGCAGCGTGAGCCAACCCTGGATGAAGCCGCCGTGCTCATGTACGAATTCCCTGACAGCGCCATGGCCCTCGTGGAGAAGGTCGAGCCCCGCCTTGCGGCAGTGGAGCATGCGGAGGAGGAAAAGGCGGACAGCGTGGCCAACACCGTATTCAATTATTACAGGAAGCACGGCTCCCGCCGTGAGAAATTCGACATATACTATATCCTTGGCCGCTACCACCAGCTCCGAGGAAACGAGGAAGTGGCGATGTTCTGCTATGTCAGTGCAGACCAGTATGCGGGCGATGCCGCGGATCCTGTCCTGCCGGGATGCCTGTATTCCTCGATGGCCTCCCTTTTCGAGTACGGATTCGACTACGCCAAGGCGGGGGAATACTATTCCAGAAGCGGAGACTGCTTTTTCGACGGCAGCAATTACGGGTACTATACCGAAGCGGGTATCCGTGCGGCCAGGTGCTATTTCTACCTCGGTGACGAGGAGAAGGCCCGGGCTCTGGTCGATGAGATAGAACCTTACAGGGAATACCTCGAGGACAGCAGCAAGGTCCGGTATTTCCGCCTTATACTGAATCTCGAACATGACATTTCGCCCGAAGACGTAATTTCTGCGATAAGTACCCTGGAAGATTCCGGAGGCAACGTTCGGGATCCCGGCGGACTGCTTGCCGTTTCTGACATATACCTCAAGTCGGGATTCGCGGATTCGGCCATGGTTTATCTCGGACGTTACCGGGAGGCGAATCCGGACTACGGCTCCAACTCTACATATTATCTGAGGCTCTCCAACCTCTATGATACCCTCGGGCTTGAGCGCAAGGCCCTGGATGCCTACCGTAAGCACGTGTCCCTCAAGGATTCCACCTATATGGACAAGATCAGCGAGAATGTCCAGCTTGTCGCGGCCATGTACGACAGCTACGTCCAGATGTCCAGGTCGGAACGGATAAAGCGGATACTGTGGATCTCTCTCGGTGCCATAATATTGGTAGGAGCCGTTGTCGTAGTACATTTCAGACGCAAGATATGGAAGCAGGCCAGGCGGGCGGCGTATCTCGAGGAGCTTTACCGCAACGTTTCCATGGAGAGGGACGCCCTTTCCAACATCAAGAAGAACTCCGTGACCATCGACGGGGCTACCAGGAATGTCATAGAAAACCGCCTTGTGGTCCTGGACGAGCTCCTGACCATGCGCCGTCTCGGCGATTATTCTCCACAGAAGGCCCTGGAGATGATAGAGTCGATCGCCCTCGACCAGGACGCCTACCTCAATTCCCTCGGACTCATGTTCTCCCTGAGGCATCCCGAGTTTGCGGCATATCTCCGCGCCCGTCAGTTCACGACCTGGGAGATAGGGTATTGCAGCCTCTATTGTATGGGCTACAAGGGCAAGGATATCGGGAATATCCTCAGTTCAAGCCGCTACTACAAGATCAACAGCGAGATCAGGAAGAAGCTCGGAATAGGGCCTACGGAGACGAATCTCGATATCTATCTCAGGAAAAAGATGGCTGAAGTCGAAAACCTGGAATAACCGCCGGAATTCATAAAAAATCGTACATTCGGAAGACTTTTGCTCTTTTGTAAAAGATAATCTACTGATAATCAGCGGTGATTAAAGTTGCCGTTGTCAAACTTATTTTTTGCCGGGCAAACTATTCAGGTTTAATTTTGCATCCCGAAATTAACTGAATCTGATATGAAGGGATGTAAATCGTTTTCCGGAACCGTTTCCGGAATCGTGGCGGCTGTCCTCTTTTCCCTGTTCCTTTTCCCGTCGCCGGTGTCGGCGCAGGAAGAGGAGGCCGGTGAAAGGTATGAGGTCAGCGGGACTGTCATGGATGAACTCGGCAACCCTCTGGCCGGAGTCGCTGTCGTGATAAGGGGGCTTCCGGTCTCCGAGGGCGTGATCACGGACCTGGACGGGAAATTCAGCATCATGGCTCCGCCAAAATCTACGCTCATGGTTTCGTATGTCGGCTACAGGGAAGTCAGGATGCCGATGGGCAGCAGGCGCAAGGTAGTGATCGAAATGTCCGAGGACACGGAATATCTTGACGATGTTGTGGTCGTGGGTTACGGTACCCAGAAGAAATCCGACCTGACAGGTTCCATAGCTTCGGTAGATGCCAGGGACATAAGGAACGTGCCGGCCCGTACCATGGCTGAAGCCCTCCAGGGCAAGGTGTCCGGCGTAATGGTTTCCAAGAATGACGGTACTCCGGGAAGCGAATCCGACATAGTGATAAGGGGAGTGGGCTCCATCAACGGGCTCAACCCGCTTTTCGTGATAGACGGAGTGGCTGTAGGCAGTACTGCCGACTACAATCTCAGTGATATAGAATCTATAGAGGTCATCAAGGATGCCAGCGCGGCTGCCATATACGGGTCCCGTGCTGCAGGAGGGGTGATACTCGTGACCATGAAGAAGGGAGACTACAACTCCGCCCCGAGGCTTTCGTTCTCGGCCCGCGCAGGTATCAGGTCCCTTTCGGATATGTACGATCTTCTCGACACCAGGGACTTTGTCCGGGTGAAGCAGGCCTTGGGTGAGGATAACCCCGTGTTCAGCGACCCGGCTTCCCTGCCATATACGGACTGGCCGTCGGAGATATACCGCGACGGCATCGAGCACAGCTACAACCTTTCGCTTTCCGGCGGAAGCGGCAAGATAAGATATTATGCTGCGGGAGCATACGAAAGGGAAAACGGAACGCAGCTTTCCAGCTATTGGGAGAGGATTTCCGCAAGGCTGAACGTGGACTATGCCGTAAACCGGAAGGTGAACGTAGGGACCAGGATATATTTCGCCCGGATACGGGAGAACCCTTACACCCTTTCCTTCCCGTGGGTGTCCATACCTTATATTACTGTCACGAACCCCGACGGCTCATGGACAGGTGTCCCTACGGGAGTGGATACCGACGCCGGCAACCCGCGGGCGGACATCGCCAAGCATCATTACAAGTCTTCGGACCTCGTGGGAAACGCCGATCTGTTCGTGGACTGGAACATCTGGGACGGACTTAAACTCAACATTACCGGAGCGGCGCATCTGGGCGGCGGTTTTGACGACCAGTATACCGAGGCCAGCAACCTGAGGCGTACCCCGGAGAGCGATAGCTATTACAAGTATCTCGACTACAGCGAGGAATATACTTTCACATCCACGCTTTCATACGGGAAGAACTTTGCCGGGAAACACGATTTCTACGTAATGGCAGGCTTTGAGGCCAAAAACGCGAATTATTCATACCTGAGCGCAACGGCTACCGATTTTCCGATAGACAATCCACAGTCTTTCGCGCTTTCCACAGTGGACGACAGGACTGCCTCGGGAACCTTGAGCTACGATCGCTTCCTTTCGCTTTTCGCCCGCCTGACCTATTCATACGACAACCGCTATCTCTTCTCGGCCAACTTCCGCCGGGACGGGTCCCCGAAATTCGGTCCGACCCACAGGTGGGGCAACTTCCCTTCCTTCTCGGCCGGGTGGAAAATTTCGGAGGAGCCGTTTTTCAAGAGATGGAGCCAGACCTGGTTCAGTTCGGCCAAGCCCCGCATAAGCTGGGGAATCCTCGGAAACGATTCGGCCCTCGCGAACTATTCCTACCTTGCGTCCTTCAGCAATGTCACCCTGCATTCATTTGACGGCAGTTCGGCCGTGGCGGGATACAACAATGTGAAGGTCATCAACGAGGACATCAAATGGGAATCCATCTATACCCTCGACGTCGGGGTGGACCTGGAGTTCTTCAGGAACAAGCTGGCCGTGTCGTTCGACTGGTACCAGAGGATAACCAGGGACATGATATATTCTATCTCGGTGCCCAATTCTTCCGGGATCAATACCTTGCCTGGCCTCGGGACCATGGCTACCATGCCTGTGAACCTCGGGAGGATCGACAATACGGGATGGGAGCTTCTCGTGACCTACAGGAACAATGTCGGAGGCTTCAACTATTCTGTCAGCGCCAATGTTTCCCAAAACAGGAACAAGGTGGTGGACCTGGGCCTGCCGACAGCCTATATCTACGGCGGAGGCGGACATCCGTTTTCCGGTACAAGTCCTTGCAAGACGGTGAACGGGATGCCTATCAGCAGTTTCTGGGGTCTTCAGACGGACGGGATGATAACTTCGCAGGAAGAGATCGACGCTCTGAACGCCAAGGCTCAGGCCAACGGATACGACTACTACCATCAGCGTCTTACCGGAGTCGGGGACCTGAAGTTCGTGGACCTCAACGGGGACGGTACCATAAATGACGATGACCGTACCTTTATCGGGAATCCGTGGCCGGATGTCCAGTTCGGTTTCAATATTTCCCTGGACTACAAGGGGTTTGACCTTGTGGCCGACTTTACCGGGGTTGCAGGGAACGATATCCTGAACCTCTCGAAGGCCTATACGCAGAATATGGTCCAGAGTTCCAACACTACAGCCGAGATTTTCAAGGCTTCGTATTTCCTGGGAAACGGAATTACAGACAGGCCGAGGGTGTCGGCAATTGATGACGCCAACGGCGGCGCGATAGTCAAGGACCCGAACCTCAACTACAGCACGTATTCCGATTATTTCATAGAGGACGGCTCATATCTGAAACTGAAAAACGTCACCCTGGGGTACACTTTCCCGCGGAAATGGACCAGAAAGGCGAAGATTGACAGGCTGAGGATATATGTCACAGGAAGCAATCTGCTGACTTTTACGAAATTCACGGGGCTTGACCCGGAATTTGCCGGAGCGACCAAGACTGCATACGGAGTCTATTACGGCAGTACGTATCCCCAGACCAGGATGGTGGCTTTCGGGGTTGACATAAGTTTTTGATCATTACGCAATGAAGAGAATCATGAAGAGATTTGCATATAGAATGAAGAAGTCGGTCCTGGCCGCAGCGGTACTTTCCGCATCGGTGTCCTGCAGCAACTATCTTGACCTTACGGATCCGGAAGCACTGTCGGACGGCAATTTCCCTGTCACGATCGACCATATAGGCCTTGTCGTGAATTCCGTGTACGGAGCTCAGCACCACTGGTATTTCCTCGGGAACTACTGGGCCGGTTATGTGATGTATTGCCTGGACCATACGATCGATCTTCAGTGGCACAACGACCAGGGCTGGGTGGACATCCTGGCCGGGGAAGTGAAAGCCGGGAACACCAAGGTGACCGACCCGTGGACCGGGCTGAGCGTCGGGGTCTACTATGCCAATTCGGCCCTCGAGGAGATTGCAGCCTACCGGGAGACGGCTCCGGAGTCCGAGACCGAGGCCCTGGACAACTATGAGGGAGAATGCCTTTTCTTCCGTGCGTTCTACTGGTGGCACATGCTGTCCCTTTACGGAGAGCCTGACATGGACGGGATAGGCATACCTATAATAACGTCAGTCCCCAAGGACCTGGAGTCCATGTATGTCTCGAGGGAGACAACGGAATACTGCTACAACGCCATAATCGCGGATCTCGACAGGGCCGTTTCCCTGCTCACCCAGACGGACAATCACAGGGTGACCTCCTGGGCTGCCAAGGCATTCCGGGCCAAGGCCTGCTTCTTTGCCGGCCAGGCGGAAAAGGCGAAGGCCGACCTGGAGGACTGCATATTCAACAGCGGGAAGACCCTTGTCTCATACGACCACTACAGGATGATGTACAACGGGTATTCCGAATACGAATACAACAGCGAATCTTTCTATGAGGTAGGGAATACCGCCGATCCGACAGGCGGCAATGCCTACGGTTCACCGAACACCGGTTCCACCCTCTCTCTATATTATCCTCCGTTCTGTATCGGGCCTGACGGCAACAGGCTTGCGATGTCTTACGGAAACCAGTATATGCATGACAGAAACCTCCCGAGGTTCGGATATACCGACCCCGCTCCTCTTTCCGACGGAGTCTTGCAGAAGACCGAGCTCGAGGACACGACCATATATTACCTGTCCGAGGAATATATGGCGTCCCAGGAACGGTACAGGGCAACGTTGGGAACACCGGACTATGACTATGAAAACTTCCCGGACCCGAGGCTTTTTGTCTGCTCCCTGCAGCCGTTCGTGGATTCCGTACAGATGACCATCGACGGGATCAAGGCATACCGTAAGGTGGCCCAGGTCGAATTCAACGAGTGGTGGACCATGGATGAATCTACCGGAAACGATCCGCAGACCTTCTACGGGTGGCCGGTGCGCAAGTACAATTTTCTTGAGGGACATCTTCTCGACGAGACCAGGAACGTGGCCGGGTACAACATCTATTTCATCCGTCTTCCGGACATCTATCTGATGTATGCCGAACTGCTCGCAGACGAGGGCCGTGAAGCCGAGGCCCTCGAATATGTGAACAAGGTACACCGCCGCGCCTACGGCTATGACCCGGACTCTCCGTCTCCGGTGGATTATGCCAGCCTCAGCGACCGTACCAGGACAGCCGATCCTTCGGACCATCTCGCGAACAACCCTTTGCTATATGAAAGGTGGGCGGAGACATTCGGTGAAATGCGCTGGTGGGAGGATGTGCGCCGGCTCAGGATAGGAAAGCAGGAGGCCGACTATTACAAGACGGTTTCCGGTCCGGGTGCCGCCAAGACCAGCATCGTCTGGAAGAAAACGAACTACGCCATGCCTATCCCTACTTCCGAGTTCGAGTCGAATCCGTCGTCGGGGATGGTGCAGACTCCCGGCTATTAGTCTGTCGGTCCGGAGTTCAGGTGCTGTCCCCTGTCGGGATAACATGGGCTCCGGACGTAAATTTCCGGGGTCTTTGGATATTTCAGGGCAATCCCTAAATTTGTATCCGGTAAAAAATACATGACCAATATGAAGAAGGCCCTGATCCTTACGGTATTTCTTGTAACAGCGACAGTGCAGGGGCTGCAGGCCCGCGGACAGAAATTCACGATATCCGGGAAGATAGACGGTATAGAGAAGGGCGACACCCTCAGGTTCAGGCGGATAACACTGCCAGGATGGGCCACCGGACAGGCATTCGACATAGTGGTGAAAAAAGACGGGAAATTCAAATACAGGGGCGTCCAGGAGCATGACCAGTTCTATCTCATGGAATATTTTCCGGCAGACGGGGCGGCACCGGTATGCGACCGCATGGGAAAGAGCCTGGTGATATCCGGGGGCGACCGTATCACGATGGACGGCATTCGCGACGAGATCTGTTACTGTACACTCGGAGGCGGGATTTATAAAGACCCTGCTCTTTCCGTCTATCTATGCGCCTCCGACTCGCTCAACGCGGTACGCGGGAGCTATTTCAGAAAGATTGAGGAAGCCAACGCGGCGGGAGACCATGAGACAGCGGCCTTGTACGGAGAAAAGTTCAACAAATTCTATGATGACAACCCGGGAGCCGAGCGTGTCAGGAGACTTCGCAAGGAATATTTCGATTCCAACACCGGAGGGAACATATTCACTCTCGTGGAATACATATCAAGCATGGACTACACCCCGATAGAGACACTCAGAAAACGGTTCGACGGCTTTTCCCGGGAAACCAGGGACTCATGGTACGGGAAAATCTATGAAAAGCGGATGAATGCCGTAGAGGCGATATCCATAGGGAATCAGGCCCCTGACTTCACGCTGACCATGACCGACGGCAGCACCGTGTCCAGGGACGGATTCAGCGGGAAATACCTTCTGATATACCACTGGGGGATGTGTCCCGGCTCTCTCCATATTGACAGATATGTGCAGGACCTGTATTCCAGGTACCATGGCCGGGGGCTTGAAGTGATCGGCATCACCGAGTCCGTGCAGAAGATATACAATATATGGGAGGAAACAGAAGAGGGGGCATCCGTCCCTTCTTTGGGCATAGATGACCTGAAAGCCACGTTGGACGGTATGCTGAACCACCCGTGGCCGGATGCGGAGCTGGAGACCGGCCACCCGGAGAACAGGCAGGTTTCCGATATGTTCCTGATCAGCGGATGGCCCTTCTTCATCTTCATCGGTCCCGACGGGAAGATACTCGCGCGGGACTTCAGCGAAGCATTCGGCCAGGCGAAAAAAATACTGGAGGAAAAGTTCGGGGAATGACTGCCGGTGGAGACTTTTTTTCAAATGATTTCAAAACAGCTTCTTACTTCGATGGAAAAAATACGTTTCGGGGTCATCGGGACCAATTTCATTACAGACTGGGTGATTGCCGGGGCAAGGCAGGACCCGAGGTTTGAACTTTCCGCCGTGTGCTCGAGGACCAGGGAGAGGGCGGATGCCTTCGCTGACAGGTACGCGATTCCCTACAGGTACACTTCCCTGGAGGAAATGGCGGAAAGTCCGCACGTGGATGCCGTCTATATAGCCACACCCAATTCACTCCATGCCTCACAGGCCATACTTTGCATGAGCAGGGGCAGACACGTGCTCTGCGAGAAGCCTCTCGCTTCGAATGCCGCGGAAGTCCGGGAGATGGCGGCCGCATCGGAAAAATACGGGGTGACCCTTATGGAGGCGATGAAATCTACGCTGACGCCGAACTTCAGGGTGCTGGCGGAAGGTCTCGGGAAGATCGGCAGGATCCGGCGCTATGTGGCTTCCTACTGCCAGTATTCGTCACGTTATGACTTGTTCAGGAGCGGACATCTGACCAATACCTTCAATCCGGAGTATTCCAACGGTGCGGTGATGGACATCGGTGTCTACACCATCTATCCCATGGTGGTGCTGTTCGGTGCTCCGCTGCAGGTATCCGCCTCTGCGACACTTCTTCCTTCCGGGGTCGACGGGCAGGGGACGGCTGTCTTCAGGTACGACGGTATGGAAGCATCCGTGGCATATTCCAAGATATCCGACTCGTATCTTCCTTCTGAGATCCAGGGTGAGGAAGGGACTATAGTCATAGACCACATCAGCAGGATGGACCGGCTCTCTTTCATTCCTCGTTCTACAGGCAATGCCGACAGGCGCGGCAAGACCTGCCCTGAGGACTGGTCTCTGCCTTCCGCCAGGGATGTCTATTATTACGAGGTGGCCGAGTTTATCGATCTTGTGCTTTCCGGAAGACGTGAATCTTCCGTCAATACGCACCGCAATTCCCTGCTTGTCATTTCCATTATCGATGAAATCCGCCGCCAGACAGGGGTGGTCTTTCCTGCCGACGGCAGGTGATGCTTCCGGTCCGCAAGCCTGGCGGCGGATGTTAAGAAAATATTAAATCGACACCTGTACGGAGGAAAACACGGACAGCCGTTTGGAAATTATGGCCGGCGGTCATACCTTTGCGGCCGGAACCGGGAAATATGTTTTTCCTGTTCCCGAAAAGCCCCTTTCTTATGTATAGAGGAACTTACGTACTTGCAATCATATCATGCGCCATGCTTTTCTGCCGTAACGCAGAAGCACAGCGGGTAAAAGGCAGCGATACACTCCTCCCGCTCACACAGGAACTTGCAGAGCAATACATCGATGAACATCCCGGTACGGAGGTGATAGTTACCGGAGGCGGCTCGGGAGTCGGCATCGCGGCCCTTCCGGAAAACACTACGGACATAGCGATGGCTTCACGTCGGATCAAGTTCGGTGAAAAGATGAAATTTGCGGAGATAGGGCTTGATGCCAGGGAAGTGATTGTGGCGTACGATGCGCTGGCCGTGGTCGTGAACCCGTCCAATCCGGTGGACAGCCTTACACGTGAACAGCTCGAGGCAATCTTCCGCGGCAAGATCACGAACTGGAAGGATGTCGGAGGCGAAGACCGGAAGATAGTCGTCTATTCCAGGGAGACTTCATCAGGGACATACGAATTCTTCAAGGAAAGTGTCCTCGACAACAAGAACTACATGAGCAGTATCCTTTCCATGCCTGCCACCGGGGCCATTATCCAGTCGGTGAGACAGACGAAAGGTGCAATAGGCTATATCGGGCTGGCCTATCTCAATCCGTTCGTGAAACCGGTATCGGTATCCTATGACGGAGGTGCCAGCTATGCCCGGCCGTCAGTCGGAACTGCCGCCGACGGTTCCTATCCTATAGTCCGGCCGCTCTATTATTATTACGACGCCAGAAAAGAGGCGGAGGTGGGGCCGTTCATATCATACGTCCTTTCCGCTGAAGGCCAGGCATCCGTGCTCGAGCAGGGATTCATACCTGTCCTTATGGAGGAAAAGGCCTTATAATCGTTTACATCAGGCCGGACCGGAAATTGCCGGTCCGGCCTGCCGCAATATGTTGGTTCTATGAAAAGAATATTGGAAAAAGCGGTGAAATGGCTGCTTACGGCCAGCGGTTTCGTCACGAGCGTGGTCATATTGCTTATAATCGGTTTCCTTTTTACGGAAGGGGCGGGACTGTTCCGCGAGCCGGTGGTCGAGGAGGGCTATGTACTGGTCCTCAACAAGGAAAACCCCGTATCGGCGATGACTGCCGCAGAAATCAAGGCTGTCTTTGACGAGGACGTGGTCAACTGGAAGGATCTTGGAGGTCCGGATATGGCGATAGAGACGTTCCGCCTTGAGGATGTGGATGAATACTTTTCCGCGGAGGAGCTCGGCCCACAGTATGAGAATGCAGGCGGTGCGATCGCAGGCCTTGTGGAATCCCGTCCGGGAATGGTTGCCTTTGTCCCCGGATCCATGATTCCGGAAGACGCGGGCGTGAAGCTGGCCGAGGACAGGAACATCTCGCCTGGAGAGGTCTTCGGGGGCAGGGAATGGTTTCCTACGGCGACTCCTGCGCCTCTGTTCGGGATTCTGCCGCTTCTTGCCGGCACCGTGTGGGTGAGCCTTTTCGCCATAATATTCGCTCTGCCTTTCGGTATCAGTATCGCGGTATATATGTCCGAAGTGGCCTCGGAAAAGGTCCGCGGTTTCCTGAAGCCTGTCATAGAGCTTCTCAACGGTATACCTTCCGTGGTGTACGGTTTCTTCGGGCTCATCGTCATCGTGCCCATGCTGCAGCAGGTTTTCGGACTTCCGGTGGGGGAGAGCGGCCTGGCAGGAAGTATAGTCCTGGCCATCATGGCCCTGCCTACCATAGTGACAGTGGCCGAGGATGCCATGCGCAACTGCCCCCGGACCTTGCGGGAGGCGAGCCTTGCCCTCGGTGCGACAAAGTGGCAGACAATCTACAAGGTGGTGATACCGTCCTCGATGTCCGGAATAGCTTCCGGTGTGGTTCTCGGTATCGGCCGTGCGGTAGGGGAGACGATGGCCGTGCTGATGGTGACCGGCAATGCGGCTGTGATACCTTCCTCCATCCTCGAGCCGCTGAGGACCATTCCGGCGACCATAGCCGCAGAACTCGGAGAGGCACCTGCAGGAGGGGCACATTACCAGTCCCTTTTCCTTCTCGGAGTGATCCTCTTTTTCATTACATTCCTGATAAATATGTGTGTGGAATATATTTCCGCACGTAACCGCGCCAAAAACAGCTGATCATGAACATTCCACCATATCCTGCTGGGCACAGTGCCCGCAAACGCAGGTCGCAGACAATAGCTTTCATTGTTTTCAGGGTCCTGAGCCTCCTGATAGTCCTGGTACTGTTCGCTATCCTCGGATTCATCATCTACAAGGGGGCCGGGGTCATAAGCTGGGATTTCCTGACCAAGGCGCCTGAGGACGGGATGACTTCGGGCGGCATCTTCCCGGCCATCGTAGGAACCCTCCTGCTTATGCTCGGGAGTGCCATAGTAGCCTTCCCGGTGGGCATTATGAGCGGAATTTACATGAACGAATACGCTTCCAGAGGCTGGGTCGTGAAGTTCATACGCCTGATGACCAACAATCTCAGCGGAGTGCCGTCCATCGTGTTCGGACTTTTCGGCATGGCCCTTTTCGTGAAATATCTCGGATTCGGCGACAGCATTCTGGCGGGATCCCTCACATTGGGCCTGTTGTCCCTGCCTCTGGTGATACGTACTACGGAAGAGGCCCTGAAGGATATTCCGGACGGAATCAGGGAAGGAAGCCTTGCCCTGGGAGCTACCAAGCTGCAGACGATATGGAAAGTGGTGCTGCCTATGGGGATGCCCCGCATCATTACGGGACTGATCCTTTCCCTGGGCAGGGTGTCTGGGGAGACAGCCCCGATCCTGTTCACCTGTGCGGCCTATTTCTTCCCCCAGCTGCCTTCATCGGTGTTCGACCAGTGCATGGCCCTGCCTTACCACCTTTATGTGATCTCGACGAGCGGTACGGACATCGAAGCCCAGCAGCCTATAGCTTACGGAACAGCTTTGGTGCTTATTGTCATAGTGCTGATTATAAACCTTGCAGCCGGTTTCCTGCGGAAACATTTCGAGAAGAGGCTGAGATGACTCTCCGGCCGCAGCCCGTCTGAATGTGATACAATTGTCGAATTGACGTTAAAATTTTCATAATGGAAAAGATAGAAGCGAAAGACGTAAACTTTTACTATGGAGACTTCCAGGCCCTGAAGCACATCTCCATGTCCATACCGCAGAATAAGGTGGTGGCGTTCATAGGTCCTTCAGGGTGCGGCAAATCCACTTTCCTGAGGCTTTTCAACCGTATGAACGACCTTGTTCCCGGAGCAAGGCTTGACGGTGAGATCCTTATCGACTCCAGGAACATCTATGCCCCGGGTATCCAGGTCGATGAGCTGCGCAAAGAAGTCGGGATGGTTTTCCAGAGGCCGAATCCTTTCCCTAAGAGCATTTTCGAGAATGTAGCCTACGGATTGAAGGTCAATGGTGTACGTGACAAGGAATTTATCGCCCACCGTGTTGAGGAAGCCCTGAAAGGCGCTGCCCTGTGGAACGAAGTCAAAGACAAGCTTAACGCTTCGGCGTTCGCCCTTTCGGGAGGCCAGCAGCAGCGTCTCTGCATCGCCAGGGCCATGGCGGTCTCTCCGTCAGTCCTTCTTATGGACGAACCGGCTTCCGCCCTTGACCCTATCTCTACGGCCAAGATCGAGGAGCTCATCTGTGAAATGAGGGACCAGGTGACCATAGTCATTGTCACCCATAATATGCAGCAGGCTTCCCGTGTCAGCGACAAGACGGCTTTCTTCTATATGGGGGAGATGGTGGAATATGACGATACCAAAGTGATATTCACCAATCCGCATAAGGAGGCGACACAGAATTACATTACGGGCCGCTTCGGATAGTCCGGCCGGCATCAGGAAGCAAGCGTGCCGGGGATCAAGACAATGGGATTTGGCGGAAATCCCTGAAGATGGTCCGACGGACCCCCGGAGCCGGATATGACCGATCCGTCGGACTGAAGTTAATAACAAATAATACGCGGGTTATGGTAAAATTTGTCGAGACGGAGCTTAACGAGCTCAAAAGGGAAGTTGACCAGATGTGGTCTCTGGTGAACAGCCAGATGGAACAGGCACGCGATGCCGTGATCAATCTGGACAAGAATGTCGCCCAACAGATTATCGTGCGGGAACGCAGGGTGGATGCTTTCGAACTGAAGATAGACAGCGATGTCGAGGATTTCATCGCATTGTTCACTCCTGTGGCGGTGGATCTGAGGTTTGTCCTCGCCATGCTGAAAATCAACAGTGACCTTGAACGTATAGGGGACTATGCCCACGGTATCGCCCGCTTTGTCAATGATACGGGAGCGGCCACGTTCGATGCCGGCCTTATGGAAGAGCTGCGTGTAAAGGATATGTTCTCCATCGTCCTCGATATGCTGGCAGAACTGCAGGAAGCCCTCCGTGACGAAGATCCTGTCAAGGCTACGTCAGTACTTTCAAAGGACGACCAGCTGGACCAGATAAACAAGTCCTCGGCTTCCATCCTGTCCAGGTATGCCAAGGAAAATCCGGATGCGATCCCGTTCTGTCTCGGTTTCGCCGGTGTATTCCGCAAGCTCGAACGTACTGGAGACCACCTTACCAACATCGCGGAAGAGATTGTCTTCTATATCGATGCCAAGGTCTTGAAACATACCGGACTGAAAGATGCCTGAGGGCGGTACGGCCCTCGTCAGATGAACCTGCCGGTGATGCTGGCGGGTTCATTCCTTATCTGTTCAGGAGTCCCTGAAGCGACGATGCGTCCCCCTTCTTCTCCACCGCCGGGTCCCATGTCGATGATGTAGTCGGCGTTGCGTATGACGTCGGTATCATGTTCTATGACCACTACCGTCGCCCCGCGGTCCACGAGTTTCTGGAATACCTGGAGGAGTGTCTGCACATCGGCCGGGTGCAGGCCTATGGTAGGCTCGTCAAAGACAAAGACAGAATCTTCCTGGCCCCTGCCCATTTCGCTGGCGAGCTTGAGCCGCTGGGCCTCGCCTCCGGAAAGTCCCGGAGTCTGTTCTCCGAGAGTCAGGTAGCCGAGCCCGAGTTCCTGGAGCACCTGCAGCCTCTGCCGGACAGCCTTCAGGTCTCCGCAGGCTTCCAGGGCATCGTTGACATCCATATCCATGAGTTCCGGAAGAGAATACTGCCCGCCTGCCATGTTTTCACGCCGTATCAGGCTGGCTGTCCTGGAATATCTTGAACCGCGGCAGTCAGGGCACGGGATGTCCACATCCGGAAGGAACTGTACGTCAAGGCTGATGACACCGGTCCCGTCGCAGGTAGGGCAGCGCAGCCTTCCTGTATTGTAGGAAAAGTCACCGTCCCTGTATCCAAGTTTCTTTGCATCGGCGGTCTTTGCATAGACTTTTCTCAGCTCGTCATGCACGTTGGCATAGGTGGCCACCGTCGAACGGATGTTTATGCCTATGGGAGAGGCATCGATGAGCTTGACCTGTCTGATACCTTCCGCTTCGACCTTCTTTACGTGCTCCGGCATCTTTTCTCCTGATATGGCAGCCTGGAGCCCCGGTATAAGGCTTTCAAGTACGAGGGTCGTCTTTCCGGAGCCGGATACCCCGGTGACCACTGTAAGCCTGCCTTTGGGGATGTCGGCTTCCAGAGGCTTGACCGTATGGATCGCCCCTGTGGACAGGTGTATGCGGCCTTTTCTGAAAATTTCTCCGGCTTCAGCCCGCTGCCTCATGGATATGTCCGCCTTTCCCGACAGGTAGGCCCCTATCCTGGAATCCGGGTTCCGTCCGATTTCCGCGACTGTGCCTTCTGCAATGACTTTCCCGCCTGCCGAACCGGCTCCGGGCCCCATCTCTATCAGGTAGTCCGATTCTGCAAGGATTCTGGTGTCATGGTCCACGAGGATGACGGAGTTTCCGTCGGCGATAAGGTCCTTCATAACGCCGGAAAGTCCTATCATATTTGCCGGATGAAGTCCGATGGACGGTTCGTCAAGGACGTACAGGACGCCTGTGGTACGGTTCCTGACCGCCCGGGCAAGCTGCATCCTCTGCCTTTCCCCGGTAGACAGGGTGGAAGCCGCGCGGTCGAGGCTCAGGTATCCTACCCCGAGGTCGATAAGGCGGACCGAGGCATCGAGGAAGGATTCGCAGATGTTCTTCGCCATCGGCTGCATTTCTTCCGGCAGGGTTTTCGGAACGCCTTTCACCCACCGGACCAGATCCGAAAGGGTCATCCTGCAGGCTTCCGCCAGGGAGATCCCTCTTACAAGAGGTGTGCGGGCAGCCTCGGAGAGCCTCGTACCTCCGCAGTCGGGACACGGCCCTGTCTTGAGGAACTTCTCCACTCTCTTCATGCCCTTTTCGTCCTTTACCTTGGCAAGGGCGTTCTCGACCGTATATACGGCATTGTAGTATGTGAAGTCCAGTTCTCCGGCCTGGTTGGTGTTCCTGGACTTGTAGAATATGTGCTTTTTCTCGGCCGGACCGTGGAAGACTATGTCCCTTTCCCTGGCTGTCAGCTTGTTGAACGGGACGTCCGTCCGCACGCCCATCGCCCTGCAGACATCGGTCATCAGGGACCACATCAGCGTGTTCCACGGAGCCACCGCCCCTTCGTCAATGCTCAGGGTCTCGTCAGGAACGAGGGTGGATTCGTCTACGGTGCGGACTGTCCCTGTGCCGTCGCAGGTATGGCATGCCCCCTGGCTGTTGAATGAAAGATCTTCGGCGGAAGGGGCGAAAAAACGGGCCCCGCATTCCGGGCAGACAAGCTCCTGCCCGGCAGCTACCCGCAGGGACGGTTTGAGATAGTGCCCGTTCGGACACCGGTGGCTTGCAAGGCGGGAATATATGAGTCTCAGGCTGTTCAGCAGTTCGGTACCTGTCCCGAACGTACTTCGTATCCCCGGGATTCCCGGACGCTGGTGCATGGCGAGAGCTGCCGGCACGTACAGGACCTCGTCGACATCCGCCCTCGCAGCCTGCGTCATCCTCCTTCTCGTATAAGTGGAGAGCGATTCGAGGTATCTGCGGGAGCCTTCTGCATACAGCACCCCCAGGGCAAGGGAGGATTTCCCCGACCCTGACACCCCGGCGATGCCTACGGTCTTGTTCAGCGGTATTTCCACGTCGATGTTCTTCAGGTTGTGCACCCTGGCGCCGCGGACCACTATCTTTTCCGGTTTTCCTGTCTTTCCGTCCATCCTGTATCCGGTCTGTCCGTATTCCTGTCCTGTATCAGACAAGCTTTCTTACAAGGTCCTCCCTGTCACCGTACAGAAGGTCGATGACCGGAATCTCTATGAGGGTGTAGCAGCCGCTCTCCTGCCTGAAAGTGGCCCTTGCTGCACATACGAGCACCTGTGCTGTCAGTGCAGGGTTGTTTATCTTCATGTTGAATTCGAAAAGCTGGTTCTGGGTCTGCCCTGAAACGCCTTTCCTTGTGAGATTCACCCCGTGTCCCATATCGATGAGGGCATCCACGTCGTCTACCTTGATGACATGGGTCTCGTCATGGACGAAATAAGGGTCTGCCTTGATGGCGGCAGCCACCTTGTCGAAGTCGTAGCCTTCCTTTACTTCAATATATACCATTCTTCTGTGGACTCCGGTGCCTGTAGGTATTGTCATGGACAGGGCCGCCTTCACCCCTTCGACAGCCTTTACAGCCACAGTGTGGCCCATACTCATGCCAGGGCCGAAGTTGGTGTATGTGATTCCTTTGGGCGCGATGGCCTCGAGCATGGCCCTGACCACCGAGTCGCTGCCCGGATCCCAGCCGGCAGAGATGATGGATACAGCCCCGTGCCTGCGGGCCGTCTCCCCGAGGCTTTTCCTAAGGTCCACGATATCGGTATGTATGTCAAAGCTGTCGACAGTGTTTATGCCGGCTTCGAGAAGCGGTTTCGCATATTCCTCTACCTTTCTTGTCGGGGTGCACAGTATCGCGACATCCACATCTCCGAGTTCTTTCACGTCCTTGACGACTTTGAGGCCCTTCAGTTCTTCAGGACAGTTTTCATTCCCGTTCCTTCTGATGATGCCCGCTATTTCGAAATCAGGGGAGACTTTCAGTGTCTCTACCACGTATCTGCCGATATTCCCATATCCGACGACTGCTGCTTTTATCTTTTTCATAATATACATTGTGTTTGAAACAATTTTGCAAAGATAAAAACACTTTCTAAATTCGCGGAGAAATTCCATATTTAAATATGAAAGTGCTGATGGTCTCCGATGCAGGGAGCATACATACTAAAAGGTGGAGTGCCGCATTGAAAGATGCCGGTATCAGTATCGTGCTGTTTTCAATCACGCCGGATACCGGAGAGTTCTACAGGGAAAACGGTATAAGACTGTATGTTTCCGATGTCCTGGGTCGAAAGGGAAAGAAAAAGCGGCCTCTGCCCGCACGCCTTTATGCCCACCTCAGGGCAGTCAGGGAACTGAAGAAAGTGATTTCGGAAGAGCGTCCGGACATTGTCCATGCCCATTATGCGACGAGTTACGGCCTTGTCGCGGCCATGTCCGGGTTCCATCCTCTGATAGTATCCGTATGGGGAAGCGATGTCTACGAATTCCCGAGACAGTCGGCCGTCAAGCGTCTCATGGTGGAATATATACTTGGAAAAGCTGACAGGGTGCTTTCCACGAGCAGGGCAATGGCAGCAGAGACCGCAAAATATCATAAGGGGCCGATAGGGATTACACCGTTCGGTGTGGATACCGGTCTTTTCGCCCCTCGGGGAATCAGGCGTGACGGACATGACGAGGTTGTGTTCGGGACTGTCAAGACGCTCTCTCACAAATACGGACAGGATATTCTTCTCAGGGCTTTTGCAAGGATGCGGAAGATGCTGGAGGACAGCCTTCCTCTGGACAGGAGACCTGCAACCGTACTTGAGATAGCCGGTGACGGGCCTGATTACGATTCTCTCTTGTTTCTTGCATACGATCTCGGGATAGCCCCGTACGTGGTCTTAAGAAAGGCAATAGCCCACGATGAAGTGCCTGGATTCTATTCCAGGACTGACGTGGCCGTATTCCTGTCCAGGGCGGAAAGTTTCGGCGTTTCGGCTGTGGAGGCGATGTCCTGCGGCGTGCCTGTAGTCGCCTCTGCTGCAGATGGTTTCTCTGAGGTGCTTGAAGATGGGGGAGGCATCATTGTCCCGATAGAGGATGTGGAAGCGGCAGCTGATGCTATGATGAAGCTGGCAACCGATCCCGGACTCAGGCGGAAGATTGGGGCTGCCGGCAGGGAAAAGGTCTGCAGCTGCTATGACTGGAAAAAGAATGTCGCAGTAATGGCCGGTGAATACTCTTCTGTTCTGGAGCGTGCGGAAAGGGTTTCCGGATGAACCGCCAGCCGGCATGAAACAGGGTTTCGGAATGGACGATTTGAAGGCAAAGACAGCGAAAGGCGTCAAATGGGGCTTTATCGACAGTGTTTTCGGGACAGGAATCCTGGCCATAGTGAATCTTGTCCTCGCTCGTCTGCTTTCACCGCATGAATTCGGTATCATCGGAGTGACATCAATTTTCATTACCCTTTCCAATTCGTTGGTGGACAGTGGCTTTACCGGAGCCTTGACCCGTCGGAAAGAAGTAAGTCCGCAGGATCTGGATACGGTTTTCCATTTCAATCTTGTCACGTCTTCCTGCCTTTACCTGCTTCTGTTCCTTGCGGCTCCGTCCATAGCGGATTTTTTCGCCCAGCCTGTCCTGACAGGGGTGATAAGGGTGCTGGGACTGTCCCTGATTGTCACGGCATTGAGCATCGTCCAGAAAGTCATCCTTGTACGCAGGCTTGATTTCCGCACACAGGCTGTCGTCTCCGCTGTATCTTCCGTACTCAGCGGGATTGCCGGTATATGGATGGCGGCTTCAGGCTGCGGGGTGTGGAGTCTCGTGACCCTCCAGCTTTCCCGACTGGTTTCCACTACGGTCCTGCTGTGGCTGTGTTCACACTGGAAGCCTTCCCTGCGTTTTTCGATGACTTCTTTCAAGGAGATGTTCTCTTTCGGCGGACGGCTGCTTCTGACGGCCCTGATAAGCACCGTGTGGGCTGAAGCCTATTCCTTTGTAATCGGAAAGATATATACGCCGTCGGTCCTCGGACAGTATTCCCGTGCTGACAAGTTCCGCAATATGGTGACCTCCAATATCAGTACGGTGATGCAGCGGGTAACCTACCCCGTCCTTGCTTCTATAAGGGATGAAAAGGAGCGGCAGAGCCGTGCCTACAGAAAGATAATCCGCACCACTGTCCTTATTTCATTTCCTGCCGTCCTGGGGCTTGCCGCGATATCCGAGGCATTCGTGCTAGTCCTTGCCGGAAGGCAGTGGGTCCCTGCGATAGGGTATCTCCGCATATTGTGCCTGTCCGGACTTTTCATCCCTCTGATGATATGCAGCGCCAATATAATAAATGCCAACGGCCGCTCGGACACCACCCTGTATCTTGAGATAATGAAGACCGCGCTTGCAGTCCTTCCGGTCCTGGCAGGCATCTTCATCAGCATCGAGGCCCTGCTGTGGTGCACCGTGGCTGTCTCGGCTGTCTCGTATATTGTCTATGCCGTGATGGTATCCAGGTCTGTGGACTATCCGGTCAGAGACCAGATTGCGGATATCCTGCCGTTTTTTGCCGTGTCCGCAGTCATGGCCCTTGCCGTCTTCTGCATCTCTTTCCTCCCTGTACCGCAGTGGCTCATACTACTGTTGCAGCTGGCCGCGGGAGTCGCGATTGTAGTCCTCTTTTATGAATTTGTCTACAGGACAGAGGAATACCTTGACGTGAAATCCTCCATCTTAAGATTGTTCAGGAAATGAGGCCGGATGTGTCAATAATAATAGTGAACTACAATACGGGCAGTCTTCTTGCCGACTGTCTGGAGAGCATAGTATCTTCCCTGTCTGTTGATTATGAAGTGATAGTGGCAGACAATGCCTCTACCGACGGTTCTGCCGGACTGTGTTCCCGTTTCTGGAAAGACAGCCGTTTCCGTCTTCTGGAACTTGGCTCCAATGTGGGGTTCTCAAAGGCGAACAATGCCGCGGCCGCCGCAGCTTCAGGCCGTATGTTCCATTTCCTGAATCCGGACACGAGGCTTGCATCCGGTATGGACGGTGACTACATGACCGCATTGTCAGAGCCTGGAGCCGTCTATGTCAACCCTCTTCTGAACAGGGACGGTTCTTATGAAAACGGCAGGATGCCTCTGCCGCTGCTCAGGGATATCCTGTTGTGGAATACAGGATCTCCGAAGGCAAGATACTGGTACAAGGGGGCATCCGTCATCATTTCTCCTGAGAATTTCCGTCTTGCCGGGGGATGGTGCGAGGATTATTTCCTGTATGCCGAGGATCTGGACCTGTTCTGGCAGATATGGAAACTCGGCATCCCTGTGCGGGAGCTGCCGACTCCGATCTATCATTTCGGAGGCGGCAGTTCATCGTCCGTGTGGAGCAGACTTGACAGGGAGATAATGGTGCAGAAATCCAACCGGCTTTTCTTCCGCAGGAATTTTTCCAGGACCCAGTATCTCCTTTCAAAGTTTTATTTCCTGTTCCATAACCTTTTCCGGCATCCGTCCCGGGTCCCTCTCTATGTCAGGGCATGGAGGCTCAGCGGAAAACGCGGAGTCTGAACCTCCGGGCTCATTACGTTCCTGAGGAACTGTCGCGGGGGGATTGCAAGCCCGGTTTCAGATCAGTCTGCTCCGAATGTCGAATGGCCGGAGCTCATCAAGATTCATTGCTTTTACCGCAGTTTCCAGGAGAGTCCAGTCATCCGTGTCTGCAGGTGCGGCTCCGGCGGGGCCGGCGGAACTCAGGAAATATCTTCCGGCATCAAGCAGGCATTTTCTTGGGAGAAGGCCGATGATTTCTGTCCCGGTGACTTTAGCCCCGCGTCTTTCCGCAGCCCTGCATACTTCCGTAAACGCCCTGTGCAGGGGGACCGCATCCGAGTCCGTGATGTTCATGGATACTTGGGCGATTCCGTATTCGTCTATGTACCAGCCTATCGCCTTGCAGCCGCGCAAGGTCCCCGGTATCCTTGTCTTTCTTCCGTCTGCTCCTGTCACGGTCCGTCCGCTTTCCCTGACATCTTTCGCAATCTCGGAAGCAAGCCCGGCTGATTCAGTGTCGAGATTGAAATTCACTGCAATCAGGAAATTGCGAGCACCGACGACAGTTGCCCCGGCTTTTGCCGCGGTCTCCGTGAAACTGGCGGGGCTGAAATCGGGCCGGAGTTCCGGGTCCGCGATTTTTTCAGCAAGGGATTCATATTCGCCTTTCCTGCACACTTCCAGCCTTTTCCGTTCCGGTATGAAGGCAGACGCTTCGTAGCAGTAGCACGGGATTCCCAGTTCCGTGAATATCCTTTCGGCCAGGCGGCGTGCAAGCATTGCACATTCTTCGAGACTTATCCCGCAGACCGGTATGAGCGGCAGTACGTCCGTCGCCCCGATGCGTGGGTGGGTGCCTTTGTGGAGTCTCATGTCAATGAGTCCGGCAGCCGTGCGGACGGCGTTGAAGGCTGCTTCGCATACGGCTTCCGGGTTTCCTGTGAATGTAATCACGGTCCTGTTCGCGGCTTCCCCGGAACTGATATCCCGTACGGTTATTCCGGGGATGCACGCGATGCTGTCGGCTATTTTCCTGATCTTTTCCCTGTCACGTCCTTCACTGAAGTTGGGGACGCATTCGACCGTCTGTCCCGTCATCCTTTATTTCCCGATAGTCCTGCCTGTGATCCTGGTGAATTCCTCCTTCATTTCCTCAAGCTTCTGAGGCTCCCGGGAAGCGATATCCTTCATCTGCGAAGGGTCTTCCTTCATGTTGAAAAGGGCATAGTCCGGAAGATTTCCGAGTTCGTTTTTGGAATAGTTTCTCTCTGGTCCGTCATACGGCGGTATCATCGTATAGTCCCCGTCACGCAAGGCAAGCCGTCCTTCAGCTTCGTGTATGAGATTCTGCCGGCCCTGGAGAGTCTTCCCGAGGAACGCTCCGATGATATCCTGGCTGTCGAGACCTTCAGGCACATTGCCTCCGGTCAGGTCTCCGAGGCTCGCGAAAAAGTCCATCTGGCATACCAGGGCATCGGATACCATAGGGGTGATCTTCCCTTTCCAGTATATGATGAGCGGAATATGGGTGCCTCCGTCGAAAAGACTGTATTTGCCGCCTCTTGTCCCGTTCCTCGGGTCGTGGTTCCCGAGCATTTCCTCGGCCTTGTCATCGTAGCCGTCGTTGAGGACAGGTCCGTTGTCGCTCGTGAAAATCACTATCGTGTTGTCCATAAGCCCTTTCTCTTCGAAATAAGCCAGCACTTCACCCACGCACCAGTCGGCTTCCGCAACGGCGTCACCCCGAGGCCCGAGTGTCGTGCTTCCGACGAACCTCTGGTGAGGCGCTCTCGGGACGTGCGGCTCGTGCAGTCCGTAATACAGGAAAAACGGTTTTCCGGTATCAATCGTGTCCGCCCAGGCTTTCACTTTCGCGACGAAATAGTCAGCCATGTCTTCATCGACCCATCTGGCTTTCTGTCCGCCCTTCATGTATCCGATACGCGGAATTCCGTTCACTATGGAATAATTGTGTCCGACGGACCAGTTCATCTTCAGCATCTCCGGATTGGTGAGTGCCGTAGGCTCTCCTTCGAAGTTCTTCTTGTAGTCCACGTATATGGGGTCGTCAGGGTCGAGGCCTTCCACCAGCCCGTTCTCGACATAGACCGTAGGCACCCTGTCGTTGGTGGCCGCTATCAGGCAGGTATAGTCAAACCCTACAGTGTTTGCGCTCGGAGTAATCTGTCTGTTCCAGTCCACGTTCCCGTTACCCATCCCGAGATGCCATTTGCCGATGGCTGCGGTGGTGTAACCTGATTCCTGCATCATTTTCGGCATGGTCGGGATGTCTTCAGGTATGATCAGCGGCGCGTCTCCCGGAAGTATCCTGGCGTCCGCATTCCTCCACGGGTACATTCCCGTGAACATGGCATACCTGCTCGGCGTGGATGTGGCCGATGTGGCATACCCGTTCGTGAACATGATGCCGTTTCTGGCGAGCGAGTCTATGTTCGGGGTGGAGATGGTCGTGCTGCCGTATGCGCTTACGTCGCCGAGCCCGAGGTCGTCGGCTACTATCAGGATTATGTTGGGTTTCTGCGGCCCGTCATTTCCGCAGGCCGCGAGGACTGTTCCCGCAAGGGGAATGAACATGAGAGATCTTTTCATCTGTGAAAATCGGATAAGTTTGAAAATCTAAAGTTAGGAACTGTACCGGACTTTTCAAAGCAGTTTCTTATTATCTTTGCGCCCTTGAATTTCAAAAAAGGAAAAATGAAAGCGATTACGGATTTTTACCCTAAATTCTTCAATACCCTGAAGAACTATTCCAGAGAGAAGTTTCTGAAAGACCTGATGGCCGGGGTCATCGTTGGCATCGTGGCGTTGCCGCTGGCGATAGCTTTCGGTATCTCGTCTGGCGTATCTCCGGAAAAAGGCCTCATAACGGCGATCATCGGAGGTTTCATCGTCTCGTTCCTCGGAGGGAACACGGTCCAGATCGGAGGCCCGACGGGTGCCTTCATCGTCATCGTCTACGGTATCATACAGACATACGGACTGGAAGGCCTTGCAATAGCTACATTCATGGCAGGACTGATACTCGTCCTGATGGGCTGTTTCCGTCTGGGCAGCATAATCAAGTTCATCCCTTACCCGATAGTGGTGGGGTTCACGAGCGGTATCGCCCTTACGATCTTCGCGACCCAGGTGAAGGACCTGCTCGGGCTGGGCGTGGAGAATGTCCCTGCGGATTTCATATCGAAATGGATAGTGTATTTCCAGAATATCGGGACAATAAACCCGTGGGCTCTGGGGATCGGGGTCATGAGCATACTGGTCATAGCGTTTGCCCCGAGGATATCGAACAGGATTCCGGGCTCGCTCCTTGCCATAGTGCTGATGACGCTTGTCGTATGGATTCTCCGCCGGTATTTCGGTGTAGACTGCATAGAGACCATAGGGGACCGTTTCGACATAGCCGGTTCCGTGCCGCGGCCGGCTCCGCTGAAAATCGATTTCGGGACAATCAACGAGCTCCTTTCCCCGGCGTTTACCATTGCCGTGCTCGGGGCCATAGAGTCCCTGCTTTCAGCTACTGTAGCTGACGGTGTCACGGGAGACCGGACCGGCTCGAATACGGAACTTATCGCACAGGGCGCAGCGAATATCGTAGTGCCTTTCTTCGGGGGGATTCCCGTAACCGGAGCCATAGCGCGTACCATGACGAATATCAACAACGGAGGCAGGACACCGGTGGCCGGCATGATCCACGCCGTGGTCCTTCTCCTTATATTTCTTTTCCTGATGCCGCTGATAAGGCTTGTGCCGATGGCGTGCCTGGCAGGTGTGCTGACGGTGGTGGCATACAACATGAGCGGATGGAGGACAGTGCGTTCGATGCTGAAGAACCCTAAGTCGGATGTTTCCGTGCTGGTAATCACGTTCCTTCTTACAGTAGTCTTCAACCTTACCATCGCCATCGAGATAGGCCTGATTCTCGCCGTCGTTCTTTTCATAAGGCGTATGGCCGAGACTACGAAAATCTCGGTTTTCCATGACGAGCTGGACCTTGCCCACGACACCGAATCCAATGCCCATGAGATTCTCAAGGTGTCCGCAGGCGTGGAAATATACGAGATCGAAGGGCCTTTCTTCTTCGGGGTCGCTACGAAATTCGACGATGTCATGCGCGGTATGTCCGACCGGCCCAAGGTGCGTATCATCCGTATGCGCAGGGTACCGTTCATCGATTCCACCGCCCTGCACAATCTCGAGATCCTGATTTCGTCTTCAAGGAAGGAGAACATCCACATCATCCTGTCAGGTGTCAACCCGAGAGTGCGGGCTACCCTGGAGAAGGCCGGAATCGGCACCCTTGTCGGGAATGAGAATATCTGCGACCACATCAGCAAGGCCGTTGTCCGTGCCAATGCCCTTGCAGGGGACATGGCATGACGCCGGGGTTGTCAAATACTTTTGTTCTATCCTGGTTTTTTTTGTAACTTTCGGCAATTTTAGGCGGAAACGATAGGGATTCCGTATAAAATTACCTCGTAACTAATTCGTAATTATAATATTAAAATTCAGTAACAATGAACAAGAAAGGAAATGTCCTTGCGATTGCGATCATGTTCTTCCTTTTTGCAATGATCTCGTTCGTGACAGGACTTCAGAACCCTATGGGGGTCATCGTCAAGGCTCAGTTCGGAGCGTCTAATGCAATGTCCCAGCTCGGCAATCTCGCAAATTTCATCGCGTACGCGTTCATGGGGCTGCCAGCCGGATTCATTCTCAAGAAATACGGTTACAAGGTCACGTCGCTGATAGCTGTGGCTGTCGGTTTCATCGGGGTGGGTATATCGTTCCTGTCCGGTGTTGCGGAGAGTTTCGGGGTGTACCTTACCGGAGCTTTCGTGTCGGGATTCTCGATGTGTATGCTCAATACTGTAGTCAACCCTATGCTGAACACCCTCGGGGGCGGTGGAAACAAGGGTAACCAGCTCATCCAGCTCGGAGGTTCGCTGAACTCCCTTGCGGCTACCATAATCCCTGTCCTGGTCGGCTATCTCATCGGGGACGCCGCCAGCGCGACCATATCGGATGCCAACCCTGCGCTGTTCATCGCTATGGGTATCTTTGCGCTTGCGTTCATCATCATCCTCTTCTCCTACATTCCTGAACCGGAACTCGAGGCTGCAAAGGCAAATCCTGCCGTGAAGAGCGAGAGCACGATGCAGAGCATCAAGGGTGCGCTTTCATACCGTCACTTCGTCTTCGGTATCATCGCCATCTTCGTGTATGTGGGCGTCGAGGTAGGAATCCCTAACATCGCCAACATCTACATGACTTCGCACATGGGCATAACCGCCGGTGTTGCAGGTACCGTGGTCGGGATGTACTGGCTGCTCATGCTTGTCGGACGTCTGGTCGGAGGCGCAATAGGCAGCAAGGTATCCAGCCGCACCATGATGATATGCGTGACCTCTGTAGCCATATGCTTCCTCCTCCTGGGGATGTTCCTCCCGGAAAAGATGGTGGAATTCCCTGCATTCAAGGACCTCAGGTTCACCCTTGAGGAAATTCCTCTCGGAGTGGTATTCTTCGTGCTCTGCGGTCTCTGCACCTCTGTGATGTGGGGCAGCATTTTCAACCTTGCGGTCGAGGGGCTCGGCAAATACACCTCCATTGCTTCCGGGCTGTTCATGGTGATGGTCTGCGGCGGCGGTATCATTCCTTGGATTCAGGGTGCCGTGGCCGATGTCTTCGGGTACATAGAGAGCTACTGGGTGCTTGTAGTGGCAGTGGCCTACATGCTGTTCTTCGCCCTCTGGGGCTCGAAGCCGTCAAAGAAGGCCGAGATATAGGAACTGCCTGCTGTTCGGTAACAAACGTAAATCATTCAGGAAATTATGATTGATACAAACATGATAGACAAGCCCTACGTAGTGGGCATCGACATAGGGGGACAGACTACCAAGATGGGGATTGTGGACATGCGCGGGCAGGTCCTGACACAGACTGTCATACGTACGGACACGCATACGGAGGTGGAGCCATACGTGGACGATGTGGCCGAGGCCCTGGACAAGATAATCAAGGAGTCCGGCTCGGAAGGGAAGATCCGCGGGATAGGCATAGGCGCGCCTAATGCGAACTATTATACCGGAACCATCGAGAATGCCGTGAACATATCCTGGGGAGGCAGCAAGTCCATACCGTTTGCCGATCTGCTCAGCGCAAGGACAGGAGGGCTGAAGGTCGCCCTGACCAATGACGCCAATGCCGCCGCCGTGGGGGAGATGACCTACGGGGCAGCGAGGGGAATGAAGAATTTCATCATGATAACTCTTGGAACAGGTGTCGGCAGCGGCATCGTCATCAATGGGGAAGTGGTTTACGGACATGACGGTTTTGCCGGCGAACTCGGCCATACCTGCGCTGTAAGGAACAACGGCCGTTTGTGCAACTGCGGAAAGACCGGCTGTCTCGAGACCTACTGTTCTGCTATCGGTGTCGCCCGGACTGCCAGGGAATGGCTGACTCTCAGCGACGAGCCTTCAGTATTGAGAAGTCTTGACAACATCACTTCGAAGGATGTCTACGAGGCTGCAAAGGAAGGAGACCGGCTCGCGTTGAAGATTTTCGAGTTCACAGGAAAGATGCTCGGCCAGTCCTTTGCCGATTTCGTGGCATTCAGCGCACCTGAGGCCATTGTCCTCTTCGGCGGACTTGCCCGTGCAAAGGAATATCTGTATCAGCCGATCCTCGACTCGATGAATGCCAATGTGCTTCCTCTGTGGCGTGACAAGATAAAGATAGTCTTTTCCCAGCTGAAGGAGTCCGATGCTGCGATATTGGGAGCTTCCGCCCTTGCATGGGAGCTTTGACGTACGGGCCTGGCTCCGTGCACTTGTTCCTGATGGAAGTGAACGGCCGGACCGTGCGGAATAATTGCGGAAAAAACGAACAACTGTTTTGAATATTTCCGCAGGATAGCCGGGATGGGCCTCCGTAACCCGAGGATGATAGGCTTCGGGATATCCAGTCAACGGACCTGGCAGGCGGCTGCGGAGAATGCGTCCGGCGGAATAGTAGGAAGAGGGTGACCCAAAAGAGATTTTGTGTCACCCTCAAACGTCTTTCTTCGAAAGACTGGACCCATCCTAACCCCCTGCACCCCCTATTAGGGGGATCTCGCACCTACCCGGTGCGGTCCCTACGGGACTTTTTTTGGGCTTTCGGGTCACCTTCTTCCGGTGACGCTGACAAGGCTGTCAGGAGATTGAAGACGCTGCTTTACGGCCCGTCCGCTTTTCCGGACGGCTACATGTTGTAGACTGAGCCCTCGAGAGAGAGACTGTCGGGAAGGGAGGCGTTCCAGAGGTCCGGGATGGCTCCGTGTCCCCGGCAGTTGCGTGGCATCCTGCTGTAAGGGAGGGCAGTCCCGCTATGTATGTCATACAGGACCTTGGCTGTCTCCGCCATGGCTTCAACCTGCTCCCTGTACGGCCGGTCTGTCACATCCACGAGCCCGCAGTTGTAGTTCTCCCCGTCGAAACGGCCGGATATGTCCTGGTCCGCCCACTGGAAGTAGCCTGTCCCTATCAGGGACGGATGGGCGTATGCATGTTCAGTATAGTATCTGTATGCTACGCCTCTCTGTTCCTGGCTTTCCACCTGCCACAGGGACTGGGCATATCCCCTGTCGACTGTCCCGAAATGGTATTCACCTATTATCAGGGGCCTGTCTATCAGGTCCTTTACCTTGTCCATCATCTCTGTGCGCGGCAGCAGGTCGTAGCAGTTGAAGCTGAACACGTCGAAGACATCGCAGGCAGAAAGCACCTCGTCCGGAAGGGTAAGAGGGTCCCCGAACCTTATGCCGAGGTTGAGGTGTTCAGGGTCATATTTCCTGATGATATCGTCCGTGAGGACCAGGTATTCCCTGAATGTCTTGTAGATGAATTCCTTGCGGGAGGCCGGGCTGTCCCCGTTCTCCTTCAGGTACTTCTCCAGGGCAGTCTTGACAGGCCGTTCTTCCCCTTCGAGGATGAGGCTGCAGAGCCTTTCCTCCTGGTTTATCCAGGCCGGTTCGTTCCCTATGAAATAGCCTATCAGCCAAGGGTTTCCCACATATTTCCCGGTCTGCCTGCTGATGGATTCCTCGAGTTTCTCCCGGATGTCAGGGGCATAGATGTCACACAGCCCCATGAGCTCGGGCGAGAGCCCCATCCCGTACAGCTGGTGCAGGAAGGCCTTGCGCCCGGAATCCTTGACTATGTCCGAAGACCAGTTGGCTATGGTGTTCAGTCCCCATCTGTCCATCCTCCTTATCACCATGTCAAGGGCCTTCTCCCTGTAGTCCTCCCCGTATCTCCTGTACAGGTTCCAGAGACCGAATGACGTTCCGCTGTCCCCGTGCCGGTCCGCGAGCCCCATTTTACTGGCCAGGTCGGCAGGCGGCAGTTCCGCGAACATCCCGGGCCTCTTGTCGTATGCCCTTATGGAGCCTCCGCACGATATATCCACGCAGTCCACCCCTACGGACAGGAAAAGATAGCCTTCAGGGTCTATGAACCACCATCTGCCGTCTATCTTCCCGGTACGGAAATAGCCGGTGCCCTCCACCTGTTTCTGCCTGTAACCCCCGTATTTCGAGTAGTTGCAGGCCCCGGTACCGGCCGGCTCGGCTTCTTCCGCTCTCCAGCAGGCTTCCAGTTCTTCCAGGCTGTGCACCTTTTCAGGGTAATCCACCAGGTTGCTCTGCCCGAACTTGTCCACGGCAGGCTTCCTGCAGAGGTAGGCGTCCCCCGGATCATCCTTGCTCAAGGTGATGTCCCTGATTTCCAGGACGGCATCCCCGATGGCCCGTCTCATCCGGAACCCTACGGAATCCACTCCGTGCATAGGCCCTCTCCTGCCCCCGAGGTTTATCCATCCGGTGTAGCGGGCGTGGTTGTTCGTGGCCGCGAGGTCGGCTGCGGGGGCCGGCGGCAGCGTGAAGTATTCCATAGGGATGGCTATCCTGTTCCAGGCGTTCGGGACGTAGCACATTACCCGGAGCTCATTGTACCCGTTGTCGGTGGTGAAGCCCACCTGGAAGCGCTGGGCGGTGTTTATCCTGTACTCCAGGACCACGAACCCGTACCCGTCCCAGTTTTCAGGAAGGTCCGGGTTTATGTCCTTGAGGGCGAACTTCTCCCCGGAAACCTCCAGGGAGCCGTCGAAATGTACGGTATGCACACCCCGCCCGCACCCGTAAAGCACGAGAGCGGCGGAGAAAAGCAGGGGAAAAAGAATCCTTCTCATGGCAGGAGCATTGAATCCACGTAGTCATCCAGGGTATGGCAGTTCTCGAACCTTATGTTTTCGGTGAACTCGCACATGGCCTTCCAGGCGGCTTCCTGGTCTGGACGGGCAGCCCGTATCGCAGCAAAGTCCTTCCTGTCGGATTCGGCGAACCTGACGACAAGCTCATCCCAGCCTTCCGGCACGTCGAAGGCCCTCATGCATTCGATATCCCTTTTCTTGTATGGCCAGAATGTATAGCCTATGTTGTTCTCCTGCATGACCCGGCTGTATGTCTCCTGCCATTCACAGGTGTTGTGCCCTATTTCGCCCATATACATCGGGAGCCCGGTACTGTCCCTGAACTCTATATATTCGCGGATGCCTTCCTCCCCGGCCTCTCCTCCGTACCGGTGGCAGGTAAGCATCATGTTGTCATCGAACTGCCAGTCGGTCACGGGCTTGAAGTTGGTGTTCCACTGCGGGGCGCCGAGGATGATGATATGGTTGGTGTCGACCTGCCGTATGCGCGCCACCGCTTCCCTGCATACCGGGAGGAACCTGGAGTTGAGGTCGTCCATATTCTCGAAATACGGGGCGACGGGCTCGTTCATCAGCTCGTACCCGAGGATTGTCGTCTCGTCCTTGTAGTGGCTGGCAATCCTGACCCAGATGTCATAGAAGAGCTCCTGGCTTGCGGTACTTTCGAAAAGCCACGGGTAGCCGTAGCTGTCATCTATGTTGTCACCGGTCTGTCCGCCGGGTGCGTCGTGCATGTCGAGTATTACCTTCAGCCCGGCCTCGCGGCACCATACGACAGCGGAGTCTATCCTTTCAAACCCGTCCTGGCCCGAAGTCAGGCCCATGTAGTCCTCATCTGTGAACAGCCTGTAGTTGAACGGAATACGGATGGTGTTGGCACCGCAGGAGGCGATGAAGTCGATGTCGGCCCTGGTTACATAGTTGTCCTTGAACCTTTTCCAGAATTCGGCCGTCCTGTCCGGTCCCACGAGCTCGCAGAACATGGTGTTGATGAGCCTGGCGGAGCTAGCACGTCCGAACCCGAACATGTAGCCTTCCGGATTCAGCCAGCAGCCGAGGTTTGTGCCCTTGATGAAGAACTTGCTCCCGTCAGGCGCTACCAGGTCTTTCCCGCTTACGCGGATGAAGTCATTTTCAGATGGGGTCCCGGTATTCCCCGTGCAGGCGGCCATACCCAGGACCAATGCGATTAAGCCTATGATTCTTTTCATGAACTGTATCGTCTCATTTTATTTGTTCAAGTTAGGGTTGAGCAAAGTCTCGCTGGCAGGCAGCGGGAAAGTGTACCTTTCCTTGACCTGGACGGTCTGGTCGTACTTCGGGTCCTTGGAGGCATTGGTGTCGTCCACCATCTCCAGCCTCAGGAGGTCGAACCACCGGACGTTTTCTCCGGCAAGCTCCCATGCCCTCTCGTTGACGCAGGCCGTGATGAAATCTTCCGTGGTAAGTCCCGACAGGGTCCCCAGCCCGGCCCTTGTCCTGATCTTGTTTATCCACTCGTAGGCCGCATCGTCAGGCCCGTCTGCCCTTGCCTTGGCCTCGGCGTATGTGAGGGCCGTCTGGGAAAGCCTCAGCAGGTGTGCCGGTATAGTGCTCGAGCTGCTTCCCTTTACCCCGCTCTGCGGATATTTCATGAGCTTCAGGATACCCGGATGCCTCATCTTCCAGTTTTCCCAGCTGACCGTCTTGCCGGAGTCGTCGGTATATTCGGTATAGAAGGTATTGTCTTTCCTTATGCCGTCAGGGAAGTTGTTCATGAACCCTACCTCGGCGAATACAATGTCCCAGCCTCCTATCTCCGACGGCTCGCTCCAGGCCCCGTAGAACACGATGTTGTCTGTGGTGCTCGCCGGGATTATGAACAGGTCCTCGGACGTGATGCAGTCCTTGCTGTCGTCGTTGATGAACAGGTCGGTGAAGTTCTCCTCGAGGATGAAGCCGCGCGAGGCGCTTTCATCCAGGACCGCCTTTGCCTCTTCAGCAGCCTTGGCATAGTAGCCATCCTTCTTCAGCGGCCAGCCGGCTTCGGTCAGGTAGATTTCGGCGCGTAGAGCCCGGGCGACAATCCTGCTCGGTCTGCCCACTTCCCCGTTCCTCCTTTCGTCCTCGAGCATCAACACGGCATTGTCTATATCCTTTTCAATCTGCACATAGATGTCCGCTTCCGATGAAGACTGCATGGAAGTCTCTTCCGGGTCGTACGAGGTGGAAAGGATGAGCGGTATCTCGCCCCACAGTCTCACGAGCATGAAATAGGCGTATGCACGGAGGAAGTAGGCTTCCCCGGCCATCACCTTTATGGTGGCGGCGTCTCCGGAGCAGGACTCATAGTTGTCTATGACGTTGTTCGCCCCTATTATCACCTTGTAGAGCCCGTTCCACGTGCTCGCGAAGGAGCCGTTGGAGTCCGTGACACCGCAGATGTCGAACTGGTTCCCGTTGGTGTCGGAAGTAGGGCAGTATATGTCGTCCGCACCGGCCATGAACTGCTGGAACGTTCCGTTGCAGATACCTATCGACCAAGGGACATTGAGCCCCTTGTATGCCCCTGTCAGGGCAGATTCAAGGCCTTTCTGTGAAGAAAGGACATTGTCGAATACTTTTCCGTCTGTCTCTTCCGTCAGGAATCCGCTGCATCCGGATGAGAGCGCGGCGCTGCAGATGACCGCCGCTATGAATGGAAATATCTTTGACATAAATTCAGTTGTACTTGTCGGTTATTATCTTCTATATGGTATCCCGGGCATCTTGTCAGAACCTTATGGTGAGCCCGAGGGTTATTGACTTTGAGTTAGGATAGGCTCCGTAGTCCAGCCCCTGCTGTATGTCCGAAGTCCCTCCGCCTACGTTGCTGGCTTCAGGGTCGATTCCCTTGTAGCTGGTGATGGTGAACAGGTTTGTCGCGTTGAGCGATACCGTGAAGTCCCCGACCTTCCTTACGCTGAAGTCGTATGCCACGCTGATGTTCTTGAGCCGGAAATAGCTCCCGTTCTCCAGCCAGAGGCTCGATACAGGATACCAGGTGCTCGTCTCGCTCCATGCAGGGAGGTATGCGTTTTCGTTGACTCCCGGGATGTACCTGTCGAGGACTTCCGAGAATGTGGCCCCTCTGATGTCACGGGCCGCCATCATGAACACGCACCTGTTGTAGTTGAGCTTGTCAACCCCGAAGACCCCCTGCCAGAACATGTTCACGGACAGGTTCCTGTAGCGGAAGTTGGTGTTCCATCCCAGGGTGTACTGCGGCATGCCGTGCCCGATTATCTGGTAGTCGGAGCTGTCGTAGGTGTAGCTCCCGTCAAGGTCCTCGTAACGGGCGTCACCAGGGACGCAGCCGTACTTGGCTGCAAGCTCCTCCTCTCCTTTCTGCCATGGGCCGAGGTATTTCAGGCCGTAGAGGGTACCGAGTGGCTCGCCTACCTTGTAGATGAAGTCGTATGCGCCGTCGTTTATCCCGGTAAGGTTGGAGGCCACATATACTACCTCGTCATCTCCGAGGTCCATGACCTTGTTCCGGAGGATAGAGAAGTTGACGGAGGACTCGAGCGAGAAGTCCTTCTTCTCGAGTATCCTGCCCGAAAGGGTGAAGTCGAACCCGCTGTTGCGGATGCTTCCGATGTTGCTGACTATGGTGCCGCCGCCCTGGTATGCCGGTACATTCTTGTTGAGCAGCAGGTTGTATGTGTCTTTCAGGTACCAGTCAGCCTCGAGGGTGAGCCTGTCGTCGAAGAGCCCGAGGTCTATGCCGACATTGGTCTGTGCCGTGGTCTCCCACCTCAGGTCAGGATTGGCCGGATCGCTTATCTGGATACCGCTGGTGGCGCCTCCCATCTTGAACGGGTATGTGATATTGCTGAAGGCGGACTTGGTCGCGTAAGGCTCTATCGCCTGGCTTCCCGTGAGTCCCCAGCTGGCCCTGATCTTGAGGTTGCTTATGGCGGTGGCATTCCTCATGAAGTTCTCTTTCCCTATGTTCCAGGCAATGGCTGCGGCAGGGAAGGTGCTGAACTTGTTGCCTTCGGAGAACTTTGACGAACCGTCACTCCTGACCGACACGGAGGCCATGTATTTCCCGCCGTAGGAGTAGTTCAGCCTCACGAGGTAGGAAACCAGGGCCCACATGGAATAGTCGCTCGCCGTCTGGTAGGATGCCGCCTGGGAGAGATTGTCGTATTTGAGTTCCGGGAAAGTTAGGTCGGTGGCCGTCGCCGTGGCAGAACGGTATTTGTAGGACTGTGTCTCGACTGCGGCCACGGCGTTCACCATGTGTTTACCGAAATCCCTGTTGTATGAGAGCTGGGTCGTGGTCTGTATCGTCCGGCCGCTCCCGCTCACTACGCTTGCGTTGGATGTGCTGGCCGAACCTGCGGCGGTCTCGCCGGTCCAGGAGCTGGTCTTGTCGAAAAGCTGGTCCATGGCTGCCTGGAAATCGAGCGTGAGCCCTGGTATGAACTGGTAGCTGGCACCTGCGAGCGTGGTGACGAATGTCTTATCCGAAAGGTTCTCGGCATCGTACAGGAGGGCGAGAGGGTTGGATTTCAGGGAGCCGGTAGGGTCGCTCGTGATCAGGTTCCCGTCTTCATCGTAAGGGTTGGTGGTCGGTGCCCAGCCGAGGGCCTGGTTCAGGAGCGTGTTGGCGTTCGCATAGCCCTGGTTGTTCCGTCCCTTGGATGTGCTGGCGTTGATGTTGAACCTGAACGAGAGCCTGTCGTTGACCTTGGTGTTGAGCCTTGCCCTGACATTGAACCTTTCGTAGTCGGACATCTTTATGATACCCTGCTGGTCGAGGTAGTTCCCGGAGATTCTCCACTGCGTCTTCTCGTTCCCTCCGTCCACGCTCAGCTGGTGCTGGTGGGAGATGGCGGTACGGAGCACTGCGTTCACGTAGTCGAAGCCCCCGTTCTCATAGTAGCTGTCGATCTCTTCCTGGGTGAAGTACGGGTCGAGCCCGAATGCTGCCTGATGCTCGTTGTACACTTCTGCATATTGCCCGGCGCTCAGCAGGTCATAGTTCTTGATTATCCTGGAAACGGAAACGTTGCCGTCATAGGTCACGTTTATGCGCCCGTCCTTTGTCCCGGACTTGGTCGTTATGAGGATAACGCCGTTGGCACCGCGGGACCCGTAGATGGCGGTGGAGGACGCGTCTTTGAGGACCTCCATGGATTCTATGTCATTCGGGTTTATGGAATTGAAGTCCACACCTACGAACCCGTCCACCACGAACAGCGGGCTGTTGTCCCCGAGGACGGAATTGGCACCGCGGATACGGATACGCACATCTCCGCCAGGTGCTCCCACCGTATTGGAAATCTGCACGCCGGCAGCCCGTCCCTGGAGAGCCTGGTCGATACGGGTTACTTTCTGCGCCTTGAACGCGTCGCTGTCAACCGAGGACAGGGAGCCGGTAAGGTCGCTCTTCCGGACTGTACCGTAACCTATCACCACCACTTCCTCCAGCAGTTTCATGTCCTCTTCAAGGGTGATGTCGTAGTTCCCGCCCCTGGTTGTCGTCAGGGACACGCTCTTGTATCCGAGGGAGGATATCTCGAGTACCGCGCTGTCCGGGACCTCGATGTTGAAACGTCCCTGGGAATCGGTTATGACACCGTTGGATGTGCCGCTCTGCACTACACCTGCCCCTATCACAGGCTGGCCGCCGGTATCCTTCACTGTCCCGGTGACAACCGTGCTCTGCTGCACAGGTTCCTGCCCGGCCGGGGAAATGACAATGTAATTCCCGTCTATAACTCCCTTGAAGCCGGTTCCTGCAAGTATGTCGTTCACGACATCAAGGACTTCAGTGTCAGTGTAGTCGAGATATACGACCCTCGACATGTCCAGATTCGCCGAGTCGTATGCAAACCTGTAGTCGGTCTGCTCCTCGATGCTGGCAAAGGCCTGGCTGACACTCAGGCGTTCTCCATTGAAAGAGACCGGTTGGGCAGAAATTGCGGGGCTCCAGGCGAGAATGCATAAGCCCAGCCCCACCATTTTCAACAAAAAGCGATTCATAAATGTTAATTTATTATGTGGAATGGTTATACACGGTCCATACAGGACCGGAACGGCCGCTTCTGCGGCCATCCAAAATAAAAGACAGGGAAAATCCCTGCCGCACCCAAGGGAATATTGAAAAAATGGGGACTGTCTTGAAATTTATCCCTGAAGATTCCAGGAATCTGCCTACCGGATTATGATCACGTTCCCGGAAGTGTCTATGCGCATCCCCGGAAGTATGCCCTGGATTATGTGCAGGACATTGCCTATGGTCTCTCCGCTCCTGAAGCGGATATTCAGCCTGGCGCCGGCGAACCTTTCTGTTGCGACTATGATCCTTACGTTGAACATCTTCTCCAGCATGAGGGCCGTCTCCTCCAGCGACCTGTCATCTATGGTGATGCCCCCGTCCCTCCATGTGGAGAAGTCGGACGAGGAGACCTTCTCTATCTTCACTTCGTCGGATCCGGTATTGTATGTCAGCTGCTCGTCAGGTACAAGGGTGAAGGTCTTCTCTTTCCCCGGTACTGCAATCTCCACCGAGCCGGATTCGAGGGTGGTCTTCACCACGTTGTCATCGGCATAGCTCGAGAGGTTGAAGGCCGTGCCGTGCACCTTTACCGAAATATTGTCCGTGCGGACGGAGAACGGGCGTCTCCTGTCTTCCGTCACCTGGAAATAGCCTTCCCCGGAAAGGAATACGTTCCTCCTGTTCCCGATGAACTTTTCCGGATATATGAGTACGCTCCCGGAGTTGAGCCAGACCCTTGTGCTGTCCGGAAGGTAGAAATCCTTCTTTTCACCGTAGCCGGTGGCCTCCTGTATGAACCCGGTTTCTGCCAGAGCCTCCGCCTTTTCCCTGGACTGGAGAAGCATGGCTATGCCTGCGCCGGCGATGCACAGCGGCAGCGCCAGAATCGCGGCATATCTGAACAATCCTGCAAGGACTTTCCTTCTCCCGCCTCTGCCTCCGTTCCCTGCATTGCCGCTGCACGGGCCCGCAGCCCCTTCTTCCGTGCCTCCTATCCCGAGCCTGTCTGCCAGTATCCTGTATTCTTCCATGACAGTCTCCATGTCCATCCCGGCATCCCCTGACTGTCTCCACAGGTCAAGCAGCCTGTCCTGCTCCCCTGCGGGTGAGGGGAGAGGCGGCTGGAGTTCCATATTGTTGGGTCTATCTGACATAACGGTAATCGCAATATTATATCTTAAAGACAATCAAAATCTCCTGTGCACCTATAAATATAAGTAAAAACAAGACCGGGAACTTCTTCCTGATCTCTTTCAGCGCGAGGTTTATGTGGTTTTCCACAGTCTTCTTCGAGAGGTTCAGCCTGTCGGCTATCTCCCCGTTCTTCATCCCGAGTATCCTGCTCATTGTGAAAACCTGCTTCCTCTGCGGTGGCATCTCTTCCACTGCATTGTCGATTCTCCTTTTCATATCCAGCATCTCGAGCTTGTCGGACGGCAGGGCCAGGTCATAGATCTCGTCAGTCCCGTCCTCCTGCCTGTCCTGCTTTCTCCTGGCCTTGTCCAGGTGGTTGAGGACAGTGTGCTTCGACAGGGTGAAGATATAGGCGTCGAAGTTCTTCACTTCCGTGAACCTCTCCCTGTTCAGCCATATCCTTATGAGTATGGACTGGGCCACATCCTTGGCCTCGTCGCTGTCCGGTATGAGCCGGGAGACGAAAGTTCGAACTTTAGGATAGAATAAGATGAATATTTCCCTGAAAGCGCTCCTGTCACCTCCAGCCATGCGGCTGAATATGTCTTTGATATCGTCCAATTTGCAAGTCTGAATTGTCAATCCGGACACGAAGATAATGATTTTTCTTCTACATCGCACCTCCGCCGAGGGCGTAGTAGAGGTTGAAAAGTAAAATGCCGCCCGCCCCCGGGATACCGCCAATATTTCACCAAAAGCGCGGGACTTCCGTATTTTTTCCGATATAAATTTATAAATTAGTACCCTTAAAAAAGATTCTTTATGCCAGAAACAACCGTCAAGACACCGTGGTATCCATATACTGAAGGTGTCCCAGTACACCTCGACTATTTCAAGGGTTCCATGTTCGACATGGTCAAGAGCGTGGCTGACAAGTATCCCAGGAATGTGGCTTTCGACTTCATGGGGAAGTCCACCACATACCGTCAGCTCGTAAAGATGATAGAGACCTGCGCAAAGGCGCTGAAAACCATCGGTATCCGCAAGGGGGACTGCGTTACCATAGCCATGCCGAACTGTCCGCAGGCGATATATGTCTTCTATGCGGTGAACATGATAGGCGGTATCGCGAGCATGGTGCACCCCCTCTCGAGCGAGAAGGAGATAGAGTTCTACCTGAACGAGTCCCGCAGCGTCACGGTCATCACCCTGGACCAGTTCTACGGCAAGATAGAGGCCGTCCGGAAAAATACCGGCATTGTCAACGTTATAATAGCCAGGATAAAGGACGAGCTCTCGAAGCCGATGCGCGTCGGATACATGATCACGGAAGAATACAAGATTGCCAGGATTCCCCAGGACGCCCCTGTCATAACCTGGAAAAAGTTCCTGAAACTGTCAAGGTGCTGCTTCTACAACTACAAGGTGGAGAGGGCGGATGACGACCCGGCCGTAATCCTGTATTCCGGCGGCACTACCGGTACCACAAAAGGTATAGTCCTGACCAACAGGAATTTCAATGCCCTCGCCGAGCAGGTCATAGCTACCAACCCGATGTTCCGTCCCGGGGACAGGATGCTCGCTGCGATGCCAATCTTCCACGGGTTCGGGCTCGGGGTCTGCATCCATACGATGCTTGCCAAGGGCGGACGTTGCGTACTTGTGCCGAGATTCACTGCCAAGAGTTACTCTAAGCTCATCACCAGGTACAAATGCAACTTCATGGCCGGTGTGCCGACCCTGTACGAGGCCCTGCTGCGCCTTCCGAACATGAAGAATGCCGACCTGTCCCACCTGAAAGGCGTGTTCTCCGGAGGCGACTCCCTGTCCATAGAACTGAAAAAGAAATTCGACAAGTTCCTTTCCGACCACCATGCCTCCATCTGTATCAGGGAGGGGTACGGTACCACCGAATGCGTGACGGCATCCTGCCTCACGCCTGTCACGAAAGCCAAGGAAGGAAGCATAGGGATACCGTTCCCTGACACATACTACAAGATAGTCCGGCCCGGTACCGACGAGGAGCTGCCTTACGGTGAGGAAGGGGAGATCGTCCTCGCCGGACCTACAGTGATGGCAGGATACTACGGGAAGCCGGAGGAGACAGCCAGGACCCTGAGGGTGCACCCGGACGGCATGACATGGCTCTATACCGGGGACCTCGGGTGCATGGACGACCAGGGGTTCATCTATTTCAAGGGCCGCATAAAGAGGATGATAATCACATCCGGCTACAATGTCTACCCGGCCCAGCTCGAGAACATCCTCGACGCCAACGAGAAGGTGCAGATGAGCTGCATCATAGGCGTGCCTGACCCTTACAAGATGCAGAAGGTGAAGGCTTTCGTTATGCTTAAGCCCGGCATTGCCCCTTCAGCGGAGACCAGGGACGAACTGATGGCCTACTGCCGGAAGTATATAGCGAAATATGCCATGCCGTACGACATAGAATTCAGGGCCGAACTCCCTAAGACACTTGTAGGAAAAGTGGCCTACAGGGTTCTCGAGGAAGAGGAGGCCAGGAAGATGCAGGAACAAAAACAGTGAGCCTATGCAGTCTGAAAATTCGGCCATAAGAAAAGGTTCTGCCTTCCAGAAAGGAGTGTATGCGTTCTGCAGGGCTGTCATCGGTCCGTTCGTGACCCTGTCCCTCCATTTCAGCTACAAGCCTTGCAGGATAAGGAGCAGGACTTTTCTCGCTCTCGGAAACCATACCCAGAACCTTGACCCGGCCCTGCTTGTCATCGCCACTCACAGGTATATGAGGTTCGTCGCCAATGCCGCCATCACCAGAGGCTTTGTCGGTTTCATAATGAACAACTTCTTCGGTGTGATCCCGAGGGAGAAGGGCGCAAGCGGTGATGAAGTGATAGCCAGGATCGAGGCGAATCTTAAGGCCGGAGTTTCCGTCGGAATGTTCCCGGAAGGCAACCGCTGCTGGGACGGTGTGACGGAGTTCATCTCGCCCCGTACGGCCAGGCTTGCCAAGGAGTCAGGAGCGGCCCTTGTCACATACCGTTTTACGGGAGGGTATCTCCTGCACCCGAGATGGGCTGGATACAAACGCAAAGGTCCCATGCGCGGGGAGCTTGTGCACGAATATTCTCCGGAGGAACTTGCCGCGATGACCCAGGATGAAGTATATGAGGCGATATGCCGTGACCTGCACGTCAATGCCTACGAAGAGCAGGCACGCAGCGGAGACCTGTATCCCGGGAAAAACCTCGCCGAAGGGATGCAATACACCGCGTATCTCTGCCCGTTGTGCCACGGCATAGGAACTGTAACCACTTCCGGGGACGAGGTCAGGTGCACCTGCGGGCTCCATGCCAGGTATCTTGAAACGGGAAGTTTCGGGGAGGGCAATCTGCCGTTCAGGAATCTTGCCGAGTGGAACAGCTACCAGAAAGCATGGATGCATGGTCACAGTGCCGAATTCAGGACCATGACCGAGGCCCCGATAGCCTCCGACAGCGGGTTCCGGCTCAAACTCGTGGACGGGGAGTCTTCCCGTCTTCTTTCGGCCGACGCGACGATGTCCTTGTTCGGCGACAGGCTTGAACTCAGTTTCGGCGACAGGAAGATCGTTCATGGGATTGAGGAGATCACCGGTTTCGGTACAGCACTCAAGAGCTCGGTATATTTCAGCTGCGGTTCCCTGCATTACCAGCTTGTCTCGTCAAAGCCGGTGTCGCTCCTGAAATATTATGCCCTTTGGAGGATACTCTCCGGAAGGGAATACCTGTAACCGTCCTGTCTGCCAGAGCCGTTTTGTCACATATATCATTAGCCACTGAAACTTATAGCCATGACTCCAGTATATATCCGTTTGTCAGTACCGCCGGAGAAACTATCTGCAACGTCTTCCCGTTTCTGGGGAAATCCGGCCTTGCCTCAGGATATGCCATTCCCTGTCTACGGTGACGTTGACGGAGAGCGTCCGTATGTTTTTCTGTGCCAGATAAATCTGGAGGAATTCGCACCATACGATGCGGACAACAGGCTTCCGCACACGGGACTTTTATCCTTTTTCGCCAGGATAGACCCGTATCTCGGATACTGGACCGGAACGGAGAGCATCGGAGGCACAGTCAGCGGCAAGGATGCCGTGAAGGTGATGTATTTCCCTTCTTGCGATGGGCTTGTGGAGGTGCAGCCTGCAGATTCACCGGATATTCCGTCTGTCCCGTCAGGACTTTGTATGGAGTTCAGCCTCACTTCTTCCGGTCTGCAGGACGACCATGCCGTGTTCGCCAGCCCCGTCCACCGGCAGTGGGAGACATGGGACCCGCCTTTCGAGGACTGGGTGATACTGCTGCAGGCGGACTCTTTCGAGGGGGATGACTTTAGTCTCGATTTCATGGATGTCGGGGTGCTCGATTTCCTGATTTCCCCTGAGGATCTGGAAAAATGCAGGTTTGACGATGTAAGGGCCATAATATTGTCTTCCTGATCAATATGAGTCCGGAGACTGACGTCATTGTATGGGACGGTCTTTCCGGACAATGCCGGACTGTTCGGGGCAGGGACGAAAGAGATGCCGGATTCCGGAATGATATGAAAAAAAACTGTTTGCCATGAAAAGAATATTAGCTGTAATGTATGTGCTGTCTGTTTTTCTGCTTCAGGCAGGAGCACAGGCGAGATACCTTGTAAATGAAAAGTCTCCGGTCAAGTCCTATATGTACAAGGCGTACCGGTATTCCGGTCCTGGTTCGGGGAAGATGAACCTGACCGGAGGCCTGCAATGGGACGGAGGATTCACTGTGGGCAGTTCCCAGGGACCTTATACTCCGGGATATGCTGTATTCAGGCTCGGAGGGGAGTACGAGACCCTGATGTTCGTGCTTGGACGGATATATGACCCGGAGTCTCTGGACAATGGCCCGGCAATAGTCACTGTATATGCCGACGGGGTGAAGATAGCCGACGAGGTGGTCCGCAAATACGATGTGCCGAGGCGTATGAAGCTGGATGTCAAGGGGACCGACGAACTGAAGTTCGTCCTGGTGCAGGGAGAGGACGAGATTGCCTTTGCAGAGGCGACTTTGTGGAAGGCAGGTGAGACACCTGTGGAGACCGGAAACCTGGATACTGCCCCGGCGCAGGTCACCCGGCTGGTGGAGGACTTGCAGCCGTATGCCCAGTACAATCATTTCTGCGTCTCCCCGGAAGGACGCTACAAGACTGTCCGTGTCAACGGGAAAGGCTATCACCACGGAATTGTATGCAATATGGAGATGGCCTTTATAGGGGTGCAGCCGGGTGCGAGCTATTTCAACCTCGGAGGCAGATATGCCACCCTCAGTTTCCTTGCCGGCCCTGTAGACAACGACAAGAGCAGCGGCGGAAAAGGGTGGATAACGGTGAAGGCGGACGGGAAGATAATACATGAATATGAGGTTTCACAGACGGATATAGCCAGACGCATAGTGTTGGATGTGCGGGGATGCCGCCAGCTTTCGTTCCATACCGAGCAGTCGGACCAGAGCATGTATGCGGCCATAGTGGATGCCGTACTTTATCCGGAAGGGACCGATGTGCCGGAAACCGGACAGCAGACCGCCGAAGGGGATATTGACCCGCGTCTGAAAACCCTTCCGGACGTATGCAAGCTTGTCTCTAACATCCCTCCCTACGCCGTCGGCGGACAGATCGCCCATCAGGTCTACAACGGGGAATCGGACCACATCACCTTTTCGATGGGCGGGACAAGGTTCAGTGAAGGGTTCGTGTTGTATGAAAAGGCGGATTTCTGGAATGACAATGTCGTCTCGTATGCTGTCTTTGATCTCGGACGGGAATTCGACTATGTGAGTTTTACTGCCGGCTATGTCGGCAAGAGCTGGGCCATGACAAATGATGTGATAAGGGTCTATGCGGATGACAGGCTCATACTCGAGGCTCCGATGAAGGCAACCTATCCCAATCAGGAGTTTGTCCTCCCGCTGGACCGCTGTCGGAAACTCAGGTTCGAGAACGGAGGCTCCGGGAACCTGAATGTCGGGGCTTACGGTATTGCCGACATTGTTGTGTACAGGGGAGAACCGGTCGAAAATGACCTTTTCATGCACCCCGTACCGGAATGTCCGCATGAGACAGACCTGATAGACCTTGGGACGCCTTATCTGCACTACGTGAGTACGGCCTGGGATTCCAAAGACAATATATTCTATGACGGCACCACGCAGAGACGGTATTTCGAGATGCCTGACGGAACAAGGATAAACAAGGGGTTCATGCTCCAGACGAGCGTACATTTTTCCCTTGACCACGGAGTGCTTTCAGAAGGGACGGACAATGCCGCTGCGGCAGCAATAGGAGGAGCGGCGGTAGGGTCGGCTTTCGTTGCTGCCGGGGCTGTGGGAGGAACCCTGGTCGGGAGTACCCTGGTAGGGGCGGCAGCCTTTCTGATGCTGGCTGCAGGCGGCAATGCCGTAGAGAATTCGTGTGCCGCATTCAATACCTACGGGGAATACAACAGCGTAACCTTTACAGTCGCCTGTCTGAGGCCGGCAGGGGAGACCCCGTCTGACTATAAGGAGACCCTGCTTATCGGTGCTGACCAGAAGGTCGTTGCCGAACTTGCCGTCTATGAGACCATGGAACCGCAGACTGTGACAGTGCCGATAGACGGCTGCGGACAGCTGATGTTCTGGCTGGCGAATACGTACAACACTTCCGGTCAGTATGTTTTTTACGATATCCGGCTGACAAAGGATGTCCTCCCTCTGAGCCTTCCGAAAGAAGCCAGGCTTTCCAAGGCCGTCGTGTCGGAGCCTTTCCATACGGAAAAAGACCTTGTCCGGCAATGGAAGAGACCGGACTTTTCCGGTTCACAAAGTGTCGATTCATACATTTCTGATTGTGCCGAGGCATATTCGGAAACAGTCGGCCTGATAGGGGATACGAAGCCTTATTACAAGATTTACTCTTATTATCTTGAGACGGCTTCCGGCCAGGTGTGCAAGGCTGTCTCCCTGAGGATAGACGATGAAGAACGTCTGGACAACGGGTCCTATGTCAACATTCTTGACGAGTATCAGGCCTGTACGGAGGAACTGGAAAGGCTGAGGAAACTTGATTCCGATCTTGTGAAACTGGGACTGGCATACGTGAATGCGAACCTGGGGCTTCCTGAACTCGGCTTCCGTGCCATACCTTACGGTAAGGTGCTGAAAGAGTGCAGGGAGGTCGCCAGGGAGTGCAGTGCCGCCGTGAAAATTATGGTGGAGGAGAAGCAAAAGGAGATTGCCGAGATGGAATCCTGGCTGATGAACGCGAAAGACATTGACGGTGTCTGCAGTACGGAATATACCGTGCTCTGTCCGCTTATGCCTGGCGAGACTCCGCCGTCAGACCAGCTTCAGCTGCTCTCCCGGTTTGAAGTCAGATGATTCCCGGTTTCTTGCCGTGTCGAGGCTGAATTCACAGCCGCACCAGGTCTGGTTGTAGAAATTGTAGGCCTTAATAAGTTCGTTGCGCCGTTCCTGCAGCCCGCCTTTGCGCCAGTTCATGTCCCACCATGTCACATCATCGTACAGTGATGCGGCATACTGTCCGGCAGAGTTTATCTGTTCCAGACTTTTCCACCTCGAGGAGGCGAGGGTGGTTGTGAGAACCTTGTAGCCGTGGGTATGGGCGTATTCCGCCGCAGATGCAAGACGTATCCTGAAACATTCCAGACACCTGGGGCCGCGTTCCGGTGCGTCTTCAAGGCCTTTTACGCTTTCGAGCCATGCCTCGTGGTCATAGTCAGCATCGACAATCTCCAGTCCGAGCGACCTGGCGTACCTGGTGCATTCGTTTTTCCGAATAAGATATTCCTCTTCAGGATAGATATTCGGGTTGCAGTAGTAGATCAGGGGTGTGACACCGTTCTTCATCAGGCATTCCACTATCGCGGATGAACACGGTGCACAACAAGTATGGAGGAGAACTTTCCGTTCCCCTCCAGGTACTTCTATGAAATTTCCCTTTTTCCGGGTCATCTTCATTACAGGGTGATACACCAGTTGAACGGATCTTCGATCTCCCCGTCCTGTATCCCGCGTATCATTTTATAGAGCTTCAGGCTTTTCGGTCCGCACTGCTCCTTGGAACCGAAATAATAAGGCGTAACCTCCGGAGACTCCAGTGCAGGCTTGTCATCTATCTGGTACACAGGGGTTATCACCACGGCAGTACCGCATTCCCCGACTTCCTCGAACGTGGACAGTTCCTCGACAGGTACCGGACGTCTTTCCACAGTCATGCCAAGCTCCCTGGCCACAGTCTCCAGTGACTTGTTCGTGATGGACGGCAGGATGGTGTCCGACTGAGGAGTGATATAGGAATTGTCCCTTATGGCGAAGAAGTTCGAAGAGTTGAACTCGTCAATGAACTTGTGGTGTAGCGGGTCAAGGTAGAGGACTGCCTCATAGCCGAGCTTGTGGGCGAGGTTGTAGGAGTAGAGGGAAGCGGCGTAGTTGCTCCCGAGCTTGAAACTTCCTGTCCCGTTAGGCGCAGCCCTGTCATAATCCCTCGAGATTACGACATATGACGGCTGCAGTGTTCCGCCGGTATATGCCCCTACAGGTGCACACAGCATCATGAACAGGCATTCGGTGGAGGATTTCACGCCCAGCTGCGGATTTATGCCTATCAATGTAGGCCTCAGGTACATGGAGGCATTGGAACCGTAAGGAGGGAGGAAGTCGATGTTCTCCTTCACGACGCGTATGCACATTTCTATGAAAAGTTCAACTGAAGGCGCCGCTATGCCGATGTATGCAGCGGACCTCTGAAGCCTTTTCGCATTCTCGTCAGGCCTGAAAAGCCTTACCTTGCCGTCCGCCCCGCGGAAAGCCTTCAGGCCTTCGAAGCATTCGATGCTGTAATGGAGGGTTCCTGCGAATGCGTTTATGCTGATGTTGTCATCAGTACGGCTCTCTACAGGGCCCCATTTCCCATCCTTGTAGTAGCACGTAAGTATGGTGTTCGTCTTCCTGTAGCCGAACCCGAGTCTGGTCCAATCAAGATTTGCCATAGTTCGTTATATTTTAAATTGTACTATATCAGTATCTCGAAGAGCTTGTTGTTTTCGTTGATATATTCGTAGGCGATGTTGTTGGCGTCCATCCTGTGCACCAGAGCCTCGAAATCCTCCTTGCTCTCTACCTCCACGCCTATAAGTGCCGGCCCGTCCTCCTTGTTGGTCTTCTTGGTGTACTGGAAGAGCACCAGGTCGTCTTTCGGCCCGAGGTTGTCCCTGATGAAGGAGAGGAACGCACCTGAACGCTGCGGGAAACTTACTATGAAATAATGCTTGAGCCCTTCGTACAGCATCGATTTCTCGCGTATCTCTTCCGTGCGGGTGATGTCGTTGTTGCTTCCGCTTATGATGCATCCGACCCTCTTGCCCTTTATCTTGTCAGAGTAGAAACGCAGGGCCGCCACGGACAGCGCTCCGGCGGGCTCTACGACAATCGCACTTTTGTTGTACATATCAATGATGCTCGTGCAGACGGCCCCTTCCGGTACCACGACGATATCGTCGAGGACCTTCCTGCATATCTCGAAAGTCAGGTCCCCTGCCTTTTTCACTGCCGCTCCGTCCACGAACTTGTCTATCTGCTCGAGTTCGACAACCTCACCCTTCTCTATGGCGGTCTTCATGCATGGCGCCCCCGCAGGTTCCACCCCGATTATCTTTGTCTGCGGAGAGGCGAATTTCATATATGCACCCACTCCGGAAGCCAGTCCGCCGCCACCTATCGGGATAAAGAGATAGTCGAGAGGCTTCTTCATCTGTTTCTCTATCTCGAGTCCGATGGTCGCCTGGCCTTCTATGATCTTCTGGTCATCGAACGGCGGGATGAAGGTCTTGCCGGACTTTTTCGCATATTCGATCGCCTCCTTGTTTGCGGCATCGAAGGTGTCTCCCGTAAGGACGATGTCGATGTATTCCTTGCCGAACATCTTCACCTGCTCGATCTTCTGTCTCGGTGTGGTGGTGGGCATATAGATGGAACCCATAATATGCAGCTTGTTGCAGGAGAAGGCCACGCCCTGGGCATGGTTTCCCGCGCTCGCACACACTATCCCGTACTTGATCGCCTCAGGCGATATGGTGCGTATCTTGTTGTATGCACCACGTATCTTGTAGGACCTGACGATTTGCAGGTCTTCCCTTTTCAGGTATACTTCGGCTCCGTATTTTTCTGAAAGATTCTGGTTAAGCATCATAGGTGTCGGATCTATGACCTCGTCGAGAATCTTGGACGCGGTGACCACGGCGTCGATGCTTGGTAGGTATCCTGTTTCTGGCATAATCTGTCTTGAATTTCAAGTAAAACAGACAAATTTAGCAATTTTTCGGAAAACTGGCTGCCTGAAAAGACACAATAATTCCATGTTTCAGTCCAGAATGACCAGAGCCATGGACCTGTGGCTGAAATCGAGGTGGACCACATCTTCCGAAGCGATGTTGAGGGTAGCTTTCCACCAGTTGTCGAATACTACCCCGTCAGTCGGCCACTGCAGGCCTTTTGACTTGACGGTAAGGCTGTTGTCAGGGGAAAAGAGGGAGAATTTCCGTCCTGTCCCGCAATGTATGTCCGCGCTATCCGTGAGGGCGAATGCGGTGGACCAGTCGGATACCATCTCGATTTTCGGACCAGTCTCCCCGAATCTTCCGGCATATTCCATAAGAAGGGAGAGGTTTCCGATGGTATGGTCTTCGCGGCCTCCGGAGCCTCCGAGGATATAGATGGAGGAAACGTCTGCAAAATGTGAGACAGTATAGTCTACAGCCTTCGTCTGGTCGTTGGTTTCCTGTTCCGCCACGTGTACGAGTTTCCCGGTGTATCTTTTCCTGGCGGCTTTTCCGAGCGAATCCAGGTCTCCTATTACCACGTCCGGCATCCTTTCGCCGCCGAACACAGCTTCCATGTTCCGGAAATATTTTTCCAGTGCCCCGTCGCAGCAGACCACATAGTCCGCATTCCGCAGCAGAAACCTCGGATATTCCTTTTTCGGGAAGTCCCCGTTATCGATTATTACCGCCGTCTTTTCCATGGTCTCAGATTCCTGCCTTGTACTTGTCGATTATTGCCGAAGATGTCCCTTCCGACACGGAATACTCCCGGATATCCCTGAAACCGCGCAGGAAATCCGTCACAGCCATCCGTTTCTTTCCTGCCAGCTGCAGGTCGGTCAGGCGTATGGCACCGTCCGACGTAAGTATCGCCATTGTCCCGGTCCCGTCTGAAACGATGGTCCCTGCCGGAGCCGTTTCCCCGACGCCGCACTGTCCCTTCAGCATTTCCAGAGACTCCCCGTCCATTTTCTCCGCCATGAATATCTTCAGCTGCTGCGCCTTCCCGTCCTTTACAAGCTCGGTATATGCTGCCGGATAAGGGCTGAGTCCGCGAATGAGGTTGAAAATTTCCTTCGTCGGTCTGTTCCAGTCTATATGGCAGAGCTCCCTGTTTATCTTAGGCGCCGGTTTCAGCACCTCCGAACCCTGGATGAAACTCTTCTGCAGGCGGAGTTCCACCTTGTTGTCGAGGATGGCCTCAATGGTGTCCACCACGGTCCTGGCCCCGGTCTCCATCAGCTTGTCATGGATGGTTCCGGCGGTGTCGCTGTCATCTATCCTGCACTGCTCCCTGAAGATGATGTGCCCGGTGTCCATACCTTCGTTTATCATGAACGTAGTGACTCCTGTGATATGCTCCCCGTTGATCACTGCCCAGTTGATAGGGGCAGCCCCGCGGTATTGAGGAAGCAGGGCGGCGTGCAGGTTGAAGGTCCCGTACTTCGGCATTCCCCACACTTCCTTCGGCAGCATCCGGAAAGCCACGACCACGAACAGGTCTGCTTTCCATGCCTGCAGTGCAGACAGGAATTCCGGATCCTTGAGCGACACCGGCTGCAGCAGCGGCAGATTATGCTCCACGGCATATTTCTTCACAGCACTTTCATTTACCTTGAGCCCGCGTCCGCTTGCCTTGTCTGCCACGGTCACAACTCCGGCGACATTGTATCCTTTCCTTATTATCGCATCGAGGGAAGCCACAGCGAACTCAGGCGTTCCCATAAACACTATTCTGGTCTTTTTCATCTTTCCAAGCACTATGTTCCTGATCTTCTTGAACAGCGTCCCTATCCTCTCCGTATCTATCAGGGACTTGTCGTTGATGGCGTTCCATGTGAACAGCAGCCCGATAGGCAGCAGTACGGCAGACGATATGAACACTCCCACAAAGGCCGATACCGCTCCGTCCTTTGCCAGTTTGTTTCCTGAAATGTCTATCACCCAATACAGTACGAAGAAAAGTACGGCGATTATGGCCGGAGTGCCCAGTCCTCCTTTGCGGATGAGGGCTCCGAGCGGCGCCCCGATGAAGAAGAATATGAAGCAGGCGAACGAAAGCGCGAACTTCTTCAGTATCTCGACATCTATCCTTCTGAGCGTATAGGCGTTGTAGTACCTTTCCCTTCCGTAGGTGGTAAGTTCCCCGATTTCTGAATTCACCTTGGACTTCGCATCCTCCAGGGCTTCGATTTCCTTCTCCAGGTCCTGCCATTCGCAGAAGTTCTCGTAGCTGAACACTGTTTTCAGGTTATCGTTCCTGCGTTCCGATGTGTCCAGCTGGTAATGGTACCTGAGGGTCCTGTCGTTGTAGAACCTGGATATGTTGTCCATCTTTGCTTCGTGGTCAACCCTTCCGAGCGAATCTCCGTTGTGGTTGAGCTGCTTGAGGTTCATTGTCCTGACCTCGTCTCCGAAACGGGTCTCGTCGGATTTCTTGAAGGCGTAGTTCTCGAGCGGGATGACCATCTCCTGCCGGTCGAACTCGATTTTCTGGAGCTGCAGGGTGGTGTCCCTGTATTTTCTCGTGTTCGTCTCCTCGTAGTTCGCCCCGTTGTAAAGGATGAATGTCAGGTAGGTCTTGTCCTCCGACATCTTCATCATGGCCGAGTCCGCCAGGGTGAGACTGGTGTTGCCCTTGTTCCCGGTATGGTTGTAGACCATGACGCCATGCATGATGTCGGTCTCCTTGTCCCTGTCGTCCACGCGGAGGATATAGCCGTCGATCCCGTCGTAGAAGGTCCCCGTCGGTATCTTGATCTCCTCCTTGGTCCTGCCAATGTCATCCCGGAGGGTGAATATCTTGTTGTATGCGACCGGAATGAGTTCGTTTGCCGCGAAGAAGGCGGCGATACTTATTATGGCCGAGACGATTATCAGCGGTGACAGCACCCTCTTCAGGGATATGCCGGCGGCCTTGATGGCCAGCAGCTCGTTGTTTTCCCCCAGGTTGCCCAGGGTCATCACGGATGAAAGCAGGGTGGCAAGCGGCAGGGAAAGCGGGATAAGCGTTGCGCTGCCCCAGCCGAGAAACTCCATGATTACCTTGAAACTCAGTCCTTTGCCGACAAGTTCGTCAATGTACAGCCATAGGAACTGCATCATCAGGATAAATATGACGACAAACAGGATCGCGAAGAACGGTCCTATGAAGGAACTGAGTATGAATCTGTCAAGCCTTTTCATCCATGACTGTTGTAAATTGTCATTTGCCGGCGGCCGCTTTCAGCATGATCTCCATGGCTTCTCCGAGTCCTCCGGCATCCTTTCCTCCGGCCGTAGCCATCCCAGGCTGTCCTCCGCCTCCTCCGGCAATGGCCTTTGCGGCTTCCTTTACGTCTTTGGAGGCGTTGCGCCCGGCTGCAACCAGGTCAGGGGAATACATTATGAAAAGCTGGGGCTTCCCTGCATACTCGAATGCCCCGAGCAATGCAAAGTTCTCCGTCTCTTTCTGCAGCATGAAGGCCGCGTTCTTCAGCATGGCAGGGTCTACCGGCATATTGATGGTGACAACCCTTATCCCGTTTATCTCCTTCGCCTTCTCGAGGATGCTCTCCTTCATTGCGAGCGTCTTTTCCTTGGCTATCTTCTCGATCTCCTTCCTGAAATGCTCGTTCTCTTCAATCATCTTCCTTATGGCTCCGGCGAGATCAGGAACATTGTTGAAGAGGGCCCTTGCGCCCCTGAGCGTGTTCTCCATGGCGTCCACCACGTTTTCCGCATTGGCTCCGGTGGTGGCCTCTATCCTCCTCACCCCTGCCGCTATGGCTGATTCCGAGATTATCTTGAAGAAGCCGATCTGTCCTGTCGCCCTGGCATGGGTACCTCCGCACAGCTCGATGGAGTCCCCGAAACGTACGACCCTCACCTTGTCACCGTACTTTTCCCCGAAGAGGGCCATCGCCCCCATTTCCTTGGCTTCCTCCATCGTTGCGTTCCTGTTCTCGCAGAGAGGTGAGTTCATCCTTATCAGGGCGTTGACCCTACGCTCCACGAGGTCTATCTGTTCGTCGGTAAGCTTCTCGAAGTGGGAGAAGTCGAACCTGAAATAGCTGTCGCATACGTATGAGCCTTTCTGCTCCACATGGGTCCCGAGGATTTCCCTCAGGGCCTGGTGCAGAAGGTGTGTTGCGGTATGGTTGTTCGTGATGCCCAGACGCCTTTCCCCGTCCACGACGAGCCTGAATTTTCCGGAACAGTCCTCCGGGATGCTTTCTGCAATGTGTATGGTAAGGTTATTCTCCTTTATAGTGTTGAGTATCTTTATCTTTTCACCGTTTTCCGATTCTATGTACCCTGTGTCGCCTACCTGTCCTCCCATCTCGGCATAGAACGGGGTCCTGTCAAAGACAAGCTGGTACATGACCTTGTTCCTTGCCTTGACGGTGCGGTGCCTTGTCAGGACTGCCCCGTCGACGGCCGTGGTATCGTATCCGAGGAATTCCACGTTTTCGCAGTGTTCGAATTCCACCCAGTCCCCGGACTCTATGGCAGTGGCGTTCCTGGCCCTTTCCTTCTGCTTCTGCAGCTCCTTCCCGAAGCCTTCGAGATCGATGGTGAAGCCGTTTTCCGATGCTATAAGCTCGCTGAGGTCAATAGGGAAACCGAAGGTGTCGTAGAGGACGAAAGCGTCTTCACCCTTGATGACCTTGGTGTCCGCGGACTTCTCCATGATGCTGTCCATGAGCCTTATCCCCCTGTCGAGGGTGCGCAGGAAAGCCACTTCCTCTTCCCTGATGACCTTTTCTATGAGGTCCTGCTGTGCCGCAAGTTCAGGATAGAACTCGCCCATGTCGTCCACGAGCTGTCCCACGAGCCTGCAGAGGAAAGGTTCGTTAAAGCCGAGGAAGGTGTATCCGTATCTTACCGCGCGCCGCAGGATTCTCCTTATCACATATCCGGCCTTCACGTTCGACGGCAGCTGACCGTCAGCAATGGAGAAGCTGATGGCCCTGATGTGGTCGGCTATCACCCTCATGGCCACCCCGGTCTTTTCAGATTCGGTGTACCTGTGCCCGGAGAGCTCTTCAATCCTGGCTATCATGCCTGTGAACACGTCGGTATCGTAGTTGCTGCTCTTGCCCTGCAGGGTCATGCAGAGCCTCTCGAAGCCCATGCCGGTGTCGACGTTCTTGTTCGGAAGGAGTTCGAGTTCGCCGCTGGCCTTTCGGTTGAACTGCATGAACACGAGGTTCCAGATCTCGATGACGAGGTGGTGTCCTTTGTTCACGAGCTCCCTGCCTGGAAGCTCTGCCCTTTCCTTGTCAGACCTCAGGTCGACGTGGATTTCGCTGCACGGGCCGCACGGGCCGGTATCGCCCATTTCCCAGAAATTGTCGTGCTTGTTCCCGAGGAGTATCCTGTCTTCCGGAAGATGCTTCTTCCATTCTTCCAGTGCCTCCTTGTCCATTTCGGTGCCGTCCGATGCATCTCCCTCGAATACGGTAGCATAGAGACGGTCCTTGTCTATACCGTAGACTCCGGTCAGAAGTTCCCACGCCCACGATATCGCTTCCGCCTTGAAGTAGTCCCCGAAACTCCAGTTCCCGAGCATCTCGAACATGGTGTGGTGGTAGGAGTCATGTCCCACTTCCTCGAGATCATTGTGCTTTCCGCTGACCCTCAGGCACTTCTGGCTGTCGGCCACCCTTTTGTACTTAGGTTTGCTGTTCCCCAGGAACCAGTCCTTGAACTGGTTCATCCCGGCATTCGTGAACATCAGCGTCGGGTCGTTCTTGACGACCATAGGTGCTGAAGGCACTACGGTATGTCCTTTGGATGCGAAAAAATCCAGGAATGCTTTCCTTATCTCCTTTGAAGTCATATAGTTATTCATTATTATCCTTATCTTGGCTTCCGGTTGTGCTCCAAACCGCAGCGACCGGACTGAAATATCCTGCAAAATTAGAAACTGTTTTCAAATTTTTCAAAATTTCAGAAGACTTCTCCTCGAGAATTTTAATAAAGTTGATTTCAAGAGGGATTCTTGATTTTTCAGGAATCCTTTTTCGTTTTTTTTAATAGGTATTTCCCGGAAAAAATGTATATTTGCGCGTTATGGCGAAATATATTTTCAATAAAGAGACCCTCAATTACGAGGAATATACATATTCGGGGAAGCTGAAGCTGGTCAGGGCCGTCATCATCTTCGCGGCGAGTGTCGCCGTCGCTTTCCTTTATCTGTGGTTCTACACTTCGGTCCTGGGATACGACCTGCCCAAGACGGCCTTCCTGAAAAAGACCAACGCCAGGCTCAATACGAGGCTCGAACTGCTGAACAGGGAACTCGATTCGGATGCCGGGTACCTTGCCTCTTTCCAGGCCAGGGACAATGACATCTACCGTTCCGTATTCGGTATGAACGAAATCCCTGCAGAGGTCAGGAACGCCGGGTTCGGAGGAGTCGACAGATATTCCTATCTTTCTGCGATAGACAGGACGGGACTTCTGAGAAGTACCGAAATACGTCTCGATATCCTCACCAAGAAAGCCTGCCTCCAGTCCACTTCCTTCGACGAGATTGAGTCGGTGGCAAAGAAGGCCGGAGACATGGCGGCCTGCATACCGTCCGTGCCGCCTGTAAACCCGGACAAGGACGAATACCGCATATCCAGTTCTTTCGGATACAGGTCCGACCCGTTCCTCGGAACTACAAAGAGGCATACGGGGATGGATTTCGCCTGCCATATCGGCAACCGTGTATATGCTACGGCCGACGGGGTGGTCGAGGATGTCAGGACAGACTCCTACGGATACGGAAAGTATGTCATAATAGACCACGGGTTCGGCTACAAGACCCGTTACGCCCATCTTTCCAGCATAAAGGTCGAGGAAGGAATGAAGGTCACCAGAGGCACGCTCATAGCCCTGTCCGGGAATTCCGGACGGTCTTCCGGTCCACATCTCCACTATGAGGTCATCTACAAGGGCGGGTATGTCAACCCGATGAACTATATGGATCTCGGGATGTCCGTGGAGGAATACGCCCAGCTGACCGGAAAGGCTTCCGCTCAGGATATGGAGAATCCTGCCTGAGATACAGTGAGGAGGAGCCGCTATGGGCAAGAAGAAGTATGTCTTCGACAGTGACAGTTTCAAGGTAGGAAAGGCGGAGCGCAAGGGAAGGAAGATCGCGCTGACGGCTTTGAAGCTGTTCGTGGCCAGCATATCCCTCACGGTGGTCTATTACATTTTCTTTGCACTCTTTTTCAGTACCGACAAGGAACGTGCCCTGCAGAACGAGAACAGGATGCTTGAAAGGATGTATCCTGAGATGGCCAGGAAGGCCGGCCTTCTCGAGGATGTGGTAAGGGGGCTCAAGATCAGGGACGGAAAGATATATTCGGAAATATTCGAGACCGAAGCTCCGGAATTGGACAAGGTCCTGGACGCCAATCTCATGCCCTTGACGGACTCTATCGCCGAGGAGGATATCGTGAAGCTGACGGAGGCCAAGGCCGACGCACTGATGCGCGAGGCCGGCAGAATAGAAGACAATATGGCGAGGATACTTGCCATCTGTTCCGGAGAAGGGTTCTCGGCTCCGCCTATGGGCCTGCCCCTCAGGGATTTCTCGCTTTCGATGACGGGCGCATCTGTCGGACGGAAGATGAATCCGTTCTACAAGGTAATCGGCAACCACGAAGGACTTGACTTCATGTCCGGTCTCGGGAATGAGGTACTGGCCACGGCGGACGGCACCGTCACCGAGATTGTCCGTTCAAGAAAGGGTCCCGGCAATGTGGTGGTCATCGACCATGGCAACGGCTATCTGACAAAGTATGCGCATCTACAGGATATGACCGTACAGCGGGGCAGGAAGGTCGGGAAAGGCGAGGTGATAGGCTATGTCGGCATGTCCGGTTCCTCTTTCGCCCCTCATCTGCATTACGAGGTCTGGAAAAACGGCCAGGTGCAGGACCCGGTCAATTATTTTTTCGGTTCCGTTTCCCCTTCGGACTATGCGGAAATGTCCGTGGCATCCGTGCTCACGGGCCAATCACTGGACTGATTATGCGTAAGCTTTTCTATACCGTAGGCGAAGTGGCGGAGATACTCGGAGAGAGCGTCTCTCTCGTACGTTTCTGGTCAGATACCTTTCCTGATTTCATACGTCCGGTGCGCAACGCAAAGGGGAACAGGCTGTTCTCGGACGGTGATGTGGAGACCTTCCGCCAGATACATTATCTTGTGGGGACAGGACTGAAGCTGGAGGGAGTTGCCAGACGCCTGAGGGACGACAGGACCGCGGTAGCATCGGAACTGAAGGTGCTTGATACCCTGAAGAGCATACGCGAGCAGCTGATAGAGGTCCGCTCCTCAATGACATCCGGAAAAAGATGATCCCATGACATTCCGTAACAATATTATATAATATGTATAAGGTAAAAGATATCATAGCCGTGCTGGAGGATTTCGCCCCGCTTTCCATCCAGGAGAAATGGGATAACAGCGGATTGTGCATCGGCTCTCCGGAAGCTCCGGTAACTTCCGTGCTTCTGGGACTCGACTGTACTCCTGAACTTGTCGGCGAGGCTGTCTCATGCGGGGCAGACATGATTGTCACGCATCATCCCCTGATATTCTCGGGACTGAAGAAGATCTCGCCGGAGGATCCTGTAGGGGCAGCCGTCATCAAGGCAGTATCGGCAGGTATTGCCGTCTATGCGGCGCATACTACGGCCGACAAGGTGATTGCAGGGGTGAGCGGGGCCATGGCTTCGCGTCTCGGCCTCCGGGATGTGTCGGTTCTGGCTCCTGAAGCTGACGGCAACGGCCTCGGCGTGACGGGGTATCTTCCGGAACCGCTGCCTGCGCCGGATGCGGTGGATTATGTCAAGGAGAAGTTTTCCCTGAAGTCGGTGCGTGCCTCGCGTCCTGTCAGGGGGAAGATCTCGAAGGTCGCCCTTTGCGGCGGTGCAGGGGCGTCACTCATACCTGATGCCATCGCCTCGGGGGCGGACCTTTATATCACGGGTGACATATCCTACCATCACTTCTTCACACCGGACGGCTTCATGCTGATGGACATAGGCCATTATGAAAGCGAGAAAGACATAGTTGCGATTTTATTTTCATTGATAAAGAAAAATTTTCCTAACTTTGCAGTCCGTATGACGGAAAACGTAAATAGTAACCCGATATATTATTTTTAAGCGATATGGCTAAAAAGACGAAGAAAATAGAAACCCCTATCGACCAGAGGGAAACGTTCGTGTCGATCCAGAAAAGCTTTGCCGACTCGGACCTGAGTGTCGAGGAGAAGCTTAAAACCCTGTATGCCCTGCAGCAGGCTGACACTGAGATTGACAAGATACTTCAGCTCAGGGGCGAGCTCCCTCTCGAGGTAGAGGCTCTGGAGAATGAAATTGCGGACCTTAAAGCCAAGTCCGCAGGCGTCGCCGAGCAGATTGAAGGCCTGAACGCCAAGATATCGGAAGCCAAGCACAATATCGTGGAATGTGAAGCCCAGCTTGAAAAGTACAGGTCACAGCTGGATAATGTCTCAAACAGCCGCGAATACGACTCCCTCAACAAGGAAATAGAGAACCAGGATCTCCTGAAGGCCATTGCCGAGAAAAACATAGACGAAGCCAAGAAAGCTATCCTTGCCAAGAAGGCCGACATGGAAGCCATCAAGGAGAAGGTGGAGGTCAGGACAGGAGATCTGAAAGCCAAGACCACAGAGCTTTCGACCATAGTCGAGTCCACGGCGGCCGAGGAGGAAAGGCTCCGTGCAAAGAGGGAGGCCTGCGCCGAGAAGATAGACGCCAGGACCATGAGTGCCTATGACCGTATAAGGAAGAGCTGCAACAACCACCTTGCGGTGGTGTCCGTGTTCAACGGTGATTCCTGCGGCGGATGCTTCAATTCTATCCCTCCGCAGAGGCTTATCGACATCGCTTCCAACAAGAAGATGATAATCTGCGAATACTGCGGCAGAATCCTCGTGAACCCGGATTTCGACTGATTGTCTTATGGCGGAAGAGGGAAAGAGAAGGTACAGCAGAAAGAAAGAATCGGTTAACCTCGATACATTAGGGCTTGAGATGGGAAACAGACCGCCTCAGGCTCTTGATGTTGAAGAGGCTGTGATAGGTGCGCTCCTGATCGAACCGAGCTGCGTGGACGACTCGGTGGAGGAGCTTACCCCGTCGTCTTTCTACAGCGAAAAGCACCGCATGATATTCCAGGCCATAGTCTCCCTGGTGAACGAACACTCTTCCGTGGACCTACTGACAGTCTCGCAGAGGCTGAAGGAACAGGGGAACCTGGAGATAGTCGGAGGTGCCCAGGCCCTTGCGTCCCTGACGCAGAAAGTCGGGGCTGCCGCCCATATCGAGTATTACATCAAGATCCTCAAGCAGAAATGCATCCAGAGGGAGCTGATCACCGCCTCGTACGATATCCTGAAGAACTCCTACGACGAGAGCGTGAATGTCGACCAGCTCATCGATATGGCCCAGACCAAGATATTCGCGGCCATCCAGAACAATGTCAAGAAGGACGTGCAGGAGATAGGCTCCGTCATCAACCAGGCCATCTCCGACATAGAGCGTCTCCAGGCGTCCACCGGACTGAGCGGTGTGCCGTCCGGCTTCCCGTCCCTCGACAGGATCACCTTCGGATGGCAGCCGTCCGATCTCATCATAGTGGCGGCCAGGCCTTCCGTCGGAAAGACGGCCTTTGTCGTGAATGTGGCCAGAAATGCTGCGGTGGACCACCATATGCCGGTGGCCTTCTTCTCTCTCGAGATGCCGGCCATACAGCTTGCCAAGAGGATGATGGTCTCGGAGACCGGACTTTCTGCCGACAAGATCAAGGGCGGGACAAAGCTGGAGCAGTACGAATGGGTACAGCTCGAGGAAAAGCTCAAGGACCTTGCCAAGGCTCCGCTATACATAGATGACACTCCGTCCCTGCCGGTGATGGAGTTCCGTTCCAAGGTAAAGCGGCTCGTGAACCAGAAGGGGGTCCGTCTGGTCATCGTGGACTACCTTCAGCTGATGCAGGGTCCTGCGGAACTGAAGGGAATGAGGGAGCAGGAGGTGGCCTCCATTTCCAGAACCCTGAAAGCCACCGCCAAGGAGATGAACGTGCCTATCATCGCCCTTTCCCAGCTGAGCAGGGATGCGGTGAAGAGGCAGGGCGGGAACAACCGTCCGCAGCTCAGCGACCTGCGCGAGTCCGGATCCATCGAACAGGACGCCGATATGGTGCTCTTTATCCACCGTTATGACTACCAGGGTCTTAACGAGGATGCTTCCGAAGTCGGAAAGACAGATCTTATCATTGCCAAGCACAGGAACGGTGAGATAGGCGACGTGCCTCTCATGTTCCGTTCTTCCGAAGTGCGCTTCGTGGATATGGAAGATACGATTGCCGCGCAGTCTTTCATGCCGGTATCTTCCATCATGAATGAGGATATGCCCGATCCGTTCGGGGGTATGCCTTCATCCCCGAACTCTGAATTTATGAATCCGGAATTCTGAATCCCTTATGTTTCCAAAATCAATATCCGTGCTTCTGCCGCTTTTATTCTCGCTGCTGGCTGCTGCGCAGACAAGATCGTGGTCTGAAGGCGGGTGCGTCCCTGTGATGGACGTTTCGGACGGTGACTCCCTCGTGTACCAGGCAGGCGAAAAGATGTCCTTTTCCATACATTATGAATGGGGCGTGATAGACTCCGATGTAGGCTGGGCCAATGTCGTGCTCGATACCCTGAGGGTGAACGGCGAGAAAGCCTTCCATTGCTCCGTATACGGCAGGACCACCAGGCTCTACGACCTTTTTTTTCCTGTCAGGGAGAATTTCCAGTCATGGTTCACATACGACGGCCTGAGGCCGCTCCGGTTCACCAGGGATACGCATGAGGGCAAATATACCGCACGCAACACTTATGTCTACAGACGCGGAGGCTTTGCCGGGGACCATATCCTGGCCGATGTCTATACTTCGAGCCGGGGGGACAGGTCGCTCGAACTGCCTCTGGATGCCTGTACCTTCGACCTTCCGGCCCTTTTCTTTTTCGCCCGGAACATGGATTTCGATGCGGTGACTCCAGGTGTCAAGTATCCCATGACCTTCGCCATCGACGACGATGTCTACAATGTGTATTTCATCATGCGCGGCCGTGAGACCATCAAGGTGAGAGGCCTGGGTACCGTCAGGACGGTGAAGTTTTCCGCAAAGCTGATATCCGGGAACATATTCACCGGGGAGGAGGACCTGTCGATATGGATCAGCGACGACGGGAACCGTCTGCCTGTGCTTTTCGAGGCGCCGATACTGGTTGGCGTGGCTTCGGGAAGGCTCACGGACTGGTCCGGACTGAAGCATCCTTTTTCGTCGCTGGTGAAGAAGTGACCGGGCACGGTCCATGCCTTTTGATGGAATCATGGAATTTTAAGCATATAGAAAGACGGATATTATGGCTAAGAACGAGATTTCCCACAAGGGAGTGATAACGGAGATTACGCCCGAAGCGACGACGGTCGAAATATTGTCGCTGTCAGCCTGCGCTGAATGTCATGCCAAAGGCCTTTGCGGACTGTCCGAGTCGAAGGTCAAGGAGATTTCAGTACCTACGGACCCGTATTCCGACAGGAAGGTGGGTGACGAGGTGGATGTCGTGCTGAAAAAATCGATGGGTATGAAGGCGGTATGGATATCTTATGTAATTCCTTTGTTCATTTTAATGATTTTAATATTATCTTTGTCGTCCGTTACCGTACACGAAGTCTACGCAGGCTTGGGGGCGATAGGCGGTGTCGCGCTGTATTATCTTCTGATATACATATTCCGCGACAGACTTGCAAAGGATTTCGTGTTCTATATAAAATAAAATGCATATAGGTGACATTAAAAACTAAATAAAACCTAAATTATAATGACTACAACAATTATCTGGACTATTGTGGCTATCACTGTCCTCGGAGTCCTGCTTGCGGTGGTCCTTTATCTTGTGGCCAATAAGTTCAAGGTAGAGGAGGACCCTCGTATCGATGAGGTGGAGAAAGTGATGCCCGGAGCCAATTGCGGAGGCTGCGGTTTCGCCGGTTGCCGCGCGTTTGCGCAATCATGCGTCGAATCCGCCAGTCTCGACAACAATTTCTGTCCTGTAGGCGGAAATGAAGTTATGAAGAAGGTAGCGGCCGTCTTGGGACTTGAAGTACACGAAAAAGCTCCTATGGTGGCCGTTGTCCGTTGTAACGGTACCTGCGCCAACAGGCCTGTGGTTAACGGTTACGACGGTCTCAAATCCTGCAAGGTGAAGGCTGCACTGTACAGCGGCGACACCGGTTGTTTCTACGGCTGTCTCGGTTGCGGCGACTGTGTGGCAGCCTGCCAGTTCGGGGCAATTTCCATGGACCCGCAGACCGGCCTTCCGGTTGTGGACGAGGAGAAATGTACCGCCTGCGGGGCCTGCGTCAAGGCGTGCCCCAAGAAAATCATCGAGCTCAGGAACAAGGGACCGAAGAACAGGAGGGTATTCGTTTCCTGCGTGAATATGGAGAAGGGTGCGACTGCCCGCAAGGCCTGCTCCGCAGCCTGCATCGGGTGCGGGAAATGCGCCAAGGCCTGCCCGTTCGGTGCGATCACTGTCGAGCACAATGTGGCCTACATTGATTTCAACAAGTGCAAGCTGTGCAGGAAATGTGTGGCTGAGTGTCCTACAGGTGCAATCCATGCGGTGAATTTCCCTGCCCTGCCTCCGAAGACGGAGCAGCCTGCAGTGAAACCTGTCGTAGCGCAGTCTGCCGCCGGGGCGAAACCGGAAGTGAAACCCGAACCACAGAAAAAGGAGGAGTAGACCATGAAGAAGACATTTTCAATAGGCGGTGTCCATCCCGATGACAAGAAAATCTCGGCAGGGTGCAGGATAGAGACTCTTCCTGTCCCTAAGACAGTATATATATCGATGGCCCAGCATCTCGGAGGCCCGGCCAAGGCAGTGGTCGCCGCCGGTGACAAGGTGAAGACGGGGCAGGTGATAGGCGAGCCTACGGGATTCATTTCGGCTTACGTACATTCTTCCGTGTCAGGCACGGTGAAGTCTGTCGGGCTGCGCAAGGACATAGTCGGTATCCCTGTGGTACACGTGGAGATAGAGGTCGAGGGAGACGAGTGGATGGAGGGTATAGATACTTCCGATACGCTTGTTACGGATATTCCGCAGGACCCGAAGTTCATTGTGGACAGGATCAAGTCCAACGGCGTGGTCGGTCTCGGCGGTGCCACCTTCCCTACGAACGTGAAGCTTTGCCCTCCTCCTGACAAGAAGGCCGACATCCTGATCCTGAACGGTGCGGAGTGCGAGCCTTACCTTACTTCCGACTACCGTATTATGATAGAGAAACCGCGCCAGATCGTGGTCGGGGCAGCTCTGATGAAACGTGTTCTCGGGGTCGGCAGGGTAGTGATAGGCATCGAGGAGAACAAGCCTGAGGCCATAGCTTCCATGGGCGAGGCGGCAAAGGCCCTTGCGGCGGTATCTCCGGACTATTCGGGTATCGAGGTCATGACCCTGAAGAAGAAGTATCCGCAGGGCGGTGAAAAGCAGCTTATAGATGCCGTAGTGCACAGGCAGGTGAAGTCCATGGGACTTCCTATTGATGTCGGAGCCGTAGTACAGAATGTAGCAACGTCTCTGGCTGTCTATGATGCCGTGCAGAAGAACAGGCCGCTCATCGACAATACTGTAACGGTGACCGGAGAATGTTTCCCTAAACAGAGCAACCTGCTGGTGCGTGTGGGTACTCCGATTTCCTATATTATAGATTACCTCGGAGGTGTTCCCGAGACAGCCGCCAAGGTTGTCAGCGGCGGTCCGATGATGGGCAAGGCGATTTCGAACCTTGATGCCGCCACCCTGAAAGGCACATCTTCCGTGCTCTTCCTGACCGAAGCGCAGACGAAGAGGCAGCCGGAAACAAACTGTATCCGTTGCGGCAAATGTGCGGAAGCCTGCCCGATGGGGCTCGAGCCTTTCCTTCTCAACAAGCTCGCGCGTAACGGCATGATGGACGAACTCGAGCAGAACGCCGTCCAGGACTGCATCGAGTGCGGCTGCTGTCTCTACAGTTGCCCGGCATACATTCCTTTGCTGGATACCATCCGTATGGCCAAGGGTGAAGTGATAAAGATCATAAGGAGCCGGACAGCCCCTAAGAAATAACGAATATTAAACAGATAGAATAAGATGAACAAACTATTGGTTTCACCGTCACCGCATATACACAGCAAGACATCCACCAGGAGCCTCATGCTGGATGTGGTGATTGCGCTCCTGCCGTCAGTGATAGTGTCCATACTCTTCTACGGGTGGTCGGCAGTGACAATACTTGCAAGCAGCGTGATATTCTGCGTACTGCTGGAGTACCTCATCACAAGATATCTTCTCCGTCGTCCGAATACCATCGGAGACTGGTCGGCTGTCGTCACGGGAATCATCCTTGCCCTCAACCTGCCTTCGACAGCTCCGTGGTGGGTGGCCATGATAGGTGCTGTCGTGGCTATCGGCGTCGCCAAGATGACTTTCGGAGGTCTCGGACAGAATGTCTTCAACCCGGCGATAACCGGGCGTGTGTTCCTCCTCATCTCCTTCCCTGCGATCATGACTACCTGGGGCGGGGCGAAGGGTTTTATCGGTGGTGTGGACGCAGTTTCCGGTGCCACCCCTCTCGGGATTGTCAAGGAGGGGCTTGCCCAGGGCATGACCCTCGACCAGATTTTCGATCTGAACAATTTCTCATACGCCCAGATGCTCTTTGTCAACATCGGGGGTTCTGCAGGCGAGATATCGGCTCTTGCAGTGATTGCCGGTTTCATCTATCTCCTTGCCCGCAAGGTTATCAGACCGTATATCACCTTGTCGGTACTCCTTACGGTGGCGGTGTTCTCCGGAATATTCTGGCTTATAGACCCGTCCCAGTATACTGATCCGCTCTTCAACCTTCTGACCGGAGGCGTGCTTCTCGGTTCCGTGTTCATGGCCACCGACTATGTGACCTCGCCTATGAGTGACAAGGGAGGAATTATCTTCGGAATAGGTATCGGGTTGATAACCATGTTGATAAGGTATTTCGGCTCATATCCGGAAGGTATGTCGTTCGCTATCCTTATCATGAACTCCACCGTGCCTCTTATCAATAAGTTCTGCAAACAAAAGAAATTCGGGAGGGCTTGACAATGGCAATACAATCTTCATTCAAGAACATGACACTCTGCCTTTTCGCCGTGTGCATTGTGTCTTCGGCCTTGCTTGCAGCCGTATATGCTGTAACGAAGGAGCCTATCGAAGCGGCGGATCATGCCAAGACGATAAGTTCGATTGCCAGGGTCGTACCCGAGTTCGAGGGTGACCCGGTGAGTGCCACGGTAGAAGTCGGAGGCAAGGAATATTCTTATTATACAGTGAGCAAGGACGGCAGACCTGTAGGCTATGCAATAACTTCCTCTTCCGTCGGATACGGCGGACCTGTTGTCCTGATGGTGGGAATAACCTCGGACAGGGTGGTCTACAATACTGTAGTCCTTTCCCAGGCCGAGACTCCGGGCCTCGGTGCCAAATGTGTGGAGCCGGCTTTCGCCGACCAGTTCAAGAACCTTGATCCGGGGCAGAAGAAGATGGCGGTGAAGAAGGATGGAGGAGATATAGATGCCATCACGGCTTCTACCATCACTTCGAGGGCTTATATAAAGGCTGTGGAGACTGCCGTGGCCGTATATGACGTGATAGTGACAGGACAGGATTCCGGTGCCGTCGATGCTGCATCCGGGGCCACACTGGAGGCTGATGCCCCAGGAGAAGGCACAGAAGAAAACAAATAAAGGAGGAATGATATGGGAAAAATGCAACTTATAACCAAAGGCTTTGTAAAGGAGAACCCTACATTCTCCCTTCTTCTGGGTATGTGTCCGACGCTTGCGACCACTACCTCGGCAATCAACGGCCTGAGTATGGGACTTGCCACACTTTTCGTGCTTGTCCTTTCGAATATGGCCATCTCGGCTACGGCTCCGTATATTCCGGACAAAGTACGTATCCCTGCATACATTGTCATCATCGCTGCGTTCGTGACGATCCTGCAGCTTGTGATGCAGGCATTCACTCCTGATATTTACCAGACTCTCGGTCTGTTCATCCCTCTTATCGTGGTGAACTGTATTGTCCTCGGAAGGGCCGAGGCGTTCGCCAACAAGAACGGGGTGGTCGATTCCGCCTGCGACGGTCTGGGTATCGGTATCGGTTTTACCTTTGCCCTTACTCTCCTGGGAATTGTCAGGGAGATGCTGGGAAGCGGTTCCGCTTTCGGCTTCAAGTTCATTTCCGGTGACGGTATCCTCGTGTTTGTGCTTGCTCCTGGAGCTTTCCTTGCGCTGGCATACCTTATCGTGATATTCAGGAAACTGACGGCGGCGAAGGGTGAATAACTTTAAAATGAATAGGTTATGGAATATATATTGATTATCATATCAGCGATATTCGTCAACAATATCCTGCTTTCCCAGTTCATGGGAATATGTCCGTTCCTCGGGGTTTCCAACAAGCTGAGCACGGCTGTGGGTATGTCGGGCGCCGTTTGTTTCGTGATTACCCTTGCGACGCTGGTGACTTATCTGTTCCAGTATTACGTGCTGGTGCCGCTGCATATCGAGTTCATGCAGACTATCGCGTTCATCCTCATCATCGCCGCGCTGGTGCAGATGGTGGAGATCGTGCTGAAGAAGGTGAGTCCGTCGCTGTACCAGGCTCTGGGTATCTTCCTGCCGCTCATCACGACCAACTGTGCTGTCCTCGGTGTCGCCCTTATGGTGGTTACCAAGGAATTCACTTACGGCGGGGAGCCTCATCTCCTGAATCTGGGAGAGTCTGTAGTGTTCGCGTTCGCGACTTCCCTGGGTTTCGGCCTTGCGATGATCCTTTTCGCAGGTCTCAGGGAGCAGATTGCTCTTAACAAGGTACCTAAGGCGTTCCAGGGTATTCCTATCGCCCTTGTCACCGCGAGTATCCTTGCCATGGCTTTCATGGGATTCTCAGGACTTGTGTAATGGAGTCCTCACAGTTTGAAAAGCATACACCCGGGTCACCTGAAGAATGGTTCGACCTGGGTGTATTTTATCGTCGGAACGCGCGTTTCGGCGAGGCTATGAATGCTTTCATGCAGGCGGCTCTCACCACGGACGATGAGACCATGAAAGCGAAAGCTATTGCTTCTGTCGAGCTCATTCGGGACATCAACGGCTTTGTCAATACGGATCTCATGAATCCTTGATTTGTCGCGTCGTAGTATTGTTCGGAGGCGGTGTGGGCCTTTTCGGGAGAAAAAAGGTGTATTAACGAAAATATTCAAGATTATCTCCAGACCTGCCTGCCGTTCTCGTATGTAAATATACGTCTCTGCTCTCCCCTTGGTAAAAGATTGACCGGATATCAGAATCGGTAGCGGACAGATAGAGCCGGAATAAATCCCAACCACCCGTGATCATAATATCCTGTCTTCCCCTTGAGGTATCTCATCGTCACCATTGAATTGCTGTCGGTCTTGATTCCGATGATTTTCCCGTTTGCGTGCATACCGAAGTAAGGGCGGATGTCGACGGCTATCTGCAGAGGAAACCAGAATGTGTATTCAAGACCGGCCTGTACTGCAAGTGCGAGCATAAAACCGTAGTCCCCGCTCTGGATAGGATGGAATTCGCCGACGTTTCCGTAGTGTATCCTGTCGAAGACAGATCCGAGCGAGATCCCCGGTCCGGCGTGCAGCGACCAGCTGCCTCTGTCAGTCCATGCTGGCCTTGCGATTATGAAGTTGTAGAGCACGGTAGCCTTGACACCGGGCGTGGATGAACTGCTGTATCCGAAATCGAGTCCCAGATCTGTCTGTATGAAGCTCTTCTTCCCCATATCGTGCTGGTAGCTCATTTCAAACCCCATCGCTCCTATCCTGCCTCCGAGAGCCCTCGGCTGGGCGAAGGCTGAAATACATCCTGTCAGGCAGATTGCAATCAACGTCGTTATCCGTTTCATATTGTCCTTGAAAAAAGAACTGGCCATTTTACGGCCAGTCCAATATTTATCTTTTGTTTTATTACCGGAATCAGTCTGCGCCCTAGAATCTGTACCTTACGGACAGGGACGGGATAAAGCCGTAGAGACCTTCCCTGAAGAAGTAGGCGTGTCCGTTAACTGCCCAGAAGCCGAACTGAGGCTTGAGGTCTACGGCAAGCTGGAGAGGGAACCAGAATGTATATTCAAGTCCTATCTGTCCCTGTACGGCAAAGTTTACTGCATTGTTGAATCCCAGGGCAAGACCCGGACCTGCATAGAATCCCCATTCACCCTGGCTTGTCCAGGCAGGCTGTGCAATCATGAAGTTATAGGTAGAGGATATGTCGAAGCTGTCGAATCCGAAAGTACCGAGATTAGCCTCGACAAAGTTTGCTCCCCCGAGGTTGTGCTGATAGCTGATTTCCGTATTGAATCCCCATCTGAGACCGATAGCCTTCGGTTGAGCTGTAGCGGCTACGGCAAATCCCAGCACCATAACTGCAGCAATAAGAATCTTTTTCATTGTAATAAAATTTTAGTTTATCTACAAATATAGGCTTTTTATGCCGAGTTCCATGCAATTTTCGGAATTTCTTTTCGTGCTGGTTCTTGCCGGTTCGTTTTATCTTCCCGTTGCAGAGACATTTCCCGGAAAATTAGGTCCGTAGATGTATTTCCCTGTCCGGATGACGAGTTTACCGCCTTTCACCCATTCCGGTCCGCGCACGGACAGGTGCGACACCATGGCTGATCTCATCTTTTCAAGGAGTTTCCTGTATCTGCGGTCACCGGACAGGTCCCTGTTTTCCCCCGGGTCGCTGTCCAGGTCGAAAAGCTGTTCCTTCCCGGTAGCGCAATGCCAGATGTATTTGGTGTGCCCGTCGGTGAGGGCTGTCCAACTGTTCCCGTTCCAGTATATGCGGGCGTGCTCGAGATCGATGTATTCCCTCCAGGAAGGGTCCACGCTGCATATCAGAGGGAGCACCGACATACCGTCCATGCTTTCCGGCTGCTCCGATCCCGTGATGTCGAGGAATGTAGGCAGAACGTCCCTGAGTTCTACAGGGGCGTCTATCTTGCTCCCTGCAGGCACGGCTGTCCCGTAACCTTCCGGCATCTTGACAATGAACGGTATCGCTGAAGAGCCTTCGTAGGCGTAGGTCTTTCTCCACAGGAAATGGTCTCCGAGCATGTCTCCGTGGTCGGAAATGAAGATTATCAGGGAGTTGTCGTACATACCCTTTTCTTTCAGGGCATTCAGGATGCGCCCGATCTCCTCATCGATGAAAGTGATGTTCGCGTAATAGTGTATTCTTGAGTTCCGGGCATATTCTTCTCCGAAATTTCCAATGAAGGCTGCCTTGTCGGAGGCCGGGTCCTTCAGTTCCCGCCATTCCTCTGGCTCCCAGTCCCCGATGGCAGGGGAAGGTGCCGTGCACCCTTCGTACATGTCCAGGAAACGCCGGGGCGGGTCGTACGGGCTGTGCGGTCTTGCGAAGGAGACTTTCAGGAAAAGCGGCTTGTCCTGGCGGTATCCTTCAATCATCTCCACGGCCATATCCCCTGTCCAACGTGTAGGATGCAGCTCTTCCGGCAGCTTGTAGGCGGATGCCCTGTGCTCGTTCCATGTGATGCCGGTCTTGTCCGGGTTTTCCCCGAAACAGCGGGTCCTGAACCATTTCCTGTAGTCGCTTTCGAAATATTCGGTGGTATGCCTGCCGCTTTCGTCGAAGAGGACAAGGTCGAACCCGTGGGTGTTGAACTGAGGGTAATAGTGCATCTTGCCTACGGCGAGGGCGGAATATCCGGCATCCTTCAGCATCGAAGGCATCTCGTACGGATATTTTTCAGCCTGGTTGCCGTATCCGAGCATACCGTGGTTCCAGGGTGAGCATCCGGTGAGGAGTCCCGCGCGGGCCGGGGTGCTGCTCGGTGTGGAGGAATAGGCGGCTGTGAAGTTGTATCCTGCAGCGGCGAGCGAATCCAGATGCGGCGTGATTACCGTTCCGTCGCCCGTGCATCCGAGGGCGTCCCCGCGCTGCTGGTCCGTCATTATCAGGATTATGTTCGGGAGGCTGTGCCCCTGTCCGTCTTCCGCCCTGGAAGCGGCTTCCATGTCCCGGGCGGAAGCTGCTATGACCGCCGGTATGCCTGCAGCCGCGGCTGAGGTTATCTTCAGTATGTGATTCATATTATTATTGCGCATAATGTGCTGACAATGCACAGTGTAAGTCCTGTGAGGCTTTCATACGGGATGAGTTTCAGCCTTTCCTTTATGCTCATTCCTGCAGAACCTCCTGTGGCATGGAAGAACGAGCCGTGCGGCAGATGGTCGAGTACGGTCGCTCCGGCATTCGTCATCGCCGCGCCCCACACGGGGCTGACCCCGGCTGCAAGTACGGTCCTGGCAAATGATGCTGAAGCTATTGTCGCCCCGGCTGTGGTGGAGGCTGCCGCAGCGGACATCAGGATTCCGGAAAGCGGTGCCATGATGACCCCGCCCATGCTCCATCCTGAAAGCATCCCTATCACCACATCCTTGATGTCGGACGCCGTGATGATGCCGGCTATCGCTCCGGTGCCGACCAGAAGGACGGCGACACCGGACATTTTCTCGAGGCCGTATGCGAGACATTCTCCTGTCTTCCTGGCGCATCCTGTTGCAAGTATCCCGACAAGCCCTCCGACAGGAAGTGCTATCAGGGGGTCTATGGTAATGCCGGCGACCGGTCTCAGGGCAAGCAGCAGGATGGCTGTCACAGGTCCGGATATGCTTGCCGCGAACGAAGGGAGACCCTTGCGGCTTTCCTCGTTCATGCCTTCGCCGTAACTGTCCTGCATGCCTTTCCCGAGGAAACGGGAAGCCAGGGGAAGGATGATGAAGACCGTGACTAAAAGCCCTATTACAGCGGCTATGACATTAGCGCCCATCACCGACGGGAGCGGGGCGCCGTAGTTCTCTGCGGCTATTATCGTGTTCGGATTCGGGGATATGACATTCCCGCATTTTCCTCCGCCTATCATCGCGAGAAGCATGACAGGTTTGGGTACCCCGGCCCTTTTCCCGAGCATCAGCCCGATCGGGGCGACCGTTATGACAGCCACGTCTATGAACACCCCGACAGCCGTGAGTATCATCGTAGGCAGGGCAAGCGCGAGGTATGCCGACTTCGCGCCTAACTTGTCCATGATAGTGTTGGAGATGGAGGTCGCCGCCCCGGTCACTATCAGTGCGCCGGAGAGCACACCCGCAGCGAGTATCCTCAGGATTGCCGGGGTTATGTCCTTGACCCCGGTTATCATGTCGGCTACCGTACCTTCGATGCCGAATCCGGACAGGAGACCGCCGGCTACCGCGCCTGCAAGCATGCTGTAGAACGGCGATACTTTCCTTATTATGAGGATAATCGCAAGGACAAGCCCTATGAGGGCACCGGCGGCACTATTCATTCCTTGACATTTTTATCACGTTCATTATCTGGGTCACAGTCCTTCTGACATTGGCAGCCGCGACTGCCGGCTGCATGGCTTCTTCTGCCGGGATGTTGCCCGGGGATACGGGGAATACCGCAGTGAAGCCGCTGTTCCCCTCCAGGTCCCTGTCAATGCATCCTGCTATCGCTATCACTGGTATGTCCATAGCGGAAGCGTGCCTGAGCACTGCGGAAGGCACCTTGCCCATCGATGTCTGCCTGTCAATCTTCCCTTCTCCGGTGATCACAAGGTCGGCTCCGGCGATTTTCCCGTCGAAACCGGCAGCTTCAAGTATCATTTCCGAGCCCGGGACAAGCCTTGCGTCGAGATATGCAGCCAGGGCTCCGCCGAGACCGCCTGCAGCACCAGCCCCCTTGAGGGTGGAGATGTCGCAGCCGCAGAATTTTTCAGTGACTGAGGCGAATGACTCCAGTCCTTTGTCGAGAAGCTCGACTTCCTTCCTGCCGGCACCTTTCTGTGGCGCGAACACGTATGCCGCGCCCTCGGGACCGCAGAAAGGGTTGTCCACATCGCAGGCTATGATGAATTCCGACGAGAATATTTCCGCAGGCACCTCGCTCATGTCCACGTATGCTATCCGGGAGAGGTTTTCTCCTGTACCCCGGAGACGGTTCCTGTCCTTGTCGAGGAACTTCACCCCGAGGGCGGACAGCATTCCTGTCCCTGCATCGTTGGTAGCACTGCCGCCGATGCCGAGGAGGAAGCGCCTGCACCCTTTGCGGCTGGCGTCCAGAATCATCTCTCCGGTTCCGAATGTGGTGGTTTTCATCGGATTCCTTTCGGACGAAGCTAGAAGGGGAAGCCCGCTTACCGCCGACATCTCCATGATTGCAGTCCTGCCGCAGGAAGCGTTTCCGCATTCATCGTCCGTGATGCCGTAGAAGGCTTCTATCGGGCGCATCAGCGGATCGTGGACCTGAACGGCTGTCATACGTCCTCCGAGAGCCTTGACCAGGGCTTCAGTGGTGCCTTCACCCCCGTCCGCAATGCAGATCTTCGTCACATTGCAGTCAGGAAACACGGCTTTTATGCCCTCTTCCGCCGCAGAAGCAACTTCAGCGGAAGAAAGCGACCCTTTGAAGGAATCAGATGCTATTACGATATTTTTCATATATACGCACGGATTCAGTGATTTCGTCTCCGTCTGGTACGGCAGGATAGCTCTCGCTGCCTTCCGTCCAGTTCCATTCCCAGTCCTTGCACTTCTCCACGAAAGCCTTTTCATCGAACTTCTTCCCGGATTTAAGCGCATCTCCAGCCTCGCCGAGGAACATCTCCCATCTCGGACGGTAGAATCCTGACATCATCCCTGACCACTGGCGGCAGGCGTAGTCATGGAGGTAGCATTCACGGTTGCCCCAGAGTGTGAGGAGATTCCTTGCGTTGTGCTCGTACAGGGCTTTCTCTTCAGGGGTAGTGCCCATGGCTTTCGCCGCGTCGAGCCATCTCCCGAGCAGGAATTCGCTCCTCGTGGAAAGAAGCCTGTCCATGTCATCGATAAGGGCGAGGAATTCTGCCGAAGCTTCTTCGAATTTACGGATATTTTTCTTATTGTATGCTTCTGCCACCTTCTGCTGTACGGTAGAGGCATGGTTTGCAAGCACCTGGCGGGTCACGTCCACGATGTCATACCTGTAGCCGTCCCTGCCGCCGAGGGAATCCGCAGCCGCAATGAGCAGGTCCCATGCCTTGACGAGGTCGGCGTTGTCGTAGTGAAGTTTCGTAGTCGTGGTGCCTCCCGGGTTTTTCTTGAAGGTAGGTCTTCCGGTGATGATAGACTCCGGTCCTCCGTTGTTTTCAGTGTTTTCGAATACGCTTCCAAACAGGGTCTTCCATGCCTCGAAAGCCCTTGCGTCATCTTTCCCGTATCTCTCGCGGCAGTATTTGTGTATGAACCTGTCCTGGTCAATCGGGGTGTCCCTCCAGACATTCTCGAGCATGAGGGCGTACATCACCGGGGTCTGTTCAATGCCTTCCATGGTGAGACCTATGCCCATGAACTTGCCTGCAGAAGGGTCCTTGAGGGTATTGGCAGGATCGTTGGCAACGCTGGTGGCATTGCCGGACATTGTGATGTTCTGTCCGAAATTGTGGAGCATGCACCATATCCACGGCTTGCCGTAGTATGCTTCGGTCCTGCTCCACACAGGGTATCTCTCGCTCCAGAGGTCGAGGATGATCATCCTGTCGTCAGGCACGGCTCCGAGCAGTGCCTTGATCTCCTCGTCTCCCCAGAAATCCCGCTCGTGGTAGAAAAGCCAGCCCTGCATTATCCAGGTAGCTTCGGGATCTGCCGAAGCCATGGACTTGTAGACCTTGTCGCTGATCTTGCCCAGGAATCCGGGGTCGTCTGTAGGAGGCTCGTTCTCGTTGAAGGTGTCGGCGGTGTAGTAGTGGTTCGTGCCGTAGAGGGCTGTCTGCTCCTCGATGAACATCCTTCCTATCTCGCTGAAAAGCTCCTCGTCCGGATCGAGGATGGATACCTCAGGGAAATTCACCCAGTCGGTCTTCCTGATGCGGGCGTCCGGGAACTTTTCTCCGAATGCAGGAGGTACGTGCCCGGTGAACGCAGGCAGCACAGGGGTCATGCCGAGAGATCTTTCAGCATAAAGGATGTATTTCTGCAGAGCCTCGTGCCTGTCTATGAAGTTCTGCGGCAGAGGCCCGCCCCAGCCGTCGAGGTTGCCCATCCAGAACCAGTTGAAATATGCCGGACCGCTGAAGAAGGACGCAAGGTCTTCGTCCGAGAACCCGAGGCGTTTGTAGACCTTCTGCCAGACGGTGTTCTGGCCAGTCACGGCGAGAGGCATGTTTATGCCGTTCATTGCCATGAAGTCTATCTCCTTCTGCCACCTTTCCTCGTCCCACCAGCTCATGGTGTAGTTGAATGTGCAGTAGTTCAGACAGTACCTGTACCTGTACGGGGATGTCCTGAGGACTGTGTCTTCAGGTACCGGAAGAACTTCCGGAAGGGATGTGTCGGCACCGCACCAGCTGTAGCTCCATCCGCAGTTGTCCCTCAGGTAACGGTTGAGGGCGCTTGCGACGCTGATACCGTTGTTGCCTTCGAGGACAATCTTTCCGTTTTTCCCCGGATAGTAGGCGAACCAGTCCCGGCCTTCTTTCTGTTCCGGGTTTATCCTGACATCGAAGGATGCCGCGTGCCTGCCCGTGACGCGTTGCACAAGACCTTCCGCCGCCTCTTCCTGTTCTTTCACCGAGAAATCTGTCTTTACAGCCTTGTCTTCGGCTTTGCATCCGCACGCAAGGGCTGCAGAAACGGATGCGAGTAGGATTATTGTTCTGATGTTCATTTATATATGCAGTTATTCGGTTTCTGATAAAAGTCTTTTTGCCGCTTCAATCGGATCTGCGAAAGGTTCCGGCGTGCAGTTGTAAGGGGTCTGTATCCATTTCTCCTCCCATTTGTCGAGCAGAGCCTGGTCTCCGGTGTCGAACCACAGCTCGAGTCTCGGCAGGTAGTAGTCCGAAACGAGTCCGGTCCAGTACCTTGCGGCATAGTCTTCCTGCCATCCGCCCCAGGTGGTAATGAGTCTCTTGGCATTTGCCTCGTACCTGTCCTGCACGGCCTTGTCGCCGGAGCATCCGCGGGCGTAAGCCACCCAGTCACCGAGGTCTCTGTCCGAATGCGAGGCAAGAAGCCTGTCTGCTTTCCCGAGGATGGAGACGGTCTTCCCGAGTTCTTTCCCGGCAGTTCCCTTTTCCCCGTTCTCCAGGGCGGCAAGAGCCTTTTCATAATGTCTGTCAGCGAGTTCCCCGAGCCAGAAGGCTGTGAATTCAATCGCATCGTCCCTGTAGAGAGGGGAGTCCCCGCATTCTTCGCTGCATTCCAGGAACATTTTCACAGCCTTGCCGAACCTGTCGTCCATGTCATGCGCGCTTTTTCTTCTCTTGTCCGGGACAACTGTCTGCCAGGTGTATCTCGGATACGAGTACAATGACGAATATACAGTCTCCCTGAATATTTTCCAGGCTTCCGCCATGGTTTCGCTGCAGGAGCCGTAGCGTGATTTGCAGTAGCTCCCGAGCCAGCTGTCAAGGTCTATGCTGTCGCGGGTCCAGCCCATGTCCGCGAGGAGTTCGTAGACCACGTCATTGTTGTCCACGCCCTCAGGTGCCGAGCCGAAGCCTGCCAGGGTGGCTCCGTATTCCGAGGCGAGGGCTTCAGCCGATGCCGAGGCGTACATCGCGAGGTCGCCTGTAGGGAGGGTCTTGCCTCCGAAGTTAGGGACATAGCTGAATATCCACTGCTTGCCGTAGAAGCCTTCGTGCACCTTCCAGGTCTGCTCGGTATGCCATACCCATTTAGGATAGTCGTTTCCGAGGTCCACGATGATGAGCCTGTCGTCAGGCACTTCAGAAAGCAGGGCCTGGAGACTTTCCTTGTCCCAGAAATCGTGTTGGTACCCGAACGTCCATCCCTGGGTCACCCATACGGCGTCAGGGTCGCCTGCCTCTATCGAGGACCATATCGCCTTGCCGTACTGCCTGAGGAGGTCATGCTTGGCCTTGTCGTCGTTTTCGTCTACAGGCAGCTTCATCTCGTTGAAACTGTCTGAAAGCCAGTATCTGGCCTTGCCGAACTCCTTCTCCCATTCTTCTATGAACATTTTCCCTATCTTCTCGAAATAAGGGGAGTCCGGTGCAAGGACGCACACATTGTATTCTTCAGGGAATCCGCCCCATTCGAGACGGTTCGCCTTGATTTCCGGATGCTTTTCGAGGAACGCCGGAGGTATGAAGCCTGCGAATGCAGGAGCTACCGGCTCCATTCCGAGGGAACGCATCCTGTCAAGTATCTTGTGCTGCAGCTGTATCTGCGCTTCGTGCCATTCATCGTTCAGAGGTCCGTCGAAAGAGTTGATGTTGCCCATCCTGTGCCACGGGAGGTGAGCCGGACCCGTAAAGAAAGAGTCAGCTTCTTCGGAAGTCAGCCCGAGCTTTATCCATACCCTTTTCGCAATCGCCTCTGATGCCACGCTTGCCAGGGGCATGTTCACCCCGTGCATCGCCATCCAGTCGATTTCTTCCGACCATCTGTCCCAGTCCCAGTAGGGGGCCGTGTATCCGAAGGTGCATACGTTGAGGAAGTATCTCAGCCTGTACGGTGATTCTCCGGATTTCCGGTAATCAGGCCACTCGGCAGGGAGAGCGAGATGCTCTCCGCTGCAGGTGACCATAGAGTTGCAAGCTTCCCGCAGATAAAGGTTGAAGGCATAGCATATTGCCGACGGGCTGCTGCCTGTGATGCTGAGGGTGCCGTCCGAGGCTTCGACCGAGAATGTGTCTCTGCCGTCGTCAGTCTTGCCGCTCATGGCGAGTTCTATATTAGCGGATGTTCCTGCCCACCGGACAATGGCCGCTTCCGAGGCTTCGAGCATTTTTCCGGTCTCTGATTCAGTACGGCAGCCTGCAGCCGCCGCGATGGCAGCGGCGCAGGTCAGGATATACATTGGTGCCTTCATTTTTCTACGGGAATATCGTTTTGTCAGTCAAGGATTTCACACTGGGTCTTGATGTCGAGGTAACATGGCTTGAGATAAAGCTCATGTGCTTTTTCCTGGTCAAAATCACCGTTGGCGTCGAATGCTACAGAAACATCTGGAAGTCGCCTGATTTGCATGATACCATAGTAGTATACAGGATTTTCGGTAGTCCCGCGCTGGCTGCGGATGATGATGTAGTCTCCGGCGCGGAAATTCTCGGATGCATCTCCGGCAACACTTGTTCCAGCACGTAGATACATCCTGTACATATCTTCATCTCCAATGCTGGTAGGGTCGTTTTCTTCTCCAAGTGTAGCATTATCGTATGTCCTCTGGATTTCACCGAGCTGCCAAAACGCCTTGAGCTTCTCGTAGTTGGTGTTTGCTTCACCGATGTTGAGGAAAATCCTGTCGATTGCCGTGTAATATTCTTCGTCATAGTTCTCTCCTGCCCAGGAACCACGTACAAGCTCCATTACAAATTTAGAATCAACATTTTCTGCTTTTATGGCATGTCCGTCGACTTCATAAATGTCACAGTAACGTCCTATTGTTCCGGCAGTCAGTCTGCTTGGTACAGCAGATATGAACACTGGTCCTCTTTCACTTCCGAAATAAACATTATTTCTAGTGTTCATCAATGCATTGGCAAAGCAAAAACTTGCATTTTGACCGTCTACAGCACGAAGCTGGTTGAGGCTGAGGATGTGCTCTACCTGTCCGTCGATCTTTACACCGTGCATCGAGAAGAAGGACTTGGTGTCGGAACCGTTGCCTGTGTTTTCTGTAGGGAAAAGTTCAGGATTGTTTTCATGAGTATACACTAGAGTATCAGCCATGAACTGTGCAGTATTGTTGATATACACGTCACCTTTAGCCTCACCTGTCACTGTCCCTACAGGGAAGTTGAATGAAGCCTGGGCATTCCCGGAGTAGAGGGTCACCTGGAGCTGGGTCATGTCCTTGGTGTCAGGGAAGAACTGTCCGTTGATCTCGGTCCCGGCAGCCTCGTACCTCTGGACTTCCCCCACGGCTGTGCCTTCGTCATTGACACCGGTGAAGGATACACCGTCGATAGGTGATGCTGAAGTCAGCGTACCTGTCACCGTCACAGGTTCGCCGTATGTCAGATCCCCGAGTTCGCTCGTGAGATCGAAAGTAGCTTCAAGGACAGCGGCAGTCGAGCCGTCGTCTTCTCCATTGTTCTTGTCACAGGCTGCGAATGCGAATGCCGCCATTGCAGCGAATAAAAGGATTTTTTTCATAACTAATAAGTTAATAATGTGTTGTGAGTGTTCTTCTAAAATTCGATGACCGATACAATCGGCAGGTGGTCGGAGAGTCTTACCCCGGCGAAGGTCTTTGTCGAGAGTACCTTCATTCCGTCCGGGGATTTCCCGAAGATGTAGTCTATCTTCTTGACCGGCTTGTCGCTGCCGATGGTGAAGTCCCCGTTGGTGAGGTTCGTCCACTCCTTGGAGATCTCTGCCACAGCCGGTGAGTCCGGGGTGGCGTTGAAGTCTCCTGCAAGCATGGCGGGGTATATGTCGTCCATCTTCTCGTTGATGAATTCGGCCTGGAGTACCCTTACATCCGAAGACGAGACTTCGAGATGGGTGCAGACAAAGGTGACGTGCCTTCCGGAAGGAAGCTCGATCTCGGCGAGGAGCATGATGCGCGGCTCGGTCTTCTTGCCTCCCTTGTCGTTGTAGTCCGGAAGCCGGATACGCTCGGACTTTACGACAGGATACTTGCTGAGGATGCCTATCCCGTAATATCCTTGCTTGTAGTCGATGGACCTGCCGTAGAGACCGAACATCCCGGTGCGCCAGGCAAGCTCGTTGACGAATTTCACCCCGTGCTGCTTCGGTGCTCTTTCCCTGTAGGTCGCCCAGTCGCATTCCTGGAGAGCCACGATGTCGGGCTTTTCGGAGTTGATGAAACCGGCGAAATCAGACATTGAGGCGAGCTCCCCGAAACGGAGGTTGTAGGTCATCACCTTTAGTGTGTCCTTGTCCTGAGCCGTCATCGAGAATGCTGTGAGGACGGCTGCGGAAATTATTGTCAGCAGATGTTTCATTGCTTAAAACAGTTTTTCAAAATATATCCTGTAATATGGAAGGGTGTCAGAGTCCCCTGCCTCGAATCCCCTGCAGGCGTATGCCGCAGGGCAGAGCACGAAGAGGTCGTAACTGCTGCCCTCCATGTCCGTGTAAAAGAGCCTCAGGGTAGGGAAGTCTGCGGCTGCGCTTTCCGATACCGCATCCTTTATCCCGGACAGGATCTTGCCTGCCGTCACCCCGGAGTCCAGCCTGTTTCCCGTCCATTGTGAGGCTATGGTGCCGAACTGTTCCGTGCTTGAGAGGGTGGTGGTGTAGATGCAGATGTCGGTCTGGGTTCCGAGCGGTACCGGAATCGTTGCCCCTGACATGAACACCCCTTCGTTGGGGATGACGCTGTCGAAGTCCGATATCTGGTAGGCGGTCACTATGCCTGTCCCCTTTGTGGCAGTTGCCGACGTGCTTTCAGTCTGCACGAAATATGGCCAGCAGCCGGTCTCGAAGGCAATACGCACTGCGGGGCTGGCTTCCCCTGCCGTGAAGTCCATCCGGTCGAACATATAGGCGACAGGCCTTTTCCCGTCCTGGCTTTCGATATGGGCCACAGCCTCGTTCCAGTCTCTTGAGGCGAAGTAACTGTCCTCGGAGCCGAGGTCGGTGAAGAAGTCCACTGAGAATACGTTGCTCTCGTTGACTTCATCCGGTACCTCCGGGATGACAGGGGTATCCGTACCTCCATTTCCGTTGTCACCGCCGTTGTCCTCCGGGTCTGTCCCGTTGTCGCAGCTGCAGAGTACGGCAATTGCCGCCAGTATGGTCATGTATCTGATTATCTTCATGATATCATCATATTTTTAACTTTGGTCCGTCATTCGGCCGTGTAGGTGACATCCGCCATTATGAAGCAGTGGTCGGAAAGGTCCGGTCTTGCGATTACCTGGTAGTTTGTGGTGCTCCAGCTGCCTTTCGGGTTGCCCATCACGTAGTCGAGCCTCCTTGTCGGACCTGTTGCAGGTATGGTCTTGCCTGTTCCTGCCCCGATGTCCTGCCACCTGTTCCTCGTTGCGTAGACTATGGGGTCGCTGCCTTCATCGGCGTTGAAGTCTCCGATGAGCAGGGTAGGGGTCCGCTCGTCCTCGGCGAACAGCTTGGAGTGAAGGTCAGCCAGATGCCTGATGGTAATCTGGGATGACTCCAGGGCAAGATGGGTGGAGCATACCCTGACAGTGTTACCGTCCGGAAGGCTGATGTACACCCATCCTGTCGGTCTGAGTTCTCCGGCACCTTCGATATCGCTCATTATCTTCTCAGCCTTGAAGAAAGGGTATTTGCTGAGTATTGCGACCCCGAAAAAGCCTGTGGAGTATGTGCGTGAGGCGTAGTACGGGAACATCCCTGTTTCGGCGGCCACGCTGTTCAGCCAGTCGCGTCCGCCGTTGCGGGCGGTCTTCCAGTCCACTTCCTGGAGACAGACCACATCAGGGTCGTATTCCTTGATGAACTCCGAAAACGGAGCCGAAAGGTAGCCGCCGTATTCCCCTCCCATCCTTATGTTCATGGACATGACCCTGAGGGTGAATGTCCCGTCTCCGCCGGATGGCGCCGCTTCCTGGGAGAAGGCATTCCCTGCCGCAAGCAGCAGGAATGCCGTCAGTATGATTCCTGTCCTTTTCATGCTACCATCCCGGATTGTTTGGAAGAAGGTTCGGGTTGAGCTGGTACTGGGTGAATGGTACCGGCAGAAGATAGTGCCGAGGGTCTACGAACTGGCGTCCGGTCTCCAGGAGCAGATACTGTTCCCCGTCTTTTGTCTTCCATGTCAGTTCATCGAGGTTGGCTGCTATGCGGTCCTGATCGAGCCAGCGTCTGTTCACTCCGAGCAGGTCTTCTCCGAGCAGGCTGCCCTGCTTCCATCTTATGATGTCGAAATACCTGTGGCCTTCGAAGAATAGCTCCACACGTCTTTCCCTGCGTATCTCTGTCTCAATGTCGGAGCCGGCAGGGAGGTTGCCGAGATCGAGGTGTACCATTCCCACCCTGTCCCTGAGCTGGTTGACGGTCATGTCGAGGTCGCTCTGTGTCAGCGTCCCGAGCTCCATCTTCGCCTCCGCATAGTTGAGAAGGACTTCGGCATACCGGAGGATGATGATGTCGTTGTCGTCATGGCTGACGTACTGTACTGTCGAAGGTTCGATGTATTTCCTCATGTAGTAGCCTGTGTAGGTCATGCAGCCGTTCCTCGTATTGTTGAGTTTCGGGTAGGTGTAGATGGACGGGTCAGTGTTCTCCGGGTCTTCGGAACTTGTAGCCGTCCATGCCGTACCCGGGGCAAGGATGGACTGGGTCATCCTCGGGTCCCTGTTCTGGAATATCTCTTCGTAGCTGTTGCATGACTTCGGGTCCCAGATCTGTCCGTCGGCAGTGAGGTAGCACTCTATCATGCTGGCTGTCGGGACGAAACGTGCATAGTCGTTTGGCACCCAGCACTCTCTCGAAAGGTTATGAGAAGTCCTTGCAGCCTCGCCGAGGTCGTAGTTGTAGACGAAAGCGAGCATCACTTCGTGGTTGTCGGTGTTTCTCGACGCCCTTCCGGCGTAGTTGAACAGGTTCACATAGTCTTCGGACGGGTTGCCAGTATTGTAGAGGCCGTAGTAACTGTTCTGCATCGCCCTTTCGGATGCATTCACGGCGTCCTCCCATCTTTCGTTGTAGAGGTATATCCTGGACAGCAGAGCGAGGGCTGCACCCTGGGATACCCTTCCGAACTCGGCCGAGCCGGCCTCGATGTACTCGGGCAGTGCCCTGTAATGGTCCTCGAGGTCTTTGGTAACCTGATCGATCACATAAGCCCTGTCGTCCCTTCCCCGGTAGACGTCAGGAGAGTTGACGTTCAGCTCTTCGGTGATGTACGGAACGTCGCCGAAATAGCTCGTGAGCATCCAGTAGTTGTACGCCCTGTAGAAGTATGCTTCTGCCGCATATCTTTCGCGGACCGACTCGCTTACCTCAGTGGCGCGGTTGTAGTTGTTAAGGAAATAGTTGGTACGTCCGATGTTCGTGTAGCAGTCGTCCCAGATGGAGTTTATCTGGGAGGTCTCGGTGGTGAAGTTCCCGGCGCCGATGGTCCTGAATGCGGTTTTGCCCGCCCAAGGTGCACTGTCGGCCATGATTTCGGTCATATTCAGCCAGTATTTCCCCTGAAGGGATTCGGTGAACGTGTTCGCGACACTCTGGAGGTGCTGTTCGGTCTGCCAGAAATTGGCATCGGTCAGCTGGTCCTGCGGGGCTCTGTCGAGAAAGTCATCGTTGCAGGACCATAGGGTCCCGAGCATCAGCAGTGTGATATATGTCTTTATCTTCATTTCAGTTATATGTTGTTTGTCCTTGGATTTCCTATTCGAATGTTATGTTCAGACCGAACACGAAGGTCTTCACCTGAGGGTAGTACCCTCCGCTGGTTACAGGGGTCTCAGGGTCGTATGCATAGAAGAAATCGCTGGCGGTCAGGAGGTTGTCGGCGGAGAAATAGATTCTGAAATTGTTGATTCTTGCTTTCTTCATCCATTTCTGCGGGAGGGTGTATCCTATCTGGACGTTCTTGAGCCTGAGGTAGGATGCGTCTTCAAGCCAGTATGTGGAGAAGGTTGTCTGGTTGAAGTTCGTATTGTATGTCAGGCGCGGGTACGGAGCGTTAGGGTCAGGGTTGCTGACGACATTGTACCTCTGGAGATGTACCTTCTGCGGATATGCCGCCATATCCTGGAACGCGTGTCTTGCGCTGCCGGTGAGGTAGCCGTCGCATTTTCCGACTCCCTGTATGACGAAGCTGAAGTCAAGGTTCTTCCACCCGAAGTCTCCGCGGAGGCTGTAGGTGTACCTCGGGATGTTGCTTCCGATGATGGTCTTGTCGTATTCCGGGGTGATACGCCCGTCAGGGACGCCGTCTGGACCGCTTATGTCCTTGTATTTGATGTCTCCCGGCTGGTATGTGTTGCCGAGGATTACCGGTATTTTAGGCAGATCGTAGACATGGTTCACGTTGTCGGCTATCTCGAAGTCTTCAGGCGTCATGAGCCCTTCTGCGATATACCCGTAGAAAGCGTCGATAGGATAGCCTGGTATACGTACCTGGTCACCGCTGAGGTCCGGCGAATTGCCTGCAAGGTCGGTGATCTTGTTCTTCACGTCGGAGAGATTGAAGCCCACACCGTAGTAGAAATCGCCTGCCTGGTCCCGCCAGTTGATGTCGAGCTCCCATCCTTTGTTGTTGACCTTGCCGGCATTCTCTTCGGAAGGTGTCGCACCGATCTGTGCAGGGTAGTTGAGCTGGAGAAGGATGCCTGCGGTGTTCTTGTTGTACCAGTCGAAGCTGACGTTCAACCTGTTGTTGAGCATCGCTATGTCGACTCCGACATCGAACATTCTGATGGTCTCCCATGTAAGGCCCGGGTTGGCGAGCGTGGACTGTACGTAACCTGTGGTCGCACCGGACCCGATCAGGGATATTCCGGATGTATATGCCTGAAGTACGGACAGGTAAGGGTAGTCGGAGGAGCCGACGTACTGGTTCCCGAGCATACCCCAGGATGCCCTGAGCTTGATGTTGTCGAAGAGAGGCTTTGCAAATGCCATGAAAGGTTCTTCCGAGAGTCTCCATCCGGCCGAGAAGGACGGGAAGAGTCCGCCCCTGTTGTTCTTGTGGAAACGCGAGGAGAGATCGTAGCGGAGGTTGACTTCCGCAAGATATCTTTCATCGTAGTTGTAGCTGATTCGTCCGAAGCCCGATCTGATTGCCCAGCTTGCAGAGCTGGCGTCGTTGCTCATGGTGGAGGCGTCTCCGAGATTGAGGGTAGGGTCGTCTTCGGTCACGAGGTTGTTCCTCGATGCTTCGAAGGTGCGGTACTGGTACCACTCCTGCGACATTCCGACCACTCCGGAGAGATTGTGCCTGCCGAACTGGAAGTCGAAGTTGGTCTGGAGTATGAGGGTCTGCTGGGTGCCTTTGGCATCGATGTTCCTGAGTGAATTAGGCTCCTGGTAGTTGTAGCTGGACCCGTCTTCAGGATTGACGAACCTGATGGTCTTGTGGAGTACGTCTCTCAGGGAGTTGGTGGAGGTAAGGTTGTATGTTGCGCTTATGTCCCAGCCTTTGATGATGTCGAGCTTGAGCACTTCGAGGACCGAAAGGTTTTCTCCTGTCGATACCGAACGTCCTCCGTCGTAGAGGACAGCTACAGGGTTGGTGTTTCCTCCGCCGTATGCCCAGCTGCCGTCAGTGTAGTATACAGGCGCGTTCGGGGCGATACGCATTGCACTGTAGATTGCTCCCCCTCCCGAAGTCAGGGAATTGACCGGCGAAGTGACCTTTGACGAGGTGTAGCCTATGTTGGATGAGAGGGTGAGCCTGTCGATGATCTTGGTGTTGAGCTTGAACCTGAGGTTGTGTCTTTTTTCTCCGGTGGAGTTGCCTACAGTAAGGCCTTTCTGGTCGAAGTAGCGGTATGAGAGCATATAGCCGCTGCTGCCGAGATTGCCGTTTATGGTTACATTGTAGTTCTGCTGCGGTGCATAGTCGTTGAGGACTGCGCCGATCCAGTCGGTATTGCCGAAGTGGTTCGGGTCCGTCCCGTTGGCCACTGCGTCGAAGTCATCCTGGAACCATGCCTGTGAGGTGCCCACATTGGCCCTGGCTTCGTTGTCGAGGGTCATGTACTCGATGGCGTCGGCCATTTCCGGAAGCCTTGTCGGAGTCTGCATTCCGAAATATGCCCCGAAGCTCACCCTTGCTTTGGCGTCTCCTGTCTCGTTGAGTTTCTTTGTCGTGATCAGGAGCACACCGTTGGCTGCCCTGGCTCCGTATATTGCGGATGAAGCCGCATCCTTGAGGACTGAAACGCTTTCGATGTCGTCAGGATTCAGTGACTGCAGGTCGCCCTCCACGCCGTCGATGAGGATAAGAGGATTGGCGTTTCCGATGGTGCCGATACCGCGTACCCGGATGGAGGTGTTGGATGAACCTGGCTGTCCGGAGGGGTTAACCACAGTCACGCCTGGGAGCAGTCCCTGGAGACCGGAACTTACATTCGATATAGGTCTTGATGCCATGTCTTCGCTTGTCACCATGGATACCGATCCCGTGAGGTTCACTTTCTTCTGTGTGCCATAGCCGACTACCACGACTTCGTCAAGGTACTGTACGTCTTCGGACATTACCACGTCTATCACGCTGCGGTTGCCTACAGTTGTCGTATATGATGCGAATCCGAGATATGCGAACTCAAGGACCGTGTTCCTGGACGGAACAGAGATGGTGTACCGTCCGTCTACGTCCGTAATCGCACCTGTGGATGTACCCTGCAGGGTGACACCTACCCCTATCAGGGGCTCACCGTTGCTATCGGTTACCGTACCGCTGATCTCAAAACTGTCTCCGGTCTCATTTCCGGATGATGTCTGCTTTGACGTTTCCGGGGCTTCTGCAGTGAGGATGATCTGTCTGTCATCCCTGATTTCGTAGGATATGCCGAGTCCGGCAAGCATTGTGTCGAGCACTTTCCCTATGCTCCAGCCGTCAGCTTCCACGCTGACTGCCGAGTCTTTCCCGGGCAGGGTGCTGCTGTAGAAGAAATTGTATCCGCTCGTTTGTTCGAGCTGGGAGAGAGCCTCGGTCAGAGGCTTGTCCTTGATGGATACTGTCACTTGTGCATTCGCTGCCAGGGCGAACAGCCCGGACAGGAATATTGTCAGTGCAAGTGTCGATAATTTTTGGGTCATACCGTTTTTTAATTGAATTGGGTTTTATGCTTGTTTTCCGAGAATGCAATCACATTGCCCGATATCACGTATTCTACAGGAGAAGTCCCGGATATCAGGTCGAGGACGTTGAGAAGCGAACTGTTTCTGACCAGTCCGGTGTACGAGAATTCGCCCGCCTTGTCGTCCATGAAAATTATCTCCATATTGTACATACGCTCGAGATCCCTGGCTATTTCCTTAAGCGTCTCTCCGGAGAAGAGGAGTTCGTTGTTTTTCCACGGTACGAGATAGTCCGGGTTTCCGGCGGTGGAGGTTTCGGTCTTTCCTGTGGTCTTGTCAAGGGTTATGTACTGGTTCGGGGAAAGTATCTCGCTGCTTCCTGCGACATCTGCCCTTATGCTGCCTTTGACAAGCGTGGCCGTGATTTCCCGGTCTTCTTCGTAGGCTTTAACGTTGAATTCCGTACCGAGTGCGGTGACGTCCATCCCGCCTGCCCTGACCGTGAACGGTTTCTTCTCGTTCCGTGCGACATCGAAATATGCTTCGCCCGAGAGTTCCACTATCCTGTCCCGGCGGTTGTAGCCGGAAGTATAGGTTATCCGGCTTGCCGAGTTCAGCGTCACGGCCGTACCGTCAGGAAGGGTAACCGAGCTTTTCTGTCCTTTGTCCGCCGTTACCTCGAATGTCTGGACCGGGGAAGTGAGTGTCGCTGCGGTATAGCCGAGGACGGCTGCCGCACAGATGCTTGCCGCTATGGCGATATACCTGAATGCATGGCCGGCCCTGCGTGTGTTCCTTTGCTGTCTTTCTTCTGTAGTGTGCAGTTTCGAGAGAAGTTCTGATTTCAGCCTGAAACGTGTCTCGTCCGGGATTTTGCAGTCGTTGTGTTCCCATTTGTCCTTGCTGTATTCGTCGAACAGCGCTTCCATCTCCTTTTCCGGCATTTCGCGCAGACGCCTGTTTTCCTCCGGAGAGGATGCCCCCTGGAAGAATTTTTCAATCAGGGAAGAGTATTCTTTGAAATCCATTTCTTATGCGGTTTACGTATAATGTATCCGCAACTCCGCTTTTTCCTTACAGCAGAATGGATGTTTTTTTGAAAATCGTAAGGAGGACGTCCTGCCGCCGTCCGGCGGAATGTTTCCGGTCAGTCAACGGTTCCCGGGTTTCAGAGCGAGGTGAAGAAGATGCCTGCGATGGCGAAGGCGATCTTGGCGATGGCTGCCCTCAGGGCAGAGTAGGAGCGGTGGATATGGGTTTCCACAGTCTTGGGGGATATGTTCATGGTGTCGGCGATCTCCTTTACCGACATTTCCCGGAAGGCCTTCATCATGAAAACCTTCCTCCTGGTTTCAGGCAGGGTATCGATGAACTTGTCGATTTCCTTGATTATGAGTCCGTAGTCCAGGTTCCCGTCAGAAGCTTTCTGGAACTGTTCGAAGGATTCGGTGGCGAAGTCGATATATTTCGAGGCGACTATCTGCTGGCGGGTTTCCTTGTAGATGGCGTTCCGGGCAGTCACATACAGCCATGCAGGCAGGTTCTTGTAGGCGGAGATGCTTTCCCTGTGTTCCCACAGCTGCATGAAGCAGAACTGCGTGATGTCTTCGGCAAGTATCCTGTCTTTCAGGATGGACCAGGCATATCCGTATACCATACCTGCATACTTGTCGTATAGTGCGGAGAACGCTTTCTTGCTGCCTGCGTTCAGCTGGATTATGAGTAGACTGTCGGACTTCATAAGGTTATTTTTCCTGTCTGCTGACCGCCGTCAAAAATAAGCCTGGATTTCATTCCAGGCAAATGTATGTCATTAATTATTTGTTACGTGGATGTGCGGTACCTGTCCCGTACGATCAGAAATCGGCGGCAGACTTCATCTTGCCGGCGATCCTGTCGTTGCACAGGTTGCCGATGCTGCCTGCGTGGGTGTGCCGTACAGTCTTTTCGGCATGGAACCGGCCTTCGTTCACTTCTATACCCACACTCTTGTAGGCATCCCTGAACGGCATCCCGGCGAGAGCCCTTCTGTTGACTTCCTCCACGGTGAACAGGTAGTCGTAGATCGGGGAGTCCAGGATACGTGGATTCACCTTGATTTCGCGGAGCATGAATCCTGTCATCCTTATGCACTTGTGCATCAGTTCCAGGGCCGGGAAGAGTATGTCCTTGAGCAGCTGGAAGTCCCTGTGGTAGCCGTGGGGCATGTTGCTGCAGAGCATGGATATCTGGCTTTCGCAGGAGAGGATGCGGTTGCAGTTCCCGCGGATGATTTCCCATACGTCAGGGTTCTTCTTGTGCGGCATGATGCTGGACCCTGTCGTGAGCTCGTCGGGGAAGGAGATGAACCCGAAGTTCGGGCACATGTACAGGCAGCAGTCCGCGGCGAACTTGTTCAAGGTCAGGGCTATGCTTCCTATGGCTGACGCCACTGCCTTCTCTGCCTTGCCGCGGCTGAGCTGGGCGGCTATGACATTGTAGTCCAGGTCTTCGAATCCGAGAAGCCTTGTGGTCATCTCCCTGTCGAGCGGGAAGGAGTTGCCGTAGCCGGCGGCTGAGCCGAGCGGATTCTGGTTCACGAGGTGATATGCCCCCTTCAGCATATGCATGTCATCGGCAAGCGCTTCCGCATACCCTCCGAACCACAGTCCGAAGGAGGACGGCATGGCTACCTGCCCGTGGGTGTATCCCGGAAGCATCACGTCCCTGTGCTTCTCGCTGAGGGCCATGAGAATGTTGAAAAGTTCCATGACCTCATCCCTGACCTTGCGGAGTTCGTCCCTCAGGAAAAGCTTGATGTCCACGAGCACCTGGTCGTTTCTCGAACGTCCGGAGTGTATCTTCTTGCCCACGTCCCCGAGCCTCCTGGTGAGCAGAAGCTCCACCTGGGAGTGGATGTCCTCCACATCGTCTTCAAGGACGAAGCGCCCTGTCTCTATCTCCCCGAGTATTCCGTCAAGTGCCGCGGTGAGGGCGGCCAGCTCGTCTGCCGTGAGCAGTCCGATGGATTCCAGCATCTTGATATGGGCCTTGGACCCGATGACGTCATATCTGGCGAGAGCCATGTCCAGCACCCTGTCGTTGCCTACAGTGAAGTCCTCTACTATGTCCGAGGCCTTCGTCCCCTTGTTCCAAAGTGTGTCTGCCATAAGAATTGTTGACCGGTTTTCAGAGTTTCCTGTTCTTGTAAGATTCGATGCATGCAGGGATGATGCGCTCGTAGGTCTCGTCCCTGTACAGCGGCGAAGATATTATGAAATCCGCGGTGCTCCTGTTGGTGGCGAAAGGTATGTTGTACAGGGAAGCAAGCCTTACGAGGCTCATCACATCGTTCTGATGCCCCTGCATGATGAGGTTGTCACAGAAGAACACCAGCATATCTACCTTTCCTTCAGCTATGAGAGCCCCTATTTGCGCATCTCCTCCCAGCGGGCCGCTCAGCAGCTTTTCCATCTGAGGCTTGTTTTCTCCGAGCACTTCCGACAGGGCTTCTTCCACCAGCCTGCCGGTCGTTCCTGTGCAGAATAACGTACAATCTTTCAGCGAGCCGGCATTGAACCTGACCCAGCTTACGAGTTCCTGTTTGCGGGCATCATGTGCCACGAGTGCGATTTTCCTGATCATGGATTTCCTTAAAATTTACCCGAAAATACGTTATAAAATCGACATTTGAAAATTTAGACGTCATAAGTCTTTCCGAGGATTTCCCTGCATCGCCCTGGCGAAATCCCTGATGAAGCCGATGTATGTCCTTATGGCTTCCGAGATCTCGGCTGTCATGATGAACTCATCCTTCCTGTGTGACCTTGCCGACTCCCCGGGACCCATCTTTATTGCATCGCATCCTGTCCTGAGCCAGTCCGAGGTGGTCGGGGAGGAATAAGTCCCAATGCCTAACCGTCCGATGCACTCCGCCAGCGGGGATCCGGGATATGTGGCCGAGGACCTGTTCTTCAGGTTCCTTGCTTTCAGCCTGCTCTTGCATACTGCCTGGAGCGCGTCGAGGATTTCCTTGTTGCCGTACATTTCCGTAGGCCGTATGTCCACTACGAACCGGCATCTGTCCGGGATTACGTTGTGGGCCGAACCGGCCTCTATCTGAGTGACATTCAGTCTGACCGTCCCCATGACAGGGGAGACTTTGCCGAAAACGTATTTCCGGAGTCTGTCAATGTCTTCGAGCGCTATGTACAGGGCGTTCACGCCTGTTCCGTTGGCTGCATGGCCGCTGACCCCTTCGGCTTCACCGTCTATCACCAGCAGTCCGCGTTCGGAGGTGGCGGCTTTCATTCCCGTAGGCTCCCCGATTATCGCCCATTCCGGTCTTCCTGCATCTTCAAGTCCCGGAATCATGTTGAAATTCTCCCAGATCCAGCTCATCCCGCCAGGTCCGGACCTCTCTTCCTCGCAGCTCAGCACAAGAAGAAGGTTGAAGGGGAGTTCTTCCTTGTAGAAATACCTGAAGGCGGCGCACATAGACACCACCGACCCTCCGTCGTCGTTGCTTCCGAGCCCGCAGACAATGTCTTCCTTCCCGCATCCGAAAATTTCCCTTGCTTTTTCATAGTCAGGCCTGTACGGGTCAAAGGAATAGCCTTCCGCAGGGGGGACCGTGTCGATGTGGGCGTTCAGCATCAGGGTCTTTCTGGCAGGGTTGAAACGGTCGCAGAGTGCCACGATGTTGTTTTTCACAGTCTCGTGGCGTATCCCGTATTTTTCCAGTAGTCCGGATATGTAGTCACGCACGGCAGTTTCTTCGAAAGACGGCGACGGTATCGCCACCATCCCTCTCAACATTCCGACAGCGTCGTGTGTCAGGTCTCCGATGTTCATCTCAGTCTGATGTGTAAGTGTGTGGCGCTCCGGGCCGGTCATCTGTCCAGACAGACTGTCTGCCTGTCGTTGAGGATGTTGTCCGAGTTCTTTATGACTACCTTGGATACTCCGTGCCTTATCGCACTGAAAGCGTTCTCCAATTTTGGCAGCATCCCGTCAGCCACAATCCCGTCAGCCTTCAGTTTCCCGAAACAAGCTGGGTCTATCTCCGGTATCAGGCTTCCTTCGTCATCCTTGTCAAGCAACACCCCGTCTTTTTCGAAACAGTAGACAAGCTCCGTCTCCTTTTTTGACGAAAGGCTCACGGCTATGGATGATGCTACTGTATCTGCGTTGGTATTCAGCAGGTTGCCGTCCTTGTCACAGGTTATCGCACTGAACACGGGCGTGAGCCCAGCCTCGATGAACCTGATTATGAGTCCGCTGTCTATATTTTCCGGAGAAAGGTCTCCTACAAAGCCGTAATCTACGGTCTCACCGGTGGATGCCAGTTTTACGGGCGGTCTTTTGGCAGCCGTTATGACAGCCCCGTCGGCTCCGGAGAGCCCGATTGCGTTGCATCCGTTCTTCTGCAGCAGGGCGGTTATGCTTTTGTTGCACCATCCGGCATACACCATCGTGACTATCTTCAGGGTCTCTGCATCCGTCACTCTCCGGCCTTCTATCATCACGGGAGTGAGCCCCAGCTTCTTCTGCATCGCACTTGCTATCGCCCCGCCTCCGTGGACCAGCACCTTCGCCCCTGGTACCGCAGCGAATTCCCTGGCGAACTTCTCCAGTTTCGCCTGGTTGTCCACTACGTTTCCGCCTATCTTGAATACCTGTATTTTTCCCATTGTCTGACTGTTTGGAAATTGTTCTGTCCGGCCATGCCTGTCCGGTCCGCCCGGATTCACAGACCGGCCAATATCTCTTTCAGGACAGTCTGGGCCGATACCACCCTGTTCGCAGCTTCCGGAATCACGATCGACTGCGGGCTCTCGATCACCTCGTCCGTCACAATCATGTTCCTCCTGACCGGCAGACAGTGCATGAAGTACGCATTGTCCGTCAGTGCCATCTTCCTGCTGTCCACTGTCCAACTGCGGTCCATGCTCAGCACCTTACCGTAATTGTCCCCGGTGTAGGCGGCCCAGTTTTTCGCATAGATGAAATCAGCCCCTTCGAAGGCCTTGTCCTGGTCATATTCCACCTTCGCCTTGCCGACAAATGCCGGATCCAGTTCATATCCTTCGGGGTGGGTGATGACAAATTCGTAGTCTGTCAGGTTGATGCCTTCGGCAAACGAGTTCGGCACAGCCTGCGGCAAAGCTTTCGGATGGGGAGCCCATGTCATCACGATCTTCGGCTTTTCCTTTTTCTTGTATTCCTCGATCGTAATCATGTCGGCGAATGTCTGCAGCGGATGTCTTGTCGCGGCTTCCATGCTGAATACCGGTTTCCCTGAATACTGTATGAACTCATTGAGTATCTTTTCGGTATAGTCTTCCTCCTTGTTCTCGAACCTTGCGAAGGACCTCACCCCGATGATGTCGCAGTAGCATCCCATCACCGGAATCGCCTCAAGTAGATGTTCCGGCTTGTCCCCGTCCATTATCACCCCTCTTTCCGTCTCCAGTTTCCATGCACCCTGGTTCACGTCGAGCACGATTACGTTCATCCCGAGGTTCATGGCTGCCTTCTGCGTGCTCAGCCTCGTCCGCAGGCTCGAATTGAAGAATATCATCAGCAGCGTCCTGTTCCTGCCGAGTTCCTGGTCCGCGAACGGATTTTCCTTGACGTACCTTGCCTTTGCAAAGGCCTCGTCGAGATTCCCAAGCTGGGTTACCGAAGTGAAATGTCTCATATCGTTTCTGTTAAGTCCGCCTTATGACGGATTGTGATCATAAAATTGCAGCCTGTGGTGTCGGCACAGATTACAAACTTAATAAATTTTCTTTGTTCCGGGTACAGGCCGGCCGGCAATTCCGTCATTCCGTCCCCTGAAATCTGCATTCCGTCGGAAACCGCTTTACCGGTTCTCCGTAAGACTCTACTTTTGCGGCAAAAGGAATGATAGATATGAAAAAGTTCATGTTTTTGATTGTCATTGTATTGTCGGCAGGTATTTCCAGGGCTGCTGGCCGCGTGCGTCTTCAACCATGTCCGGGTTCCTGCACGTTTGGTCGAAAAAAAATCGTCCTGTCCTTGTCCGGCCTGTACCGAATTCGGAAATTTTCCGTAAGTTTGCCGCCCACACATTACAGAGGAGCGCAGGAGAAGATGGAGCAGATGACAGGACCGGATGATATTGTTGTCAGGATAAGCCGTTCGGACAGGGCGGCTTTCGACGAGCTGTACCGTATGTTCTATCCACTGCTGGTGAACTATGCTTCCCTGATGGTGTCAAGGGAGACAGCCAAGGACATTGTACATGACGTCTTCTTCCGGCTCTGGACTGTCAGGGAAAGCCTTCTGCCTCAATCCGGGACGGGGGGGGGTAACATACGTAGTTTCCTGCTGCGCAGTACATATAATGCGTGCATAAGCGTAATCCGCAAGCAACTTTCCCGGCTCAACCACGGAAAGCTGGCCATGGGGGATATCGAAGAATATTACCGTTTCTATGATGTGGACAGGAACGATATCCTCCAGAAACTCTACAGCCGGGACATCCGCGAATCTCTCGATGCCGCTATCGGCAGCCTGCCCCCGCGATGCCGTGAGATATTCCTCATGAACTATGTGGAAAACCTGTCGGCCCGGGAAATCAGCGAAAAGCTCGGGATCAGCGTTTCTACAGTCGAGAACCAGATACATACCGCACTGGTCCGTCTCAGGGCCTTCATAAAAAAATCAAATTTCCTATAGGTGCTTTTTCCTCCGGTCGCGTATATAATCCGTAACGCGACAAGGATGAGGAATATATCAGACAGTTTTACGGATGAACTCAGGACGCTCGACCACGCCCTGCATTTCCTCCTTTCAGGGACTCCGGACACTGATGTGGAAGAGTCTCTGGAAGCGTTGAATGCGCGTATCGATGCCGAGCAGCGCATTGCACGCAGGTCAAGGCTGAGACGCTGGCTCTATCCGGCGGCCGCGGCGGTGGCCGTAATCCTTGTAACGGCGGCGATAACGTTCTCCCTTACATACGATGACGGTATCCAGTGTTACTCCAATGCCGGTGAAGCCGCAGTCATGGTAAGCCTGCCGGACGGAACGCAGGTGTGGATGAACCCCGGCACCGAGATGACTTTCGACAAGAACTTCAACGCCGAGGAGAGGAATGTGACTGTCGTCGGGGAGGCCTATTTCGATGTAGTGCACAACCCTGACTGCCCTTTCATAGTCACTACGGAGAGTTTCAAGGTAAAGGTGCTCGGTACGGTTTTCAACGTGAAGGCCTTTCCAGGGGACGCAAGACCGGAAGTCTCGCTTGCACAGGGCTCTGTAGCGATGCAGAACCTTGACGGCGTGAACCTCGTACGTCTCCGTCCGGGGCAGCAGGCAGTCCTGGACAAGTCCGCCGATGCACTTGAGATAAGCGATATCTACATAGGGGATATGCTGATGAGACACTATGGAGCCGTCTCGCTGCACAACGCCACCGTAAAGGAGATAGTGACGGAAATTTCGGATGTCTACGGAGTCAGGATAGCGGTGGAGGGAAAGGATGAAGGCACCACATATAATTTCAGTTTCCAGAAAGACAGCGATATAGGTGATATCCTGGATATGCTGGAATTTGTTTGCGGAGACCTCAGGTTCAGCCTGGAATAGTCTCCGCTGCGGGAGCACTCCCGCGTGCCGGATGCCGGAATATCCTTCCGGGTCCGCCGCAGATACCACGGAATTACACACTTTATTAAGAACTGATATAGCCAATATGAACGTAAAACAATTATTAAGGAAAGTGGCCTTAGTGCTTCTGGCACTGTTTTCTGCAGGAATGACATTATTGTCAGCCATGCCTATAGGCCAGCAGGAATACAGCCTCAGGCTGTCTTTCACCAATGCCCCTCTTAAACAGGTACTTGATGAATTTACCGGTCAGACGGGTGTCTCATTTTCCTATAAGACGTCGATGGAAACCATCAATATGGCGTCGGTGAATGTCGATCTCCAGAATGCTTCGCTTGAGACTCTCATGGAACAGGTGTTCGCCGGTTCCGGGATAACCTGGAAGGTCCTGGACCAGGTGGTGGCGCTTTATGCTCCTGAAGATTCAGGAACAGAGCAGGAAGAAGTCCCGGAAAAAGATAACGGACGGAGGACATTGTCCGGTCATGTGGATGATGCTTCAGGCGCACCTGTCATCGGTGTGACCGTTATGGTCGAAGGGACTCTGAACGGTACGCAGACGGATCCGGACGGCAACTGGTCCCTGGCAGTGGAAGACGCCGGAGATGCCAGCCTGGTATTCTCCTGCATCGGTTACAGGACCGTAACCATGCCTGTCGGGATAAACGATGTCATCAATATTGTCATGCAGGAGGATGCCGAACTCCTTGAAGAGGTCGTGGTGGTAGGTTACGGTACGCAGCGCAAGGCGAATATCACCGGTTCCGTGACTTCCATAGATTTCGGCTCCATTGCAGAAGGCCGACCTATCGTGAACACTTCGGCTGCCCTTGCGGGTCTTGCCCCGGGTATGAGCGTGATGCAGACGACCGGCCAGCCTGGTGCCGAGAAGACCAGTATCCGTATCAGGGGTGTGGGGTCCTTCACGGTCAACGATAATACTGACGCGAGTGCGCCTCTCGTGCTGGTCGACGGCATAGAGTGGAGTATGGACAATGTGAACCCGAACGACATAGAGTCGATATCCATCCTGAAGGATGCAGCGTCGACCGCCATCTACGGTACCCGTGCCGCAAACGGTGTGATCCTCATCACTACCAAGTCCGGTACCGAGGAGAAACCGAGGATAAGCTACTCCTACAAGGGTATAGTGCAGATGCCGTACAACAACCTGGAGTGGGTGAGTGACTATGCTACCTATATGGAACTTTTCAACGAGGCGTGCGACAATGCCGGTTCGTCCCGCCGTTTCTCCCAGGCGAGCATAGATACATGGCGTGCTGCATCGGCGGATCCTTACGGACTCAATGAATACGGTGTTCCGAACTATGCCGCATATCCGAACACTGACTGGTTCGAAGAGATATTCCAGAACGGATACTCCCAGGAGCACAACCTGAGCATCTCCGGAGGCAGCAAGACAGTCCGCTACCTCATCTCGGCCGGATATCTTGACAACCAGGGTGTCATGAACCGCTTCAATCTTGACTCATCTTCCCAGAAAGCCAACTTCAGGGCGAACCTTGAGGCGGACGTGCTCAAATGGTTCACGATAGGGACAAAGATATACGGACAGTTCCAGTCCAATGGTCTGGCGAACATCAAGAACGGCTTCAATTATCTTTACCAGACGACCCCCGGTGTCTATCCCGGCAGCGAGAACGCCTGGGGACGTCCGGCAAGCAACGAGGAAAGCCCGCAGGCAAACAACATCTTCGGACAGATGGCCGGCAACGACGGTACCAAGCATACCTGGAGGATAAACGGGACGCTTTTCGCCAAGATCCGCCCGTACAAGGGTGTCAGCATAGAAGGTACCTTCAACTACGCCCCGACTTTCGGCCTGGACCACACCTACAGCCGGGAGAACGGCTACTGGGACTATGTCACCGACACCAGATATTCCTCATCGGAACTTTCAAGGGCAATGGTCGCAGACAGGACATACCGCGACTACAGGATGTCCACCGAGCTTCTGGCAAGGTATGACGGGACTTTCGGCAACCATACTGTCGGGGTCATAGCCGGATATTCCGCAAGCGAATACAGAACCTGGGCATACCGTGTCCGCAAGCAGGGCGCGACCGACTGGACCCTGAACGAGGGAGGAACATACTCCACCCTTTACGATGCTTCCTATACAACAAGGACAGGCTGGGGGCTCCGCTCCTACTTCGGCAGGATAAACTACGCCTTCAAGGACCGTTACCTCTTCGAGGCCAACTTCCGTGCGGACGGTTCGTCGAGATTCGGTACCAACACCCGCTACGGTTTCTTCCCTTCCTTCTCTGCAGGATGGAAAATCCACGAGGAGCCTTTCATGGCCGGCACGAGGAGCTGGCTCTCCAACCTGAAGCTGAGGGCATCCTGGGGACAGACCGGTAACAACCTCGGTATAGGTAACTTCGCATGGCAGGCCACATACAACACCGGAAATGTGGTGATAGACGGCAGCAATGCCACTTCCCTGTTCATCAAGTCCATGAGCAACATCAACCTGCAGTGGGAGACCACGGCCACTACGGATATCGGTATCGACGCCGGGTTCTTCAATGACAGGCTCACTGCCGAATTCGACTACTATTTCAAGAATACCACGGATATCCTCTTTACCCCGAGTACATACCTGACCATGGGTAACTTCACCCAGGTGCCGTCCAATCTCGGAAGTATGTGGAACCAGGGTATAGAGATAGCCCTCAATTGGAAGGACACCATCGGAAAGGACTTCTACTATTTCGCAGGGGTAAACTTCTCGTTCAACAAGAACAAGGTCACATCCTTCAAGGGCAAGCTCTCCAGAGGCTATGACGAAAACGGGAACTATTACACGAACTTTTCCGACGTATCCGAAAACTGGTCTTCACCGGGCAAGCTGATCGAGGGTCATGAGATAGGCGAGCACTATATCTACCAGCGGTACAGGGGTACCGGAGTCGGCTATACCGGCGGACAGGTGGATGTCAACGCCGGCCCTGTGGACGGTATAATCCGCACTGAGACCGATATGCAGTGGGTACGCGCGATGATCGAGTCCGGATACACTTTCAACGGCGTGACGACAGTCAGCAAGGACCAGCTCTGGTACGGTGACTTCATCTATGCCGATACCAACGGTGACGGCAACTACGGGAACTCCTACGATATGGATTTCAACGGCAAGAGCTCCACTCCGGCCTACAACCTCGGCATCAACCTCGGCTTCTCCTGGAAAGGGATAGACTTCAGCATGCTGTGGACAGGTGCGTTTGACTACTATATATTTTGGAATACAAACTATTACAACGCCACGAATGCCACATGGGGATATGCTCTCAGCCAGAGAGTCGCTGACGACCACTATTTCTATGATCCGGACAATCCTTCGGACTCCCGGACAAATATCTGGGGTACATACCCGCGTTTGTATGCCGGTGATGACCGGAACCGCGAACAGAACGACTTCTACGAATACAAGGGTGACTATATGAAACTCAAGAACGTCCAGATAGGCTACACCCTGCCGGAGAACATCACCCGCAAGTTCTTCGTGAAACAGTTGCGTTTCTACGTATCCGGCGAGAACCTGCTGACAATCACATCATTCCCTGGAATGGACCCGGAACTGGGCGGTACCATCGGGTATCCTCTCATGCGACAGGTCTCCATCGGGGCACAGGTTACATTTTAATTGAGGAGGAAATAATATGAGATATTTTGGAAAACTGATTTTCGCCTTTGCGCTGCTCCCTTTGGTTTCCTGCGCAGATATGCTTGATGTGGCCCCTTCGGACCAGATAGCGAGTGCCAACATGTGGACGACCGAAAGCCTTGCGGACAAAGGGATGGCCGGGCTGTACGATAACTTCTACAGGGATGACCTGTCCCGTATACAGCTGCGTCACAATGATATGACCGGCATAAACCGTCAGGGATGGATGGGTATGGAGTTCCAGACAGACTTCGTGTCGGACAACTATCATCTCCGTGCGCTTTCAGACGCCACCAAGGATGCGACTGAATTTGTGGTATGGTACGAATGGAAGTGGGCCTATACTTCCATCCACCAGATAAACGATGCCCTCGAGAATCTCCACAAGGCAGGCCTGAGCACCGAGAAATACGAACGCTACATCTGCGAGGCCCGGTTCCTCAGGGCGTGGTTCTACTCCCGTCTGAACAAGATTTACGGCGGCGTGCCTCTGTACCTTGAGGTCATCTCCGAATCCGAGTGTACCCGCGGACAGTCGACTGCTGTGGAGGTATGGAATGCGGTTATCGATGACCTTACCTACTGCATAGACAACCAGTATTTCCCGAACAATACCCTGACCGAGAACTACGGCCGCCCTTCAAAGGGTGCAGCCTATTCGCTGAGGGGAATGGCCTATATGTGGATGGCATACGAGGCCGAGAAAGGCGAGAACCCTACGGACTATGATGCAAACCACTACTACCAGCTTGCCGTCAACGACTTCGAGATGGTGGATGACTGCGGCTACGGTCTCTGGGCAGGCAAATTCATAGACTTCTTCCATTACAATAACGAGAAGGACCACGAGATGATATTCCCTCTCCAGTTCTCCTCCGACGCAGGCTACTGCGACAACCTGCAGCTCATAATAGGCGGACGCGACTCCTGGAATTCATGGTCTAACACCCGTCCGTCATCGGATTTCGTGGACTATTTCCAGAATGCAGACGGTACAAAGTTCAACTGGGAGGACGTGATTCCAGAGTGGAACAATTCCGAATTCACCCCTGACGAGAATTTCTACAAGAGGGAGGTCTTCTTCTTCAGGGACGGCATCAGTCTCGACGACAACGGTACTGTGGTGCAGGACAACTGGGACAGGGATCAGGCTGCCATAATCCAGGAGAGGATCGAACGTATCGGTCTGGATGTCTTCCGTAAGTATTATCTCCCGGACGGCAACGAGGACCGTATACGCCAGGCATACGAAAACAGGGATCCGCGGCTGAAGGATATAGTCCTCACCCCTTACGACCCGTACGATACTTTCAAGGATGCAACGGACAACGGAGGACAGACCCAGATAGGCAAGGAGCTCCGGTGGCCTTTCCTGACCGAGGGTGACGACTACGGCGACTACTATATCGGCGACTACCAGAGTATGTATGTCTACAAGAAATATTCATACTCCAAGGCGGAGGATCTTATCGACCGTCTGCGCTGCCCTACCGACTGGCCTCTTATCCGGTACACGGATGTGGTGCTCCAGCTTGCCGAAGCTTACGTCCATGTGGGACGGGCAGGGGATGCTGTCTCCATTGTCAACCAGATACGTTCCCGCGCAGGGATGCCGTCTGTCGGTGTAGGCACGGACGAGGAGGTGATGGAAGCCATCCGCTACGAGCGTCGTGTGGAACTCTGTCTGGAGGGGCACGACTACTTCGACGAGTGGAGATGGGGAACCTACAAGCAGATGAAGTTCGGCGGACGCGATACCTACGGCGGACAGTCCTGGTGGAAGGAATGGCAGGGCTATGACTACAACTGGTACTATACCGACGATATGTATCCGTGGGGAGCTCCTGCCAGCGAATGCCAGAGGAATCCGAACCTGAAGCAGAAGCCGGGCTGGGCGTACTGATCTGCAAGTCTATGATATCAACAAATATATAAAGGTAAGATAATGAAAAGGAATATAATTCTGACAACTCTTTTTTCAGTCTGCTTCATCTTCTCCGGTTGCGCAGACGAGGGCTATCCTGTCTTCTATCCGGGTACGAGCGTGAAGGACGAGGGCGGAGACAATCCGGAACCACCGACAACAGTGACTTCTCCCGACTACTCCCGTCTCACTGCAGACAACCATCCGAGGGTAATATTCACCGACACTGATTTCGAGAGAATAGCAGCGGATGTTGCGGCCGGGACCAACGCCGCCCTGACTCAGATCCACACCGCCATCATCAACAAGGCTACGGGATATGTCGGGGCTGCAGACCTCGAACGTGTACTGTCCGGGAAAAGGCTCCTGTCCGTAAGCCGCAATGCGGAAGAGCGCATCCTCTTCTGTGCATACGCCTACAAGACCACAGGCGAAGCAAGGTATCTTGAACAGGCGGAGCATGACATCCAGACCGTCTGCCGCTTTTCCGACTGGAATGCCAGACAGCACTTCCTTGATGTCGGAGAAATGGCTGCAGGTGTAGCACTCGGCTATGACTGGCTCTACAACGATCTGTCTTCCGAAACAAAGGAGCTGGCAAGGACGGCTCTGAACGATTTCGCCTTTACTCCTGCCAATGAAGGAGTATGGAATCTGAATTTCTATGACGCTGTCAGCAACTGGAACCAGGTCTGCAACGGCGGTCTCGTCTGTGCTGCCCTCGCGGTCTACGAGGACAACCAGTCCGTCGCCAAGGGCATAATAGAAAAGGCCCTGGAGTCCAATGTGCCGGCCATGGAGGGAATGTACTCACCGGACGGGAATTATCCTGAGGGCTATTCCTACTGGTGCTACGGTACGCTTTACGAGGCACTGATGCTCACGGCGATGGAGACCGCGACAGGTTCTGACAACGGTCTCTCCTCTACGGAAGGATTTTCCGAGACCGGGAAGTATATGCTCTTTATGGAAGGAACGACAAGTTCCTGTTTCAACTATTCGGACTGTGGACCGAGCAGTATCCCTTGCCTTGCACAATGGTACTTTGCCTGGAAGTTCAACGACCTTTCGCTCCTGTATATGGAGCTTGACAGGTTGAGCAGTTATGAAAGGTGTTCTGAATCACGTCTTCTTCCTTTGATTATATGGTATGCTTCCAATCTGACTTTGGGCGATGTTTCCGCTCCTTCCGAGAATATTTTCCGGGGCGAGGGACTGACTCCTGTCGTGCTCATTCACGATAACTGGGCAATGGACGATACAGACAAGTTCCTTGGCATAAAAGGCGGCAAGGCAAATACCAGTCACTCCCATATGGATGCCGGCAGTTTTGTCTATGATGCTTTTGGAGTACGGTGGTCGGCAGATCTCGGGCTTCAGAGCTACGGTACCCTTGAACCATATATCAATCTGTGGGATATGAATGACGGCTCCCAGAGATGGACGGCGTTCAGATACAACAACTTCAACCACAGCACCCTGACTGTGAACGATACATATCACAGGGTGGCGGGAGAAGGAGTCATTACCGGCATTATCAATTCCAATGGACAGAAGGGTGCGACAATTGACATCACTGCTCCGTTGAGCAATGAGGTTGCATCTGCTGTCAGGACCATTTACATAGAAGGTGATGATCTGATAGTGGAAGACCGCATCACTGCACTTTCGTCAAAAGATGCGAATGTCCGCTGGACAATGGTCAGCCGTGCAACTCCGACGATTGCATTGGGGCGTATACAGCTGCAGAGTGCGACTGGAAAAAGGCTGTATCTCTCCACGAGTTCTTCGACCGGACACCGTCCGGCATTCCAGACCTGGTCGACCCAGAGTTCGAACTCATGGGATGCATCGAATTCCGGATACTATGAATGCGGGTATACAGTGACTGTAACAGCCGGAGATACAGCCACTATAAGGGTGAAATTGTCTCCTGACGATCCGGCATTGTAATGACATATTTAACACTTTTATATAACCAAAATTAAAGACAATGAACAGAATTCTAATTTCGGTTGCAGTGATTCTGATGACATTGCTGTCATCCTGCAACAAGCCTGACGAAGGCCAGCAGACCCAGACGGAAACGATAGAGGTCTCCCTGTCGGTTACCGATATCCAGGACAACTGTGCCACAATCAAGGCGGAATTGACACAGGGCAATTTCTATGGTGCGAAACTTATCGAAATGATGGATTTCCAGGATGTCACCATTGATCTTGAAAGTGAGATACAGCTTACGAACTACGTGATAGCAAACGGGGTGGATGTAGAGCTGCCTTATGAAAACACACTTACTGATATCAGGATCGGACAGAAAAAATTCACAGCCATAATAGTTTATGACTCTACAGGCCGTGCCGTGGATGTCCAGTACACGACCTGGGATCCGGTCGGACTTCCTGACGGTTGGAGTACCGAGAACAATCCAGGGGAATTGGACGAGATTGTATGGTAACCTTTAAATCAGAATAGATATGAAACATTATATTTTTGCAATAGGCGTTGCAGCATTGGCTGCCGCATCCTGCTCCTTGGAGGAAAACAAACTCGAGCAGCCGGTACAGGAAGGCGTCCGGATGACCCTGTCAGGAAATGCTACCATAGCCACCAAGACCTCGATCGGTGAAAAAGACGGGGATATATATCCTCTGCTCTGGGCTACAGGTGATGTAATAACCATTAATTCCAAGGATGCGAATGCTTCCGGGGCATTCATCAATGAACAGGCCGAACTTTTTTCTGAAACTGCCGGAAGTCCTTCGGGAGTGTTCCAGACCTACAATGCACTTAGTCCGGCTGCGGATATGGATGTTTACATAACGTATCCGGGAACTGTCGTTTATGAGGAAGGCACTGCAACGGCTTCCTTGCCGGATCTCCAGACACAGCTGGCTCCTAACTCAAGTATCCACGTTGGCAATTATTCATTTGCCTATGACGATATTACAATCAATGCCGGACAGACAGAGGACGTGAATTTCACCCTTGAACAGAAGACGGCATTCGTGAAACTCGTACTTTCGACATCGGAATACACTTCACTCAATCTTGTCAAGGCGAGATTGTATTCGCCTGGTGCCGTACTGTCCGGGAATATTTCCTGCAATCTGGCCACAGGCAAGATGACTTATACGGACACTAAGGACTATGTCGGTGCGACTATTGACAATCCTTCCGCTTTTTCCGAGACACAGGAAGTATATTTCACAGCACTTCCTTGTGACCTGACTTCAGCTGAGGACGTCTTTGTAATCGTGACAATGCAGGATGGTACGAAGACTGTGGAGATTCCTGCAAGGATAAAGGGCGGTGAACTTCGGGAAAGCTGTCTGACAGTCATTACGGTAAGCGGCATAAGTGAATCGACAAACGAATTCGAATGGTATGAGCCTGTGGAGACAAGGTATGTGGCGGCATTCGGAGACGGCTGGAGCTACGGACCTGCAAACTGCTTTGTGGCATATTATGATGGTGAGGCTGTCACTTTTGATGTCAAGGCAAGGGGTAACTTCATACGCTGCCGGAAGCCGGCTTCAATCCAGGTTTACAATGCCTGCGAGCAGAATGTCAGCAACAAGACGAACCTCCAGATAAACGGTCAGGACGCCTGGGACGGTTCCGCATACGTAGATTTCCCTTTAGATAATACATATCAGGTATCAATCAAGGCAAATGCGGCCGGTTCTTATACCGGTTACAGTTCCAAGGTTCGTCTTTTCGATGAGAACGGGACATGCATCTGGGCATTCAATATATGGGGCAACAGGGACCAGCTCCAGGAGCAGACATATAAAAACGGTGTGATGCTTGACAGGAATATCGGTTCCGATGACAAGGGCTATGGCTATCAGGGAGGTTCGTACTATCAGTGGGGCAGACCTTTCCAGACCGGCTGGTCTTCATCCGGAGGACTTTTCTCCGGTACGCCTACTGTAGTTACAGACCTCGGTATATCTGCCGAGCATCCTGAAGTTTTCTATCATATGAATGGAGTTGACCCTTCCCAGGGCGGGGACTGGTATCTCGGGGCTCATACCGGGGCACGCAGTGAACATCTCGATGACCTCTGGGGCAACCAGAATCTGACAGGAGAAGAAGTAGTGCAGACCACCGGAACCAAGTCAATTTATGACCCTTGTCCTCCGGGCTATATGGTTCCGTCTCCGAAGCTTCTGACCGAGATGTTCAAGACTGCCACACTTAAATATGGTACGGATGTAATAGAAAATAGCGGCACAAGCTATTTTCATGCAGGTACAAAAGAAAAATTTACGGAGCCGAATTTCCTGTTCTACACCTTGCCTGACGGCTCACAGGCAGTGTGGCCGTTCAGCGGGTGCAAATGGGGCTCGAACGGTGGAAACTGCGACGACAACAGCCACGATATCTGCGCCTGCTGGTCCAATTCCACTATTACAAGCTATGAGCAGGACGGAGCAAATGCCTACGTGTTTGTCTACCGCTTCAAGTCAGAACCTTGGTCACTTGTCCAGAACGGCAACAGGGCACACGGATATCCTGTACGTTGTATGAAAGACACCGAAAACAGGTAGACAGTCATAGTGTAATTTTTTTCCAATGGGGATGCCGGGCTTTGCGTTCCGGCACCCCTTTTTGTATCTTTGACAACGAAAAGAACCGAGAATGATGAAAAATCTCCTTTTGACCTTTATCCTGAGCCTGTCTCTGCCGTTCTCTTTCCAGGCAGAAGCGGCTTCTGCTTCCGGTACATCGCTGGAAAAAGTCAGGCAAGCCTTTGTCGAGGCATCCATAGTCTCCTATGCCCCCGATGAGGCGGTGACGAGACGCTTTATAGAATACTCCGACCACGGACGGGCGAACGACGTGCTCCTCCTCCAGCTCTATATGGCCGTGCATCTTCCTGACGACGAGGTTCAGAGCCTCCTGGACAGCTTCGACTGGGAGGAGGGCTGCTGGAATGATATCGACTACACTGCGCAGGACAGGGGCCGCTGGCCTGCTACCCTGCATCTTACGAGGATGTATGCCCTGGCAAAGCTCTACAGGTATCCCGGCCAGCCCTGGGAAGGCTCGGAAAAGCTGCATATCCTCCTGCATTCCGGGATGGCCTGGTGGTTCCGCAATATGCCTGTCTGCCCCAACTGGTGGCACAACGACATCGGCGTTCCCAAGAAGATGACAGCTTTGCTCCTGATGCTCAGGGACGAACTCTCGGAGGACGAAATTGCAGGAGGACTCAAGGTGCTCGAACGCTCGAAGTTCGGGATGACCGGACAGAACAAGGTATGGCTCGCCGGGAACAACCTGATGAAAGGGCTGCTGACGGATGACGCCGCCTTGGTGCAGAAAGCGAAGGAGCAGATAGCAGAGGAAATCTACATCACTTCCTCGGAAGGCATCCAGGACGACTGGTCCTTCCACCAGCACGGTCCCCAGATCCAGTTCGGGAACTACGGCCTTGCGTATGCTGACGGCGTATCGTTCTGGATAAGGGTCCTGGACGGTACGGAATACGCATTCTCACCGGAACAGGTGGACATAGTCGCGGGCCTGCTGAAGAACGGTATCTGCCGGTGTGTCTTCAAAGGTGTGATGGACCCGAGTTTCTGCGGACGGCAGAATTTCATCGACGCCGGAACGGGAAAGGCGTTCGCCCTCTCTGTTGCGGCGCAGAATATGGCGGCTGCCTCGGAAGGAGATCCGGAATTCTTCCGGAAAGTCGCCCTTGAGAACCTGCAGCCGGAGAAATACCGCAATTCCCTTACCGGACCTGTCTATTACCGGCGTTCCGACTGCGGGATCTACCGCCGTCCGGACTGGTATGCCTCCATCAGAATGCACTCCGACAGGACGATAGGCTTCGAGTTCACCAACCGGGAAAACACCCTTGCGAACTTCTCGGCTGACGGAGCCCTCATCCTTATGCAGGACGGTCATGAATTCGAGAACATCTTCGCCTGCTGGGACTGGAGAAAGGTGCCCGGGGTCACGGCGTATGATGACGGGAAGCCGATCAAATGCGATGATTCAGTGGCAGGCAAACGCAACTGGTCCTCCCACGTCGGAGGGGCTGTCTCGGGAGATGTCATGGCCGCGACGATGGAACTGCAGCGCGACGGGCTCCACGCTTTCAAGAGCACGTTCTTCTTCGAGGACTGCGTGGTGAACCTCGGGTCGGGCATCACGGTCTCCCGCGACGATTTCAAGTCGGTAACCACGGCCGTCGACCAGACTCACCTTGTCGGGAAAATCACCTCCGGAAAGAACTGGGTACACCACAACGGGAGAGGTTACGTCAGCCTTGACGGTGCCCCGCTTATGGTCTCCGACACTCTCCAGAAAGGGAAATGGGACGACATAGATCCGGCTTTCAAGGACAAATGGGACGAGACGCAGGTGTTCAAGTGCTGGTTCGACCATCCTCTCGGAACTCTCCGCAACGGAAACCGGGGAACGTATGCGTATGCCCTTGTCCCATGTTCGACGGCAAGACAGACAGCCGCCTTTGCCTCACGCTATGAAAAGGGAAGGGCTCCGGTCGAAGTACTGAGGAACGATGCTCTCTGCCAGGCTGTCCGCCACGGTGATGTCCTCTGTGCCGTCTTCCACACTCCGGGAAGCTACAATCTTGGAGACAAGGTCTTCGACATCTCCGTCCCGTCGGTCATCATAAGCGATGCTTCAGGATCACAGGCCGTGACGGAACTTCCCGAGACAATGGAACATCTGTCCGCCAGGGTATTTGAAAGGGCATGGCATCAGCTTTCCCTTCTGGACCGGAACCTCGGGGCGGCTGCAGAGGCTCTGTCGCGGGACAGCGGAAGGGATACCCTCCTTTTCCCTCGTACCCTCGACAAGGACGGGAATCTGGTCACGAGCAATATAAGATGGTGGTGTTCAGGTTTCTATCCCGGTTCCCTGTGGTATGTCTATGACTATACAGGAGATCCGGAGGTGAAGGCGCTCGCGGAGAAATACACCTCGGCTCTCGAGCCGCTGAAGTTCCGCAAGGATGACCATGACATAGGTTTCCAGATAATGTGCAGCTTCGGCAACGAGTATGCGGCAACCGCTGATCCGCATTGCCGCGAAGTCATCGACACCGCTGCGGCTTCCCTGTGCACCCGGTTCAACCCTGCCGTAGGCTGTACGCGCTCCTGGAGCTTCGGCAAGTGGAAATTCCCGGTCATAATCGACAACATCATGAATATGGAGTTGCTGCTCAAGGCATACACCTTCTCGGGCAATGAACTCTACAGGCAGGTGGCCGTCTCCCACGCCCTGACCACAATGAAGAACCATTTCCGCCCGGACCACAGCTGCTGGCACCTTGTGGACTACGACCCTCTGACAGGCGAGGTCCTCGGCAAGCAGACCGTGCAGGGCTTCTCCGACAGTTCCGCCTGGAGCCGCGGGCAGGCGTGGGCGCTATACGGATACACGATGATGTACCGCTATACGCAGGACCGCCGTTTCCTGGACCACGCCATTGCAGTGACCGACTACCTTCTGGCACGCCTTCCGGAAGACGGCATCCCGTACTGGGACTATGATTCTGACGAGATACCGGACGATTTCAGGGACGCATCCGCCGCAGCTGTCATGGCGAGCGGTCTGACCGAGCTGTCGTCATACGTCAGGGGAGAGAAGTCGTTCCTCTATCTTTCCACGGCAGAAAAGATGCTGCGCACCCTCGCTTCGGACAGCTACCTCGCCTCGGAAGGGGATCTCCGGGGTTTCCTGCTGAAGCACAGCGTGGGCAACAAGCCCGGCGATTCCGAGGTGGATGTACCGCTGACATATGCGGACTATTACTTCCTCGAAGCCCTTCTCCGCTATCTCGGCATTTCCGGCTTGTCCCGCTGATTTCCGGTTATGACATTTTGTCGTATGCCATGCCGCTGGCACGGAAAATGAGTCGTATACGGATACTGTTAAAATATCATGACCATGAGAAAGAATTTCGGGGCGAAACCCCTTACTTATCCCCAGCCTGTGTTCATCATTGCCACATACGGTGAGGACGGGACTCCTGACGCCATGAATGCCGCCTGGGGCGGTATCAGCGAATCCGACGAGATATCCCTGTGCCTGAGTGCGGGACACAAGACTGTAAAGAACATACGGGAGCGCGGTGCTTTCACCGTAAGCATGGCTACGGCCGACCATGTCGCAGCCTGTGACTATGTCGGGCTTGCTTCCGGCAACAATGTGCCTGACAAGTTCGCCAGGGCAGGCTTCCACGCCGTGAAGTCAGAGTTCGTGGACGCCCCGCTCATAGAGGAGCTTCCTGTCGCCGTGGAATGCCGGCTCAAGGACTATAATCCGCAGACCTGCATCCTCCGCGGTGAAATCGTGAACGTGAGCGTGGATGAAAGGGTGCTCGGGGCTGACGGCAAGGTCGATGTTTCCAAGGTGGCGCCTATAATTTTCGACCCTTTCAACAATGATTATCTGAAAGTAGGGGAGAAGGTCGGGAATGCTTTCTCTGACGGAAGGAAACTGAAATGATGGACAAGAATATCCCGGTATTGCTGCTGACGGGATACCTCGGCAGCGGGAAGACCACTCTGGTCAACCATATACTTTCTAACGGCAAAGGTATCAGGTTTGCCGTGATTGTCAATGATATAGGTGAGGTGAACATAGACGCGGACCTTATTCAGAAAGGCGGTGTGGTGGGCAAGAAGGACGACAGTCTCGTGGCCCTGCAGAACGGCTGCATCTGCTGCACCCTGAAGGCCGATCTTGTGGAGCAGATCTACGACCTCATGGCCATGGACCGCTTCGACTACATAGTCATAGAGGCCAGCGGCATCTGCGAGCCTGCCCCTATCGCCCAGACCATCAGTATGATACCCTCCCTCGGCGAAGCCTACCGGAAGCACGGGATCTGCCGGCTGGACTGTATCGTGACTGTGGTGGATGCCCTGCGTATGCAGAGCGAGTTCGCCTGCGGGGATGACCTTGCCCGGAAGGATATCGGCGAGGAGGATATAGAGAACCTTATCATCCAGCAGATAGAGTTCTGTAACATAATCCTTCTGAACAAGGCGTCCGAGGTCTCTCCGGAGGAGCTCGGAAGGATAAGGCAGATCATACGGACACTGCAGCCGGGAGCGGAGATCATCGAGTGCGACTATGCCGATGTGGACCTTTCCCGTATAGTGAATACCGGGATGTTCGATTTCGACAAGGTGGCGACTTCCGCAGGATGGGTGCGCGGCATCGACAGTGCCGTCCCGGAGGAGGAGCCCGGCGGCCACCATCACGGAGATCCACACGGCGGGCATCATCACGGTGAGCATCATCACGGCGAGGACCATGAAGATCCCTGCGAAGAACATCACGGCTCCCACCACCATCATCATGATGGCGGTGAGGTCGAGGAATACGGCATCGGCACCTTCGTCTATTACCGCCGTCCCGCCTTCGACATCAACCGGTTCGACAATTTCGTCGCAAAGAAATGGCCTTCATCCGTAATCCGTGCCAAAGGAATATGCTATTTCTCCGACAACACCGACATGTCCTATATGTTCGAGCAGGCCGGAAAACAGAAACTTCTCCGAGAGGCCGGGCAATGGTATGCCACCGCTCCTGAAGAAGACCGTATCCAGCTGATGCGCCAGGATCCCGACTTCTACAAGGACTGGGACGAAAAATACGGCGACCGTATGCAGAAAATTGTCTTCATAGGCCAGAATATGGATAAGGAACAGATTGTCAAGGATCTCGACTCCTGTCTTCTTGATTCCTGAACCCTTTCCTGTTTAAGGAATTCGTGAATAATGCACAAGTTTACGGAAAATGAGTATCTTTGCCGCCTTATTTTTCCGTGACTATGAAGAAGGAACAGAAATACGGGCATATTGCCATGCTTGCCACGAGCGTGATGTGGGGGCTGATGGCCCCCATATCCAAGGCGGCCATGAATTCGGATGCGGTGTCGTCTATGCTGGTGGCTGACGTCAGGATATTCGGGGCTGCGGTATTGTTCTGGATAATCTCTTTTTTTACGAAAGGGGAGAAGATCCAGGACCGGATGGACTATATAAGATTTTTCTTCGCCGGGCTTTTCGCGATAATCCTCAACCAGTGCGTATATGTGACCGGGGTCTCGATGACCTCGCCCGTGGATGCCTCAATCATTACCACCACGCTGCCGATAGTCACCATGATTTTCGCGGCGATATTCATCAAGGAACCTATCACCGGCAAGAAGGCGGGCGGCGTCCTGCTCGGGGCCTGCGGAGCCCTTCTCCTCGTATTCGGAAACAGGCTTCTTCCAGGCGGGTCCGCAGGCCAGGCGACGGCCCAGGCATCCAGCCTCACGGGAGACCTCCTGTGCTTCCTGGCCCAGTGTTCCTATGCGATATATCTGGTGATATTCAGGGACCTCATAAAGAGATATTCCCCTATAACCCTGATGAAATGGATGTTCACGTTCGCATCCATAGTCATGATACCGGTCTCCGCGAGGAGCCTTGCCCTTACCGGCTGGAGCTCCATCACCATGACCGAATATGCCGAACTTGCGTATGTGCTGATATTCGGGACCTTCCTGTGTTACCTGATAGTCCCTGTCGGGCAGAAGTTCCTGCGTCCGACCCTTGTGGCGATGTACAACTATGTACAGCCGATAGTCGCCACGGCAGTTGCCATAATCTGGGGGATGGATACCTTCAATGTCCTGAAGGTTGTGGCGGTTGTCTTCATATTCTCCGGCGTCCTGCTCGTCAACCGCAGCAAGGCCAGGCACCCTGAAGACAACCGCTGAAGCCGGGGCAGTACGTCCCGGCTTCAGTCAAGGCCTGTTCAGGCAAGTTCCTTTATTGCCCCGACAAACTTTGCCGCGGTCTCTTCCGTGATGGTAAGGGACGGCAGCAGCCTTATCACATTGGCCCCTGCGGCTCCCGTGAAGAACCGGCGCTCCAGCAGGAGCCTTTCCCTCAGATTCTCGTACCCAGGCTTCACTTCCAACCCTATCATCAGCCCGCGTCCCCTGTACTCCTTGAAAGGATGCATAGGATTTCCGCCGGGACAGAGGGCATTCCGGAAATATTCCCCGATCCTGGCCGCATTCTCCACCAGGTGCTCGCTTTCCATTATCTCCAGCACGGCTATGGCTGCGGCGCACGCCAGATGGTTGCCCCCGAAGGTGGTGCCGAGCATCCCGTATTCAGCCCGGAAGGCAGGCGAGATAAGCACACCTCCGATAGGGAAGCCGTTAGCCATACCTTTCGCCGTAGTGACGATGTCGGCCCGGATCCCGGCGTGCTGGTGCGCGAAGAACTGTCCTGTACGTCCGTAGCCCGACTGTATCTCGTCGAGTATGAGCACCGTGCCTGTCCTGTCACAGATTTCCCGCAGGGAGACCAGGAATCCGTCCTGAGGCTCGTGTATACCGGACACACCCTGTATGCCTTCTATGATTACTGCGGCGAATTCTTTGGTAGCCAGAGCTTTCTCCGTGGCTTCGATGTCGTTCAGCGGAACACGCTCCACATTGGACGTAGAGTTGAACGGTGCCTGGATTTTAGGGTTGTCGGTAACGGCCACCGCCCCGGAGGTCCTCCCGTGGAAGGCCTTGCCGAATGCGAGGACCTTGGCCCTCCCGGTCTGGAATGAAGCCAGTTTCATGGCATTCTCGTTTGCCTCTGCCCCCGAGTTGCACAGGAAGAGGGAATAGTCATCATACCCGCAGGCTTTGCCGAGCTTGTCCGCCAGTTTTTTCTGCAGGGAGTTCTGCACGGCGTTCGAATAGAACCCGAGCCTGTTCAGCTGCTCTGTGACGGCTTTTACATAATGCGGGTGGCAGTGTCCTACCGATATGACGGCATGCCCGCCGTAGAGGTCGGTGTATTCTTTCCCGTCCTTGTCCCATAGCGTGGTGCCGAGCCCCTTCACCGGCTCGATATCCCATAGCTTGTATACTTTAAACAGATCCATTTTCCTTATTTGTTTGTCAGCCCTGCAACGCTTCCGGAGAAAACCGCCGGCAGGGCTTGCGTGACTTAGAATGCAGAAGCCTTGAGCCTGAGCCCTTCCGTCTCGTCGAATCCGAACATCAGGTTCATGTTCTGTACCGCCTGTCCCGAGGCCCCCTTTACAAGGTTGTCGATTATGGAACTGATATGTACATAGCCGTCATGCAGCTCTACATGGAGCAGTCCCTTGTTCGTGTTTATGACTTCTTTCAAGGAAATTCCGTTTTCCGAATGGAAGACGAAAGGGGAGTCCTTGTAGAAGTCTTTGAAAAGTTCGGTGTATTTCCTTTCATCCATATCCTCTGCCGCCCTTGTATATACGCTGGCGAATATGCCCCGGGTGAAGTCACCTCTTACAGGTACGAAATTCACCACAGGCTCCTTCCCGGAGATTTTGCATATATTTTTCCTTATTTCCGCAAGGTGCTGGTGGGTGAACAGCTTGTATATGGAGATATTGTTGTCCCGGTAGCTGAAATGCGAGGTTTCGGCGAGTTTCTTGCCGGCCCCTGTGGATCCGGTAATGGCTGTCACGTGTACTTCATCGCGTATCAGGCCTTCCCCGGCAAGAGGAAGCAGGGCAAGCTGTATGGCAGTCGCGAAGCACCCTGGATTGGCAATGTCGTGCGAGTTTCTTATGTTCTCCTTGTCCCCCTCGCACAGGCCGTACGTGAAATGCCGTCCGGCGTAGTCCCCGTCGAGCCTGAAGTCGTTCCCGAGGTCTATTATCCTGCACGAGCCGCTGATTTTGTGCGTGTCGATGAATTCCCTGGAAAGCCCGTGTCCAAGACAGAGGAAAAGCACGTCCGGGTCACCTATTTCCGTCCCGAATGCCAGGTCTGTCTCTCCTGTAAGGTCGCGGTGCACCTCGCTCACCGGCGTACCTTCAGACGATGTGGTGGTGGCTGCCGTGATTTCCACTTCCGGATGCCGGAGGAGTATCCTGAAAAGCTCTCCTCCGGTATATCCCGTACCTCCTGCTATTGCCGCTTTGATCATGATTCCAAACGTATTAGTCCTTTACCACGTCTTCGGCATGGGCGCTGTTCACGCTGTAGTATATCTTGAGCGGGTTCGCGAGCACCTTGGTGAAGCCGACCACGTCCTCTCCGGTGTACGACTTGTTTATCTCGCCGTACGATCCGAACCTGGAGCTCATCAGGTCATGTCCGCTTGTGCATCCGAGCACTGCGAAATGGTATGGCATAAGGGCCACCTCCACTTCGCCGCATACGTTTTTCTCCATGCTGTCCATCATGGCCTCCATGTCCCTGAGGACCGGATCGAGGTACATGGCCTCATGCATCTGCTGCCCGTACCAGCCGGCAATCTGGTCTTTCCAGTAGAGCTGGCCTTTGGTGAGCACGTGCTTCTCGAGCAGGTGGTGCGCCTTGATTATGATAAGCGGGGCGGCAGCCTCGAAAGCGACCCGGCCTTTGATGCCGATTATGGTGTCCCCGACATGGATATCCCTTCCGATGCCGAAAGGACCTGCGATATCCCTTACTTTCCTGATAACATCCACAGGGGACATCCTTTCCCCGTTCACCGATACCGGCTCCCCGTGCTCGAAGCCTATCTTAATATGCTCGGGACTTGTCTTGGTGACTTTGGTCGGGTAGGCGTCCTCCGGGAGATAGCCGTCGGAGGAAAGGGTCTCGACCCCTCCTATGCTCGTGCCCCAGAGGCCCTGGTTGATGGAGTATTTGGATTTTTCCCAGGAGGATTCATATCCATGCTCCTGGAGATACTTTATTTCCTCCTGCCTTGTGATGGAGAGTTCCCTGATTGGAGCGATGATCTTCACCTCAGGGGCAAGGATCTCGAACACGATGTCGAACCTTACCTGGTCGTTCCCTGCACCTGTGCTCCCGTGGGCGACGTATCCGGCCCCGAGCTTCTTCACGAGCTTCAGGACTTCAAGAGCCTGGAACACCCGTTCTGAACTTACGGAAAGCGGATAGGTGGCATTCTTGAGGATGTTGCCGTATATCAGGTACTTGATGCCGTGCCTGTAATAGGTGTCCACGGCATCGATGTTCGTGTGCGAGGCAGCCCCGAGCTGGAGTGCCCTCTGTTCTATGGCTTTTTCCTCATCCTTGGAAAAACCGCCTGTGTTTACCATTACGGTGTGGACTTCCAGCCCCTTTTCATTTTTAAGGTAAGGCACACAGAAAGAGGTGTCAAGACCTCCGCTGAATGCAAGTACGACTTTGTTGTTCATCTTATTGTGGTTTTATGATTATTCCTGGTGCAGCCCTTCCTTCCGGACCTTACTGGGCGATTCGTATGCCGGCATCCTGCACGGCTATATGTTCCATAGGGTCGTACAGGAGTCCTGTGCAGAGGCACATCCTGTAGTTGTTGTTCTGGAGTATCGGGAAATTCTTGCAGCCCTGGCATCCTTTCCAGAATTCAGGGTCATGCGTCAGCTCCCCGAACGGGACGGGCCTGAACCCGATCTCGTAATTCATCTTCATGACCGCCGCTCCCGTGGTGATGCTGAATATCTTGGCATCCGGGTATTTTTCCCTGGACAGTCTGAATATCCTCTGCTTGATCCTCTTGGCAAGGCCCATTCCCCTGAATGCGTGTGCCACTATCAGACCGGAGTTGGCGACATATTTCTTGCCTTCCCATGTCTCGATGTAGGAAAATCCTGCAAATTTCCCGTTCTTGGCGATGGCTATCACCGCCTTTCCGGCCTTCATCTTCCCGACAATGTACTCAGGAGAGCGTTTCGCTATTCCCGTGCCTCTTTCCTGAGCCGAGATATACATCTCGTCACAGATCTCCTGTGCATACTTCGCGTGGCCGTTGTTCGCCACTACAACATCGATTTCCATTTCCTTGCTTATGATTTTTTCTGTTTTTCTTCCAAGAAACAATAAAGCCCCTAACGGCAAGACAAACCTTGATTGTCAATTGCAATTAATGCTTTTTTCTTTTGACGTGTACTTTAGGGAATCTGAGGGGACCCGAATGTCACCCTCCTATATTCGGACAAGAGCATACGCAGCCGCGAATCCTCGTCGGACACCGCGTGCCACCGTCATGATATATGATATGCCTGTCATTGGAACCATAATTGCCGCAAACTTACGAATAATTTTTGAAAACAGCGGCTTTTTTTAAAAATTTCAAAACAGATTCTTATCTTTGGACAGATAATTGAAAAAAATTACGGGATTGGGAAAAAGAAAGGTGACATCGAAGGTCGATCCTGGATTCCTCAGCCGGGAAAAGGATTCCCTCATAAGAAGGAACAGACAGGTGATCTACCTCAATGATAAGGAAATGGCTGCAATAACCGAATATTGCAGCCGTTTCAAGGTCAATACCAAATCCGTTCTTTTCCGTCAGGCCATCATGGAGAAGGTCCTCAAGGAACTTGACGAGAACCATCCTACTTTGTTTTAGCCCTCATCCCTTTTCCCGGAAGGCTCTCCGGACATCACTCACCTGCGGTATTGCAGGTCAGTCCCTGCGTGCCAGACCTATATAATATAAAAGTGTCGCCAGAGATCCTATCGCAGCGATGACATACGTATATGCCGCCCATTTCAGGGCATCGATTGCCATCGGCTGTGTCTGTGCATCGGTGATCCCTGCCTTGCCGAGCCAGGATACCGCCCTCATGCTGGCGTTTATTTCCACCGGCAGGGTGACGAAGCTGAACAGGGTGGTCATGGCGAACAGTGCTATGCCGAACCACAGCAGTCCCGGGAACACGCTCATCAGCAGTACCCCTGCAAGCAGTACCCACTGTACTATACTGGAAGCGAAATTGACCAACGGAACGAGGGCTGTCCTCATTTTCAGCGGGGCGTAGCCTTTTGCGTGCTGTATTGCGTGTCCGCATTCGTGCGCGGCAACGGCTGCTGCCGCTATGGACCGGCTGGAATATACTCCTTCGCTCAGCGCTACAGTCTTGTTCGCCGGGTTGTAGAAGTCCGTGAGCATTCCTTTGGTCGGGACAACCTGTACATCGTATATGCCGTTGTCATTTAGCATTTTCATGGCGATTTCCGCCCCTGTCATGCCGTTTCCGACAGGGACTTTCGAGTATTTGTTGAATCTGCTTGTCAGCATCCCCTGCACTATGAGGCTGAGGACCATGGTAAGAATAAGGATGAGCCAGATATTCATAAAATATAAAAAATGATACAGGCGCAACCCCATGCAAAAAGCGAGCCTATGACAAAATGTCAGTCCGAGGGTATTCTCGGAAATAAATCGAGACAGTTTCTTTATCCTCAGAATAATTTGATATTTTTGCACTCGTTTCCGGCGGCGCGTCCGGAAAATCGGAGGTATATATATGAAAGAGAATGATTTTTCGAGACTGGAGATAAATCTCCCCAATTGTCTCGCCAACTATAGATACTTCAGGTCGCTCCTCTGTGCATCGACAAAGATGCTGGTGCTTGTCAAGGCCAATGCCTATGGTCACGGGATAGTGGAGTTCGCATCCATGATGGAAAAGGCCGGAGCCGACTACCTTGCGGTTGCATATCCTGTCGAAGGGGTCGAGCTCCGGAAGGCAGGCGTCAGGGCACCGATACTCGTCCTGACGGCCGGGACGGACTTTTTCGATGAGATTATCGATAACGGGCTTGAACCGGGCATTCCGAATATGTTTACCCTCAGGGAGTTCTGCAAGGTGCTCGAATCAAGGGGCATCGAGGGGTATCCTGTACACGTGAAACTTGACACCGGGATGCACCGCCTCGGGTTCATGACGAGCGAACTTCCTGAACTGGAAGGTTTTCTGAGGGGCTGCGGCAGGGTAGCCGTCAAGTCGGTATATTCACATCTGGCTGCGGCGGAGGATCCGGCAAGCGATGATTTCACCCTCGGGCAGATAAGGATGTTCCAGGAGAATGCCGCGAGGATATCAGAAGCCGTGGGCTACCGTCCCATGTATCATATCCTGAATTCGGCCGGTATCGAGCGGTTTCCTGAATACCAGTTCGATATGGTGCGGCTCGGCATCGGCATATACGGGGTGAGCGCCCTGGCGGATGTCCGTCTGTGGCCTGTCGCATCCTTCAAATGCAAGATACTTCAGATAAAGCGGCTTGCCCCCGGGGACGGGGCCATCGGCTACGGCCGCCGGGGTCATATCGCTCCTTCAGGTACAGTAATCGCCACCATTCCCGTAGGCTACGCTGACGGCGTGGACCGACGTCTCGGGTGCGGAGCGGCCTCTTTCCTTCTTAACGGGCACAGGGTACCCACCATAGGCAATATATGCATGGATATGTGCATGCTCGATATCACCGGTGTCGATGCCGAAGTCGGAGATACCGTGACAATATTCGGCGAAGACCCTACCGCCCAGGAGCTTGCCTCCATCCTCGGGACCATACCTTACGAAATATTCACCTCCATCCCGCGCAGGGTGGAGCGCATCATAGTAAAAGACTGACATGGATAAACATAAGATACTCTTCGTCTGCCTCGGGAACATCTGCCGTTCCCCAGCGGCACAAGGAATTTTCCAGGCCATAGTGGACCGGAACGGCAGGTCCCGTGATTTCTTCGTGGATTCCGCCGGAACCTATTCCGGACATCAGGGCGAACTTCCGGACAAAAGGATGCGCAATGCCGCATCTTCCCGCGGCTATTCACTCACACACCGTTCCCGTCCCGTAACCCTGTCCGACTTCTTCGACTTCGACCTCATCATCGCCATGGATGACTCCAACTATTCCGACCTCATCCATCTGGCTCCTTCCGTCGAAACTTCAAGAAAAATAAAGAAAATCTCCTCCTATTTCACCTCTTCAACTTTTGATTATGTTCCTGACCCTTATTATATGGGGAGGGATGGGTTTGAGTTGGTGTTGGATTTGTTGGAGGAGGCTTGCTTCAATATATATTCCGGTTTGTGATAACCGGCAATCTACGGTGTTGCCCGGAGGCGGAGAAAATCCTCACATACTACAGTAACATTGAACAATGGAATCAAGATGCCGCAAGAAGGTTTCGGCGTCTTCCAGATTACAGACCTGGCACAATGCACGCAAGTCGTCCTCGATGCTATCGAGACGGGTTACAGGCTCTTCGACACGGCAGCGGCATACAACAACGAGGCTGCTGTGGGCGAGGCTATCCGGCAAAGCGGTTTGAAGCGAGAAGAATTTTTCATCACCACCAAGATTGGCATGGTTACTTTATTTCGGGAAGCTACCTGATTTTTCCCGGGATTTTAAAGCAGGAAAAGTCAGGACAGTTTCAAAATCAGAGGGTGGGCCAGAAGTGAATTCTCGCCCACCCTCAATTTTGATTTCATGCAGGAACGGAAAGTCTCCTTCTACAGAAGCAGCATCCCTTTCCTGACCTCGTCTGCGGCATCCTTGCCCCTGAGGTATTCCAGAATCGCGAAGCCGAAGTCAAAAGCGAATCCGGGGCCGCGGCCTGTGATAATACGGCCGTCTGTCACAGTCCCTTCCTTGCAGTATTCGGCTCCTTTTCCGATGAGTGCGTCCCCGAACCCGTCATAGCATGTCATCTTCTTCCCGGAGATGTCAGGCAGAAGGCTCAGGACTACGCTCGGAGCTGCACAGATGGCAGCTACTGTGCCGCCTTCGTCATAATGCCTGCGCATCAGGTCCATAAGGTCTCTCTTCGCTGCAAGATTCGTGGATCCCGGCATACCACCAGGGAAAATCATCACGTCGTTCTTTCCGGAAGCCTCGAAATCCGTAGTGGCCTTGAATTCCCCGTATGTCATGTCAGTGATGACAGTGACATTATGGGCGCTTGTCACGTATTTGTCGTCATGGACTGATACCATCTTTACCGGAACTCCGCCCCTTTTCAGGATGTCGGCGGTAGCCAGGGCTTCGGTTTCCTCGAAGCCGTTGGCAAAAAACATGTAAACCCCTTTCATGATAACAATATATTAACGTCAGTTCAATTTATCGGTATCCGAATTACAATGTCCTCTTTATCTCAACGATATTGTAGGCTTCGACTACATCCCCGACCTTTATGTCGTTGTATCCGGAGATGTTGAGTCCGCAGTCCATACCGCTCGCCACTTCCTTGACATCGTCCTTGAACCTTTTCAGGGAGCCGAGTTCACCGGTATAGACCACGATGCCGTCCCTGATGACACGTACCTTGGCGTTCCTTGTGAGCTTGCCTTCCCGGACGATACATCCGGCGATGGTCCCAACCTTGGAGATCTTGAATGTCTCCAGAACTTCGGCAGTGGCGGTCACTTCCTCTTTCTCCTCAGGGGCAAGCATACCTTCGATACCGCTCTTCACCTCGTTTATCGCATCGTAGATGACAGAGTAGAGCCTGATTTCGATCTCCTCTTTCTCCGCCAGCCTGCGGGCGCTGGCCGAAGGACGTACCTGGAAGCCTATTATAATGGCATCCGAAGCTGCAGCGAGAAGGACATCGGATTCCGAAATCGCTCCCACGGCCTTGTGGATGACGTTGACCCTGACTTCTTCGGTGGACAGCTTGATGAGAGAGTCGGAGAGAGCTTCTATTGAGCCGTCCACGTCTCCCTTGACGATCACGTTCAGCTCCTTGAAGTTGCCTATGGCGATGCGGCGCCCTATTTCCTCAAGGGTCATGTGCTTCTGGGTCTTTATGCCCTGTATCCTCAGCAGCTGCTCCCTCTTGTTTGCTATCTCCTTGGCTTCCTTCTCGTCAGCCATCACGTTGAACGTATCTCCGGCTGTAGGAGCCCCGTTGAGGCCGAGCACAGAGACCGGAGTGGACGGACCGGCCTCGTCGACCTTCTGCCCCCTCTCGTTGAACATGGCTTTGACCTTCCCGGTGAAGCATCCGCTCAGCATCACGTCTCCGACGTGCAGGGTCCCGTTCTGTACCAGCACGGTGGCGAGGTAGCCACGGCCCTTGTCGAGGGAAGACTCGATGACGGCTCCTGATGCGCGCCTTTTCGGATTGGCCTTCAGATCGAGAAGTTCCGCCTCAAGCAACACCTTGTCCAGAAGCTTGTCCACGTTGATGCCTTTCTTGGCGGATATCTCCTGGCACTGGTATTTTCCTCCCCAGTCCTCCACGAGTATGTTCATGTTCGCGAGCTGCTCCTTTATCTTGTCAGGATTGGCTCCCGGCTTGTCTATCTTGTTTATCGCGAATATCATCGGCACGCCTGCAGCCTGTGCATGGTTGATGGCTTCCACGGTCTGAGGCATTATGGCGTCGTCGGCCGCGATTATGATGATGGCAAGGTCAGTCATCTTGGCTCCGCGGGCACGCATCGCGGTGAAGGCCTCGTGTCCAGGGGTGTCGAGGAACGTTATCCTCTGTCCGTCAGGCAGCACCACGTTGTAGGCACCGATGTGCTGCGTGATTCCTCCGGCTTCTCCGGCAATGACGTTCGATTTCCTGATATAGTCGAGCAGGGACGTCTTTCCGTGGTCGACGTGTCCCATCACCGTAATGACAGGCGGTCTCGGAACGAGCTCCCCGTCATCTTCAGCCTCCTGTTCTATGGCCTGGGTAAGTTCGGCTGTCACGAATTCCACTTCGTAGCCGAATTCCTCCGCCACGAGCACGAGCGCCTCGGCATCGAGCCTCTGGTTGATCGACACCATCAGGCCGAGATTCATGCAGGCGGCTATGACCTTTGTCACAGGAGTGTTGTTCATGAGGGTGGCAAGGTCGTTTACGGTCACGAATTCCGTGACTTTCAGGACCTTCTTGTCCATTTCCCTCATCTCGTTCTCCTCCTGGAGCTTCTGGGAGGCAAGCTCCCTTTTCTCCCTCCTGTGCTTTGCCCCGAGATTTGTCTTGTTCTTGTTCTCGTTCATCCTGGCGTAGGTCTCCTTGATCTGCTTCTGGATCTCCTTCTGCATCTCTTCTTCCTCGGCCTCCGTCATCGGCTTGAAGCGGTCGCGTTTCTTCCCGCCTTTGCCTGAACCGCGGTCGTTGCTGAAGTCGCGGTCACCGCCCTTGCGGGAATTGTCGTTGCCCTTGTTCTTCTTCTTGTCTTTTTTTGAAGAGTTGTCCTGTTCGTCTCCGATCTTGGTGACATCGACTTTCTGGCTGCCTCCCTTGGCGATCCTCTCCCTTTTCTTGTTTTTCTTGCGGTCGAACTGGGACAGGTCGATCTTGTCCACGATTTTCGGGCCCTGGAGCTTCTCCACTTCAATCTTTATCTCCCTTACTTCGCGGCGCGGTTCTTCTGCAGCCTCTTTGGATTCAGATCTGGCCGGTGCTTCGGATGCCGGTTTCGACTCCTGTACAGGAGTCTCGGCGGCCTTTGTCTCGGCCGGAGCGGTTTTTTCTTCTTTTACAGGTGCGGAAACGGATTCCCGGACAGGCGCCGGAGCCGGTGTTTCGGCCTTTTTCTCTTCGGCCCTGCTTTCTTTCGGCTTATGTTTTCTGTCGAATTGCGACAGGTCTATCTCTCCGATGATTTTCAGATGTCCCACCTGTTTGTCCACGGCGGCATCCTGAACCGGAACAGTCTTTTCAGCGGTATTGTTTTCCTTGCCGGTCTCCTCGACAGGAGCGGCAGGGGCAGGACTTTGGGCGGCAGACTGGCCGGCAGGAGCTTCAGACGAGAGGTTGGATTTGATGATGACCTCTTTGACGTTGGCTTCCGCCTCTTCTTCCGGCGCCTTTTTCTTTGCGCCCATCTCGATGATCTCTTTCAGTTTTATAGCTACTTTTTCAGAGTCCTGCTTCAGTTTCTGTTCATCACCGAATTTCGACTCGATGGCTGGCAGATATGAATCGGAAATCTTTGCATTCGGATTCATTTCCACTTCGGCCCCTTTCTCTTTCAGGAAATCCACAAGGGTCTGGAGCCCGATGTTGAATTGTTTGGTAAGTTTGCTTAATCTTATTTCTGCCATAAAATCACTTTAAATTATTCTTCAAATTCGGAGCGGAGGATATTGAGTACGTCCTCCACAGTCTCGTCCTCAAGGTCGGCCCTCCTGGCGATGTCTGCCGGAGAAAGCGCAAGCACGCTCTTTGCCGTGTCGCATCCGATGGACTGGAGCTTCTCGATTATCCATGGCTCTATCTCGTTCTCGAACTCGCTCAGCAGCACGTCCTCTTCTTCCTCGTCCTGCTTAGGCAGCTCTCTCCATACCTCGATTTCCTGCCCTACGAGCATACTTGCAAGCCGGATGTTGCATCCTCCTTTGCCGATACCTTTCTTTACTTCCTCCGGGAGCATATAGACCTTGATCTTACCGTCTTCCGCCCCTGTGACTATGGAGGATATCTTGGCCGGGCTGAGCGCCCTCTGGATGAGCAGCTGGATGTTGTTTGTCCACTGGAGCACGTCGATGTTCTCATTGCGGAGCTCCCGGACGATACCTATAATCCTGGCCCCCTTCACGCCGATGCAGGCTCCGATCGGGTCTATCCTCTCGTCGTAGGACTCTACTGCCACCTTGGCCCTCTCTCCAGGAATCCTGACCACCTTCTTTATGGTGATGAGCCCGTCGTAGATCTCCGGCACCTCCTGCTCGAAAAGCTTTTCGAGGAACTCGTCCGAAGTCCTTGACAGCACAATGTAAGGGGTAGTGTTGTTCTTCATCTCGACACTCTTGATGATCGCCTTCACCGTGTCATTCTTCTTGAAGTGCTCTCCCGGGATCTGCTCCGACTTCGGCAGGCGCAGTTCGTTCCCGTCCTCGTCGAGGATGAGAACCTCCTTTGACCAGGTCTGATAGACTTCACCGGTGAATATCTCGCCGATCTTCGCTATGTACTTGTTGTACAGGTTGGCCTTTTCGATGTCCATGATACGGCCCTGGAGATTCTGCCTGATGTTCAGAATGCCTCTGCGGCCGAAACTCTTCATCTCGACCTTCTCCGCGTATGTCTCGCCTATCTCGTATTCGTCGGAGTCCCTGTTCACCTCCGCCAGGGCGATCTGGGTATTCGGGTCTTCAACGTTTTCCACGACTTCGCGGTTCCTGTAGATCTCGCAGTCCCCTTTGTCGATGTTGATGATGACGTCGAAATTGTCCGATGTGCCGTAAGTCTTGGCAAGCTGTGTCTTGAAAACATCTTCGAGCACGCCCATCATTGTCGGCCTGTCGATGTTCTTCAGGTTCTTAAACTCTGCAAATGCGTCTTTCAGTTCTGTCTTTTCCATTTTATGTTTTTCTTTATATTTTTCCGGTCAATAAAAATGCAGTCCGCCGTCTGTCCCGCAGCTTCATTCCATCCTGATCCACGGATACACGGCATTTACCATATCGTACGGAAAACAGTCTTCATGCTCCACGGTCACCTTCCTCTTCTTGCCTTCCACAGCTTCCTTTGCCGAATATTTCAGGGTGATGCCCTCTTCCGAGGCTCCGGACAGCGTCCCGCGGAGTTTCCTCCCGTCCTTGAGCAGTACCTCAACTTCCGTCCCTACGGCCTTGAGGTACTGCTTCAGCACCTTGAACGGCTGGTCCAGGCCGGCGGAACCTATTGTCAGGGAGTAGTCTTCCTTCTCCCTGTCGAATTTCTCCTCGAAAATCCCGCTCAGTTCCACGCAGTCATCCAGGGTGACAGTCCCGTCTTCCGATTCGATGACTATCTCCACATCGTTGTCCCGGCTGAGATTTATTTCGACAATAAAGCATTTCCGTGCAACGATAGGCTCCTGCATTGCATCTACTATCTCTGAAATTTTCATAATTTGACTTATAAAAAACAAAATAAGGGGACATCCCGTCCCCTTTATCAAACTCACGGCGCAAATTTAAGAATAAATTCAGAATAATAAAAATAATGAGGATTAATTTCATATTTAGTCATAAAAATGCTTTATTTGCATAATTTAACTGAATGGAATACCTTGTTGCTTATTGCTGGACCATTATTGACAAACTGACTTGTTATGGAATTCAAGGCAAAAGAGATAGCCGAAATACTCAAAGGCACGGTGGTAGGGGATCCGGAGGTCAGGATTTCTACATTTGCCCGTATCGAGAGCGGAAAGCCCGGTGCGATATGCTTTTTCGCAAATCCGAAATATGAACATTATGTATATGATTGCGATGCCAGCGTAATCATCGTCAACGATACGTTCGAACCGCAGAGACCGGTGAAGGCCACAATGATAAAGGTGCCGAACGCATACGCCTCCGTAGCCGCCCTGCTGGATTATGTCACGGCACGCAAAAGGTCGTACAGGCGTTACCGCGGCTGCCATATAATGAAGTTCCTTTCCACCAGGATAGGCCGGAAGGTCTATGTCGGCAGCGGGACATATCTCGGCCGCCGTGCAAGGATAGGCGACTATACCAAAATATACGAGCAGGTCTATATCGGGGATGACGTAAAGATAGGCTCGAAATGCATCATCTATCCTGGCGTGCGCATATATCCCGGAATGGAGATAGGGGATAACGTGATAATCCATGCGAATGCCGTGATCGGGGCCGACGGTTTCGGTTTCGCCCCGCTTGATGACGGTACCTACAAGAAGATTGAGCATACCGGGAACGTCATCATAGAGGACGACGTGGAGATCGGGGCCGGTTCGACGATAGACAAGTCGCAGATGGGCTCTACCGTCATACACAAGGGTGTCAAGATAGACAACCTTTGCCAGATAGCCCACAATGTCGAGATAGGGGAGAATACGGTGATGGCTGCATTGACCGGCGTGGCAGGCTCGACGAAGATCGGACGGCATTGCGTCATCGGCGGGCAGGTCGGCATTGCGGGACACATCACTATTGCGGACAATACCACGCTGGCTGCCCAGACCGGTGTCATAAGCAGCATCAGGCAGGAGGGTCAGGTACTCCTCGGGAGCCCGGCTCTTCCTCATAAACAGTTCCTGAGGGCGTATGCTGTATTCAGGAGAAACGGAAAAGAATAGAGGTTATGGATATGGACATAAAGATTTTTTATATATCTTTGCCGTCCGAATTTTAGTTGGAGATGAAACAATTACAGCAGACATTGCGGAAAAGCTATTCTTTCGAGGGTAAGGGCCTGCATACGGGAAAGGTAGCCGGTATGGTCATTAATCCTGCTCCTGCCGATACAGGCATATTGTTCCGCAGGACAGACGTCAGCAGGGACCTTTACATTGAGGCGTTCGCTGAATATGTCTCGAGTACGGACAGAAGCACGACCCTTACGAAAGAAGGCGTATCCGTAGTTACGGTAGAGCATCTTCTGTCGGCATTGACCGGCATGGGGATAGACAATGCCATAATTGACCTGGACAATATCGAAGTCCCTATACTGGACGGAAGCGGAAAACCCTATATAGACGCTATATGGAAGGACGGCATCGTAAGCCAGGACGCACCGAGAAAGTATATTGAACTGGACAGGGAGATCACCGTCAGGAGCGAAAAGACCGGCTCCCTGATAACGGTCACCCCGTCCGACAAGCCTTCATTCGACGTAAATATAGATTTCAATTCAAAGGTCCTCGGTCTCCAGAGTGCGCACTGGGATATGTCTGTGGACTATGCCTCGGAGATAGGCATCTGCAGGACTTTCGTATTTTTCCACGAGATAGAATATCTGTTCAAGAACAACCTGATAAAGGGCGGGGATGTGGAGAATGCCATCGTCATTGTGGAGTATCCGGTTTCAAGGGAGCAGCTTGAGCATATGTCAAGGCTTTTCAATGTGCCTATGCTTGAAAGATGCGAGAACGGCTATCTCAACAATCTCCAGCTCAGGTTCTCCAACGAATGCGCAAGACACAAGCTTCTGGATCTCATGGGTGATTTCAGGCTTGTCGGAGGGTTCCTCAAGGCTTCCGTGAAGGCGGTAAGACCGGGTCACACCATCAATACGAATGCGGCCAAGGAAATAAGGAAAGTGCTGAATACAGATAAGTTATAATCAAATGCGTCAACGGGACGCCAAAGAAGACGATCATGAGTAATATACATCCATTAGCGACTGTGCATCCGAACGCAAAGATCGGAGAGAATGTGGAAATAGGGCCTTACGCCTTCATCGATGAATTCGTGGAGATCGGGGACGGGTGCAAGATCCTGCCTCACGCTACTGTTTTCAATTATGTCAAGATGGGGAAGAACTGCTGTATCTTCCCGGGGGCGGTGGTAGGAGCCATACCTCAGGACCTCAAGTTCGGGGGCGAGATCACTTATGTCGAGCTCGGGGACAATGTGACAGTGCGTGAATGCGCTACGATAAACAGAGGAACCAAGGCCAGCGGCAAAGGTGTGACGAAGGTCGGCAGCAACACCCTGCTCATGTCCTACACCCATGTCGCCCATGACTGCAATGTCGGTTCGCACTGCATCCTCGTGAGCTATACCGGCATAGCCGGGGAGACCACTGTAGAGGACTGGGCCATTCTCGGTGGCGGTACCCTCTCTCACCAGTTCTCAAAGATCGGCCAGCACGCAATGGTCGGCGGCGGTTCCAAGATCAACAAGGACGTGCCTCCGTTCATCCTCTGCGGAAGGGACCCTCTTTCCTATGCCGGGATAAATATCGTGGGACTTCGCAGAAGAGGATTCTCCTCTGACCAGATACGTTCCATCAAGGATATGTACGACCTTATCTACAACGCCGGCATGAATGTAAGTGACGCGTGCGCCAAGATAGAGGCCGGTTTCCCGCAGACTCCGGAAAGGGATGCCATCCTGAACTTCATTAAGAATTCCAAGCGGGGTATCGTACGCGGAATGTCATCGAACACCAAAGGAGAAGTGGAATAGTGCCGGTGCTTCTGAATACGGCATATTTTCCGCCGGTATCCTACTTCGCCCTTATGGCAAGAGATATGAAAGGTGTGTCGGATTTCGGATCCGGCACACCTTCTTTGCCCTTGTACAGTGTATATATAGAAGCTTGCGAGAATTACCAGAAACAGTCCTACAGGAACCGCTGCAGTTTTTATTCGGCTTCGGGAAAGGCTTCGCTTTCATTCCCTGTCGTGCATACAGGAGGTACGCACAACGGTATACCGGTGAAGGATGTGATGATAGACTATTCCGTGGATTGGGTGACGAGGCACAAGCGGGCCATAACTTCAGCCTACAGGATGTCCGCCTATTTTGAGTATTATTCCGACGGACTTTTCTCTATACTCGATTCCCGTCCGGATACGCTTTTCCGGCTGAACTGGTTGATCACCGGATTCTTCATCTCGAAATTCGGCCTTCCGGTCAGGATGGAGGAGACCGGCTGTTTCACTCCGGCCGGCTCCGGTGTATACGGTGACGATTTCAGGGAGAAGATACATCCCAAACGTCCCGACACTGTTCTGCATGACCTTGCACTTGAAAAGCCGTATTACCAGGTCTTTTCCGGTAAATACGGCTTTATCTCCAACCTTTCCGCCATGGATCTCCTGTTCAACGAGGGACCGGAGTCGATTCTTTATATTCATGGAGGGTAACCTCTGAGAGTGCCCGGGGATACACCTCTCGCGGAATCAGAAACGGAATCCGAATGTCAGGAGCACGTTCCACAGCATCCTCTTGTTCAGGATTTCAGGAGTGTATGCCAGGACGCTGCCGTCATCGGCGAAGATGTAGTCATCGTACGGCAGTATGTATTCGTTTCCGTATCTGGTGAAACTGCAGGCTGCATCGATGAAGAACGAACCCGGGGAACTGTATCCGATACCGAACGAGCCTTTGTGCCTCAGGGTATTCTTCTGGATATTGTAGATATAGTCGATGGCCCCGTTCTCGTCCATGGCTTTCTCCGCCGGAGTCGTAAGACCGTAGCCGGCCCTTATCGCGAAAGCCGGTACCGGCTTGATCTCTATGCCTGCCCTGATGTTGTGCGATACACCCATGTAGTCCCGTATGTCGGAATTCTGCGTGTCGAACTCTCCTGAATCCAGGTCAAGGGTCTTGAATTTCATGGTACCGTAGTCGCACATTTCATAGTCTGCGCTGATGAGCCCGAAAGTCCCGAAAGTCCATGCAACCCCGAAGTTGGCCCTGAACGGTGATATCAGCCTGTAACTGTATTCTCCTGTAGGAGACTCCGCGCTCATGTTGAACGTAGAGTTCAGATAGGTGGTGGCTCCGCTTTCGCTCCAGTTCTCGGTTATCGTAGTGCTGGTAGGCGTCTGCACTGCGGCCCCGATGCGGAGTCCGGCGCCGGGTGTGACGATGATCCCGAATTTTCCGTAGACCCCCGTACCCCTTGCAGAGTATCTGTAGTCGTACCTCATGTTGCTGAAGTAGGTCGTGATATCCTGGGTTGATCCGTCTTCTCCTGTCATGGTGAAGACATTCTCGAAGTCATAAGGGTCGATCGCTGCTTCGGTAAAGCGTGTCGCCGAGTCGTAGCTGATGGAGGTGATGCCGAGATTGGCCCCGAAATACACGAAGTCGGATATGTTGAACCCTATGTTGAAGACGTAATCGTATTTATAGCCGTTTGTCTGCCTCTGGTATGTCTGGTCAAGCGGCCCTCCCAGGTGTATGTCGGTCTTCCCGTCAGTATCTACGGCAACCTCCGCCGCCCCGATGTATTCCGTAGGTGCGTTGGTAAGATTGCTTATCATCCCGGACTGGGCTGCGACGATAGTCTGCCACGGTGCACTGTAGGAGTCGTAGGCGCTGTTCATCAGAAGCTGGTCGAAATCATATCCTCCGGCCCAGTATGCCGCCGATCCCGTAAAGGTGGTCGTCTGGTTCTCCCCGGAGGTCATAAGGTTCTCCTGATACCGGTCGGAGGTGTTGGCTATAAAGCCGATATTGATGTTCTTGAGCCCTCTCTTCCTGTGCATGTCGAAGTTCATCGTCACCCCGAAGTTCGGTACGCTGAACCTTGTCTCGGACCTGGTGAGCCTGTTCCCGAAACCGACAGGCGAACTGTCTCCCGGAAGGATTGTCCCGCCGGCTATGTTGGAGGATATGTTCAGCCCGGGCGTGATTGTGACCTGGGAGTAGTTTGCCACGGCGGAGCCGGCAGGGTTGATAGTGACAGCGCCCAGATCGCCACCAAGCGCGGTGAACGCGTTTCCCATCGCCAGAGTCCTGGCTGTCCCCTCATAATTGCTTTCGCTGAATCTCAGGGCATCCTGTATGGTCTGGGCCTCCGCTGCCGCTGCTGCGGCTGTCAGCAAAAGTACAAATGCTGTCTTTTTCATATCTGTTGCATTAATGTTTGTTGACCTTGTCCGGAACTATCTCCTGCGGGATACCGAGCCGCCTGATCCTCCGCTGCGGGATACCGACCCTCCCGAATAACCGGAAGAAGATCTGAAACTCGGGGTGGATGCGCTCCTGTTGTAGGAGGAGCTGCGGCTGTTGTTGTAGGAGCTGCTACGGTTGTATGGTGTGCTGCGGTTATATGATCCGGAGCCGCTGTTGTAGTAGGAACTGTTCCTGCTGTATGAACCTGAAGGACTGTATCCCTGGGATGTACTGCCGGAATATCTGCCGTAGCCTGTGCTGCCGCCTGCCGATGAAGGCCTGCGGTAGTTGGCTGCGGATGCCCTTCCGGTGCTGCGCGTCACGCTGCCGGTGAAGCCTGTCCTCGAGGATGCCGTGCCGGAGTAACGCGATACGGATGTCCCTGCGGTGCCGCGGGATACCGTGCCGTAGGATCTTGTGGCGGACCCGGACGAGCGTGTCACCGTCCCTGTAGAGCGGGATACGGAGCTGCCGGATCCGGACATGGTGCCGGATGACCGGGAAACCGATCCGGCCGACCTTGATACGGAAGACTGTACGCTCCTGCTCACTGTATTCCTGTTCACGGCCGTCAGTCCGGAAGTGCTGCTGCGGGATACCCTCGATGTGCTGCCTCGCGATATTGCCGATCCGGTCCTTCCGGATGCAGACCTGCTTACGGAGCTCCTTGAGACAGATGAAGTCCTCGGTCCGTATGAGGCAGTGGAATTCCTCGAGCCGTAATATACTCCGCGGCCGGGGGCATAGTAGTCATGCCAGTGGTGAGGGTGATGCCAGTAGCAGTGGTCCCAGTAATGGTAGCCCCCGTATGGCCTGTAGTACCATGGGTCCCAGTACCACGGGTCCCACCGCCATGGATCCCAGTACCACGGATCGTAATACCAGCCCAGACCGATGCGGCCGTAGAACCACGGGTCCCACCAGGTGTTCCAGTAGAAAGTCCATGACGTGGCAGGCCACCAGTAGCTTGAATACCATGTCTGTTCAAACGGATCGTCCGTGACGGTGATGGAGCTTATGGTGGAATTGTTGAAGTTTATTACAGCCGACTTGTTGTCCGGTATTACTACGGTGTCGGCCTTTTCGTCACCGAACAGGTATATCTCGGAACTTTTCGTGCGGTTGACCAGGCTGCTTGTCTGCCTGTCGTCTGATTCTACCTTTACTGGTGTCTCTTTCTGCTGGTGAGCATAGTAGATGCCATCGTTGAATCTTTGTCCCGATGACAGCGATGCCGTACTTCCGCATGCTGTGGCGGCAAGTATGACAGGAACCGATAAGTAAAGACTCAGTTTCATAGTGGAATCTCCTTATATTGTGACATTAGGAAACTGTTGATGATTTCCCCCTCGGAAATCTCTCGTAGGATTTATGTCGCGAAAAATTCAAACAGTCTCCCAAAATGCCGTTGTTAATAAAAAAATTAGTACCTTCGCGGTCTTGACGGAATAATCCTGACTGTCCTCTGCAAGAGTGACGCCAAACCGTCCTGTACAGGAAATCAAATATAATAAATAAAAGAGAAAAAATGGCAAAAGAGGTTACGAAAAGGTCAGAAAACTACTCACAGTGGTACAATGACTTGGTGGTAAAGGCGGATCTGGCCGAGGCATCGGCTGTAAGGGGCTGCATGGTGATAAAGCCGTACGGCTACGCCATCTGGGAGAAAATGCACGAGGTGCTCGACAGAAAATTCAAGGAAACAGGCCATCAGAACGCATATTTCCCTCTTTTCATCCCGAAATCATTCCTGAGCAGGGAGGCGGAGCACGTGGAAGGTTTCGCCAAAGAGTGCGCGGTCGTTACGCATCACAGGCTCATGACCAATCCGGACGGCCCTGGAGTGGTGGTGGACCCTTCCGCAAAACTTGAGGAAGAACTTGTGGTGAGGCCTACATCCGAGACGATAATCTGGAATACATACAAGAACTGGATTACTTCATGGAGGGATCTTCCTATCCTGTGCAACCAGTGGGCAAATGTCGTGAGGTGGGAGATGCGTACGCGTCTTTTCCTCAGGACGGCGGAATTCCTCTGGCAGGAAGGCCATACGGCCCATGCGACCAGACAGGAGGCCGAAGAAGAGGCCATGAGGATGATAAACGTCTATGCCGATTTCGCCAGGAATACCATGGCCTTGCCTGTAGTGGTCGGGCACAAGAGTCCCAACGAGAGGTTCGCAGGGGCACTTGACACTCTCTGCATCGAGGCCCTCATGCAGGACGGGAAAGCCCTCCAGGCCGGGACATCGCATTTCCTCGGGCAGAATTTCGCCAAGGCTTTCGATGTTCAGTATACCAGCAAGGAAGGCAGGCAGGAGTATGTGTGGGCGACTTCATGGGGCGTGTCCACACGTCTTATGGGAGCCCTGATCATGGCTCATGGAGATGACAACGGTCTCGTGCTGCCTCCGAAGCTCGCCCCTATACAGGTGGTAATGGTTCCGATCTACAAGAGCGACGAGGAAAGGTCGGCTATCCTGGACAGGATGGATGCCCTGAAAAAGGAACTCGAAGAACACGGGCATACTGTGAAAATCGATGACAGGGACACCCTCAGGCCGGGATTCAAGTTTGCGGAGTGGGAGCTGAAAGGGGTTCCGGTCCGGGTCGCCATAGGACCTCGAGACCTTCAGAACGGCACAGTGGAGCTGGCCCGGAGGGATACTATGGAGAAATCCCAGGTGTCCCAGGAAGGACTCGGCAGGCACATCGGTGACCTTCTTGTGGAAATTCAGGATAATATCTATGCCAAGGCCCTTAAATTCAGGGATGAAAGCATCGTGAAGGTGGATACGTGGGATGAATTCAAGACAAGGATAGAGGACGGAGGGTTCCTGCTGTGCCACTGGGACGGTACTTCCGAGACAGAGGAGAAGATAAAGGAGGAGACAAAGGCCACTATCCGGTGCATACCTGTGGATTCCGCCGTATGCGAGGAGGAAGGAAAGTGCATCTATTCCGGACGCCCGTCCGGCAGGAGAGTCCTGTTCGCCCGTTCATATTAGCAGCGCCAGTACCGGTAACAAGCATCCGTCATGAGAAAACTGCTGCTTTCAATCATGGTATCCCTGCCTGTCATGGTATCTGCACAGGATAAAGGAGGGACGGATCCTCTGAAGATCCTCGATGAAGCTGCCGAGGCGGTGGCCTCGGCTCCGAGAGTCGACGAGGAGACTGTCCCGGCCCCGAAATACTGGAGCAAGTCTCTCATGACGAAACTGGATTTCGGCCAGACCTCCCTTACCAACTGGGCGGCGGGCGGCTACAATACCATTACCCTGAAGTCCTTCATCGATGGGAACATGAACTACAAGAAAGACGAGATGTTCTGGAACAACCGTCTCCAGCTTGATTACGGGTTTTTGTATTCTGCGGACAAGCCGGTGATGCAGAAGAGCGATGACAGGATCTATCTGGAAAGCAAATGGGGATACCAGGCAAAGAACAGTCTGTACTATTCCGCGGAGTTCAGTTTCAAGTCGCAGTTTTCCAATACCAGGGAATTCCCGACCCCGTCTGCTAAGGCGGACGGCTCTGCGCTTGGAGACGGGGAGGAATATTCGACCGAGGACTGGATGGCGGCAAGCAAACTCAAGTCCGGATTCATTTCTCCGGCTTATACGAATCTTGCCCTCGGTCTTGATTACAAGCCGTTGAAGTGGCTCACCGTAAATCTGGCCCCTCTGACCGGAGGACTTGTCATAGTGGACAATCCGGAGCTCCGCAAGTCGTATTCCATGCCGGTCCGCTCCAGCTATGACGAGGCTGCCCTGACTGACGAGGACAAGAATGCAGGCCATTGCTATAAAAGTGTCCGGTTCGAGTTCGGTGCCCAGCTCAAGGTGGACCTGAAGGTCAACATCAACGACAATTTCAGCTATACTTCCCAGGTGGTCCTGTTTTCCGACTATCTGGACAAGCCTCTGAATCTCAGGGTCAACTGGGACAACAGAATCGACTGGAAACTCACCAAGTTCTTTTCCCTTACCTTTGCCACCAATCTCATATATGATGACAAGGTGCTGATAAAGAACGACAAGGATCTGGACAGATATCCTGACGGCAAACAGAGGGTGCAGTTCAAGGAGTCGCTTTCTTTCGGGTTCGTATATACATTTTCAAGATAGGACGCCTTTCGTTTGCCGGCGGTATTCATCAGATGTATCATGAGTTTTCCGAAATAATTGCCCGGTTCGGGCTTTGGGACGGCACCGGGACGGTACTTCTCGCTGTCAGCGGAGGTATCGACTCCATGTGTATGGCGGACCTGTTCCGCCGTACGGGACTGCGTTTCGCCGTGGCGCATTGCAATTTCCATCTCAGGGGAGATGACAGCGACGCTGACGAGGCTCTCGTGCGCGAGTGGGCGGAAGCTTCAGGGGTAATGTTCCATAAGATTGATTTCGATACCGAAGGTTTTGCGGAAGGACATGGCGCCAGCATTGAAATGGCGGCACGTGAGCTGCGTTACCGCTGGTTTGTGGACCTGTGCCGTTCCTGCGGTTACAAGGCTCTCTGTGTGGCCCACAATGCAAATGACAATGCCGAGACGCTTTTCCTGAACATAGTCAGGGGGACCGGACTGAGGGGAATCTCCGGGATGGCTCCCGATTCCGCTGCCCCTTATTCGGATGACGGAGGCACGCCGGTGAGGCTTCTCCGCCCCTTGCTCGGGTTCTCCAGGAAGCGGATAGAGGGATATGTCCGGACGCATTCGCTGGCATATCGGGAAGACCGTACCAATGCCATGACAGACTACAGGAGAAACAGGATACGGCATCTCGTATTCCCGGTCTTCGAACAGATGAACCCTTCCTTTATCAGGACGGTCTCGGAAGAAATGTCCTATTTTGCCCAGGCTGAAGCCGTGGCTGATTCGTATTTCCGTTCGGTGGAAGGTACGCTTTCGTCAAGAAAAGGGACGGATGTGGTGCTGTCTCTGGAAAGGCTCATGGCTCTGGAACATTGGGAGTATGTCCTTTACCGTTTCCTCGAATCGTACGGATTCAACAGGGCGGCGGTGGCTTCCTTGTCGGCCTTGCTGAAAAGTGACAGGACTGTTCCAGGCAAGTATTTCCATTCTTCCGGATATACGCTCCTGACTTCGGGAAGGCGGCTGATCGTACGCCCTGTATCCCGTTTTGGCCCTGACGCGCGCAGGAATCCTGTCCGGCAGCCTGAGGCCTCTGATGACAGTTTCACGGTGGTGAGAGGTGAGGGAACGTGGTCCTGCAACGGATCCGGCTTTTCCGTGGAAGTGGTGCGCAGGTCTGAATTGACCTCGCTGAAACAGCCTTCCGGGACCCTGATCTTCGATGCCGGCCGCCTGGCCTTCCCTTTCGTCTGCAGGACATGGAAGGACGGAGACTGGTTCATTCCGCTCGGAATGAAGGGGAAAAAGAAGGTCAGCGATTTCTTCACTGACCTTGGATATGATATTTTCAGAAAGCGTGAGGCTGTGATAGTCGTGGATACCTCATCCCCATCTGCTGACGGAAGGAAAATCGCTGCCGTACTAGGAGAGCGTATCGATGATTCCTACAAGGTGACCTCTTCCACTGACAGGGTCCTGGTCATGAAGGTCAGATGACCTCCCCGGGATCCGGCAGCCCGCAATGCACCTGATCACAGGATGACGGCAAGTTCGTAAGGCAGGCGGGCGTATACTTTTCCGCTCTGTCCGTCCCATCCCCTGAATGCCTTCTCTACGTTCTCGAGCGGCGTCCCCTTGAATACTTCAGCCGAGGCTTGTCCTCCGAGGCTCTTGACAAGCATTTCCATGGTAGTCAGCGGCTTCGGATATTCCACTATGTTCCAGTCTGCAAGGTCTGGTGAGGATTTGCCTTCTTCGCTCGAAGCGACGGCATAGTGCAGGGCGTCCATGATGCTTCCTTTCCGGTCGGCAAGCCTGAGACGGATGGCATCGTCTCCGGCCCATACGCGGCCTTGTGCGATAGAGTCTACATATTCCTTTTCCAGGCCACGCCCGTCAGCAACGATGGAGGTGAATGTCTCGTATATGTTTTCCACCGATGCCTGGAGATAGGCTGTCTCCTGGTCTGTGAGCGGACGCATACATGAGTACATGTCGCTGTGCCTGTTGGAATTGACCGCAGTGGCGTTTATATGGGCTATGTTGTCGAGGGTCTTGCTGAAATCGGGGATCATGCTGAATACCCCGATAGAGCCTGTAAGGGTGCTGCTGTTTGTGAAGATGTAGTCGCAGCCTGCTGAAATCCAGTATCCCCCGGAGGCGGCATAGTCTCCGAAAGATGCCACGACAGGCTTTTCTTCAGAGAGAAGCGCGATCTCGTCCTTGATCTTTTCGGATGCCAGTACGCTTCCTCCAGGTGAATTCACCCTGAATACCACCGCCTTCACGTCCTTGTCCTTCCTTACTTCTGAAATTATCCTCGCGAAACGGTCTCCGGCTACCTGCTGCTCGTCGGAGCCGTCTATTATGTTGCCGGATGCGAAGATGACCGCGATCTTGTTGTCAGCCCTGAAGTTCGGCAGGACCTTTATACTGGCATAGTCGGATATGGATATCATGCTTGGCTTGTCAGAGGAGCCGGAGGAGTTGAAGTATTCCGTGAGTTTCTCCTCGAGTTCGTCCAGGGTGAGGAGGCCGTCCACAAGTCCGGCATCCAGGAAGTCCTGCGGGAAGTTCAGCCTGAGACCGTCCACGGCTGCGTTGAATTCATCCTTGGAAATGTTCCTGCTCCCGGATATGGCCGCAGCCCAGGAGTCCCAGATTGAAGCTATGAGCTCCTGGTTCTGCTCGAGGTTTTCCCGGCTGGCTTCGCTGCGGATGAACATTTCTCCGGCGGATTTGTATTTGCCGTGCCGGATGAGCTGTACGTTGATTCCGAGCTTGTCGAGGATGTCTTTCAGAAAAAACATCTGGCTGGAGATACCTGTCATTGTGTTGAGACCTCCCTGATGGGGCGTCATGTATATTTTGTCGGACACCGACGCAAGGTAATAGCCTGCGTTCGACGGATTCTCGATATATGAAATGACCGCTTTCCCGCTCTGCCTGAAGTTCACCAGGGCCTGGCGCAGCTCTTCGATCTCGGCCATGCCGCCTGCCGCCATGTCCGGCTTCAGGTATATGTACCTTATTGCAGGGTCGGAAGCTGCGGCTTCTATCGCCCTGACCGCGTCAAGGATTCCAAGCACTTGGGTATGGTTTCCGGAGACATTTGAAATGATGTCCATCTCACGGGTCTGCTCCGCTATCTGGACTGTCGAGAGGTCTATCCTAAGGACTGCGGAGGCCGGCATCACCGGCTGGGATTTGCCCAGGGAGGCGACGGCTCCGATTACGCCGAACATGATGAAAGTCATTACGCCTCCGACAATAAGGCAGCCTAATATGACTGCCAGTGTCGTTTTGAGAAATTGCTTCATATAAAACGGAAATTTCAAATTTGTCCAAAATTATGAAAAATCCTGTAAAAAAACTAAATTTGCCAGTTCAGTTGATGACCGGAGATGAGAAGGATCTTTTTATTGCTTGCAGCGGCATTGCCGACGTATGTGTGCGTGGATGCGCAAGTTACCGGCCCCGACGGACAGGTTTTGGATACGACGGGCATTTACAGGGACAGGAGCGACAGCCTTGAGGCTGCCGTGTCCGTGTCGCGCCAGCAAGGAAGCTATCTTTCCAGGGGAAAGACTGTCAGGACGGAAGTGATATCTTCCGCAGGACTGCGCAAGATGGCCTGCTGCAGTCTTGCCGAAAGTTTCGAGAATTCGGCGAGCGTGACTGTCGGCTATTCCGATGCCGTGACCGGTGCCAGGCAGATAAGGCTTCTCGGCCTTTCCGGAATATATACCCAGATGCTGGATGAAAACAGGCCGGTGATGCGCGGCTTTTCTTCCCCTTTCGGTCTGTCTTATGTCCCGGGGCAGTGGCTGGAAAGCATCCAGATAGCGAAAGGTGCGTCTTCCGTGGTAAACGGAGTGGAATCCGTGACCGGGCAGATAAACCTTGAGTTCCGCAAGCCTCTTGACGAGAAGCCGCTTTTCCTGAATGCATCGGTGATGAGCGATACCAGGATGGACTTCAATATTGCATCGTCCCTGCAGATGGGCCGGAACTGGAGTACTGTGATTCTCGGGCACATCTCAGGGAACATAAGGTCTTCCGACCACAACCGTGACGGTTTCATGGATGCCCCCGAGATGCTGCAGTTCAACCTCGCCAACCGCTGGCTCTACTACGCGGACAACGGTGTCCAGATGCGTTTCGGGGTGCGTGCCCTGCAGGATATGCGCAGGGGCGGACAGGAAGGTTATGACTACAGGACATATTCTATAGATGAACCGGACGTTCCCGGTTCTGATCCGTGGGGCTCTGATATTACAGGACGCCTCCTCAACGGCTATGTCAAGGTGGGGATTCCTCTCGGAACGGGCGATTCTCAGAACATCGCCTTTGTGGCGGACTATACTTTCCAGGATATGGATTCGCATTTCGGTTCCACATCCTATCTCGGACAGCAGCATTCGTTGTTCGCGAACCTCATGTACCAGAATGAGATAAATGACCGTCACAGGTTTGTCGCCGGCCTGAACGGGGTATTTGACAGATATGACGAGGATTTGTCCAGGACCGTGAGGGTCATAGGTCCGGTGACATTGGAGAAAAACGGGGTCACCGGACTTGGATATGCAGGGGCTTTCGGCGAATATACCTTCCGGGCCGGGGACAAGTTCACTGCCATGGCCGGCCTGCGCGGGGACTGGTACAGCAACGGAGGGTTCAGGCTTTCTCCGAGGGCGATGCTGAAGTATTCCCCTGTGGAAGAGATAACGGTAAGGGTGAACGGTGGCCGTGGACTCCGGTATGCGGTCCCGCTCGTGGACAATATCGGGGTTTTTTCGACCGGCAAGATGTTTTACGGGAACTATGACGAGCATACCCTCGAGGATGCCTGGACTTTCGGAGGGAACATCACATATTATTTTCATTTCGGGGCGTCACCAGGCACTTATCTCAGCTTCGACTATTTCCGCACCATGTTCGCACAGCAGATGGTCGTCGACTATGAGATGGGCGGCAATGCGATATGGTTCTACAACCTTGACGGGAACAGGTCATGGTCAGACAATTACCAGTTGGATTTTTCCGTCGATCCGGTAGAGCGTTTCAACGTTACGGTTACCTGCCGGTATACGGATGCGAAGATAGAGCTTCCCGGCAGAGGACTTGTGGAGAAGCCGATGACGAGCAATTTCAAGGGTGTGCTGAATCTCCAGTATGCTACCAGGCTCAGCAAGTGGATCTTCGATTTTACGGCTTCACTGAACGGTTCTTGCAGGGTCTATGACTTCATGCTCGATGCAGTTGATGCGGACGGGAATCTGCTCTACGGGAACGGACGCACTCCGGTCTATCCTCTTCTTTATGCGCAGGTGACGAGGAGGTTCAGAGGTGTTGAGGTCTATGCCGGCGGGGAGAACCTTACCAATTTCAGACAGAAGAATGTGATATTGGGGACCAGGGGAAGTGACGGTTTTGTGAACCCGAGGGTGGCTTCTTTCGATGCGAGTGCGGTATGGGGACCGCTCATGGGAGTGAAGGTCTATGCCGGCGTACGGTTTACGTTATGGAAGAAAATCTGATTGTTATGGTTAGGATATTGATTTCTGTATTGGCGTTTTTGTCATTGCCGGCTATGGCTTTGCCGGTATCCGGCGCGTCTGCGGCCGGACGTGTTTCCGTGGGGGCTGCCGTTGTGGCGGAGAAGCCTGCTGGAAAATCGGCCGAGGTGCTGTTTTCTGTGAGTATGCACTGCAGGAACTGCGTCGAGAAGATTACCGGGAATATTTCCTTTGAAAAAGGGGTGAAGGATTTGAAGGTGTCGCTGGACAAGCATACGGTATGGATAAAGTATGATCCGTCCAGGACCGATGAAGCCAGGCTGAAGGCCGCTATCGAAAAACTTGGTTATGATGTCAGAAAAACGGAGGACGAGTGATGTACAGGATATTGTCTAAGGATATGTTGTCTCCTGCCATTTGCAGGATGAGGGTCTATGCGCCGAGGGTGGCGTCTTCTGCCCGTCCGGGGCAGTTCCTGATAGTCAGGGTAAACGAACATGGTGAGAGAATACCGCTGACTATCAGTGATTATGATGTAGATGAAGGTTCCGTTACGATTGTTACCCAGAAGATCGGGGCTTCGACCAGGGAGATCTGCGCCCTTGAAGTGGGGGAGTTCCTGGAGGATGTGGTAGGTCCGCTCGGGCTTCCTTCTGATTTCGTGGAGAAGACGGATGAGGAGCTGAAGGACAGCAGGTATATCTTCATTGCCGGAGGAGTAGGTACGGCTCCGGTGTATCCTCAGGTGAAATATCTGAAGTCGAGGGGTGTACATGCCGATGTCATCATCGGGGCGAAGACATCCGACCTCCTGATATACAAGGAGGAGATGGCTTCCGTCTGCGACAACCTCTTTATATGTACCGATGACGGGAGCGAGGGGTTCAAGGGTATGGTGACCGGGCTACTTGAGAAGCTTGTGACGGAAGACGGCAGGAAGTATACCCAGGCCGTGGCGATAGGTCCGATGATAATGATGAAGTTCGCGACCCTGACGGCAAAGAAGCTCGGACTTCCTATAACCGTGAGCCTGAACACCCTGATGGTGGACGGGACAGGGATGTGCGGTGCGTGCAGGGTGACTGTGGCGGGCAAGACCCGCTTTGCCTGCGTGGAGGGTCCGGAGTTCAACGGATATGACGTAGATTTCGATGAGGCGATGAGACGGCAGGGAATGTACCGCAAGGAGGAGATTGAAGAAGATCATAAGTGCAAGATCAGATAGAGGATTTTTTATGGCAAACAGAATACCGAGGGTGCCTGTAAGGGAACAGGCCCCTAAAGAGAGGGCGAAGAATTTCGACGAAGTATGTTACGGGTATAATGAGGAAGAGGCAGTTCTCGAGGCTTCGAGATGTCTTCATTGCAAGAACCCGAAGTGTGTGTCGGCCTGCCCGGTTTCAGTCAGGATTCCGGAATTCATAGCGGCGGTGGCTGCCGGTGACTTTACGAGGGCATCGTCGGTCATAGCCGAGGATTCTTCGCTGCCTGCCGTCTGCGGAAGGGTCTGCCCTCAGGAGACGCAGTGCGAAGGCAGCTGTATACTCGGGGTGAAGTCCGAACCTGTGGCGATAGGGAAGCTGGAGCGTTTCGTGGCTGACTGGACAAGGAGCCACGGGGCCAGGAAGGTCGTGAAGGCCCCTGCCAACGGGTTCAAGGTGGCGGTCGTGGGAAGCGGCCCTGCCGGCCTTGCCTGCGCCTATGACCTTGCCAAGGCCGGCTATAACGTGACTGTGTTCGAGGCCTTGCACAAGCCGGGTGGAGTGCTCGAGTACGGTATCCCTGAGTTCCGTCTGCCGAAGGAGGCCGTGGTGGCTGCCGAGATCGGGGATGTGAAGGCCATGGGGGTCAGGATCGAGACGAATGTCGTGGTGGGCCGGACAGTCACGGTCGACTCCCTGCTTGACAAGGAGGGCTATTCGGCGGTGTTCATAGGCTCCGGTGCCGGACTCCCGCGTTTCATGGGCATTCCGGGAGAGAATCTCAACGGGGTCTTCTCCGCCAACGAGTTCCTTACCAGGAACAATCTCATGGATGCCTACAGGGATGACTACCTTACTCCGGTGATGCATGCGAAGAGGGTTGTCGTGGTCGGCGGAGGAAATGTCGCGATGGATGCTGCCCGTACCGCCCTGAGGCTCGGCGGAGAGGTGACTGTCGTGTACAGGAGGACAGAGGTGGAGCTTCCTGCCCGTAGGGAGGAGGTCCATCATGCCAAGGAGGAGGGTATCGAATTCCGGATGCTTGCCAATCCTGTGGAAATCATCGGCGACGAAAACGGCTGGGTGAAGAAGATAAGGTGCATCCGGATGGAACTTGGTGAGCCGGATGAGAGCGGCCGCAGGTCTCCTGTTCCCGTTCCTGGTTCTGAATTCGAGATCGAAGCCGATTCTGTGATAATGGCGCTCGGGACTTCCCCAAACCCGCTGATCGCAAGGACTACCGCCGGACTGGAGACGAACCGTCGCGGCTGTATAGTGGCTGATGAAGACGGTGTGACCACCCGCCCTGGCGTGTTTGCCGGCGGAGATGCCGTGACAGGGGCAGCTACGGTGATTCTGGCCATGGGGGCCGGGAGGAAGGCGGCTGCGGCGATTGACAGGTATGTCAAGGGGAAACTACGGTAAGTGCGAAAGTAACAACTTCTTTTAAATTTCTTTTCTTGGAAAAACAGGGGAGGACGAACCCAAAAGCCCTTTGGGTCGCCCTCCTCCTGGATATTTCCCCTGAAAGGACCGGGCTTTTCCTTGTTCCCATGTCCCCTTCGGGTTATGTCCAAGCTTGACTCTGCTCTTTCATGTCTTGATTCTTCGCGACTTATGGCCTGTGAGAGGCTATTTCTTGAATACTTCAGACGGGATTATAGTGAAAGTCAATGTTTCATAGCAGCTCTTTTCTCCTGTCTCGTAGAATATGGCAACATCTCCGTTGTCAAGGACAAGAATATCGGAATAAGCTGCAGGGAGGTCACCGAGCCTGTATGCTATATCCCAAGTCTTCCCGGAATCATTGCTTTGCTTTATTGTCATATTTTTACGATTGAGCTTATCTGCCGGATTTGAAAAAAGCAGCGTTCTGGAGAGTTTTCCTCCAGGCGCATAATTTACAATGCTTGCGTTGCAGACAGGTTCAATCAAGTTTCTGTCGTAGTAATATTGGCCGAATGTCCGGCCCCCGTCCCTGCTGATTGCGCACAGTCTTGCAGCCCCGTTATCTATCCTGGCCTGGTCTTTCGTCCACTTGGCGTCTCTCATGTTCAGTAGGACAGAGCCGTCTTTCAGTTCTGTGACGGTGCTTTCGTTGCCGACACCGGGGTCGCCTCCAATATGCCAGGTCTCTCCCTTGTCATCGGAATATATGACATGGGATACTGTGCCGGCACCGAAGACCCCGTGGTTGCAAGGGGCTACGATACGGCCTTTATGCGGGCCTTTGCGGAGCTGGATGGCGTGGCATGGCCCGGTGGCGTACCATGTCCATTCGGGAAGTTTCGTCTGGTCCGTGATTTCACGCGCCTTTGACCAGGTGAGGCCGTTGTCGTCGGAATACATCACGAATACTCTTCTGGTATCGATGGATGTGCGTGCGTGGATATTCTTTTCAGGATCCTTGCCGTTGTTCCACGTGGAGAGAAGGATTATGCGTCCAGTTTCTTTGTCCACTACCGGGCATGGGTTTCCACATACGTTCTCTCCATCGTCCCACACAGTGATGATTTCGCTCCAGGTCTTTCCTCCGTCAGTTGAACGTCTGGAAACGAGGTTAATGTCTCCGGTGTCGCCTCCGCCGTCCTGTCTGGCCTCGGCGAATACTATTATGCTCCCGTCGTTTGCCTGTACGAGTGCCGGTATTCTGTAGGTGTTTACACCTTCGTCACCTTTCTTGAAGAGTACATCGGAGTGTACAGGCGCAATCTGCTGTGCGAGGGCCGATGCGGAGATAAGCAAAGTTGAAAATGTCAGTATTTTGGTGAGTTTCATAAAATCAAAGTTAAATGAATTCAGGGATAATATCGTGTGCCCGTTTCCTTGCTAAAGGTACATATTCCTCCGGAATGGACCGGTATGGCCATCTCAGGTATGCCCCGACATCGGCCCAGCCGCCTACAAGGGCCATGAATCGGTCACAGGCATGGTTCGGATAGTGCATTTTGACGATAAAGGGGTCAATGCATTCGCACATGAACTTCTGTATCCTGCTTTCCAGTTCAAGTGCAGCTTCCAGGTCAGTGCACATGAGCCCGTACCATTTCTGTGCTGCGACCGGGTTCAGGCAAGCTACGTTGGAATATGCGCCTGATGCCCCGTTCTTTATACCGGTGGCAAGATGGTGCCCGGGAACAAATACCGAGATGCCTTCGGAGTTCGCTCTCATTTCCCGGTACCATTCTACGGAGCAGTTGTTGTCAAAGACCTTTACCCCGATAAGCGATGGAACGGCCTTTTTCAGCATCTGCCATCCATCCGGTTCCAGAATCCGTTTTGCATGAGGCGGGTTATAGAGAACGAGAGGAATTCCTGCCGCGTTTTCTTCCATCACTTTCATGAAGGACACTGCGGCAGAGTCGTCCACAGGGAACCAGTCCGGCAGGATAACCTGAACTGCATCAGGCTTCAGCCTGCAGACAAGGTGCAGCCTCTCCAGCGACTCTTGTGCGCATGGGTGGCTGACGCCTATCTGGAACCTGATTCCTGAAGTATGGCATTTGGAGGCAAGCAACTCGCTTACTCTCAGGAATTCGTCTCTGTCCTGGGAGTAGAATTCGCAGGCAGTGCCATTGGAGTAAATGCCGCATGGCTCCGATGCTATGAGAGCGTCGATCTCGTCTTCCAGACGGGCCCAGTCCATCCTGCCGTCCTTCCCGGTGGCAAGGAGCAGGGTGGACCAGTTGCCCTTGAGTGAAGCTGGTGTAAGCCGCCTCATAGCTTTTTAAAAGGTATGCTAAATGAAATATTCCTGGAAGAGTTGCCGATCATTATGGTGTAGTCGCCAGGGTTCGTTTTCCATCCATGCTCCTTGTCATCCCAGAACGCAAGATCCGTACTGTCTATTTCAAATTCAACATCAACGGATTCTCCCGGTTCGAGATATACTTTTCGGAATCCTTTCAATTCCTTTTCCGGACGCAGAACGGACGGGGAATTCTCCCTTACATACAGCTGTACGACTTCCGCCCCCTTCATCTTGCCGGTATTTTTTACATTCACTTTTATTTTTACCGGTTTCCCATCTTTCAGTTTATCTGATGATATCGATGGCTTTGAAATGGAAAAATCCGTATATGACAGACCGAAACCAAACGGATACTGCGGCTCTATTTTTTTCGTGTCATACCACCTGTAGCCGACAAGAACACCTTCATTATAGTTTACGTCGTAGACATTTATCAGCTGTTCGTTCCGGAGTTCCTTATAGAACTGCGCCCCTTTCGGAAGATAACCGTATGCAGGAGAATCCTTGAAGGACTTTTCCAGTGTGACCGGCAGCTTTCCGGAAGGGTTTGTCTTGCCTGTAATTATGTCCGCCATGGCTTTATATCCGGCCTGACCTCCGTACCACCCGTAAATGATGGCTGCAGCCTTGTCGTTCCACCCCGACATATCTATGGCTGAACCGGAATTGACAATGACCACAGTATTGCTGTTGTGTCCGGTGACATAATTTAAGAAGGATGTTTCCTCCTTCGGCAGATAGAATGATCTTTCTACAGATTCCCTGTCTTCGGTACCGGCACTCAGAATTACCACGTCGGCATCCTGCAAGTCAGCGACTGTCGGTTTCTCTATATAATATATGGTCTTTCCGAATTCATTTTCGAGTGCTTCTCTCAGTGTTATGTTGCCATATCCTGATACTTCTGCAGCACCGTACCCGCATGCGATATTATCTACGAATTTTCCGGTGAGAAGGATTTTCCTGTTTCTGGCAGGGTCAAGAGGCAATATATTGTCCCTGTTTTTCAGAAGGACAATCCCTTCTTCCGCAACTTTCTCAGCTACCGCAGCATGTTCAGGATACTTTGACAACAGGGACTTGTCCTGCTTTTCCCTGGACCAGAATCCCATGGCGATTGACGTGGCAAGTATCGGCCTTGCCATATCGTCAAGATCCTTTTCCGTAATTTTTCCGGAAGCGTACAGTTCCATTACGGATGTCCCGAAGTCGTACGAGCCGGGCATTTCAAGGTTCTGTCCTGATTTTATTGTCTTTTCAAGATCCCATACGGAATTCCAGTCGGTCATGACAAGCCATTCGAATCCAAGGTGCTTCCTTAAAAGGTCTTTGATGACATGGCTGCTTTGTCCTGCCCATTCTCCGTCAATCAGGTTGTATGACGTCATTACGCTCATCGCCCCGGCATCTATACCAGCCTTGAATCCTGGAAAGTATATTTCATTCATGGCGCGTTCCCCGATCAGGGAGTTGCTGCGTTTCCTGTAGAATTCGGTATTGTTGCCATAGAAATGCTTGAGACAGGCTGCTGTCCCTGTGCTCTGGAGTCCTCTGACATAGTTGGCTACCATACTTGATATCAGGAAAGGGTCCTCCCCGAAATATTCGAAATTTCTTGTGCATTGGGATTGCCTGTATATGTTGAGCCCGGGCCCAAGAAGGATGTCTATTCCTCCTGCCCTGCATTCTTCCCCTATGGCTTTTGCATATTCGTATGCCAGTCCGGGAGAAAATGTCGAGGCAAGCAATATGGTGGCAGGAAATGCTGTGGAACTGTCCAGCTGGTCAATTATTTCTGGAGAAGGGTGGTTGTTCCTCAAGTTTACTCCCATACTTGCGTCGGACATATACACAGGACGTATTCCGAGGTCCTCGAAACCATGTATGAAGAATTTGTCTTTCCCGCGGACCAGCAGAGCCTTTTCCTCGACAGTCATCTTGTCCAGGATCTCGTCAGCTGCCTTGTATGCAGCTGACGCATCCATTGAAGGTTGGGCCGGGAGCTTGACGAAAGCTCCCGTTGCCATTAATAACGTTATGATGATTGCTTTTTTCATTGTCTGCCCATTACCTGTTGTTGTAGAAGTTCTGGATTTCATCTTCAGTCAGAGCCCTGTTGTAGAGCACAAAGTCATCGATGCACCCGTTCATGAAGTTCTCTGGAGAGAATACACCTTCCTCATTATACCTGTAATTGCAACCGAGGTAGAACGGGGTAGTTTCAGTCACCTTGTCCGGTTTCCCCATGGAAGATGCTGCGACTTGTCCGTCTATGTACAGGTAGCTGTCCCTGTTGCCATCCTCATTTTTCTTGTAGACGCATACATAATGATGCCATTGTCCGTCATCGTACTGTTTCTCGCCCTGATATTCGTTCCAGTTTCCTGATCTGCCGGAATATTCTATACAGAATACCACGTGCTTTTTGTCAGTGGTGATCCTGAACCACGACTGCTTGGAGCCATTAGGCATGCCTGGACCGGCTCCGTAATGGAATACTGCATACTTCTTCCCGGAAGGAAGTTCATCTGTCTTTACCCAGCAGGATACGGAGAAGTCCCTGGAGGCATCATAGTATTCCAGAATCTTCTCATCCGGGACACGGAGTATGGAGTATCTGGATGCATCGCCGCCGTTGAACCTGGCAGAGTAATGACCTTCTGCGTTATCTCCGGTAAAACGTGATTCTGCGTTGAATTCCGTAGTGATGCTCCCTACAGTTTCCAGGGACGGATTGATTCCATTAGGCCCGGCATCGGTGTCAGTGCCGTCGAACGGATAGAAGAATACCAGATCTCCGGAAGGAATGACGTTTATATATCCTTCTTTTGTCTTTTCATCCTCATAGTCGCCTTTGGTGACTTTCATCGTGACTTTATATTTTCCTGGGGAACTGTATGTTACCGTAGGACTCTTTTCGGTTGATGTTGCCGGATTCCCTCCTTCGAAAGTCCATTGCCAGCTATCAGGCTCACTTCCGATTGACTTGTCCTCGAATGTTATGGAACCGCCGGCATAGGTGTCGCGACATACGGCTGTGAAGTCAGCGGATACTGCATCCTTGTCAATGACTGTTATGTAGTCCTTGATTTCTTTCTCTCCTTTGCAGACAGGGTTTTCAGCTACGAGTTTTACACTGTATATTCCAGGCTTGGAGAACGTCATCTGCGGATTCTTTTCCGTGGATGTCAGTACCGTACCATCCTGGGATGTGAAAGTCCAAGACCATTTGTCCGGATATCCGGAACTCTTGTCTGAGAACGTTACGGTTTCGGCATTTGTAACGGAAACTTTGTCAGCCGTGAAATCCACGGTTATCTTGGACGGATAGTTTACGGTAATGTACTGTTCCTTTATTATCTCGCTCTTTTCTCCACCTCTTTGCACAGTAAGTGTTACTGAATATGTACCTGGTTGGTTGTAAGTTACTTCCGGGCTAAAGAGAACGGATGTCTCAGGTTCTCCTCCTTCAAATGTCCAGTTCCATCTTGTAGGGTTTCCGGAAGACGCATCTTTGAACGTCACTTTTTCTCCTATCCCGATTGTGGTTACATCCGACTCGAAAGTCGCCACAAGCGGTGATATCTCTGATTTCTGGCACGAAGCGGTGATTGCAACTGTCAGGAATGCTGCTATATGATAACGTAGGTTTTTCATTTCAATTATTTTTTTAGAGTTTTGAAACTTATTTTCTGATATGAGTTCGCTGTCCCGTTTTCATAAAGGATGAACAGTTCGTCATCATTAAGTGATACAATGTCCGAGTAGGCTGATTTTCCTTCGTATATGAGACTACTCCAGTTATCCCAGTTCGCGCCATCGTCCGGACTTTTCTTTACGGTCATGTGATCTCTGGTGGAACTTGCTGAATTGGAGAAATACAGTACATGTTTCCCGTCCACGGATGTATTCAGCATGCTGCCTTGGCAGACAGGATCTATCAGATCCCTGTTAGGAGAACTTTCCGACCATGTTTCCCCTCCGTCCTCGCTGTAGGCTATTGTCCGGAAAGTTCCTGAATTTCTCATGTTGAGGATAAGCCGCCCGTCGGAAGTTTCGGCAACAGTACATTCGTTCCCGCCCTTCACTGTGCCTCCGAACTGCCAGCTCTGTCCGTTGTCGTCAGACCATATCACGAACGAATACTGCTGGCGGCCCGGGCCGACTTCGATACAGTCGCAGGGAATCAGTATCCTGCCTTTGTATTTACCGGAAGAAACCACCATTCCATGGCAAGGTCCGGTTGCGTACCATCCCCAGTCTTCGTGTTTGACCTGCGAAGTTATTTCCTCAGGGTCTGACCAGGAGATTCCGTCATCGTCTGAAAAGGTATGATAGACTCTTCTGGTGTCTTTGCTTGTTCCCTGGTTGATTTCTCCGATTGTATCATCTCCATCATTCCAGGTCATGAGCAGATGTATCCTGCCTGTAGCAGGGTCTACGACCGGGGAGGGGTTGCCGCAGGTGTTACCGTTGTCATCCCATATTATCTGCATCTTGCTCCATGTTTTCCCTCCGTCTGTTGACCGTTTCAGGACAAGGTCAATATCTCCGGTGTCGGATCCGCTGAATTTCCGTCCTTCGGCGAAAGCAAGCAGTGTCCCTTTTTGTGAAAGGACCACGGCTGGAATCCTGAATTGCCTGTATCCGTCCGTGTTTTCCACATACAGGTCGGATGTCGGTGCCGCAGGCTTCTGGTTATCGGAAGTATTGGTGTCGGCATTGTCCTTGCCGCATCCTGCCATGATGTTTGTACAGACTGAAAAAATAAGGACTGAAGAAATAAAGTTTTTCACGATCATCGTATTGATGTTTTTGAGATAATTTTAAAATCAAGACCGTCCGTGTACCTGTTCTTTCCGCCTTCATAATATACGGCGACCTTGTCGTCTGAAATTTCTACAAGATCTGAATACCCTGATTTGCCGGGATATACTATATATTGGCCTGACCAGGTTTTCCCATCGTCGTCACTTTTCTTGACAGTCATGTTTATGCGTTCCGTTGCAGAAGCCGCATTTGAAAAGAACAGACAGTTTCCGTCATTTATGATGCTTCCCTGGCAGGCACAGTCTATAAGACCGTTGTCTGTCTGTGGTGCCGACCATGTCTCACCTCCGTCAGAACTGGTGCTATATTTCCTGTAAAACCCGTCAGATGCTCTCATGTTCAACATTAGAGTACCATCCTGGAGCTCTACTACAGAGCACTCTCCCACTCCTCCGGAAGGGGTCGGCTTCCCTGCATGCCATGTTTTTCCGTTGTCATCCGAGTATGCGGTATGGGAGTATGACACGACCTTGCCGCTTTCTTTTACGGTAAAATAGTTTGGCGATACCAGCCGTCCCTCATGTTCTCCTGTCTTTATCATTATTCCGTGACATGGCCCGGTGGCGTACCAGTTCCAGGATTCTTCTTTTATCGCGGAAGTTATTTCTACAGGATCGGACCATGTCTTACCGTCATCGGTCGAGTAACAGTAGAACGGCCTCCTTGTGTCTTTCCCCGTACCCTGGGTGATTGTCCCCCATTTGTCTTCACCGTTGTTCCAGGTCATGAGCAAATGTATGATGCCGTCTTTCCCGACTATAGGTACCGGATTTCCGCAGGTGTTTTTGCCGTCGTCCCAGACTGTGATACTCTCGCTCCATGTTTCGCCATCGTCGGCAGATCTCTTGACAACCAGGTCAATGTCTCCGCTGTCTCCTGCGCTTCTGGTGCGTCGGGCTTCCGCAAAGGCAAGAAGTGCCCCGCTTTCAGTCTTGACTATGGACGGTATTCTGTATACCTCATATCCGTTTTCTCCCTGTTCGTATACATAGTTGAACTCAGATTCCTCCGGAGGTTCAATCGGAGTATCTGGAAAACCAGATGCTCCGGAACTCTCCTTCTGGCAGGATTGCATACAGGCCAGGACTGCGATTATGACCAGAGAATGCATTTTAAAGATTTTCATATCCTTCTGTCTGTGTCAGATTGTGGTTTCTGTCAAGGTCCCTCAACGGAATCGCGCAGTAAAGCGGTATTATGGTACCCTGGTCTTTCTTGTTCTTGAGATTAGGCACTTCTTCATAGACATCGATGACCCCCTCATAATGGAATCTGAGCAGGTCAGGCCAACGCTTGCGCTCAAGATAGAATTCCCTTCCGCGTTCATCCAGGATTTCCTTTTCAACGGAGAGTTTGTCCATGGCACCTGCGTATTGTCCTATCCGGGCTCTATCCCTAACCTTGTTCAATTCGGTTACCGCTTCCGGAATCTGTCCAAGTGCCGCGTATGCCTCGGCTTTGAACATATACATTTCCGCAAGTCTGTAAATGATGATGTCACAGTCGTAAGACCTGTTGTCAGTAGCAGTCACGGTCCCTTTCATCTTGTTGTCGAAAATTCCTATCGTATTTCCGGATGCGTCTACTGCAGTGATTATGGAAGCATCTTTCCTTATGTCGCCGGGATATGTGTCCAGAAGTGATATCAGTTTGTCACTTGGTGCGTATGTGCTTCTGGTTCCGCTCATAGAATATGCTATCTGGTCCTTGTTGACGGCGTTTCTCACAAAAATCTCTCTCGGTTTCAATGTTCTGCTGTACTGCGCATCCTTTTCAAGATATTCAAAGTGAATGGCGAATATGACTTCTTTCCCTTTTTTGTTTCCTGTATCATATATAGCGGAAAAGTCTTCTTCAAGTGACAACCCTTCACTTGCGAGATCGGCATAAGTTATGACATCTTTAAGATCTTGATCTGTTCCGTTGAGAACTTTTGCCTTCCAGAGAAGAATATCCGCTTTCAATGCGTAGCAGGATGGACGGGATGCCCGGCTTTTACCGGCTACGTAGCCGTCTGCAGGAAAGAGACTTATGGCAGAGTCTACATCTTCCAGTGCCCGGGCGATGACTTCTTCAGCAGGAGATCTTCCGAGTTTTGGCTTGTCAGAACCTTCTGTAGGCTCCAGTTCTATAGGAGCATCTCCCCATACCCTGGCTATGCAGAAATACATGTAAGCTCTGATGAAGTACGTTTCGGCCATTGCCTGGTTGCGCTCGGATTCAACTCCGTACTCTACTTGCGGAGCATACTCCAGAAGCATGTTGCAGTGCTGGATTACAGTATAATAGCTGTCCCATCCCTGTCCGTTTTGCGAAGTGAGGTTTTGTGCCCACATATTTGACGGACCTCCTTCCAGCCCTGTTACGAATTCATCACCCCTGTCCTCGAAATGAGCCGTCTGATTGCAGGCATCGCGGAGGCTCGTATAGATACCTACCAGGTAACTGTCCACATCTCCTTTGCTTTGCCAGTACCCGTCACCGGAAATGGTTGATATAGTGTCTACATCAAGCAGTCCGCATGAAGTGAACAGGCAAAGAAGCAAACTCGTGGAAAAAATTTTTATCTTTCTCATATTTATCTTCATATTTAATTGGAAAATAGTCTGTCAGAATGTCAGGTTCACCCCTACGTTGAACTGGGTAGGTCTCGGGTATGTACCATAGTCCAGACCTGTGTATATCTCAGGGAACATTCCTTCATATGCTTTGATATAACCAAGATTATATGCACCGGCAAATACCTCCATGCCGCTCATTCTTATCTTGTTCATCCAGCGTTCCGGCAGTCTCCAGCTGAGGGATACTTCCCTGAATGCAAGGTAGTCCCCTTTACTGTAATAAAGGCTGTTGTTGGATGCACCATCTTTTGAGTTTCCTATCTGGTTGTCCCACCTTGCATGGTTTCTGTACTGATAGTCATAGTCACTCTGTACAGTGTATTTCGGGTACTTTGTACCGTCACCGGCATATTGCCAGGTATTTGTCATACATTCTTCAATGGCATTGTTGTTATTTCGGGTGCTTCCCATTATCTGGGCTTTGAAACCATTGTCAATAACATGTCCGATGGCGTAGTCCATAGCGATTCTCAGAGTGAAATTCTTGTAGGACAGGGTGTTAACGAGACCTCCAACCTTGTCCGGCCTTATGTAGCCCATGAATATCATGTCGTGCGAGTCAAGGACACCGTCATTGTTCACATCTTCAAATATGGCATCTCCGGCATGTTTCTTTCGGCTCTGGGCATTAGGGTCGATAGGAGCCAGCGCTGCTTCTTCCTCTGTCTGATATGTCCCGAGATAGTGGAATGCCCAACGTCCTCCGAACCTTTCACCTTCAGCAAAGCCACCCACTTTCACTTCCTTGCCGGCCTCGCGGTCCCAGGCGAAGTTTCCGCCTATCCTGTTCTTTTCTTCACCGTTTTCAGGAAGTTCTGCAACTATGGACCGGTTGTAGGCGAATGTAAAACTGAGATCCCACCTGAAGTTCTTTGACATGACAGGAGTGGCGCTCAATTCAATTTCAACACCGTTGTTCCTGATAGTTCCATAGTTGCTTTTTATGGAATCAAATCCAGTCGAACTCCACAGAGGAAGATCGTACAGTCTGTCGTATGTCAGTTTGCGGTAAAAGTCTACAAGAAGGTTGAGACGGTCGTTGAAAAAACCAAGGTCGATACCGACATCAAATGATTCGGTAGTCTCCCATTTGAGGTCATTGTTCTTGAGGGTAGTATTTAATATTCCAACCTTACCTTCGTAAGGCGTGCCTGTGACCTTGTATTCGCCTCGCGAGTCTGCAATACTCAGGTTATTGTTTCCTGTAAGTCCGTAGCTTGCCCTCCATTTCCACCGGCTAACTACAGCATCAAGCGGTCTGAAGAAATTTTCCCTGTGCATGTTCCAACCGGCGGATACTCCAGGGAAATATCCCCACCTGTGACCGTCTGAAAAACGGGAGGAACCGTCGGCCCTGAAACTTGCCGAAACCATATATTTGCCGTCATAGTCATAGCTGACACGCCCGAAGTAACTCAACATCGCTTCATATCTCCTTGTAGAGCTTACTCTCTGCGTGCTGTCGGCAGTGGCATTGAGTGTAGGTATCAGGTCAGTGGCAGCTCCGCTTCCGCTGCCCTCCAGCCTGTAGCTGTAGTCATTTGTCCAGCTTGCTCCGGCAACGGCGCCGATATTGTGTTTGTTAATTTTTTTGTCATACGACAAAAGAAGATCGGCCTGAAGGTGTCTGTCATATCCGTGAGATGCAGATGCCGGTCTTATGGCATTTCCTGTAGTTTCATTCATGGCCTCAAATGCATTTGATATGCCTTCTGTGCCGAAGTAGTAGAATGACGGCTTGAATGAAAGACCAGGTATGATGTCCCATTGTGCCCCTACCTGGAAGTTTGTCCTGTACACGACCTGATTGCTGTAGTTTGTCTTATAGTATATTTCATACAGTCTGTTCGTGAAAGAGGAGATACCTTCTCCCGGCGCAGGCGTTCCGTCTTCATAGTAGAGTCTGTATGTAGGAGGCATCCGAATATTCCTGGATATAGCATTGTTGGTGTTTGATGCTCCCTTCATGTCTCTGACTGTTAGCGATGCTTTAGTGAACATCTTCCACTTCTCGCTCAACTTGTAGTCTCCGTTGAACAGGATACTGTAGTTCTTGTAGCTTGTTCCCCGGAGCGTACCGTCCTGGTTGAGATACCGCAGTCCGACATAATAATGAACTGCATCAGTACCACCGGAAACGTTCAGGTCTACTTCGTGCTTGTAGCCGGTATGGAATGTTGCATCCTGGAAGTCATTGTCCTGGAAAATGAGTTGTCTTCCTGTTACAGGATCTGCCATTGTCTCCCAACCCTCGTTTTCCAGAAGATGGCTGACATAGTCCTGTCCGTAATTGGCGAGATAAACATCCAGGAATTCGAGGGTGTTGGCTGAGTTTCTCGGATTCCCTGTGGACATGCCGAATGACCCGCTCAAGAACGTCTCAGGATTTGCCACTCCGTTATATGTCAGTTCTTCTCTGTTGAATTTTGCCGTGTTGGACCGAGTGAGATATACATAATCACGGGCATTGAGCAACGGCAGTCTTTGCGGTTTCTGCTCTACTCCGAAAGTGTACCTGAAATTTACGGTAGGCTTTCCTTTACTCCCTGCTTTTGTCGTGACTAACAGTATCCCGTTTGCTGCCCTGGCTCCGTAAATTGCCGTAGAAGCTGCGTCCTTGAGGACAACTATGCTCTCGATGTCAGCCGGGTTCATATCCGTGATGCCGCGGAATCCCTGGGAAATGACACCGTCCACGATGATAAGAGGAGCATCGCCCTCAGGTGAAGTTGAACTACCGCCTCGTATGAAGATTTTAGGGTCTGCACCCGGTTGTCCGCTGGATATTTCCAGAGACAGTCCAGGTACCTTTCCCTGAAGCTGCATGAGAGGATTCTGTCCAGGAGCTCTTTCGAACTCTTTCTCATCGACCATTGATATGGAGTTGGTGATCAGAGTTCTGGACTGCTTGCCATATCCGATTGCAACGACTTCGTCAAGCATCATTGCATCAGTTTCCATTGTTACGTTTATGACAGCACGTCCGTTGACCGGGATTTCTTGTGTGGTCATACCGATGAAGGAGAAGATCAGTATGTCATCGGTATCGGCATTGATTTTATATTCTCCGTTTTCATCGCATGTTGTTCCGGTGAGTGTCCCTTTGATCTGGACGGATACTCCCGGCATGGTTTCTCCATTTTCATCGGATACGGTTCCTGTCACGGTAAACCCCGTCTGGGCGAAAACTGTCTGGGGGGGGTAATAGTCAAAGATAACAATGCGGATAATAGGAATAATCCGAATTTTAGTGCTATTTTATTCATAATGGTTATTGTTTAATAACAGATTCTGTTCTTGTACTTTTCAAACGGCAGCCTGGAGAGGTCATCCAGCAGGGACGCATATTCCTTGTCGCTGAGGGTGTGGAGTGGTGCCCTGCA
>CALVDQ010000003.1 GCA_944326325.1 uncultured Bacteroidales bacterium
TTTTCGTTTTCGGGATTGCAAAGGTACGCTTTTTTTCTTTCCCTCCAAATTTTTTCCCTACTTTTTTTGTAGTTTTTTTTTCAAAACGGCAATCCAGACACGACAAAACGCACTTTTACCGTCATATTCGTCTGGATAAACACTCCTGAAAGAATATTTTTTGCCAGGTCACCAAATCTGTTCTTGCCTATAATTTATTATCTTTGGCAAACATTGCTTAAACACAGACGTACTGAAATACTAAACCGGACCAGATGGACAGATTTAAACCGAAAAAGATCAGGAGCTATGTCAGCGCATATCTCAGGGAAGCGGTTCCCTCGGGGATATGGCGGATATTCATACCTGATTTCCTTGCATCTCTTGCTGAAAGGGACGATATAGAGTATATTTTGGCAAGAGTCTTCTATTACAACAGGATACGTGAAAATTTCAAGCTGGACGATGATGCGCTGAGGCTGAAGGACCTCTGGAAAGTAAAATCCAGTTCCATGTACAAGCATGATGCATGGAGGACCTCACGCTGGTTCGACCAGAGACTGAAATGGAAACTTGACTGCGGTGACGTCAACTGGGTATGCAGAAGCCCGAGCATCACCAAAAGCAGGCCCATACGGGACGATAACCGTAACAATATCATACTGAAACTGGATAGATGCCGGCATTTCAATTTCATAAGCGATCCATACCGGTATCAGGACAAGGCTGACAGAAGCGTATTCATGGCTGACATAGGCGATGCCGGCAAGATGAACCGGGTCGAATTCATGAAAATGTATTTCGGCAGCGACATTTGCGACTGCGGCAGCATACGGAACCTGCCCGGAGGCGTGCTCCCGTCAGAATGGCTCAGACCCAAAATGAAAATCAGGGAGATGCTGCAATACAAGTTCATCATTGCCCTGGAAGGCAACGATGTCGCTACCAGCCTGAAATGGATAATGAGCAGCCGGTCCCTGGCCGTAATGCCACGGCCCACCTGCGAAACCTGGTTCATGGAAAAGACCCTGATTCCCGACTACCATTACGTGGAAATAAAACCGGACTATTCGGATCTCAGGGACAAGATCAGATATTTCTCGTCCCATACGGATGAAGCATTGGCAATAATAGAGAACGCGCACGGATACATAAGACAGTTCCAGGACAAGGAAAGGGAAGATATCATTGAATATCTTGTACTTCTGAAGTATTTCCGGGATTCCGGCCAGCTGCCTGCAGATTCGTTCCCGTTCGGCGAAGAATACGACAAGTTTGACTATTAACAGATTGTGCATAGATTCATGGACAGAAAGGTGATAATAATCCCGACCTATAACGAGAAAGAGAACATCGAGAAGATAATACGGGCCGTCTTCGCCCTTGAAGGGGAATACCATATAATAGTAATCGAAGACGGTTCCCCGGACGGCACGGGACAGATAGTGAAAAGTCTGATGACGGAATTTCCGGACCGGCTGTTCATGATAGAAAGAGCCGGGAAGCAGGGTCTGGGTACGGCATACATTACCGGCTTCAAATGGGCGATAGAAAGGAAATACGACTATATCTTCGAAATGGATGCGGACTTTTCCCACAATCCCGAAGACGTGCCGCGGCTTTACATGGCCTGTGCCGGTGACGGGGCGGATCTTGCCATCGGCTCCCGGTACTGTAACGGCATCAGCGTGATAAACTGGCCTATCGGCAGGGTAATAATGTCGTACTTTGCATCCGTATTTGTACGTAAGGTACTGGGGATGAAAGTTTTCGACACGACTGCAGGATTCAAGTGCTATCGCCGTAAAGTACTCGAGACCATAGACCTTGACAACATCAGGATGAAAGGATATGGCTTTCAGATTGAGATGAAGTACACGGCATACAAGCTTGGGTTCAAGATAGTGGAAGTCCCTATCATTTTCGTGGACAGGAAGGAAGGGTCCTCGAAAATGAGCAGCGGCATTTTCGGTGAAGCTTTCTGGGGCGTGATCAGGATGAGGTTCAGAAAAATCAAGGGAAGATGAGATATTTGCTATATAACGGAAAGACCGTCACCGGAAAAGGTGTGAAGGAAGAAGCCGTCATCATAGACAGCGGCAGGATAAGCGGGCTGGTTCCGGGAGAAGAGGTCACCTCGGAGTTCCTGGAAAGATACAGGGAATACGAAACCATGGATCTTGGAGGCAGGCTTGTGTTTGCCGGAGGGATTGACGCACACGTGCATTTCAGGGAACCTGGAATGACCGCCAAAGCTGATATAGCCAGCGAATCCAGGGCTGCCGTTGCAGGAGGAGTGACTTCATTTATCGATATGCCCAACACGAAACCGGCAACTGTTTCGGCTAAGGCCCTTGCCGAAAAACTTGAAACGGCAGCCGGACGTTCATATGCCAACTACGGTTTCCATCTGGGTGCGACCGACAGCAATTTCCCTGAAATAAAGGAAATAATCGAGAACGGCAAGGACGGCATCTCGAAGAACGACTTCGGGGGAATCAAGGTGTTCATGGGATCTTCGACAGGCAATATGCTTGTGGATGACGACTCGGTGCTGGACGCCATATTCGGGATAACAGACAAGGAAATCCTGGTCCACTGCGAAGACGAGGGGACGATAAAGAGAAACACGGCCGATGCGGAAAGGAAATACGGGAATGCGATACCGTTTTCCATGCATAGCGAGATCAGAAGCAGGAAAGCCTGCATCCTGTCTTCTGCCAAGGCACTGGAACTGGCCATGAAGCACCTGTCAAGGCTGCACCTTCTGCATATATCGACAAAAGAGGAGGTTGAGATGGTCCGCGCGGCAAGGCTGGCTGACAGCAAGATTACAGCAGAGACTTCAGCCAACTACCTGTGGTTCTGCGATGAAGGATATCAGAGGCTCGGAAGCCGCATGAAATGCAATCCGTCCATAAAGTCAGCAGAAGACAGGAAAGCCTTGAGAAAGGCTCTGAAAGAAGGACTTATCGACACGGTAGGCTCAGACCATGCACCGCACCTGCCTGAAGAAAAAGACAGAGAATATCTTACGGCACCTTCAGGGATGCCGTCTGTCCAGCAGACCCTGCAGGTTCTTCTGACAATAGCTGCGGAAGACGATATTCCGCTGGAAAGGATCGCGTCAGTTTTTTCCGAGAAAGCCGCGGATATGTTCGGTATAAGGGACAGGGGATACATCAGGCCGGGATATGCCGCAGACCTGGTGATTGTGGACAGCCTTGCCGATGTGAAGATCAGTAAAAATGACATAGCCTATAAATGCGGATGGAGTCCGTACGAAGGTGAAACGATGAAAGGACGTATAACTGACGTGTTCGTAAACGGGGAAAGGGTCGTAAAGGACTCCGTGTTTGCCGGAGGGAAGCCTGCCGGAAAGAGACTTGTCTTTGAAAAATAGAAATTGCCTATGGTACATCTGAATAAGGAACTGAAAAAATCCAGACTGCTTGTATATCTTGTATCCGTATTTGCCATAATACTCTGGGGGATCTCCTACATCTGGACCGACATGCTTATAAACCTGGACATCCCGGTATTCTATTTCGTGTTCGTCCGTATATTCCTGGCAGGAATAATACTCTTCCTGCTCAACGCCACCAGAGGCAGGATTACGAAAATCCATAGAAAAGACCTGCCAAAATTCCTGCTCCTGGCGTTTTTCGAACCTTTCATATACTTCCTGTGCGAGTCCTACGGACTCAAGGAAACCGGCTCGCCGACCCTCAGCGCGATGATAATCGCCACAATACCGATCTTCTCCATAGGGGCCGGACTCATTTTCTTCAAGGAAAAAATCAATATTGTAAATGTCATAGGTATACTTCTATGTATCGGGGGTATCTGCCTTGTGGTGATGAGCCGCGACACCATCGGCGAGAACTTCATAGTCGGCATCATACTCCTGCTTATCGCCGTTATAAGCGAGGTCGGCCATGCCTCCATAACAAAAAGCCTGTCCTTCAACTATTCCAGCCAGATCATCGTGATGTACCAGTTCCTGATCGGTTCCGTGTACCTCTTTCCCCTGTTCGTGTTCAAGGGCCTTGACAATTTCAGTATGGACTATCTGTCCGGAGATGTGCTCTACCCTATATTCTGCCTTGCATTTCTTTGCTCCAGCATGGCTTTCTCCCTATGGGTCAGCACAATAAAAAGCCTCGGCGTGGCAAAGTCCAGCATATTCTCCGCCCTCATTCCCGTGGTGGCGGCCATAGTGGCCTGGATACTCGGACAGGAAAGCCTGAATCTCAGGCAGGTAGCCGGAATTCTGCTCTCGACTGCAGGAGTCATTTTCTCCCAGTACTGTAAAAAGACGGAATAAAAGGCCGCCTGTCAGGAAAGCCCGGACAGGCGCAGCCCGATACGGTTCCTGTCAATATCCACAGACAAGACCTCTACAATGACGTGCTGATGCAGCCTGAGTATTTCTGAAGGATCATGGACCCTTCTTTTGCCTCCGCCCATTTGGGAAACATGGATCAGGCCGTTCTGCTTTATGCCGATATCCACAAATGCCCCGAAAGCGGTGATATTGGTGACGATACCGGGAAGTTCCATACCTGGCGCAAGGTCCTCGATAGTATGTATGTCTTCAGAGAAAGAGAACTCGGAGGCACTTTCCCGCGGATCCCGTCCAGGCTTCAGAAGTTCCTTGAGGATATCATTGACGGTCGGCAGCCCGAATTCGTCTTCTATGAAATCCTCCGGTCTTATCCTGGAACACAGGTCGGCGTTGGCTATGAGATCTTCAGTCCTTACATTCAGGCTTCCGGCCATCTTCTCTACGATATGGTAGGACTCCGGATGTACAGCGGAGTTGTCGAGAGGATTGGCCGCGCCCGGTATCCTGAGAAAACCGGCACATTGTTCAAAGGCCTTGTCACCGAGCCTTTTAACCTTCAGCAGATCCTTTCTGGAGCGGAAAGGTCCGTTATCCTTTCTGTACTGCACGATGTTTTCCGCAAGGGCAGGACCTATACCCGATACATAGCTCAGAAGATGACGGCTCGCAGTATTCAGGTTCACACCTACGCTGTTCACACAGCTTTCCACAGTATTGTCAAGCTTTTCCTTGAGGAGTGTCTGGTCGACATCGTGCTGGTATTGCCCCACCCCGAGGGACTTTGGATCAATCTTCACAAGTTCGGCAAGCGGATCCATAAGTCGGCGGCCGATGGAGACCGCCCCCCTTACAGTAACATCACAGTCAGGGAATTCCTCTCGTGCAACCTCCGAAGCGGAATATATGGAAGCACCGTCTTCACTCACGGAAAAAACCTTCACACCGTCAGGCTTCGGCACCCTCTTTATAAAATCCTCTGTCTCCCTCCCTGCAGTCCCGTTTCCGATTGCAATCACCTCTATTCCGTATTTCCCGATCATATCGGAGACCGCCCTTATTGACTTGACTTTCTCGCTGACAGGAGGATGCGGGAATATAGCTTCATAATGCAGCAGGTTGCCCTGCTCATCCAGGCAGACAACCTTGCAGCCGGTCCTGAAGCCTGGATCAATGGCCATTACCCTCTTCTGCCCGACAGGAGGGGCGAGAAGAAGCTGCCTGAGATTTTCTCCGAAAACCTTTATGGACTCGATATCGGCCTTTTCCTTCGCCTCATGTATGACTTCATTTGAGAGGGACGGTTCAAGAAGGCGCTTGTACGCATCGTCGATAGCAGTCCGGATCTGTTCAGACAGTTCTTTTCCGGGATATTTCTTCTCCTGGCAGAAGTCATAGTACAGCTTGTTTCCGCATTTTTCCGGATCGGCGTCGATCTTCAGGTTCAGATACCCTTCCTCCTCGGCACGGAGCACTGCAAGAAGACGGTGCGATGCGATACGGGACAACGGTTCTGAAAAATCGAAATATCCCTGGTACTTGCGGGCCTCCGGAGCATCGGCCTTCCTGGTCGGTCTGGCCACTATCCTCTTGGTACGCAGCATTTTCCTCACCGTCTCCCTTACGGATGCAGTCTCGTTCAGCTTCTCGGCTATGATGTCCCTGGCACCGGCGAGGGCATCTTCGGCCGTAGCTACCTTGTCATTGACAAATTTCCCGGCTTCTCTTACAGGATCCTTTACGGAGAGGTTGTAAATCCCTTCTGCGAGAGGTTCCAGTCCGGCCTCCCTGGCCGCTGTTGCCCTGGTTCTCCGTTTCGGACGGAACGGAAGATACAGATCCTCGAGCTCCGTCGAATCCACGCATCCGGATATGGCCGTTTCCAGTTCCGGAGTCAGCTTCCCGGCTTCGGAAATTGTGGTCAGGATGGTCTCTTTGCGCCGGTCCATCTCCGTATAGACATCGAGCCAGTGCCTGATCTCTGCGATGAGCACCTCATCCAGACCTCCTGTTCGTTCTTTCCTGTATCGGCTTATAAAAGGTATCGTGGCACCGTCCGCAAACAAAACGGCACAGTTTTCCACCTGCCACTCCTTGACTGATAGCTTATCAGCAATGGTCTTTATGTATAAATCCTTCATGATTACAGTGTTATCAATTACATGTCCGCATATCTGTCCTGTTTCCGATCCCTGAGGATCACCCGGAAAGCGCCCGCAGGTTCAGGATATGTCCCCGTGCGAGACTTCCTTCAACTGGTTCCTGTAGGCCGAGAATATCTTCGACTTCGACACGAACCCTATGTATGTCCGGAAATGATCCACGACGGGAAGGTTCCAGGCGTCGGTCTTTTCGAATTTCCGCATCACGCTATCCATCTTCTCATCGGTATAGACATATTCCGGGGAGGATTTCATATAATTATAGACATACATCTTTCCGTAAAGCTCTTTCTTGAACATATCCTTCCGGATATCCTCCAGGGAAACGTAGCCCTGGAAATGCCTTTTCGCATCCAGGACAGGGAATATGTTCCTTGATGAAACCGATACGGCGTCGACAAGCTCCCCGAGGGTAGCGTCTATCCTGACCGGAGTGAAATCGGACTCTATAAGGTCGGAAGTCTTCAGCAAGGTCAGCACCGCCTGGTCGCTGTCATGGGTGAGCAATTCTCCTTTTTTCGCTATACGTTTCGTATATATTGAATATTGTTCGACAATACGGGTGGCTCCGAATGAAATGGTAGAGGTCAGGATCAGCGGTATCAGCAGTTCATATCCTCCGGATATTTCCGCTATAAGGAAAATTGCCGTCATCGGGGCCTGCATCACTCCAGCCATCAGTCCGGCCATACCGACAAGGACAGAATTCTGCTCCGGGACGGAAATGTCCGTTCCGGCAAACACAAGATTGATTGTCCTGGACAGCACGAACCCGGCTACGGCCCCGACGAAAAGGGTCGGTCCGAATGTTCCTCCCACTCCGCCTCCGGCATTCGTAAAAGACATGGAGAAGACTTTAAGAAGCAGGATAAGGAGAAAGAACAGCGGGACAGTCCATGCCGAATTCAGCATGAATCCGAGCATTGTCCTGCTTTCAAAGGAAATCTCGCGTCCGTTCAGCAGGACGGAAAGGGAATCATAGCCTTCTCCGTACAAAGGCGGGAAAAGAAAGATGAGAAGGCCAAGGCAGACCGCGGAAATGAACCATCTGCGGAACGGGCCTTCTATCATCCTTATCTTGTCCTCAAGCCAGAGCGTGGTTCTTGTAAAATATATGGAACAACCGGCACAGAACAGCCCCAGCAGGATATAGAAGGGGATGTTGTGCATGGAAAAAGGTGTCAGGGTACACTCGAAAGGAAGGGAATCCCCGAGAAAAAGATACGACACCACCGTTGCCGAGACCGTAGACAACAGGAGCGGCAGGATTGATGACATCGAAATGTTGAACAGGAGGATTTCAAGGGTAAAAAGCACACCGGCCAACGGAGCCTTGAAAATACCTGCAACGGCTCCGGCGGCACCGCATCCGAGCAGAATCGTGATGCTCTTGTAGGAAAGCCCCATCTTACGCCCGATGTTCGAGCCGATCGCCGCGCCGGTATATACGATCGGGGCCTCGGCACCCACGGAACCTCCGAACCCTATCGTCACGGAACTTGCCGCAATGGATGACCAGATATTGTGCGGCCTTATCTTCGATTCGTTCTTGGAGACGGCAAGCAGCACCTTCGTCACCCCGTGTCCGATATTGTCCCTTATGACATACCTGACAAAAAGCATGGAAAGCAGCATGCCTATGCCAGGGTACACAAGATAAAGGAAATTATAATCGAAACCTCCGTCAAACCATGATGTCAGGGACGAGTGTATGAATTCTATCAGGACTTTAAGGATCACGGAAGCCAGGCCGCAGAATATCCCTACAGCAAGCGAAAGGACCAGCACCTGGTCCTTTTCTGACATTCTCTGCAGCAGGCGCCTCAGGAATGCGAAAAAACGGCCGGTCCTCCTGTCTGTCTTCAACTTATGCTATTATATATCCTTGTCTTGAAAAAATACACTTCCCGGCCGGGATCAGTCCAGATCGGAATCGGACACATCGTCATCCGATGAAGCATACTGGGCGATATTGTCATCAGGCAGGTCTCCCCCGTCGGATCCGCTCTCGGATACGGAATCCTCGTCATCGTCCCCGTCAAGCCATCTTTCTATATCCTCCGCATCGTCTGTCTTTACCTTTATCTTCACAAGATATATGGCGGAAGGTATCTCGACTGTCACGGCATAGAAGGATGTGCCGTCCGGCTTGTCATATTTCAAAAGATCGGGAAGATAATCTGTGAATCCTTTAGGATACTTCTCTGCAAATGCTGCAGCCAACTCCTCTGACATGTTCTCATAGCTTACAACTGCTCTCTTCTTCTGACTGCTCTGTTCCATATTTTCTTTCCTTGGTTGACTAAACTTTTATGATGCAATAATAGAACATTATTTCGGATTCCTAAATATTTTTTTCACTTTTTTATGAAGAAAAAAGACTTTTGGCGTCTTTTCATTTCTATATCCCGTTCGACAAAGACCTTCTGCATGGTCCTGGGGTCGATACCGGTGTAGAACATGACTGAAGAAGTGGTCATGGGAGTAGGGGTAAAGTCCTGTACCTGTTCGGTATGCAAGCCTTTAAGGGCAGGATTTCCGGACAGCCGCTTCATTTCAGCCATACCGCAGCCGGGATGTCCGGATATGAAATACGGAATCAGAAGACAGTGCTTCCCGGACTTGCGTACTATGGCGTCGAACTCCCGGCGGAGTCTCTCGAAAAGGCGGAATGAAGGTTTGGACATGAGCTTGAGCACATTGTCCTCGGTATGTTCCGGGGCTACCTTCAGTATCCCGGAAGTATGTTCCATGACAAGTTCTTCGAGATACGGTCTGGAAGTCTCGTCCACATATCCCGAGTCATCGAGGAAAAGATCGTACCTGATACCGCTGCCAATGTAGAAATGCCTTATGCCCTTCACTGCCGATATGGAGGAATACAGCTTCAGCAGCCGTGCGTGGGACCGGTCCAGATTCCTGCAAGGAGACGGGAACAGGCAGGACTTGCGGACGCACCTGGCACACAGTTCCCCATTCCGGCCCTTCATGCCGTACATATTGGCTGTCGGTCCCCCTACATCGGAGATATTACCGGCAAAACCCGGGATATTCTTCAGGGAAGCCACTTCCTTCAGGATGGATTTCTCGGAACGTGACTGGATGAATTTACCCTGATGGGCGGCTATTGTACAGAAATTACAGCCTCCGAAACAGCCTCTGTGCGTATTGACGGAAAACTTTATCATCTCGTAGGCAGGTATATGCTTACCCTTGTAGCGTGGATGGGGCTGTTTCGTGAAGGGAAGATCCCACCAGGAATCGATCTCCTGCTCCGATGCCGGAGGCCACGGGGGATTCACCCTTACGTATCCGTCACCGCAAGGCTCGACCAGGACTTCGGAAAACATCATGTTGGCTGCAGTCTCGATATAATGGAAATTCTCGGCGAAGGCAGCCTTGTCTTTCAGACACCTCTCGTAAGAATGAAGGTAGACGGCATCCTTCAACGGGCATTTCCCTTTCATGAAGTATGCAATCTGGGGTATCTTCCGGATATCGGACAGATTTCTTCCGGACTCTATGGCCTTGGTCAGTTCGAGCATGGTACGTTCTCCCATCCCGTAGGAAAGGTAATCGGCTCCGCTTGTGACAAGGACGGACGGCATGAGGCAGTCTTTCCAGTAATCGTAATGGGAAAGCCGTCTCAAAGAGGCCTCTATCCCGCCTATGACCACCGGGATGTCCGGATACAGCTTCTTCAGGATTCCGGTGTATACCGAAACGGCATAATCCGGTCTCTGTCCGGCACGTCCCATCGGGGTATAGGCGTCGTTGCTTCTTAGCCTGCGGGATGCGGTGTAATGGTTCACCATGGAATCCATGGCTCCGGAATTGACCCCGAAATACAGTCTTGGCCGCCCCAGCTTGCGGAAATCCCGCAAATCATCCCTCCAGTTCGGCTGTGGTACCACGGCAACCCTGTAGCCATGCTTCTGGAGAAACCTTGCAATGACGGCAGTACCGAAAGAAGGGTGGTCTATAAATGCGTCACCCGAAAATATAATGACGTCGATATAGTCCCACCCAAGTGTCTCGACTTCCTTGGCAGAAGTCGGTATCATATATGTGTCAGTCATGACTACATTCTCTCCGGGAGCCGTATTCCCAGGATATCCATGGCCTTTACAAGCACTTCCGCGATAACGGACAGAAGACGCAGCCTGTATTTCAGCAGGGATTCGTCCTCTTCCCTGAGCACAGGAGTGTCATGGTAATACTGGTTGAACTCCTTGGCAAGGTCATAGGCATAGTTGGCGATGACTGCCGGAGAATACGCTGCACCTGCCTCGGCCACCTTGCCCGGATATATGTCCAGGAGTTTTATCAGCCTTATCTCCTTGGAAGACAACGGCACATCGGCAACAGCCGACATATAGGAGATGTTCCTCTCGTCAGCCTTTCTGAGAATGGACTTTATTCGGGCATGGGTATACTGGATGAAAGGACCGGTATTGCCGTTGAAGTCAATGGACTCCTTAGGGTCGAAAAGCATTGTCTTCTTTGGATCGACCTTTATTATGAAATACTTGAGAGCCCCGAGGCTTATGGTACGGAACAGGTCCTTCTGCCCCTCTTCGTCCATATTGTCTATCTTGCCAAGCTCGAGCGATGTCTCGCGCGCAGTGTTGTACATCTTCTCCAGAAGATCGTCGGCATCGACTACAGTACCTTCCCTCGACTTCATCTTGCCTTCAGGCAGTTCCACCATACCGTACGAAAGGTGATAGATGTTGTCCGCCCATGCAAAGCCGAGTTTCTTCAGTATGAGTTTCAGAACCTGGAAATGATAGTTCTGCTCATTGCCTACAACATAAATGTGCTCATCAAGATTATATTCGGAAAAACGCTGCTCTGCGGTACCGAGATCCTGGGTGATATATACCGAGGTGCCGTCGCCGCGCAGAAGCAGTTTCCTGTCAAGCCCGTCAGCGGTCAGGTCGCACCACACGGAGCCGTCCGCCTCCCTTTCGAAGATACCCATATCCAGACCTTTCTGTACCAATGCCTTACCTAGCAAGTACGTCTGTGACTCATAATAGGTCCTGTCGAAAGATATCCCGAGATCAGCATAAGTCTTGTCAAAACCGGCATAGACCCATGAATTCATCTTCTTCCAGAGAGCTACCACTTCCTCGTCGCCGTTCTCCCATCTGAAAAGCATATCCTGGGCCTCCTTCAGGCTTGGGGCGTTCTTCTCGGCCTCTTCCCTGGACATGCCTCCGGCAACGAGTCCGTCGACCTCCTTCCGGTACATATTGTTGAAGGCGACATAATAGTCACCGACGAGATGGTCACCTTTCTTGCCGGAAGTCTCCGGTGTCTCCCCGTGCCCCAGCTTCAACCATGCCAGCATGGATTTGCAGATATGGATACCCCTGTCGTTCACGAGGTTCACCTTCATGACCTTGTGCCCGTTCGCTTCAAGCAGTCTGGACACGGACCATCCGAGAAGGTTGTTCCTTATATGGCCGAGATGAAGAGGCTTGTTGGTATTCGGCGAAGAAAACTCCACCATTATCGTCTTCCCTGTAGGAGGCAGCTGTCCGAAACCACTGTCGGAAGCTATGGACGAGAAAAGGCTGTTCCAGTAAGCATTGGAAAAAGAGAGGTTCAGGAAGCCTTTTACGGTATTGTATCCCGCAATTTCCTCCGTATTCTCTTTCAACCATTCCCCTATCGCGTTTCCTGTAGCCTCGGGAGAGAGGCGGGAAACCTTGAGAAGGGGAAACACGACAAGCGTGTAATCCCCTTCGAATTCCTTACGTGTGACCTGCACCTGGAAAGATGCTTCAGGAAGTCCGGCCCCGAACAATGCGGCGACCGCTTCCTTCGTCTTTTCAATGATGTATTTGTCAGGACTCATGTTTAAGACAGTTTCTATCCGAGATAACTTTTCAACAACTTGCTGCGGGAATTGCTCCGGAGACGGCGGATGGCTTTTTCCTTTATCTGGCGGACACGCTCGCGGGTCAGTCCGAACCTTTCTCCGATCTCTTCGAGAGTCATTTCCTGGCAACCGATCCCGAAGAACGACTTTACGATTTCGCGCTCTCTCGGGGCCAGTGTGGAAAGGGCCCTCTCTATCTCCTTGTTCAGGGATTCGTTCACAAGTCCCTTGTCTGCGCTCGGAGAATCATTGTTCACGAGTATATCCAGCAGGCTGTTGTCCTCGCCTTCCACAAACGGGGCGTCCACTGAGACATGCCTTCCGGACACCCTGAGGGTATCGGCAATCTTGTCTTTCGGGACATCTATCATCTCGGAGAGTTCCTCGTTCGAAGGCATCCTCTCGTTCTCCTGTTCGAATTTCGAGAGGGCCTTGTTTATCTTGTTGAGCGAGCCGACCTGATTCAGAGGAAGCCTTACAATCCTCGACTGTTCCGCGAGCGCCTGGAGGATAGACTGTCTTATCCACCATACCGCATACGAGATGAACTTGAAACCCCTCGTCTCGTCGAATTTCTCGGCGGCCTTTATCAGGCCGAGGTTACCTTCATTTATAAGGTCCGGCAGACTGAGGCCCTGGTTCTGATACTGTTTGGCCACGGACACCACGAATCTCAGGTTCGCGCGGGTCAGCTTCTCCAGAGCAGCCTGGTCGCCTTTCCTTATCCTTTGGGCAAGTTCAACTTCATCCTCGACGGTGATGAGCTCTTCCCTTCCGATCTCCTGCAGATATTTGTCAAGAGAGGCACTCTCCCGGTTTGTAATCGATTTTGTAATCTTTAACTGTCTCATAGTACAATTACCCTACTCAATTCCGAAGCCGAAATAGGACGGTTTGCCGTAGGAAGTGACGCCTTCAATAAATACAGCCCTCTTCGACTTTTTCACAATATTCATTACGTCCTGAGGCTTGCTTACAGGCTGGTCATTCACATAAAGTATTATGAAACCTTCTGAAACTCCGGCATCCATTATCTTGCCAGGGCCGACAGAAACGATCTCGACACCTCTTTCAAGGTCGAGACGTGCGAGCACGTCCTTGTCCGCTTCCTTGATCTTGGCTCCATAGAATGCAACCGCTCCATCTTCGTCTACCGAGCCATTGTCCACCATGGTGCTCTTGAACTCGACGTCCACGACTTTCTCCTTTCCATCCCTTATGATGGTAAGTTCAGCCTTGTCACCCGGACGGTAGCTGTTGACGGCTTCCTGCACTGCCGCGGCATTCCTGACCTTAACTGAATCCACGGCGACAAGCACATCCCCGCTCTTGATTCCGGCCTGGTCAGCCGCACTTCCTTTCAAAACCTCTTTAATATATACGCCGTCAAATGAAGAAAGTTTCAATTCCTTGACAATTTTATCGTCTATGGACTGCATCGTAATGCCGAGCACCGCCCTCTTGACACTTCCGAAATCGATAAGATCCTCGGCCACTTTCCTGACCATGTTGGACGGAATGGCGAACGAATATCCGGTATAGGAACCGGTCTGGGAGATTATCGCGGTGTTGACACCCACGAGATTACCCTTCTTGTCCACAAGTGCACCGCCGCTGTTGCCCGGGTTCACCGCTGCATCGGTCTGTATGAAGGACTCTATCTTGAATTCACCGTCGTAGTTCGGCATGCTCCTGCCCTTGGCGCTCACGATGCCGGCGGTAATGGTGGAGCGCAGGTCATACGGACTGCCTATGGCGAGCACCCACTCTCCGAGTCTCAGCTTGTCCGAATCCCCGAACGGGATCACGGGAAGGCCTTCAGCATCTATCTTTATGATAGCCACATCGGTAGCCGGATCCGTCCCTATGAGCTGGGCATCGAAGGTCTTGTTGTTGTTCAGGGTCACCTGTATCTCGGTAGCCCCTTCAACGACATGGTTGTTGGTGACTATGTATCCGTCAGGACGGATGATGACTCCGGAGCCGCTTCCTACTTTCTCACGCTCCTGGGGAGTGCCGCCGTAACCGAAGAAAAAGTCGAATATTGAACTCGGGGCCCGTGTAATGACGTCTTTGGCGACGACCTTGACATATACCACGGCATCCACGGCCGATTCAGCTGCGTATGTAAAGTCCGGATAATCGGATAGTGACAAATTGACAGTCCTGTACTGTTCTCCGTCCGGAGTGACAACGGTCATCTTCTCGGAAGTATCCGTACCTTTCACGACCGCATACGCTGTCAGTCCGCCTATTATGGCCGACAGCAGAACGATTAAAATACCTTTTTTCATATCAGTAGAAATTAAATTATCCAACATTTCCCGCATGGGAGGGAAAAAGCCGTGAGGCCCGGCCCCGTCATCCTCATGCGGCTGCGGGAGAGTCTCCCGCTTCAAACCAAGCGTCGGAAAAAATCAAATAATATGCCATAATCAAGCAATTTTTTTGTACATTTGCTCGATGTACGGTGTACCATATTATTTAATTTATAGAATTTATGAAACTGGTTATTTCAAGTTCAGAACTGTTGAAGGGGATAATGACTGTCGCCAAGGCGATTCCCGCAAAATCGGCTCTTCCAATTCTTGAGAACTTTCTTTTCAACCTGAAGGGCAGTCTGCTGGAAATCACGGCTTCCGATTCGGAACTCACCATGAGGACAAGCATCGAGGTGGAGAATGCGGAGGAAGAAGGACAGATAGCCATACCGGCAAAGCATCTCATGGATTTGCTGAAAGAACTTCCTGACCAGCCGCTTTCCATAAAGACGGTAAGCGACACATCCTTTGAATTCAGCTGGGCGAGCGGAGCATCGACCCTTCCATATTTCCCTGCGGAAGACTATCCTCCTTTCACGACAGCGGACGATACCGCCGTAGTCCTGGAATTTCCGGCACAAAGTCTTGTTGAGGGTATATCATCTACCATATATGCTACGGCCGATGATGAGATAAGGCCGACGATGAACGGTATTTTCTTTGACATAGACACGGAGAGCACGACTCTTGTCGCTTCCGACGCCCACAAACTGGTATGCTATACCACAAAAGATGTAAAGGCTTCGGAAAAGGCTTCGTTCATACTGCACAAGAAGCCGGCTGCGATACTGCGCAGCATCATAGGCAAGAATACCGAAAATGTGGAAATCGCCTTCGATGCCAAAAACGCTGTCTTCAGATTCGACAACACGGTAGTTATATGCCGGCTGGTCGTAGGGAAATATCCGAGATACAGGGACGTCATACCGCAGAGCAACACCAATGTCATGAAGATAGACAGGATGCAGCTACTGAACTCCGTAAAGAGGGTGTCCGTATGTGCGAACAAGGGTTCGAATCACATAAAGTTCAACCTGACAGCCAATTCTCTGGAAATAACGGCGCAGGACCTCGGTTTCTCCCTTGCCGCCTACGAAAAGCTGCCATGCGAGTACGAGGGTGACGACCTTAGCATCGGCTTCAAGTCTACTTTCCTGATAGAGATCCTCAGCAACATCGACTGCAACGAGATAGTGCTCAAATTCGCTGACGGGACACGTCCGGCGGTTATCGTACCTTCCGAGGAAGAAGAGCAGAGCGAGAAGATATGTGGAATCCTAATGCCGAGCATCGCCTGACAAATTATGGAACTGAATCTGGAAAGGCCGATACTTTTTTTCGACATTGAAAGTACCGGACTCAATATCGCGACAGACGCGATCATCGAACTCAGCTTCGTGAAAATCCTTCCGGGAAACGAAACGAAGATCAAGACCTGGAGGGTAAAGCCTTGGGACTATGCGGGAAACTGCCAGAAAAAGATAAATCCGAGCGCCCAGGATGTGCACGGCATCAGCGATGAAGACCTCAAGGACGAGAAACGGTTCTCGGAGATATCGGACGAAGTGCAGGACTGGCTTGAGGGCTCCGATCTTGCCGGCTTCAACTCCAACAAGTTCGACCTGCCGATGCTGGCCGAGGAGCTGGAGAGGGTAAGGAAGTACATGCACAAGAACATACGTATAAATCTCCATGAAATGAAGATGGTGGATGTGCAGAACATATACCACCAGCTCGAGCCGAGGAACCTCAAGGCCGCATACAAGTTCTACTGCGGGAAGGAGCTTGAAAACGCCCACGCGGCGGAAGCGGATACCATGGCCACGTACGAAGTCCTGAAAGCCCAGCTTGACAGATATCCGGAGCAGCTGAAGAACAATGTCACCTTCCTTGCCAATTTTTCAGAAAGGCAGAAGATCGTGGACTATGCCGGAAGGCTGGTGTACAATGACAGAAAGGAAGTCGTGATCAATTTCGGGAAGCACCGCGGCAAGACAGCCAGGGAGGTATACGAGACAGAGCCGTCATATTTCAGCTGGGTGGAGAACGGGGAATTCACCCTGGACACCAAACAGCAGTTCATCCAGTTGAGACGCGCTTTCGAGACCGAAAAGGCTGAAGCCAGGAAAGCGGCCATGAAAAAGCTGACGGACAAGGAAATTGAGCAATCCATAGGTTCCCTTGCGGAAAAATGGGGCTCCGGAAGACTTTTCTGATGAACATCACAGTAAAACTATACGGGCAGGACAGCTATGTCTGCCGGCCGGACACTACCTGGGAGAGAGAATGCAGAGACTTTTTCTCTCCCGGTTTCGTAAAGAAGATTATGTACTCCCCGGTAGTATTTGTCCGAATATCCAAAGCCGGAAAATTCATTTCCGGGAAATTCGTATCCAGGTACTATGACGGACTCGGTTTCGGGGTTCTGCTCTATCCCGGGGAAATTCTGGAAAGCGGAGGGCCCGGGAGTGTCGCTTTCGCATCAATGCTTGACCACACGTCCCTGCTTCCCTACCCGCTGTACCTGCCGGAAGTCTTCTCCACTGAAGGGAATGTCTTCACGTTCAGCAAGGAGGAGGAAATCCTGTTCACGGCTGCGACCGGACATGAAATCCAGGAAAAGACAGAACAAAGCATAACGGATGCCTCCAGATATGTCAGTATGCGTATAGGCGACATTGTGGCTGTTGAACTTGCAGAGCCTCAGATACTGGTGGATGAAGACGAAATGAAAGCCGGAATCAGCGCGCATTTCTGTGAAAACGAACTGTTCCGGCTTTCGATAATCAAGTGAGCCACTCATGGGATTCGAACCCACGACCTACGCGTTACGAATGCGTTGCTCTACCGACTGAGCTAAAGTGGCTTTGTACCGCTTTCCATATCTTGGAAAGGATTGCAAAAATAGATATTTTTTTTGATTCTGCAAAATGAAAGAAACTGATATTGTCATAATCGGCGGAGGAGCGGCAGGCATGATGGCAGCTGCAGGGGCGGCGGAAGGCTCAAGGTCAAGGATAATCCTCATCGAAAAGATGCCGAGAACCGGAAGGAAAATCATAATCAGCGGCAAAGGCAGATGCAACCTGACCAACCTGAAAGACTGGAACAGCTTCTCGCCGCACATCCATCCGAAAGCAGGTTTCCTGAAATCCGCCTTCTACGGTTTCCCGCCGGAAAAGACAATTGAATTCTTCATGGACAACGGGCTCAGGACCGTAGTAGAAAGAGGCGACAGGGTATTTCCAGCGTCATACAGTTCTGCGGACGTGGTGGACACACTTGTGAAGGCCGTAAGAAAATCCGGGACAGAGATACTCACCGGCCAGGAAGCCGTCTCGATAGAGAAAAAGGGAGAGTATTTCGAGACCGTCCTTTCATCAGGGAGTGCGGTAAGGTCCGGCAAGGTCATCATTGCGACAGGCGGTCTGTCCTACCCGGCGACCGGCTCTACCGGAGACGGGTATGTATGGGCGGAAAAATTCGGGCACAGTATCAGGAGATGCTTCCCTTCCCTTACGGCACTGGTCCCGGCCGGATACAAGGTCCTGCCTGACAAGACTCCGGGAAAGGGGCATATAGACAGGAAATACTCACTCTCCGAACTCGGGAAATCACTCGAAGGCAACCAGCTGAAAAACATCCTGCTGACCGTGACGATAGACGGGGATACCGCAGCGGAGGAATTCGGGGATATTGATTTCACCGACGGAGGTATCGAAGGTCCTGTAGGATTCAAGGTCAGCAGGAAATGCGTAAATGCGATTGTAAACGGATCGAAGGTGAAGTTCCTCATAGACCTCAAGCCTGCCGTAGAAACAGGAGCACTGAAAAAAAGGATCGAGACCCTGTGGAACGAGATTTCGCAGGACGGCAGAAGCAGAAGGAAAAGCTTCGGGGAGAAATTCAGGATACTGCTCGGCAAACTGATGCCGATGTCGCTGGCCGACGGGTTCATGAGGACTGGCGGAAGCATGGACGTACAACGTCTTGCAGCCAGGCTGAAGTCCTGGGAGTTCGACATAGCGGGCTATGTCGGGTATGAAAGGTGCGTTGTCACGGCCGGAGGGGTCCCGACTGATGAAGTATCCCCGAAGACTATGGAATCAAAACTGGTGAAAGGTCTCTATTTTGCGGGTGAAATCCTCGATATTGACGGAGATACCGGCGGTTACAACCTGCAGTCCGCCTTCTCTACCGGGATGCTTGCCGGGCGTTCCGCCGCCATGAAATAATGCATGACCGGCCGGCCGGTCCACCGGGCTACGCGGAAACCAGACTCCCGGTATCAGGCACCGATCACACCGGAGCCTATCATCTCATCATGGGAATACCATACCCCGAACTGGCCGGGAGTAATCCCCCGTTGGGCCTCGTCGAACAGGATATAAAGCCCGGAATCCCTCATCACAAGCGTAGCGTCCTGCAACGGCTGGCGGTACCTTATCCTTACCCTGTATCTACGTATCTCCCCCGGAGCCATGACAAGATCCTCCCTGATCCAGTGTATATCCTCCCTGTGTATTTTCAGGCAGCTTCTTGAAAGCCCCTTGTGGGTATGTCCCTCACCGACATATATCCTGTTGGCCGCAATGTCTGTGGCTATGACGAAGAGACTGTCCTTATGTCCGCCTACATTCAGACCTTTCCGCTGGCCTATCGTATAGAACTGGGCTCCGTCATGCGTCCCGATGATCTTTCCGTAAGGATTCTCCCTGTATCTTGTCTTCCTGATATGTTTTCTGCCGGAGCGGTAGGTCTCAGTCTCGAAGACAAGGCGGTATTCTACAGGCTCGGAAAGACGGTCCAGCTCGCCGTCAGACAGGGATGCGATCCTGGAGGCATCGAAGATACCGTCCGTTGAACAGCCTCCTTCACGGTTACGGTCCGGCATCGGGCCATGTTCGAGGACATCGTTGTATTTCATGGATCTGGTCTCGGAAATATATGAAGTGATCATTTCCACAGGAGAAGATATGTCATCCCTTTTCAGTTTTTCCAGAGTATCCCTGATGAAAAGGTAATGGCTGTTGTTCCTGAAGTATTCATCATAGACTTCCACGATCTCCCCCTGTACCGGTCTGAGTTTCTGCTGGAGAAAAACGGGAAGGTCCACCTTGCCTACAAAGCAGATACCCTGGGAATCCTTCTTGTCAGCGGAAGGAAGGTCAGCCTCCGAGGCTATTCTGCGGACTTCGGGCTTCGTCAGGTCCCCTATCGGGAAAAGCGCACGTGAAAGCTGCTCCTGGGTCAGCTGGCAAAGGAAATAGCTCTGGTCCTTGTTCGGGTCGGTGCCTGCAAGTATCCTGTATACCGGCTTCCCGTCCGGGCCAGCAATTTCCTCCTTGCGGCAATAGTGGCCGGTAGCCACCATATCGGCCCCGAGCTTCCGCGCACATTTCATGAAGGCATCGAACTTTATCTCACGATTGCACAGCACGTCAGGATTCGGGGTACGGCCGCGGGAATATTCTTCGAACATATAGTCCACGACACGTTTCCTGTATTCGTCGCTGAGATCCACGAAATAAAAAGGAATGCCTATCTTGCGGGCTACCATTTCGGCGACAAAGCGATCCTCCTCCCATTCGCAATCCCCGTGCAGCGTTCCTTCGGTATCATGCCAGTTCTGCATGAAAAGGGCGAAGACATCATGGCCGGCTTTTTTCAGGAGAAGGGCAGCTACGCTGGAGTCAACCCCGCCGGAAAGACCTATACAAACTTTCATGATATTCCAAAATCCATGTCCGCAACGACGGTTCGCAAGAAAATCAGGCAAATTCTGCGGCAATCGCGGACAAATTCATTATATTTGCCTTAAAGGCCGTAAATTATGACACAGAAAGAAATCAGTATCACATACAGGGAGTACGGCAATATCTCTGAACTGGGCCCGGAGGACAGGCTTCTGGCTGAAGCCGCCATAGAGGCGACGGACAGGTCATATTCTCCGTATTCGAAATTCAGGGTCGGGGCTGCCGTAAGGCTTTCCGGTGGAAAGATAGTCTGCGGAAGCAACCAGGAGAACATCGCCTACCCGTCAGGACTCTGCGCCGAAAGAACGGCAATGTTCTATGCCGGCGCGGCTTTTCCGGACACCTGTATGGAGGCCATCGCGATTGCAGCCGTCCAGAATGGAGAACTCTGCAGTACTCCCGCTTCCCCTTGCGGAGCCTGCCGCCAGGTGATGGCCGAATACCAGACCAAAACGAAAAAGGCAATGAGGATCATCCTCGTCGGGGCCGCAAAGATCCTTGTATTCGACAAGGTAGACGACCTCCTGCCCTTCATCTTCGACAGCCTGAAATAATTTTGCAGAGTAGAAAAAAAACACTACATTTGCAGTCGGGTAAGTCATACACGACCAGCTCCTGCTGAATCCCCCAGGACCGGAAGGTAGCAAGGGTAAGCGGTTGTAGCGGTGCGATGTATTCAGCTTACCCTTTTTTCGTATATCACTTCCCCTACTCTTTCTTCTGGTTCTGAGGTGCTGCTGCACGCGGCTTTTCCATTACTGATGACATTTCTGCCGCAGCCTTGTCGTATTCCTGTTCCGAAATCATCTTGCAGGTACCGTTGAATGAAGCTCCCAGCTCCACGATGAGCCTTCGTACCCTGAGTTCGCCTTCAACGGTGCAGTCGCTCTTGATTGCCATAATGTCCTTGACAGTAAAGCTGCCCTTTGTCTTGCCCCACACATCCGCATTCACACAGACAATCCTGGCATTGACCTCGGCACTCTCCCCTATGACAACCTTGCCTTCGGAGATTATGCTTCCGTCGAATTTGCCGTCTATCCTGAGATCATTCGGAGAAACTATCTCTCCTTTGAAATAAGTCCCCGCAGATATGCGGCTGACAAGGTTCACGTTCGCAGCCTGTTCGATTTTAGCCATATTCCTGTTTTTATTCATTTGTTGTCATTGTTACGGCCACGGACCGGTTAAAGGTTCCGGCCGTGGCAGTTCTTGTATTTCTTTCCTGACCCGCATGGGCAAGGGTCGTTTCTTCCCACAGTCTTCTCTACATGCACCGGCATCTTGCTTTTCTGGTCAGGACCGTTGGTCACCATGTCCGTGCGGCTCGTGCGCATCTGGCTCATGTCCGGCTTGCGGACCGGCGGCTGGGCCGGAGCCTTGGCCTGGGAAGAATCCCTGAGAGGGATATGTGCCCTGAAGAGGAAGGAAAGGATATCCTTGTTAAGGGACTCGAGCATGGACTTGAACAGGTTGAAACTCTCGAACTTGTATATAAGGAGAGGATCCTTCTGCTCGTAAGTGGCGTTCTGGACGGACTGTTTCAGGTCGTCCATGTCACGCAGATGCTCCTTCCAGTGCTCGTCGATCTGGTAAAGGGTGATGGTTTTTGTAAGAGCCCTCGCTATCTCCCTTCCTTCGGTTTCGTATGCCTTCTTGAGGTTTACAGAGAGGGTAAGCATCTTGCGTCCGTCGGAAATAGGAATGGCTATGTTCTGGTAAATGGCACCCTGTGTCTCATACACTTCCTTGATTATCGGAGCGGACTTCTGGGCCATGGCATCCATTCTTCGGTTATAGACTTCGAGCATATTCCTGAAAAGCCTGTCAGCGAGTTCCTTCAGCGTTGCCTTGTTGTAGAAGGCCTCATCGAATCCGGCATCGATGGACATGAGCCTCATGACTGCTTCGTTGAACGACGCGAAATCATAGCCTTCACAGTTCTCCACCAGAATGTCGGCGGTATCCTGCATCATGTTCATCACGTCGATCTCAACCCTGTCCCCGACAAGGGCGTTGCGTCTTTTCGTATAGATCACCTCCCTCTGGGAGTTCATCACGTCATCGTATTCGAGAAGTCTCTTACGGATACCGAAGTTGTTCTCCTCGACCTTCTTTTGAGCCCTCTCTATTGAGCTGGAAAGCATAGAGGACTCGAGGGCCTCGTTGTCCTGCATACCGAGCTTGTCCACTACCGAGGCTATCCTCTCGGAGCCGAAAAGCCTCATCAGCTTATCCTCGAGGGAAACATAGAAGGTAGATGTACCCGGGTCACCCTGACGTCCGGCACGACCCCTGAGCTGTCTGTCCACACGGCGGCTGTCGTGTCTCTCGGTACCGATGATGGCAAGACCGCCTGCCTTGCGTACCTCGTCCGAAAGCTTGATATCCGTACCTCGTCCGGCCATGTTCGTCGCGATGGTGACAGTGCTCTTCTGTCCGGCATGGGCCACGATCTCAGCCTCCCGGGCATGCTGCTTGGCGTTCAGCACCTGATGAGGGATACCCCTGAGTTTCAGCATCCTGCTCAGAAGTTCAGACGTCTCGACATCCGTGGTTCCGACCAGGACCGGGCGTCCGGCGGATGTAAGTTCCACGATCTTGTTTATGACGGCTTCATACTTGGCCTTCTTCGTCTTGTAGATCAGGTCGTCATTATCGATCCTGGCGATAGGCTTGTTGGTCGGGATGACCACGACATCCAGCTTGTATATAGACCAGAATTCCCCGGCTTCGGTCTCCGCAGTTCCGGTCATACCTGCCAGCTTGTGATACATCCTGAAATAGTTCTGCAGGGTGATGGTGGCGAAAGTCTGCGTAGCGGCCTCGACCTTTACGCTTTCCTTGGCTTCCACTGCCTGGTGGAGACCGTCGCTCCAGCGCCTTCCTTCCATGATACGTCCGGTCTGCTCGTCGACAATCTTCACCTTGTTGTCCATTATCACATAGTCGACGTCCTTCTCGAACATCGCATAAGCCTTCAGGAGCTGGTTCACAGTATGGACACGCTCTGACTTGAGTGCGAAGTCCGCCATTATCTCATCCTTGCGGGCATTTTTCTCCTCAGGCGTAAGCCCGCTCTTCTCCACTTCGGCGATGGCGCTGCCAACGTCCGGAAGGATGAAGAACTTGGGATCTGACAAGGTACCGCTCAGAAGATCGTGCCCGTTGTCGGTCATGTCTACGGTATGCTGCTTCTCGTTTATAACGAAGAAGAGTGGATCGGTGACTACCGGCATCTCGCGCTCATTGTCCTGTATGTAATAGTTCTCCGTCTTCTGCAGGAGCTGCTTTATGCCGGGCTCGCTCAGGTACTTGATGAGCGGCTTGTATTTCGGCAGACCCTTGTATGCACGCAGGAGCAGCTTTCCTCCTTCCCGTTCGTCACCTTCGGCAATAAGCCTCTTTGCCTCGTTCAGTGTAGTGGTGACAAGAGCCTTCTGGTTGTTGTAGAGCTTTTCGACGTATGGCTTGAATTCGAGATACTGCTGGTCGTCGCCCTTAGGTACCGGTCCCGATATGATAAGAGGGGTCCTGGCGTCGTCGATAAGCACGGAGTCCACCTCGTCGACAATGGCATAATGGTGTTTTCTCTGGACGAGGTCGTTGACAGAGACCGCCATATTGTCCCTCAGGTAGTCGAAACCGAACTCATTGTTCGTACCGAAAGTTATGTCACAGGCGTATGCCTTTTTCCTGGCCTCGCTGTTCGGCTGATGCTTGTCGATACAGTCTACCGAAAGTCCGTGGAACATATAGAGCGGCCCCATCCATTCTGAGTCACGCTTCGAGAGGTAGTCGTTGACCGTGACCACATGGACACCCTTGCCGGCAAGTGCATTCAGGAATACAGGAAGGGTTGCCACGAGGGTCTTTCCCTCTCCGGTCGCCATCTCGGCTATCTTGCCCTGATGCAGGACGATACCGCCGATAAGCTGCACATCGTAGTGCACCATGTCCCAGGTAATCTCATTTCCTCCGGCCATCCAGTGGTTCTGCCAAACGGCCTCGTCACCCTCTATCCTCACGAAATCCTTGGTCGTGCTGAGCTGGCGGTCGAAATCCGTGGCCCTGACCCTGATTTCCCGGTTCTCCTTGAACCTGCGGGCAGTGGACTTCATCACGGCAAAGGCTTCCGGAAGTATTTCATTGAGGACTGTCTCTATCTCTTCGTCCACCTTCTTGACCAGTTTGTCCGATTCCGTAGCGAGAGCCTCCTTCCTGTCAAGAGGGATGTCTTTCTCCAGTTCCTCCTTTATCTGTGCGATCCTGTTCTCATCCGTAGCTATTCTGTCCCGGATTATATTCTTAAGTTCCAGTGATTTGGCCCTTAGCTCATCCACTGACAACCTGTCGATTTCCGTATACGCGTCCAAAATTCTGGCAAGGATAGGCTGGAGCTGCTTCAGATCCCTTTCAGCCTTCGTACCGAACATTTTTTTAAACAAGCTTGCGACTGACATATAAAAAACTGTAATTACTTTTAAACTTCATGTACATGACGGATCCCGGAGCAGTCAGATTCCTGCCGTTCCGGGAATCCTGCAAATATATGAATATTTGCCAATAATAACAAACCGGAGTCTTACTTCAGACACTTTTTCCCGGGATATTCTTCAAGGGCTTTGCCCAGCAGGAAGACAGCCCTTTTCAGGTCTTCGGAATTGAGCACGTATGCTATCCTGACCTGGTCGTTCCCGAGTCCCGGAGTAATGTAGAAACCGTTGGCCGGAGCCATCATCACGCTTTCCCCTTCATAGCGGAAATCAGACAGACACCAGGCACAGAACTTCTCGGCATCATCCACAGGAAGGGCCGCCATGGCATAGAAAGCCCCGTGAGGCGTGGATGTCCTTACGCCCGGTATTCCGGCAAGGGCTTTCAGAAGTACTTTACGCCGTTCGTCATACTCCGCGATGACATTACTGAGATAGGACGGGTCCTCCCCGCAGGAAGCTTCGGCGACAATCTGTCCGAGCAGAGGCGGGCTGAGTCTGGCCTGGCAGAGTTTCAGCACACCTTCAGTTACAGCCTTGTTCTTGGTGATGAGGGCTCCGACACGTATTCCGCACTCGGAATAACGTTTTGAAAAGGAGTCGATAAGAACCACGTTGTCCACGAGTTCGCTGAAATGTCCCGCCGAGAAATATTCCATGCCATCGTAGACAAATTCCCTGTAGACCTCGTCCGAAAAAAGATACAGGTCATGTTTCCTGACAATATCCGCCAGCATCTGCATCTCCTGCCGGCCATAGAGCGTACCGGAGGGATTGTTCGGATTGCAGATAAGTATCGCCCTGGTCTTGTCCGTTATGAGCTCCTCGAAATGTTCCACGCCCGGAAGGGCGAAACCGTCCTCGATGCGGGTCTTCAAGGTCTTGACCTTCACCCCTGCAACATCCGCGAATGCGAGGTAGTTTGCATATGTCGGTTCTGTCGTGATAAGCTCGTCTCCCGGGTCCATACAGGTCAGGAAGGAGAAAAGCACAGCCTCCGAGGCTCCTGTGGTCACCGTGATTTCGTCCGGCGTGAAGTCCATGCCGCATTCCGCATAATATGCCGAAATCTTTTCCCGCAGGGAAAGGAATCCCTGTGACGGGCTGTACTCGAGGACCGACCTGTGTATGTCTTTCAGACTTTCGAGGCCCTTTGCAGGAGTCTTTATGTCCGGCTGGCCTATATTGAGATGGTATATCCTGACACCTTCGGCCTTGGCCTTGTCTGCAAGCGGCGTAAGCTTCCTGATCGGAGAACTCGCCATGCCTGTGATTCTTTCCGATATTTTCATCATTTGCAATTTATTTCCGGGAACCGTCCCGGGCTGCAAATATAGGCTTTTTTGTCAGAATTGCGGCAATGAAGGAAGCCGGCCCGGGGATTTTCCTCAAAACTGCAGTGAAGTTTATACCCCGAAATTCCGGAACAGTTTCTAAATTTGCATCCGTTATGGAAAATGCAGACGAAAAATTCATGCGCGAAGCGCTCAGGGAGGCTGCACTGGCCCTGGAAGAAGACGAGGTGCCTGTAGGGGCAGTCATAGTATGCAACGGAAGGATAATAGGACGCGGGCACAATATGACAGAAAAGCTTAAAGACCCGACGGCCCATGCCGAGATGATTGCAATCACCTCGGCCACAGAGTATCTCGGAGGGAAATACCTGACAGGATGCACGATGTACGTTACTGTCGAACCTTGCGGGATGTGCGCTTCGGCAGCCTGCTGGGCAAAAATCAGCGAGGTGGTCTACGGGGCGGATGACCCGAAACGCGGATGCACCCTTTTCTCTCCGTCCCTGTTCCACCCGAAGACTGCGGTAAGGAAAGGTGTCCTGGCCGGAGAATGCGGAAGACTCGTTGCCGGGTTCTTCGAAGAGAAACGGAAATAAGCCTTGCCATGTGGGGACTTGAAAATCTCGGACTGGCAGGGCTCTTCATAGGGACTTTCCTGGCGGCGACCATTTTGCCGTTCAGTTCGGACGCGATATACATCGCGGTCCTGGCAGCAACCGGGAATCCGGCCGGATGCCTTGCCGTTGGCACCCTCGGGAACTGGCTCGGCAGCGTGTTCACATATTGTATCGGCTGGATCGGGAAATGGGAATGGATAGAGAAATGGTTCAAGGTAAAGCCGGAAACCCTCAGGAAGCAGAAAGAGAAGATCGACAGGTACGGAGTATGGCTTGCCCTGATATGCTGGATACCGCTGATCGGGGATGTCGTGGCGATTGCCCTGGGTTTCTACAAGACCAGCCCGTTCTGGAGCATTGTGCTGATGCTTGTCGGGAAATTCGGGAGATTCCTGGCATGGAATCTCATATACGGACTTTTCTGATTTCCGGCAACCGGACAAGACATCATATTATGAGGCAATAATACAGATATTATTTTGTTGAGATACCAAGATTCGAACTTGGACAGACAGAACCAAAATCTGTAGTGCTACCATTACACCATATCTCAATTCCGCCTGCAAATATAGAAAGTGTTTTGATATTTTTCAAAAATTCTTTCATGGCAGGCAAAGGCCCCGGGAGGCATCCCGTCATGCTCCGCTGCCCATAGGGTCGGAGAATGAGACCATATCCTCCAGGTCCACCTGCTCCGGATAAAGGATGATGAAGTTTCCTATGGAAGTATTCTTCGCAAGGCACTGCGGAATCCGGTCGAGCGCAGGGTCATAGGAAACGGAACCGCCCCTCGCGCTGACTATCACGAGGACATCCTCCGGGCTGATTTTTCCGGACATCTCCTCCTGCAGGGAGAGCCTCTCCCTCTCCTCGAATTTCGGGGAAAGGCCAATGCCGGACTGCCGGCAGCCTGCCCGGAGCTGTTCCACCGTATCTTTTTCGGATATGAAAGTCACCTTGCTGTCCAGCTGTTCCGACATTCGGCATACATGGATCAGCCACTTTTTGAATCCGGCCTCGTACTCAGCCCTTGGAGGGACGACTACCACCATGTTCTTCACAGTGTTCACAGGCATGACGAAACGTGCGACAAGAACTTCGAGATAGGTCCGTCTGAGCAGGTTGTTCGTAAGGTTCCCGAAAAAGGAATCCAGAAAACCTGACTTCTGGTGCAGACCGATCACCACTTCCGAAACAGAGTACTCCTTGATGGTATGGACGATACCGGACGCTATGTTCATATCGTAACGGCTCACCATGCTTACATTCACATCAGCGGCAGTGGCTATCCTGGCAGCCTTTTCCAGTCCGCTCTTCCCGTCCGCGGCGTGCATGGAAGAAGATACGGCATCGCTTATCACGTTCAGGGCCACGAAATCACCGCCAGTCCCGGGATCCTTTATCACCAGGGCAAGGTTGACGAGGTTCTCCACGGTGTCAGGATTCGCAACGGGGATAAGTATCCTCTCCCCCGGAACGCCTCCCGCCGGCTGGTCATCCGCCGGTTTCTCCACCGCCAGCTTCCTCCCGAAATAGTCTGTCGCCAGAGAGCTGATCACACAGGTGAACAGGATCATCACCACCGTACCGTTCAGCACGTCATCGTTCAAAAGACGTTCCCCGTTCTCCATGATAATCTCATGACCGACAAGCACTGCCGCAAGGGTAGCCGCCGCCTGGGCGTTGCTCAGGCCGAACATCATCCCCCTCTCGTTGCGTGACATCCTGAAAAGCTTCTGTGTAAAGAAGGCTGCAAGCCATTTGCTCAGCGTTGCCACGACCGTCATCACCACAGCCACCTTCAGGGCCGTACCTCCGGCGAAAAGGCTGCGGACATCGATGATCATCCCGACCCCTATAAGAAAATATGGGATGAACAACGCATTGCCCACAAATTCCAGCCTGTTCATCAGAGGGGACACCCTCGGGATAAGCGGATTAAGCACAATCCCCACAAGAAAGGCGCCAAGAATACCCTCCATCCCTGCCAGAGACATCAGTCCACCGCCGAGAAAGACCATGGCAAGCACGAACACGAACTGCATCACAGGGTCATCATACTTCCGGAAGAACCATCTTCCGAGCATCGGGAAACAGAATATTATAATGAGACCGAGCATTACCACGTTGAAAAACAGCAGAAGCCAGTACAGGCCATCAGATGTGCCCTTGTACATCCCGCTGATGACTGCCAGTATGATGAGGGCGAGAGTGACCGTGATGACAGTCCCTCCTATCGTTATGTTCACGCTGCGCTGCCTGGCAATACCGTAGCGGCTCACTATCGGATAGGCAACCAGCGTATGGGAGGCATACATACTTGCGAGAAGAATCGCGGTAGTCATGGAATAATCAAGGATGGATACACTGCTCCAGACACCGAGTACCATCGGGATGGCGAAGGTCAGGAGGCCGAACACAAGCCCCTTTATCTTGTTTTTCCTGAAATCCTCCAGATCCATCTCGAGCCCGGCGAGAAACATAATGTAGAAGAGGCCGACCTTTCCGAAAAGCTCGAAACTGCTGTCCCTCTCAAGGATATTGAAACCGTACTCCCCTATTGCCACACCCGCAAGGATCATCCCTATTATATGCGGAATCCGCAGCTTTCCGAGCAGGATGGGCGCAAAAAGGATTATTACCAGCACTATAAGGAAGATCCACGTAGGTTCCGTGACAGGAAGGGAAAATGTATTCAAAAGCATCATAACAAGTCATGTTTTTCCATGGGGCGGACAAGCCTGTCTTTTTCGGACCCCATATAGTACAAATTTAACGAAAAAACATTTTCCGGCAAAATCGGATACCGGTCATGGCCGATTATACGGTTTTCATGATACGGTTTGTTTTTTTCAGAACAGTTCATATCTTTGCGCGCATTTTTCAAAAACACGGACCATATATGAAGAACCGGACTGAAGGCGACATTAAAAAGACAGGACTGAAGGCATGGCTTCCGGTCCTGTCCCTGACATTCTCGACATTCATATTCAACACTTCGGAATTCATCCCTATCGGACTGCTTTCCGACATTGCATCCGATTTCGGCATCAGCGAATCCAACGCCGGGATGCTGATCACGGTCTACGCATGGGTCGTGGCTCTTGCCTCCCTGCCGCTGATGCTGGTATTCGCCAAGACGGAAAACAGGAAACTGATGCTTTCGGTAACGGCCTTGTTTACAGTAAGCCATATATTTTCAGTGCTCTCCAAAGATTTCTACATGCTCATGATCTCAAGAATAGGAGTTGCCTGCGCCCATGCGATCTTCTGGTCAATCGTGACGCCCCTTGCGGTAAGGCTCGCACCGGACGGGAAAAAACAGGAAGCTTTGAGTCTCATAGTTTGCGGATCATCGGTAGCCATGATCGTAGGGCTTCCACTGGGAAGGACCATCGGTCTTTATCTCGGGTGGAGGGCGACATTCCTTGTGACAGCGGCGCTTGCGGCCGCAATACTTGCTGTCCTGGCGGCTGTCCTGCCGAAAACGCCGAGCGACAATTCCATTTCCCTGAGGAAACTTCCGGCACTTATAAAGTCTCCGGTCCTGCTCAACATCTATCTCGTCACACTCATCGCCATCACCGGGCATTTCACATGCTACAGCTATATTGAACCGTTCCTCGGGCAGACAGCAGGATTCGGAAGCAGGTTGATCACGCTGACACTCACGCTGTTCGGCATCGTCGGTCTGATAGGCAGCTATATCTTTGCCAGATACTACGACAGATACCGGATACAGTTCATCTCCGCTGCCGTCACCGGAATCTGCCTGTTCCTGATGCTGATGCAGGCCGCCGCATTCAGCCATGCCGGGATGCTCGTACTGTGCATACTATGGGGATTCGCCATCAATTTCTACAACCTGTCCTTCCAGTCCGAGATAATCCGCAACGCACCCAACGGGACTTCTGTCGCGATGTCCATATACTCCGGGATATACAATATCGGCATCGGAGGCGGAGCCTTGGCCGGAGGATACGTATGCTCCGGGATATCGATATCCCATATCGGATATGCCGGGGGTGCCGTGGCGCTGGTCGCAGCCATAATATGCTTCAGGAAACTCATTCCGGCCATGAAAAAGGATACGGTGAAAAGCGTAAGGAAGGAGATCGGAGATTATATTTACGGAAGCATCGTCCCTGAATACGCCGCATTCGATCCGGCGCACAGGGAAGACCATGCCCGGACAGTGATAGACAACTCGATGGAATTGTACAGAAATGCCCCTGAGGACATCCGCCGCAGCATAGATCCCGAAATGCTTGCCGTAGCGGCTGCCTGCCACGATCTGGGCAGGATCAACGGCAAGGAAAGGCATCATCTGGACTCCGGAATCATCATCAGGGCTGACAGGAACCTGAGGAAATGGTTCAGAGAGGAACAGATAGAGACCATAGCCCAGGCCGCTGAAGACCACAGGGCATCGGCCAGGAATGAACCGAGAAGCATATACGGCAAGATAGTGGCAGAAGCCGACAGGCTGATCGACCAGGATACGATAATCCGGCGCACTCTCCTGTATGGCAAGGCAAGCTATCCGGATATGTCCTCGGAAGAACAGATCGGCAGGGCCCTGGAGCACCTTTATGAAAAGTACGGGAACGACGGTTATCTCAGGCTGTGGATACCATGGAGCGACAATGCCCGCAGGCTGGCACGTTTCCGCTCTCTTCTGGCCGACAGGAAAGCGGCCAGAAGAGAAGTGGAAAGGATATGGAAAGAACTGCAGGAACTTCCGCTGCCGTCATGAACGGAGGAGATCCGGATCCGGGCAGCAACGCCGCAGACCACCCGTTATCACAAGCCGGAAGCCTGATGCGCCGGTCTCAAAAGATCCAACACCACCTTCACCGGATTAAAAGTCTCCAACGGAACCTCCACGAACAAAGTATTCCAGTCACTCATGGAACCGTTCCAGAGCCCAGGCAGTTCGAGAGCCTTAAGTTCACGTCCCTGGTAGCTTTTGGAACTGATGAAGCCGGCATCGTTGTCGACATGGTCGAGAAGATTGAAACTGTTGCCTTTGTAGTCATGGAGACAGCAGACGATATCCACAGGATTGAAATGGGTTGCAGCTGCAAGTGCCGCAGAAGCCTGAGGATCGGATTTGTTTATCTGGGCGCCTTCAAGAATCTGCAGGGAGGTGGAACCGTCCTTCTCCTCAATGATGAACGGACCGCCGCCGGGCTCGCCCTGGTTCTTGACCATACCGCAGACACGGATAGGACGGTCCAGCTTCTCGCGGAGCTTCCTGACACGGGTCTTGCAGTCCTCGGCATACGGCATCCGGATGCAAAGCTCCTTGATCAGGAACTCCTCGATATCGTTGCAGAGGTTCTGCACCTCCGGAGTCATGTAACGGTCGTCATACCTCTGGGTGAGGCTCGGGATATAAGGAGGAAGAGCCTGAGACATGCCTTCCCCTGTAACGGCATCGAGTTCGCGGAGATAGCCGAAAATCTTGTCCCGCAACTCCACTGCCTTGCCCAGAAGCACTTTCTTGTATTTCGCCGTTACGGGCAGGAACCTCTCGTTGGCGACATTGTCGATATTCTTTATGGAAACAACCTCCTCGGAGATTTTGTCAAGATTGTATATGAGGGCGCCGTGGCCGGCAGGACGGAAGAGCAGCCTTCCGTCATCGGTACGGAAAGGCTTGTTGTCAGCATCGACGGCGATGGTGTCCGTAGCCTTGTCCTGATAGGTGAACGTTATGTTGAAGCGTACCCCGTATCTCTTCTCATACTCATCCTTCACGGCCTTGTAGGCATCTTCGAACAGCTGCCTGTGCTCAGGCGATATGGTCACGACGATATTGGCCGATCCGTCCGGGTTCCTCATGTAGTCCTGGGCCTCTACCAGATGCTCTGCAAATGCGGTACGCACCTCTCCGTCCGGATATTTATGGAATTTCAGCACGCCTTTAGGCTTGGAGCCGTAGGCCAGCCCCTCCTCCGTGAGTGTCCTCGACAATATCTTCATGCGGCTCTCCGCCGTGTCGGAAGGAGTCCCGAACAATTCCGGATCGTAGAAGGCGAAACGGGCGATGTTGGCCACGAATCTGGCGGCCGGTGAATCGGAAGCCACATCCTGCCCCTTCTTCAAGGTGTCCAGACCGCTGAAAAGGTCCTTGAACATCCGCGACGCGGCTCCTGAAGCCGGCACGAACTTGCATTTCCCGGCAATATCAGCATTTTCGTAATACTCTGCAGCCCTGGAGGCTTCCTCATCGTCCAGGACACAGATACCGTTGCCCGGAGTGGCCGGAGCCACTATCTTCATCCATGGAAAGCCTTTCCTGAAAAGTTCCACCTGCGCCTCGGCAGATGCCACAGACGAGCCCCTCGACTCTATCTGCTTGATGTCTTCTTTGTTGAACATACCAGTTTTCGTTATCGAAGCCCATCTCGAGGCTTCATTGTTATTAATCAGTGTATCGTCCCGTGCGGTTCCGCCGTCCCCGGAGGATTCCGGTTCAGTCCACACATATCTCACGGCGGTACTTGTACTCCGACCTCATCTTCTCGAAGTTTTCAGGTGCCATCCGGAACATGAAATCATCCGTAAATATAGGATAATTATATTGAAAAACCGAAGTTATTTCCCCCTGATTCTTTCCCTTAAGGTCAAGATGTACCGGCGCGTACTCCTCCCTGTCGTAATCGGGATAGAAATCATACAGCCCGGTTATACCGAAGTGTCTTGCCACGGCCTGAACGGAAGAGGCGGTACCGTTCAGCTTACCCTGGAAGGAATATCCGGCGATATGCGGCGTGGCAATGTCGACCATGTCCATCAGGGCCAGATTTATGTCCGGTTCATGGTTCCAGGTATCGATGATGACTGGCCCGAGCTTGGGAATGGCCTCCATCAGCGCAGCCTCGTCCACGATCTCCCCTCTCGCAGCATTTATGAAAAAGGCACCGGGACGCATCATTCCGAAGAAGTCCGCGTCTGCCATATTCCTCGTAGTCCCGTCGAGCGGGGTATGTATCGTAACTATGTTCGAGGAAGAAAGAAGATATTCCAGAGAACAGAATCCGTCCGGTCCTTCCGCCTCGGCACGCGGCGGATCGTACCTGAGAACCTCAAATCCGAGGTAGCCGGCCATCCGCTCCACTTTCCTGCCGACGTTCCCGACTCCGATTATGCCCATGACAGGATGGTCGAGCCGGATGGATTTCCGCGAAGCCGTACCGTAGAGGGCGGAAAACACGTACTGCATCACACCCCCGGCATTGCAGCCCTGGGCATTGTGTACCTCAATCCCCTTCCTGCTGCAGTATTCCAGGTCAATATGGTCTGTACCTATGGTCGCCGTAGCTATCATCGATATGCCGGTCCCCTCAAGCAGGGCGGCATCGCATCTGGTCCTCGTCCTGATGACAAGGGCGTCAGCGTCAAGGATATCATCCCGGCATATTTCCCGTCCATCCTTGTAGACCACTGCGGCATACGGTTCGAATACCCCTTTCATGAAAGGGACATTGCTGTCGGCCACTATCTTGATTCTTTTCTCCATCATCATCGAAGTATAAGCTGTTTCACAAGACCCGTCCGAGGGTCATCCTTCACGAAAAGCCCGTCCTCAAGAAGCCTTTCATTTATCCTGCGCACAAGCTCCTCCCTCTTTGGATAAAGCCTGCTGCGGAGCACCGATGAACTAAGGGAACAATACAGGACCCCGTTTTTCAGATATCTCGAGACCGTATACGGAGCAGCCCCCGACACGGCATCCCAGGCAGCGAAGATCAGCTGCTCGTTGAGACCGGACGCTATCTTCATCTCCCTTATATACTCTTTTACAATCTCGTCCATCGGCTGGGCGTTTTTCCGTGACAGTCTGTTTGCCATAGCGCTACCTTTCACAAAGCCTGAATGTCCCCCCGGAAGTCTCGAAATACGCGCTGTCGCTGGTTATCGCATCGACGATGCCGGACATTCTCACCTTGTTGCTGTCAGTGATGAATATCTGACCGAACTCGTTGCCTGCGACCATGGACAGGAGGTTCGATATTCTGTTCATGTCCAGCTTGTCGAACACGTCGTCAAGAAGAAGCATCGGAGCAAAGCCGTAGCTGTCCTTCATAATCTCGTACTGGGCGAACTTCAGGGATACGAGAAAAGACTTCTGCTGTCCCTGCGAACCGCATCTGCGTATGGGATGCCCGTCCATCGTGAAGACGAAATCATCCCTGTGGATGCCGGAGGAAGTATATCTCAAGGCCCTGTCACGGTCAAGATGCCGCTTCAGGACGGATGTCATGCTCTCCCCGTGCAGGTCGGACCGGTACTCTATCCCGACCGTTTCCCGTCCGGAAGACAGAATATTATAATATTGAGTCACCACCGGAAGTATATCGGCGGTAAATTTCATCCTCGCATTGAAAATCGGGGCTGCCAACGCCTCCATCCGTCCGTCCATAACCTCAAGCAGCCCCATGTCCGGAGAAGGGGACTTCAGTATGGCGTTCCTCTGGGACAGCAGCCTGTTGTACTGCTGGAGTGAATACATATACTCCCTGTCCATCTGGGATAGCACCGAATTCACGAAACGGCGGCGTTCCTCCCCGGACTCGCTCACCAGGGTGATGTCGGACGGCGAGACCAATACCACCGGCAGTACGCCGATATGTCCGGAAATTTTGGGATACGGCTTGTCGTCCCTGCGGAAACGCTTTTCCCCTGAAGCCTTGACATTGGCAGAGAACCGGCTCTCCAGCCCATTCTGCATGAGGTATGTGCCACCGATGCTGAATTCTTCCGTTCCATATCTGAAATTGTATCTGTCGGAGGCGGCAAAGGCGCTTTTTGTCATCGAGAGATAATATACGGCATCGAGGAGGTTGGTCTTGCCCTCGCCGTTGTTTCCGGATATGCAGTTTACGTTAGGGGAAAAGGCCAACTCCTGGAATCCGATGTTTCTGAAATCGGATATGACTATTTTTTCAAGTACAGGCATCTCTGACAGGCAGGAAGGGTCATTTTCATATCCTTGCAAAGATATTAAATTAAAGGCAAATAATTGCGAAGTTCTACATTTTTTTATAAATTTGCGGCCTGCTTGACAGCGGCTATTACATAATTCAGTAAATTTTAAAATGTTCAAAATATGTCTAAAGAAACCAACACCGAGAAAAATACTTCTGTCGCCGAGGCAGTCTCGAAGACGGAGATTTTCTTCTCATCCAACAAGAAGGCAATCCTGATCGCCATCGCCGTCATCGTCGTAGCATGTGCCGGCATCTTCCTCTATCACAAATTCGGCTATATGCCTGCCAGGGAAGAAGCCCTCGGGCAGCTCTACCCGGCCGAGTCGAACTTCCGCAACGGTGAGTACGAACTCGCACTCAACGGAGACGGGAATGTGCTGGGATTCTCGCAGATCATCGAGAAATACGGACACAAGGCAGGCAAGGCCGCCTTCCTGTATGCCGGCATCTGCGAACTCAACCTCGGCAACTGGAACGAGGCCATCAGCTATCTCAACAAGTACAACGGGACTGACAAGATCATGAAGGCCAGGGCTCTCGCATGTATAGGGGATGCCTACACAGGGCTGAACGACTACGCCAAGGCCGTGAAATACTTTGAAAAGGCAGCCTCTGTCATAGACAATGCCTTCGCTGCCACCTACCTCCTCAAGGCCGGGATCACATACGAGGCCCTCGGAGACTACAGCAGTGCCGTCAAGGCATACGAAACCATCAGGGAGCAGTACCCGATGTCAATGGAAGCCATGGATATAGACAAGTATATCACAAGGGCTGGAATCAACGCCGGAAAATAAGGGAAATCAGAAATATATGGGAAGAGCATTTGAATTCAGAAAGGAAAGAAAATTCAAACGTTGGGGACACATGGCCCGTGTCTTCACCAAGATAGGCAAGGAAATCACCATAGCGGTAAAGCAGGGAGGGCCGGACGTGACCGGCAACCCGAGGCTCAGGGCCCTGCTCCAGACCGCACGCAGCGAGAACATGCCTAAAGACAATATAGAAAGGGCTATCAAGAGGGCAAGCGACAAGGACCAGAGCGACTACAAGGAGGTGAACTTCGAAGGCTACGGCCCGCACGGGGTGGCATTCCTGATAGAGGCCGCAACGGACAACAACAACCGTACGGTTGCCAATATCCGCTCATACTTCACAAAGAGCGGCGGTTCCCTCGGGACATCCGGAAGCACGGAATACATGTTCGATCACAAGTGCATGTTCAGGATGAAGAGCAGCAAGCCGGTCGACATCGAGGAGCTTGAACTCGAGCTTATCGACTACGGTGCGGAGGAAGTCTTCGAAGAGACGGACGAGGACGACAACACTACCATCGTCATCTACGGCGAATACACCGCCTTCAACAATATCCAGAAATACATCGAGGACAACGGCTACGAACTCGTCTCCGGAGAATTCATAAGGATACCGAACGTAGATCTCAAGGAACTCCCGGCAGACCAGAGGGCCGAGCTCGACAAACTCATCGAAAGGCTTGAGGAAGATGATGACGTCCAGAACGTATACCATACGATGAAGATTGAAGACGAAGAATAACAAATACCGTATATAGAAATGAGTATCCAGCAGGAAAAAATAGCCGAGCTCGTCGAACGCAGGGCAAAGGCTCGCATGGGCGGAGGACAGAAAAGGATCGATGCCCAGCACTCCAAAGGCAAATTCACTGCCAGGGAAAGGATAGCCATGCTCCTGGACGAAGGCAGTTTCGAAGAATATGACATGTTCGTACAGCACCGCTGCACGAACTTCGGTATGGAGAAGACGAAATATGACGGTGACGGAGTGGTTACCGGACAGGGAACCGTAGACGGACGCCTCGTATACGTATTCGCACAGGACTTCACGGTATCGGGAGGCTCTCTTTCAGAGACCATGGCGCAGAAAATATGCAAGGTAATGGATATGGCCATGAAGAACGGGGCCCCTTGCATCGGCCTCAACGATTCCGGCGGAGCCAGGATACAGGAAGGGATCTGTGCCCTTGCCGGATTCGGCGAGATATTCCAGAGGAACATCATGTCTTCCGGAGTCGTGCCGCAGATTTCCGGCATCTTCGGGCCGTGCGCAGGAGGTGCGGTGTACTCCCCTGCCCTGACCGACTTCAACATCATGGTCAAGAACACATCCTATATGTTCCTTACCGGACCGGCGGTCGTAAAGAGCGTGACAGGAGAGGTGGTGACACAGGAAGAACTCGGAGGAGCCAGCGTGCACGCCTCCAAGAGCGGAGTTGCGCATTTTGCCGCGGAAAACGAAGAGGAAGGCATCAGGATCATCAAGGAACTCCTGAGCTATATCCCTCAGAACAATATGGAAGAACCGCCATATGTACCTACCGATGACCCTGCAGGAAGGGTGGACGACCTGCTGAACGACATCATACCGGACAACCCGAACAAGGCCTACGATATGTACCAGGTGATAAACAGCATCGTGGATGACGGCAAGTTCTTCGAGATACACAAGGCCTGGGCCAAGAACATAATAATAGGATTCGCAAGGATGAACGGACGCTCCGTGGGCATCGTGGCCAACCAGCCCAAGATACTTGCCGGAGTGCTCGACATCAATGCCTCGAGAAAGGCCGCCCGCTTCGTAAGGTTCTGCGATGCATTCAACATCCCTCTCGTGACCCTCGTGGACGTGCCGGGCTTTCTTTGCGGAACCCAGCAGGAGTACGGCGGTATCATAGTGAACGGGGCGAAACTCCTCTACGCATACGGAGAAGCCACAGTGCCTAAGGTAACGGTTACCCTACGGAAATCCTACGGCGGATCTCACATTGTGATGAGCTGCAAGCAGCTGCGCGGAGACATCAACTACGCATGGCCGTCCGCCAACATCGCCGTGATGGGTGCAGACGGAGCGGTTGAAATACTCTACTCCAAGGAAATCAAGGCCATCGAGGATCCTGCCGAAAAAGCAAGGGTGGCCGAGGAAAAGAAGAAGGAATACAACGACTTGTTCTGCAACCCTTACAATGCGGCAAGCTACGGCTACATTGACGACGTGATCGAGCCGAGGAACACGAGGTTCCGCGTCATCAGGGCCCTCGAGCAGCTCGCGAACAAGAAGGTGACCAACCCTGCCAAGAAACACGATAATCTTCCTCTTTAGCTATGGACAGGTACATGACACCGGAAAAGGCCGGAATCCTTGCAAAGGCCATAGAAGAAACTCTTGCGGGGGAAACCTACGCAGCCATCGCCATGGCTCTCCAGATGCACGCATGCGGAATAGTACATGACCAGGAAAGTTTCGTGCTGACCATCAGACCGACGTTCAGCGCATGGGCCGACAGGCACTCCACTCTGAGGCAGCTTCCGTCCCGCAAGTGCAGGTGAAAAAGGCCGGACGCACACGGCGAAGGAAGAATCGGATAATTGACAAAGATTATAAACAAAGGAAAAATGAGCCAGTATAAATTCAAAATAAACGGCAACGAATACAATGTCGAGATCAATTCCATCAACGGTGACAGCGCAGTCGTGACAGTCAACGGAATACAGTATTCAGTGGAATCCGGCGTGGCCGCCTGCACCGCTGCTGCAAGCACCATAGCCCAGGCTCCTGCAGCTCCGGCTGCCGCTCCCGTTCCGGTAGCAGCACCGGCACCGGCAACACCAAAGGCCGAGACGGCTGCACCGGTTTCAGCGCCTGCACCGGCACCGGCAGCAGCATCAGGAAAAGGCAAACCGGTACCTGCACCTCTCCCTGGAGTGATCATCGAAATCTCGGTAAAGCCGGGAGACACCGTAAAACAGGGCCAGCAGGTTGCAGTACTCGAGGCCATGAAGATGGAGAATGTCATAGAGGCCACCCACGACGGGACCGTGACTGCCATCAACGTCAGCAAAGGTGATTCCGTGCTCGAAGGAGCTCCTATCGTGACCATCGCATAACGGATAACGCGATAGGACCAGTTGATAAAGCCGGAAGGCCTGCCGGACAACGATGCAGGTTTTCCGGCTTTTCCTTTCCCCTAACCATAATAGCAGGAACAACAGCCATGTCCTCAGGAATCGAAACCAGCAACCACAGGATACTCATACTCGACGGTGCCATGGGCACCATGATACAGAAATACTCCCCCGTTCCGGACGGGAACAATGACCGGCTGAACCTCGAAGCTCCCGAGGTGATAGCCAGGATACATACCGGGTATATCGAGGCCGGAGCCGACATCATAGAGACAAACACCTTCAGTTCCAACCGTATATCCCAGAGCGAATACGGGCTCGGTGACAAGGCTGCCGAAATGGCGTACCGAGGGGCCGTGATAGCCAGACAGGCTGCTGACGGATACGCCAGCAGCCATCCGGGACGGAAAATATATGTCGCCGGAAGCGTAGGTCCTACCTCCAAATCCCTCTCCCTTTCCCCGGACGTAGACGACCCGGCATACAGGCCCTGCTCCTTCGACGAGATGGCGGAAGCCTACCGGGAGCAGATAGAAGCCCTTGCAAAAGGAGGGGTGGACGCCATCCTCATCGAGACCTGTTTCGACGCCCTGAACGTAAAGGCGGCACTATATGCCATGTCACAGCTTTTCCCGGAAAAGGATTTCCCTGCAATGGTATCCGTATCTGTCGGGGACAGGAGCGGAAGGACACTGACGGGACAGACCCTGGAAGCATTCTACACCTCGGTACGGCACTATCCCCTGCTGTCTTTCGGGCTGAACTGCTCCCTTGGGGCATCCGGGCTGGCCCCGCTGCTGAGAGAAGTGGCATCGTTCGCGGAGTGCCGGGTGAGCTGCCACCCGAACGCCGGTCTGCCGAACGAACTCGGAAAATACGACGAAAGCCCCGAAAAGATGGCTGCCGACATGAAAGCCATGGCCTCCGAAGGTCTTCTTGACATCGCCGGAGGCTGCTGCGGTACCACGCCCGAGCATATCAGGGCGATAGCGGACGCCCTCAGGGATATCGCACCGAGAAAAATCCCGGACATCAGGAAAGGCCGGCTCAAAGTCAGCGGACTGGAGACAGTCACGATAGATGCAGGAAACACATTCACCAACATCGGGGAAAGGACAAACGTGGCCGGCTCGAGAAAATTCGCCAGGCTGATAGCCGGGAAGGAATACGAGGAAGCCCTCGGAATCGCGGCAGGGCAGATAGAGAACGGAGCCCCGGTCATCGATGTCAACCTCGACGATGCGATGCTCGACAGCACTCACGAAATGACCGTCTTCACAAGATGGATATCCAACGATCCTGCCGTGGCCAAGTCTGCCCTGATGATAGACTCGTCCCGCGAGGAGACATTGCTTGCCGGGCTGAAGAACGCCCAGGGCAAATCCATCGTGAATTCCATCAGCCTGAAAGACGGGGAGACAGAGTTTCTCAGGAAAGCCAGGGAAATACACTCGCTGGGGGCAGCCATGGTGGTGATGGCCTTCGACGAGAAAGGACAGGCGACGGACTTTTCCAGAAAGACGGAAATATGCTGCAGGGCCTACCGCCTTCTGACCGGAGAGGCCGGAATCCCTCCGGAAGACATCATCTTCGACGTCAATGTACTCTCCATCGCTACAGGAATCGAGGAACACGCCAGGTACGGCATAGACTTCATAGATGCGGTACGATGGATCAAGGAAAACCTGCCGGGAGCCCTGACCTCGGGCGGGATATCGAATCTCTCGTTCGCCTTCAGAGGGAACAACAAGGTAAGGGAGGCGATGCACTCCGCATTCCTCTACCATGCAGTCAAGGCAGGCCTGGACATGGCCATAGTGAACCCTGCCATGCTTGTTGTCTATGACGACATAGATCCTGAACTCCTGGCCCGAATCGAAGATGTGATTTTCGACAGGAGACCGGACGCCACCGACAGGCTCATCAGCCTCGCCGGGAAAATAGCAGGAGAATCTGATGGGGCAAAAGCCGTCAGAAGCCAGGACTCCGGAGAGGCCCATGGTGCGGACTCGGCTGAAGACAGGCTCCGGAAAGCCCTCATAAAAGGAAGCGCAGACAGGCTGGAAGCGGACCTCATGACCGTACTCGCTGAAAAAGGCAGCGCGGTAAAGGTCATAGAAGAAACGCTCATGGCCGGGATGGAGACAGTCGGAGAATATTTCGGCGAAGGAAAGATGTTCCTTCCCCAGGTCGTGAAGTCGGCCAGGATAATGAAAGAGGCCGTGGACATCCTGCAGCCATACATCGGGAAAGGGACGGAAGACAAGGAAAGGTCCGTAAGGCCAAAGGCAGTCATAGCCACAGTGAAGGGAGATGTACACGACATTGGCAAGAACATAGCAGCCATAGTTCTGAACTGCAACGGGTTCGATGTCACGGACCTCGGGGTGATGGTAGAAAAGGAAAAGATTCTTGATACGGCCGTAGAGACCGGTGCGGACATTATCGGGGTAAGCGGGCTCATCACTCCGTCGCTGTACCAGATGGAGGAAATATGCCGGGAGATGACCAGGCGCGGCATGGAACTGCCGCTGTTCATCGGAGGAGCCACGACTTCCGCCCTTCACACCGCCGTGAAGCTGGCTCCGCTGTACAACCGTGTATTCTACGGACCCGATGCCTCGGCCACCGCAGTCATGGCGAAGAAATACATGGCCGACAGGGAGAAGTTCATCGCCGAAGAGCACGGCAGGCAGCAGGAACTGAGGGAACTGTACGGCAGGAAGAAGAAGGGAAACCCTGCTCCCCCTCCGTCCTTTCCTCCGGAAAGCTACCTCCGGAAAGAAGATCTCGTCCTGGACTCCTCCCCTGCCATCTCTGTCCCTGTAAAGGAAGTGATGGAATATTTCGACTGGAAGCTGTTTTTCCTTATATGCAGGATCAGGGACACCGCCTCGGAAGCCGCTGCAGCCCTCAAGGGCGAAACTCTGGAAAGGCTGGTGGCAATGGAAAAGGACGAAGGGTTGGAAATCCGGGCTGCATACGGGTTTTACGAAGCCTGGGCCGAAGGGGACACTGTCCACCTTGAAAAAGGGGACGAGAAGTTCAGCATACCCATGCTCCGTCAGGAAGAGGCCACGGAACTGAGGGACGGCAAGAAAGCCTGCCTGTCCCTGGCCGACTTCGTGCCACAGGAATCCTCCGGAAGAAGGTCCGTCTGCGGGATATTCGGAATCAGTACCGACACGGACACCGTCCAGGACCTTGTCGGACAAGCCATACTCGACACCCTTGCGGAAGCGGCCTCCTCCATGCTGGACGAAAAGATAAAGGGAGCCCTGAAGGTAGGAGGAATGACCGTAATCAAACCTGCGGCAGGCTATCCGGCGCTGCCTGACCATTCCGTGAAGGCAGACATACTTGAACACTTGAAAAATCCGGAAAAACTCGGTATATTGCTGAGCGAAAGCTACGGGATGACACCCGATGCGTCCATCTGCGGGATGATATTCATCCATCCGGAAGCGTGCTACCTTGAAATCCGGCAGATCGGAGAAGACCAGTTCAGGAGATATTGCCAGGCGCGCGGACTGTCACCTGAAGAAGGCAGGATATTATTGGGACATCTTATCTGACAGTAATGAAAATAAGAGACATACTCAGGGAAAGCCGGAAGCCTTTCCCTTCACTGGAGATAGTGCCGCCTCTCAAAGGCATCACGCACAAAGAGCTGATCGAATCCATACGGCCTTTCATGGAATTCAGCCCGAAATACATCAACGTAACCTGTCACAGGGACGAGTACGAATACCGCAGAGAGCCTGACGGCAGTTTTTCAAGGCATCTCGTAAGGAACAGGGTCAGCGAAGTTGCGGTATGCGGTGCGATAATGTCGGCCTGGAATATTGACGTCGTACCACACATCATCTGCGGAGGCAGCACGGCGGAAGAAATCGAAAACCGGCTCTGCGACCTGAGGTTCATGGGGATAGACAATGTAATGGCCCTCAGGGGTGACTCTGTCGCAGGCGAAAAACGCTTTGTCCCGTCGGAAGGAGGCTACAGGTACGCAAGCGAACTTGTCGGAGCAATAAGGAACTTCGAGAATGGCGAAGACCTTTTCAGCATCGGTGTCGGAGGCTATCCTGAAAAACATTTCGAGGCCCCTAACATGGAGACTGACATCGAGAACCTGAAGAAGAAGGCGGATGCCGGGGCGGACTACATCATCACCCAGATGTTCTTCGACAACAGGGTCTACTACGACTATGTGGACAGATGCCGTGCGGCAGGGATCAGCATCCCGATAATCCCCGGACTCAAGCCTCTCACTACGGCTCGTCAGGTATCGCTCCTTCCGGAATCCTTCTCCATAGACATCCCCGTCGGGCTTACCTCCGAAATACGGGCCGCCGGGGACGACAGGCAGAAGATATACAGGATTGGCACGGACTGGTGTACGGCCCAGTGCAAGGACCTGATTGCCCACGGGGTGCCGGCCGTCCATTTCTACACCATGGGCAAATCCGAAAACATTGTCCGTATCCTCAAGGAATGTTTCTGATAAAATTTTGGCCGTATCCGACTTTTTCTTAAATTTGTTGTGATAGCCTCATGACGGCGGAAGGATTTTCCGGCTGTGCCGGAGAAGGGGCCGGAAAGGTTGAAAAAGTAGCTTAAAATCATAAAAGGATATGCAGAACAAATTGCAGGAACTGACCGACAAGTTGTACAACGAGGGTCTTTCAAAAGGAAAGCAGGAAGGAGAAGCCATCGTAAAGGAGGCCGCTTCAAAGGCGGACAGGATTCTGGATGACGCCAGGGCCGAAGCCGCCAGGATTATTGCCGAAGCGAAGAAACAGGCTGAAGAACTGCAGGCCAAGGTCCGCGGAGACATCAGGCTGGCCGCAGGACAGAGCATCCAGTCCACAAGACAGGAGATCGAGAACCTGCTCGTGAGCAAGGTCGCCGACGCTGAAATCACCGGGGCCCTCACATCCGCAGACTTTGTGAAACAGGTGATAATGACAGTCGCCAAAGCATTCAGCCCGGACAACGCGGAACCTGCCGACCTGTCGGTCATACTCCCCGAAGCGATGAAAAAGGAGATGGAGCCGTTCCTCCGCAAAGAACTTGCGGGAATACTGAAAGGCAAGGTCGAAGCCTCCTTCTCGAAAAAGGTGACAGGAGGATTCACCATAGGCCCCAAGGACGGAGGCTGGTTCGTAAGTTTCACGGACAGTACTTTCAAGGAACTCATTTCCAGTTACCTGCGGCCTGCCACAAAGAAAATCCTTTTCGGGGAATAAGGGCCGTTCCAAATATTGTCTCAGATGAACAATTACCAGTATATCATCGCAAGCCTTCCGGAACTGGCCATGGACGGGATGACGGGAGAGAAGGATGCGGATACCCTTATCGGGGAAATAAAAGGGCTGGGCTCGTCACGCGACGTTCCGGTCATAGAATTTCTTGAGGAGGGATACTCCGCCGGGAAGCTGACGGCCGACTTCTACGCCAGAGCTCTGTCCAGCAGACACCCTTTCATAAGGGAATGGTTCGGTTTCGACCTGAATGTCAGAAACGCCAAAGTAAGATATCTCAACAATGCCCTTGGACGGGAAAAGGACAGGGACGTCATCATCGCATGGGACCCGGACAAAGACGGGGAGAAGGAATTCGCGGAAGCGCAGGAGCTGGATGCGATACTCTCCACGGACAACATTCTGGACCGGGAGCGCGGCATCGACGGCCTCTACTGGAGAAAGGCGGAAGAACTTACTCTGTTCCACTATTTCGACCTTACGGTCATACTGGGATTCATCGCCAGGCTGAAGATCATAGACAGATGGATGAAGCTGGACGAGGCCAGGGGACGGGAGATGTTCAGGGTGCTCGTGGACGAGGTCCGAGGGACCTTCAAGGGAGTGGAATTCACATCCGGGGTCCTGGAAGACGGCCGGAAGTCAAGGCCGTGATATCAGGGACGGAAATATGCAATCAATAATCGATAATATATGAAAAGTACAGGAAAGGTTACGGGTATCGTCTCCAACCTTGTCACGGTAGAGACGGAAGGGCCTGTTTCCCAAAACGAACTCTGCTATGTGACTTCAGGAGGTACGAAACTCATGGCTGAAGTCATAAAGGTAAACGGCAGATATGCGGCAATCCAGGTTTTCGAGAGCACCAGAGGGCTGAAGAACGGCAACGATGTGGAATTCGAAGGCCGGATGCTCGAGGCCACTCTCGGACCGGGTCTTCTGTCCAGCAGCTATGACGGGCTTCAGAACGACCTCACCACAATGACAGGGGTCTTCCTGAAAAAGGGAGAATACACAAAGGCCCTGGACGAAGACAGGAAATGGGACTTCACCCCAATCGCAGCACCGGGAGACAAGGTCATGGCAGCGGACTGGCTCGGGGAAGTCAAGGAAGGATGGCTCCCGCACAAAATCATGGTACCGTTCTCCTTCGAGGGGGAATATACGGTCAAGTCAGTGGCCCCTGCCGGGCAGTATACCGTAGGACAGACCATAGCTGTCCTCTCGGACAGCGAAGGAGAGGACATTGATGTCACGATGACCCAGAAATGGCCGATAAAAGTGCCGATAAAGGCATACCGGGAGAAACCGAGGCCGGAACGCATAATGGAGACAGGCGTACGTGTGATTGATACGCTGAACCCGATAGCGGAAGGAGGGACAGGTTTCATTCCCGGTCCGTTCGGATGCGGGAAGACGGTACTCCAGCACGCTATAGCCAAGCAGGGTGACGCCGACGTGATCGTGATGGCAGCCTGCGGGGAACGTGCCAACGAAGTCGTTGAGATATTCTCCGAATTCCCGGAACTCGTGGACCCGCATACGGGACGCAAGCTGATGGAAAGGACCACGATCATCTGCAACACCTCCAATATGCCGGTGGCAGCCCGCGAAGCCTCCGTCTACACTGCAATGACCATCTGCGAATACTACAGGGCCATGGGACTGAAAGTGCTCCTTCTGGCCGACTCCACTTCAAGATGGGCTCAAGCCCTCAGGGAAATGAGCAACAGGCTCGAGGAACTCCCTGGTGCAGACGCCTTCCCTGTGGATTTGTCCGCTATCATCTCCAGCTTCTACGCCAGGGCGGGCATGGTCGTTCTCAACAACGGGAAGACCGGTTCGGTCACATTCATAGGTACGGTCTCCCCTGCCGGAGGTAACCTGAAGGAACCTGTGACGGAGTCCACCAAGAAAGCCGCGCGGTGCTTCTACGCCCTCGAGCAGAAAAGGGCCGACCAGAAGAGATACCCTGCGGTGAACCCTATCGATTCCTACTCCAAATACCTGGAATACCCTGAAATACGCGATTACCTGTCCGCCAAGGTCGGACAGGGCTGGGTGGAAAAGGTCGAAAAGACCAAGAACATCATCCGCAGAGGGAAGGAGGCCAACGACCAGATAAACATACTCGGCGACGACGGAGTGCCGATGAGCTACCATGAACTTTTCTGGAAATCGGAACTCGTGGACTTCATCATCCTGCAGCAGGATGCCTTCGACCCGGTGGACAGCCTCACCCCTATGGACAGGCAGGAATATATGCTGAACCTTGTACTGGACATCTGCGACAGGGAATTCAGCTTCGAAGACTACGAAGAATGCCGCAATTTCTTCAAGGAAGTCATCAACCTCCTGAAACAGATGAACTACTCGGAGTTCAGGAGCGGCAGCTTCAACAAATATCAGGAACAACTCAATAATTTGATCGGCAATGGCAAACAAGGCATTTCAAAAGATATACACACAGCTTGAGGCTATCACCAAGGCCACGGTCTCGCTGAAGGCCAAAGGTGTTTCCAATGACGAGCTCGCCACAGTCGACGGCCGTCTTGCGCAGGTTGTGAAGACACGCGGAGATCTCGTGACACTGCAGGTCTTTTCCGGGACGGAAGGCATTCCGACCGATGCCGAAGTTGCATTTCTCGGGGAATCCCCTACACTGAAGGTAGGCGAAGGCCTGGCCGGACGGTTCTTCAACGCATACGGACAGCCCATTGACGGGGGTCCTGAAATCGACGGGGAAAAGAGGGAGACAGGCGGTCCTTCCGTAAACCCTTACAAAAGGAAGCAGCCGTCCCAGCTCATTCCTACCGGTATCGCAGGCATCGACCTGAACAATACCCTTGTCTCCGGACAGAAGATTCCGTTTTTCGCCGACCCTGACCAGCCGTACAACAATGTCATGGCGCAGGTCGCCCTACGTGCCGACGTCGACAAGATAATCCTCGGAGGCATGGGCCTGACGAACGACGACTACCTCTACTTCAGGCACGAGTTCGAGAGGGCAGGAGCCCTGGACAAGATCATCAGTTTCGTGAACACGACCGAACAGCCGCCTGTAGAAAGGCTTCTTATACCGGATATGGCCCTTACCGCGGCGGAATATTTTGCGGTGGACAAGAACGAGAAGGTTCTCGTCCTGCTTACGGATATGACACTCTACGCCGATGCCCTGAGCATAGTCAGCAACCGCATGGACCAGATTCCGTCCAAGGACTCCATGCCAGGATCCCTGTATTCGGACCTCGCGAAGATATACGAGAAGGCCGTTCAGCTGCCTGACGGAGGCTCGATCACCATCATAGCAGTGACTACCCTCAACGACGGCGACATCACGCACGCGATACCTGACAACACGGGGTATATTACAGAGGGCCAGCTCTACCTGAGGGCAGACCCTGATTCGGGAAAGATCATCATCGACCCGTTCCGGTCCCTGTCCCGTCTGAAACAGCTTGTCATCGGAAAGCAGACCAGGGAAGACCACAATCAGGTGATGAACGCCGGAGTCCGCCTGTATGCAGACGCACAGAACGCCAAGACCAAACTCGAGAACGGTTTCGATCTGAGCGACTACGACCTGCGCTGCCTCGACTATGCCAAGGAATATGCCACACGGCTCCTCGCCATTGACGTTAACATCAAGATCGACGAGATGCTCGACACCGCATGGGAGCTGTTCGGCAAATACTTCACCAAAGCCGAGACGGGAATCCGCCAGGATCTGATCGACAAATACTGGAAAAATTAACCGATGGCTATAAAGTTTCAATACAACAAGACGTCCCTGAACGACATGAGCAAGCAGCTCAAGGTCCGGCAGAGCGCGCTCCCGACCCTGAAAAACAAGGAGTCCGCCCTGAGGCTCGAGGTGCGCAAGGCCAAAGCGAAGTCCGAGAAGCTTCTGGATGACCTGGATGCGGCCATGAAGGAATACGACTACCTCGCAGCCCTGTGGAACGAGTTCGAGCTTAACCTCATATCGATCACGGATGTTGACCTGGACACGGTAAAGGTAGCCGGGGTCAGGACTCCGGAGCTGAAGGACATACGATATGAGATAAGGGACTTCAACGCCTTCGCCAAGCCAGCCTGGTATGCCGACGGGGTATCCATACTCAAGGAGATGTCAAGGCTGGGCATAGAGTCGGAGGTATACAAGGAAAAGAGCCGCATCCTCGACTTCCAGAGGAAGAAGACGACCCAGAAGGTCAACCTGTACGAAAAAGTACAGATACCCGGATATCAGGAGGCGATACGGAAGATAAAAAGATTCATGGAAGACGAGGAGAATCTCACCAAGGCGTCTTCCAAGATAGTGAAAACCAGACATGAAATGGAAGAGGAGGGACAGATATGATCACAAGAATGACCAGATACTCCTTTATCCTGCTCAGCGGAGAGACGAAACCTTTCCTGAAAAGGCTTCAGGAACTTGGCGTGGTCGATATCACAAGGTCGGCCAAACCGGTGGATTCCGGTTCTTCAGCGATGTTCGGACAGTGCAGGGAAATCACCTCGGCCATATCTTTCCTGAAAAAGACGGACTTCAGCAAAAGTCCGGATGCCGGAGCAATAGAGGCGGCTGCCCGGGAGGCCGATGTGGAAGGAGACGCTGTACGCATCCTTTCGCAGACAAGGGAAAGCCTTGAAAAGCTCAGAGCTGCATACGCCGCCTCGGAAAAAGAGAGGGAAAGGAGATATCCGTGGGGGGAATTCGACAGGGAAACCGTCGGGAAACTTGCCGAAGACGGACTCAAAGTCAGGTTCTACTCCGTAAGCAAGAAGAAATACGACAGGTCCTGGGAAGACATGTATCCTCTGTATGTCATAGATGACAGCGGCTCCAGCGTCCTGTTCGTGACGGTCGCCCCGGAAGAGGGCTATTCCTTTCCGGCCGAAGAGATACCGCCTCTCGAAGGGGACTGGAAAGAGTCTCGTGCGGAAAGTGACAGGATCAGTGCCGGAATCATAAAGCTGGAAGGGAAACTCCTGAAGCTGAAAGACAGGATTCCGGACCTGCAGAAGGAACTGGACGAAACGGCGGCAAGACTGGATCTGTACCTGGCCGAAGCATCCGGAGAAAGCGTTGCGGACGACCTCGTGACAGTGCTGGAAGGATTTGCCCCGACGGAGATGGAATCCTCCCTGAGCAAGGAATTCGACGAAATGGACATGGTCTACGTCAAGGAAGCGGCGAAGGAGGAGGACAACCCCCCTATCAAGCTGAAGAACAACAAGTTCGTGAAACAATTCGAAGTCCTGACCGGGATGTACGGAATGCCCGTCTACAGCGAGTTCGACCCGACACCGGTGCTCGGACCGTTCTTCCTGCTGTTCTTCGCCATGTGCATGGGAGACGCAGGATACGGGATCCTTCTCATAATCCTTGGACAGCTTCTGAAAAGGATGTCCGGCAGTCTCTCCAGGCTCGGACCTCTCGTCACGACCCTCGGTATCGGGACCTTCTTCGTGGGCATAGTGCTCGGGACCTTCTTCGGGATAAGCCTCGCGGACGCCGCATGGGTACCGGAGTGGCTCAAGAAGATAATGATCACCGGAGAAGTGGCCGGATACTCTGCGCAGATGGTGCTGGCTCTCGGCGTCGGTGTGTTCCATATATGCCTTGCTATGACCATCAAGGCCATAGGATACACCAAAAGATTCGGTTTCATGCAGAACATCAGCACATGGGCATGGCTGATACTCATCCTGGGGATCATCTGCATAGCTGCCCTGGCCCTGCTCGGAATCATGGACAAGGAGGCGACCAGATGGGCGGTAATCGTACTGGGGATCATCTCCGGACTGGGAATATACATATTCAACAATCCCAGGAGGAACCCACTCATCAATATCGGGTCCGGACTTTGGGACACCTACAATATGGCAACAGGTATCATGGGTGACGTGCTGAGCTACATCCGTCTCTATGCCCTCGGGCTGGCAGGAGGTATGCTCGGGGCAGCCTTCAACAACCTTGCGGTGATGCTCAGGGACGGAATACCCGTACCGGGACTCGACTGGCTCGGCTTCCTGCTGATAGTCGTTCTCGGCCATGCGCTGAACCTCGCCATGTCCTGCCTGGGAGCATTCGTGCACCCTCTGCGACTCACCTTCGTGGAATATTTCAAGAACTCTGGCTATGAAGGCCGGGGCAAGGCATACAGGCCATTGGGTTTAGAAAAATAATCAACAATCAAAAATAAGATACTATGGTAAATTTAATTCTCGGTTATCTCGGTCTCGGCCTCATGCTGGGACTTTCGGGAGTCGGCAGCTGCATCGGCACGACTATCACGGGGAACGCTGCGGAAGGAGCCCTGAAAAAGGACCCTGACAAGTCCGCAAGCTATATGATACTTTCCGCGCTGCCGGCCACACAGGGCCTCTACGGTTTCGTAGCCTTCCTGATGTGGCTTGGCAAGGACTTCGCCGCTGACGGCCCCGTACTCTTCGGAGTGGGACTCGGTGTAGGTCTTGTCTGCCTTATATCGGCCATCCGACAGGGCCAGGTCTGCGCCAACGGTATAGTAGGGCTTTCCCAGGGACATGACGTGCTCACCAACACGCTCATCTACGCCGCCCTTCCGGAATTCTACGCAATCCTTGCACTGGTTGCAGCCCTCATGATCTGAGACAGGGACACGTCCGAAGTAAAGGAGGGGGTGCATACTGAATCAAGCCTGGTCTTGATTCGGAATGCACCCCTCTCCTTTTGGGATTTTCCGATGTCTTCTTCTGACTTCCCGTCATGGCGGCGATTTTTGCCGTACACACGCCATGATTGGACAATTTTAAAATAAAATTGGACAAAAACAAGATTGGATTGGACACAATGGAAAGGGAAGAAAGAAGGCTTTGCCTATTTTTGTAGAAAAACTGCACGAAATGAAAACCACATTTATCATGATCGCCGCCTTTGCGGCAATTTCACTTACTCAGACTCTGCAGGCACAGGAAAGACCGGAAGTCACCTGGGAAAAGACGGGAGAGGTGACCGTACCGGTTCCTCCGGATGTACATCCGAGGCTGTACCTGCTCGAGAAAGACATTCCCGAGCTCCGCGAACGTCTCGAAAACCCTGAGATAAAGAAGACCGTCGAGACCATGGAAAAGCTCTCCAGAGACAGGACACCGGAAGAGGAGGCAACCGTTACGGACCGCGGCTTCAGATACTATTTCCAGATGCGCGGAGTCACCACGAGGGTACAGCTCCAGGCACTCGACTACCTCGTGAACGGAAACAGGAAAGCGGCGAGATCAGCAATCACCTCCATACTCGACACCCTGAAAAAGACGAACTTCGGACACGGAAGCGACCTGTCCAGGGCGAGCGGGGTGATGATGATGTGCGGGGCAATCGTCTACGACTGGTGTTACGACCAGCTGAAGGACAGCGAGAAACAGATGTTCATCGACGAGTTTGTCAGAATAGCCGGGACGATGGAATGCGGCTATCCTCCGAAGGACACCGAACCGATAGCCGGACATACCTCGGAATGGATGGTGCTCAGGGATATGCTCTCATGCGGCATCGCCATCTACGACGAATATCCAGATATGTACAACCACGTGATAAAGATGATATACGAAGACTACATCCCTGTCAGGAACTTCATCTATTCGGGACACAACTACCATCAGGGGACCGGCTACGTAAACGTACGCTTCTCGAACGACCTCTTCTCCCTCTGGATACTTGACAGGATGGGGGCCGGGCCTGTCTACGACGGGGCGCAGCAATACGTACTTTACGACTTCATCTACAGGAGAAGGCCGGACGGTCAGGTACTGTATGCCGGAGACGTCAATCCGGAGCGCGGGGCATCCCCTTCCTACTCTCTTCCGGCGATGCTCGCCTACAGCTATTATAAGGACCCGTACCTTGCAGGTGAATACAAAAGAAAACCGAGGGTGGAGAACCACTGCATGATCTTCGACATTCTGTGGAGAGACCTCGAAACAGAACCCGCCCCTGTCGAAACCCTGCCCCTGACCAGGTACAGCGGCACTCCGTTCGGATGGATGATAGCAAGGACCGGATGGGACGAGAACAGCGTGATTGCCGAGATGAAGGTCAACGAGAATTTCGTCGGGAACCACCAGCACCTTGACGCCGGTGCATTCCAGATCTACCACAAAGGTCCGCTCGCCATCGATTCCGGAACCTACCAGGGAAGTTCCGGCGGCTATAACAGTCCCCATAACAAGAACTACGCAAAGCGCACAATCGCACACAATTCTCTCCTGATATTCGATCCGGAAGAGAAGTTCGCCTGCTGGAACTACGGCGGAGCAGACAAATCAGAGTTTGCGGACAACGACGGCGGCCAGCGGATGCCAGGCGACAGATGGGACACCTGCCGCTCTTTCGAGAGCCTGCTCAGCGAAGACTACACTGTCGGAAAGGCCCTTGCGCACGGATTCGGCCCGGACATGGCTGCTCCGGAATATTCATACCTCAAAGGGGACATCACCAAAGCATATTCCAGCAAGGCAAGCGATGTGGAAAGGTCCTTCGTCTTCCTGAACCTATTCTCGGAGACAGTGCCTGCCGCCATGGTGATCTTCGACCGTGTGGTATCAAGCTCTCCGGACTTCAAGAAGACCTGGCTGCTCCACAGCATTGAGGAGCCGGCCATAGAAGGGAACACCTATACCGTTTCCCGGACCCTGAACGGCGATACCGGGATGCTCACCGGTACGGTCCTCCTTCCGGAAGTCGGGAACATGTCTCTCGGAAAGACGGGAGGTCCAGGCAAAGAATTCTGGGTGAACGGGGTGAACTATCCGAACTCTCCGCGCAGGCCCGACCCGGCCAACGAAAGGGGCGCCTGGAGAATCGAACTCTCCCCTGCCGCACCGTCAGAAGAAGACTGCTTCCTGAATGTCCTGCAGATCTCGGACACAGGTTGCAGAAGCCTGGTAAATGTGGAAAGGATAGACGGAGAAAAGGTGACAGGAGCAAAGGTAGCCGACAGGATCGTGACCTTCAGCAAGGATGGAGAGGCCCTGCACAACAGCTTCAGTTTCGATGTCACAGGAGAAGGCACCTTCCGGTTCGTGGTAACGGACCTGCTTCCGGGAACATGGCAGGTAATGAAAGACGGTAAAGTGCTTATCCCTGCCATCGAGGCGAGATCTGATGACAGGCTGCTGCATTTCACAGGCGAGGCCGGAACCTACGAATTCAGAAGATAAAAAAGAACGGGGAGGGTGACACTAAATTCCCTTTGGGTCGTCCCTCCCCGTTCTTTCCATCATGGAAGTCCGCAGTCTAAAGGACTTCCTTTATCCCCCATTCTTCGCCAACGGTATCCTTGTATCTTTCGCTTTCGAGATACCCGACTTCTTCTGAAGTACCGGCTTTCAGGTAGGTAGTCCATACAGGTTTCGGTTCCGAAGCATGGGTATCGCTGTATTTTCTCAGTCCGAGAAGGGCACCCTCGCTGGCATTGTCGATCCAGTTGTGCCACTGCAGGGCCTCTATACCGTCAAGCCCGTTTATCTTTATCCAGCAATAGGCGAAACCGGCCGCCTGCAGGGCAAGCTTTTCTTCCGGATACACCCCGTCTTTCACATCGTCGGACACCCCGGATCCGACACCGGCCTCCGACAGCCACACCTTACGCATGACACTGCCCTTGTACAGGTTTTCCGGAGTCTTCACCCACTTGTCAAGGACCTCGAGGTTCTTCATGGTGACATACGGGGTATCCATGCTGAACAACGCGTTGTCATCCTCCCACACCACCGGGCTTGCAAGGGCGGAACCGTAACTGTGGTAGGCCGGAGCCCAGTAGAAGATTAGTGCAGGTATTCCACAAACGATGTCACGGATGAAGCAGACTCCGGCTGCAGTCCGTATCCAGCATGGCACTGAGCTCGGCCATCGCTTTCCGCGGGGATTTGTTGCGATAGAGGACTTCGTACACCATGTCGGCTATAGGCATGCTGACCTTGTGCTTTAGATTGATATGCCTGATGCACTCGGCTGCATAGTACCCTTCCGCAATCATCGTCATCTCGTTCAGGGCGCTTTTTACAGTACATCCGTGGCCTATCAGAAGGCCGAGCCGCCGGTTCCGGCTATAGGATGAATAGCAGGTCACCAGCAGGTCTCCGAGATATGCGGAAGTGAATGTATTGCGGTTGTCAGGATAACTTTCCTCAATAAAGCGCGTCATCTCGTTCGCGCAGTTCGACACCAGAACGGCGATGAAGTTGTCACCGTAGCCAAGCCCCTTTGCAAGGCCTGCAGACAACGCATAGATGTTCTTCAGGATGGATGCGTATTCCACACCGTACAGGTCGCTCGAGTAGCATACATGGATATGTTTTCCAGCCATCTTCTCGCCTACTGTCCTCGCATTCTTCTCGTCTGCGCTCGCAAGCGTCAGGAACGAAAGTTTCCCCCTGGACACCTCTTCAGCGTGGGTAGGGCCGGCTATGATCCCCATCTGTCTGAAACTCAAGTTGTACTGGTCATGAAGATACTCCGCCACAGTCTGCCAGCTGCCGGGGATAATTCCCTTTATCGCTGAAATAATGAACTTGTTTCCGAGAGATACCGTAAGCGGAGCGAGAAAATCCTTCAGGAAAGCTGAAGGGACGGATATTATCACCACATCCGCAGAGGACACGACCTTGTTGATGTCATCCGAAGGATGTATGTAGTCTTTGTCAAATTCCAGTTCATACAGGTACTTAGGATTCCTGCCTTCATTCAGGAGCCCGTCGAGGACTTCCCCGTTCCGCACGTACCACTCCACTGCCGTCCTGTTCCTGGTCAGCATCCCGACAATAGCCGTAGCCCAGCTGCCGTACCCGATTACAGCATACCGGGCATCATTTCCTATCTGTACTTCCATAAATAACAGGTTAAGTCCCTGACGGGACGATAATATTCTGTAAAGATAGGCAATATTTTCCGGAATTATACCATTATCGGGACAGGAGAAGACCAAGAGGGTGAATTCTAAGTTAAAACCAAATTTATTCTAACTTAGAATTCACCCTCTCCCAGGATCTATTTTACACGGCTGACCTTGTGCAGGATCTTGCCCTTAGGGTTTACCATATACAGGTCAAGCTCTTCCTTCGAAACGGTAATGAGGGAATAGCCTTCTTCCGGGCTGCAGAACACCGTGCCGTCAACAGGCTCGACATCCCTGCCGAGGGAGCCGGATCCATTCACCACATAGTCGATATCGCATCCGTCCTTGCGGATATGCTGGAAAGTGTGGATGTGGCCGCAGAGATACATATCCACGTTGTCATGCCGGAGGAGTATGCTGTTCACCCGTTCCTGCATATCCAGACGTTCTGTCTCGGACTTGTCGGTAAAGGCATATATCGGATGATGCCCTACGACTATGATCCAGTCCTCCTTCGCCTCCGACAGCACCCTGTCAAGCCACTCCAGCTGGTCATCGGCATCGGAGCGGGAAGCGTCCGGGTATTTCTCCGTATCCTCGCGGTACTTGTCGATGAGAGGAGTGGTGTCGAGCATCACGATACGGACTGCAGCATCGTCCTCCTCCGCAGTGAAAGTATAATATCTGGAAGGCATCTCCCATCTTGCGCTTATGCCGGAATATGCCACCACGGCATCGGTGTTCCCACGGTATTCATGATTCCCGCAGACCGGATACCAGGGAATCATCAGGTCCGGATGGGAGTAGATAAGCTCATAGTTGGTCATCCACAACGGATCAGAGACACTGCGCACCCCCTCGAAATGGTGTACGTCACCGGCAGCTACGACAAATTCGATGTCGATGGTCTCCGCCATCTTCCCCATCGTCTGCGCAACGGTCTTCTGCTCATAGTAGCCGTTACGGCCGGAATCGTTTATCAGATAGAAATTCAGTGGTTTCTCCACTGATTTCCAGACCCTGGGCTGGGCCTGGAGCGATACTCCGGCCAGCACCAGGAAAAAAATTGACAATGCAGTCTTCTTCATGTTCCGAAAATCTTAAATTGTACCGAAAGCGCCGAAACGGGCCTCAACAGCAGGAGAATTGTATACCCGGCCGTTGACCGTAAGCCCGGACTCAGCGAAGAAAGGTCTCCTTGAATCATCCGACGGGGTATATGCTCCTGAAAGCACAGGCGAACCGGCATTCACATGGAAATCCCAGGCATCATCCCAGCCGTAGAGGGACGGATCCGCATTGATGTCGTAGTTGACGAAATCAGGATCGAGTTCCTCGGCCGATGTCGCATCCACTGCCTTGATACTGTTCACATCCACCTTTTCCGTATCATATTCGGGGTGGGCGTAGGCATAGCCTTCATACGGGAATTTCACGCCGGAGTATGCCTCCCCGTCCTCGTCCACTCCGGAGAAGATGTACTCGTCCCTCACCTGGACAGTGCCGGAAGCATAGAAATTCCAGTCTATCATAGAGTTCTCCCTGTCGTAGCAGTCCTCCTCGGTCGGAGTGCCGTATGCCGGGGTTATAGCCCTGAACTTGCAGTTCACGAGCAGATTGTTGAACACGCTTACATTGGCGTTCTCCTCGACATAGATGCAGCCGCCCTTCTCCCCGTCACGCCTCCAGCCGGCGTTGATGACAGTGTTGTTGTAGGCCTGGATACGCGCCTGCTGCTTTACCTCGCTCTGGTCCGAGCTCGAAAGCTTGAGACCGTTGGTATTCGGGCTGAACATGATGTTCCCGGCGACATCCACTACGCAGCCGGACTTCACGTTGACAGCTTCGGCTCCGTCATATCCGTTGGCACTGAAGATGTTGCCTGCAATAATGGCATTTCCGCCCATCATGTAGATGCCGTCAGACCATCCGTTGCGGATGATGCTGTTTGTAATGATGTACTTGCCGTCCACATTGTTGGTTGTGATCTGCGGATATGCGTCATCACCTGCAGTATAGTAGCCGTTCTCAGCAGCCGGAGAGCCTTCGACTACCTGCCCCCCGGTGTATTCGATGATAGTGTGGTCTATTATCATCTCGCCGCAGGTCGCTCCTGCCACGATACCGCCCCAGAGTCCGGCAAAAGTATTGGCTTCCGTCCTCTCGTCCTCGGCTACGGTAAGGCGCACGGGCTGGTCCTCGGTACCAAGACAGTAGAGGTTGCCGTCCACGGTGAATTCAATGGCCACATGGTTCACACCGACTCCGGCGCTGCTGAAAATCACGGTGACTCCGGGCTCTATGGTCAGGCTCTCGCCCTCTGGGACAAGCAGATGGCTGTCCACCTCGACGGTGGTGCCGGTTTCCCATGTCCCGGAAACGGTCCGTACGCTCTCTTCCGTCAATGTGTTGTCATCGTTGCCGGTTCCATTGTCTTTCTCGCAAGCTGCAAGGATAAATGCCAATGCAGCGGAAAGCATGATAAAATTAAGGTTTTTCATAAAATATGGTTTTGATATAAGTGTTTACTGTTTTTCCGTGAAACGGTATCTTACCCCGACGGTTATCGCCTGACCGTGCCACTCACGCCTTTCGATGACTCCGCCCCTGTGCCTCTCGTAGTCTGAAAGGGAGTCGGTCATGACGTTCGGAGCGACGAATCTCAGGACCGGGGTATCGAGAAGATTGGAGGCTTTCGCGAATATCGAGAATCCTGACTTGAAGCTCTTCTCGACGGAGGCGTCCAGCTGCACATAGCCCGCCTCCCAGATATCGTTGTCCAGCCAGTTGGAAATCTCGCTGAGCCGTCTTCCGGTATATGAACCCGACACCTGCGCCTCTATCCCGCACTTCGGGAAATTGAACAGGAGTGACAGGTTGGCAACGTGAGCCGCCTGCCCGTAAAGCGGACGTGTCTGGCTGACGGTCCTGACCTCCGTGCCTTCGCGAACCCTCTTGGTAGTAGTTATGCTCGAGTTCGTGTAGGTATAGTTGGCCTTGATTCCGAACCAGTTGAAATATTTCATGATATCCACCTCGACACCTGCGTTCACGGCGTTGCCGAAGTTCATCGGAGTGATGAAGGTGGACTGGCCCTCGTTGATCAGTCCGTATTCGATCGGATTGCGGAGCTTTTTCCAGAACAGCCCGACCATGAACTGTTCGGATGACCTCGGGAAGAATTCGTACCGGAGGTCGAGATTGTCTGCCACGGTGTGTTTCAGGTCCGGATTTCCCTTTTCGTCATAGTCCTCGTTCAGGATTGTGTAAGGGACGATTTCGAAGAACCCTGGCCTGTTGATGGAGCGGCCGTACGAGAAGCGGAGGTTGGCATTCCTGTGGACATTGTATTTGAGATGCAGGCTCGGAAGTATGTCAGCATAGTCCTGGTCGCCTTCCGATTCTTCCTTTCTCGGATAGTCGAGGATGTAGCCCTGGTCGGTGTGCTCCGCCCTTACTCCGGCTATGATCTCGAGTCTGCTCCAGTTGTACTTGGCCATGAGGTATCCGGCGGCGATATTCTCCCATGCGTCGTAATTGAGGGGATCGCCTACATTCCCGTATTCCCTCGGGGTAAGGAGGAGTTCGTTGAAGTTGGTCCAGTCTTCGCCGTAGTACTGGAGATCTTCACGTCCTGTGGAGGAGTCGAAGGTATATTCGTTGAAGAAACTGTCCCTGGCCTTGTTCCTGTACATTCCTCCGGCCTTGAGCAGCAGGTCCGATCCGGAGCCGGTATCAAGCAGATACGACAGGTTGACATACCCGGCGAAGTCCCTGTCAGAGTTATGTTCCCATCTTTTTTCGGCGGAATCGGTATTGTAGAGATGGGTCTGCTGCATATTGATGTATATCCTGGCGTTGTCCGGAGAGGTACTGTATGCCTTCGAGAAGACCCCTGTCCAGTCGAGCTTCAGCCTGCCGTCACCGAGGAAAGAATGCTCGCCCTTAAGGGTCGTGTTTATTATGTACTGTCTCTCCCACTGCATCTTGACTGTCCAGTCCTTGTCGTTCCGTCCGTCCCGGACCTCGCTCATGCGGAGGTCCATATAACCGCCGTAGAACATCAGCTTGTGTCTGCCGCCGAACCTGTAGTCGAGTTTCAGATGGGCGCCGAGCCTGTTCTGCTCTTCGGAGTATGTCCTGTACTCGGTGCCGTTCCCTGTCGAACCCTGGACATAGTATATGTCGGTATCCTTTCCTCTGAAAAGGTTCTGGTAGCTGACACCGGCAAGGAGACCGAGCCTGTCCTTGAAATACCTGTTGCCGAATGAGAATCCTCCGACCATGTCAGGTCTCGGTCGGGCATACCTGACCTTGAGGTTGTCCATGGTGAAGTCCTCTCCGGTCACGGAATAGTCCTTGCCGACATCGGCGCCTATCAGTTCGAAAGGTGACATCTTCCGGCCGGCCCTGTGGTTGAAGGATTCGAAATCCCGGTCAAAATACAGGGCGCTGTATCCCGTGGCAAGATTGGCGTTGACCTCGAGCTTCTCCGGCGCGTCCTTCATCACCAGGTTGACAGCCCCGCCGATTCCGTCGCCTTCCATATCCGCCGTAAGGGATTTCGTGACTTCCAGCCGGTCGAGCATTTCCGAAGGGAAGATATCCAGGGGAACAAAACGGTTCTTGTTGTCGGGGCTGGGAATCTTCACGCCGTTTACAAGGGTATAGTTGTACCTCTTGTCCATCCCCCTGAGTATCGCATACTGCCCTTCCCCGCTGCTGTTCCTCTCGACCGTGACTCCGGACATCCTCCTGATCGCATTGGCGACGGTAAGGTCCGGTGACAGTTCCATAGCCTTGGCGCTCATCACGTTGACTACGTTCATCGAGGATCTCTCGATACCTCTTGCAGCCGATTCGGTCCTGCCCTTGTTGTCGGCCGTCACGATGACAGCGTCGAGGGCGATATTGTCCGGTTCAAGGCTGACAAGGAGCTCCCCGCTTCCGTTGTAGCTGAACAGGATTTCGGCATCCTTGTAGCCTATCGATGTACACAGGAGAGTACAGGTGTTAAGGTCGGTGTTGAGAGTGAAACTGCCGTCGAGTCCCGAAACCGTTCCCTTTCCCGCAAGTTCTTTCAGGATCACGGCGGCACCTATGATTTCCTCGCCGGTCCTGGCGTCTATGATCTTGCCTCTGATGATTGTTTCCGCCATTGACGGTACACACACATATAATAATATTGCCGCTATCGGGAGAAGTTTTTCTATAAGTTTCATTTCCTTTGATTTGGCGGCAAAAGTAGTGCTGGAATATTACGTGATTCTGTAGATTTTGTTACAAATTTATTACCCTGGCTTTCAGGCTTCCGGGTCCGGCAATTTTTGTCGGACGGTCTGTCTGGATATCCGGCTGTCATGTCCCGGAGTTCTTCATATAACGTTGAATATTTTCGTTTTTAACAATTTGTTAACGAAAAAATCGTTAATTTACGGAATTGTTTTACTGAAACCGGATATGACTACGAAAAAGAAGAAAATCCCTTACGTGGAAAGGGATATCAGCTGGCTGTATTTCAACAGAAGAGTGCTTCAGGAAGCGTGCAGGGATGATGTTCCGCTGCTCGAAAGGCTGTCGTTCCTGGGAATCTATTCCAACAATCTTGATGAATTCTTCAGGGTCAGGGTAGCGTCCCAGAACAGGATTGCCGAGTGGGACGGGAAGCAGGGTGCAAAAGAAGCGGCCCTGGCGAAATCTGTCGTGAGACAGATATCAAAGCTGAATGCAAGATACCAGAAGGAATACGAGGAGGGGGTACACAAGGTCTACGAAGACCTCGCAAAGGAAAACATAATGATAATTTCCGACAAGGAGGTCACTGAAGACCAGCTGGAATTCATACATTCCTACTATTCGGAAAAGATTGACGGCCTGATCGTCCCTGTAAGGTTCGCTTCCGTGAAACACCTCGACTACGAGTCCGACCAGAGCATCTACCATGCCGTAAGGGCGCGGAGGGTCACCGCAAGCGGAAACACTGTCTACGACTATTCCTTCTTCGAGCTTCCGGTGCAGAGCTGCGGACGGTTCATCAGGCTTCCGGACAAGGACGGAAAGAGCTACATAATGTATCTGGACGATGTGGTGAGATGCTCTCTGCCGAAGATTTTCGCAGGATCCGGATGTTCCGGCTTCGAATCCTTCGCCTTCAAGTTCACGAGAGACGCCGAGATGGAAATAGATGACGACCAGAGGAGCGGCATCCTGCAGAAAATATCCAAAGGACTGAAGAACAGGAAGAAAGGAGAAGCACTCCGGGTGGTATTCGACAGCAGTATGCCGCAGGACCTGTTCAAGAGGGTGCTCGGCAAGCTGGATCTGGGGCTCAGCGACACCGTCGTGGAAGGCGGAAGATACCAGAACCACAAGGACCTGATGAAATTTCCCGACTGCGGCAGGAAAGACCTGAAATACGAACCTGCGCCTCCTGTAATTCAGGAAGCATTCCGCGGGACGGACTCCATACTGGACAAGGTGAGGGAGCAGGACAGGTTCCTTCATGTACCTTACCACAGTTTTTCATCGTTTGTCGGGCTGCTGCACGAGGCGGCCCTCAACAGCAATGTAAAGAGCATAAAGATCACCCTCTACCGTCTCGCCAGGGACTCCAAGGTCATAAGGGCTCTCATCGGTGCGGCCAGGAACGGGAAGAAGGTCACTGCCGTCATAGAGCTTCTGGCAAGGTTCGACGAGGAATCCAACATGGTCTGGGCTCAGAAGCTGCAGGATGCCGGAGTCAAGGTCATTTTCGGGGTGGAAGGACTGAAGATACACTCCAAGGTGGTGCATATCGGGATGAAGAAAGGGCCGGACATCGCCTGCGTCAGCACGGGGAACTTCCACGAAGGCAATGCGAAGACTTACACAGACTGTATCATGATGACATCCTCGCCGAGGATCACCACCGATGTGGACCTGCTGTTCTCGTTTATCGAAAAGCCGTACATTCCGGTGAGGTTCAAGGAGCTGCTCGTGTCGCCGAACGGGATGAAGAAGAAATTCATAAGCCTGATTGATGCGGAGATAAAGAACAGGAAGGCGGGAAAACCGGCCTACATCAAGATAAAGATAAACCACATCACCGACGAAGATATGGTCGCGAAACTCTACGAAGCGGCCTACGCCGGGGTGGATGTGGACCTGCTGGTAAGAGGCAACTGCTCGCTCGTGACGAAAAACCTTCCGGAAAGGTGCCATCTGAGGATATGCGGGATCATAGACAGATTCCTGGAGCATTCGAGGATATTCATTTTCGCCGGAGGCGGGGTGGAGAAGGTCTTCCTCGGGTCGGCCGACTGGATGCCGAGAAACCTGGACAACAGGATCGAAGTGGTGGCCCCTGTATATGACCCGACGCTGAAACTCGAAATGAAAAGGATAGTGGAGTACGGACTGAGGGATGTGCGGCAGGGACGTCTGGTGGACGGTTCGGGAGAGAACCTGCCGTGGACCTGCGATGATCCGCTGGAAAGAGGGTCGCAGGAAGAACTCTACATGTATTATAATCAAAGAAAGTGAAAGGAATATGGAAGAAGAGACAACAGGCCATACCGACGGTGCGGTGACCTACGCCGCCATAGATATCGGTTCGAATGCGGTACGGCTGCTGATAAAGCAGCTTGAAAGCGACGAAAAGCCGCTTTTCAGCAAAGTGCTCCTGCTCAGGGTGCCACTGCGTCTGGGCTTCGATGTCTTCGCTTCGGGCCGGATATCCGAGAAGAAGGAAAAGAACATGATCCGGCTGATGAAAGCCTACAAGAACCTGATGAAGATCTACGATGTCACCGCATACAGGGCCTGCGCGACATCGGCCATGCGCGATGCCGCCAACGGTCCCGACATCATCAGGGCGATAGAGAAGAAGACTGGTATCAGAATCGAGATAATCGACGGTCAGGAAGAGGCGAGGATGATCTACAACAACCACATTGAGTACATGAAGGGACGCAAAGGCAACTTCATGTATGTGGATGTGGGCGGCGGAAGTACGGAGATCAACCTTCTGGCGGACGGAGAGCTGGTATGCTCGCGTTCGTACAACATAGGTACCGTGCGTATCCTCAACGATGCCGTCTCTGAAAGTGAATGGCAAAGACTGGACAAGGACATGGGAGACCTGGCCCTGTCCTATCCCGGGATAAACATAATCGGGTCCGGCGGCAACATCAACAAGCTGATAAAGCTGGTGAAAGGACGCGATTCGAGGTATTCGAGGATGTCCGTGGCTTCCCTGCAGGAGCTGTATGACAGACTGAAAGACATGACTGTCGAGGAGCGGATGGAGGAGTATTCGCTGAAACCCGACAGGGCGGATGTGATTGTTCCGGCGGGACGCATATTTCTGACAATCGCGGAAATTACCAAGGCCGGGTGGATATATGTGCCGGTAATCGGGCTTGCCGACGGGATCATCGACGGGCTTTATTCCGCGAATTTCGAGTAGTCGGTCTGGTTTTCGACGCCGTGGATGTCGGATGATTCCCGTGCGCCGTACAGGAGATGCAGCAGACCGGAGAAGGTGAGACGGTATGACGGTCTGAAATCCGGGGACGCGATGTAGCGCAGGAGGGAGGTGCGGAAAGCAGAGCCCTCGGGGGTTGCAGCGATGGCGTCCAGTCCGGTCATGCAGACAAGAAGAGAACCGTTGCCGACCGAGAATTCCGAAACGATACCTAACTTGTGGCATCTTTCAGCATTGTCGATGACCTGGATGACAGGGGTATAACCCTTCAGGGCATCCAGGATCAGCGGTCTGGAATTCAGGGAGATGCTCCACCACTGCCAGTCGCTTCTGCCGTCGTTCGGAAAGCCCCGGAATACAGGATGTCCAGGGTCGCAGAACACGGACAGGGTACCGGGCGAAACCGGCTTTCCGGCCTTTTCCGATATGGTCTTGAACATGGACCAGTTCCAGAAATCGGGAATGAACATACCTCCGACGGTATTCTGAGCCACATCGGCATGGTCCGGTATCAGTAGGACGCGGCTGCCGGCATTCAGGAGGGAATCCAGATGTCCGTCGGCCTTGGTGACAATCTCCACATCTGCCGGGTCGGGAATACCGGCATCAGGATACACCCAAAGCCTGTAGCTGTTGGAGTATCCGCCGGACCGGAGCTGGAGAAGGATACCGGTCGCGGCATCATCGGGAAGTCCCGCCGTCAGTTCCGCCAGAGGCACGGCAATATCACCCACAGGTACGGTTCCGCCCTGAGGCACATCAGTATGAATCTTGCCGGAAAGCCCGTCAGCCCCCTCCAAGGACAAGGTCCACTCCAGGATTCCGGTGCGGTCATCTTCCTCATAGTTCGCGATAACGAATCTCACGTCCAACGTATCACTGCGGGACATACAGTAATCGTCGAATTCTGCCAGGAGCACTACAGGGGCGCAGAAACCCCTGAACTTCTCCGGAGACACGACCCCCTTGCTGTCCATGAAGGCATCGAGCACCCCGACAAGGGCAGTCCCCTGCCCAGGATAATCCTGGAGATCAAGCATCTGGAATCCGCCGAATCCCGGAGTGCGGAAAGCGTATTCAAGGTCAGCCTTGAAGCACTCCACTGCAAACTCGCCCGAAGCACGGCTGAAAGCCTTGTCCCGGCCAGCCAGGCCTGCACCGGAAAGCCTCTCCCGGAAAATCTCCAGGTTGTAAGGGTAAAGCACCCCGGTATACTTGCAGATCTGCGAGAAATCAGGATAGATCTGGAACTGGCAATTCTCATGGCTCACTACAGGTACCGGACTTGCAGATATCGCCTTGGAGTAATTTCCCGAAGTTCCGGGACGGATGCCGTTGAGTATGCCGCCGTTGTCCGCATCCGCAAATGCGAAAGTAGTCCTCGTGTGGGCCGTACAGCCTTCTCCCCAGCCTACACGGCATGCCACGAAGAAGTCCTCTCCGTCCTGCGGGCCGTTCCAGCCGAGATTGTTGTTCGAGCCGAAGCAGTACAGATGCCGTCCGTCCATGCCGCGCATTCTGCCGGTCCATTCCCTCATCATGGAAATGTCTCCGTGCAGTTCGTTGCCGAGGGACATCATCACGAACGACGGATGGTTGCCGTATTCTTCAAGTATCATTTCGGCTTCACGCATCAGGAAACTGTTCAGCCGGCCGTTATCTCCGGAAACTTCACCCCACAGCGGCAGCTCCACCTGCAGGTATATCCCTTCCCTGTCGGCAGCTTCGAACGCAGCCTCGGGAGGAGTCCATGAGTGGAAACGATAATGGTTGATGCCGTATTCCTTGGCCGTAGAGAAAACCTTCCTCCACTCCTGTACAGACATCGGAGGATAGCCGGTGAGAGGAAAGACACAGGCATCGTGCTTGCCGCGAAGGAAGGTCCTGTATCCGTTTATCGTAAACGAAGTACCTGAAACGGAGAAGTCCCGCATACCTGCATGCTCAGTCATGGCATCGGAAAACCTCCCTGCCCGCACAGACACGTCGAACCGGTAGAGATGCGGATGGAACTCGCTCCACAACAGAGGGTTTTCACCCATATCCACGATGACGGAAACCGTATTCTCCCCTTCCTGCAGGGAAATCCTTTCCATAGCCGACAGCTTTCCGCCACGGTTCCGGACAATAGGCCCGCCGGAAAATCCGCATGGCTCAGGTTCAGCCGAAACGTCTATCCCGGCTTCCGGGATATCCCTGTCCGAGACTACGACGACCTTCACCTCGGCTTTTTTCCGTTCCACGTCCGGATATATCTTCACCGAAGAAATATGTACCGGACCGTATGCCTCGAGAAACATCTTCCCGACCACACCGTTCCAGTTGGTCTGCGTGGACTCGCTCCAGGCATGGGAACTGTGTATTCCGTCAGGGACCGCAGACGGGGAATTGTCCACTGTCAAGGAAAGCAGGTGTTCCCCCGGCTTCAGTTCCGGAAGTCCATACACCTGTGGAGTGAGGATATTCCCGCAGCTTCCTATGCTGTCTCCGTCCACATACAGGACGGACGGTTTGGTCCTTTCGAGCACAAGCCTCAGTTTCTTCCCCGAAAAGGAGCGGGGTATCCGGACAGTCTTCGTATATGTCACCCTTCCTTCAAAAGGATAGAGTCTCGTCAGTCCGGAAGTCTTCATGGTGTCCGTATTCCTTTTTCCAAGACGGTTTTCATCGGTTGTGCCCGGCAGCATGACTTCACGGCAAGCGACCGTCCCGTCAGCCTGGATTTCCGCCAAGGCTGTCCATTTTCCGTCTAAAGGGAGGCTGTCCCTGACGCCTGCACCGCATACGGCACAGCTCGCCAGGACAGCCGCCGACAATATGGATAAGTGTCTTTTCATCATTCTGCAACAAGATGGAGCACACGGCTCGACCAGTCATTCTGCTCATGGTAGTCCACGATATGGTTATAAGGGATCTCGAGACCTGTGGACATCAGGTATTTACCCGAGAAGGTCATCCCCTCGAAAGGAAGAGGCACGTTGTCAATCCTGACCAGCTCGGTGACCCTGTACATCCTGTCAGGGTCAAGTCCGGCCATCTTCACCCTCGGAAGATGCTCGTTGCGGAAATGCTCGAGCTTCCACCAGTAGAAGACAGCTTCGGACTTGTCCTTCGAGCAATACATCATCGAGGCGATGTTGAAACCGTCGTACGGGGAGACAAGCCGGTATATATCCCCGAACTGCACCACCGGCCTTATCTTCTTGTAGTCGGCGATGGCCCTGCGGCACAGGTCCTTCTCCCCGTCGGTCATGTTTTTCGGCTGGATCTCCATGCCGAGGCGTCCGCTCATTGCCGCATCTATCCTGTATTTCAAAGGTATCGTCCTGAACGTCTGATGGTTCGGTGCAGCGCTTATATGGGATCCCATGGCAATTGCGGGGAAGAAATAGGAAGTCCCCCACTGCATGTATATCCTCTGCAGGGCATCGGTATTGTCGCTGACCCAGAACTCGTCGAACCACGGCAGTATCCCGTAGTTCGCCCTTCCTCCGCCGCTTGCGCACGCCTGCATGGTCAGGTCCGGATATTTCGCGCGTATCCTCTCGCAGACTGAAGCCAGCCCCCGGTGGAACTCAATGTAGAGATGGCTCTGACTGTCCTTGCCGAGGTACTGTGAGCCGTGGTTCGGTATGGACATGTTGGCGTCCCATTTTATGTATTCTATCCCGGGATGTTCCGTCATCAGCCTGTCGACGACGTCCACTATGAAATCCTGTACTTCCGGATTCCCGAGGTCGAGCACGAACTGTGTGCCTCCCCTGCCCGGGACAGCTTCCCTGTCCTCCGGTTTCAGTATCCAGTCCGGATGTTTCCCGTATAGTTCGCTGACGCTGTTCGTCATCTCCGGTTCTATCCATATACCGAAGCCGATACCGTGCTTCTGTGCATCCTTCAGAAGCCCGTCTATCCCGTGAGGAAGCTTGCAGGTATCCACAGTCCAGTCCCCGAGGGCGGCATTGTCCCTGTTTCTCCGGTACTTGCCTCCGAACCATCCGTCATCCATGACGAAAAGCTCTCCTCCCATCGAAGCTATGTCACCCATCATGGCGTCCATTCCCTCCTCAGTGATATCGAAATACACGCCTTCCCAGCTGTTCAGCAAAATCTTGCGCTCCCTGTCGCCATGTGCCAGGCGGTGGCTGCGGGCCCAGTCATGGAAATTGCGGCTCGCCCCGCCCAGACCTTCCCTGCTGAATGTCAGAGCAAGGACCGGTGTCACGAAAGTCTTCTTCGGGGCGAGACGGTATTCGGAAGCGTCAGGATTGATGCCCGCGAAAAAACCGTGGAAATCAGTATCCCCTGTATCGAAACGGAGCTCGTAGTTGCCGCTGTAGCAAAGGGCTGCGCCTATGATGTCCCCCGTGTTCTCCTCCGGTTTCCCGTCCAGGGAGATCATCACTTCGGCATGGGAGGTGTGGGAGTTGCGAACCCCGTCCTTGTTCTTGATGACCTTCATGCCCGGCAGGAGAGGTTCGCACGCTACCCTGCCCTCATCGGCCCAGGAGCCGTACAGATGTGAAATCCACACATTGCCTTTTCTCACCGGCAGATACGCCGATGCGAACTGTTCCAGGACCACAGGCTTCTTTTCAAGGTTGGTGATCTCTGTCCAAAGCTCTATCATCGGCACGTCTTTCCATGCCTTGTAGCAGACATCCACGGTAAACGGGTACACCCTGTCCTTCAGCCTTATCCTTGTGACGGAAGCATCGACGGCATCCTCCTGCGACACATTCTCCACAGCCATGTCAAGGGTCATGTTCCCGTCGGCATGGACAACGGCAAGGGCAGGCTCCGCCGGAGCGTTCATCCCGTAGACCGGATATGCCGTGCAGGACTGCATCCCGGAGTGCAGGAGGGTGCCGAGGTCGGCATCGCACAGTTTCTCTCCGAAATAAAGGATCTTCAGATCTTCGCCCCGCCTGGCATCGAGTACAAGGGATATCCCTTCAGTGCCGATGTGCACAAGGTCCTTCCCCCTGTCCGCATCCTCGTTCAGGTACTCCCTTACGATATTCCCCCACTCCTTTATGTCGCTGTCTTTCCACGGTCCTTCCGAAGAAGCCGAAGGACGGAGCATGGAGCAGGTCTCGTCCTTGTCCGATACGGACCACATGATTCTGCTCAATCCGTTGGCATCCATCCAGTCCCACCATTTCTGCCATTCGGCGCGGTCTACAGGTCCGTCCCCGTCAGCGTTCATCCCGGCACATTCCGAGACGAAAAGGGGAAGCCCCCGGGAAATGGCATAGTCTCCCCGGACGCGGAGTTCGGCCCCGTGGGTCCCGGCATAGAAATGAAGGGTATACATGACATTGCCGATACCTTCGAGAGGGTCGTCGGCAACTATGTGGACATCCTGGTCCCAGTGCGGAGAACCGACCAGGACGAGGGCGCGGGGCTCCTCTTTGCGTATCACCCCGATTACCTCTACGGAATACGCCTTCAAGGCGGTCCAGCTGTCTTCCACCGGTTCGTTGAAAATCTCGTATATCACGTTCGGCACACCCCTGTACTTCCTGGCGACCTTGCCGAAAAAGCTCTTCGCCTCTTCCAGACGCAGCTTATGGGCGTGCCAGTCCACTATCACATATATTCCATTGTCTATGGCTGCATCCACAACGTCATACAGACATTTGAGGGCAGTATCGGGGTCGGAGGCATAGTTCCCGTCAAGTTCGGCTCCGATTGCGGCACGTACCACATTGCAGCCCCATCCGGATGCCAGTGTTTCAACTGTACCGGCATTGTAGAAGCGTGGCCAGAGGTTGTGCCATCCTATGCTTGCTCCGGAAAGTACCACTGGATTTCCCGATTCATTGACCAGACGGGTACCGCTGACGGAAAGCCAGCCGTTTTCCGACACCGGACCGCTGGCTGTGGACGCGGTGCAGAGCCACGCGTGGGAAAGCAGGGCAAAGAGGAATGTAAATAGAAAGAGTCTTGTATTCATAGCCTAACTGTTTTTTCTTCTTTTTGCAAGGGCAGAGGATATCTCGGCCATCTTTCCGGTGGTGAGAGGATAGAAAGCCACAACAATAGCCGCCGCAAATGCGCCCAGGGCAGGTATCCAGCTCATCATTGCCTTCAATCCGCCGACAGCCGCAGAAGTCTGGACAGCCGCTTCGGAGGTATCATACCCGAACCCTGCGAGGGCCCAGAGTATGAGGGCGCTGCCGAAAGCCCCTCCGAATTTCTGAGCCATGGAGGACGAGGAGAAGATGAGTCCGGTGGAAGCCGAGCCGTTCCTGTACTCGGAATAGTCCGCGATGTCCGCGAACATGCTCCAGAGCAGGGGCAGGGTGACCCCTGTAGCTACGCTTATCAGTATCTGCAGACACATCAAGGTCCACATTCCGGCCGGAGTGACAGGCAGGAACAATATGAATATGCTGAGCGCGGAAGCAACGAGCAGGGACATGATATACGAGGTCTTCTTGCCGAACCTGTCGGCAAGCGGCACGGCAAGTGCCACCCCTGCCATGTTCGCCACTTCCCCGGCTGCGAGGTAGATGCCGCACGTAAATATGGCCCCGCCTCCTATCACATCCTTGAAATAATAGGCTGCCGCACCTCCCCTGATTGAATTGAAAAGGAGTATCCCGATCGCCGCTCCCAGCAGTATCCACCACGGGCCGTTGGTGACAAGCGACTTGAAGTCCTTCAATATGGAGGAATCTCCGGAGACTGGGGAGGCTGTATTCACCCTCTCCCTGGTCATCGCGAAACAGAGCACGAAAAGTACGGCACAGATGATTCCTACAACCGCCATCGAATACTGCCACGAATCAGCCGCGGTCACTTCCCCGCCCATATCCCGGAAGAATTTCTGTAGAGGCTCGAAAACAGCCAGGGCGATGAAGCTTCCGCCGTATGCGAAGAACATCCTGAAAGACGAAAATACGGTTTTCTCCCTTGAATCCGGAGTCAGGACTCCCAACATGGCGCCGTAAGGCACATTGACAGCCGTATAGGCGGTCATCATCAGGATATAGGTGACATATGCGTATGCCAGCTTGAACCCGTACCCAGCGTCAGGAGTGGTGAAGGTAAGTACGCCGCATATCGCGAAGGGCACAGCGCACCACAGGAGGTATGGGCGGTATTTTCCCCATCTTGTCACGGTCCTGTCGGCTATCATGCCCATGACAGGATCGGAAACGGCGTCGTACAGTTTGGTTATCAGCAGAAGTGTCCCGGCATGGGCAAGCGACAGCCCGAACACGTTCGAGTAGAAAAAAGGCAGGTAGTAGGAAAAGATCTTCCAGAACATCGAAGACGCCATATCCCCGAAGCCGTAGCCTGCCTTTTCCATGAATGTTGCTTTGGTGCGGTTTTCCATTTGTCTGGATTTTGTCCGGGTCCCGGTCGTTCTATCTGTTCAGATTCCTGTCGATCAACCTGTTGAGTCTTGCCACTGAATCCGAGGTAGTATATCCGTCAGGAGCCGTGTTGAAACAATAGTCGAGAAGCCTGTCCACGGAAGAGACGGCAACGTGCATCCTCGTGTCACATGAGGCGTAGTAGATATACACTTTCCCGTCATCATCCGCAATCCAGCCATTGGAAAACAGCACATTCATGACATCCCCGATATATTCGTCCCCTTCCGGTACAAGGAAGAAGCCGCCTGGCTCCGCTATCACTTTGGACGGATCTTCCAGGGAGGTCACATAGAGATAGAGCACATAACGCAGACCCGAAGCGCAGCCGCGCACCCCGTGGGCCAGATGAAGCCAGCCTTCCGGGGTCTTTATCGGTGCAGGTCCTTCTCCGTTCTTCTGCTCCTTGATGGTGTGGTAATGCCTTGCGTTTATGATCTTCTCGTCCTTTATCTGCACATGGGTCATGTCATCTACAAGGGCCCAGCCTATGCCGCCGCCGCGGCCTGCGTCGATGAACCCGTCCTGCGGTCTCGTGTACAAGGCATATTTCCCGTCCACGAACTCGGGATGGAGGACGACGTTCCTCTGCTGCGAATCCGACTCCATGTCAGGAAGGCGCTCCCAGCTGACGAAGTCCCTTGTCCTCGCCACTCCGGCAGATGCCACGGCTGAAGACAGGTCTCCAGGGGCGGCGGAAGGATCCTTGCGCTCTACGCAGAAGATACCGTAGATCCAGCCATCTTCATGTGCCGTGAGCCTCATGTCATAGATATTGGTGGCAGGTTCGCCGTAGTCAGGCATGGTGACGGGCCTGTCCCAGAAACGGAAGTTGTCAATCCCGTTAGGGCTTTCGGCCACCGCGAAAAAGGATTTGCGGTCTGCACCTTCCACCCTTACGACAAGGATATACCGTCCGTTCCACTTGATTGCCCCGGAATTGAACGTAGCATGGATGCCGAACCTTTCCATGAGGTACGGGTTGGTCTCCCGGCAAAGGTCATATCTCCAGGAAAGAGGGGCATGGTCTCCGGTTAGGATCGGATACCTGTACCTTTCATATATGCCATTGCCTTCGACAGGCTCGTTCTTTCTTGTAATAAGGGCTTCATGATTCTTTTTCAGCCACTCGAGTCTTTCTTCAAAATTCATTTCAGAAAATTTTTATTGTTGCTTCAATCTGTGTTTCTGTTTCATGGGAACCGTTTCCCTGACGCCCGTGAAGGCGGTCATCCGGCCTCATTCGTCCAGCAGGACGATATCCCCGCAGGAGACGAATTCAAGGAAGTCCTCCTCTGAGAGCGTTCCTTTCCATGGTCCGTAGAAATGACTTTCCCTGTCCCAGGCGTTGCGCCATACAAGAAGGTATGCCACAGGATAATCCTTCACCGCAGGATACAGGACCCCGGTCCACCATTTCCCGTAAGGGATACCTTCAAAGCCGGTCTCGGTCAGGGCTATGGTCTTGCCGTGCGCCTTTCCGAGCTCCGTCATGAAGGCCAGGGTGCTGTCCAGCAGGGATGAATATGCGGCATTGGACTCCGGAGCCTCCCCGTACTGGTAACAGTCCAGACCGAGGATGTCCACCATATCGTCCCCGGGATAGCGCTCCATATATCCGCCGGCATCCACCCCTGCTCCAGGCGAATAAGCCCATACGAGGTTGTCGAGCCCGCGGTCGGAAGTCATGTAAGTATAGGTCATCTTCCAAAGCCCGGTATACTGTTCCTTCGAGCAGAGGTCCCTGCCCCACCAGAACCAGCTTCCGGTGTGCTCGTGCCACGGTCTGAATATCACCGGGACAGGACTGCCCTTGCTGTCCTTCAGGGAGGCGAGGAAATCAGCGCAGCGCGAGAGCCACTGCATGAACAGCTCATGCTTCTCCCCGCCCTCAAGCACCGAAGCCACGACAGCTGAGGAGGACACGTCCCAGGAATCACCGCCGGTCAGGGGGTTGCGCGGATGCCACGAGAAAGTGACTATGCCGCCTCTCTCATGATGAGCCACGGCAGCTTCACGTATCATGGAGAAAGGATTCCCGTCAAGGTTGCAGTCATCGCCGAGCTCTATCCCGCCGAGATCAAACCCGAGGACTGCCGGGTGGCTGCCGCAGACATCCTTGACATCAGAACGGTCAAGGTCGTCTCCCGGCACAGCCCTCCACGAATGCCCGTACATCAGCGCGTCCTGGTGTCCGAAAAGGATATCACCGGAGGAAGCCGCAACCTCAAGCCTCGCCTTCAATGCCCCTGACGGGGTTTCTCCACTGCTGCAGGCGGAAAGGACCGCCGCAGCCATGAGAAATATCGATATGCTCTTTATTTTCATAACACTCTTATACTTGTTTTCAGAAGATCCTTGTCATCAGACGAAGAGCCGACCATCAGGATGAACTCGCCAGGCTCGACGACTGGTTTCAGGTCCTTGTCCAGGAACATCAGCTTGTCAGGGGTGACAGTGAACCCGACCGTCCTTGTCTCGCCAGGAGCAAGGGAAATCCTCGCGAAATCCTTCAGTTCCTTGACCGGACGTGTCACAGATGAGAACCTGTCCCTGATATAGAGCTGCACAATCTCGTCACCAGCCATCTTTCCTGTATTCTTCACATCCACATAGACTTTCACGGAACCGTCGGCAGGAATCTCCGTCCTGTCCACCCTCATGCCGGAGTATTCATACCTGTTGTAGGAAAGACCGTAGCCGAAAGGATAGAGCGGAGTGCTCGGGGTGAGTGCATACGGATGGAAATACTGTGAAGGCTTGTGGTTGTATATCATCTGCACCTGTCCCACAGAGCGCGGTATGGTCACGGCCAGTTTTGCGGACGGATTCACTTTCCCGTACAATATCTCCGCAATGGCCTGTCCGCCGTACATCCCGGGCTCCCAGGCATTGACAAGGGCAGGAAGATGCTCCGCAGCCCATTCCGTGCCGAGAGGCCGTCCGGAAATGAGGACAAGGACTGTCGGCTTTCCGGAAGCCGCGACCTTGCGTATCAGTTCGTCCTGAAGTCCGACAAGGTCAATGTCAGAGCGGTCGGTATCTTCTCCGGATGTCCGTTCCGTCCAGCGCCCGCGGTACATGTACTCTCCGGCGACCACGATGTTCAGGTCACAGGTGCGTGCAAGCCCGGCAGCTCTGCTGACCTTCTCCGGAGACATATTGCGCGGGTCCCAGCCCTGGTCAACGAAGACGAAATCCGTCTCAGGCGATACCATCTCCAGACCTTCGAGGACAGTGGTGACGTTCTCCGGCTTCTGGTCTGCGCTCCAGTCCCCGAGGATGTTGTGGTCATCGGCATTTATGCCGGTCACGAGGACCCTGCGGTATTTCTCCGGCTTCAGAGGAAGGATTCCGTCATTCTTGAGAAGCACTATGGATTTACGTGCAGCTTCCAGCGCTGTCTGCCTGTGTGCGGGGCAGAGCCGTACATCCATAGTGGTCTTCTCGTCCGCATACGGCTGCTCGAACAGCCCGAGACGGAACTTCATCTCAAGAATCCTGCGCACGGACTGGTCTATACGGCTTTCAGGTATACGTCCCTCACGGACAAGCTCGCATACATATTCGTTCCAGTACACACCGTGCATGTGCATGTCCATTCCGGCCATGATGCTCTGGCAGAAAGCCTCCTTCAGGTTTTCCGCAGTGGCATGGAGGTCATGTATGTGCTCTATGTCCATCCAGTCGCTTACCACGAATCCCTTGAAATCCCATTCTTCTCTGAGCACATCTTCCATGAGCCATTCATTGGAGTGGCAAGGTATGCCGTTCAGCTCGTTGTGGGCTGTCATCAGGGACATCGCCCCGGCTTCCACACCTTTCTCGAATGGAGGGAAGAAGACTTCGCGGATGGTCCGCTCCGAGAGGTCTGTCGGGGAGCCGTTGGTACCGTTTATCGGCTGGCTGCCTCCGACGAAATGCTTGATGCAGGCAAGGACATCATCTGACGACAGGTCGCCCTGATATCCCTTCACGGTCTCCGCACCCATCAGGCTGACAAGGTAAGGGTCTTCCCCGAAGGTTTCCCCTACCCTTCCCCAACGCGGGTCGCGTGCGACTTCCACATTAGGGTTGAATGTCCAGTGCATATTCATTGCACGCATCTCTGCAGCGGTCTCACGGGCTATCCTGTATGCAAGGTCAAGGTCGAATGAGCTTGCCAGACCTATGTTTGTCGGATATACAGTGTTGTCAGGTGCGTTTGCATTGCCGTGGATGGCGTCGATCCCGAAGATCACAGGGATGGCGAGACGGCTCTGCATGGCGAGCGACTGAAGATAGTTTGCCTCCTCGATGGTCAGGACATGGAGAAACGAGCCCACAAGCCCCTTCTTCGTCCATTCTGCCACCGAGTCTGCGGAGAAGCCGGGGTAGAATGCGTTGGCAGTGTTATTCTTCAGGTCTTCCTCGCTGAGGGAAGCCTCGTTCTTCCTGATATGCTCCAGTCCCACGAACTGGTTCATCTGACCTACCTTCTCCTCGAGGGTCATCCTGCCGAGCAGGTCCTCGACCCTTTTCTCCACGGGAGCGTCCGCGTCCTTGTAGACAGGACTGCTGTCAGAAGCACAAGATGCTGTCATCATAAAAGCGAAAGTCAAAGTTATGATACCGTAATATTTCATGATATTAATCCTGTTTTAAAAAAGATCATCCGGCAGTTCCGAACGGTCGATGACGGCGTCCGAGGCGAATGTTTGGGTCCACCATCCGATATCGGCATGGGCGTGTGCGTAGCCTGCGGTGTAGTCGTTCCCGTAGTCATACCACGGCATGAAGAACAGCCACTGCGCCCCTGCATCCCACTGAGGCCCCATGTCCGCGACATTGCCCAGTTCGGAAAGAGTCACCATCTTGTGCTCCGACAGGGATGCTACCGTACTGAACTGCCCTGCCAGCGATGCCGCATCGGCGTCGTTGTAGATATCCTTTCCGACAATGTCCACATAATCATCCCCGGGATAAAAGGCGAAGTCTATGTCAGAGAATGACGATGTCTGCGTAGTCCACACCCATATCAGGTTGCGCAGTCCGGCAGCCTTGAACCAGTCGAACATGTAGCGCCACAGGGCCACGTATGCATCGGCTCCGTCAGCTCCCCACCAGAACCAGGCTCCTGTACCGTAGGTATAGGTGTTGCCCGCAGCCTCGTGGAGGGGTCTCCAGATGACCGGGATGCCTGCTTCCTGGAGAAGCATGAGATAGTCTGCGATCTTTTCAAGGTCTGCTTCCAATACGGCGTTCTCCCATGTGCCTTCGATGAGGGCATCGGCAGCACTGAAGGTATTGGCTTTGCCGTCATCGGTCTCGACATTGAATGTCAGTTCGGTGCTTCCCTGGGATATCGGGACATTCCAGTGCCAGCCGGCACCGACAAGGCCTCCGGCCTCCCACCATTCGCGGACCGGGGTGATGTCACCGTAGTCAATCCAGTCTGTAGGAGAGTCTGCTAGGTGTACATAGTCGAAAAAAGCTATCGCGGGATATTTTCCCGTACACTGCCCTATCCACTGCGCCTCATCGGTGTTCCAGTTGACGTGTGCCATCGCTCCGGAAAGTGTCCTGGTCCCGTAGACAGAGCGGAGATAGTCATAAAGCCTTGCGGCCGCCGGGATCGGGTCTTCCGTCACCAGGGTTCCTGCTATCTCCTGCCCGCTGTCTCCGGAAAAGGATTTCATGGTAAATGTTATGCTTATCTCTTCCGCCGGGTTGTTCTCATAGCCGGTGACAGTACCTGCCGGCAATGTAACCGTATAGTCAGAGCCCTGCTCCAGCCCCGAGATACCGATGGTCACTTCCTGCATATAGGCATCGATGTTCGCTATCTGCGCCCCTCCGCTTACGGCAATCCTGTCACGCTCTGCCGTAGGACACATTACATTGCGGTCGAATGTAAGGATCAGGTCGAGGGATGTCCCCACGAGATCCGCAGCCCCGTCCTCCGGGGAGGACGAGACAAGATGCGGGGGTTCAGCTCCGGTGACAGGGTCCTCCTCAGGTGTCTGGCACGAGAAGGCAAGGATCGCTGACAGGACGGCTGTGAGTGCGTAAGAAATGTGTTTCATATACCAGACTATTTGACAGTGACCTTAGTGAAAAGCAAACCGCCGTCACCCTGAAGGATGATACCGCAGTCCACATCTCCGACTGCTCCGTGTTTGGCGTTGATATTGTCGAGTATCTCCTGGGTCAGGGTGCAGGTAAGGCATCTTGAACCGAATGTCCAGCCCCAGCCTGCAGAGCTCTCTGTCGGCTTGAATGTCTGCTCGCCGACTTCAGGGAATATAAGTGCGCTCCAGTCACCGTAATTGATCTGTACCTGGCTCCAGGTCTCTGTCGTCTGTTCGAAATAGAAGTTTATCTGGGCGCCGGCGCTGCAGCCTTCAAATCCGCTGACAGGGATGAGGACCCTGCCGCCGTCTCCCCATGTCAGGGTGATGTTCCCTTCCCAGATGGTACGCTCGGCTCCGAGGACTTCAAACGACATCACACAGTCTTCCTCTTCACCTGTCGTCAGGACGAAATGAGGGGTATAGGTACCTGGCGCGACGTCTGCCGGTATGATGAAGACTATTTCCGTATCCGACCTGCCGACATACGACGTGACCTTGGTGTCGCCGAGATAGATGGATTCTATCATGTTGAAGGATGTTCCCGTCATGGTCACCTCAGCCCCCGGAAGAGCCGAAGCTGTGATTCCGGTGACATTTGTAACAGTATTATGGTTCACAGTAAGTTCATCCGCTGACTCTACCTCCGTACCGTTCGCAACGACAACAGTCACGATGCCTGTAGTGCTGGTCAGAACAGTGGTGACAGTCAGCCCGGTCTCGCTGTCAATCTCGAACGCGCAATCGACACCGTTCAATTTCACACCTGTGACAAGGTCGAGGTCGGTCCCTGTGACAGTGAATTCCTCGCCTGCCATCACCTCCGGAGCTCCGAAGCCTGTGATTACCGGTTTCACAAGGGTCACAGCAGAAGTTTCGACTGTCTTTTCTGCAGCAGTTGAAAGAGTGATGGCACCGTCTGTAGCGGCTGCAGGTATGGTTGCTGTAATATCTCCTGTCTCAGATGAATAAGAGAACTCCGCAGCGGCATCTCCGGAGAAAGTCACCCCGGTCACAAGGTCGAGGTCAGTACCGGAAATGACTACATCCAGACCAGCCTTGAACCTGCTTTCCGCAGAGACTCCGGTCACTTCAGGCACACCGATGGTCACAGACACCCCTGTCGGAATATCTATCCCCGAAGCGGAGACACATATCACCTCGCCGTCATGGGCATCGGAAGGCACCCTCACCACGATCCTTGTAGCGCTCTGCGAAACGAAATCGGCAGCCTCGACAGCACCTGCACCCGCAAATTCAACTGATGCGATGCAGTTCAACAAAGTACCTGTAATAGTGACTTCATCCCCTGAACATACAGCCGCAGGAGCCAGACCTGTCACCGCCGGCAGGGTCACTTCCAGTTCCTCCTCCGATTCGATGATGTTGGCGAACAGTCCTTCATTCTCCGGAATGGTCATATCAAGGTCGCCTATGCCAATGACTCCTGTACGGGCTTCAGCAGGTACTGTCACCTTTATCTCATATCTGGTATGCGATACGAAATCCTCGCCGGAAACAAGCACATTGTCCGAGAAGACAACCTCGTTGATGAGGTTGAGATAGTCTCCGGTGATGGTTATTACATCGCCAGGAGCTGCTTCCGCAGGAGAAAAACCTTCGAACTCTATAGGTTCGGAATAGGTAAGCTCCGTCACGGTGACAATCTCCACACCGTCGGATGTGACAAGGGTCACCAGCCCGGGCTCAGGACCGTCCTTAGGCACGGTAATCCTGATCTCGCTCGGGTCGGACATCTCGCCTACGACAGCGAGGTCATTGTAGAACTGGGCGAACTCCCTGAGGTTCATCATGTCCAGACGTCTTGTCTGCTGGGACACGGCGAACATACCGTCGTATGAGATCTTGGCGTCGCCTGCCTTTCCCCTCTTGGTCGTGATCAGGACAACACCGTTGGCACCCTGCGCTCCATAGATGGCGGTAGCCGAGGCGTCCTTGAGGATTTCCATGCTGACGATGTCGGCAGGGTTGATCGTGGACAGAGGTGAGATGGTGGACACCCTTCCGTTTCCGAGGGCGTCAGCGAGACCGAAATCTGCACCAGAGTTGCCTCCGCCCTGGACTATGACTCCGTCTATCACATAGAGAGGCTCGGCATTGGCGTTGATGGTAGCCTGTCCGCGGACACGGATGGAAGATGACGAGCCCGGAGCTCCGGATGTGGTCACTGCCGAAACACCGGCTGCCCTTCCCTGGAGAGACTGGTCGAGAGATGATATCACGGAGCCTTTGAGAGCGTCCTCGCTCACTGATACGGAAGCACCTGACAGGTCGCTTCTTTTCATTGTACCGTAACCTACGACCACGACTTCATCAAGAAGTTCGCTGTCCTCCTTCAGGGTCGCGTTGTAGACTGTCTGTCCTGAAATGACAGTGATCTGGACATCCTTGTATCCGATGGAAGATACGGTCAGGGCTGCGCCTTCGCCCACTTCCAGGATATAGTTTCCATCAAGGTCGGTGATGGCACCGTTCTGGGTACCGTCTTCAATGACACTCGCCCCTATCACAGGCAGTCCGGTCTGGTCTATGATCTTACCGGTCACCGTGACTTTCCGCTCTTGTGCCGCAAGGGACAGGCAGAAAAAGAGCAATGCCATGCATGCAAACAATTTACTCCTCATAGTTATTGTTTTTTGTGTTAATAATAGTGTCAATATGATTGTTCCGTTTCCGGAGAAAGAAGTTTCTGGAAGAATGCGTCCCTTGCTGCCCACCATCCTGCCTCGGTCTCGACGTGGTGGCCGGCAAGAGGAAAGGTGACATAGCTCTTCGGGGACTTTATCATATTGTAGCCGGCGAAGTTCGTATGCGGAGGGCAGGTCCGGTCCTGAAGTCCGAAACCCATCAGTACCGGACAAGTGATCATGTCCGTGAAATTCTTGACGTCGAAATATGAGAGCGTGCGGAAAAGCCCGTCGCGGCTGATGCCCTGCTCCTGAGCCGCCTGCAGGACAGGCTGGGATGGCCACTGGGCTATAGAGAAATAGTCAGGGAAATCTGAGAGGAACGACACGAACGGGGCTATGCCCTTGATCCTCCTGTCTAGGGAGGCTGCCACGAGGGTGAATGCCCCGCCCTGGCTCCCTCCTTCAGCGAATATCTTCGATGTGTCGGCTTTCTCACGCGATGCGACGAAATCTATGGCACGCACCACATCCATGAAGGCTCCCCTGTAATAATACGTATCCTTGTCCGCGATACCGCGCGTCACCCAGTCGTCCTTTTCGCCCGGTCTGCGGTTAAGCCCCTGGTTGCGCACGCAGAGGGTGAACTCGATGGCTTCAGGACGTGATGAAGGGTCGTTGTACCACGGCTCTGCGCCATAGCCCATATAGTTTATGAAGACCGGATATTTCCCTTCCTTCACCGGCTCGATGTATATATGCCGGATATCTTTTCTCCCCCGAAGGAATTCATACTGACATGGTATGTCCTTCGGACTTCGTCAGAACGCTCGGGAACAAGTGTGAGACTGTATTCCGGCTCTATCCCGGCAAGTCCGGCGAGGCTCTGCCGCCAGAACTGCATGAAGTCCGGCTGCCTGTCCTGCGGAGAAGCGATCTTCTCAGGGTCGCAGCCGATATTGAAGCGCTGCAGTTCCGTATTGCCACTGTCCGGGGCCGGTATCCGCGGAGATGAAAGTACAACCTGGTAGAAACCCGGAACGAGGTCGAGGGCGAACTCGAGAGTGTCTTCAGCTCTGTTCGCCACCTCTTCACATACAGACACCGTATCGCCTTTGTCTGTCAGCAAAGTCAGTATGATCTCCGCCGGATATCCCTTGACTGCGGATGTCTTCACTGCGACACGGAGCTGTCCTTCCTTGTCCGAAGTGTACATCCAGTCGTTCTCAAGCACGGCCTCCGCACTGATGCCGGAGACTGAATCCAGCTCCTCTATGGAGTTCTTTATAAGATCTATGGTACTTCTGTCCGCAAGATATACTGAATTGAGTCCCTGCTGCTCCTGCGCCGGATCCCCGCAATAGTCGTCACCCGGCTTCCAGTATTCTTCTCCGGACTGCTCCGCCATGCCGCCCCATCCCCAGAAATTCACGCCTGCAAGGACACCGCAATTTTTCTTGGACTCAATTACCTTCCTGAACAGATGTCCGTAATATGTGTCCCTGGAGGTCACCGGGCTGCCTTTCGTGAATATGAACCCGTCCCTCGGAAAACCGAATTCCTCGATGACCACAGGCTTGCGGTATTTTTCAGCCACGGCGATATGTGCGTCTATATATGCGTCAGTGTTGGATATGGCCTGCGGAAGGTCTTCCGCAAGGCTTCCGCTGCCTGCCCAGCTCCAGTTGTACGGCCATATATGGATGGTCATATAGTCGATGTCCGGACAGGAGTGTATCTTTTCGAAAAGTTCCATATCGTTCTCGCATCCCCATGAGCCTTCGCTTCCGGCAGATACAAGATGGTTGCCGTCTATGGACTTTATGAGCGCCGCAGTCTCATGCAGCCACTGAGCAAAAGCCTCCTTCACGTCCCCGTCGGCTGAGAAGCATCTCGGCTCGTTGCATATCTGCCATGAGAATATGGCAGGGTCGTCCTTGTAAGGGAGCCCTGTCACTGTGTTCACCCTGCCGACCACTGTCCTGACATGGTCCGCGAAAAGCGCCTTCGCCTTGCCGTTGGTAACGAACTGTGAGGCGTACTGCATATATGCCTGCCAGCCTGCTACGGACGGAAGGACTGCATCACCTGCACCTGCCCATTCCAGATAGCGGGCATAGCCTCCGGACCATTCCCATGCGTTGTTGAGATAGAGGACTGCGGACATCCTGCGCTTTCCCATCTCGGCGAGGAGCCAGTCAAGTCCTTTGAACACATCCTCGTCATACACTCCCGGCTCCGTCTGCAGGCTCGGCTCAATCTGCGAAGGTATCCCGTCAGGACCGTCACCGCCGACAAGCACTCGGAGGTTACTGATACCAAGAGCCTTGAGTGAGTCGAGTTCTGCGGCAAGTCTCTGCCTGTCCCCTGCCTCTGTCTCCGAACCGAGTATCGCACCGTACCAGAAATTGGCACCTATATAATAATATGAGGCGTCATCGGAAAAACCATCGGCCGGAAGGAAAAGTCCGTCATCTGTCCTGAAGAATCTGCTTTCAGAAGTATTGCCGGTACATGCATGAAGCGGAAGTATCAGTATTGCCGATAAAATCAGAAGATCAAGTTTCATTAAAACGTCATCATTTTATGTGGTTGATGACACAAAGGTATGGACTGTCGCCACCGCAAACAAGTACTTATTTACCTAATTCTGATACTTTTTATCAAATTATCAGTTTGTTCTTCTTGTACATGGCGCGGAACTCTTTCGGAGTAACCCCGCGCCGCGACTTGAAGATCCTGTTGAAGTTTGAAAGATTATTGAACCCGCATTCGAAGCATATCTCCGAAATATTGTTCGTGGAATCCACAAGCATCCGGGCGGCAAACCCGAGCCTGATATCAAGCACGTAGTCCGAAAGCGACTTTCCTGTCCTGAGCTTGAAGAAACGGCTGAACGACGTAGGCGTCATCCCCACGAGGCGGGACATGTCCTCAAGGCGCAGGGTCTCGGTATAATGGTCATTGATGTACTGCTTGATTTTCTGAACACGGCGGCTCTCAGGATTGCGGGCGGCATGGGAGAAGGAGCTGCTTGCAAGGATACGGTATTCGTTGGATGACAACGTGTAAAGAATTTTCAGAAGTTTCAGGAACCGCATGAAGTCCTCTGTCTCGGAGGCAAGGCTGTCAAGCTCCCCGTATACCTTCATTATAGTGTGCATGGGGAAAGCCACCCCGTGGTCCGCATCCCGGAACATCTTCATTATGGAGGCGAACTGGTTCTTGGCCATAAGGTTTCCGGAAAGCAGGTCCGGGGAGAACTGCACGGTAATCTCACGGATATCCGGCGATGTGCAGCTGCCGTTGTCCCAGGCGTGCTCCAGATTTTCGGAGCATATCAGCACCAGATCATAATCGGCTACGGTTTCAACGCTGTCACCCACTATCCTGGTGACACCGGAGGCGTTTTCCACGAAATTCAGTTCATATTCCCTGTGCTGGTGCAAAGGATAGGTGAATTCTGTCTTGTGGCGGTCCACTATGTAAAAGCAGTCCTTTTCTGACAGAGGGGTGATCTCTTCCAGTACGTCGCTCATGTTGTCGGGGATTTCATGCGGTTATTGTCCTGGTCCAAAAATACAAAATCATTGCAATAAATGATACTTTTTTAGCATATTTTTGACGGAAAGGGCAGAATCGGACAGGAAATGTAGGTATCCGACACTCTATATGTTATATTTGCTCCGGGATAAAAAAAACGTTATGCCATGACAACCGATACTACAAAGGGAATGATGGACGGAATGCTGCGGGAGCTTACCCAGAACATACTTCCGTTCTGGATGGAAAAGATGGAGGACGAGGTGCACGGAGGCTTTCTTGGACGGATCTCCGGGACCGGGACAGAGGACGGAAGCGCTGCAAAAGGGGCGATACTTAACGCACGGATACTGTGGACATTTTCAGCGGCATACCGCATCCTCGGAAAACCGGAATACCTCGCCGCCGCCACACGGGCGAAACGGGAGATAATCGACAAGTTCTACGACAAGGAATACGGAGGGGTTTACTGGAGCCTGACTCCGGAAGGACTGCCGGACGACACGAAGAAACAGATCTACGCCCTCGGATTCGCCATCTACGGGCTGAGCGAATACAGCAGGGCTACCGGGGATGCCGAAGCCCTGGAATATGCGATACGGCTGTTCCACGACATAGAGAGACACAGCTTCGACAAGGGGAAAAACGGATACTTCGAGGCCTTCGGCAGGGAATGGGGGCCGATAGAAGACATGAGGCTGAGCGACAAGGACATAAACGAGTGCAAGACAATGAACACCCACCTGCATATCCTCGAACCGTACACCAACCTATACAGGATATGGAAAGACCGGGAACTGGAAAAGCAGCTGCGCAACCTCATCTGCCTGTTCATGGAAAAGATACTTGACCAGGAGACCGGACATCTCCGCCTTTTCTTCGACGAGGACTGGAGGAGCAGTCATGACATAATCTCATACGGACACGACATCGAGGCTTCATGGCTGCTGCACGAAGCTGCAGAGGTCCTCGGAGACAAGACTCTCCTCGAAAAGACGAGACTTGCGTCCGTTTCAGTCGCCGATGCGGCTTCGGAAGGATATATCCCTGGAGGTGGGATGATTTACGAATTCCACGGGGACACGGCAGCAGTGGATGCCGACAGGCACTGGTGGGTGCAGGCGGAAACCGTTGTCGGCTATTACAACCTCTGGCAGATGACCGGAAGGGAGGATGCTCTGAAAAAGGCTCTCGGGTGCTGGGAGTTCATAAAGGAGCACATCGTGGACCGTGAAGGCGGGGAATGGATATGGAGTCTCCGCGCTGACGGGACCGCAAATACGGACGATGACAAGGCCGGATTCTGGAAATGTCCTTACCACAACGGCCGGATGTGCCTTGAAATCATAGAACGGACAGCCGTTTCCCGGGACCGTATCGAAAAATAATGAAGATCATTCCACGCCGGAAAGACTTTTGGCATACAGCCTACGGCGTTTGTGTATGGTATTCTCGAACGAACTCCACAAGGCATGTACCTTGAAGTTCGTCTCCAGTTCAGGATTGCTCTCGGCGTACTTGAAACCCATCTCTATAAGCGACGGAATCAGGTCATAGAAGAGTATGGAGTGCAGCCCCTTGTTCTGGTACTCCGGCTTCACGGCAACCAACAGCAGGTCCACTATGTCCGACCTGTCGAAATACAGGGCCTTCAGCAGATGTATCCAGCCGAAAGGGAAAATCCTCCCCCTGGCCTTGCGCAGCGCATCGGCAAGCGATGGAAGCGTGATCCCGCAGGCGACAAGCTCCCCTTCCGCGTTCTCCACAAATGAGACCATCCTGAGGTCTATGAATGTCAGGTACTGTTTCACATACTGGTCCATCTGTTTCTCCGAAAGCACCGAATAGTCATAAAGATGGCAATAGGCTTCGTTGATGAGCCGGAACATCTTGTGCCCGTATCTCTCCTTGCGGATGATGGCCGGGGTCACTTTCCTGATCCTGAGGTTGTTCTTCTCCAGAACCAGCTGCGCCATCTTCTCGAACCTCTCCGGGAGGGACTCGGGAAGCTTTATCAGATACTCCCAGCTGCCCATTTCCTTCCTGTAGCCGAGACGTTCGAAAAATAAAGGATAATATTCGTAATTGTATATTGTCGCCATGGTCCCCGGCCTGTCGAAACCCTCCACAAGCATTCCCTCCGGGTCGAAGTCCGTGAAACCCAGCGGGCCCACGATATCCGTCATCCCCCTCTCCTTCCCCCAAGCCGAAACAGCCTGCAGCATGGCGTCGAGCACTCCGATATCCTCTATGAAATCTATCCATCCGAAACGCACCTGCTTCACATTCCAGGTCTCGTTGGCCTTGTGGTTTATTATGGCTGCCACCCTCCCTGCAAGCTTCCCGTCCCTGTATGCCAGGAAATATTCGGCCTCGCAGAAGTCGAAGGCCGGATTCTTCTCCCTGTCCAAGGTGGAGACATCGTCCGAAATCAGGTTGGGGACATAGCAAGGGTGGTTCCTGTACAGCTTATTGGCAAAAGTGATAAAAGCGCGCATCTCCTTGGAGGTGGACACTTTCCTTACGGTTATCGGCATAGGGTAAAAGGTTTGTTGGTTCCAATACACTATGCGAAGATAGAATTTCGCGTCTTTTTTTCCAAAAAAATATGGGCCCCGCCTCCGGAAAGGCACCGGGAAACCCGGGACGAGCCTCGCCGGCACGGGCCGGATGGGAAGCCGTCAGCAGCAGTCGCGGGCCGGGCAATGGCTGCCTGGAGCTTCACACTCTATGGTGCAGTGCTCCACTCCAGCAGAACGGAACACGGCCCTCGCCTTGTCCTTGACCTCCTCCATCGACGAGATATCCTTCAGGACAAGATGCACCGTGGCCGCATTCTCCGTAGTGCTCATGGCCCAGACATGGATGTGGTGCCAGCCCGTGACCCCGTCTATCTCCTTGAGCCCCTTCCCGATTGCATCCATATCCACCGCCTCCGGCACCGCGTCAAGGGAGAGAAAGAGACTCTCCTTCAGCATATTGAAAGTTGAAACAAGAATAATTGCCGCTATGACGAGGCTTATCGCAGGGTCTATCCAGAGGATGCCGGTGAAATATATCACTATGCCTGATACCACGACCCCTGCCGACACGAGGGTGTCCATGGCCATGTGCAGGAAAGCCCCCTTGACATTCAGGTCCTTGTCCTGGTCCCTCATCAGAAGCCATGCCGTAAGCCCGTTTATGAGGATGCCTATGCCGGCCGTCCATGAAATCGCAGCCCCGGAGACTTCCTGCGGATGGTTCAGACGGGATATGCTCTCTATTATTATGGCGCCCACGGCCACAAGCAGGATAACGGCGTTCAGCAGTGAGGCGAGCACCGTGGACTTCTTGTACCCGTATGTGAACTTTTCCGTAGATTTCCTGGCAGCCATCCTTATGGCGAGCAGGGCGATGAGCAGGCTGAACACGTCGCTCAGGTTGTGCCCTGCATCCGAAAGCAGCCCTACCGAGCCGTAGACGAAACCGACGCCGGCCTCTATAGCCACAAAAAGCAGATTGAGCGCTATGCACAGGATGAAGATCCCGTTTACAGACGTCGGGACATGATGGTGGTGATGATTGCCCCCATGGCCCTGGTGTACATGATGAATACTTTCCTTTTCCATTTCAGTTCCTCCGAAAGTTCCGGATTTCAGAGACTGTGCACCTGAATTATCCAGAATCCGACAGAGGGCAAAAGTAAAAAGATAAATTAGCAAATTAGTTGTAAAAACAGTAAAAACAGATTCGCGTTTCTTTTGCAGGTAAAAGTTTTTTTATATTTTTGCAGTGTATTACATACATAGTACAGTAAAACAATAATACAATGATCAGGGCAGAAAATGTATATTTCCGTTACGGAAACGGAAAAACCGTACTGAGGGACATCAATGCCGAGTTCCGTAACGGACGCATATACGGGCTTCTGGGGATGAACGGGTCCGGCAAGACCACTCTTCTGAAACTTCTTGCAGGCCTGCTATTCCCAAGACAGGGACGGGTCACGATGGACGGGAATGATATTCCGGCAAGAGGCATCGGGACCCTCATGGAAATATTCCTCATGCAGTCAGGGTTCCGTTTCGGCAGGACAAGTCTGAAACAGTTTCTCAGACTGCACTCCGGCTTCTATCCGCACTTCAGCATGGACATACTCGAAGACTGCCTCCGGGAAACCGGGCTGGGAATGGACATTCCGGACCTGGACAGAATCTCACTCGGGGAGAAGCAAAAGGTCATGTCAGCCATAGCCATAGCTTCAGGCACAGGGTTTCTCCTCATGGACGAGCCTTCCGAAGGAATGGATATCCCTTCACGTAAAATTTTCAGGAAACTGCTTCTCAGACACCTGAAGGAAAAGCAGACAGCCGTGATATCAACCCACCACGTCGAAGAACTGTCAGACATCCTGTCCGACATCGTCATCCTCGGCAGCAACGGTGACATTGCGTTTGCCGGATCAGTGGAAGACATATCGGAGCGTTTTGCTTTCGGGACTTCCCGCAGCGCGGAGGGGGCCCTGTATTCGGAACCGTGCCCTGAGGGATACAGGATTATCAGGCGGAATGATTCCGGAGAATCCGGGGAAATGAATCTTGAAATGCTGTTCAATGCAGCCATAAAAGGAAAATTGCAATGAAAAGTTTCAGTTTCAGAAGAATGGCGATGTTCTGCCGGCTTCAGGCCGGAGAACTGTATTTCAGGCAGCCATGGAAAAGCGCAGCCGCCCTGGCGTTGATTGTCGTATTCGTCACGGCCCTGCCTCTGTTGTCCGGGAACGGCAGCATGGAAGAAATGATGGCTGAGTCCGAAGACCTGGTCAAAGTCCTGATCACCGGACAGATTGTCTTCCTATACCTTGACCTTGTGTCGGAAAGACGGGCCATAGGCAGGATGATGATACCGGCGACATACCTGGAAAAATATGCTGCGCTTTATGCAGGGGCTGCTCTGGCAGGCATTATAATGACAGTTTTCGCCTCCGTGGTCGGCGGCGCGGTCTATCTTGCCGCAGGACATTTCCTTACCCCGGGACAGGATGGTGGAATGCAGTTCCTCTTTTTCCGGGACGGCGGCATGAACATGAAAGACTTTCTTGTCCTTTTCCTTGTCTCGTCGGCCGTACCTTGGGCCATACCTTTTGTCCGCAGAAGAAAACGGTACAGGCCAGCCACGGTGCCGTGCACACTGGCAGCTTACTTTCTGACACTCTTTCTCCCAGGATTGCTTGCCTTCGCCGGCGTAATCCCGCCAAAAGCGGCGAAAGTACTGACGTCGGTCATTGTATCTGCTCTGACAGCAGTGAATCTGGTATGGGGATATGCCATGCTGAAGAAGTATGAATCAGACCAAAGATACGATGACTGATTTCAGGCAGGACAAGGCAATCTATCTGCAGATGGCCGACCGTATCTGTGACGGAATACTTTCCGGGGAATACCGTCCGGGAGACAGGATACCGAGTGTCCGGGAACTGGCCGTGTTTCTTGGGGTGAATGCCAACACCGTAGTCAAATCATACGAGCTTCTTTCCCGGCAGGGTATAATACAGACAAGGCGGGGCATGGGATACTATGTGACCGAAGACGCTATGGCAAAGATACTCGACGACCATCGCACACGTTTCCTGGAAGAAACTTTGCCGGAAGTCTTCCGCCAGATGCAGCTTCTTGGAATACCGGCAGAGACCCTGACGGAAAAAAGGGAAGAATGGCTGCGGAGTCTCAGAACGGACTGACATCCCTGGTCCGGAAAGATTCGCGGGCCTTCCGGACATACAGGCGGATGACATCCTCCGGCAGGCAGGAATGACGGAGATATGCCCGGGTATCGTCAGGGAATTTCGCGAGTGCGGTCGCGAGGCACCATGCCACACCCATACGCACATAATATGGAGACGGACCTATGGCTATGCCTTTACCGGATGCCCGGACCGCATCGGCACCGCCGAAGGCCTTCACCTGGGCCGGACCGAGATAGTCCGAATCTATTTTACCGAAATCCAGCTTGTCAAACTGGAAGAAAATACGCGGAAGATACGCTCTATCAAGGAAATGACACATCGACATCACGGTCGCGAACCGGACCTCGAACTCCCTGCCGGACGCGAAATACCCGCACAGCATCTCCCAGGCCCCGGCCTCCTTCCTGAACCACCCGGCCCCGGAATCGAAAGTGTCACACACCGCCCAGTTGTCTATATAAGGGACATACCTCCTCAGCAGGTCCATCCTGTCTGACTTTTTCATAGCGTTTATCATCATCCCCCATACAGTCATCTCCTCATGGCTCAAGGCCCCCTTGCAGCCTCTGCCGAGAGCTGCGGCCCTTTCCAGTCCGGAAACAATCTCCGAGGCATCCTCCCTTGCCGCCAGTTCCCTGGCCAGCTTCCTCATATCCGGGATATGGAGCCCCCATATCTCCCGTCCCGGCAGGGGGTTGATTATCCTTATATGCCCTTCCCGGTATTTTTCCTCATTCCTGAACCTTTCCGCCACAAGCGGTTCCATAAAACTTTCCAGCATATTTTATCGAATTTTCATACAAACTTCTACCGCAAAACCTTGCCTCCGACGACTGTGTCATAGCCAATATCAAGGCTGTCGGACGGTGCATGAAGGAAAGCCCCTGCAAACCGTCCTGTAAAATAGACATAAACGCCTTCCTTCCCGGGAGGAGCCGGCCAGAAACGCACCGGGTCGCCAAAATCCAAGGGCCATGCGAACAACGGGGCCCCAGATCCGAAATCGATGCCGTATATATTGAATTTCAGACAATTGTTTATAATGAACGTAGTCGGGCGACAGCACCACATCGTATTTATGTCAAACGTGAGGTATGGGAGTTTACGTTCGATCATGGCACAGTAGATTCCGAAGTACCTTTCTTCCGCATCAGGTGAAAGCATCCTCCTGGTGTCATTCTCGGCCAATACCGCAATCTCCTCTACCGGAAGACCGGCACTGATGACGGACGGCGGAAGCGTAAAGGAAGCGTTGCCCATATAGTCCCTGCCAAGCCCTGAGACCCTTTTCCTGTGGTCTGCAGTATGCACCATACTGATTTTCCGTCCCGTCCACCCCATCGGCTTTCCGAGCAGGGCAACCGTCATTGCGGACAGAACCGCATTCCGTCCCACACTCCTGCCGCAGGCTTCCGCGACCCTGTCCTGCACTGCCCTGATCTCCGCATCCGGGATAAAGACAGGTACGGACAGACGACGGTCCAAACCGGTTATCTTCTGCCACAGCATCGGAAACATGACGGACGGACCTATCCTGCAGGCCCCTTCCCTGCGGACAATCTCCTCGGCCCCTGCCGTATCCGCAGCCTTCAGGACCCTGTAGGCGTCCGAGCCGGCGAGTATGCCCGGCAACACTCCGTCGTCATGGCAGGAGACTTCTCCGGGCCTTTCTCCCCTTGTCAGCATGGCCCACTCTTCCATCATCCTGTAGAAGGAACTGCCGTCGGCGCAGAAGTGCGAGCACTTTACATTCAGCAGGGCCCCGTCCCTGAGAAGGGAAAGCCGGATGTTCAGCACCGGGGACTTCCCGGCCTGCATAGACCTGGCATCGCACGCGGCCATGAAACGTTTTCCCGGGAATTTCCGTCTGCTGATATCCCCGATGCTGACGTCGCTGCAGGTCTGGCATTCAAAAAAGACGCCCGCACCGTTGCAGGCGATTCCTCCGTCATGTATCCTTCCGGCAAGCACGGGATACATGGAAAGCAGTTCGGACAAGGATTCCTGCATCCCGGTGACATCAGGGTGCTTTCCGTAGAGCCACGACTGGTTGATGACAAGAGGCTTGCAGGCCATATCCACGACTGAGCCGCGCCACTCTCCGGTCCGGCTCCCTTCTGCCGGCAATATTGCTTTCCTGTCCATAATTTCCTTTCAGTTTCGGTTTTCCGTATTTCCCGGTTCCAGGTCCGGCGGGAGTTGTCTTGCTTTGATTCCCCCGTCCTCCAAAAATAGGCATTTTTCAGAAACCATACTGAATTTTCCAGACAGAAACCGTTGTCAAATTTTCAGGTGTCATGGGATTGATCACCCTTGGGAGCAGGGAAAAAAACAAGAAACGGCGAAAAATTTCCAATATTAAATAGAGGCATTGGCACAGATTTTTCATGTTATGCCGCCGATTCTAAAAATAACAGACAATGCCAGGATTGACAGGACATATTTCGCAAGTTATAGGACCGGTCGTCGACGTGCATTTCGACGTATCCGGAGAGGATGTGGCAAAAGAGTTGCCTCGCATTCACGACGCATTGACAATCAGGAAAAAAGACGGCAGGAAACTGGTACTTGAAGTCCAGCAGCATATCGGTGAAGACACTGTCAGGACAGTGGCGATGGACAGCACTGACGGTCTGCAGCGCGGGATGGAAGTCACCAATACGTTCGCCCCTATCACCATGCCTGTAGGAGCGCAGATAAGAGGAAGGGTGATGAACGTGACGGGGGACAGCGTGGACGGGATGGCAGAACTGGACAGGAAGGACGCACTTCCGATACACAGGGAGCCCCCGAAGTTCGAGGATCTCACCACGTCACAGGAAGTCCTTTTCACCGGCATCAAGGTCATCGACCTGCTCGAGCCGTACCTCAAAGGCGGAAAGATCGGGCTCTTCGGAGGTGCCGGAGTAGGAAAGACCGTCCTCATCAAGGAACTGATAAACAACATAGCCAAGAAACACAACGGATTCTCGGTGTTCGCCGGTGTCGGGGAGCGTACCCGTGAAGGAAACGACCTGCTCAGGGAAATGATAGAGTCCGGAGTCATAAAATACGGGGACGAATTTCTGAAAAGCATGGAGGAAGGCCATTGGGATCTTTCCAAGGTGGATCTCAACGAGCTCCCGAAATCCCAGGTAGCCATGGTGTTCGGACAGATGAACGAGCCGCCTGGAGCTCGTTCTTCGGTGGCGCTGTCCGGACTCACCCTTGCCGAATCCTTCAGGGACAGTGCCGGGACAGACGGGCCTAAGGACATACTTTTCTTCATAGACAATATTTTCCGTTTCACCCAGGCCGGGTCCGAAGTGTCGGCCCTTCTGGGAAGGATGCCTTCGGCCGTGGGCTACCAGCCTACCCTGGCGACGGAAATGGGCAAGATGCAGGAGAGGATCACGTCGACAAAGAACGGTTCCATCACCTCGGTGCAGGCCGTATACGTCCCCGCCGACGACCTTACTGACCCCGCTCCGGCAACGACCTTCACCCACCTCGACGCCACGACGGTTCTCAGCAGGAAGATTACCGAGCTGGGCATATATCCGGCCGTAGACCCGCTGGAATCCACTTCCCGAATCCTCGATCCGAACATAGTCGGCAAGGAGCATTACGACACGGCCCAGAGAGTGAAACAGATCCTGCAGAGGAACAAGGAACTCCAGGACATCATTTCCATCCTGGGTATGGACGAACTCTCGGACGAGGACAAGCTGACGGTCAACAGGGCACGCAGGGTGCAAAGATTCCTGTCTCAGCCGTTCGCCGTGGCCGAGCAGTTCACCGGAGTCCCGGGAGTGATGGTTTCCATCGAAGATACGGTCAAGGGCTTCAACATGATACTCGACGGAGAAGTCGACTACCTGCCCGAGCAGGCATTCCTGAATGTCGGCACAATAGAAGAAGCCATAAAGAAAGGCGAGGCACTTCTTGCCGCTGCAAGAAAAAGCTGACAGCCTGAGGAGACATGAGTATGATACACAAAGGTGGAATATATCTCAGCATATCGTCCCCGGAATCGCAGCTGGCAGGACACATGGTCAGTCTGGTGAAACTCCCGGGCAGGTCCGGTGAATTCACGGTTCTCGAAGGCCATGCCCCGCTCATTTCCGAACTTTCGGAAGGAGATATCGAATATGTCGAAGGCGGAGAGAGGAAGACGGTGCATATCCGTTCGGGATTCGTTGAAGTCGTGGACGATTCCGTATCCGCCTGCGTGGAAATTTAGGAGAATCTGGGAATGAAAAGAACCGTAAGATACATAATACCGGTACTGACCCTCCTGATGCTGTGGGCTCCGGCATTCGCGGACGGATCCGGGGACGGAGGGAAGGACATCGACATCAAATCAATGCTTTTCGGGCATATAGGCGACTCTTACGGATGGCACGTCACAAAGATAGGGGACAAGGAAATCACCATACCCCTGCCTGTGATAGTGAAAAGCAGCACCGGATGGCACTGTTTCCTGTCCTCGAGGCTCGAGGAAGGTCCGGTCGACGGGCTGTATGTCGCCGAAGGAGGGAAATATGACGGGAAGATAGTAGAGAAGGATGCAGCCGGGAACGAGGTACGCCCTCTCGACATTTCAATCACCAAGAATGTCGCCGGGCTGATGATAAACAGCATCATTGTCGTACTTCTCATCCTCGGATGTTCCCGCTGGTACAGGAAGCACGACGTACTGAAGGAAGCCCCGACTGGGGTGGCTGCGGTGATAGAGCCTGTGGTCACGTTCATAAACGATGATGTCATAAAGGGTTCCATCCCTGAAGAGCACAGCGCAAAATATGCCCCGTACCTGCTCACGGCCTTTTTCTTCATACTGGTGAACAACCTGATGGGCATAGTCCCGGTATTCCCGGGCGGGGCGAACACCACCGGAAACATAGCGGTAACATTGACATTGGCACTGCTCACCTTTCTAATAGTCAACATATTCGCGAACAGGCACTATTGGAAAGATATATTCTGGCCCGATGTGCCGTGGTGGCTGAAAGCTCCTGTACCGCTGATACCGCTCACCGAGCTCCTGGGGATATTCACAAAGCCGTTTGCACTGATGATAAGGCTGTTCGCCAATATCATGGCAGGACACGCAGTCATCTTGAGCTTTGTATCCATAATCTTCCTGACGGTCAAGATGGGACCCGCTGTAAACGGGACAATGAGTTTTGTGGCCGTCCTTTTCGGGATATTCATGGATTTCCTCGAACTCCTCGTGGCGTTCATCCAGGCCTATGTGTTCACCATGCTTTCAGCGGTATTCATCGGCCTTGCACACGTCAAGACTGAACCGAAGGATACCGGTCAGCATGATGCAGACGACGAAAATAGAGAAACAGGAATTATATTGTAATCATCTAAAATCAAAAATTATGTTACTTTCAACTTTATTGCTTCAGGCAGCCGGAGCTGCCTCTCTCGGAAAAATCGGTGCAGCGATAGGCGCCGGTCTCGTGGCGATAGGCGCCGGTCTCGGCATAGGCAAGATCGGGGCTTCAGCAATGGAATCCATGGCACGCCAACCGGAAATGGCGGGGAACCTCAGGACGAATATGCTTATAATAGCGGCCCTTGTCGAGGGTGTCGCGATGTTCGCCGTGATTGTCTGCTTCATTGCAGCCGTATAGGATGAAAGGAGGTAGAGATGTCATTGTTAATGCCTGACAGCGGCCTCCTTTTCTGGATGCTCGTCATTTTCATCGTTGTGCTCGCAGTCCTCGCGAAGTGGGGGTTTCCTGTGATTACCTCGATGGTTGACAAGCGCAGGAAGTATATCGACGAGTCACTCCAGCTTGCCAGGAAAGCCGACGAGAAGATGGCCGGCATGATGAAAGAGCAGGCCCGGATCATCGGTGAGGCGCGCGAGGAACAGAACAGGATACTGAAAGAGGCTGCGGAAGCCAGGAACAATATCATCAGACAGGCCCAGGAACAGGCAAGGGACGAGGCATCCAAGATACTCGCCGAAGCCAGGACCCAGATAGAGGCCGAAAAGGAAAGCGCCCTGAGCCAGATCAGGAGCCAGGTGGCCCTGCTGTCCGTCAATGTGGCGGAGAAAGTGATAAGGAAGACCCTGTCGGAAGACAAGGAGCAGAAGGAACTTATCGAAAAAATGGTGGACGAGTCCCTGAAGATCGACACTTCCACCGTAAAGAACTGAATAGTTGGAAATGGCAATGAACACAGGGATGATTTCATCAAGGTATGCCACGGCGTTGCTGAAATACGTCGTGGAGACCGGTAACGAGGAAAAGGTCTACAGACAGGTACTGGCCCTTAACGCCAGCCTGAAGGCCTTGCCGCAGCTCAGGAGCCTGATCGACAATCCCATGACCGTGACCGACGGACAGAAATTCTCCCTGCTGGTTTCGGCCCTGGACGGCGAAGAGATGGCGGACGAACTGCAGCGCTTCATCCGTCTGGTGATGAAGAAGCGGCGGATGAAACTGCTAAGGTTCATGCTCCTTTCTTTCGTCAGCCAGTACAGGGAGACCCATAACATCAAGGAAAGCCGGCTGATAACAGCCACGCCAGCTCCGGATCTCGAAACACGCATTTCAGAGATAGTGAAGGAGCGCAAGGGCGATTCCGTATTGTTTGAACACAGGATAGATCCTGGGATAATCGGAGGATTCATCTTCGAGATAGACGGACTGAGACTCGACGCAAGTACGGCCTCACAGCTCCAGTCTGTCAGAAGACAGTTCATCGAGAAGAACAGGAGAATAGTATAAACAAGTATTTTATGTCTCAGAATATAAAGCCAAGCGAAATTTCAGACGTACTGCTGCGACAGCTGAAGGAAATAGATACAGAACTCAGATTTGAAGAGGTCGGGGAAGTGCTTCAGGTAAGCGACGGAGTTGTCCGCATCTACGGGATAGAGAAAGCGGAAGCCAACGAACTCCTTGAATTCGAAAACGGTATCAGGGCCGTGGTCATGAATCTGGAGGAAGACAATGTGGGAGCGGTCCTGCTCGGACCTACCGACCAGATAAAGGAAGGCATGATAGTCCACCGCACCGGACACATCGCCTCCATCAATGTAGGTGACGGTATGCTGGGACGCGTGGTGGACCCGCTTGGCGTGCCTCTCGACGGCAGAGGGAAGATCAGCGGAGAACTGACTGAGATGCCTCTGGAAAGGAAGGCTCCCGGTGTAATTTTCAGACAGCCCGTGACAGAGCCGCTCCAGACCGGACTGAAGGCCATAGATGCCATGATCCCGATCGGAAGGGGGCAGCGTGAACTCATCATCGGTGACAGGCAGACAGGAAAGACAGCCATAGCGATTGACACTATCATCAACCAGCGCAGCAACTACCTCGCCGGCAAGCCTGTCTACTGCATCTATGTGGCCATCGGACAGAAGGGCTCCACGGTAGCCAATATCGTGAACACCCTGCGTGAAAAAGGGGCCATGGACTATACCGTCGTAGTGGCCGCCACAGCTGCAGACCCTGCTGCCCTGCAGTATTTCGCAGCATTCGCAGGAGCCGCCATCGGAGAGTATTTCAGGGATACCGGACGCCATGCCCTGGTAGTTTACGACGACCTCTCCAAACAGGCCGTGGCTTACAGGGAAGTTTCCCTGATACTGCGCCGTCCTTCAGGAAGAGAGGCGTATCCGGGAGACATATTCTACCTGCACTCCAGACTTCTGGAAAGGGCTGCAAAGATAATCGGCCAGCAGGAAGTCGCCGAGCAGATGAACGACCTGCCGGCCAGCATGAAGGGCAAGGTGAAATGCGGCGGGTCGCTGACTGCCCTGCCTATCATCGAGACCCAGGACGGGGACGTCTCGGCATATATTCCGACTAACGTAATCTCCATTACCGACGGACAGATATTCCTCGAGACAGACCTGTTCAACCAGGGGTTCAGACCGGCCATCAATGTGGGAATATCCGTTTCACGTGTCGGTGGAAGCGCCCAGATCAAGAGCATGAAGAAGGTTGCCGGGACGCTGAAGATCGACCAGGCGCAGTACAGGGAACTGGAGTCGTTCTCCAAGTTCAGCAGCGACATGGACCCTGTGACGGCAATGGCCATCGACAAGGGAAGGAAGAACAACCGGCTTCTCATACAGCCGCAGTACTCCCCTATGCCGGTCGGGGACCAGGTGGCGATACTATATTGCGGCACACACGGTCTGATGAAAGACATCCCGCTCGAGAAGGTAATGGATTTCCAGGCTTCTTTCCTTGACAGGATGCACGCTTCTCACGAGGCTGATGTACTTGCACCGCTCTCCGCCGGGCAGATTGACCGCAACATCGAGGCTATAATCGAGAAAGAGGCGGCTGCGACTGTCCAGCAGTTCAGGAAATGAGGATGTGACGATTAGAAAGGATATGCAATGGCTTCACTGAAAGAAATAAAAGACAGGATAAATTCGGTAAACGGTACGCTGAAGATTACTTCAGCCATGAAGATGGTTGCGACCTCGAAGCTGCGTAAAGCCCAGGGAGCCATAGGTAACCTCCTGCCGTACGAAAGGCAGATGCACCGTATCCTTGCGGACCTTCTCACGGACGGATCCGCCGAAGCCGGGGGAATCTATATGGCGGAAAGGCCTCTGAAGAAAGCGGCCATCGTGGCATTCGCTTCCAACACCTCCCTGTGCGGGGCGTTCAACTCCAACGCAGTGAGACATTTTTCCGAAGCTGTCGGAAGATACAAGGAAAAAGGGCTTTCCGAAAAGGATATCATAGTCTTCCCTATCGGGAAAAAGATGGCCGATGCCGTCAGTAAAATGGGGTTCACTCCGGAGGGGGACTATAACCGTCTCGCAGACAAGCCCTCCTACGGAGAGGCATCCGCACTCGCCGCCAGACTGATGGATATGTTCACCGGGAGGGAAGTGGACAGGATAGAACTCGTGTATACCCACTGCAAGTCGGCAGCGACGCAGATCCCGGTACACGAGACCTATCTGCCGGTATCTCTGGATCAGGCCGTCGTCCAGGATGAGGGAAATGACGGGGAACGTCAGGGAAAGTACGACTTCATCGTGGAACCGGACCCGTCCGGCGTTCTGGAGACCTTGCTGCCGAAAGTGCTCTATCTGAAGATATATGCGGTACTTCTGGATGCAAACGCAGCGGAACACGCCGCGAGGATGATGGCGATGCAGCTTGCCACCGACAACGGCAACGAACTGCTGGAGGAAATCAGGATCCAGTACAACAAACAGCGGCAGCAGGAAATCACCAACGAGCTGCAGGACATAATAGGCGGCACACTCGACGCGTCATGACCATGACGGGCAGACAGGCTGTCCGCACCATGCATTTGCCCGTTCCTGCGTGCCGGCGGAGTTAATCCGGAGTACCGGACCGGTCGGCGGGATCGATGCTCTTCAGGGAAGGAAGGCTTATCCGGAAATGTACCGAAAGGACACGGATGAGGATGACTGAGGCGGCGGATACGACCTGGGTGGCTATGGTATGCAGGCCGGCCCAAAGGCAGAGATAATATACGATACCTCCGGCAAGGCAGGCCATGGCATAGATCTCTTTCCTGAATATCAGCGGGACTTCATTGATGAAGATATCGCGGAACATGCCTCCTGCAGCTCCGGTTATCGTCCCCATGATGACATTCACCCACATAGGGAAGCCTGCGACAATGCTTTTCTCGACACCTACTACCGTGAAAAGGGCTATACCCACGGCATCGAATATGAAGAAAGTGTTGTCCAGACGCACGACGTATTTCCTGAAGATCAGCACAAAGACAAGCGCAAGGCCTGTAATCACGATATACGACGGCTGCTCCATCCAGAACGGGGTCAGGTCCAGCATGACATCCCTCAGCGTCCCTCCCCCGACTGCAGTCACAAACCCTACGACGTAAGCCCCGAACCAGTCGAAATTCTTCGCCGCCGCCAGACGGATTCCGCTTATGGCGAAAGCGAAAGTCCCTATGTAGTCGATAATATTTATAAACTCCATATTCCCGGAAATTTCCGCAAATATAAGACGATTTCCGTTCCCGTATCTCAAAAAAAGAAACCAATGGCTGCAGTATCGCTGCCGGCCCGCTATGGAGTATCGGTCTCGGGGATATAGATAATCTCGCCATTCTCAAGTTCATAGGCGATTCCTACCCTGCGTCCGCGCGAACCTTCACGCGCATCCTGGTTCTCGGACGGGGTATATCTGTTGACAGACTCGCCTTCCTTGGTGATGATCTCCATGTTTTCCTTCCCGGGATTCTTCACGATGGTAAAGTCTTCCTGGCTGAAAATCTCGGTCATGCTGTAACGTGTCACAAGTGCGACCATCAGGGCGACGGCAAAGACCATCGCGACATCGAAAAGGTTGCCGACGACGCTCATCGGGTCGTTGTCCTCATCGTTCTTCAGAAAACTTCTGCGTCCTGCCATACCGATGCCTATTTTTCCAGATTACAGCTCCCGATAAGTTCCGCCACCTGTTCGAGAGCCGAAAGATCACGGTGGTACCACCTCTGTTTTGCCTGCTGGGTGATGAAGCCCACGGCGCTGGAGAACAGGCCGACCACTGTCGTGGCGAAAGCGACCTGCATATTGTAGGCCATCGAAGATATGTCGCCGGTAGACAATCCGACAAGGGCAGGCCCCATGGGGATCAGAGTCCCCATCAGGCCGAGCATCGGGCCGAGTTTTGAAAGTGTCCTGGACACGGACAGATCCTTGTCGGCATCCACCTCGAAATCCGAGAGCATACGGTGCGCCAGGGCCGGATTGCCACGCGCCTCGAGCAGCCTGCGGATATACTTTACCACAAGCGTATCGGCCTTTTCCGGAAGTCTTCCGGCCAGTCCGCCTACATTGTCCGGAGACAGGGAATCAAGTTCGCGTGTCAGGACGGCAGAAGTCCTGTGGGCGGTGACATATTGTCCGAAAAAGCCGACAAGCAAGACAAGAGCCCTGATAAACAAAAGGATAAGAAGGACAACCACCGGCACGAGAAGGCCGTTGGAAATCCAGAAAAGAATGTCTGAGATATAATTCATCGCTGTCTGGTATTAAATTCAAACTGTTACGAGTACACCCGCCATGCCTGTAAGGACATAGGCCATGAACATAAGGTCCAGCCTGCCCCTGGCCTCAGGCATCGCGGCCCGCACGATATATGAAAGAAGGAGGACAGAAACCAGGACTACGGCAGCAAAAATCCAGGAAAGCAGGGAAAACGACACCCCCGGAAAGGCAAATATCACATTCACAAGCATATAGAACAATATTAAAAAAACCGTAATTCCAGGAAAAAAACGCACTGTCTCCAGAAGGAGCCTTGACCCGAACCCCATCGGTTCTCCGTCGGCCTTCCTGACTGAAAGCCAGCAGAACGTGATTCCGGCTATCACATCCACACTCAGGAACACTGCCATATCCAGCATCGAAGCCGGGTCGGAAAGGAACTCGTGCAAGGCCGTGGATGACTGGGATGCGGCGGTATTACACATCAGTCCGACAAAAAGGGCGCACAGAACAGCCATACCTGCCGCATACACCGGCTTGAGAAAAGTCAGCTTCACAATAAAATCCAGGCACACCAAGGTGGTTATCAATATGACAAGCGCTTCCATCAGTCCCAGTTCCTTCGCCTGTGTCTCACATACACAATAAGGACCGCAGCACCGGCCAGAGCCAGCAATGCCACTGCAGCCCCGCTTATGCCACGGCTGAGAGCCCTTTCGGGAGTACCGGCCTCCCTGGAGATCTTCTCCTTCTTCATCACAACCCCCGAAGAAATGTCCTGCTCCGACACCTCCCGGATCCTCGATATTTCCTGCCTGTATCCGGCAGCTTCGCCGGCATCCGTATGCGAGGCTATGAAATTCTGGAGAGGGATGTTGTCGCATACAAGACCGGAACAGGACGGGGAAAACTCCCTGACAAGGCCAGTATGAAGCGAGGCTATATCCCTTACGGTAGCCTCATCCGGAGACCACAGGCCCTTCCTGACTGATTCCAGCATCACGGCTGTCATCTCTTCCAGGGCGGCGGGATTTACTTTCCGGAAATAGTCCCTGACCCCGAGCCCGTAGCTATCCTTCACATACACCTCGTATGTCCTCTCCCACAATGTTTCGTCCATGCTTGCAGGCTTCATCACATTCCATCCGTAAATATTCCTGACCGTCTCGGCAAAAGTGTTGGCGGCGCCAGGCCCTCCCTTCATCTTCTCCCTTATATAGTCCGGATTGAAAATCGTGGTTCGGCTCTCCACTCCGACCGCCTCACGGAGTTCCTGCATCCTGACTCTGTTCCTGTTGCGGTAGTCGCTCAGGTAGGCATCCGGATCCTTGCCTGTAACGTTCCTGACCGAAAGGCTCAGGCCTCCCATGAATTCATACACGTGGTCGAGACTCAATGCGCCCCAGGTATTGCTCTGACGGGGCTGCACGACTGCATCGGTATTTGCAAGGGCGGCCTCGAAAGCATGTTCGGCATAGGTCTGCCACAGTTCGTCGTCACCGTAGTATGCCCCCATGTTCTCCATATAGGTCCTGGCAATCCGGCTTTCGTCTTCCCAGCCGTCCCCTGACTCTACCATGGCTGTGATGCCCGTGCCGTAGTTCCCGTCAACCCCGCCGAACACCCTGAAGGATGCCATCCTGCGGGCCTGGTCCGGAGCGACGCCCTTCCCGACAAGTATCCTTTCCGACTCTACTATCCCCTCCGATACATGGTTTTCGTAGACATCGTCCCTTGAAGCGGCTGCCATCGCTACTGCACGCTGTATAAGGGCAAGTCTCGAGGCGGCGATGTCACGGAACTGTCCGCTGGTCTGCACCACGACATCTATCCTCGGACGGCCCAGCTTCTCCGACGGTATGAGCCTTATGTCCGCCACCCTGCCGAAGACATCCCTGACCGGCTCCACGCCAAGCATATACAGAACCTGCGCGACGGTAGCACCTTCAGTCTCGACAAACTCCCCGCTCCAGAACGTATAGCTTACCTTCCTCGGTATACTGTCGCCATGTGCCTTCCTGTACATCGAGATCGTGCTTTCCGCAAGCCGTACGCCCTTCTCCCATGCAGACTGGGAAGGGGTAGCCTCGGCATTGATGGCGAAGATGTTCCGTCCTGTAGGGAGCACGTTCGGGCCGGCTACCGGATCCCCGCCAGGGGACGGACACACATAACCGCCGTCAAGAGCCTCCACGATGGCGTCAAGTTCCTTATGCGGACTTTCCTCCAGCATCCTGCGCACGTCTGCGGCAAAGGCGTCGTCTCCAGGCCTTGCCGAGGCTACGGCCCGGACAGTGCTTTCCATCATATCCGCGTCATAAGGCTCTCCAAGCACATACAGCTGTCCCGTAACCTTTTCTGTAGCAAGTTCATCTGTAAAATGGGCAATACGTTCCACATCTTCCGGAGAATAGACGGCCGAAGCCAGGCTGTCGAGTCCGAGGTCCCTATGTATCCCGAGTTCCAGGACTTCTGCGGTTATCTTCTCCGCCGCAGCCAGGACAGCATTTTCGTCCCCGTCCAACATTGCGGCAGAGTATTTTTCCAGTTCCGAATGCAGTCCCCGGTAGGCGGATTTCATTCCGCTTTCCATGAATGGCGGCGTAAGGTAGGAGACGAGCGTCGCGTATGTACGCCTTTTTGCAATCATTGCCTCGCCGACATTCGCAACAGAGTAGACGTATATGTGCGGAAGAGGGCCTGCAAGCCTGTCCGGCCAGTCAGTGGAGGCGAGGGCCACCTGTTTCCCGGGGGTGAATTCAAGACTTCCGTGCGTGCCGAAATGTATCAGGGCATCTGCCCCGAATCCGTATCTGGCCCAGAGATAAGCCGCCACGTAGGCGTGGGGAGGAGCCATCTCCGTACCGTGGACAGTCCTGAATGCGTTGCCGCCATATCCGGCGGCAGGCTGTGGCAGCAGGGCGATGTTCCCGAACCGCACGGCTGGCAGCGCGAGCCTCCCGTCCTCTGTCGCGAGGTATGGACCGGGGAATTTCCCGTCCAGAGCCTCTGTCTCGGCATATTTTTCCGGCATCAGGGCCTCCGAAGTCCATGCGGCGTAGTCTTCACCGTCCACAAAGACAGGCCATCCGCTGTTCATGTACCGGGCAATGGCGCCTTCCGCATAGCTCCCGAAGACCGGAGCCCGTTCCTGCAGAATCCTTCCGAGTTCCTGCGGAGTGGACGGCAGTCCTTCCACATCATAGCCCTCTGAACGCAGTCTTTCCAGCAGATTGAAAAGAGAAGGTACAACCTCCATCCCTCCGGCAGAAAGAGCGTTCTGTCCCGGCCCCTTATAATAGAATATAGCGATCTTCTTGTCCTTTTCCGGCTTTACGGACAGTCCGATATGCCGGTCGACGGCTTCCGCAAATTCCTGCAGTCGGTCAGGCATGGCTTCCACCCTGCGCAGACCGTCCCTGCCCTGTGCATGGGCGAACACGGCATAGGGTCTCACCGCCCCGTCTATTTCAGGCATCACAACGCTCTGCGACATGAAGCCTCCGGTCATGCCCTTCCTGTCCTGTTCCCACTCCTTCCTGAGCACATTGACGTTCAGAGGCGCAAAATACGGTATTCCGGTCCTCTGAAAATAATCCACGGCATAGTCTCCGAGCCTGCCGTGGGCCATATTGATGACTGCGGAAGGAGCGATGCTGTCTATATGCCCGCCTTCGGCAAGTTTCCTGAAATCCCGGACACAGTACACCTCGTATCCTTTGGCTTCCAAGGCCTCGGCCAAAGGAGCAGGAGAACCCATCCTGCCTGTAAGGACGATGCGTCCCGCATCGCCGGAAGGTTTCCCGGCAGATTCCAGGTACTGTCTGTACTCCCTGACAGAGAAAAATTCCCGGTCTTCCCCAGGCGTATAAAGCAGGCCTTCGGCAATCTCCGAAGCCGGGTCAGGTTCCGGTGCACGCAGAAGCTTGCCGTCTATATGACGCCGGATATACAGAAACAGGTTCCTGTAATTCTTCTCGCCCCCGTTTCCGAGGTAGGCATACACCGGTCCGGCAAGAGTGCTGTCCAGGGAGACGATTTCGTTGGCAGGATTGGTAGCCATGACCGTGAGTACGGGCACGGACTCCGATATTCCAAGCAGGCCGGCGCGCCGGGCCTCCGTAAGTTTCAGTCCCATGCCGTTGATCAGGACCATATCGCAGCGGCGGAGCCTGCGCAGTTCTTCAGGAGCGATGTTCGTTATGACTATGGAAGGATTGTCATTTGCGCGGGACATCTGCATCTGTGTGATCACATTGTAGTTGACTATTGCAATCCTCGTCCTGCCCGCCCAGCGGCACCAGGCAAGTGCGATGGCCGCGACCGACAGCAGGACAATCGCGGTTACAAGTATTGTTTTCCTGGGTATAGTTGTCATCTCTGTCATGGTTATTCTGTACCTGACGTCTTCGGAGTCTCCTCCGACCACGTTTTCCAGCCCGCAAAGGTAGAGTCCCGCAGCTACAGGGTCAATCCCCATTTGTTGGGATGCGGCGGTCCGTCCGTGCCGTCTTTTTTATGTACAGGCTCGATTTTATGTCGAATTATTCCTACCTTTGCTGACCATTCAGACACTATATGAAAACTGCCATCGTCATACTCAACTGGAACGGTAGGAAATATCTGGAAAGATTCCTTCCGGGACTGCTTGGGACTACCGGGCCCGATGCCGAAGTGATAGTGGCCGACAATGCCTCGTCCGACGGCTCCGTCGAGCTTCTCAAAGACAGGTTTCCGCAGGTCAGGACCATGATATTCAGCAAGAACCACGGATTTACAGGAGGATACAACAGAGCCTTAATGGAACTCAGGGCCGAATATTTCATTCTGCTGAACTCCGACATCGAAGTGGAGGACGGCTGGCTCGGGCCTCTGACGGACTGGATGGATTCCCACCCGGAATGCGGGATATGCGCGCCAAAGCTGCATTCCTGCTCTGACAGGAAAATGTTCGAATATGCCGGGGCCGCTGGAGGCTATATCGACAGGTACGGCTATCCCTACTGCAGGGGACGAGTGATGAAGATGGTAGAGGAGGACAAGGGGCAGTACGATACTCCGGAAGACGTGTTCTGGGTAAGCGGGGCCTGCCTGATGATACGTTCGGAGCTGTACCGGAAGCTCGGAGGCCTTGACGAGAAGTTCTTCGCACACATGGAGGAGATAGACTTGTGCTGGAGGGCCCAGCTGCTGGGGTACAGAGTGACGGTCGTGCCAGGATCCGTGGTCTATCACATAGGAGGAGGAAGCCTGCCGAACGATTCACCGAAGAAACTCTACCTCAACTACCGCAACAATCTTCTCATGCTCAGGAAGAACCTCGGCAAGACAATTGCCCTGAAAATGATGCAGGACGGGGAGAAGGCATCCGAAGCCGCCGCAAAGGGGGCGAGGAAAGCCGTCCGGACCATCCATGCAAGGATGTTCATGGACGGGATGTCTGCCGCGGTCTATCTGCTGACATTCAGGTGGGCATACCTCAGGTCCGTCTTCACCGCCCACCGGGATTTCAGGAAGCTCCGGGGCAAGGTCACGGTATCGGACATACGCCAATACCTGAAAGAACACGGCTCCGACGGCCGAGTCACCGGTATGTCCTCCCGCTGGATCATTCCGGCCGCCGTCTTCTGCAGAAGAAGGATTTTCAGGAAAATGAACCCGGACAGATGACTTTTTCCTATTTTTGGAAAGATTTTTAACAGTTTCTACGTAAGACAAGGGAAATGAAGATAATTATAGCAGGGGCTGGCGATGTCGGGACGCACCTCGCCAAAATGCTGAGCAACAACTCGAACAGCATCACTGTCATAGACGAGAAGAAGGAACGTCTGATGACTCTTGCGGAATATACCGACATAATTACGGTTGAAGGGAACCCGTCCTCGATAGCCGTCCTCAAGGAAGCAGGGGTCGAGGATGCAGATCTTTTCATAGCGGTAAGTCCGAACGACTCCCAGGAAGTAAACATCGTAAGCGCAATCCTTGCAAAGCAGATGGGAGCAAGGAAGGTCACTTCCAGGGTTGACAACGAGGAATATCTCTCTTACGAAAACAAGCTGCTGTTCACGCAGATGGGCATCGACCTGATGTTCTACCCCGAGAAGATAGCGGCGAACGAGATAATAGAACTTCTGAAAAGGACAGCCTCGGCCGAATCCATCGACTTCGCAAGGGGAAAGCTGCAGATGGCTGTATTCAAACTGGAGGAGGACTCCCCCATCATAGACATGAAGGTCGCGGAATTCGCCGCAGCACTACCGTCCGAGACATTGACATTCAGGGTTGTGGCCATTTCCAGGAACAACGAGACCATAATTCCCAAGATGGACACCAAGTTCAAGTACCACGACCTCGTCTTCATCATCGCCAAGAGGGAAGGAATGCCGGAGCTGATGAAATTCATCGGGAAGAGCAACATCGAGGTGAACAAGCTGATGATACTTGGAGGCGGCCCTATCGGAGAAATGGTGGCCAAGCAGCTCAGCAAGCAGATCGACAGCATCAAGATCATAGAAATGAAGAAAGAACGCTGCATCGAGCTTTCGGAGATCCTGCCGGACAACGTAATGGTAGTCAACGGAGACGGACGTAACTCAGATACCCTTGCCGAGGAATCCATCAAGGAATATGACGCGTTCGTAGCCGTGACCAGCAGCACCGAGACCAACATCCTTACCTGCGCCGCAGCCAAGAAGCTCGGGGTCGGAAGGACCATCGCGGAGGTCGAGAACCTCGAATACATCAAGCTGGCCGAAGGGATGGGGGTCGACGCTGTCATCAACAAGAAGCTTATAACCGCAGGCAGGATATTCAAGTTCACCCTGAGCGACAAGGTCCACTTCGTAAAATACATGAGCGGAACCAATGCCGAAATATTGGAATTCGTCGTGGCTCCGGACAGCTGGATCACCAAAGGCAAGCTCAAGGACCTGAGTTTCCCGCAGAACGCCATCATCGGGGGCGTAATAAGGGGTAACGAATCCTTTATCGCCGTAGGCGACTCGGAAATAGAAGCATACGACAGGGTGGCCGTATTCGCCTTGCCTGAAGTCGTCAAGGATGTAGACAAGTTCTTCAGATAACGGTCCGCACAACGGCGGTGTGGAAGTTTTTTCCCGACAATCAAAATCATACTTATGCCCAGCTATCTTCAGATTGAAAATATTTCCAAGTCATACGGGCCCAAGGTGCTTTTCGAGCATATAGGGTTCAACATAAACGAAGGAGACAAGATTGCCCTCATAGCGCCCAACGGGACGGGAAAGACCTCGCTCCTGAGGATCCTGGCCGGAAAGGACAGCTCTGACTCCGGAGGCAGGATAACCTTCCTGAAGGATATCAGGATAGCCTTTCTGGAGCAGGAATATGATTTCGATCCGGAAAGCGGCATCTTATCCCAGATAATGTCACACAGCGCAGCCCTGACATCGTCCATGGACCAGGAAAGCCTGTGGCAATACGAACTAAGGATAAAGCAGTTCCTGACAGGATTCAAGCTGCCGGATTTTTCGAAAAAGATGAAGGAGCTTTCCGGAGGCGAAGTCAAGAGAGTGGCCATCAGTGAGATGCTGGCTTCAGAAGCCGACTTCCTGATAATGGACGAGCCGACCAACCATCTCGATATCGACGCCATAGAATTCCTCGAAGGCTGGCTGACAAGGGCGAGATGTACCTTGCTGATGGTGACTCATGACAGGTATTTCCTTGACAATGTCTGCAATACGGTGATGGAGATGGACCGCGGTGCCATATATGTCTACAAAGGGAACTACCTGAACTACCTCGAGAAACGCGAAGAAAGAATAGCGAACTATAATGCCGAGACAGACAAGGTAAGGAACATCCTGCGCCGGGAACTCGAATGGATGCGCAGCACTCCCCAGGCCAGGACAGGAAAGGCGAAATACAGGATCGACGCATTCCACGAACTTGCAGAAAGGGCATCCCAGGTGCGTACGGACAAAACGGTATCCTTCGCTGACGTTGCCGGAACTTCCAGGCTAGGCACGAAGATAATAAACTGCAAGGACGTATCCTTCCGCTACGGGGACAAGTACTACCTCAGTCATTTCACATATAATTTCCAGAGATACGAGAAGGTCGGCATAGTAGGAAGGAACGGAGCGGGGAAAAGCACCTTCATCAACCTGATCACAGGGAACTATACCCCGGATATGGTATGTACCGACGCCGAAGAATATGCTGAAAGGGGAAAAGAGGATACAAGGGGGCTTCTGACCGGTGTGATAGAGCGCGGAGAATCCCTGAAAATCGGGTACTACCGGCAAAGCGGGATGTCCTTCAATCCCGAAGATACGGTACTGGATGTGGTAAACGACACATACCTGCTCGGACGTTTCCTCTTTCCGCACGATATGCTGGACAGCAAGGTAGGACGGCTCAGCGGAGGTGAAAGACGGAGGCTCTACCTTCTGACCATCCTCATGCGGAAGCCGAACCTGCTGATCCTCGACGAGCCCACCAACGACCTCGACATCGTGACCCTCAACATCCTGGAAGAATACCTGAAGGAATTTTCCGGGACACTGATAATCGTCTCACACGACAGGCATTTCCTCGACAGGCTCGTGGACCATCTTTTCGTGTTCTGCGGAGACGGTGTCATAAAGGATTTCACCGGCAGCTACAGCGAATACCGGGCCTATATCAAGGATTACGAGGCAGGACAGAAAGCACTCGCCAAGGCGGAAAAGTCCTCGGAAAAGAAGAATCCGGCCTCCGCAGGAAAAGGGAACCTCCGTCAGGGCCAGGATTCCGGGACGCTTCCTGCAAGGAAAAACAAGCCAAGCTACAAGGAGCAGAGGGAACTGGAACAGCTGGAAAAGGATCTCGAAAGCCTCGCAGCGGAAAAGGCCGCTCTGGAAGAGTCCATCAGCAGCGGGACCCTCCCCTACGACAAACTGCAGCAGGCCTCGGAGAGAATAGGGGAAATCATCACCCTCACCGATGAGAAGGAAACGCGCTGGCTCGAACTCTCCTGCCGCCAATGATGTTCCGCGGAGACGGTATGTCAGACGGACATTGCATCTCACCCGTTATAACGTCTCGCCGCAGCCCACATCATGACATTTGCCGGGGCCTTCTTTTCCTCCAGCAATTCCTTCATCTTCGCCATATACGGATCCACATGAGAATAGAACATCATATACCCTTCGCACAATGCACTCAGCCCCGTCTCCCCTGACTCTGTCCTGTTGAACCGGTGTTTAGGGCATTCCCCGTGGCAGGCGAAGAAATATTTGCACCTGCGGCATTTCGTAGGCAGGCCGTTCCTCTTGTCGATACCGAACCTGGACTGCGTGGTCGAGCCCATGAGTTCACGCAGGGACGTCTCGAAGATATTGCCCACCTTATACTGCGGATAAACGAAGTGGTCGCACGAATACAGGTCACCGTTGTGCTCGACGATGGAGTTGCCTCCGCAGGTCTCGGCATACGCGCACGTACCAGGCTGGACTCCGCACCAGTTGGCAAGGGTGCAGTCGAAAAGATTCACGAAATACCTGCCTACGTCATGCAGTACCCAATAGTCGAAGATGTCGGACATGAATTTCCCGAATCCGCGTGCCGTGACAGACCACGGGGAGATTTTCGCGCCTTCCGTGGACGGGTCGACTATGTAGGGACGCATGCCCTTGTTGGGCTTTCCGGACTTGTCCAGTGGATATTTCACGTGTTCCAACACCGGCATGAACTGCATGAAACGCGTCCCGAGCTGCTTGAGGAACATATAGACCTCCAGACCGCGGCCTTCGCTCGCCTTGTTGACGGTGGTCATGGTATTGTATTCCACACCGTACCGGTACATGGTTTCGATACCTCGCATCACTTTTCCGAATGTCGGGGCACCGCCCTTGTCTTTCCTGTATTTGTCGTGGATATCTTCAGGTCCGTCTATGGAGACACCCACGAGGAAGTCGTTATCCTTGAAGAAAGAGGCGAAATCAGGCGTCACAAGAGTCCCGTTGGTCTGGATGGTATTGTGTATAAGCTTGTCCCCGCAGTATTTCTGCTGCAGTTCCACCGCTTTCCGGTAGAAGTCGAGACCGAGGATGAGGGGTTCTCCTCCATGCCAGTTGAAAGTGACTTCCTGCACGTCATTGGCATCTATATATTCCTTGACGCACTGTTCCAGCATCCCGTATGTCATCCTTGGCTCCTTCCCGCCATATATCTCCGCCTTGTCGAGATAGTAACAATAATGACAGTCCAGATTGCACAGCGATCCGGCAGGCTTTATCATGATATTGAACTGCATAGGGCCTGTCAGCCTTATAGCGTCCCCCAATGTGATGGTATCCTTGAATGAATTTGCCATTGTACTTTTCCGTAAATTCCTGTAAATATACTAAAAATTCAAACAGTTTTTCCAGACATGTATCCGGCCGGACCGGATATGAGAAAAATTACTGACATTTTGTCAACCCGGCTATCCGCGGCACTGATATTGTGACTGTCAGTCTCCGGTTTCAACCGGAAAAACAGATTTAAAAATAAACTGCAAGCCGGGCGCAGAGACAGAATGGATTCTGGCTATGCCGAGGCGCAGCGTGATTGTAAACGAAGTTTAAAATACAAAAGCTATGATTACAGAAAATTTACAGAAAGCCATCAACGATCAGATCACCGCAGAACTCTGGTCTTCGAATCTTTACCTTCAGATGTCATTCTATATGGAGAAAGAAGGATGGACCGGTGCCGCACACTGGCTTGCAAAACAGGCCGAGGAAGAAAGGGAGCACGCTACGGATATGGCCCGCTACATCATCAAGAGAGGCGGAGAAGCCAAGGTCTCTATGATTGACGTTGTCCCTGAAGGCTGGGGCAGCTACCTTGAAGTATTCGAGAACGTCTACAAGCATGAATGCCATGTTTCGGAACTGATAGACAGCCTCGTCAACGTAGCTTCCGCCGAAAAAGACAAGGCTACCCAGGATTTCCTGTGGGGCTATGTCCGCGAGCAGGTAGAAGAAGAGGCTACCGCTGCAGGAATCGTAGACAAGATCAGGAAAGCGGGCGAATCAGGGTTGTTCTACCTCGATGCAGAACTTGCAAAGAGATAACAGCGGCCAGCTGTAATTTAAAAAGCGGCGATCCGGAAGTTCCGGGTCACCGCTTTTTTCTTGTGCGTGTGTTCTATAAAACCGCAGTACCGTTCCAGGCTCTGCGACAGTCCGTCGCTCCTGCCGGGACAGACCGGATTATTCTGCAGGAGAAATCGCTCCCATAGGGCAGGCATCAGCGCAAGTCCCGCAGTCAACACAAAGCGCCGGGTCAATCTTGTAGATATCGCCTTCGCTGATAGCACCTGACGGGCACTCTGAAAGGCAGGTGCCGCAAGCTACGCAGTCATCTGAAATTTTGTAAGCCATAATTGTATCCTTTTAAATTGTTAGTGTTTTCTTTTTCGAGAACAAGCTACAAATTTATCCTATAATTTTGAAAATTCAAATTTTTTTCGAAGTTAGCCGCATTACCGGCCACGGTATCAGGGAGCAGACTTGCATTGCTCTCGGCTTCTTTATATCTTTGCTGTTTCTGAAAAACAGATGAATCATGAAACGTCAGACATTGCCATATTCACTTATAGCGGCCGGACTCATGGCGACTTCCTGCCTGTGCTCCGGAGCAGGCGGAAGACAGGCCCCCGCGGCACCGGAAAGCCTTGAAACTGCCGGAACCGCAACTGCCGGCCATACGGAGGCCCCTGCCCCCCAGTCCCGGGAAAAGATCGGCGAAATTGTGGAATTCGACAAGACAATCCACAATTTCGGAGACGTAATGCTCAGTGACGGACCTCTGAGCTGTACATTTACCATGAAGAACATCAGCGACAAGCCGGTAGTAATCTACAATGTAGTGACTTCCTGCGGATGTACCGATGTCAAATGGACCAGGGAACCGGTGTTGCCGGGAAAGACCGGGACTATTTCTACAGTCTACACAAATGACGAAGGCCCTTACCCGTTCGACAAGAGCCTGACGGCATACATTTCCGGGGTGGGAAAGCCGGTCATCCTGCGAATAAGGGGAATAGCACACGACAGGCAGCTCAGCCTCGAGGAACTGTACCCGGAGCGGCTTTTGTCCGTCGGGGTCAAGAGCATGGAGCTCAAGTGCGGGAACCTGGAACAGGGAGGCTCGCGCAGCGACGAGACCGGTATCGCGAACATGTCCGGATCGCCTGTCATGGTGACATTCACCAATGTCACTCCCGGGCTGAGCCTCAACGTCAGTCCAAACCCAGTACCGGCCAGAGGAGTAGCTTCCCTCCGCTTTACCGTTACCGCACAGGAAGGGGTATGGGGGAAGAACCTCTATTACGCCACGCCTGTAATCGACGGCAAGGAGGCCGGACGGCAGTTCTCCGTATACGCTTTCACCAGGGCGGATTTCAGCCGCCTCTCTCCGGAAGAGAGGGCTGCCGGAGCAAGACCCGTATTCGGCACCAACACCTGCACTGCAGGCAAACTGAAAAAAGGCGAGAAAGCCGTTGCTGAATTCAGGTTCACCAACGCCGGAAAAGAGGATTTCATGATCTACAAGGCTGACATCGACTGGCCTGGAGCATCAGCCGTCCTGCCGGGAAAAACAGGTTCAGGATATGAGGGCACGGTTAAAGTGACAGTGGATACCTCCGGTATGCCCGAAGGCGAAATGCTCGTCACGGCGACCCTGACCACCAACTCTCCGGCCCGGCCAATCGTAAATCTGTTCATCACAGGCTGGATCGAATAGGCCATGCTGCATCTGCTGCTTGACATCTTCCGGAATTCGGTACTTATTACCGGGCTTGTCATCGTAATGATGATGCTGATAGAATCCCTGGACCTGGAATCGAAAGGCTCGTTTTTCGCGGGCCTGAGGAAGTCGCATACCGGACAGATAGTCTTTTCAGCCCTGCTCGGGCTGATACCGGGCTGCATAGGCGGCTTTGCCTCCGTGTCGCTCTATACCGGAGGCATACTGAGTTTCGGGGCACTTGCAGCCATGATGATAGCCTCGTGCGGGGACGAAGCCTTCATGATAATCGCCATGACCCCGGACAAGGCCATACCGCTTTTCATCCTTCTTTTTGTCATTGCCGTCGTATGCGGCCATGTAACAGACATGGTCATGAAAAAGGCTGGTATCAGGGATTTCAGGAACGGAGGCATAGGCAAGCCGCAGGCCTGCCATGTCCATAACCATACACATGGCTGCGGAAGCTCCTCAAAAAGCCTTACATGGAAGAGGACGGTCATGTTCGCAGGAGTGATAATATTCATTGCAGCCCTCGTATCGGGAATACTTGACCATGACCACGCCACGATTCCCGGAGAGTCCCGGACTGCGGTCAACTTCCTCAGCGAAAAATGGATGCAGTATCTCTTCGCTGCATTCGGCGTCATTGTGCTCGTATTTCTGGTCTTCGCTTCTGACCATTTCGTGGACGAACATCTGTGGCACCATATTGTGAAGAGGCACCTCCCTGTCATCTTCTGCTGGACTGCCGGCATCCTGCTTCTCGTGGAACTCGGGCTCAGGCAGCTGGACATCGACAGTTGGATAAGCGACAACACGGCTCTGATGATACTTCTCGCTGCGGCCGTAGGGCTCATACCGGAATCCGGGCCGCACCTTATCTTCGTCACACTGTACGCCAGCGGGATCGTCCCGATGCCGGTGCTTCTCGCGAGCTGCATATCCCAGGACGGACATTCCTCCCTGCCGCTTCTTGCCGAGGACAAAAAGAGCTTCGCCGCAGCGAAGCTCCTGAATTTTGCCATAGCTCTTATAGCCGGATATACGGCCATGCTGCTTTAGCATCATTGTCCGCTGTCGGACAATTTGTCGTACAGCAGCTCGAACTCATCCACAAGAAGGACACTTCCCTCCCCTCCGGTGAAATAGTCCCCGTATTTGCTGGCACATACCGTGATGACAATATATTTCGGTGTCCGTGTCAGGTCGCGGTACTCGAGAGGGACGGTAAATTCCTCGTAGCCCGGCATGTCGCTTGTCACTTCCGGCTCGAATTTTCCGTATGCAAGGACATAGTCTGCGTCGAAATCGACGAATGTCCCTTCGCTGGTATTGATCGTAAACGGCTTATCCCAGTCCGTAAGCAATATCTGGATCTGGCAGGTGTCCAGCCTTCCGAGCAGATCCGAATGGGCGTTATCAGTCTTGCTGATAAGTTCAGGCTGGTATTTGTACCACCCCCTCAAGGCCGTCGGACGCAACTGGAACTCGACTCCCCAGTCAAGATATGCCCCGGAAATACCCACCAGGTCTCCGAATTTCCCGGTATAGATATTTCCTGCGGCAAGTTTGCTGAACACGACATGGGTCTGAAGCCTTGCCGCACGTTTTCCGTCCCCTGCCACAGCGACATCTTCTTCTTCCGGTGTGGTAGGATTCACTCCGACTATGGATGAACCGGGGTTGGCGGAATCCCATATCCGATATTCCTGGCTAAGGTTCGGATACCAGACATTGCCGTCTTTGTACCAGTCATCGAAAGTCATGTTATGCAGCTGGATCTCGGCCCCTGTGGTAATGGTTACAGGGGCGGACCGGTAATCACCGGAATATGCCGCAATCTCGTAGACTGTCTCCGGTTTCAGGCCGCCGACATACGCGGATATGGTTCCTCCGGAGACAACCAGATCAGCATCGGCGACCTCGGTCCAGTCCTCCGCCGCCGATGTCCGGTACCTGAACCCGACCTCGGTATCCGGAGCTGCGCTCCCCTCCAGCCACATCACCCTCGTCCCGGCCGCTGCGGAATTCACACTGGCCAGGATATCCGTAGTCTCGACGGAAAGGGTCCATTCCTCCGTGAAGTCATGATACCGCACCTCCACGGTCCTGTCGGTCTCGAAGGAAGTTATCTCCCCCATCTCCGGACTGTATGAAGTTATATCCTCCGGTCCGAGCTTCATTTCCAGTATCCTGATGTTGCCCAGATCCGTACCTTCGGGCACCTTCGCCACGGCCGTGTGATTCACGGGATCTATCTCGGATGCACCGATCTGGCCCTCGACAGTGAATTCCCTCAGGATAGTCTGCTCGGCACTGATGGTCCATTCGTAGGTCTGGTACAGGTCAAGACTGACCTTGAGATCCGACCTCATGTCGAATACCCCTGGAAAGACAACGTCCGAAGTAGCGCCGTCCGTGTACACGACTTCTGAAATGACGACGCTCCTTATGTCAGTGGCCTCGTCAAGATGGATGACGGCCGTCCTGTCCGCAGCATTTATATCCGATGCGCTGCAGGTGAATCCTTCCCCCGAAATGGAAGTTATGGAAAGTTCCACTACAGGATAAGGTATGTCGTTACGTATACATGCCTGTACGGCAAGTACCGCAAGAAAAAGGATATTCCTCCCGATAAATTTTCTCATGTTCCTTCCGAATTATTTTAGAGATGGACGTTGAAACCTATACCGATGTCAAGCAGGTTCAGTTTCCAGTTCATGCTCGTGGCAGTACGCCCCCCGGTATAGATCCCGGCTGCATCATGCTGGCGTATCTTGTTGTACGATATTCCTCCAAGGCCGAAGGACAGGTTGCAGCACAGTTTCGGCATGATATACACCGATACCCCCGCGCTGATGCCGAGTCGTGCCTGATAGTTGTTCGTATGCGTGGTGTTCGGTCCTGAGGAAGTATTGTAGGAAAACATCGAGTTCCCTGTCTTGTACGCAAGCTCAAGTTCAGCGAACAGGCCGAAGACTCCTTTCGGATCCACCCCGGCATAAGACCTCAGGAACACGCCCATGGTCGTCACCTGGCTCCTTAGCAATATGTCCGAGAGGGAAAGGTCCAGGTCGTCCGTCCCCAGATCCAGAGACACGTTGCCGAGATTGCCGTCCACCTTGGAATAGCCGAACCTCGTCCCGACACAAATATTGTCAGTGAAGAAATAGCCGACAGACGGATTCACAGTGATCACGCTGCCCTTGAAGTCGAGCCCGTCTATCATCAGCATCAGGTTCGTGTCATCGCTCGACAAGGTCCCGTAGGATACGTCAAGGCCTATTGCTATCTCGTTCTTATAGACATAAGTGATATCATTTATGCCCCTGTCTATCCTTTTCGAGACAGGCAGGAACTTGTCCTTGATATGCAGCCCGGCCAATGCGGAGTCCTCCGCCGCAAACAGGGAATCGGCAGCAGGCAGGAAGATACTGTCTGTACCGTTCCATGCGAACGACTGCCCGGCGGCTGCCAGGGCCAGAAAAATAGATATGATGAATTTTCTCATAACCGTGTCTACAAATAAATGGCAAGACCCAGACCGATGCTGAGCAGATTGATCTTGAAATTCATGAGGCTCTCGTTACGTTTCCCTGTCTCCACCTGGTTGTGGATCTGTCTGACGGTCTGGAAGGTGACACCCATCACGCCGACGTTGAGTTCAAGGGCGACGTCATTGGTGATGAAGGCCGCAATCCCCGGGGTGAAGTTCAATGTCGTGGAAAAGCTCGTCTCGTATGTGCCCTTGACGGGGACATGGGCCATATACTTGGCCTGTGACCCTCCGAAAATCAGCTGGGCCTCACTGAAAAGGGCGAAGCGCTTGTTGTTTCCGAACGGGATGTACTGTCTCCAGAACATCGATCCCTCGTAAGTGTGCTTGAGGGTATAATATGTGTCGACGTTGAGGGAAATGCCGGAATCGCCGCCGATGCTGACACCGCCGTTGTCCACGCTGAGGAGGTTCCTGGAGTAGCCGAACTTCACGCCCACCACCATATTGTTCCGTATGGCATAGCCGAGCATCGGGGAAAACTTGACAGTATAACCTTCCGATTCCACATCATTGATTATTACGATATTGTACATATCGTTATTGTGGGTGGAAAAAGAGGCGGTAAGTCCCGTCAGCCACTGTCCTTTCGGGACGAAGACCTGGGACATATCCACCAGCCCCCTGTGGGACTTGTCCGGTTTCAGCGCATCCTCCCTCTCTTCCTGCTTTGCCTGGAGGAAGATGGATGATGCCGCGGACAGCAGCAGAATGATAAATATTCTTTTCATCAACAATATATAAATTCAACTTCGTCAGGATGCGGACAAAAGGACGGCCATGGAAGACACCCTGGAAAGGCATCCCCGGACACCATATACGGCAAAAGCATTGCCGTCAAGCAGCAATTACTTGGAATCAAAGCACTTATGAGACCTTTATAGAATCTTGTCCGTCTCATCCGGTTAAGATAAATTTGCATTAGCCGGGACAAATTTATACATTATTTTCCAATTTCCAAATCACCGGATTATGCCATTGCCGGCACCGATTTTTGTTTCTCGCACTTTCTTTGTATTTTTGCAGAATAATGCGCTTTGACGACACACATACCATATATGGCTGAAAACATCAACAGTAACATCACGGGAAACAATGACATCGCCGAATACACCGACGACAATATCAAGACCCTGGAATGGAATGAACACATCAGGAAAAGGGCCGGGATGTACATCGGGAACCTCGGAAGCGGATCGAACCCGGGAGACGGCATCTATGTCCTGCTGAAAGAAATCATAGACAACTCCATCGATGAGTTCTCGTCCGGCTTCGGAAAGAACATAGCCGTCACTATAGAAGGAAGGGAGGTGACAGTAAGGGACTTCGGGCGCGGAATCCCCCTCGACTCGGTAGTGAAGGCCACCAGCAACCTGAATACCGGAGGAAAGTTCGACAACAAAGCCTTCAAGAAGTCTGTCGGACTTAACGGAGTAGGTACCAAGGCAGTAAACGCCCTCTCGGAATACTTCTACATCGAATCCTTCAGGAACGGGGAATCTTCGTTCGCGGAATACTCGAGAGGAAACCTGACTGCCTCCGGGAAGCACGAGACAAAGGAGAAGAACGGAACCCTGGTAAGATATATCGCCGATCCCGAACTTTTCGGGGACTTCAGCTACAACCTCGAATTCGTAGAGACTTCCCTGAAGAACTATTCCTATCTGAAAAGGGGACTTACGCTGACCCTCAACGGCACTGCATACACCTCGAAGAACGGACTCCTGGACCTTGTGAACGACAATATGTCCGACGAGCCGCTCTACCCTCCTATCCATCTCGAAGGCGAGGACATCGAAGTGGTGATCACACACAGCAACAGCTATGGGGAGAACATAGCGTCTTTCGTGAACGGACAGAATACCCGGGACGGAGGCACCCACCTCGCTGCCCTGCGCGAAGCCGTGGTCAAGACCCTGAAAGAATTCTACAAGAAGGACTATGCGCCGGAAGACATACGCCAGGGTATAGTCGGGGCCATAAGCATCGGCATACAGGAGCCGCGCTTCGAGTCCCAGACCAAGATCAAGCTCGGCTCCACCTACCTCTGGGAGGAATCCAGGAAAGACGAGGATGGCAATACCGTCATAGAGAGGGGCCCTACCATCAGGAGCTATGTCAATGACTTCATAAAGACCAATCTCGACAACTACCTGCACATCCACAAGGACACTGCAGCCGCCATCCAGGAGAAAATCAACGCATCCGAACAGGAAAGGAAAGAGATCTCCGGAATACAGAAAAAGACAAGGGAACGCAGCAAGCGGGCCAACATATACAACAAGAAGCTCCGCGACTGCAGCATACACTACAACGACAAGCTGCCGGCCGCAAAAGTGGAACTTGCCGAAAAGACAAGCATATTCATCACCGAAGGAGATTCTGCGAGCGGTACCATCACCAAGGCTCGCAATGCCAATACGCAGGCGGTCTTCAGCCTCAGGGGAAAGCCGGTGAACTGCTACAAGGTCAGCCGCAAGAAAGTTGCCGAAAACGAGGAGCTCAACCTCCTGATAAACGCACTCGGAGTAGAGGATGACATGGCGGATCTGAGATACAACAACATCATAGTCGCGACCGATGCCGATGACGACGGGATGCACATCAGGATGCTGGTACTGACATTCTTCCTGAAATATTATCCGGAACTGGTAAGGCGCGGCCACGTGTACATACTCCAGACCCCCCTCTTCCGGGTCAGGAACAAGAAGGATGTCAGATACTGCTACAATGCAGAAGAAAGGGATGCGGCAGTGAAAGCCCTCAAGGGCGGGATACAGATCACCAGGTTCAAAGGTCTCGGTGAAATTTCCGACAGCGAGTTCAGGGAATTCATCGGGGAGAACATCCGTCTTGACACCGTAAGCATAAACGAAGAAGAATCCATCGCTGACCTACTTGAATTCTACATGGGCGACAACACCATCGACAGGCAGAACTTCATCAGGCAGAACCTGAAGTCGGAAGAAGAGCTCGATGACATAAACATCTGATTTTTTTAATATGTGGAGAAAATTTTGCGGTTTTTTATTGAAGATACTCGGCTGGACGGCCGACAGTGATCCCGTACCTGAGAAGAAATGCATAATCCTCGGTGTACCGCACACGTCAATATGGGATTTCGCCATATCCTACCTTTACTATACTTCCGTAGGAGGCAAGGCCTACGTCATGATTAAAAAGGACTTTTTCATAGGGCCTCTCGGATGGCTGCTCAGGTCTCTGGGCGGTCTCCCTGTAGACAGGAAGAATCCGACAAGCCTGGTGCTCAGCGTAATCCATGAAATGAACAAAGTGGACAGGCTGCATATCGCCATAGCCCCCGAAGGCACGCGGAAACCGGTCAGGAGATGGAAGACAGGATTCCATACCATCGCGAAAGAGACCGGCGTACCGGTGTACCTCGGATATTTCGACTGGGGTACAAAGCATGTGGGACGAGGCGAGAAAATAGAACTGACGGATGACGCGAAAGCGGACATGAAACGCATACAGGAAATCTACGAAAGCATGCACCTGACAGGCAAGTTCCCTGAGAACTACATTACACACTGACGCCACTCAATTATCAATCAAAAGGAATGAACTTCATATACAAGAAATTCATGAAGATGCGCGAAAGGTACATCAATACCCTCGCGAAACTATATGAATACTCCACTACGGTCTACGAAAACAACAAGCTCTCCGTCCTGCTGGACTCCGAGATGGGCTACACTTACGGCAGCTTCAGGAAAAAATGCGACGAAATCTCGCACAGGCTCTCACGCTACGGCATAGGGGCCGGGGACAAGGTCGCTATCCTGTCGCAGAACATGCCGAACTGGACCGTTGCCATGTTTTCGCTGGTACCTTTCGGCAGGGTATCCGTGCCGATACTGCCGGATTCCTCGGAAAACGAAGTCACGAACATCCTGAACCATTCCGGAAGCAAGGCCATCTTCATATCGAAACGGCTGCTGCCAAAGCTGAGCAAGGAATGCAATGAGAAAATGGATCTCGTGATAGATATCGAGACCTTCGAAATAATAAAGCGCAACGACGATGCCTTCACCTGCGACGGCAAGACTGCCCAGCCGCAGCCGGACGACATAGCCACCATCATCTACACCTCCGGGACCACCGGCAATGCCAAGGGCGTGATGCTGAGCCACAGGAACCTGTGCCAGAACATCATAGAATCCCTTCATGCCCACAAGTGTACCGAAAGGGACGTATGGCTGTCCATCCTGCCGATGGCCCACACCTATGAGCTGAGCATCGGAGTCCTCTACCCTCTGTTCGTCGGGGCCTGTGTCTACTATATCCAGAAACCGCCGACCCCTACCGTGCTGCTCTCCGCAATGAAGGCCGTCAGGCCTACGGTAATGCTCTCGGTACCGCTGATAATAGAGAAGATATACAAGAACAGCGTCATCCCGACCATCCGCCGCAGCCGCGTCCTGAGATGGATGAAGAAACACACGCCTACCCTGCTCTGCAGGCTCATCGGCATGAAGCTCAGGGCCACATTCGGAGGCAGGCTGAAATTCTTCGGGATAGGCGGTTCGAAACTGGATATCACGGTGGAGGAATTCCTGAAAAAGGCAAAGTTCCCGTATGCGATAGGTTACGGGCTGACCGAGACAGCCCCGCTGATCTGCCATGCCGGCGTGAAACATACGAAACCCGGCTCTACCGGAGTCGCCGCATACGGTGTGTCCGTCAAACTGATAGACGTGAATCCTGAAACCGGAGAGGGAGAGATCGTCTGCAAGGGGGACAACGTGATGCTCGGCTATTACAAGGATCCGGCCCGCACCCGTTCCGTATTCACCGATGACGGATGGTTCCGGACCAACGATCTTGCAACCGTAGACGAGAAAGGCCGGTACTATATTAAAGGAAGGCTCAGCAACATGATCCTCGGGCCTTCGGGAGAGAATATCTATCCGGAGGAAATCGAGAATGTCATAAACAATATGGAGGAGGTGAACGAATCCATAGTCCTCGAAAGGGACGGCCGCCTGGTTGCCCTCGTCCAGTTCAATGACAATATCATCAACTGGAACCAGGAGGGAGAGGACCAGTTCTTCGAAAAACTCCAGGCACGGAAGGAGGCAATCATGAACTACGTGAACCGCCACGTGAACAAGTCTTCGAAAATCAACGACGTGGAAGTCGTCAAGGAACCTTTCGAGAAGACCGCCACCCAGAAGATCCGCCGCTTCAAGTACAGCCGGAAAGAAGAAACCGGCCATCAGAAACCTGAAAAGGACGACGGAAAACGGCAGGACGGGGAAAAACAGGACGGGGAATGACCGGAACCCTCAATCCGTTCCCTTTCTCTTGTATTCGGACGGTGACACGCCGTATTTCTCCTTGAAACATTTCGAGAAATACGATGCCGTAGTAAAGCCCACCCTGTACATGACCTCCGATACAGTGAACTTACCCTGGGAAAGGTACAGGGCAGCCTTGCGCAGGCGTATGTCCCTGATGAACTCCACAATGCCCAGCCCTGTGAGCTGCTTTATCCTGCGGTAGATCTGCTTGCTTCCGTAGCGGCTTTCGCTGCACAGCACCGATGCCGAAAAGGACAGATCCTCCGGAGCAATGCCGCAGCCGGTATCAGACACAGAGATATCGGCGTACACCATCTCCTCCGTCTCCTCCCCCGTCTTCACGCTCATGACAACACTGCCTCCCGGGGCCGTGAACTTCAGGGCGTTGGAAAGCAGGTTGGACAGGGCGGATTCCATCTTCACCTTGTCCACCATGAAGATATAGCCTATCTCGTCGGCCTCGAAGCGGGAACTTATGTTCTTCTCCCCGAAAGCCCCTGCATACCTGTCATATACCGTCCTCGCAAAGTCGCCGAGCGAGGTCGCGGAAGGGATGAAGAAACGAAGTTCCTTCGCAATGGACAGAGGACAGATGGAAAACAGCCTGCTTCCTGCAGGACATCTGCCACAGGGAAGATCCGACAAGGCCTTTGACCTGCGGCATGGACCAGTTCGATGCGGTGCAAGGTCCGGCGGGGAAGGAGGAGAGAACGCTGCCAGGGTCATGGAACGGTTCAGGCTCATGTGGAACGATGTAAGCTATGAACCATGCGAACTCCGGGTCGTGGCATACGACAGTGAAGGCAAAGCCGCAGCGGAGAAGACAGTCCGCACTGTCGATATAAAGGTGGAGGGACCTGGCAGGTTCATAGCTGTAGCGAACGGGGACCCGACCTCCCTGGAGTCCTTCCAGGAACCTTCCATGCACCTTTTCAACGGGCAGCTTACCGTCATAGTCACACGCGGGGCGGAAGTCACCGTATCAGCGGAAGGCCTCAGGCCGGCACGGTTCCGGGACAAGCTCTGACGGGACACTGGAAATATCCGGAAGAGAAACCACAGTTAACGACAAAAAGAGGATGGCCCAAACGGTCATCCTCTTTTTGTCGTTACGGACAAGCCGTCCGCTTATTCTTCAGCTACCACTTCGAACTTGAAAGTGCCCTTGATATCCTTGTAGCACTTCACGGTCGCTTCGTATACACCGACTTCCTTCACCGGCTCGGCAGCTATTGTGATATCCTTCTTGTCGATCTCTACCCCTGCAGCGGCAAGAGCTTCCGCTACCTGCATGGTAGTTACGGAACCGTAGATCTTGCCGGTTTCGCTGACCTTGGCTGCAATCTTCACCGTCATCTCGGCGAGTTTTGCTGCAAGAGCCTCGGCGTCGGCGCGGAACTTGGCTTCCTTGTGCGCACGCTGACGGATGTTCTCGGCAAGAACCTTCTTTGCAGACGGAGTCGCGAGAATGGCGAATCCCTGAGGGATAAGATAGTTTACGGCGTAACCCGTCTTCACTTTGACGATATCGTCAGCATGACCGAGGTTGGCCACGTCTTTTTTCAGTATAATCTCCATAATCTGTCCTCCGGCTTATTTCAAAAGATCTGTAACATACGGGAGAAGCGCAAGATGCCTTGCCCTCTTGACTGCCTGGGCCACCTTCCTCTGGAATTTCAGGGAAGTTCCGGTGATACGGCGAGGAAGGATCTTTCCCTGCTCGTTGAGGAACTTCTTGAGGAACTCGGCGTCCTTGTAGTCGACATATTTGATGCCCGCCTTCTTGAAACGGCAGTATTTCTTTCTCTTGACCTCTACTGTAGGAGGGTTGAGATAACGTATTTCATTGTTCTGTGCCATGATTGTTCCTCCTTATTTAGCCTGTTTGTTAGCCCTTCTCTTCTCTGCGTATGCAACTGCATGCTTGTCCATGGCGAAAGTCAGGAACCTGATGATCCTCTCGTCACGGCGGTACTGCGTCTCGAGAGAAGCGATCAGCTGTGTATCAGCCTTGAATTCGATGAGATAATAAAACCCTGAAGTCTTCTTCTGGATAGGATAGGCAAGCTGCCTGAGTCCCCAATCCTCTTCGTACACGATTTCCCCACCGTTGTCCTTGATGAAACCTGTGTACTTGGCAACCGCTTCCTTCATCTGGGCCTCAGACAAAACGGGAGTTGCAATGAAAACGGTCTCGTACTGTTTGATCATTTTGTTTATAATTAATTGTTAGTAAATAGAATGCCCATCCGGGAAAGCAAATTTTCCACGAATGGGCTGCAAAGATAAGCAAATTATTTTTCAAATCAAATATTATTTTTCCGGAATGTTCTCCAGGACAGCCTTCAGGAAGTTCCAGCATTTCTCTACGGACGGGATGTTCACCCTCTCGTCAGGAGAATGCGGGCTCATGATTGTAGGTCCGCAGGAAACCTTGTCCAGACGAGGGTAAGCCCCGCTGAGTATCCCGCATTCGAGGCCGGCGTGGATAGCCATCACGGCAGGCTCTTTCCCGTACAGCTTCGCGTACACGGTCTTCATCGTGTGCAGGACAGGTGAAGTACTGTCCGGAGCCCACCCAGGATATCCTCCTTCGAAAGCCACCGTACCGTCTGCAAGTTCTATCACTGCCCTCATACGCTCCGCAAGCAGCTCTTTGGCCGACTCCACCGAACTGCGCATCAGGGTCTTGATGATGAACTTCCCGTCTTCCGTCTTCACGATGGCAGTGTTGTTGGACGTCTCCACAAGCCCAGGCATCTGATTGCTCATCCTCTCCACCCCTTCCGGTGAAGCAAGCAAGGCTCTGATGCACCTTAGGGCATCCTCCGCATCAATGCAGGATGCCACTGCGGATGCCGGTTCAAGGCTTATTCCAAGTTGGGGATCGGTCACGGAATATTCGGACCTGACTGCCTCCTCAATGCCTTTGACAAGATCAGCGGCGGCCTTGCCGTCAGACAGCAGGACGATTGCATCCGCCTCACGTGGTATCGCGTTCCTCATATTTCCGCCTTCTACGGATACGAGCCTGGCTCCGCAGTCACGCAGCAGATGAAGGAGCACGCGGGCAAGTACCTTGTTCGCATTCGCGCGTCCGAGGACTATGTCCATTCCGGAATGTCCGCCCTGACACCCCGCAACTTTCAGCCGGTATGCTGAATATCCTGCCGGGGCAGCCTCTGTATGGTACGGGATCATGGCAGTGGCATCCAGCCCGCCTGCACACCCGATGTAGAGCTCCCCTTCTGTCTCGGAGTCCAGATTGATAAGGATATCTCCATGCAGTATGCCCGGCCTGAGTGCCCGCGCACCTGTCATCCCGGTCTCCTCGTCGACAGTCACAAGCACCTCCACAGGCCCGTGCTTCAGATCATCGGACTGGAGCACTGAAAGGGCCATGGCAACCCCTACACCGTTATCGGCTCCGAGGGTAGTCCCTTTCGCCTTTACCCATTCCCCGTCTATCCAGGTCTCGATGGGATCCTTCTCGAAATCGTGAACCGTTCCGGCATTCTTCTGGGGAACCATATCGATATGGCCCTGGAGGATTACACCTTTGCGGCCTTCCATTCCCGGAGTGGCCGGCTTCCTTATTATTATATTGCCGGCTTCATCCTTTATGGTCTCAAGCCCGAGGGACTTGCCGAAATTATAAAGATACTCCACGGCCTTCCCTTCCTTCTTGGAAGGACGAGGTATCCTGGTCAGTTCATGGAAATTGTTCCAGACGATGGATGGATTCAAGTCTTTGATTGTCATATATCACTAAATATTTAATGGTTTCCGTTCAATTCTTCAGATCAAGGTCAAGCGGCAGCGACGTCTCCTCGCCCAACTGGTACACCGGAATCCTCCCCTGCATTATGACATCCTTGCCGTCGGAAAGCTTTACCTTGCAGATGGCAGGAACGCGGCAGTTCACGACCTCCGATTTTCCACCCTTGACCTTTCTGCCGTCAGTCCGGGGTGCGGCTATGGGCTCCGGTATGATTTCAAGCACAACGGGCTTTCCTGAAAGGTTGTCCGCAGGGAGCAGCCCTGAAGAGTCCGAAATCCTGAAGGCGATGTATATCTGGTTCTCCCGGCCTTTCTCCGGAACAAGGTCGAAAGTGAGCTTCTGTGTCCCGTATTCGGAATAACCGGTAAACAGGGTGAGGTATTCCTGTTCGAGCCTCGTTATCTCCTGTATCGCAGCCCCCATGGCTTCCCCGCTGTATGTTGCATCCGTATCGCCGGTAATGATGCCGAGCCTCTGTTCCCTGAGGGAGAATATCATTCCGGCCATTTCGGCGGCGCGCGCCTCTTCCGATTTCTCCACCACCATATCCTGCTTCACTGCGACTTTTCCGTAGGAAGCGTCATTCTTCACGCTCCTGTAAAGTGTGGTGGCTTCCGTAGTGAGGTTGGCTGTCAGAGCCTTGTCGGCATAATCCCCTGCAGCAATGACTGGGAAACGCCACTGCTGCCGCCGGTCCGGCAGGGTTTCCGCCGACGATACGAGACCCGAAGCGGAAAGTTTCAGAAATGCGGTTGCGGCCCGGGCCCCGTGGAGGTCGAGAAGATAGCGGCAGGCATGGTCAGCCTCCACGCACGGTGTCATCTCCACCTTGGACAGGGTATAGGAGACGGCATCCTTCTGACGTACGTCGATGCCGAGGTATTTGGAAGCGTACCTGGCGTACGGGCCGGCATAGAAATGCTCGCATACGGCCTCCACCTCGAACACGATGGTCGTGGATGGAAGCGAATAAGCTACCGTCCCTTCAGGGAACCGGTCAGTGGATTCCGGCAGGGAGCCCGGCTGACCTGCAGAAAGCGGCAGTACGGCCAGCGACAGGGCGGTTATCAGAAATGTCTTCATGGTATCATCAATTTTTTCAGTGTAGTGTCATGTTTGCCTTCCGGCCGGGGTTCGTCCGGCGAAACCTATCGTTTCCACCGCTTGTGGCTCCAGAGCCAGTTGTACGGAGTCTCGCGGATATCCGCCTCGAGCAGATCAAGGTATTTCCTCATGATTTCCTCCGGGGAAAGCTCCGCGGCGTTGCCGCATATAGGGACGAATGTCATCTCGTAATGTCCTCGGGATACCTGTTTCATACTGAGGTACAGTACGCTCATTCCCAGTTTATGAGCAAGGCCGGCGCTCCCGAGCATTACCTTGGTCGGCTGGTTCAGGAACAGCCCGGCATCATGCGAGCCGGCATAAGGGTACTGGTCGGTCGGATAAATGTATATATTCTTCACATTCCTGTGCCTTATGGCATAACGCAGGATGTTCTTGCTCTCTATCTGCCCGTCAAACCCTTTTGCCGGATAGCACCTGTTCCGGACGAAGACCTCGTTCCAGAAACGGTTGTGCAGTTCCTTGTAAACTACCTTCACGTTGCTTTCATGGCATGGGTAATCGACATCCGGATTGTAGTTGTAGCACAACAGTCCCCCAAGGAGTTCCCAATTCCCGCAGTGGGAGAACAGAACAGTCACGCTCGGGGAATTCTCGTAGGCGTCACACAGGACCTCGAGGTTGGTATACCTGCAGATTCCCGATGCGTGTATCCTCCTGGCATCGGAACCGCTGAACCATACGGCCTCGGCGAAGATTTCCCCGAGATGGCGGTAGAAGGCCGATACTATGGACTTTATTTCAGGATATTTCTTTTCAGGAAAGGAGCGGGAGATGTTGGTAATGACAACATTCTGCCTGTAGTGCAGGATATTCTTCATGACCCGCGAGAATATATCGCCGCAGAAATAGTGGAATTTCAGGGGCAATTTCGAAAATAGCCTCATTACTGCCAGCACCGACCTTATCTTGAATTCGAAAAAACTGTTCTTCATATTCCAAATACAGCGATTTTACAAATATAGAAAAGTGTTTTGAAATTTTTTAAAAACAGTTTATAATTTATTTAGTACCTTTGTCAGCCGATGTCCGCATCACCGCCAAGAGACAACAATCAAAAAAACGACAAGAATATGTTCAAAGGTCAACCCAAAGGTTTGTTCGCCCTGGCTCTCGCCAACACGGGCGAGCGTTTCGGCTACTACACGATGTTAGCGATATTCATGCTGTTCCTGCAAGCGAAATTCGGCTTCAACGCCGCCGTGGCAGGACAGATCTACGCCATTTTCCTCGCAGGAGTCTACTTCATGCCGCTCCTTGGCGGATGGCTTGCCGACAAGATAGGTTTCGGAAAGTGCGTGACCACAGGTATCGCAGTGATGTTCCTCGGGTATCTCTGCCTGGCCATCCCGACAGAGGCCGATACTCTCGGCAAAGTCATGATGTTCGGAGCGCTCGCCCTGATCGCTGTCGGCACCGGACTTTTCAAGGGCAACCTGCAGGTGATGGTCGGGAACCTGTACGATGATCCGAAATACTCGTCGAAAAGGGACGCAGCTTTCAGCCTTTTCTATATGGCCATCAACATCGGCGCCATGTTCGCCCCCGGGATGGCGAAGTATGTAACCAACTTCTTCCTTGCCAAGGACGGGCTCTGGTATGACGCCAACATCCCTTCCCTCGCCCACCAGTTCCTCGGAGGCACAATCAACGCCGAAAACACTGCAAAGCTTGCGGACATCGCATCATCGATGAACGGCATGACCGACCTCGGAGCCTTCAGCCAGCTTTATATAGACAAGCTCTCAACCGCATACAGCTACGGATTCGGGGTAGCATGCATCTCCCTGATAATCTCTGTCCTCATATACTTCAGCTGCCGTCCTTGGTTCAGGCACGCCGATGTCAATGCCAAGCAGGCCAAAGCCGCCCATATCAGCGAACCTGAACTCACCCCGGCACAGACAAAAAGCCGTATTACCGCACTCCTGCTCGTGTTTGCCGTCGTCATATTCTTCTGGATGGCTTTCCACCAGAACGGTGCGACGATGACAATCTTCGCCAGGGACTATACCCAGCCGTTTGCAGAAGGTTTCACCAGGATCGGGTTCAACATCTGGAGTCTCTTCCTCATTGCCGTATCCATCTATACACTGTTCAGTGTATTCCAGTCGGAAACCGGCAAAGGGAAGATAATTTCCGCAGCCGCCACACTCGCACTCTGGGGCGGTGCATACGCTATCTATTCGTCAATGGAACCTGTCATCGGCATCCAGCCGTCCGACTTCCAGCAGTTCAACCCGTTTTTCGTGGTAGCCCTGACTCCTGTGTCACTTGCGATCTTCGGCGCCCTTGCAAAGAAAGGCAAGGAACCGTCTGCACCGCGCAAGATCGGACTCGGGATGCTTGTGGCCGCAATCGGGTTCTTCATCCTGACCATGGGCTCGCTCGGACTTGCATCACCGAAGGAGCTCGGCGGAACGGTAAGCGATGTGCTCGTATCTCCAAACTGGCTGATATCCACCTACCTGGTACTTACTTTTGCGGAACTGCTGCTCTCCCCTATGGGAATTTCGTTCGTGTCCAAGGTGGCCCCTCCGAAATATAAAGGCATGATGATGGGATGCTGGTTCGCTGCAACGGCCGTAGGAAACTACCTGGTTTCAATCCCGGCTCTGCTTTGGGACAAGATTCCTCTTTGGGGAGTGTGGACATTGCTCATCGCCCTGTGCCTGATTTCGGCTCTGTTCATCTTCTCGATCATGAAGAAGCTGGAAAGCGCCACGAATTAAGCGCACGGCATAAGGACCGGAAAGAAAAGATGAGGGAGTGACCGGAAAGTCACCCCCTCATCTTTTTCTGCGGAAAGCCGGACCCGTGTCCAGTATCTTATATATAGTAATCGCAGTTATATTTGTTGAGGATATCCATCTGGGTGTAGTTGTCCTTTTTCTGAGGGACGGTATGCAGGATGAGATAATCGGTAATCGCGGTTATGGCCGACGCCGCCTGGCGGTCGGAATGCTGGGCTATGAGGGCCTGGACATATCCGTCCCTGAGAGCCGAGAGATTCCTGTCCAGCACATCGAAGCCGACAACCCGGCAGGTCCTTATCCCTCTGTCCCTCAGGTAGTCGGCGACAAAGTGGACCCGTGAGTTACACATCACTATATACTTGTCCGGATCAGGGTCGGCGGCGAACATTCCGTCCAGTTTCCGGTAACGTTCCTCCCTGCTTTTAGGGTCGATGAAGGTATTTTCGATCCGGCAGTCAGGGTAATGCTCCGCAATATAGTCGATAAGTCCCGTCCTGCGTGTCACGGTCGGATCCGAAAGACCTCTCTTGTCCCTTGCGATCCTTATTATGTGCACCTTTCTGACGTCCCGCCCGTCGGTAAGGATGTCGGCACAGAGATATCCGCTCTGATACATCGGCATACCGTAATAGGCCAGATACCCGTCCTCCTCAAGCTTCGAATCAATATAGACGTACGGGACGTGCCTCTCCGAGAGCTCCTTGGCGAATTTCAGGGTCTCGTTGCGGAACATCGGCGCTATCACTACCCCGGAAGGATCCGAAGCCAGGACCTTTGCACAGGCATTCTGGAATGAGTCCAGATCGTACTGGTCGTACATCACCGCATTTATAGTGATTCCGAACCTGCCGGCATACTCCCTGCCCTGATCTATCCCCTTCTCTGTCAGTTCCCAGAATTCTCCGTCGTTGAACTCCGGTATGATGCAGGATATGGTATAGTTCTTCCTGGATGCGAGGATGGATGCGTAGAAGTTAGGCCTGTATCCCAGTTCCTCTATGACTTTCAATATCCTGTCCCTGCTTTTTGCAGAGACTTCCCCCCTGTTGTGCAGCACCCTGTCGACCGTGCCTTTCGAGACACCGGCCGCCTTCGCGACATCATTGATGGTTATTTTGTTTCCTTCATTCATCCCCTTGCCTTATTTTGTTGCCAAATATACAATATTTTTCCGTTACCGAGCACGGAAATAAAAATTATTTTGTACCTTTGCAACCATTGACGCTAAAACGCCTGATTTGGACAAATCAACATTCAAAATTATATTAAAATGCCAAAAGTTATCACATTCGGAGAGATAATGCTCAGGCTTTCGACTCCAGGCTACCTGAGATTTTCTCAAGCCAAAGAATTTGCAGCCACTTTCGGTGGCGGAGAAGCCAATGTGGCGGTTTCGCTTGCCAATTACGGCATAGACACGGAATTCGTGACCCGCTTCCCTAAGAACGACATTGCAGCAAGCTGCATAAAGGACCTGCACAGCTATGGGGTAGGCACAAAATACTGTGTTTACGGAGGCGACAGGCTCGGCATATATTTTCTCGAAACAGGTGCAGTGGCTCGTCCGAGCAAGGTGGTATATGACAGGGCACACTCAGCCATCGCGGAGATAGAGAAAGGCATGATCGACTGGGAGAAAGTCTTCGAAGGCGCAGACTGGTTCCATTGGACCGGCATCACTCCGGCCATCAGCCAGGGAGCCGCCGACGTATGCCTTGAAGCCATCAAGGCCGCCAACAGGCTCGGAGTGACCGTATCGTGCGACCTCAACTACAGGAAAAACCTGTGGAAATACGGCAAGACCGCTTCCGAAGTGATGCCTGCACTTGTGGAAGGCTGCGATATCATACTCGGCAACGAGGAAGACGCGGAGAAGGTATTCGGGATCAAGCCTGAGGGCTTCGACGTAACCGCCACCAAAGGCGAAGTCAACGCAGCCGAGTTCGAAAGCGTCTGCAAGCAGCTCATGTCAAGGTTCCCTCGCGCAAAGAAGGTTATAATCACCCTCAGGGGCTCCATCAACGCGAACCACAATACATGGGGCGGTGTCCTCTATGACGGCAGCAAGCTCTACCAGTCCCCTAGATACGACATCACACACATTGTGGACCGTGTCGGCGGCGGGGACTCCTTCATGGGCGGACTCATCTACGGTCTCCTCACCTACAAGGGGGATGACCAGAAAGCCCTTAATTTCGCCGTGGCGGCATCCTGCCTGAAACACACCATTTTCGGGGACTACAACCAGGTGACCGTAGCAGAGGTCGAGAACCTCATGAAAGGCGACGGTTCGGGACGCGTTTCGAGATAACCATAAGTCAGGAGGATAAATCATGGCAAAATACAGTAAGCTTGAAGTTCTTGCGGCGGTCAGGGAAACAGGGATGGTACCGGTATTCTACAACGCCGACCTCGAGATATCCAAGAATGTAGTAAAGGCCTGCTACGAAGGTGGGGTAAGGGCCTTTGAGTTCACGAACCGCGGCGATTTCGCACAGGAAGTATTCGGAGAACTCGTAAAATATGCCAACAAGGAGCTTCCGGGGATGATACTCGGAGTAGGTTCGGTGGTGGATCCCGCCACTGCCGCGCTCTACATACAGCTCGGGGCCAACTTCGTGGTCGGGCCGCTCTTTAACCCTGCCATAGCACCGGTATGCAACCGCAGGCTCATCCCTTACTGTCCGGGATGCGGCAGCGTATCCGAGATAGGAGCAGCCCAGGAACTCGGGTGCGACCTCTGCAAGGTATTTCCAGGGGACGTCCTCGGACCGGCCTTCGTAAAAGGCCTCCGTGCCCCTATGCCTTGGAGCCAGATCATGGTCACCGGAGGCGTGAAGCCTACGAAAGAGAACCTCGAAGGCTGGTTCAAGGCCGGGGTAACCTGCGTCGGCATGGGCAGCAACCTCTTCCCTAAGGATGTCATCGCAGCCGGGGAATGGAGCAAGATAACCGAGCTCTGCAAAGGTGCGCTCGAAATCATCAAGGAAATACGATAAGTGCTATAAACTAAACTGTAAAGAATGGAACAATCAACTTCAAAAAAACTGATGACCAACTGGAGATGGTGGATGGTCGTGCTGCTTTTCGTGGCTACTACCGTCAACTATCTGGACAGGCAGGTCCTTTCCCTCACATGGAAAGACTTCATCGCACCTGAATTCCACTGGACTGACAACGACTACGGTACAATCACGGCCGTGTTCTCCATCGTCTATGCCATCTGCATGCTCTTCGCCGGTAAGTTCGTGGACTGGATGGGGACAAAGAAAGGGTATCTCTGGTCGATCGGGATATGGTCAACAGGAGCCTGCCTCCACGCCGTCTGCGGCTGGCTTACAGTACATATAGAAGGTTTCGAGAGCGCCGCAGCCATGACCGCGGTACAGGCCGGGTCCACGGCCGCCCTTGCGATAGCGTCCACCAGCGTGTGGCTCTTCCTTGCGGCAAGGTGCATCCTCGCCCTCGGTGAAGCCGGAAACTTCCCTGCCGCCATCAAGGTGACAGCAGAATACTTCCCTAAGAAGGACAGGGCTTTCGCGACCTCAATATTCAATTCGGGAGCATCCATAGGTGCCCTCATAGCTCCGGCAACGATTCCGCTTCTCGCACAGTTCTTCAAGGACAGAGGAGTAGGCGGCGGATGGGAAATGTCGTTCATTATCATCGGTGCCCTCGGATATATCTGGATGGCTTTCTGGATATTCATGTATAACAAGCCCGAGAAATCGAAACATGTAAACAAGGCCGAGCTTGACTACATCAACCAGGACTATACCGAGGAAGAGAACGCGAAGGCCAGCGAGGCCGATGAAAAGGGCGGCAAGTCCATCTCACTGTGGAAATGTTTCACATACAGGCAGACATGGTCATTCATCGTAGGCAAGTTCTTCACTGACGGAGTATGGTGGTTCTACCTTTTCTGGGCACCGGCGTATTTCTCGGACCAGTACGGCTATGCTTCAAGTTCCGGAATGGGAGTCGCCCTCATCACTACGCTTTATGCAATCGTGACGGTTCTCTCGATCTTCGGCGGCTACCTGCCTAAGCTTTTCGTGGAAAAGAAAGGCATGAACCCGTACAACGGACGTATGCTTGCAATGCTCATTTTCGCGTTTCTCCCGCTTCCGGCACTTCTCGCCCAGACAACAGGACAGATATCGGTATGGTGGCCTGCCATCATAATCGGTCTTGCCGGAGCCGGACACCAGGCCTGGTCTGCAAACCTGTTCTCGACTATCGGCGACATGTTCCCTAAATCAGCGATTTCCACCATCACCGGAATAGGCGGTATGGCCGGAGGTATCGGCTCCTTCTTTATTCAGAAAGGCGCCGGAGCCCTGTTCACCTACTCCGAGAACGCCGGATCCGCTTTCCAATTCATGGGATTCGAGGGCAAACCGGCAGGATATATGATTGTATTCTGCGGCTGCGCCGTTGCTTACCTGATCGCTTGGGCTATCATGAAAACTCTTGTTCCAAAATACAAGAAAATCGACGCTTGATTTTCAATACCAAATCCTTAATACATCAAAACCAATCGGATGACAAACTATCCGGAGAAAGGGGATGGCCGTGGAGGTCCGCCCCTTTTTTTTGTCGTCCGGAGCCTGAGGCCTGCCATTTTGTCAGAGAAAAGCAGATGGCAGATAATTTGTATCGAGGCAGTCGGTTAATTTGCAGAATCATGGAAAAGGAAGAAAAAGATATGGATCAGGAAAAGATGGAAGGACAGGAACTGGAGCTCGAAAACGGGTCTCAGACGACTTCCGAAGCCGAAAACACCGACAAGGAAGAAGCTAAGGAGAACAAGCACGAGTCCAGGAAAGAAAAAAAGGAAAAGAACAGGATAGAGGCCCTTGAAAAGGAAGTCAAGGACCTGACTGACAAAATTGCAAAAGAAAAGGATGACTACATAAGACTCATGGCGGAGTTTGACAACTTCCGGAGAAGGACATCCCAGGAGAAGCTCGATCTGGTGAGTGTCGCAGCAGAAGAGACCATCAAGGGGTTGCTTCCTGTTCTCGATGACTGCGAGAGGGCCATGGAGGCACTGTCAAAATCGGATGACAATCCTGCTGCAAAAGAAGGGACGGAACTGATATACAACAAGCTGATCGGCTATCTGCAGAGCAGGGGGCTGAACAGGATAGAAGCCATGGGAACGGACTTCAATACCGACCTCCATGAAGCTGTCGCACAGTTCCCGGTGCAGGAAGAGGACAAGAAAGGCAAGGTATATGACGTCATCCAGACAGGATACACCCTGAACGGGAAAGTAGTCAGATTCGCAAAAGTTGTCGTAGCCATATAACGGGAGGATATATTGAAATGGCTGAGAAAAGAGATTACTACGAAGTCCTCGGGGTCGGCAGGAATGCCACTGACGAGGAGATAAAGAAAGCATACAGGAAAAAGGCGATACAATACCACCCTGACAAGAATCCCGGAGACAAGGAAGCGGAGGAGAAGTTCAAGGAGGCGGCGGAAGCCTACGACGTATTGAGCAACAAGGAAAAAAGAGCGAAATACGACCAGTTCGGGCACGCGGGACTGGACGGTCAGGCAGGGCCTGACTTCAGCGGAGGGTTCGGCAACCTCAACGATATTCTCCGGGATCTGTTCGGCGGAGGATTCGGAGGGTTCGGCGGATTCAGCGGATTCGGAGGAGATAGCCAGAGCCAGAGGCAGAATGCGGGGCAGAGAGTATACAAAGGGCGTGACATACGTGTAAGGGTCAGACTCACACTGGATGAAATCGCCAGAGGCACCGAAAAGGAGATACAGATAGAACGGAACGTCCCGTGTCCGGACTGCGGAGGCAAAGGGGCGAAGAACACCGCCGACATCAAGGTCTGTCCGTCATGCAAAGGTTCAGGACAGGTAAAGAGGGTTGTAAACAGCTTTTTCGGACAGACTGTCACCTACTCGACCTGCCAGCAGTGCAACGGAGAGGGGAAAATCGTCACGAATCCATGTCACACCTGTTCGGGGACCGGGCTCGTCCGAAGAAAGGAGACAGTCCGTGTCAGGATTCCGGCAGGTGTGGAAGACGGGATGCAGCTTACCATGCGCGGGCAGGGACACAGCGCGAAGAACAACGGTATCAACGGTGATCTGCTGATTGTAATAAACGAGATCGAGGACCCGGAGATAAAAAGAGACGGAAACAACCTTACGTATACAAAGATCATCTCCATTCCGGAAGCAGTGATGGGAGCTACGGTCGAAATACCTTGTCTTGATGGCAAGTACAACGTCAAGGTGGAACCGGGGACCCAGTCCGGCACCGTCATCAGGCTTAAAGGGAAGGGGCTTCCTACCGTCAACGGCTACGGCACCGGCGATATGTACGTGAAATTCATCGTATATGTACCGAAGAAGATCAGCCGGGAGGAGAAAGAGGCGATGGAAAAACTTGCCGCAAGCGAGAATTTCAAGGCCAATACATCCAAGGAAGACAAGAATTTCTTCGACAGGCTCAGGAACATGTTCTGATGAATGATGAGAATTAAGGAAATTTCAGCAAACTTTTTTCGAAAAAAAATTTGCTTAGTAAAAATTTATTGATACCTTTGCAGTCCCAAAATAAAAGCAACCTCTTGCGATGACAGATGATTTCCGCAACGTTGCCACTAAAAAAACAAAGCAATGGATTTGATAAAAGTTGTAGAACAGGCTTTCGCAAACGAGAAAGTCGCAGAATATCCGAAATTCAAGGCAGGTGATACAGTCACCGTGACCTACAGGATCAAAGAGGGAGACAAGGAAAGGCTTCAGAAGTTCAGAGGAGTAATTATCCAGATCAAGGGAGCTTCTCCAGCGACAAAGACCTTTACCATAAGGAAAATTTCAAGCGGTATCGGAGTGGAGAGGATTTTCCCGTTCGCTTCACCGTTCATTGATTCCATCGAGGTGAACAAAGTCGGAAAGGTACGCAGGGCAAGGATATTCTACCTCAGACAGCTTTCCGGCAAGAAGGCAAGGATAAAGGAAAAGAAACTCGCAATCCTCAAAGAGGAGAACGCTTAAACATATCAGGCATCTGCCTGAATCCGGCCCCATAGCTTAACTGAATAGAGCATTTGACTACGGATCAAAAGGTTACAGGTTTGAATCCTGTTGGGGTCACGAAAAGAGACTGGGAATACCGGTCTCTTTTTTTTACGGACAGCAAACGTACTGCTACCCTACCCCGAGATCGGTATTGTCTATAAGGATCTCGAACCTTGGATCATCTTTCAGCCAGGGGTAAACCTCGCGTATGAACCACGACACAAGCCTCCCGTCACGACGTATCTCCGTACTGTTGTTGCAGAAAAGGTTCACGCTGCAATACTCGAAGTATTTCCGGGCAATGGCGATGTCCTCGAGTATACGGTTTTCCGAATCCCCTTCCGTACAGCAGAGGAGGCACACGCCCTGAAAAAAAGAGGCTATCTCCTCCGGCGTAGCAGAGGAAGGGATACCTTTCTTCCAACTGTCACGCAAGGCAGGATGGAAAGACTCCACGCCGCAGCGGAACTTTACGGTCGCGGGAGCGAACTGCAAAGCGAAATCCGCAAGGCGGTGACGGTACATATAGTGCATTTCAAACCACAGAGTCCGTATGTTCCTCTTGCGAACCACCTCCTGGATCAACCCCAGGGTGTCCGGGTCGAGTTCGGCTCCCGAGCCGGAATTGATGATATCCAGGACCCCGTATTTACCCGTCACACGCTCCAGTACCGGTCTGTTTACTGCATAAGGGTCAGTCCCCGTATCCATATGGTAGTCACAGAAAGTACACCTTCCCCATCTGCATCCCGTTCCCTGAAGCAGAACAAACTCCCTGGGGAAAGCCCCCTGTCCTATCATTGAATACCTGTCCATATAAAAGATTTTTCGATAAAGCCGGCCAGGCGGCAAATCCGACACGAAACCGGACTATGACAGCCTCCTTATCAAACCGATGACAGCATATGCCATAGGAGTCCCCAGAAAAGCCTCTATCGCCAGTTTCGAGACATACTGGAAAGCTATCATCATAAGCAGGTCATGCGTTGACACCGTACCTGCAAAAGCAATCAGCACGAACGGTACCGAATCAAAGAAGTATGCTACGGCAGAACTTCCTATCGTCCGGACCCACAGCCACCTGCCACGGGTAAGCCTTTTTATCCTGTCCATAAGCCAGGCATTTGAAAGCTCCCCGAGGAGAAAACCGGAAAGGGATGCAATGACTATCCTCGGCACATATGTGAATATGGTCCTGTAGGACTCAGCGGTCTCATCCAGATAGTCAGGGGAAGGAAGATATACACCGAGGGTTGTAAAAACCACAAGGATTATGTTGCACAGCAACGTAAGATATATTATACGCCTTGCTATGCGGTAGCCCCATATCTCGGTCAGGACATCTCCAAGCATATATGCGAAGGGAAACGTAAGGGTCCCCGCATCGAAATAGAAAAGTCCGAAAATACTGATGACCTTCACAGCCATGATATTGGATGTGAGATACAGCGTAACGAAAATGGCGGTAACAACCATCAGGGCAGAATGCCCCGTATTCCGGTTTTTGAAAGGGTTTTCCGATACCTTGTACATAGACTGTCCGATTTGTCAATGATGCACTATGTCTGCCGTCGTGGCCCTGAGATACTTTATAAGGGCCCCCGGATCAATCCGGAACTGGAGCCCCCTTACTCCGGCACTCACATATATCGTATCAAAACCGAGGGCCGTGGAGTGGAAATAAGTAGGAAAGTGCTTCTTCATCCCGACCGGAGAGCAGCCGCCCCTGATATAGCCGGTAACGCCAAGCAGATCTTTCATCGGGATCAGGTCGCATTTCTTGTTCCCGGACACCTTGGCGGCGGCCTTGAGATCCACTTCCGAGTCTCCGGGGACCACGCACACGAAATAGCCGGTTCTGTCGCCGGAAAGCACGAGAGTCTTGAATACCTGTCCGACAGGTTCGTCAAGCTGCCCGGCTATGTGCGAAGCCGAAAGATTGTTCTCGTCTACCGTATAAGGAACGAGCTGATACGCGATACCCGCCTTGTCAAGAAGGCGGGCAGCGTTTGTCTTTTCAGTTTTCTGCTTCATCATCTGCCGGTCATATATGCCTCGAAGCGTTTCAGAGTATTGAGCTCGGCTTCCTTAGTGGATGCAGCTACCACTGTAGTGGTGACGGATGCAGCCGGTCTGGAAACTATCCTGACCATATCCGCAGTAACTTCCATCGGCCCGAAATCAGACGGTTTATAAAACATTCCCGCACCGATCGGAACAGGAGCGTCCGACACGTCGGCAGGATGTACGCCCCAGGCGAAAATAAAGCCGTTACCGCATTTTACAGTCTCTCCGGGATGATAGTTCACGCCTGTCAGGAAGCAAACCTGCTTTCCCGACAGCTCCGTAGCAGTCACCACAGCCTCACGGGTCTTCCGGTTCATATCGACCCGGATCGAAATATCAACCGTATCATCCTGATATGGTACGCCGTAGGCTATCATCTCCGCATAGGAGCCATGACGGGTCTGTCCTACCCTCGCAGTCCTGCCTTTGGTAGCATGGAGTTTCACCTCCCTGTTCCCGTCCCAAAGGGCGATGCCGCCGAGTCCGACTGTCTTGCCTACCATATATTCGTCGCATCCCGCACCGTCATTCTCCTGTTGTGCAGAAGTCGGATACCACTTGTAGCGCTCCAGTTCAAGACCCCGTCCGGTCTTGGAATAGACATCTATGGCCCCGCTGTCGTTGAAATAAATCCTCAGGGCGAAATGCGTATTCTCCACAGCAGGTCCATGGTGCCCTACTGCACTGTACTGGTCGGCCTTTTCCGATATTATTTCAGGAACCTGTTTCCCGTCTGCCTTCCAGAACAGGCTTACATCCGTCTGCGCCCCGGCTACCCCGCAGCACAGCAAGACAAGTGCTGACATGAAAATCTTCTTCATTTCTTTATATTTTTTCAAAATGACAAATATAGGATTTGTCCGGTTTCAGGACAAATCTTCCTGCTCATTTTTCCCATGATCCGTCCCGGAGGACCTGAAAAAGGAAAAATGCACATTTCCGTACTTCTTTTCCTTAAGGAAATAGCGGTGTCCGGAAAAATCGAAGGTCCCCGGATGTTCGAGGATGAAATATCCTTCCGTATTAACCACACCCGACGACAGGACCTTGTCCGGAATCGTCCCCAGCCCCTCTATGGAATAAGGCGGGTCGGCAAACACTATATCGAAGTTCCTTTCGCATATCTTCAGGAAATCGAAGACATTGTGCCTTACCACCGTAACGGTATCCACCCCCAACCTTCGGATCTGCGACCTGATGAACGAGGCATTGCCAGGATTCATCTCTACACAGATGATCTCTGATGCACCTCTTGATGCAAATTCATAAGAGATAGATCCCGTACCGCCAAAAAGGTCCAGCACGGCAAGCCCTTCAAATTCATACTCATTGTCCAGAATGTTGAAAAGCCCTTCCTTCGCAAAGTCCGTTGTCGGACGGGCAGGGTAACCCTGCGGCGGGCAGATAGTCTTGCCCCTGAGTCTTCCTCCTATTATGCGCATATCCGCTACAAATAATCTACAGCCTTGAAATACCTGTACAGGGACATCTCCTCCCCTGGAGAGAGCGGCGTCCTGAAATAGACTACGGTCATCTCGAGATTCAGCTGCAGCTTCTTCATTGCCAGAAAGATGAAATACTCCGCCGTGACGAAATCCGGAACCTTGAAGGAATTGCACAGAAGCAGGCTTCTCCCCTGCGCTATCACAAGGTACAGGTATCCGTCGGCAAAGGATGCCACCACCTTGTTGTATTCCGGAATATCCTGCAAAGCTGCAAGCATGTACCTGATCTCCGGGAGCACCTCAGCAGTCTCCCCGTCTGAACGCAGCACCGTTCCTGCCACAACCCTGGAAAGGGACTCCCCTATCGTATTGGAATAGACAAGGACAGACTTCAGTTCAGGAACCGTGTCAAAAGCCACATAGTCCCTGTCTCCGAGGTCGGTAACCTCCGAAAGCAGCGCTTTTGCGGAAAGCGGCTCGAAAAAATGTTCCGGCACCAGAGTGAACTTTGGAGTAAAGACTGAAATCCTTACCTCGTCATAGCGTTTCTGGAACTGCGGATCAGTAAAAAAACGGTCAGCGCTCATCCATCCGGATGATACGCTGACACCGTCAGATTCTGTTCTTGATATGTATCCTCCCAGAGAGACCTGGACGGATATCCTGCTTATGCCGCTATTCCCAGTTTCCTGCATTGTTGTTCGGAGCAGTGATACTTCCGACTTTCAGACCGGAAAAATCCGGAGTACCGTACTTGTTCTCGTTCATCTCCTTCTCGGAAGCGTCCAGATTGATCCTCAGCTGATTGTCCATACCCCTGAGGAGAGATTTGTAGGTAAGGCTCGCTTCGAAAAGAGGCACCTTCACACCGGAAACGGTCTTCACCACAGCAGACATGGAGATGGAATCACCGTTGGAGAACGGCACGATAGCGAGGGAGTCAAGATTGAAGTCGGTACGGCCCTTGAACAAGGTATCCCTCACCGGAATCTCGTTCTCAATCCTGAACACGAGATGTTCGCCCTTTCTGTAAAGATCAAGCATCTGCTCCGGAGTAATGCGCGGATTGCGTTTCTTGAGCTTCTCGGTGTTGTCCACGGCCAAAGAGTCATCAGAAGATCCGATCTGCATCACGACCTTCATCGAAGAGTCGCAGTAGAAGGACTTGAGCGTATCGAACGAAGCTGTGAACCTTCCGTATTCAGTCTTGAAGGCCGTCTGCAGGGTACGGATGTCTTTAAGTCTCTGGATAGCGACCTGTTCGCGGGATTCTTTCTCCTTGTTGAAACGCACAGGCTCCATTACACTCTCTACAATCATGTAGGCCAATCCGATGATGGCGAGCGGGAAGATGAGGTAAACCAATACCTTTTTCAATATTTTCATAATTATCGTTGTGATTTAATTATATTCAAATTCCGGACAAAGTTAAAAATTTGATTTATCAAATGCAATATAATTTGTAAATTTGCGCCCACAATAATGACGGAACCGTAAAAAAAACGGTTCCCCTGAACAAGATGCTGAATTTATGACGAATATCCCTTCCCCGTCCGTTGCAGCGATGGCCTCATCGGTGAAAGGGGCGGAAAGAATAACGATAGTGACACACACCCATCCCGACGGGGACGCCATAGGAAGCGCCGCCGGTCTATACCATTACCTGAGGAGGGAAGGCAAGAAGGTTTCCATAGCGCTTAACGACAGGTATCCAGAGTCTCTTGCTTTCCTGACTTCCGGTCTCGGGGACGATATCCTGGTCTACGAAGACTCTCCCGCCAGGACTCTGGACGCAATAAGGGGAAGCGACCTGGTTTTCTGCCTAGATATGAACTCTTTCGTCAGGGCGGAATCCCTGGAAGACGCCCTGACGGGAAGCGGATGCAGGAAGATACTCATAGACCACCACCTGCATCCGGATACAGGAATCTTCGATATCGTTTTTTCCGAAACGGAGATATCCTCCACATCCGAACTGCTTTACTACATACTCCTTTCCATGCCAGGCATTGAAGGCAAGGCCGCGAACCTTCCGGCAAGGACTGCCGAGGCCCTGCTGGCAGGCATGACCACCGACACGAACAATTTCGCGAACTCGGTCTATCCGTCAACCTTCAGGATGGCCTCCGAGCTTCTTTCGGCCGGGGTCGACAGGAACGCAGTCCTGGCGAGGCTGTACCTCAGCTACAGGGAAAACAGGTTCAGGCTGCAGGGCGAACTTCTGAAAGACAACCTCAGGATAACATCCCGCGGAGTAGCCTACATGATAATAGACAAGGCCCTGGCCTGCCGCTATGACATACGTGAGGGAGAGACGGAAGGCTTCGTCAACCTGCCGCTGGGGATTGAAAGCGTACGCATGAGCCTGATGCTCAAGGAAGAAGATGACAAGTTCAGAGTTTCGATAAGGTCAAAGGCCGGAATTTCCGCAAACAGGTGCGCCTCCCTCTACTTCAACGGCGGAGGGCACGAGCTTGCCGCCGGAGGAAGGCTCGTCAAGGGCAAGGACATACCGGCGGAAGCAGGGGCAGCGGAAGCAGCGGCATACACGGAAAGCCGCACAGACGAATTTTTCAGACAGGAAGAAAATATGGATATATGAAACGTCTCACGAGATACATTGCACTGGCGGCCGCAGCCGCCATCCTGGTCCCTGGCTGCAAGAAACAGAGCCTTGAGTCGACCTATTCCTCGCAGGAAGACAGCATAGATTCCTTCATTGAAAGCATGGAGAGCCAGGATCCTGCGCCCAGAGTAGTGCATAACGGAGGATCGAACAGGATCGTACTTACGGAAGGCACAGGAGATGAACTCAGGGAAGGAGGACAGGTCTCGTTCTACTACGCCGGATATACATTCAGCGGGAGCGAGCCGAGCGCCGGCAGCCTTTTCGCCACGAACAGGGAGGAGACAGCCACTGAAAGCAACTGGACACTCACATCCCCGGACTACAGCATACTGACACTGACCCTGGGAGATGAGGCGCAGCTTATAGAAGGTCTCCGGCTCGGGCTTGAAGGAGTGAAGGGCGGGGAAATCTGCTACATAGTGTTCTCCGGGAAATACGGTTTCGGAGACAAGATCATTGGAGGCATACCGGCGAACTCAGCCCTCATATTCCAGGTGTGGGTCGAGAGCCTGACCAACGACTGAGAATTTTACGTATTTTTGCACACAAAAAGATAGAAGATGAAATTCAGTTTTTTTACATCAGCCTTTCTGTCCGTCGTTCTGCTCGGCAGCTGCGCCGTGGAAGTGGACACTCCGGCCAACGAAGACGAGAAAATGTACCTTGAGGCGTGGATTCACACCCATCATCCTGATGCCGAAAGGCAGGGAATGGGCATCTATGTCCTGAGCGAGACGGAAGGCGACGGGGAAAAGTCCATAACGATGCCGTGCTATGCCATGGTCACCTACACCACCAGGGACCTCGACGGCAATGTCACGGCGACATCCGACTCCCTCGTAGCCAGACAGACAGGAGACTACAACAAGTCATACTATTACGGACCGCGAGTGTGGAACGTAAGCGAGAATTCCATTTCCAAAGGGCTTGAAGACATGGTCGCAGGCATGACGGAAGGCGGCTCGAAAGAAGCGGTGATTCCAGGCTGGCTACTGACCTACAACAGGTACGGGAGCGAAGAGGAGTATATGTCGGAAGTGACAGGGAACAGCCATGTCATTTATACCGTAAGGCTCGAGGAGGTCACCGATGACATCATGCAGTGGCAGACAGACAGTATAGAGAACTACATCAGTAAGAACTATACAGGGTCGAATGCTCCGGAGCGGATATTCGAAGGCTTCTACTTCAGTTCGGAAGCCGGCACGGACACGTCCGGGGATACATCCGGAGACGGGACCGGGGATGAGCCGTCTGCTGAAGATATGCACAAGGACACAACGGTCTATATAAACTACACCGGGAAACTCCTGAACGGCCAGGTATTTGACACGACATCCGAAAGGATAGCCAAGGACAACAATATCTATGACAGTTCCAGGACATACGCTCCGGTAGAAGTGACCATGTCCTCGGATTCTACCGCAGTAAAGCTGGACGGCAACAGTGTCATAAGCGGTTTCACAAGCACCATCTGGAGGATGGCCCCGATGGAGAAAGGTACCGGAATCTTCTATTCCCAGCTTGGATACGGGACTTCAGGCAGCGGCTCCCTTATACCAGAATATGCACCGCTGATATTCGAGATAGAACTTGTTGAGAACCCGGAAGAATAGGAGGCAGGATGGCAGTCAACAATGCAGTTCCATTAGAATTAGGCACAGAGAACATAGGGAAGCTCCTGATGAAATATGCCGGCCCGGCAATCATCGCGATGACGGCATCGTCTCTCTACAACATGATAGACAGCATCTTCATCGGGCACGGTGTCGGGCCGCTGGCCATATCGGGTCTGGCGGTAACTTTCCCGCTGATGAACCTGTCGGCGGCATTCGGCTCACTGATCGGGGTAGGTGCAAGTACGATCATGTCCGTTCTTCTGGGGCAGAAGAACTACGAGGTGGCGAACAAGGTACTTGGGAACGTCGTTGTCCTCAACATGATCATAGGTCTTGTATTCATGGGAGTCGCACTGACATTCCTCGACCCTATCCTGTATTTCTTCGGCGCGAGCGAAAACACAATAGCGTATGCCCGCGAATACATGCAGGTCATCCTTTACGGGAATATCGTCACGCATCTGTATCTCGGCCTGAACAACCAGCTGAGGGCTTCGGGGAACCCGAAAATGGCCATGTACCTGACTATCATGACAGTGGTACTTAACGCAGTCCTGGCTCCGGTCTTCATCTTCGCGCTCGGGATGGGCATAAGGGGAGCCGCACTTGCCACGGTCATCGCACAGCTGGTGGCCCTGGTGATAATACTCCGCTATTTCAGCGACCAGAGCAGGCTGCTCCACTTCCGCAAAGGCATATTCAAGATGGACCTCAGAATAGCAAGGGATTCGCTTTCCATCGGGCTGGCTCCGTTCCTCATGAACTCCGCCGCCTGCCTGGTGACACTTTTCATCAACCAGCAGCTGAAGAACTACAGCGGGGACCTTGCAATCGGAGCATACGGTATCGTAAACAGGATATCCTTCCTCTTCATCATGATCAACATGGGGCTGAACCAGGGTATGCAGCCTATTGCAGGATACAACTACGGGGCAAGGAAATACTCGAGGGTAAAGGAAGTGTACAGGAAGACCGTGAAATACGCCACTATGGTGGCCCTGGTCGGTTTCGTGGTATCCCTGGCGTTCCCTCATGCCGCTGTATCCGTATTCACTTCGGACACAGACCTTAAAGAGCTTGCGGCAAAGGGACTCGTGCTTATAAACCTGATGCTGCCTATCGTAGGCTTCCAGATGGTTACCACAAACCTTTTCCAGTGCCTCGGCATGATAAACAAGTCCATCATCCTGTCCATGTCCAGGCAGCTTCTCTTCCTTCTTCCGATGCTGTATATCATGCCTATGTTCCTGGGAGCCAAAGGTGTCTGGATATCATTCCCTATTTCCGACTTTTTTGCGGCCCTGGTGACGTTCATAATGCTGATGGGACTGATGAAGAAGCTCAGGAAACTTAACGACGGTGACGACCCTACGATTCTCGGAAGCAAACTTTAGAAGAAAAGATATCATGAAGGACAAGATAATCATAAATGTAGGCCGGCAGTTCGGCAGTGGAGGCAAACTGGTTGCCCTGGAACTGGGCAGGAAGCTCGGCATCAATGTCTATGACAACGAACTCATCACCAAGGCGGCGGAATCCAGCGGGTTCAGTCCGGAAGTATTCAAGATAAAGGACGAGAAAAGGAACCTCTTCCCCGTATCGTCGTTCTTCGCCACTCCATTCGGGAATCCGAAGAACTTCATAAACGGCGAAAACCTGTTCCAGATACAGAGTTCGGTAATCAGGGACATCGCGGAAAAGGAATCCGCCGTAATAGTGGGGCGGTGCGCAGACTACATATTACGCGACATGGACTGCAAGATTGACGTATTCATCACAGCTCCGGTAGAGGACAGGATACGCAGGGTTATGGAAAGGATGGACCTGACCAGGGAGAAAGCCGGGGACCTGATCGCCAAGACTGACCGCAAAAGGGAGACCTACTACAACTACTATACTTTCGGAAACTGGGGTATGGCGTCCAACTACGACCTCTGCATCGACTCTTCCCTCCTCGGCATCGCGGAAACCGCAGACTATATCATCGATTTCGCCCGCAGGAAAGGAATAATACTTCATAAGGAGGGGGAATGAGCCGGAAGAAACTGATAATACTGTCTCCGGTACTGCTATGCGTTGCGCTGGCAGCCATTATCCTGCCCCTTTCATCCAGGTCCGAAGACAAGGACGTCCAGCCCCGGCCGGAACCCATATTCAAAAGTCTCAACGATACCCTTACCAACGCCATGTCCGATATCCAGGGTCTGGGAGGTATGGACAGCATCATAGTGAAATACTTACGGCAATGGGAGATAAAGGGAGCCTCACTTGCAATCATGCGTAATGACTCCCTGCTGTACGCCAAGGGTTACGGATATGCCGATGAGGAAAAGGGTGAACCGATGACTCCAGGCCATATCCTCCGCATGGCTTCCGTGTCGAAGCTCATTACGGCGACAGGGATAATGGTGCTCCAGGAAAAGGGACTCCTGTCTCTGCAGGATACCGTATTCGGGCCACACGGAATACTGAACGACTCCCTGTTCACGGCTTCAATCAGGGAAAAAAGCAAATTCGGGATCACCGTGGAGCAGCTTCTGAGACACAAGGGAGGCTTCACCAACGGACGCGGGGACCCGATGTTCTCCACACAGGACATCATCCGCCAGTTCGGACTGGACAGTGCTCCGGACCACGAAACTCTCGTGAGATGTGTACTGACCAGGCCTCTGGGATACCGGCCTGGAAGCTGGCAGAAATATTCCAATTTCGGATATCTTCTGCTTTCGATGATTATAGAAAAGGTCAGCGGGACAGACTACGAGACCTTCATACAGGAAAACGTCCTCCGCCCTGCCGGATGCTGCGACATGCACATAGCCAACAACTATTACGAAGAAAAATACCCTAACGAAACCAGGTACTATATGCACGAAGGCTCGAGCCTCTGCGAAGAATACAACCTGAGCGGAAGGATGGTCGAGAGATGTTACGGAGCGAATGACATCAGGGGACTTTCCGGAGCCGGGGCCTGGTGCGGCTCCCCTGCCGAACTGAGCAGATTCGTGGCCGCGATAGACGGGAAACCGGAAGTAGAAGACGTCATATCAGGGGAAAGCGTGGCTGCCATGACCGAGTATTTCGACCCGGAAACCTACTCGCTCGGATGGAACGACACCAAGCCGGACGGGGAATGGACTAGGACAGGGACCCTCGGCGGCACCAGCGCCCTGGTCAAATATTTTCCGGACGGGGAATGCTGGATAATGATCACAAATACCAGCACATGGAAAGGCCCCGGCTTCACAAGGCATACCGAGGCCCTTTTCAGACAATGCAGGCAACTCTACAGCCAGTCACTTCCAGAGAGAGACCTCTTCTCCTGCCGGTGCGGGTCATAATATTTCACTTCCGCCTCCCCTGAAAGTACGGCATAGCCGTATTCCGCAAGGGAATCCATCTCGTTTCCCCCGGGATACACGGCGACCGGGGCAATGAACGATACCCTCCGGGAAATTTTCTCCATCAACGGGGCATTGTGCGCGATCCCTCCTGTAAGGATTATCACGTCCACCTGCCCGCAGACATCAGTGGACAGGGCTGCAATATATTTCGCAATGCTCAGGCTGAAACCCTCCAGGAAAAGTTTTGCGAAACTGTCTCCGGCATCGGCTCTGGAGACCACTTTCCTGAAGTCATTTGTACCGAAATACGAAACGGCACCGCCCTTCCCTACCAGCTTCTTCTTGATCTCATCCTTGGTATACTTCCCGCTGAAACACATTTCCACCAAAGGGAAGGCCGGAACAGTACCGGCACGTTCGGTACTCAGGGGACCGTCACCGCCAAGGGCATCATTCGTATCGATTATACGGCCTCCGCGATGCAATGTGACCGAAGTTCCTCCTCCTATATGCGCTACAATGGCTGTCACATCTTTCTGCTTCAACCCTTTCGATTCCGCATAATGCCTCACGACTGCCCTTGAGTTCAGGGCATGACACAAAGGCCTGCGCGTAAACTCGGGGATACCTCCAAGTTTTGCCTCCGGAAGCATTTCGTCAGCCATAGGCGGATCTGCCATATATGCCCTGCAGACTTCCCTGATACCGGCTTCCTTCCTTGCGCTGTTCACCAGTTCAGCTATATCGCAGGCAAGAAGTCCGGACAGGTTGCACGCATGGACACCGTTCCTGCACGCCCTGAGGGCATTTTCCAGGACTTCATTTATCTCATAGACCCCGGTCTCCATCGGAGTGACGAGACCGGACCTGGCCATGACCAGATCTATGTCTACGAGCCGGATGCCCTTTGACAAAAGAAACTCTGTAATGGTAACAAGCCTAAGATGGCCCTGTTCCATTACAGAGTTATATCGGGATAATTTCTCCGTGCTGTGGAAGATGTTCTCTTCGAACACCTTCCTGCCGGAATCATAATATCCTATCTTAGTCGAGGTCGATCCGGTATTGATTGCCAAAATCCTACCTGACATACAGCACTATTTGGCTGCCATTGCGGCTATCGCTATTGAATTCAGCTTGGTATCTATGCTGTCTGCACGGCTTGAAAGTACGCATGGTACCTTTGCGCCGACAACCATCCCGGCCTGTTTCACATCTGCGGCCAGTTTGGAGTTGGTCTTGTAGAAGACATTGGCAGACTCGATGTTAGGGAAGAGGAGACAGTCCGCATCCCCGGCAACCGGGCTGACGAGCTTCTTGATTTCCACCGACTCCTGGTCGATGGCTACATCAAGGGCGAGAGGGCCGTCGGCTATACAGCCCTTTATCTCCCCGCGATCCACCTTCTTGGCAAGCACGGCAGCTTCCACACAGGCCGGCATCTTCTCGAGCATCTGCTCCGTAGCCGCGATGATGGCTACCTTAGGAGTAGCTATCCCCATGGCATGGGCCGTATTGACCAGATAACCGAGCATGGCCTTTTTCTGGCTGAGATCCGGAAGAGGAATCACGGCCATATCGCTGAGGAAAATGAGCTTGTGGTAATTCGGATTCTGGATCACGGAAACATGGCTCAGGACAGCCTTCGGAGGCAGAAGTCCGGTCTCCTTGTTCAGGATTGCCCTCATGAACTTGTCAGTGCTGCAGAGCCCCTTCATGAGGATATCCCCCATTCCCTGGTTCACCATGGTCACCGCCTGGGTTACGGCTGAGAGTTCCACAGGGTTATGGAGTACGCGGAACTTGTTTATATCGATATTCTCCTTCTCGCATTCTTCCTTGATGAGATTCTCGTCACCGACAAGGGTGGCGTCAATCATGCCGAGATCTACAGCCTTGCTTGCAGCGGAGATTGTATGCCCGTCCACTGCCCAGGCCGCGATCATTCTTTTCTTCTCACCTCTGCCGGCAAGTTCGGCAAAGATATCTTCGAACTTTGTAAACATCTTTATATGGATTTATTGGTTATTCTCGTTTACGATATGCATGGTATCCTGGGCTATCACAAGCTCTTCGTTGGTCGTTATGACTGCCACCTTGACTTTCGAGTCAGGAAGGGATATCAGGGTATCCTTGCCGGTGGCGACATTGGCCTCATAATCGAACTTGAGCCCGAGATAGGACAGGTTCTCGCATACCCTGCGGCGGAGACGGCTGTTGTTTTCCCCTATGCCGCCGGTAAAGACGATAAGGTCCACCCCGTTCATCACGGCAGTATACGCACCTATGTATTTGGTGATATCGTACACAAGCTTTTTCAATGTAAGCTTGGCCTTTCTGTCCCCGGAATTGGCGGCATCGTTAAGGTCACGGGCATCGGATGAGATGCAGGACAGGCCGAGGAATCCGCTCTTCTTGTTGAGCACATTGTGTATCTCCTCTACAGACAGGTGCTCCCGCTCCTGGAGGAAGGTCACCACCTCCGGGTCAATGGAGCCGCATCTCGTTCCCATGATGATACCCTCGAGAGGCGTGAATCCCATGGACGTATCGATGGACTTGCCGTTGGCTATGGCCGTTATGGAGCTTCCGTTCCCGAGATGGCAGGTAATTATCTTGGAATTCTCGAGATCAAGTCCGGTGAACCTTGCGCCCTTCGCCGAAACATATTTGTGGCTGGTGCCGTGGAACCCGTACCTGCGTATCCTGTATTTTTCATAATACTCGTACGGGAGAGCATACATATATGCGTACGCCGGCATGGTCTGGTGGAAGGCGGTATCGAACACGGCAACCTGCGGAACTGTAGGGAGGACTTCAGATACAGCCCTGATACCCAGCAGATTGGCCGGATTGTGCAGAGGTGCGATATCCGAGCATTTCTCGATCTGCGCTATCACGTCATCATCTATCAGCTTGCTGCAGAAGAACTCTTCCCCTCCGTGTACGACACGGTGTCCTACAGCCTCAATGTCCTCAAGAGTGGAAAGTACCCCGAACTCCTTGTCCAGCAAAGCCTCGAGCACGACCTTGATACCGACAGTATGATCCGGTATCGGCATTTCCTTTACATATTTCTCTTTTCCGGTGGTCTGATGCTTGATACATCCGGCATCCATACCGATTCTTTCGACAAGGCCCTTGGCCATCAGGTCGAAGACTTCGTCACTCTTCATATCGAGAAGCTGATACTTCAAGGACGAACTTCCGCAATTCAATACAAGGATAATCATATTATATCATTAAAAACATTCCTTAAAAATCATTTCAGAAAATCCCCGGCAGTTTCAAAACTGTCACAAAAATTCCGTTATCAGCGCAAAGTTATAAAAATAATGAGTATTTTAGCTGTTGTTTCTATATTTTATTGACTTAATTTTTCGACAATGGCTGAGGGGAGGGAATCTGTGGCGTATGCATTGCCATTCTGTGCCGGTACCGTTACCGGAATTTTCATCTGCGGATACAGGGTGCTCCACCGGACGGAGTCTTATCTCGCCGCATCAATATCGTCTGCGGCCTGTCTCATTCTGCTCGCGGCATGGTTCTTCGGGAGGGAGAAGACCCGCGGACTGTGCGGCATCGCGCCGGTGGCCTCCGCAATGTTCTTCTGCGGGATATTCTGCTGGTCAAGCCACGCACTCGGAGAACTTGCCGTTCCCGGAGACAGGAAGACCCTGGCCGAAGAACTCGCATCACCGGCTGCCGCATGGCTTAAATCCAGCATAGATTCCCTTCCCCTCCGGGATTACGGCAGCAATGCCCTGATAAAGGCCCTCGTCACGGGAGACCGGTCGGATGTACCGGAATCCACGGAAGCCGCATTCAGGGACAGCGGTGCCTCGCACATACTCGCCCTCTCGGGAATGCACCTCGCGGTAATCTATATGATTCTTTCCAAAATCCTGTCTATCTTCGGACAGTCAAGGCCGGCGGATAAGGTCCGATTCGCCATTATACTCGGGTCCACGTTTTTCTACTCGGTAATGACAGGGTCCTCCCCTTCGATTATCCGGGCCTTTCTGTTCATCACGCTGAGGGAGACGGCCCTGCTGACAGGGAGGAAGGCAAGGCCTGCGAACATACTGTGCTCCTCCCTCACTATTCAGTGTGCGCTTTCCCCTCCTGTCATAACCTCGGCCAGTTTCCAGCTGTCCTATCTCGCCATGTGCGGGATATATTTCCTGTATCCGGCATTGAGAGACTTGTATCCGGCCGGAGTACCGGTGATAAAGAAGATCTGGGACAGCGCAGCGATGTCTATAGCATGCCAGGCATTTACCGGACCTCTTGCATGGCTGCTTTTCGGGTCGGCTCCCGCCTATTTCATAATCACGAACCTGATCGCGGTACCGCTGTCTTCGGCCCTGATGCCGGCAGCTCTTGCCGCGGCCTTCCTTTACCGGGCAGGACTATGCCCTGACTTCATAATAAGGGGAATCGATATGGCAACGGTATTCCTTGTAGACTGCCTCAAGGTCATCTGCCAGCTGCCGTAAGGACCGGCACTGAAGAAGGATTACCTTTCCTCGAACCCGAGACCGTCCGAAGTCCATGTCTTCATCTGCCCGTCCTGTTCGTAAACAAGACAAGCTTCGAGATCCGGCCTCGATCCGATGAATTCCTTGGACTTCTCGAAGCCTATCACCATACAATATGTGGCAAGGGCATCGGCCTCCGTAGCATTTTCCGCCACGACAGTGGCGCAAAGCAGGGAATGAGCCACGGGATATCCGGTCCTCGGATCAATGGTATGTGCATATTTCCGTCCGTCCTTTATATAATATTTGCGGTAGTTTCCTGAAGTCACCACCCCGCAAGGCTCCGGACCGGCCCTGAAGACGCCCTGAAGGTTCTGTCCCGGGACATTGTTGCCGTCTTCCGGACGGTCAAGACCTATGCTCCATCTCTGTCCGGAAGGGTTCAGCCCTTCGCAATATATTTCACCTCCGATGTCCACAAGCATCCTGTCAACACCGATGGAATGCAGGTAACCGGCGACAAGATCACAAGTATACCCTTGGGCTATTGCATTGAAATTCAGTTCAGGAAGTTCCGGTTTCCCGGCGACCGCGCTGGTATCCCGTCCAACGGTGCCGCGAAGCAGCAAAGATGATGAGGTCCGGCCGGAGGAGTCGAGTACCAGAGTATCATACAGCCGTCCCATACCGATGTTTTTCAATACATTACTGACTTCAATCGGAGATGGCAGGCTGTCTGAAGTGAAGCCGAAGCCCCATATGTCGAAAAGAGGGGCGGCCGAGACATCGAAACAGCCGCCGGTCTCGTCATAATAGTGCCGGGAAATCCTGTATATGTCTTTGAAAATATCGTCCGGCACGATGCTTTCCCCTGCATTGAAACGGCTGAGGAGCGATGACTTGTCATAGCCGGACAGAGATTTGTCCACCGCAATGATTACGGAATCTATGCCGGACTTTATCTCTTCCGGGGTGAGCCTCACCCTGCCCTGTCTGCCATCGAGGGAAAGCTTGACGGAATATACACCGCCCTGGGCATAGCCTGTTACGGCAATGTACCCTCCCTTGGAACAGGAGTTCAGATGAAGGACTGCAAAAAAAGGCAGAAGCGCTGCCGCAATGTATCTTCCGAGTACGCTCATGTTTGACTAAAGACTGAAACCGGCTCCGAAAATAGTCCATAAATTCAAGAATCACAAAATTTCAGACAGCTTCTTTATAAAAATGGCGGTTTTTCATAAAAATTATGCATCTTTGCAGGATGACATTAATCTGAAGAAAGACAAAAGATGGACATCGGGAGACATATTCTGAAGTTTTTATTGATATCTGCGGCTGTAGCAGCCGTTTTTGCCTGCAAGAAAGATGATGAGGAGCAGGAGATCCTTCCGTCCCTCGGCGGATCCTTGAGATTTGATGCCGAACCGTATATACTGCAAGGTGATTCCCTGACGTTCGTTCCTTCCGGCATATACCATCCGGACGGGGCCGGAATCGGATTCTACTGGCAGGTATCGCCTTCGAAAGAGGCACAGTGTACGACCAAAGTCGAGAGCGACCCGTCCACTGTCACGGGACAGTTCGGATTCAGGTTCAGGAATGACACCCTCGGAACATTCACGGTAAGCTGTACGGCCTTTGCTTCCGGCTATTATTCGACGACCTCGTCAAGATATATCACCGTAGTGGATCCGGCAGAGTCGGTAATAGACTCTACCCTCGGGTTCGATGAAAGCAGATTCACATATTTCAAGGACGAAAGGGACGGGCATACATACCGGTATGTCAGGATAGGAAGCTACGACTGGTTTGCAAAGAACCTTGCATACAAGGGTACGGACGGGGCTGAAGTAGGGATAGCCTACGAAAATGCCGAAGCCATGTCGGATGTTTTCGGCAGATATTATACCTGGAACGAAGCCATGGGTATAGACGGGGACGGTGCGGAGACAGGAACTGGCATTTGTCCACCGGGTTGGGAAGTCCCTGATTCCGAAGCATGGCTTGATCTTGCCAATTCATTGTCCGCAGACGGCGAAGGAAGTTTCACGAATGCGCTTGAAAACTTTGACGGGATAGCCGGAAAGATGATGGTCGATGCAAAGTTCAACTCCGCGGACAACGGAATGTGGGAATACTTTCCTGATGTGCAGATTACAAATGAGTCAGGGCTCTGCATCATACCATGCGGGTTCGCGAACATAGCCGGAGGCAGCGGCACCTTCGAGTCGGTTAACCTTTTCGCTGCATTCTGGACAGCAGACAGCAATACGGAAAACCAGGAGCAGGCCTTCATCAGGTACATAAACGTGGAAGCACCTGACCTCTTCATCACTTCCACCCCGAAAACATCGTTCGGAGCCACCGTAAGGTGTGTAAGGAAAACGGAATAGCACATACAACAGAATAGCATGAAAAAAGGTATCGTCATCATCGTTGTGGTCGTAGCGGCCATGGCAATCTGGGCGGTTTCGGGCTACAACAGCCTTGTAACAAGCGAAGAGAATGTAAAGTCAGCCTGGTCACAGGTAGAAAACGTATATCAGAGGAGGCTCGATCTCATACCGAACCTGGTAGCGACAGTCAAGGGGTATGCAGAACACGAGCAGGAGACCCTTGAAAGCGTCGTAGCGGCGAGGTCAAAAGCGACACAGATCACCGTAGATCCTGGCCAGCTTACCGAAGAGAACATTGCCGCATACCAGGAAGCTCAGGGTGAGATCGGGGCTGCGCTCGGAAGGCTTATCGCCATTTCCGAGAATTATCCGGACCTGAAGGCAAACCGGAATTTCATGGAACTGCAGGCCGAACTTGCCGGGACAGAAAACAGGATCGCCACGGAAAGACGCAAATACAACGAGACGGCCAAGGCATACAATACAATGGTACGCCGTTTCCCGAAGAATCTGCTCGCCTCAATGTTCGGGTTCGGACAGAAAGGCTATTTCGAGGCTGACGAAAGTGCATCTTCGGCACCGGAAGTGAAGTTCTGACAGAAATGAAGCCGCAGGATTTCCTGACCAGGGAAGAACAGGACATGATCGTCTCGGCAATCAAGGAGGCCGAGACGAACACTTCCGGTGAAATCAGGGTACATATCGACGATGTGTGCGGAAGCGACGCCTACGGAAAGGCGGTAGAAGTGTTCCGCTATCTCGGGATGGACAGGACAAGGGAAAGAAACGGAGTCCTGATATACGTGGCGTGCAGTTCCAAGGTCTTCGCCATTATCGGGGACAAAGGAATAAACGAGGCCGTACCAGCGGATTTCTGGGAAGAAGTATCGGCCCATATCAAGGATTGCTTCTCCAGGGGCAGGTTCGCTGAAGGCATCTCCGGGGCAATCAGGATGGCCGGCTGCAAACTGAAGGAATATTTCCCCTACCGGACCGACGACAGGAACGAGCAGCCCGACGAGATATCATACAGGAAATAGAATGACAATGCACCGGTTCCCAAAATATATCACGGCAGCGGCGGTTCTCCTCGCTGCCGCACTTACGGCTGCTGCGATTCCGCAGAAACCGTATCCGCCAAGACTTGTGAATGATTTTGCAGGAATCCTGGACCAGACCGGGAAGGCCATGCTGGAAAAAAGACTGGACGCATTCAGCGACTCGACATCGAACCAGATAACAGTGGTGACGGTAAACGACCTCGAAGGCTATTCCCCCGCCGAATACGGTACGGAAATCGGTCTTGCATGGGGTGTCGGTTCCGCCGAATTCGACAACGGCATCGTGATTCTCGTGAAACCCAAGACGTCGGAATCCGGAGGACAGGTAAACATCAGTATCGGTTACGGGCTGGAAGGCGCCATTCCAGACAGCTACGCAAAACGGATAATTGAAAACGAAATGATCCCTGCATTCAGCAGGAACGACTACTATTCCGGGATATCCGGGGCCTGTGATGTGCTCATGAAACTGGCCTCCGGTGAAATTTCCCAACCATATCCGGATGAGGGCGACGGACGCTGGGGTGCGCTCTTCATGCTTCTGCTCATCATATTCGTGATATCATTCGCCGTTTCCAGAAAAAAAGGAAAGAATGACGGCAATGGAAGGAACGGCAGTGGCGGAGGCAGCATCATGGACGACAGCGACTTCGTCAAAGGGCTTATTATAGGGAATATCCTTGGAAATTCCGGGCATCATAGCGGCTGGTCTGGAGGCGGAAGCATAGGCGGAGGATTCGGAGGGGGCTTCGGCGGTTTCGGAGGCGGAAGTTTCGGGGGTGGAGGAGCCAGCGGTTCCTGGTGACAGGAGCCGCCCCTCTACCGGAGATCCGTGATTATGTATCCGGAAGCCAGGGTGGACGGATCAAAAATGAAACGTGAAGGATCGGAGGCCCGGGAAAAGGTAAAGGAGGCGATGGTAAAGGATACCGTCGCTTCTTCTTTTGTCCTGAGGACAGCAGACAGAAGACTGTTTCCATCCTGGGAAAGGACCATTTCAAGTGATGATATTCCTGAAGAAGATACCGGGGAGAGGAGATAACGCAGACTGCCGTCAGGCAAGATTCCGGACTGTTCCAGGGAAAATGCCTTGTCAAAATGTTTCAGCAGGACGGCGGGATTGACCGTATAGTCCGGGTTTTCCGGACTGCACGTTTCGGCGACAGCTTCCATGGCAGCGCTGTCGACTGTCCACCTGGTTCTGCCGTCACAATATATTTCAAGGCCGTTGCCCCTGATAAGATACGAGTCTCCCTGCATGGAGACGATTCCTTTCCCTGTCACTTTTGCCCTTCCGTCATCCATGACATAGGAATAGCTGAAACCAACGGCTGAAGATGCCACCCTGCCGATGAAGCTGTCCAGAACGGCCGATGGATCTTCCGCACTGAGCCTGACTGCCGAAAAAAGAACGGCGATGCAAAGAAAAAACCTGTTCATCTGCATTTTACGTTGCGGGACTTCCGTTACATCCCCATGAAAGACTTCAATATCGGTTCAAGTTCGGCCAGATCCTGGACAAGCACCTGACGCGGCTTTGAACCTTCCTGCTGGCCGACAATCCCGGCAGCTTCAAGCTGGTCCATAATCTTTCCGGCCCTTGCATATCCGACAGCCAGTTTGCGCTGAAGGTCTGAAGTGGAACCTTTCTGGGTCGTCACCACAAGTTTGGCAGCTTCCTCGAACATGTCATCGAGATTCTGCATATCTATCATGCCGCCGCCAGGGCCGTCTTCGGATGAATTGACAGGCGGCAGATAATAAGGTGTATTGTAGCTTTTCCTGTAGCCGGTCTGTGCGGAAATGAATCCGGTCACTGCACTTATCTCCTTCTGTCCGATGAGGGCACACTGCACCCTTTCGGAATCGATACCCGAATAATATATCATGTCACCTTTCCCTATCAGCCGTTCGGCTCCCGGAGAATCTATGATGGTCGAAGAATCGACCCTTGTGGAAACCCTGAATGCGATCCTTGTAGGGAAATTGGTCTTGATCAGACCGGTAATGACATCCACCGACGGCCTCTGCGTGGCTATTATCACATGAATCCCCGCAGCCCTTCCTTTCTGGGCAAGACGGATAATGGAAGTAGTGATGCTCTTTGCGATATTCTTGGAATTGCCGCCCATGCCGCTTGTCATGATGAGATCTGCGTACTCGTCTATTATCACGACGATATATGGCATATAATGATGTCCTTCAGTCGGAAGGAGGTACCTGTCACGGTACTTGTCATTGTAGAGCTTGACGTCGTTCACCACGGCTTTGCTGAAAAGCATGTACCGGTTGTCCATCTCGATGCAGAGAGACCTCAGGATCTGTTCAGCCTGGTCTGCATTCTTGACAATTGACCTCTCGGCCTCCTCCTTCTCGTCGGCAGCATCTGGCAGTACCGCGAGATAATGTTTCAGGAGCCTGGAATACACAGTAAATTCCACCATCTTAGGGTCAATGAACACGAATTTCAGCTCCGACGGATGCTTCGCGTACAACAAGGAAGTGACTATGACATTAAGACCCACGGACTTTCCCTGCTTTGTCGCACCCGCGACAAGTAGATGCGGAGCATCCGCAAGGTCGAACACCTTGACTTTCTGGGTGATCGTATAGCCTATTGCGACCGGAAGTTCAGCCTTGCTCTTCCTGAAGGCGTCATCGTTCAGCATCGATTTCAGAGGGACGATGGAAGCCCTGTCATTTGCCACCTCGATACCTACGGAGTCGGAAAGGCGCACTACACGGACACCCTTGGCATTCAGCGACATGGCAATATCCTGCTCGAGATTCTTTATGGCAGAGATCTTTACCCCCGGAGCCGGGACCACCTTATACAAGGTGACTGTCGGCCCCACACATGCCGTAACCCGTTCTACCTGGATCTTGTAACTGAGGAGGGTCGCACGTATCTTGTTGTTGTTCCGCTCGAGCTCCTCCGATGCGACCTCGTGACGGCCTGACGCATAGTCATCCAGCAGGTCAAGGGGCGGAAAGACGAATTTTTCAAGTTCCTCACGCACATCTATCCTCGGAAGATCCCTTGTAACCTTGGCCGAATACCCGTCACCCTTTACCACTTCCAGCCCAGGCTGTTCCTGCCCGGTATCTTCAGGCCCGGCAGGACGGACAGAAGAGGCGGTTGCGCGTACCGGCTCCGGCGCTGACGGACTCAATCCGGCAGGAACGGAGGTTTCATGCAGCGGAGCTTCAGGAGAGGGATCATCGGAATCATCCGGGAACGGACCGCCGGCTGCATCATCATATCCGGGCTCGCCGCCATCTCCGGAAACAGGATATCCGTCATCATCGGGAACAGGTGCGTTAAAGTCCGTGCGTTCGTCCGCGGCAGAAGTTTCAATGCTGTCGTACTGTTTTCCGGACCTCTTGCCCTCCCCTATTCCGGAAAGCCATGCGGAAAATCGCCCGCTCACAAGCAAAAGCCAAAGTACCAGGAACAGAAGGATGATTATAAACGAGACTATGCTGCCTGTAAGATTCTCGAGACCGTCTACCAGCACTTCACCGCAGTCTCCGCCGAGTCCCCCGCCGAATGCGGACCTGACCCCCGCCATATCCGAAACAAAGGCCAGGATAAGGGAAAACACGAAAGCACCGGAAACCGATACGAGAAGAGTCTTCATGAAACCGATATCCTTCCTGTCAAGAACAAGGCGGACCGCATAGGCTCCAAGAAGATAGACGATGGCGAAACTTCCAAGTCCGAAACATCCGGAACACAGGAACAACGCCCACCGGTAACCGAGTTTGCCCGCCATATTGCTGACTTCCACGGTCTTGTCCATCATATCCGGATCTGACAGCAGGCTCTGGTCCGTCTTCCATGTAAAAAGATAGGAAAGCAATGCAATGAAAGTGAATACGGCAAAGGCCCCTACGACAAGTCCGGACACCTTCTTCAATATCCGTTTCCTGTCATCATCAAGTCCGGCCAGACGTGCCGTCAGACCTTTCCCAGGCTTCTTCACCGTTTTTTTTTCAGGCTTCTTCTCTATTTTTTTCTTCTGCTGTACCATTTCCTCGGGGACTGCCCTATTTCCTGTTGTTCTTCATGCGGCCGTTCTTCATCCGCATCATGTTCTTGGCTTTAGGAGAATTGTTTCCAGGACGGCCATAATAATAATCCGGCTGGAGCTTGGACAGGTGCATCCCCTCCGGAATCCGGATACGTCCCTCGGAAAGCTTGATTATGTCATTGAATATGGTTTCATCGGATACGCTGTCCTTGTTCCATATAAGGTACTGCTGCCTCATATAGACGGCGATGGCCCTTATCATGGCATTTTTCATCTCTCCGTCCTCTTTTGAAGCGACCAGGTCGATGATATTCTCGATGTTGCGTCCATAGTGAGCTATCTTCACCGGCTTTTTCCTGACAGGAATCTCCACCGGGGCGGTATAAAGTTCCTCAGGTTTAGGTGCAGGATATGGTGAATCGACATCAAGGTCAAAACCGGAAATGATATACATATGGTCCCACAGTTTGTGTTCATAGTCTTCCTGCAGATGCACCTGGGGATTGATTGTCTCCATGACCCCGATAACGGCGCGCGCCTGCCGGTTCCTCTCTTCCCTGTCAGGTATGGATTTCACATATTCGATCATTTTCTGCACATTCCGTCCGTATTCCGGAAGCTGGAGCCTGCGTTTCTGCGTATTGTACATCAGCTTCATCTTGGCGTCTTTGTTGTCTTCTCCGTATTCCATATTAATGCTGTTCCTGTTGTTAAATGACGTAGGTCCGACGTTCTCCGGATTCACGTCAAAAAAAGTTCCGTCACAATAGTACGGGCCGGAGCGGCTTTACCGGCAAATCGCCCCGAACCGGCACACCGGACGACAAAGATACGCAAAATCCACGATATATGTAAAAAAACAGGACTATCTTTGCGGGCCAAACAAAATCGTATGTTCTATATTCTTTCAATAATGTTCGGAGGCATCCTTGCAGGATACCTGATGAGAAACGCCAAGCCGGTGGTCCGACTGGGGAAATCAGGCTTCATTAATTTACTTGTCTGGGCAATGCTGTTCATTCTGGGGGCGGAAATCGGGTCAGACCCGGATTTCCTCGGAAAACTTTCCCGTCTTGGATTCCAGGCACTCGTGTTCGCGTCGGCCGGAGTATGCGGCAGTGTGGCAGCAGCTGTCCTTGTGCAGAAATTCCTGTCCGGAAAAGGGAAATGCATTGACGGAACGGTTGGGAGAACCGATTCTCCGGACAGTTTCTGGCGCAGCATGAGAGGAACCCTTGCAGTGCTCGCCTTTTTCGTAGCGGGGTGTGCGGCCGGACAGGCAGGTATCATTCCGGCGAATATGAAAGAAAGCAATATAGCCATGTATACCCTGTACATCCTCATGTTTTCGGTCGGCCTCGGAATAGGAAGCAACCCGGAACTGAAGACCATACTAAGAAGCCTTGACATCAGCCTTCTGGCACTCCCGTTGGCCAGCATTCTCGGGACTCTCGCTTTCTCGGCGGCAGCAGGCCTTTTCATGAAAGACAGGGAACTGACAGACTGTCTCGCCATAGGCAGCGGCATGGGGTATTATTCCCTTTCATCCATCCTCATATCACAGTATAAGGAAGCTACCTCAGGAGCCCTGCTGGCCGCCGAACTCGGGACCGTGGCGCTGCTGTCAAATATCTTCAGGGAAATGATCACACTAATCGGCACCCCTTTCATGGCCAGGAAATTCGGGCCTCTGGCTCCTGTTGCGTCCGCCGGAGCTACGGCAATGGATGTCTGTCTGCCCGTAATCCTGAAATACACAGGGAATTCCATGCTGCCGGCCGCCGTGATCAGCGGGATCGTGTCAGATTTCAGCGTTCCATTGCTTGTGACCCTGTTCTGCTGAATTTTACTATATGCTCTCTTCCCTTAACTTCCAAACATTTATGCCGGCAAGCCAAATATAACTGTTTTCGCTCAATTTTCAGCCGTTTTTGAGGACAAAAAAAGAGAGTCACATTTCTGTAACTCTCTCATTTCCAGTGGTGTCACCGGGAATCGAACCAGGGACACAAGGATTTTCAGTCCTAAATATTGCAATAGTTACTCTATTGATATT
>CALVDQ010000004.1 GCA_944326325.1 uncultured Bacteroidales bacterium
TACTGATGTTCTAATCGAAAAATTTTCTGATGCTTGTAACTTATTGATGTTTAATAATTAAAACATTGTCGAAGAATCTTTCTCCGGACACTAGTGTTTGCCATTCCTAAATCAACAAGCAACCGGACAAAATCCGGCTGTGACAGACATTTATTTGCCCTTTGCATGGTGGCAGTACCGGAAACGGCTGCGCGGCTTCTTGTTGAGCCGAGGACACCTGTACAGAGGGCGTTTGTATTCTGCTCGGGCTTCTGGGGGAGATGATGGCTGATACAATGCTGGCTGATAGTTTCAAGAAGATGTAGCCGTCATATAGGACAGGTCAAAAACAGGTTTTTTGGCAAATAGTACACTTTTAGTACACCTCGACAAAAATTAAATCCCTGCCAATCAGACGATTAACAGGGATTCTTTGTGCGGGCGAAGGGACTCGAACCCATACGCCTTGCGGCACCAGATCCTAAGTCTGGCTTGGCTACCAATTACAACACGCCCGCAAAAGCGAGCAGCAAAGATACGCAGAAAAAAGTTAAAAACAAAACACTGAAGGTCAGTCACCCTGGCGAAATTGTGCACAGCACCAGTTGTCCGACGAGTCGGATTTCAAAAACGTCAGGCCGGCCACCGAGGCTACTCCTGAAATCATCGGGAGGTCTTCCGTATAAAAACCGCTTACGATAAGCAGCCCGCCTTTTTTCAGGCTTCTTGCGTATGTCGGTATGTCTTCCAGAAGGATATTCCGGTTGATGTTAGCCAGCAGTACATCGTATTTCCCCATCTGCAGCAGGGAGGCGTCCCCGCAATAGGTCTCGACATGGCGGGATACCTTGTTCAGCCGGGCGTTGTCGAAAGCCGATACGGCGGCAACAGCATCGATATCAATTCCGTAGGTATGGGCTGCACCCATTTTTGCCGCAAGGATGGCCAGGATAGCGGTTCCGCAGCCCATATCCATTACGACCTTGCCCCGTATCCTTTCCTCGTTCTCAAGCAATGCCCGGCACATCATGTAGGTCGTCTGGTGATGGCCTGTCCCGAAAGCCATCTTGGGGTCTATGGTGATGTTGAACCTCGTCCGCCTGAGTCCTTTATGGAAAGTCGCCTTTATCGTGCATTTTCCATCTACGACGATAGGGGTGAACTGTTCCTCCCACAAGGCGTTCCAGTTGCACGGAGGGATGAGGGTCGCCGTGAAATCCGTGTAGAACCCGAGATCCAGTCCGCTCAGCACGAGCTTCAGCATCTGTGCATTATAGTTTTCCTTGGGGACATATCCTTTCAGGTACGGCTCTTCGGTGGTGAAAGATTCGAACGGAAGCTCGTCCAGCTCCGCCATGAGGATTTCCGCGTTTTCTTCGCTGAAAGGGGAAATCTTCATTGAGACTTCTATATATTCCTGGCTGTTCATATGCATGTTTCTTTTTGGGTTCTGTCAGTTATCCTTCGGCATCCTCGTCCAGCCCGAGGGACTTCTGTTCGTCCGAGCTGAGCGAATCCAGCTGCTCTTCGGCAGCGTTGACATAGCCGATGTCTTTCTTGTAGTCGTTTATCTCCTTCTGCCTCTCGTTTTCCTGCACGGCCTTGTCCACACCTTTCTGGAAGATGTTCCTGATGGATTCCGCAAGATTCAGTTTCACCTGATCTACCGCGGCTGTGAACACAGGGACGTCGGTGCTCTTGTATTTCGCCTTCCCGATCTTGAATTTCATGTCTTCAAAATCCCCCTGCAAGTCTATGCCCAGCCTGAACGGGAGCGGTGACCTGATCACCGAAATGTGGTACTTGAAGGATGAGTCAAGGTTCTGGATTCCGCTCATGGCCAGCGTGTACCTGTCTATTTCAAGTACGAACGGGAATATCTCGAGCCTGCTGTCCGAGATGACTCCTTCTACGGACATCTTGTCTATGTAGCTGTTTTCCCTGTCCTTGAATTTCAGTATCCTGGCTATCTTCCTTATGCTCTCGTCATTGTGAAGCTGGAGATGGCTTCCTCCTATCCTGATGACTCCGTTGATGGTAGGGATCTTTACGCTCATGGTGGTGTCTATGTCTGCGGTCGCCGCCATTTCCAGGTCCAGTTCACCCTTGAAAGACTTCAGCATGGGCATCACCGTGTCGATTGCCGGAAGCATCTCGATCACTTTTTCGGCAGTGATATGCGAGAAATTCATATTGAATCCGGTCTTCAGGTCCTTTTTCGTCTTTGTGGAGTAGAAACCTTCAAAGAAGAGCTCTCCCATGTTCGTGGAAGCCGAGGTGTTGGTGAACTGCACGCATCTTTCCCTGACGGCCAGGTCTGCTGTCATGGTCTCCATCTCGAGTTGCGAATACTTCACGTTTTTCGCATGTAGCTTAATGCCGGCGTTCAGGTTGGCCGGGACCACGAGCAGTATCTGGGTATCCTGTGCGGCCGTACTGTCCGCCACGATCATTTCCTCGAACTCGCCGTCCTCCATTCCGGTCAGGTCCTTGCCCGAGAAATCTTCGGTGTCGAAGGTCATTCCCGCCGAGTAGGCGGCGAGAAGCTGGTTCAGGTCAAGGCTGTCCGAAGTCACGTCGACATCGAGGTTGAGGAAACCGTTGCGCAGGATCATGCCCCTGAGCCCGGTAAGGGAACCGTTGGCCGACAGGTTGGACCTTCCGCTTTTGACTGTGATGTTTTCAATCCTGATGCTGTTGTTGTCGAATGACCCTTTGAAGTCACTTACGGTGTTTCTGAGCGGGAAGTAAGGGGATATCAGACCTGTCCGTCTGAACGACAGGCTTCCTTCCATATCCCATTCCCTGAAATATTTCCTTATGTTCTCTCCCACGTCAAGCCTGATGTCGTTTTTCCTGAAGTCCTCTTCCGAAAGCCAATCTGGAATCTCCCGCGTAGGCCGCGTACGTCTCAGATAGTGGAAAAGGGAGTCCCTCGGGATGTCCGGATATGCCCGGTAGAGCGAATCCATGAATTCCCTGGCCTTGCGTTTCCGTTCTATGGAGTTCATGGCCGCATCAGCCGACAGTTCCAGGCCTGAGACCGCAAGCCTGTTTACCGGTCCTTTGATGAATATGCCTCCCGTGCTGCTCTTCAGGGCGAGTACCGGGACTTCCGGATTGCTTTCCTTTGGCTTGACCGTAAACGTATTGTCCGACCTGGCAATGACAATCACGGATGTATCCGCACCACGCATGGACAGGAAACCTGCCTTGAATTTTCCGCCGAACGGGTAGAACGAGGAGGAATCTTCCCGGTCGAGGACTGCAGCGGAGTTCTGCGCCAGGATGGACAGCTTTCTTCCCATGACGGACATACGGTCCTTGTATCTGAGCCTTACGCTGTCCACATAGCCGGCCGCCGCCATCATCCTTTCTCCCTTCCTGACACCTTTTGTGTAGACATTCCCGAAAGTCCCGAGTTTTACGTCCAGACTGTCGATATATACGTCGACGGAATCATCTTCGGAATAAAGTATCATATTCCTGCTCCTGACACTTCCTTTCAGGTCTGCATCGGCGAAGGTATATGGCGAGAGCTGAGACATCCTGATGGCGCCGTCCAGTTCCGCGGCGAGCCTCCCTGCGGCGGAATAGCCGGTGAATCTCTTAAGAAGGGTCGAAAGCGTGTCAAGATTCAGGAAAAAGTGTCCGTCCACATTAAGTTCCGGGTCCTCCCCGAGGAGGTCAGCGGCTTTCCCCGCACCCGCCAGCACGATACCTTTGCCTGCCACGAGCACGCTGTCAAGTTGCAGGTTCACAAGCCCTGACCGGTCTCCTTTCAGGACAGCCTTCAGGCCGATCTTGTTGTCATCGCCGAATATCCTGTGGGATACGTTGGATACCGGAATCTCCAGTACGGCATCGATTTCCGGGATATGTCCATTTGAATCAAGCCATCCGTCGACATCGGCACTCATGCTTATGACGGCATCGGTCTTGATGCCTCCCGCCGCTTTGACAAGGTTTTTTCCGAAATATTCTATCGGTCTGGTGATTTCGCACCCGTCTATTGCGGCGTTTCCCTTTATATGGATGCTGTCTCCCTTGAAGCCTATGTCTGCTTTGGCGGAAAGCGGGATGTCTGCGAAGTTGACATCAAACCGCTCCAGGGATATTTTCCTGATCGTGTCTTCCGGAAACGATATCCTTGAATCTATGGAGATGGGAAGTTTCATTCTTCCGTATGAGCTCATCGCCAGATAAGCAGTGGCCAATGCCTTGACTTCTATTCCTTTGTCCTTGCCTCTGGCGATGAAGTTGTCGAGCTTCAGCGCAACGGTGTCGGCCGGAAACCGGCCTGTAAGGAAGAGGGTGTCCACCCGGAGCCCGAGCCGGCTTTTTTTCAGGTCCCTTGTGACGACCTTTCCGAAGAAGATCATCCTTTTCAGGTTCAGGGACAGGCTTGTGGAGTCAGGTATACTGCTGAATACGATTCTCGGGTTGTCCAAGAGCATGATTTTGCCGATGACCAGGTCCGGCATTCCGGATGAAACGGTGTCTTCGGTTTCTTTGCCGCTGTCCAGGAACTTGAATGCGTTCCATGTTGCAGTACTGTCGTTGTATGAGGCCGCATAGATCCTCGGCCTGGACAGCATGATGCGGGGAACGTTTATCTGTCCGGCTAAAAGACTTGAAAGGTTCACGGAGGCGGAAAGCCTGCCGAAGGACATCAGCGTGTCACGGCCGGTACCGCGTCCCTGTCTTGTGTACCAGTCCTTTCCTGCACCGAATTTCTCGAATCTGTCGGACGGATAGGTCACCGAAAGACTGTCGAAAGTGACATTGAGGTAGGGAAAGCTCCTGAATACCGAAGCCTTCACTTTCCCGAAGGATACGTCTCCGTCAATGAACTGAGGCGCATATTTGTTCGCGAGCCCGGTGAGGACGCCCGGCGAGAGCGCTATCTGCAGTACGGCCAGGACAGCCGCCCAGAGTCCGATAACGCCAAGCAGGCATATCCCGGCGGTTTTCCATGCGCGTTTTTTCTTTGGAGAAGTCCGTTTTTCCATTGTCATGATAATTTATCCCAAATATACGCAGAAGCCGAGAGCAAAGCAAATCGATCAAGCTCGATTTGCTTTGCCGAGGCGCAACAGTATATGTGGACACGAAGTGGCCAAATATACGTAATCTATCCAGGAAAACAAGAGTGGTGAAGAAGACATGGCGGGAAGTGATGGAGCCGTTTTAGCGTTTGTCTTTTCAACGTTTTATCCGGAAAGAATAAGGGTGAGCCGCAAAATACTGCCGGCCCACCCTTTACAGATGTGTGTATTTCGAATCAATTACTGCTCGTCCATGAGCTGCATATGCTGCACATAGATGGCCTTCTTGATCTGCTCTCTTCTCTTCACTGAAGGTTTTACGAAAGCTTTCCTGGCGCGGAGTTCGCGGATCGCTCCGGTCTTCTCGAATTTCCTCTTGAACTTCTTCAGCGCCTTCTCTATGTTCTCGCCTTCTTTTACAGGAACTATAATCATATTCTTATCACCTCCTTTTATTTGCGGCTGCAAAGATAGTCAGATTATTTTGATTTCAAAATATTTTTGAATGTCTCCATGCCTCTGGTCGCCACATCCTTGATATGGGTTATCCTCGGGTCATGCACCGGAACGTCTTTCGGGTCTATGATATATATAGGTGTGTCCGGGCCCGCATACCTGTACAGCCCGGCTGCAGGGTAGACCTGCAGGGATGTTCCCACAATCAGGAGAATGGACGCTTTTTCCACCGCATCGATTGCAGCCTCTATTTTCGGGACAGCTTCCCCGAACCATACGATGTGCGGCCGGAGCTGGGCCCCGTCCGGTGCAAGGTCTCCGATCCGGATCTCCCCGTAGCCGATGTCGAAGACCGAATCTTCCGAAAAATTATCTCGGTAGTTGCATCTGTCTTCAGGACGGACCTTGGTAAGTTCCCCGTGCAGGTGGATGATTCTCGTGCTTCCGGCCCGCTCGTGCAGGTTGTCTACATTCTGTGTCACGACAGTCACGTCATAGTCCTTCTCGAGTCCGGCTATGGCGATATGCGCCGCGTTCGGCTTTACGGTCCCGAGTTCCTTACGTCTCGCGTTGTAGAAATCGAGGACGAGTGCCGGATTCCTTTGCCAGCCCTCGATCGAGGCTACATCCTCCACCTTGTAGTTCTCCCACAGCCCGTTGCTGTCCCTGAATGTGCTTATCCCGCTTTCCGCGCTGACTCCTGCGCCGGTCAGCACCACCATTTTCTTTTTCATGATATGAGATTATGTTTATGCCTTACCTGTCAGACAGTACCGCTGTCCTTGTAGAATCCCGGGAAAAAATATTGCTTTTCTATCCAGTATCGGAACAGGGGATCGATTATCACCGGCTCCTCCTTTTCATTGAAGGTGATTATCTCTTTCTTTTTCAGGGCATCTTTCACCCTTCTGACATTCGCTGACGAATTCAGCCCGTATTTCTCTATGACTTCCGTGGAACTGAATCTGGTCTCTCCGTCAAGGATGGCGCGTATAAGGCTAAGCTGGTGGGTGGTGAGGTCATCGGCCGTACTCATGAACCTGTGTCTGTGTATCGAGATAAGTATCCCGAGCGCGTCCATGAGGATGCCTTCGTTCATATAGCCCTTGGAAAGGGAGTCGCATATCGAGCAGAAGTGGTTCAGATACCATATATTCCCCCTGAACAGCTTTATCGCACCCAGTACAAGGTCGTTCTCGATGACCTTTCCTCCTGTCAGGAAGCCCCTTACGATGTGGTCCAGTATTTCCTTGTGGTCTATTTCGTTGAGGGGCAGATGCTCCACCTGCCGGTAGAAATACTTCCTTTCCTCGAAGATGAATTTCATGGCGTTCACCTTGGAACCGGACAGAAGGAAGGATACCTGCCACTTGGCATTCCTGTCCGTGCCTGCGAACGTCTCTCTCATAAGCCTGAATATCATCTCATACTCTGTCTCCTCGAGGGAAAGAAGGCTCTGGAACTCTCCGATGACCACGAAAAAAGTCCCGCCCTCCTGTTCTGCAAGCCTGCCGGGGAGTGACAGAAGCTGCCGGATATCGTTTTCGTCCGGCAGACCGTTAAGGGAAAGCACTTCATCCCTGAGCGAGAACCTTTCCTGGTCGAACACGAAATGCGTCCCGTCAAGCATGGTGCCCACTATGTTTTCATATTCTAACGGCGTGGATGCCTGGGCCCGGATGAGGGAAGAACCCAGTTTCAGGAGAAAGCTGCTGACGGAACGGACATTGAAAAGGTCGGACTCGGCTACGGTGTACTGCTTTCCGGAGAGCCTCATATTGAAAAGGGTCTGTTGTATGACCGACATTTTTCCCGTCATGGGAGGCTCGTACATACAGATGTTCTCCTTGTTCTGAAGAAGGTTCATCAGTGCCGTGCATTCGATCTTCCTTCCTATGAAATTCTTTCCCGTTACAAATCTGTCATAAATGAATGGAGTGTCCATCGTCAGTGTAGTTTTGCTTCTGTCCGGATTGGAGAGACAAAAATACCATTTTTTTTTGTCTTCTCGTCAAAAAGTGTTATTTTTGCAGACCAAAATAAATTTATGGCCGGTAAGCTATTGACAAAGAGCTGTTTAAGCAGCCGCTTACGGTCGAGACCATTAAAGTTTTATATTTTATGTACGCAATCGTGGATATTGCCGGCCAGCAGTTCAAGGTAGAAGCTGGCAAGGAAATTTTCGTGAACCGTCTCGCTGCAGAGAAGGGTGCTTCCCTGGAGTTTGACAAGGTCCTGCTCGTGGATGCGGACGGGGACGTGAAGGTAGGTGCTCCGTATGTGGAGGGCGCCGTGGTCAAGGCTACTGTTGTAGATGACAGCTGCAGGGCAAAGAAAGTTCTGATTTTCAAGAAGAAACGCCGCAAAGGCTATCAGAAGCTGACTGGTCATCGCCAGAACCTGTCAAAGATCCAGATTAACGAAATCGCTTAATTACAAAGATTCAGGAGGATTAGATTATGGCACATAAAAAAGGTGTTGGTAGTTCCAAGAACGGTCGTGAATCACACAGCAAAAGGCTGGGTCTGAAAAAGTTCGGCGACCAGGTAGTGAAAGCGGGGAATATCATTGTACGTCAGCGCGGCACCGTGCACAATCCGGGACAGAATGTCGGAATGGGCAGGGATCACACTCTTTTCGCACTCATCGACGGAAGGGTGAAGTTCTGCAAGAAATCGGGAGCCAAGTCATACGTATCAGTAGTCCCTTTTGAGAACTGAGAAGAGGAGTACGGCAGCCGAAAGGCATACTGACGGCATGCCGCTCAAGGAGAATAATGTGAAAGCAAGAGGATTGTACTCCCGGGAGATACAGTCCTCTTGCGTCATTTCAGATAAATAGATATCATGTTGACATTGAAATTGCTCCGGGAGAATCCGGATTATGTTATAAAGAAACTAGCAGTAAAGAACTTCGATGCCGGCGACATAGTCCGCAGGATCGTGGATCTTGACAAGGAACGCAGGGCGCTCCAGACCGAGCTTGACGGCTGTCTGGCTTCCCAGAAGCAGAAGGCTGCCAGAATCGGGGCATTGATGAAGGCGGGTAACAAGGAAGAGGCCGAGGCGGTCAAGGCCGAGGTCGCTGCCATGAAGGATCGTTCCAGGGATCTTGAAGCGCGTTCGGATGAGAATCACAAGGAGCTCGAGTCCCTTATGGTCCTCCTGCCGAACATCCCTTGCGATCTTGTGCCCGAAGGGAAAGGCGCCGAGGACAATGTGGTGGTCAAGACGGGAAACGTCATTCCGGATCTCGGCCCTGACGCCCTCCCTCACTGGGAACTGGCCAGGAAGCTCGATATAATCGACTTCGACCTCGGTGTAAAGCTGACCGGAGCGGGATTTCCTGTCTACAAGGGCAAGGGTGCAAGACTGCAGCGGGCCCTGATAAATATGTTCCTCGACATCAATACCGCTGCAGGCTATCTCGAGGTAGAGCCTCCGATAATGGTGAACGAGGCTTCCGGTTTCGGTACCGGCCAGCTTCCTGACAAGGAAGGGCAGATGTACCATGCCGACCTTGACAACTATTACCTTGTGCCGACAGCAGAGGTGCCGGTGACCAACATATACAGGGATGTCATCCTGGGGCTCAACGATTTCCCTGTCAAGATGACTGCCTATACCCCTTGCTTCAGACGGGAGGCCGGCTCCTACGGAAAGGATGTCCGCGGGCTCAACAGGCTGCATCAGTTCGACAAGGTGGAGATTGTCAGGATAGAAAAGCCGGAAGACTCTTACGCCGCCCTCGACCAGATGCTTGAACATGTCGAAGGAATCGTCTGCAAGCTCGGGCTTCCGTACAGGATTCTCCGTCTGTGCGGCGGGGACCTCAGTTTCACTTCCGCCATCACATACGACTTCGAGGTATATTCTGCGGCACAGGGCAGATGGCTCGAGATCAGTTCGGTATCCAATTTCGAGTCTTATCAGGCCAACAGGCTGAAGCTCAGATACAAGGATGCTGAAGGCAAGATCCAGCTGGCGCACACCCTGAACGGCAGTTCGCTTGCTCTTCCGAGGGTGGTGGCCGCCCTGCTCGAGGATAACCAGAAGGACGGACACATCATCATACCCGAGGCTCTCAGGCCTTATACGGGCTTCGATATTATATGATGCGGCACAGTCGGTCTGTGACGGCCGGCTTGTTTTGTTCCATGACTATGACGGAAAAGACGATAATGGGTATAGACCCCGGAACCAATCTGCTGGGTTTCGGGGTCATCCGTGTTTCAGGGCGGAATGTCTCGTTCGTGGACATGGGAGTTCTGGACATGAGGAAGGAAAAGGACCACTTCAGCAAACTGCGGATGCTTGACGGGAAGATGGAAGAACTCCTCGACAGGTACAGGCCGGACGAGCTTTCCGTGGAAGCCCCGTTCTATGGAAGGAACCCGCAGGTGATGCTGAAGCTCGGAAGGGCCCAGGGGGCGGCTGTGACGGCGGCACTCAGGCGGGGGATCCATGTTGAAGAATATGCTCCGAGAAAAGCCAAGATCGCCATCACTGGAGTAGGGTCGGCCTCCAAGGAGCAGGTCTGTACCATGATACAGAAGATCCTGGGAGTCCGTCTCAGGCCGGAGCACCTTGATGCCACCGATGCCCTTGCGCTTGCCCTCTGCCATTATTTCAGCATAACCAGCCCTGTCAGTGCCGTCAGATCTTCCGGTGACTGGAAACATTTTATCGAAGCCAATCCGGACCGTGTAAAATAGCTGTGTCTGCACACGGTGAAGAAGGCACAGGTTTTGCATACCACGCGACGCCTGTTATTGTTGCCGGGCCGTGTGTTGCGGTCAGGAGTTTTTTTATTGAGCCTTGAAAATTTTATGACTAAAACCTCTTCCGAGCAATGGATTTTGCGCCTGCTGATAATTTTCCTGATGCTGCCGGCATCATTTTCCGTCTTCGCACAGCAGACATTCACAGTAAAGATGAAACTTGTCGACAATTCTACGGCTGAACCTGTGGGATTCGCTACCGTATCCCTTACACTTGAAGGAAAGGATACTCCGTCCAGATACGTACTCAGCACCGAAGAAGGCGTGGCCGAACTTACCAGGGTACCGAAAGGCAAATATACCCTGAAGGCCGAGCTGATGGGCTACAAGACATACGAGAAAGTGATCCAGGTCTCGGCTGCGGCTGACCTGGGAGAAATAAAGATGCTTCAGGACAACCAGGTCCTCGAAGCCGCCAGCGTGACAGCCATCGGGAATCCTATAGTTGTTAAGAAGGACACGGTGGAGTACAGCGCATCTTCATTCAAGACTTCCGACAACGATATGCTTGAGGAACTTCTCAAGAAACTTCCGGGAGTGGAGGTCGGGTCCGACGGTTCGATTACTGCCAACGGGGAGACCATTACGAAGGTCATGATCGACGGCAAGGAATTTTTCCTTGATGACCCTCAGCTTGCCACCAAGAACATACCGGCGAAGATCATAGAGAAGGTCAGGGTCGTGGAAAAGAAATCGGAGCAGGCAGAATTTACGGGCATAGACGACGGTGACGAGGAAACGGTCATCGACCTTTCCGTAAAGCCGGGCATGATGGACGGATGGTTCGGAAATGCCATGGCCGGAGGAGGCCACGATCTTCCTGACAAGGGATACTACACAGACGGCCTTACCGCAGCCCATGACGGATGGAGATACCAGGCGGCTGCCATGGCGGGCCGTTTTACAAACAACAGCCAGATAAGCATAATCCTCAATGCCAACAATACCAACAACCGGGGCTTCAATGATATGGCCGGAAGCATGATGCAGACCATGAGGGGTTCCAGGGGTATGGGCCGGGGTACCGGAGGCTGGGGAAGCAACGGCATCACTACCTCCTGGATGGCCGGTGCGAACGGCGCCTTCGACCTTCTTGACGGGAACATGGAGCTGAACGGGAATTACATGTACGGAGGCTCGAGACGCTATGTCGAGGAAGAGAGCTCCCGGACGACATACATGGACGACGGCAGCCTGCTCATATATGACAATGACGGATACAACATATCCAACAGTGACGGCCACCGTTTCGGGGTCCGTATCGACCACAAGTTCAGCGAGAACACCTCCATCCTTTTCGAGCCTCAGTTCAATTTCGGAAACGGCAGCTATACCGAATACTCTGATTTCCTGACCCTCGGGGAGACGGATGCACTCAGGGATACCACCAACCTCGGTTTCAACGAAAACAACGGTACCAACAGGAACTGGACCGCAAGCGGATTCCTCCTTTTCCGCCAGCGCCTCGGGAAGCCTGGCAGGACCTTGTCCGTGATGTTCAACTACAATTTCAGCAACAATGATCTTTGGGGCTTCAACCAGTCTCTGACGAGGACCTTCGAGGACGCCGCTCCAAGGGACAGTATCATAAACCAGCGCTACGACCAGAACTCCCGCAACTCTTCGCTCTCGGGAAGGGTCGTCTACACCGAGCCTCTCGGGCATGACTTCTATCTGGAGGCGAACTACTCCTACAGCTGGAACAAGAGCACTTCTGTCAAGGATACGTACAACAGCGGTGCTAACAGCCTTGATGCTGCCGAAGAACATCTGGTCTACGATCCGGCAGGTGAGACCTACGACGATACGTACTCCAACAATATCCTGAACCGGTATGTCAACCAGAGCGCCGGCCTCAACTTCATGTACCAGAAGGATAAGATCAGGGCCCAGCTGGGTGCCGCCTTCCGGCCTACCGATACCCACAACGAGACAAACGGGGAGGACTACGACAGCCAGGTGTTCAACTGGTCGCCGCAGGCTATGCTCGGATACGATATCGATGACAACACCAACATAAGGATGTTCTATTTCGGCCGTTCTTCGCAGCCCTCCACCTCGCAGCTCATGCCTGTCCCGGACAATTCCGACCCTCTGAACGTTTCTCTCGGAAACCCGTATCTTGTACCGTATTTCAATCACAATGTCAGGGCCATGTTCGGATACACCGACAAGGAGACCTTCCTTTCTATACACAGCCGTTTCGGCGGCAGCCTCGTACAGGACCCGATCGTCAATGCCCAGTGGTATGACGACAACGGGGCGCAGTATTCCATTCCTGTGAACGGTCCTGTTTCCGGTTCTGTGGACGGCAGGGTCATGATAAATTCCCCGTTCGGGAAGGATTCGAAATTCTCCGTCTTTTCGATGACCTACGCGAGGTATAATGAGTCCAACTCCTACATTGGACGGACCGGAGGTTTCGATACGGGCCTGTACTACGACAGCAGCACCGCCGAATTCGACTATGACAGTTTCTATAACGACTTCAACGCCAGAGGCGACGAGATGTTTACCGCGAACAGGACTCAGAACCTGAACTTCAGCCAGAGACTGCGCTTTACCTTCAGGAATGATGTCATCGAGGTCAATATCGGAGGCCGTACGAGAGTGTCGAAATCATGGTATACCATATCTTCATACAATCAGAGACCTACATGGAACAACCAGGTGGATGCCTCGGTCAACTGGACGATTCCCGGCGGCCTGAGCCTGATCTCCAGCTTCGATTACAACTGGTACAACGGCTATACGACTCCGCAGGAGGATGAATTCATCCTCAATGCCGAGATCAACAAGCTCCTTTTCAAGGACAAGTTCACCCTTGCTCTCAAGGCTTACGATATCTTCAACCAGTCAAAGAACCTTTCCGTGACGGACGAATCCAACTACCACCTCGAATCCAGGAACAATACCCTCGGAAGGTATATCATATTGTCCCTTACCTACCGTTTCGGGAATTTCGGAGGTCCTCAGGGAGGAGGCCGCGGCCCTCACGGTCCTATGGGTCCTCCGCCTCACCGGTAGAAGCATTTGCCGGCCGCCTTCGTTTCCGGCCGCCGGCCGCCTGCAGTGTGGAAGTCAGATTTCCTGCCTGATGTTCGAGGAGTAGTTTCTCCATTTTCCGATCAGGGCTTCCATATCATCGGGAAGCGGGGAATCGAAGATGAGATGTTCCTTTGTCTTGGGATGTATGAAGCCGAGGGTCTTGGCGTGGAGCGCCTGACGGGGCATTATCTTGAAACAGTTCTCTATGAACTGCCTGTATCTGGCATAGATGGTACCCTTGCGGATTTCAGCGCCGTCGTACCTCTCGTCATTGAACAGCGGGTGTCCGATATAGTTGAAATGCACCCTTATCTGGTGGGTCCTTCCGGTCTCCAGCCTGCATTCCACGACTGTCACGAAACCGAATCTCTCCAGCACCTTGTAATGGGTCACGGCGTGCTTCCCGGCCTCGCCTTCGGGAAATACCTTGAACCTCATCCGGTCGTTCGGGTCCCTGCCGATGTTTCCCGTGATAGTCCCTTCGTCTTCCTTCAGGTTCCCCCATACTACAGCCACATACCTCCTGTCTATGGAGTGTACGAAGAACTGCCTGGCGAGATCCAGCTGCGCTTCGTCATTTTTCGCCACCACAAGCAGGCCTGAAGTATCCTTGTCTATCCTGTGCACGAGGACTCCCATCCTTTCGTCTTCCGCATCCGGCCCCTGGCTTATGCCAAGGTGGTATGCAAGTGCATTGACCAGTGTCCCGGAAAAATGCCCGTGGCCTGGATGCACGACCATTCCTGCCTTCTTGTTGAGTACGAGAAGGTCGTCATCTTCGTAGATTATGTCGAGAGGTATATTCTCCGGGAGGATTTCCAGCCCGCGCCTCTGGTAAGGCATCACGAAGGATATGACGTCCCCTGGCCTGACGATACAGTTGGCTTTGGCGGTCTTCCCGTTCACCTTCACATAATCCTGCTTTATGGCAAGCTGTATCCTGTGCCTGGAAGTGTTTTCAAGATGGGTGGCGAGGTATTTGTCCACACGCATGGGCGTCTGTCCCTTGTCGAGTTCAAGCCTGAAATGCTCGAACATCTCCCTCTGCTCGTCGTCTATGTCGTCTTCGTAGCCGGTGTCCGGATAGCCCTCGCCGATGAATTCGTCGTCAGGGTCGAAAATTTTCTTTGTCATCGGTTCTCGGCGTTTTCTTCTTCTCCGTCTTCTCCAGGTACGGGTACCTTGGATATGTCAGTGGTAAGGTACAGTGAAAGTTCTGTTCCCATGAGCAGCGGCTCCTCCCCGTAGTCCGGGTCTGTCCTGAATACTACGGCATCCAGGGAATCAGCATAGTCCCGGACAGTTTCGTCGAAGATTATTTCCTTTATGTTAAGTGAGTTGTCATGGATCGCCTCTACAGCATTCATGTATCTCAGACCCGTGACCGCCGGGGCGTATGTCACGCAGTCGTCATTGTTCAGCCCGAGCACGAGGTCTATCCTGGAGCCGCTCTCGATCATGGTTCCGGCAGCGATCTCGCGGCCGTCGTGGAGCTGTTGAAGCACATTGTTGGTCGCGATGTCCGTTACATATTCGAGGCGTCCGATCTGAAGCCCTTTCGACAGGATTTCTGCCTTGGCCTGCCTCATGGAATAGCCTACCAGATTCGGCATCATCACTTTCTTGGGATTTACGGCATTTATCGTAAGCAATATCCTCCTGCCTTCCTTGACCTTACTCCCCGGGCTCGGGTTCTGCCGGTATATCAGCCCCTTTCCCATCCTCCTGACATATACTGAATCTATGACATCCAGCCTCATGTGTCCGGCCGACAATATCCTGCCGGCTTCGGCGACACTCTTGTTGGTAAGGTCCGGGACGGTAATCTCGTGATTGTGCCGGGTTATCTTGTCCAGCATTATCCTCGTGCCGAGTATAAGCGCAATGACAAGGACGATGCCTGCCAGGACGTTGACGGTTATCCGGTTGAAGAGAAAGTTCTTTATGTTCATGTCTGTTTATGGAATTTATACGCTGATTAAGGTTCCTGTACTAGAAAAGTTCCGCTCCCTGGAAGATCATGCGGAAGAGCCCTTCCCCGAGGAGTACCAGGCCGATTATTATGATTATTGCACCGGTAATGCGGTTTATCCAGATTATGGTACGCAGCCTGAACTTTTTCCTGAAGCGGCTCAGCAGCCATGTCGTGATGAACCAGTAGAAGGTCGCTCCGAGACTGACCGCTATGATTATCGGGGCTACCCTCCAGTCCGAACGGTCCAGCGGCCCTATCCCGAAGAAGGCGAACAGCGCGAATATCACGAATATCGCTCCCGGGTTGGACAGTCCCATGGCCACCGCCTGGAGGAAATCCTTGACCGAGACTGCCGAGGAACTGCTTTCTTTCGACTTGACTTTCCGGAAAGGGTCGGAAGTGCTCATGCTCCATCCCAGGATGGTGATCACCAGTCCTCCTGCGAGGAGGATCAGTTCCCTGTGTTCGTCGATCAGCTTCTGGGCTGCCGCAAGTGCGAATATGGCGATTATGGAGAAAACGGTATCTACCACGCAGGCCCCCATGCCGGTGATGAAACCGGCCTTATGCCCCTTGCTGAGGGATTTCTGGATAACAAGTATGGCTATCGGCCCTATCGGGGCCGAGGCGCATATCCCTATCACGAATCCTTTGGCTATATCCAGGAGCATGCTTTTAATTGTTAAATCTGACAAAGATAATTATAATTATGATTATCTTTACCCCCTCATTCATTTTCCTGTATGAAAAAGACGAATACGAATCTGCTTTTTGCCGGCCTGTCAGTGATGTTCGCGGTTCTGATGTCGCTTCCGTATCTTGTCCCGCATCTCGGTTTCCTGGCCCTTTTCGCTTTTCTTCCGCTCCTGGTGATGGACAGGATCGCGACGTTGTCCGGCTCGAGACATTTCTGGGTGTGGCACTATCTCTCGTTTGTCCTGTGGAATGCAGCCACGACATTCTGGGTCTGCAATGCCACCGTGGGAGGAGGACTGTTCGCGGTTTTCGCCAATGCCCTTCAGATGTCCGTCATATTCGCGGTATTCCGGTTCAGCAAGAAGCATATGTCAGGTCCGCTTCCTTATGTTTTCCTCGCCGTGATGTGGATTGCCTGGGAGAGGGCATATTTTGATGCCGAGATCTCCTGGCCCTGGCTCGTGCTCGGCAATGCGTTTGCGACAAGCATAAGGTCCGTACAGTGGTATGAATATACCGGAGCCCTGGGCGGTTCCCTGTGGATATGGGTGACGAACCTTTCTGTCTTCGGCCTGATGGTCGCGCTTTCTGACGGACGCTGGTCCCGCTATAACGGGAAGGCGAAGACGGCTGCCGTAGCGGGATGTGTCCTGGTGACGGCAGCTCCGTTTGCGGTTTCATTGGTCATATATGACAATTACGAGGAGGAGTCCGATCCGGTCGGGTTCCTTATAGTGCAGCCTGACATCGACCCGTACAACAAGTTCCAGGCGATGACGCAGAAGCAGCAGAATGACGTTTTCCTGAAAATGGCCCGGAATGCTCTGGAAGACAGGCGTGTGTCTTCCGTTGCGGGGGATACGTCTGTTCCGGCCGGTTCTGCGGAGCCGCTTATCGTCCTCGCTCCCGAGACTTTCACGAACGATGTCGTGACAAATGATCTGATGTCGAGCCGGACATTGCAGAGTTTCAATTCTTTCCTGCAGGATTATCCGGGGGTGGACATAATTTTCGGGGCATCTTCCTACACTTATATCGATTCGGAGGAAAGGCCGTCCCACACTGCCCGCAGGATGCGTTCCGGCAGATGGCTTGAGTCGCATAATTCCGCCCTCCTCACCGACGGGGAAAACTATCCGGAAATTTTCCATAAGAACAAGCTTGTGGTGGCCGTGGAGAAGACTCCGTATCCAGCCCTGTTCTGCAGGATAGACGATATGCTCGGAGGGGTAATGGGCAGGTGTATCGGACAGGATTCCGTCTCCCTCCTCCATTACCGCGGGGCAGACGGTACTGTTATCCCTGTCGGCTGCGCTATATGCTATGAATCTGTCTACGGGGAGTATTATACCGGTTACGTACGCAAGGGTGCGGAAGTCATGACGATAATTACCAATGATGCCTGGTGGGGCAACACTCCAGGCTACCGGCAGCATCTGAGATACGCTTCCCTCAGGGCGATAGAGACCCGCAGGAGCATAGCCAGGTGCGCTAACACCGGCATATCTGCCTTCATCAACCAGAAAGGGGAGATTGTTGAATCCACTTCGTGGTGGGAGCCGGAGGTCCTGCGCGGAAGCATCAACCGGAACGGCAGGATGACCTTTTTCGTCCAGAACGGCGATGTCACCGGACGGATCTGCACCTTTGTCTTCTGGCTACTTTTCGCTGTCCTCGTCGTCAGACTGCTCCTTTCCATAACCCGAAAGTGACATGTACTTGCGGCATACCGTCCCTTTCCTGCCGGTCGAGGTAATGTACGGGAGTACGGAAAGGTCCAGGGCATCGAACAGTCCGAAGGCAGTCCCGGGACTGCTGTCAAGCACCTGGTCGACATCCACGGTAAAGAATTTCGCTTTCCGGTCCGAACGTGCTATCGAGTCTGCAGCTTCAAGTTCGGCTTCGCAGTAGCTGCATCCCCTCGTATGGAATATCACTGTCGTGTTCCTGAGCCTGTCCAGCCGGACTGTCATCTCCTTTTCCCTGCCTCTTGCCATCATGATTCCGGTTACTTCCATTTCAGGGAGCCTTTCCCCGGTCTTTGATTTGCCGAGCAGGTCTCCGAGCAGCCTGCCGTAGGAAAGGACGGAAAGGGAATCGTCCGGACTTGTCCATATTCCCGGCATCCCTTCTATGTACTTGCCGATCAGATATTCCAGCCCGCATTTTATCCCTTCGCCTCTTCTGGATCCGAGCCAGTACATCATGTCTCCTGTGAGCCGCTTGAATGCCAGCGTGTCTCCTTTCCCAGCCGTTCTGGAAGCGATGCTGTCACAGAGTGCCTTGACTTCCATGCACCCCGGATTTCCCCCTCCGGCCGCGAATATGCTGTCGAAAAATGCAGAAGATTCCTCGCTGCCGTATGTGTATGGCTTGGAGTATATGTCCAGAAGCCGCCCCAGCGACAATACGTCCAGTCCCCGGCCGGTTATGGTACCGTCGCGGGATATGAGAAAGATGCGCGGGGTCTGTATGACACCGTATTTCAGCTGGAAATCCGAACTCATGTCCGGATCCCACAGATGGGTTGTCCTTATGTCAGGATTGTCGATTCCGAGGTATTCATCAATGAATTTTTTCCAGTCTTCCCGTGACCGGCCCGTGTAGACGGCATACAATGCCACACTGTATTTCCTGTCGTCGAGGAGGTTGCGCAGCAATATGCTCTCGACCTTGCAGGTCGCGCATCCTGTGTCGTAGAAGAAGAGGACAGACATTCTGTCGCTGTACATGCGGTCCCCGAAAAGTGTCACGGTCTTTCCTCCCGGGTCTACCATCTCTATCTCCGGGGCTTTCGCTCCAAGTAGAGAACGACGGTTGAATTCTGCGAAAATACCGGCATCCATAAGGTCCGTTTCGCTCTGCATCCTGACTTTTCCGGGAGCGAACCAGCTGTCGTAGATATGGATGGCCACGGCCTCGTCCCCCATGAGCCTGGAGTTGACATAGTGGCTGTACAGATGCAGGGCCGTGAACTGCCTTACCAGTGAATCGGAACAGCTTTCTATCAGGAAATCCGCTTCTTCGCATTTCACCTGGAGAGGTTCTTTTCCGATTGCTTCCGCATATTCGTCAAGTTTCGCCCCGAGAGCTCCGGCCGCGGCCGTATCCAGCTGCGCCGATGCTTCCGCTGCGGAAATGAAAACTGCCGACACGACAGCTATGGCGTATGCAAGCTTTCCCGTCATTTCTCCTTGAGCAGATTCATGTCTACCCCTTCCGGAATGAACATTGAAGTGTCGCTGCCATGCTTTATCAGGTCCCGGACTGCGGTTGAGGATATATGGGCGAATTCCTGTGCCGTAGGTATGATGATGGTGTCAATCTCCGGTGCGAGCCTCCTGTTTGCGTCGGCTATCGACCTTTCGGTCTCGAAGTCTATCATGTTCCGTACACCCCTGACTATGTGCCTGATGCCGAGTTCCCTGCAGATGTCTACGGTAAGATTGTCGTACTTCGTGATCCTTACGCCTTCCAGACCTGCCGTCGCCTGCCTTATTATTTCTATCTTCCTTTCGGTGGAGAAGTGCCCTTTCTTGTCGATGTTGATTCCGATGGCCACCACCACTTCGTCGAATATTGTCAGCGCCCTCTTCAGGATGTTGAGATGGCCGGCCGTGAAAGGATCGAAAGATCCGGGGAAAAGTGCTGTCTTTTTCATTTTTCTGCTGTTATAGCTGCCAGTCTATCGGAGACAGGCCTTCACTCATGAGAATTTCGTTTGTTCTGGAGAAATGCCTGCAGCCTGAAAAGGCTCCCCGCGCAAGCGGTGAAGGGTGGGCGGCTTCCAGAACATGATGGCGGGAAGTGTCGATCAGCACTTTCTTGTTCCGCGCATAGTTGCCCCACAGGAGGAAGACTATGCCTTCCCTGTTGTCGGACAGCCACCTTATCACGGCATCCGTAAATTCCGTCCATCCGATCCTGCTGTGCGAGTTCGGCATTCCTGCCTGCACTGTAAGTGAGGAGTTGAGCAGCAGGACTCCCTGTTCCGCCCATTTCCTCAGGTCGGGGCATCCGCTCATGCGTATCCCGAGGTCGTCCTCTATTTCCTTGAAGATGTTTCTCAGTGACGGCGGTGCAGGGATATTGGCAGGTACCGAAAATGACAGTCCCATTGCCTGTCCCTGACCCGGATAAGGATCCTGTCCGAGGATCACGACCTTGACCTTGTCTGCCGGAGTGAGTTCGAAAGCCTTGAATATGGCCGGTCCGGGAGGATAGATTGTCTTCCCGGCGGCCTTTTCCTTATGAAGAAAACGCACCAGCTCCGCGAAATACGGTTTCCCGAACTCGTCGTGCAGTGCGTCTCCCCAGCTCTTTTCTATCTTGACTTGCATCAGAATATGTATTTTATTACGTCTTCTATGGTTTTTACATACACAAATGTAAGTCCTTTTACGTAAATTTCCTTGATATCCTCGATATCTTTCCTGTTGTCTTCGGAAATGATGATCGTGTTTATGCCGGCCCTCTTGGCGGCAAGTATCTTTTCCTTTATGCCGCCGACAGGGAGCACCCTGCCCCGCAATGTCATCTCTCCGGTCATCGCTATCCCGCTCTTGACCTGCCGGCCTCTCAGGGCGGAGATCATGGAGCTGACCATCGTGATGCCCGCCGACGGACCGTCCTTAGGCACGGCACCTTCCGGCACATGGATATGTATGTCCTTTTCCGCAAATTCCTCCGAAGTCATGCCTGCCATTTCCGGGTGAGCCTTGATATACTGGTAGGCTATCGTTGCCGATTCCTTCATCACGTCCCCGAGGTTGCCCGTCATGGAAAGCATTCCCTTGCCCTTGCTTATGGAACTTTCTATGAAGAGTATCTCTCCTCCCATCTCGGTCCAGGCAAGTCCTGTCACCACGCCAGGGGCTTCGTTGCCTTTCTGCATATCGTGGAAACTGGTCGGCAGCCCCAGGTATTCCTTCAGGTGCTCTTTCCTGATGACCGTCGGGTAGTTGTCCCCGAGCGCTATCTTCTTTGCGGTGACCCTTGCTATCTTGGCAATCTGTTTCTCCAGCCCCCTGACTCCGGATTCTCTCGTGTAGTCGCTGATTATCTTCTCGAGGCAGCTCTTGTCGATACGGAGCTGCTTCCTGTCGATGCCGTGTTCCTTCAGCTGCTTCGGGATAAGATAGTCCTTGGCTATGGATACCTTTTCCTCGGCGAGGTAGCCGCTGACATTTATCATTTCCATCCTGTCCCGGAGGGCCGGCTGGATTGTGGCCGTATTGTTGGCCGTTGTCAGGAAGAGGACATTGGACAGGTCGTAGTCGATGTCCAGGTAGTTGTCGTGGAAGGTCGTGTTCTGCTCCGGGTCAAGAGCTTCGAGCAATGCCGAAGACGGGTCTCCCTTTATGTCCGTGCTCAATTTGTCTATCTCGTCGAGCACTATCACCGGATTGGAGGTCCCGGCCCTGTTGATGGCATTCAGTATTCTTCCCGGAAGGGCGCCTATGTAGGTCTTCCTGTGCCCCCTGATTTCCGATTCGTCGTGGACTCCTCCCAGGGCTATTCTCACATATTTCCTTCCGAGTGCCCTCGCTATGGACTTTCCGAGGCTTGTCTTTCCGACTCCTGGAGGCCCGTACAGGCACAGGATAGGGGATTTCATGTCGCCTTTCAGTTTGAGGACAGCAAGGTATTCGATTATCCTGTCCTTTACGTTCTCCAGCCCGAAATGGTCCTCGTCCAGCACTTTCTGCGCGTGCTTCAGGTCCAGGTTGTCCTTGGACATCACTCCCCACGGCAAGTCGAGCAAGAACTGTATATAATTATACTGTATACTGTAGTCCGGAGAGCTCGGATTGTACCTCTCGAGCTTCGTCATCTCCTTCTCGAAGATTTCCGCCACGGACTCCGGCCATATCTTCTCCTCTGCACGTGCCCTCAGCTTCTCGAAATCCTCCATTTCGTCCATCCCCAGTTCTTCCTGGATGGTTTTCAACTGGCTGTTGAGGTAATATTCCCTCTGCTGCTGGTCTATCTCCATCTTCACCTTCTGGTTGATGTCCTGCTTTATCTTCAGAAGCTCTATCTGTGTATCGAGTACCGCGAGCAGCTTCATCGCCCTCTGTTTCAGATCCCCGTACTGCAGCAGCTGAACCTTGTCCGTGAAGTTGTCCACCTCTATCGTGGTGGCTATGAAGTTCACGAGAAACTCGAACCCGTCTATCGACTTCAGTGCGGACGTAGCCTCCTTAGGCACGAACGATGACATTTTTATTACAGTGACAGCCTTTTCCTTCAGAGATTCTGCTATCATCCTGACATTTTTGTCATTACTGTCAGGTGTCGTGTCAGGCAGATAATGTACCAGTCCCAGCATATAAGGGTCGTACTCCGTCACCGCATCTATACTGAACCTCTTGAAGCCCTGCAATATCGCAGTAATCGTCCCGTCCGGCATCTCCAGCGTCTTCAATATCTTCGCTACCGTACCGAATTCATACAGATCCTCCTTCTTCGGATCTTCCACTGCAATATCGTTCTGCGGCACCGCCCCTATAAACGTATTGTTCTTCTCCGCATCCTCAATCAGCCTTATCGACTTTTCCCTTCCAATCGTAATCGGATATATCGTTCCCGGAAACAATACCGCATTCCTCAACGCAAGTATCGGAAGAGAATCAGGCAATTCCGATTCATCAATCTTCAAAAACCCGTCTCCCTGCAATACCGGTATAATATTCACTTCCGTCCCTGACGGAGATAAAATGTCTTTAATTTCCTTCATCATCATGTTTTCCTTGTTTAAGCGTCGCACCGGCCTGGCCTTGCCATGCCACCTTGCCTTCAATTTCCCATACTGACAAAATGTCAGTGCCGTGCGGGGGTTTTTAACGGGGCGGAATATTGTCAATCTCCGTGCCATACCGGTTTGTGATAACGGGCGGACTGCGGCGTTGCACTTCGGACTTGAACCTCCTCACATACTACGGTATGCTGCGGGGTTCTCGCCTCGCGCGCCTTGCATTCCGTCCGTTCTGACAAACCGGCCGTGGAGAAGCCGTGTGGCTGCAATGGCCTGCGGCGTTGCACTTCGGACTCGCTGCTCGCTACGGGTGTCCACCGGACACCCGTCTTATCGCTCACGACCTCACATACTACGGTATGCTGCGGGGTTCTCGCCTTGCGCGCCTTGCATTCCTCGCGTTGTCAATACTCTATCTTGTTGAGGAACAGTGCGTGCCCGGGAACGGATTCGCCGGCGTCGGAGCGTGTGCCTGAATCCAGGAGGGTCTTTATCCATTCCGGATCCCTCTTGCCGCGGCCCACGTCCACAAGGGATCCGACCACGGCCCGGACCATGTTCCTGAGAAATCTGTCCGCCCCGATGGTGAAGACAAGGTAGCTGCCGGGGACGGCCGGGTATCCGAGCGAGGAGACATGCGGCGGGGTGTACGGTTCCCACACGGCTTTGCTGACCGTGCAAATGGAGGTCTTGTTGTTCCCTCCCTTTTTCTCGAAGCAGCTGAAATCACGGGTGCCGGCGAGCTGGGCTGCGGCTTCGTTCATGGCTCCGATGTCGAGGGGGTATCTGCAATGCCATGAGAACTGCCCCATAAACGGGTCCTTCACGGTGTGGAGAAAATAGTGGTATTCCCGATAAACCGCTGAAAATCTTGCATGAAAATCATCCTTTTCCCGACATATTTCATGAACGGTGATTTCCTTGCCGACGATGGCATTTAATTTGTATGCCAAAGCCTCCGGCTCTAAACGAGGCGGCTTCGAGACATCGAAATGTGCCACATAGTTTACTGCATTTACGCCGGCGTCGGTGCGGCCTGCCCCGGTGACAGCGATTTCCTCACCTAAGACAAGCGAGAGCGCGTTCTGAAGATGCTCCTGGACCGAAGCCCCGTTCGGCTGGATCTGCCAGCCGCTGAGACCGGCCCCGTTGTAAGAGAGTCTGATTGAATACCGCATCCGCCTTATGAATAATTGTTTGTTTTGTTGGTGTGCAAAAATACAATAATTTAATTAATTATATGGACAATATAAATATTAAGGAATTGAATGACCGCATACAGCAGGAAAGCTCCTTTGTGGATATTCTCACGATGGAGATGAACAAGGTCATCGTCGGTCAGAAGCATCTTGTCGAGAATCTTCTCATAGGCCTTCTGGCAAACGGCCATATCCTGCTGGAAGGTGTGCCGGGGTTGGCCAAGACATTGGCTATCAATACTCTGGCATCGGCCATTGACGCCAAGTTCAGCAGAATCCAGTTCACACCTGACCTGCTCCCTGCGGATGTGATAGGAACTCTCATATATTCCCAGAAGAGCGAGCAGTTCCAGATCAAGAAAGGACCTATTTTCGCCAATTTCGTCCTCGCGGACGAAATCAACAGGTCTCCTGCAAAAGTCCAGTCGGCCCTGCTCGAGGCAATGCAGGAGCGCCAGGTAACCATCGGTGACGAGACTTTCAGGCTGCCTGAGCCGTTCCTGGTGATGGCTACCCAGAACCCTATCGAACAGGAGGGTACATATCCTCTTCCGGAAGCCCAGGTGGACCGATTCATGCTCAAGGTGGTGGTAAGCTACCCGAAGAAAGAGGAAGAGAAGCTCATCGTAAGGATGAACAATTCCGGTGAATTCCCGAAGGCCAGACCGGTGCTGAAGCCCGAAGATATAGTCAAGGCGCGCCAGGTAGTGAGGGATGTCTATATGGACGAGAAGATAGAGAGATACATTGTAGATATCGTTTATGCTACGAGGACTCCTGCCGATTACGGGCTGGCCAAGCTTTCAGGCCTTATCGCATACGGCGGTTCCCCGAGGGCGAGCATCTCCCTCTCCATGGCATCGAAGGCCTACGCTTTCATAAAGAGGAGAGGCTATGTGATACCGGAGGATGTCAGGGCGGTATGCAACGAGGTGCTCCGCCACAGGATCGGACTTACCTACGAGGCCGAAGCGGAGAATGTCACTACGGAGAACATCATAGCCGAAATCATAAACGCTGTGGAGGTTCCATAGTATCATGGATAAAAAGGATGCAAATGACCTGCTAAAGAAGGTCAGGAAGATCGAGATCCGGACCAGAGCCCTTTCGCATCAGATTTTCGCCGGGGAATACCATTCCGCGTTCAAGGGACGCGGTATGACTTTCAGCGAGGTCAGGGAGTATCAGTTCGGTGACGATGTAAGGAATATGGACTGGAATGTCACTGCGAGAATGCGGTCTCCGTATATCAAGGTCTTCGAGGAAGAGCGCGAAATGACGGTGGTCTTGCTGATAGATATCAGCAGATCAGGACTATTCGGGACTGCCGGGCAGAACAAGCGCGACATGATTGCGGAGATCGCCGCAGTGCTTTCCTTTTCAGCCATAATCAACAACGACAAGGTCGGGGCCCTCTTCTTCAGTGACCGTGTGGAGAAGTTCATCCCTCCCAAAAAGGGACGGAGCCATCTTCTTCACATCATCATGGAGATACTCCAGTTCCAGCCGGAACATAACGGGACGGACATAGGGGAGGCTCTGAGATTCCTCACGAATGCCATTAAGAAACGCTGCACAGCCTTCCTTCTCTCGGACCTGCTCGACGTGGACAAGGACGGGAACCCGAATTATGAAGATGCACTGAAGGTAGCCGTGAACAGGCACGACCTTTCCGTGATAGAGGTGCACGACCCGAGGGAGAGGACCTTGCCGGACGTAGGTTTCGTACATGTCAAGGATTCCGAAACGATGGCGACATGCTGGGTGAATACTTCGGACCGGAGGATGAGATCCATGTATTCGAAGTGGTTTTCGGACCTTTCGTCAGCTTCGTCAAGGCTTTTTCTTAAATATAAGGTGGACAATGTCAGCATTTCCACCGACAGCGATTATGTAAAGGGGCTTATGGCCTTTTTCCAAAGGAGATAACATGAAGATCCATATCAGATTGTCTTTGATTCTGGCTGCAGCCGTACTTGCGGCGCCGGGACTCCGCGCCCGGGACTCCCTGTCCGTGGTGAATGCGGGGGAGGCTTTCCTCGAGCAGCTGCAGCCTCGCGACTCCATCCTGATTGCCGACCAGCTGAAATACGGCTTTGAGCTGGATGAGGTCAGGGCCGGCACGGGAATAATGCTGCCGGACTATTCCAAAGGGTTCTGCGAAGGTGTGGAAGTGGTGTCGCCGTGGGTGCTGGATACAGTGAAGGTTCTGGAAGGCAAGAAGAAAGCTCCGGAACTGATGAACATAAGGGGCAGCATTACGGTCACTTCTTTTGATGAGGGGGAGTACAGCCTTCCTCCCATCCATATCGTGAGGATATCCCCGGAAGGACGGGCAGATACCCTTTTCTTTTCTCCGAAAGTCCTTGAAGTCAAGACAATGCCGGTAGATACGGCCACATTCGAAGTCCATGACATCAAAGGGCAGATACAGTATCCCGTACAGTTCAGGGAAGTCTTGCCGTGGCTCGGGGGAGTCCTCCTGCTGGTTGCGGTGATTATTGCCGCCGTATTGTTGACAAGACGATATCTCTCAGGAAAACCGGGAGCTTCCGGAAGCCGCGAGCCGGCTCATATAACGGCGCTCAGAAAACTGGACAAGTTCAGGGGAGACGCCTGGTGGGCTCCGGAAAAGCAGAAGGCTTTCTATTCCGGGGTTACCGACGCCCTCAGGGAGTACATAGTGTCGAGGTTCGGTGTGCCGGCCATGGAGATGACAACCAAGGAGATTTTCGACGGGCTGAAGGATAAGGACATCCGTCCGGACCTGTATGAAGAGGCCAGAGAACTTTTCGAGAAAGCGGATTACGTGAAGTTCGCCAAGTATGTGGCTGCGCAGGCCGAGACGGCCTCAGCCGTGCCTTCCGCCGTCAAGTTCGTGACCATGACATATCAGGAGGAACTCGACACCGAGTCGGGAGAGGCCGCCGGTGGAGCAGCACCGCAGGAACAGGAAAAATCCGGATCCAAACCGCAAGCTAAGGAGGAGTAGACTATGTTTTTCGAATATCCAAAGCTGCTATGGCTTGAAATAATACCGTTTCTGCTTGTATTGCACTACATATACCTGGAGTGGAGACAGCGGGCGCCGCATCTGAGGGTGTCATCCCTGACACCATGGATGAAAGCGGGGAAATCCGCGTTCTGCGTGTTCCGCCACCTGCCTTTCCTGCTCAGGACGCTGGCTCTGGTCATGATTGTGATAGCGATAGCCAGGCCGAGGTCTTCAGGACAGGTTGAGAAAGTGGATTCGGAAGGGATTGACATCATGCTCACCATGGACGTGTCGACAAGTATGCTTGCCAGGGACTTTACCCCGGACAGGCTCAGCGCCGCCAAAGACATAGCCATTGAGTTCATCGCACAGCGTCCCTATGACAGGATAGGAATAGTGGTCTTCGCAGGGGAAAGCTTTACCCAGTGCCCGATGACTACGGACAGGTCTACGCTTATCAACCTGATGAAGGAAGTCCAGACGGACCTTATAGAGGACGGTACAGCCATCGGTAACGGGCTTGCTACGGCCGTGGCAAGGATGAAAGATTCCGATGCCCGCAGCAGGGTGGTGATACTTCTTACCGACGGTGTGAACAATTCCGGTGAAATCACCCCGCAGATGGCTGCCCAGATTGCCAAGACATACGGAGTGAGGGTCTATACGATAGGTGTGGGCGCGATGGGTACCGCCCCTTATCCTGTGATGACACCGTGGGGCGTGGACATCCAGAAGGTCCAGGTGGAGATAGATGAGGACCTTCTGAAGGAGATAGCGGAAACTACCGGAGGAAAATACTTCAGGGCCACGGACAATACCAAGCTGATGGAGATATACAGCGAAATCAACAAGATGGAGAAGGTAAAGACCACTGTGGACAGTTTTCCGGTCTACAGGGAACTGTTCGGCACATACGCTCTGGTGGCTCTTGCGGCCCTGCTTCTCGAGTTCATACTCAGAGTGTTTGTTTTCAGGCGTCTGCCATAGAATGGAGGTGACATTATGATTAATTTTGCACAAGCGCAATTCCTGATACTGCTGTTGCTCGTCCCCCTGTTTTTCATTGCATACGCGGTGATGAGGCATTTAAGGCGGAGACGGCTGGAAAAGCTGGGGGACAAGAGACTGGTGGAGGAGCTCATGCCTTCCGTGTCTGCCTCCAAAGGATGGGTAAGAGTGACCCTGTTCGCCCTGGCTTTCTTTTTCTTTACGATAGGGCTTTCCCGGCCGCAGATAGGGGCCAAGCTCAAAGAGCGGAAGACGAAGGGAGTGGAGATTATGATTGCCCTGGACGTATCCAATTCCATGATGGCGGAGGATTATTCCCCCAACCGTCTGGAAAGGGCGAAGCTGGCGATATCGAGTCTTGTGGACAAACTCAGGGATGACAGGATCGGTCTGGTGGTGTTTGCCGGAACCTCTTTTGTCCAGCTTCCCGTCACTACGGACTATGCCTCGGCCAAGATGTTCCTGAACAGTATCAATACGGAGTCGGTGCCCATACAGGGTACGGCTCTCGGGGAAGCGATAACCACCTGTATCAGAAGTTTCAGTGCCCAGAGCGAGAGAAGCCGTGCCATCATTGTCATAACCGACGGGGAGAATCATGAGGACGACCCGGTCGCTGCGGCAAAGCAGGCGGCCGACATGGGGATCAAGGTGTTTGCCATAGGAGTAGGCTCTGCCGAAGGAAAGCCTATCCCTTACAAGGGGGAGCTGCTGAAGGATAAGGACGGGAACATCGTGGTGTCCCGGCTTGACGAGAAGGTGCTTCGGGATATAGCCTCTGCCGGGAACGGGGCTTACGTAAGGGCCGGGATGAGTGAATTCGGACTGAACCCTATAGTGGATGACATAAAGAGAATGGATGAGGAGATGTTCAATTCCGTCATTTTCGAAGAGTTTGATGAGCAGTATATGTATTTCTTTGCGATTGCCCTCGCGTTGCTGGCCATAGAGATGCTGATAGGGGAGCGCAAGGCTTCAAGACATTTGTTAAAATGATGATTATGATGAATTTGTTTCATATAAGGACATTCCTGACACAGACTGTGGCGGCTGTGGTCCTGTTTTCAGCGGCATCGGCAGCCGTTTCCGCGCAGGATCTGGACAGGAAGGATGTCAGAAGCGGGAACAGGCATTTCTCGAAAGAGGAATACAAGGAGGCGATCGTGGACTATCAGAAGGCTCTGCTCAGGGATTCCACTTCGTTCGCCGCTTCCTATAACCTGGCCAATGCCTTGTACCGTATGGGAAATTTCACCGAAGCCAGGTCTGTATTGGATACCATATCCGGAAGGGCTCCTGAGTCCGGGCATGAAGCTGACTACCATTACAATGCAGGGAATACTGCCCTGTCCCTGAAGGATTATCAGGCTGCGGTGGATTCCTACAAGGCGGCCCTCCTCCGCAATCCCGGCGACACTGACGCCAAGGAGAACTACATATACGCAAGGAAGAAGCTTGAGGACCAGCAGAACAATCAGGGGAAGGACAACCAGAACCAGGATCAGAACCAGGACCAGAACCAGGACAAGAACCGGAACGACCAGGACAACCGGGACAAGTCCGGAGAGGATAATCAGGACAGCCAGGATAACCGGGACGGCCAGGGAGACAACGGAGACGGGGACCGGAACCAGGGACAGTCTCCTCAGGAACAGCCGGCCATAAGCAGGCAGGCGGCACAGCAGATGCTTAATGCCATAATGGCCAAGGAGAAAGAGACCCAGGACAAGGTGAAGAAGGAAAAGGCTGCCGTGATGAAGTCCAGGCAGAAGGAAAAGAATTGGTAACAAAAGGGAAGGTGACAATATGAAGAAATTATCGCTGACATTGATCTTGGTCCTGCAGGCATTCCTGATGTCTGCTCAGCTGAGGGTGGAGGTGCCGGATGTGGTGTCTCTGGATGAACAGTTCAACGTGACATTCATCTATGAGGGAGAAAATTCCCCTTCAGGGTTCGAATGGTCGCAAGGGGACGATTTCCAGCTTGTCTGGGGACCGCAGCAGGGCCGTTCAACAAGTATCCAGATCATAAACGGGAAGAGAACGAAGTCTTCCCAGTTCACATACACCTACATCCTTACTCCCCGGAAGACGGGAACTTTCCAGATTCCGGCGGCGACCGTGACAGTCAAGGGCAACACATATTCCACCAGACCGGCGAGTATCACGGTAGTCTCCCAGGGAGCTTCCGCACAGACCGGTCAGGAACCTTCGTCTGCGGGACAGTCGGCGACGGACATCTCGGATGACAACCTTTTCCTGAAGCTGACCTTCAGCAAAAGGGATGTCGTGGTCGGCGAGCCTATTGTGGCCACGTTGAAACTGTACCAGAGGGTGAACATCGCCGGATTCGAGGATGCCCGCTTCCCTTCTTTCAACGGTTTCTGGAACCAGGAGATAGAATCCCCGTCGAACATCGAGTTCCACAGGGAGAGCCTGAACGACAGGATATACAATACGGCTCTGTTGAGGAAGTATATCCTTATCCCGCAGCAGGCCGGGAAGCTTGTCATCGACCCTGCCGAACTTGTATGTCTTGTGAACGTGAGAACCGTATCGAGCGGGAGTGTCAGCATATTCGATGAATTCTTCGATGAATACAGGACAGTCAGGAAACGTGTCAGCACGCCTTCCTATACGATAAATGTGTCAGCCCTGCCTTCCGGTGCACCGGCATCGTTCAAGGGCGGTGTCGGCCAGTTCAGCATATCTGCATCCCTGAGCAAGGATTCCCTGCGGACGCACGATGCGGCTTCCCTTATAGTCAGGATAACGGGAAAGGGCAATGTCTCCCTTCTTGAGGAACCGGATGTGGTCTTCCCTCCTGATTTTGAAGTCTATGACACCAAGGTCTCAGAATCCATCGACAAGGCCTCCGGCGGGATTTCAGGAAGCAAGACCTACGAGTTCCCTTTCATACCGCGCAGTGCGGGGGATTTCGCGATAGCTCCGGTAAAATACAGCTACTATGATATAAATGCCGGCAAATACGTCACCATGGAGACCGATATGATACCTTTCTCTGTGGCCAAGGGCAACGAGTCGGATTCTGCCGGGCCTGTAGTAGTGCCGGGTGTCACCAGAAGGGGTGTGAAGGATCTGAACCAGGATATAAGGTTCATCAACACCAAGGACCTGAAGCTTGCTTCTAAGGGCGAGTTCTTCGTCGGTTCGGCAATGTTCTGGATTTTCATGGTTCTCGTGGCAGCGGCTGCAGCGGCCATGTACTGGATACTCAGGCTCTTTGCCGCGCGCAGGGCCGATGTCGTCGGTACAAAGACCCGTGGTGCTACCAAGATGGCCAAAAAGCGTCTGCACAAGGCGTCAGAATATCTTTCCCAGAATGTCTATTCCGCTTTCTATGAGGAACTCCATAAGGCTCTGACGGGATATGTCGCAGACAAGCTGAATATGCCGGTGGCAGACCTTTCCAAGGAAAAGATCGCGGAGGCGCTTTGCGGGAGAGGCGTGCCGGAAGAAACGGCTTCGAGGTTCGTGGCCATTGTGGATGCCTGTGAATTTGCCCGCTACTCGCCTGATGCCGGGAATGCTGCCATGTCGGCACATTACCAGGATGCGGTGGATGTGATATCTTCTATAGATTCATATATGAAAAACAGGAAAAAAAACGGGACGGCAAAGGCCGTTGCAGCCTTGCTCATGCTGTCATTCCCTCTGTCAGGATATGCCGCCGATGCATATGTGGATTCTCTTTTCAACGCAGCGAATGCCGCATACTCGGAAGGACGCTGGGGAGATGCCGTCACCGCCTACACTTCTGTCGAGAACCTCGGACTGGAATCTCCGGCACTCTATTGCAATCTCGGCAGCGCATACTATAAGGAAGGCGACATTGCCATGGCCATGCTGTATTATGAAAGGGCATTGAAACTGGACCCGTCCTATTCGGACGCAAGGTACAACAGGACCGTGGTTTCGGATTTCGTGCAGGACAGGATCGAACCGGTGCCGGAATTCATCCTGAAGACATGGGTGAGAGAGCTTTGCTATGGCCTCGATTCGGACACCTGGGCCGTAGCCGGGCTGGTCTTCCTCGTTGTGACGGCTGCCGCCCTGCTTCTGCTCTTCCTTTCTTCTTCGCTTGCCCTCAGGCGGACAGGATTTTTCTCCGCGATAGTCTTTCTTCTGCTGGCCGTCATGGCGATAACGTTCTCGTTCTGGCAGAAGGCCGACTATATGCGTAAGGACGGGGCCATCATAATGACACCTGTGGTCTCGGTAAAGAGTTCGCCTTCGTCAGAAGCCTCCACTGACCTTTTCATACTTCATGAAGGTACGAAAGTCCTCATTATCGATGAGGTCGGCGAATGGCGCAATATCGAACTGGCAGACGGCCGGCAGGGCTGGATGCGTTCTTCAGACATGAGTATAATATGAAAATAGTTTTTCTGGATGCGTCGACTCTCGGTGATGTATCGCTTGCACCGGTAGAGTCCCTGGGTGAACTGGTCTGCTGGAATACTTCGGATCCGGACGAGGCCCTTTCCAGGGTGAAGGACTGCGATGTCCTGATTGTAAACAAGGTCAGGGTGACCAGCCGGCTGATAGATGCTGCCGGTAACCTGAAACTGATATGTGAAGCGGCTACCGGGGTCAACAATATTGATCTTGCCTATGCTGCTTCAAAGGGGATACCGGTAAGGAACGTGGCCGGATATTCTACGGAATCCGTAGTCCAGTCTACCTTCATGCATATCCTCAGCCTTGTGGGACGTCTGCCGTACTATGACGGCAGGGTGAAGTCCGGAGAGTATTCCCGCAGCGGGCTTTTTACGGATGTCTCGCGTCCTTTCCATGAACTTGCAGGCAAGACCATGGGGATAATCGGGATGGGTGCGATAGGCGGCAGGGTGGCGGAAGTCGCAAAGGCCTTTGGCATGGATGTCATATACTATTCCACTTCAGGTACCTCGCATTGCACGTTGTATCCGAGCGTGTCTCTGGAGAAGCTGATGACCGTCTCGGATGTGATCTCCATACATGCTCCTCTGAATGAAAGGACCGGAGGACTGGTCGGGGCTGCGGAACTGGCCATGATGAAGCCTGAGGCTGTCATCGTGAATATGGGTCGCGGCGGAATCGTGGATGAAGCCGCTCTGGCCGCGGCTGTGGATTCCGGGCAGATTGCCGGTGCGGCCATGGATGTCTATTCATGCGAGCCGCTGCCGGAAGACAATCCTTTGTCCCGCGTCACCCGCAAAGACCGCCTTTCCCTTACACCGCATACGGCTTGGGCTTCGGCGGAAGCCAGGGCCAGACTGGTGGAGGGCATCGCCGAAAATATCCGCAGAGGTTGGGAGACTTCCGGAAACAACCTTTGAAAATCACAGGAAAGACATGATAATAAAGGAAATATCGGGGAAAAGGCCTTCGGTCGGGGAAGGAACTTTCGTGGCGGAGACCGCTGTCCTGACGGGCGATGTATCCACAGGAAAGGACTGCAGCATCTGGTATGGTGCCGTACTCAGGGGTGACGTAGGAAGCATAACTCTCGGTGACAGGGTGAACGTACAGGACGGTGCCGTAATGCACACTACCGGGACTTCCGCTGTCAGAATAGGCAATGATGTCACTATAGGGCACGGAGCAATAGTCCACGGAGCCGAGATAAGGGACTGTGTGCTTGTCGGGATGGGGGCTGTCGTCATGGATAATGCGGTGGTGCCGGAAGGCACGGTTATAGCGGCAGGTGCCGTGGTCCTGGAAAATTCTGTCCTCGACCCCGGGATCTATGCCGGAGTGCCTGCCCGTAAGGTGAAGGATGGCTCCGCTAAGATCACAGAGATGATAAGGAAGAATGCGGAGGATTATGTGGCCTGCAAGGACTGGTACTGAAAGCGGGGACAGGACTGCACGGCGACTGGGGATCAGGACAATTCGTCGGACTGACGTTGGATTATGTATATCTTGATAGTGATTTCAGTGGCGGTGGCCGCAGCGGCCGCCGCAGCTTTTGCGATGTATGTCCGGTATTCGGGCAAGATGAGGGATATGGACGCGGAGCTTCATTCCCGGGATGCGGAAATACAGTCCCTGCGGTCGAGGCTTCAGTCATCAGAGGAAACGCACCGCCGTATTGAATCGGAGATCCGCCAGTCTGCCGACAAGACTCTCGAGGAGATCCGCAGGACTCATGCAGAGACCCTTTCCCGCCAGATTGAAGCCATGAAATCCGAAATGAAGGCCGAGACGGCGGAAATACTCCGCCACAGGGAAGAGGAGTTGGGCAGGAAGGCACATGAAACATTCTCCACTATTACGGGAAGCCTGGAAAAGGATATCAGGAACATGAAGGAGGCGTTCGAGTCAAACAAGAGGACGCAGTCCGAGACATCTTCCGCCATGAAGGAAAGCCTGGCAAGCGCCATAAGGAATCTTGAGGAGAACACACGGTCCATAGGCAGCAAGGCCGACAATCTGGCGGACGCACTGCGCGGACAGAACAAGGTACAGGGGTGCTGGGGAGAAACCATCCTGCAGACCCTGTTCGACAACGAGGGATTCATCGAAGGGGTCAACTACGACCGGGAAGTCACCTTGCGGGACGGCAACGGGAATGCCATACTGAACGAGGATTCGGGGTCAAGGCTGAGGCCGGACTATATCATACATTTCCCGGACAGGAATGATGTCGTCATAGACTCGAAAGTGTCACTCGCGGCGTTCTCGGATTATCTTCAGGCTACTGACGAGGCCGCGAAAAAGGATGCTTCAGCCAGAAACCTTGCCTCGGTAAGGGAGCAGGTCCGCAGGCTGTCCGGCAAGAACTATTCAGGATACCTTGCTCCAGGACACCGGATGCTGGACTACACAGTGATGTTCATACCGAACTATTCGGCCATGCAGCTTGCCTACAGCGAGGATCCGAATATATGGCGGGACGCTTTCGGCAGGAATGTACTTATCACGACGGAAGAGACCCTGATGCCTTTTCTCAGGATGATAACAATAGCCTGGCGCAATACAGAACAGGTCCGCAACCAGGAAAAGATAATAGACGGGGCGTCCCGGATGATAGAGCGTGTGGCTGAGCTTGTGAAAAGTTTCGAGGCTCTCGGCCGGAAACTTGACGACGCCCGCGATGCCTACGGGAAATGCAATGCGAAACTCAAGGATTCCGGCCGCAGCATAGTCAAGTCCGCCCGCGATGTCGCCCGTCTCGGGGTTCCCGTCAGCAAGGACAAGTCCCTGGAGGATGTCGTCCTTGTAGATTCCGGTTCCCCGGATTCCCTCGACTGACGTGCCTGCCGGGTATTTTCCCTGGACGGTCACCCCTTCCGGCTGACCGTCATTCCCATTCGATGGTTGCAGGCGGTTTCGAACTTATATCGTACACGACCCTGTTGACCCCTCTTACCTTGTTTATGATATCATTGCTCACCTTCGCCATGAAATCGTAAGGAAGATGTACCCAGTCTGCCGTCATCCCGTCCGTCGAGATTACGGCCCTGAGTGCGATGGTGTATTCGTATGTCCGTTCATCCCCCATGACCCCGACGCTCTTTACCGGCAGGAGAATCGCTCCGGCCTGCCAGATTGAGTCGTAAAGATTCGTGGCAGTCATTGTCGGGTCGGAAGCGGAAGGCACTCCGTCTATCCTGTATTCCCTGAGACCGCGGATGAATATGTCATCTGCCTCCCGGAGTATCTCCAGTTTCTCCGGTGTCACTTCTCCGAGAATCCTGATCCCGAGTGACGGTCCCGGGAACGGATGCCGTCCTATCAGCACGTCCTTGATGCCGAGAGCCCGTCCTACCCTGCGGACTTCATCCTTGAACAGCGAGCGCAGCGGTTCCACTATTTTCAGGTTCATCTTTTCAGGCAGTCCGCCTACGTTATGGTGCGATTTTATGGTCGAAGACGGCCCGTTGACAGACGCTGATTCGATCACGTCCGGGTATATCGTACCCTGTGCGAGCCATCTTGCATTCTCTATCTTGCGTGCATATCCGTCGAAGGTCTCTATGAAGAGCCGTCCTATCACCTTCCTTTTCTGTTCAGGCTCGGTCACTCCTTTCAGCTGTTCGATGAATATTTCCGATGCGTCAGCACCGATGACGTTCAGTCCCATGTCCTGGTATGAGGCAAGCACATCCTCGAACTCGTTTTTCCTGAGCAGCCCGTTGTTTACGAAAATGCAGGTCAGGTTGTGCCCGATGGCCTTGTGCAGAAGTACCGCAGCAACAGTGGAATCCACCCCTCCGCTCAGCCCCAGGATGACCCTGTCATCTCCGAGTTTCGCCTTCAGTTCCGCAATCGCGGTGTCTATGAACGAGGCCGGGGTCCAGTCTCCCTTGCATCCGCAGATCCCGAGGGCGAAGTTGGACAGTATCCTGCTGCCTTCGGCGGTATGGTAAACTTCCGGATGGAACTGTACCGCATACGTCTGTTCTCCCTTTATATGATATGCGGCATTTACCACATCTGCAGTGGAAGCGATCACTTCACCTCCGTGCGGAAGGGCGGCGATAGTGTCTCCGTGCGACATCCATACCTGCGACGGGGAAGCCACGCCTTTCATGAGAGGAGAGTCCGGGGCAGTCACCTCGAGCATGGCTCTGCCGTATTCCCGTGCTATCGAAGCATTGACTTCGCCGCCGTACTGCTGTGCGATGTACTGTGCCCCATAACATATTCCGAGAAGCGGAAGCACGCCTTTTATGCCGCTCAGGTCTGCCTGCGGGGCCTTTTCGTCCCTTACCGAAAAGGGACTGCCCGACAGGATGACTCCTTTTACGCTGCCGTCGAGGACAGGAATCTTGTTGTACGGGTAGATTTCGCAATACACATTCAGTTCCCTGAGCCTGCGTCCGATGAGCTGGGTGACCTGGGAGCCGAAGTCGAGGATGATGATTTTTTCCGTCATTATTTCCTGGTTTCTGAAAAATTCTCCGCAAAAATAAGAATCTGTTTTGACATTTTCAAATAACGGAAAGGATGCAGCCCGGATTGGAAAAACGGGGTTATACCTTTATAATCTGATTTTTCAGGCAAAAATGACATAAAAAATTCGTTTTGTTTCGAGAATTTTCTACTTTTGCAGTCCTTTTTGAAATATACATAGATGGATATTAGAAACATAGCGATTATCGCCCACGTAGACCACGGGAAGACCACTCTTGTGGACAGGATGATCTATCAGGCGAAGCAGGCAAGGGAGCAGGAAAAACTCGGAGAACTGATCCTCGACAACAATGACCTGGAGAGGGAGAGAGGGATCACGATTCTTGCAAAAAATGTTTCCGTGCCTTACAAAGGTGTGAAAATAAACGTTATAGATACCCCGGGGCATAGTGATTTCGGCGGCGAGGTCGAAAGGGTGCTGAATATGGCTGACGGGGTGCTGCTGCTCGTGGATGCGTTCGAGGGCTGTATGCCGCAGACAAGGTTCGTGCTCCAGAAGGCTATCGAGATGGGAAAGAAGCCTATTGTGGTGATAAACAAGGTGGACAAGCAGAACTGCCGTCCCGATGAGGTGCAGGAGGAAGTCTTTGACCTGATGTTCTCCCTGAACGCTACTGACGACCAGCTGGACTTCAAGACCCTGTACGGCAGTGCCAAGCAGGGATGGATGTCCGAAGACTGGAGGAAACCGACCACTGACATCACGCCACTGCTGGATGCCATCCTGTCGGAGATACCGGCCCCGGCTCACAATCCCGGAACGCCTCAGATGCTGATATCTTCCCTGGAATACTCTCCGTACGTTGGGCGTATCGCAGTGGGAAGAGTGACAAGAGGCGAGCTCAGGTCGGGGATGAACGTAAGTCTGTGCAAACGCTACGATATAATACAGAAACAGAAGATACGCGACCTTATGGTGTTCGACGGTCTGGGAAAGACCAAGGTGGATACCGTACAGTGCGGGGATATCTGCGCGGTGGTAGGCCTCGACGGTTTCGAGATCGGGGACACCGTGGCCGACTATGAGAATCCGGAGCCTCTGCCTCCTATAGAAGTGGACGAGCCTACCATGAGCATGCTATTCTGCATCAACAATTCGCCGTTCTTCGGACGCGAGGGCAAGTTCGTCACTTCCCGCCATCTGAAGGAACGTCTCGAGAAGGAACTTGAAAAGAACCTGGCCCTCAGGGTTAAGCCGGGACCCAATGCGGATTCCTTCGTGGTCTACGGCAGGGGAGTCCTCCATCTGTCGGTCCTCATAGAGACGATGAGACGCGAAGGATTCGAACTGCAGGTAGGTCAGCCTAAAGTGCTGGACAAGACCATAAACGGCCAGCGCTGCGAACCAATAGAGAACCTTACCATCGAGGTGCCGGAGGAGTTTGTGGGCAAGGCCATAGAGATTGCGACCAGAAGAAAGGGGGCCCTCCTGCACATGGAGGCGAGGGGAGACCGTACCCACCTTGATTTCGATATCCCGGCCAGGGGACTCATGGGACTGCGCAGCAATTTGCTGACGGCAACCCAGGGCGAGGCTGTGGTGGCGCACCGTTTCAAAGGTTACGAGCCATACAAGGGCGATATTGAAAGCCGTACCAACGGCTCTCTCGTATCTCTCGAGACCGGGGTCGCCGTAGCCTATTCCATGGACAAGCTCCAGGACAGGGGCCGTTTCTTCGTGGAGCCAGGGGACGAGATATATGCCGGACAGGTAGTCGGGGAGCATACGAGGGAAAGGGACCTCAATATCAATATATGCAAGACCAAGAAACTGACGAACATGAGGGCTTCCGGAAGTGACGACAAGGTGATGCTCCCGCCTCCGATAGTATTTTCCCTGGAAGAGGCCCTGGAATATATCCAGGAGGACGAACTTGTTGAGGTGACGCCTAAATCCATGAGAATCAGGAAAATAATTCTCGATGAGATAGAAAGGAAGAGAAAAAGTGGAAATTTGGATTGACAATATAAAATTTTTTTATAACTTTGCACGCTCAAATCTATTTACGGGATATGAACAAATATGAATTTCTGATACCGCTAAATGGATTGCCCGCAGGAAAGACTGTGACCGGCAGGAGTGTCGGAAAAGAGTTTTTTGAAAGTTTTGAAAATGCCGAGATAATTGACGCGGACCTGCAGGTCTCGACGGTTGTCGAGAAGTCAGGACAGTACACTGGTGTCGACTGCCGGATTTCCGGAAAGGTTTCGGTGCCGTGTGACAGATGTCTGGATCCTGTGGAGATTCCGGTGGATACCGAAGCGAGGCTCAGCATAAAGTTCGGGGCAGGTGAGGGAGCCGTGGATGACCCTTCTTCCGGAAGGGAGATAGTAAGGCTTCCGGAGGAGAATGCGGAACTTGACATGGCGCAGGTGATATATGATTATGTGTGCCTGTCGCTGCCGCCCAGGCGGGTGCATCCCGAGGGCGGGTGCAATGCCGAAGTGATGAAGTATCTGGAATCGGGAATACCGGTCTCCGGTCCGACGGAAGAGGATACGAAAGCCGGTCCTTTTGCAGTCCTCGGCGACCTTTTCAGGAACTGAAGGCACCCGGACGTTTGCCGGACTGTCTTCCGGACCTGGCAATTTGGGAACATAAAAAATATAAATAAAAATGGCACATCCGAAACATAAGGTCTCTAAACAGAGACGTGACAAGAGAAGAACACATGACAAGGCTGTAGCTCCTACACTGGCTACATGCTCGAACTGTGGCGCGACTGTAATGTATCACAGAGTCTGCCCGGAGTGCGGCTGGTACAGAGGTCGTCAGATTATCCAGAAGAGCGCCGAGTAGGCATATCTTCTGAAAACGGTCCCGTAGTTCAACGGATAGAATGGAAGTTTCCTAAACTTTAGATAGCAGTTCGATTCTGCTCGGGACTACATCCGTGAAGGCGAGCCAAAAATTTTGGCCCGCCTTCCTTTTTGGAAGCTCTTTAAAATTTTATCGGTATAGATTTTATGAGAGACTTCCGAGGAGAGAAAACATACAACGGGGAGATCCGTAAAAGGATTTTTGAGAAGAATCCGGACGGCTTCTTGCGGACAGCCATAATTTTTTACGGTTATTTTGCCGGTTGATTTGTTATGCTGTCGGTTTCTGTGTATCTTTGCAGGATAAAGTGTTATATGCCATGAAACAGATAATAGCAACGGAAAATGCGCCCAAGGCGGTAGGTCCGTACTCCCAGGCGGTAGAAGTGAACGGAACTCTCTATATCTCGGGGCAGATTCCTGTAGTTCCGGCCGACGGTTCGGTTCCGGAAAGCATTGAAGCCCAGACAAGGCAGTCGCTGAAGAATATCGGGGCCATCCTTGAAAAGGCCGGCATGACCTATACGAACGTGGTGAAGTCCACCGTACTTCTCGATGACATAGCCAATTTCTCGGCGATGAACGCCGTATATTCCGAATTCTTTACTGTCGAGAAGCCTGCCAGGGCCTGCTATCAGGTAGCGGCTCTTCCGATGGGTGTCAAGGTCGAGATCGAGGCCATAGCGGTCCGCTGAGATGAACAGAAAGACGATCATCCTGTGTGTGACGGTGACCGGGGTGTTTATCCTGATTGTGGCCGTCGCACTGTTCTTTTTATACTCCGGTACGGAGGACAGAAAGGCCTCCCTGTCAGAGAGACGGGAGTATATGCTCTTTTCCGCCGTTCCGTCGGACGCTTCCATGGTACTCAGGTTCGATGATCTGCGGACCATGACGGACTGTCTGCTTTCAGAGGACTCTCCTGTACATTATCTCGTGACTTCGAAGACAGGGAAGATGGTTTCCTTCCTTCAGAAAATATCTTCTTCTGAGGTCTGTCAGGGCGCGATGACCTGTTCCGCCGTCCTGTCTGTACACAATATAGGCGAACTTGCACCCCTGCTTCTTCTTGACGCAGGGCGGACAGGAGACGGTCCGTCGGCAGGAGTGGATTCGGTAATGTCCATGGCTTTGAGGACCGGCCTGTCGGTGCAGTATGCGGATGCCTCGGACTATGTTTCCGCAGGGAGTCCTCTCAGGAAAAGGGCTCTTCTTCTGGTGTCTCCGTCCGATATTCTTGTACAGTCCTCTCTGAGACATCTCAGGTCGGAGGTTTCCGTCCTGGATGTGAACGGGGTGCCGGAGTCTGTGGAGATGCTGTCTTCCGGAAATATGATGATAATCCCTGAATCGGGAATCGGAAAAATTGCAGACCGGATTTTCTCAAGGACATACAGAGGGTATTCTGGCTTCATTTCCAGGTTTGCCGACTGCACGGCCTTTTCCTTGGACGCCTATGATTCCGGCTCCGTTTCCATGACCGGCAGGTCCGTTTCCGGCGGAGGCCCGGGAGATTTCATGAATGTCTACTCCCGCGTCAGTCCTTCCGTATCTGAAGTGTCGTCGATGCTGCCGTCCTATACGATCTGTGCTGCCGCAGTCCCTGTTGCCGATGTATCGGAATATACGGCCGCATATCTTGATTTTGTCGAGACGAGGTCCCTTTCTAAGGATATGGAGTCAGAATTTGCGGCCATGAAGAAAAAGACCGGGATATCCCCGGAAGACTGGGCTGCCGCCCTCGGATTGAAGGAGGTCGCTGCCGCGCGTTTTACAGCCGGTGGAAGTCTTGAAAAAGTCCTTCTTGCACATATCGGCAGGCATGGCCTCAGGATATTGCTCAAGGGGAATGACGGGGTGACGGAAGATGACTGTCAGGGAAAAATCCTTGATTATGCCTACCAGGGCTATCTCTCATCCCTGTTCGGAGACCTGTTTTCGGCCGGTGACGAGACGCATCTCCTCATTTCAGGGGACTGGATTGTCATAGGAAGCTCCGCCGCACTGTCGGAGTACACAAGCGGACGTGCCACGGACTATACCCTTAAAGATTATATCACGGATGTGGCGATAGAGGACGGGCTTTCTGCCAGAGACTCCTATTTCGTCTCCTATATGTCTCTTGCCGAGGACTGGGATTTTACAGGATCAGTATTTACCAAGGACATATTCCAGGCGGTGAAGGCTTCCTCGGAGGGAGTCTCGTACGAACCGGTATTCTTTTCCGTGACGGAGGGCAAGTCAGGGCTGCAGATGAATTTTGACCTCGCCAGGACTGTGGTCCTGAAAAGCCAGGCCCCGACATTCGAAAGAGATACCGAAGTGACTGTCCCGGAGGGCCCGTTCAGGGTCAGGAATTCCGGGACTGGAAAGATGAACCTGTTCTACCAGCAGGAGAATCTCTACCTTTGCCTGCAGGAAGAGAGCGGCAAGGGGCTTTGGGGCGTGCCTTTCAAGGAACCTATTTGCGGATGCGCCCAGACCGTGGACTATTATGCGAACGGCAAGCTGCAGATATTGTTCGCTGCCGGTTCGAAACTGTATCTCATAGACCGGCTCGGACGTTTCGTCTCGCCTCCGTTCCCTGTGGATCTCGGGAAGAGGATACTTCTCGGTCCGGATGCCTATGACTTCTCGGGTAACGGGAAATACAATGTGATGGTCCTTCACACCGACAATACCATAGAGATGTACAACCTCCAGGGACGCCGTCCTGCGGATTGGAAGACCATAACCTCTAAAGAGACAATCAAGGGGCTTCCGGAGCGCATCAGGGTCGGAGGCCGGTCCTACTGGGTTGTCCGGACATCCATACAGACGCTCATATTCGGCTTCTATGGCGGGACGGCGCTTACCTCGTTCACCGGCGACAGGATGATAAGGCCGGACAGCGAAATCACCCCGGCGGGAGACAATGCCGTGGAGGCGGTATGCTATGACGGCCGGCGTCATACGATAAGACTGACAGAATAATTGCACACATAAAAAAATAACGAGAATGACTGAATTCAGATCTGTTAACAAGCTTTACGAAGAAAGCTTCAGGGCCAACTGGGACCGCCCGGCCCTGTCCAATTACCAGGGTGTCACACTCCATTACCGCGATGTGGCGAGACGGATAGCCAAGATGCACATCATGTACGAGCGCTGCGGACTGAAGAAAGGGGACAAGGTGGCGATATGCTCGAGGAACCAGGCTAACTGGGGGGTGTCCTTCCTTTCGGCCCTTACCTACGGTGCTGTGCCTGTGCCTATCCTCCACGAGTTCAAGGCCGGGAACATACATCATCTTGTGAACCATTCCGAAGCCAGGATACTGTTCGTTGACGATGTGGTATGGGAAGGGCTCACTGAGACCGAGATGCCGGCCCTTCTTGCCGTCGTCCAGATAAATACCTTCTCTTTTCTCTATACCAAGACGGATGAGATCAAGGTGGTAAGGGAACATCTGAACGAGTATTTCGGACAGAAATACCCTATGAACTTCACTCCTGGCGATATTGACTACTACGAGGATTCCGCGGACGAGCTTGCCCTGATAAACTATACTTCCGGTACGTCAGGGTTCTCGAAAGGAGTGATGATACCGTACAGGGCGCTTTACTCCAACATCTTTTTTGCTAAGACCGTGCTTCCCATGCTCGGCAATACTTCCAATGTAGTGGCAATGCTCCCTTCTGCCCATATGTACGGGATGATGTTCGAAGTGCTTTTCGAGCTTACCGTCGGTACCCATGTGCATTTCCTGACAAGGGTCCCGAGTCCGAAGATTATAATGCAGGCCCTTGCCGAGGTCCGTCCGGATGTGGTGATCGCCGTACCGCTTATCATCGAGAAGGTGTACAAGTCCAAGCTCAAGCCTATCCTTGACAAGAGCGGCATAAAGTTCCTTATGAAACTTCCGGGACTGGACCAGATGCTGATGAAAAAGATCCGCACGGAACTCGTTACGGCTTTCGGCGGCCGGTTCTACGAGGTCATCATCGGAGGGGCTGCCTTCAACAAGGAGGTGGAATCGTTCTTCAAGAAACTCGGTTTCCCGTTCACTGTGGGCTACGGCATGACTGAATGCGCCCCTATCATCACGTACGATGACTGGCAGACCAACCGGGAGTTTTCCTGCGGGAAGGCTGCCCCGAATATGGAGATAAAGATTGATTCCCCTGATCCTGAGACGGTTTCCGGAGAGGTGCTTGTAAGGGGCATGAATGTCTTCCTCGGTTATTACAAGAACGAGGAGGCCACCAGATCCGCATTTACCGCAGACGGATGGTTCCGTACCGGTGACATGGGCGTCATGGACAAAGACGGGTACCTTTATCTGCGCGGACGTTCAAAGTGTATGATTCTCGGTCCTTCCGGACAGAACATTTATCCTGAAGAGATAGAATGCGTGCTGAACAATATGCACTATGTAGTCGATTCTCTCGTAATAGAAGACAAGGGTAGCCTTACGGCATTGATATATCCTGATTTCCATCAGGCCGAGATCGACGGACTGGACAAGGAACAGCTGATCGCCGATCTGAACAATTCCCTTGCCGTGACCAACAAGGAACTTCCGAACTATGCGCGCATAGCGAAGATTGAGATCATGCCGGAGGATTTCGAGAGGACTCCGAAGAGGAGTATAAAGAGGTATCTTTATCAGAGATAAGGTTTCTGTAATGGAAAAATTCGACCACAGTTATCTGCAGATGGCCGCTATATGGGCCCAGAATTCCTACTGCAAGCGCCGCAAGGTCGGTGCGCTGATAGTGAAGGACAGGATGATAATTTCGGACGGGTACAACGGTACCCCGTCCGGTTTCGAGAATATATGCGAGGACGAGAACGGGGTCACCAAGCCCTATGTCCTCCATGCCGAGGCCAATGCGATAACCAAGGTGGCGAAATCCGGGAACAGCAGCCAGGGGGCCACTCTTTACGTGACGGCCTCTCCCTGTCTTGAGTGTGCCAAGCTCATAATACAGGCAGGAATCGCCAGGGTGGTGTACAGGGATGAATACAGGCTGACTGACGGGGTGGACCTGCTCAGGAAGGCCGGAATCAAGGTAGAAAAAGTAGATTGATATGAACAACAGGTCTTATACTGCACTTACGGCATTTCTGGGTGTTGTCCTCGGGGTGCTTGCGACATTGGTCGTTGTCAGGATTACCGACAGCAGGAAAAAGTTTGACGGAGACTACAACCGTTGGCGTAAGCTGAACCTCATACTTCAGGAAGTGGAGAAAAACTATGTGGATACCATAGACATGAAGGCCATGACGGATGCTGCCGTAGTGGCGGCCTTGTCTGAGCTGGACCCTCATACCGTCTATCTTCCTCCGGTGGCTCTCGAAGCCTCGGAGACTGAACTGGCGGGAAATTTTGAAGGTATCGGCATCCAGTTCAATGTGCCGAATGATACGGCTATCGTCCTGAGCGTAATTCCGGGCGGCCCTTCGGAAAAGGCCGGACTCATGCAGGGGGACAGGATTCTGAAGGTGGATACTGCCGTTATCGCCGGCAACAAGACCCCGCAGGACAGCATGGTGACCAGGATGAAGGGTCCGGCCGGGTCGAAGGTAACCGTCACTGTGAAACGCGACGGCACGGATATCCCGTTCGAGATTACCAGGGGTAAGATTCCTGTGCACTGTATTGATGCCGCCTTCATGGTGGATGACACTACAGGTTACATCCGTCTTTCCAAATTCACGAGGACGACCTATTTCGAGTTCTCTTCTGCAGCGGACAAGCTGATGAAGTCGGGGATGAAGCGGCTCCTGTTTGATCTCAGGGACAATACCGGCGGCTACTTCGACCAGGCTTTCCTCGTATGCAACGAGTTTCTTGAGGAAGGGGATCCGATAGTATATATGGAGGGACTCCACAGACCCCGCCAGGATTTCAAGGCTGACGGCAAGGGCAAGCTGAAGAATATAAGGCTGGAAGTACTCATAAACGAGTCTTCTGCATCTTCGAGCGAGATTTTCGCCGGTGCGGTACAGGACAACGACAGGGGGCTGATCATCGGACGCCGTTCCTTCGGGAAAGGGCTGGTCCAGGAGCCGGTGAATTTCACGGACGGATCCGGGCTGCGCCTTACCGTGTCCCGTTTCTACACGCCATCTGGAAGATGTATCCAGAAACCGTATTCGGATGATTATGCATACGACATATACGAGAGGTATGCCCACGGTGAAATGACGGTTGCCGACAGCATGAAGGTCGACAGATCCCAGGAATACTTCACCCGTGACGGAAGGGTAGTGTACGGCGGAGGAGGGATTATTCCGGACGTTTTCGTGCCGATGGATACTACCAAGGCCAGCGATTTCTTTATACAGGCCAACAAGAAGGCGTTGCAGGTAAGATTCGCTTCTGCAATGGCGGACAGATACCGCAAGACGCTTTCCTCGATAGATGATTTCCAGTCCCTGGAAAGGTATCTTGAAGCCATAGCACTGAAGGACAAGTTCCTGGACTATGCCCGGAAGGAGGGGGTTGTCCTGAAGCCTTCCGAGGAGGCTGATTTCGATACTTACATGATGCCTCAGCTGAGAGCCCTTGTCGGCAGATATTCCAGACTTGAAGACGAGGCTTTCTACCGGTTCTATCTTGAGATAGACGAGACTATCCGGACGGCCCTGGAGGTTAATGCTGGGCTATGAAGCGATAGACTATTTCACCTACCTGCCTTTTGGGAGCCGTGGACGATGCCGTAAAGCGGGAGAGTCTTGCGGCTCTTTTGGCATATTCTCTCAGACACCTGTCCCCGGACGAGAACTCTTCCATGATCTCTGCATCGGACACTGTTCCGGACTGCTCTACCGTGATCCTTACGGTCACATCTCCGCCTCCGAGACATCTGTACGCCGGAATGGACAGGGTCATAGCCTTTCTCCCGTCGAGGGAATAAGATACTACCGACGGCCCTGTATATGTGGCGGATGCAGCGGCCCCGTCCTCTTTTTCCGGTACCGGAGACGGTGAAGCATAGTCTTCATAATCTTCCGCCTTTGTCGAGAATGCCCCGCTCTTGAGTTCCCTGGCGAGTCTTTCGGCGTCGCTGTAAAGTTTCTCCACGTCAGTATTCCTGTCGTCTTTCAGGATCTGTGATCCTGCATCGACCGCTATATTCCTGATCGGGGCGTCACCATCCCTTGCAGCCGTCCCGGTATGCGGAGCTGCCGCTATGAGGTCGTCCAGCCTGTCGCTTATGCTTTCCTTGAATTCGGCTTCCTGGCGCTCCCTTTCCTCCTGCTCGATATCGGAGAAGTCCAGAAGATAGGATGTTTCGCTCTTTACCGAAGTGCTTATCTGGGATATGAGCAGGACTATGAGAACCGTGAGATGCGCAATCACGGTCAGATACAGTCCTGACTTGTCTTCTTTGGATATCCTTATGCTTTTAAGAGTTTCTCGCACTGTACGTCATTCTGTTTTCTTGTGCAGGGCTTTCTCAATGGTGGCTGATATGATGTCTATGGCTACCTTGTTGTGCCCTCCCTGGGGGATTATGATGTCGGCGTACCTTTTGCTCGGTTCTATGAACTGGAGATACATGGGTTTGACGGTCTTGGTGTATCTTTCGATTACTGTCTCGACTGTCTTGCCCCTTTCGAGTATGTCCCGTGCCATTACCCTCATGAGCCTGTCGTCATCATCCGCATCGACGAATATCTTTATATCCATCTGGTCACGCAGTTCGGGGCATGTAAAGATGAGAATGCCCTCTATTATGATGACTTCTGCCGGCCGTACCGTGACGGTTTCCGTCCTGGACCGGGAGCAGGTAAGATAGGAATAGACCGGCTGTTCTATTGGCTGCCCGTCCTTAAGCATTTTCAGCTGTTCGTTGAGCAGTCGGAAATCTATGGAATCCGGATGGTCGAAGTTGACTTTCTGCCTTTCCTGTAGAGGCAGGTGACTTGAATCCTTGTAGTATGAATCCTGCGGGATGATGACTACTTTCTCTTTCAGCTGCCTCGTGATGGCATTTACGACTGTGGTCTTGCCAGACCCCGAACCTCCGGCTATTCCTATGACAAGCATGGTCCCTGGGATTAATATTCAGCGTTCTTTGGTGTCCTCGGAAACGGTATCACGTCCCTGATGTTGCTCATGCCCGTTACGAAAAGCAGAAGCCTTTCAAATCCGAGCCCGAATCCGCTGTGAGGAGCGGTCCCGAATCTGCGGGAGTCTATATACCATTCGAGAGTGTTCCGGCTCATCCCGAGTTCGGTGATCCTTGCCTCGAGCTTCTCGAGAGAAGCCTCCCTTTCCGAGCCGCCTATGATTTCTCCTATTTTAGGGAAGAGCACGTCCATGCCACGGACAGTCTTACCGTCCTCGTTCTGCTTCATGTAGAAGGCCTTGATATCCTTGGGATAGTCTGTCATTATCACAGGTTTCCCGAAATGTTTCTCCACAAGATACCTTTCGTGCTCGCTCTGGAGATCGACGCCCCAGCTTACCGGAAATTCGAACTTTTCCCCTGATTCTTCAAGTATCTTTATGCCTTCGGTATATGTCAGTCGTACGAAGTCAGTACTGATGACGCTTTGAAGCCTCCCGATCAGCTCCTTGTCGAACATGTCGTTGAGGAACCTGATATCGTCCATACAGTTGTCGAGGGCATAACGGACGAGGGACTTGATGAAGTCTTCGGCAAGGTCCATGTTGTCGTTTATGTCGTAGAACGCCATTTCAGGCTCAATCATCCAGAATTCTGCGAGATGTCTCGGTGTGTTGGAATTTTCCGCTCTGAAGGTAGGCCCGAAGGTATAGATCTCCCCTAAGGCCATGGCCCCGAGCTCGCCTTCGAGCTGTCCGCTTACCGTAAGGCTTGTCTGTTTCCCGAAAAAGTCCTGGCTGTAGTCGATCCCGCCGTTTTCCGTTCTCGGAGGATTGGCCATATCAAGTGTAGTCACCTGGAACATTTCCCCGGCACCTTCGCAGTCTGATGCCGTGATTATAGGGGTATGAAGGTAGACAAATCCCTTGTCATTGAAATATTTGTGAATGGCAAAAGCCATTGCGTGCCTTATCCTGAGCACGGCGCCGAACGTATTTGTCCTTGGCCTGAGGTGGGCTATGGTCCTGAGGAATTCCATGGAATGCCCTTTCTTCTGGAGAGGGTAGGTATCCGGGCTGGCTTCTCCGTACAGTTCAATCTCCCTTGCCTGGATCTCCACGGCCTGTCCGCTTCCTACTGACTTTACGAGGTCTCCCTTGACGCAGATGCAGGCGCCGGTGGTGATCTTTTTCAGCAGATCCTCGCTGAATGCGGCGGTTTCTACAACTATCTGTATGTTATTTATGGTGGAGCCGTCATTCAAAGCTATGAAAGCTATATTCTTGTTCCCTCTTTTCGTCCTGACCCAGCCTTTGGCCACAACTTCCTTGCCGGGTTCGCTTTTCAGCAGATCTTTGACTTTGGTCCTCATAATGATGTATCTTTTATTAAAAAACGTACAAAGATAGTAAAGATAATACAAATACGTCCTTTTATTCGGGAAGAATCTTTTCCCTTATGCCTGTGTTGTCGAATCTTCCGGCGAAACGTTCCGAACCGCGGCCGATTGCATAGACCGGCACCGGTCCTCCGGTGTGTCCCCTTGTGGTCCATCCGATGAATGCGCTGTCATTCATGGCCCTGTTCTGTCCGTAGTCGAGATTGTTTTCATATCCGGAACTGACCCAGATGCTGTCGAGGGTCTTCCATCCGAGATCCACCTCATTCCAGGTGCTTGTAGCTCCGAGTGCCAGCCCTCCTGTCTCATGGTCGGCAGTCACGATGATGAGTGTTTCGTCAGGGTGCGTCCGGTAGAACGCAAGGGCAACTTTCACGGCTTCGTCCAGCTTCAGGATGCTTTCTATCATCGGCATTGTCTTGTTCTCGTGTGCAGCCCAGTCGATCTCGCCCTGTTCGTACATTATGAAAAACGGCGATTTGTCTCCGAGGAATTCCAGGCACTTGTTCATCATCTCACCGGAACTTATATCAGTCCCCGGGGATTTCTCGACCCTGTATTCAGAGGCGTTCCTGTCGCGCCCGGTTTCCTGACAGAGGACCATTTTCGTGGCTTCGGATTTCCGCTTGTCGAATTCATCCGCTCCGAAACATACCGTATATCCTCCTTCCTCGAGAAGGCTGCGGCTGTCCTTCATGTCTCCGGATTTCCCTGCATAGTCGATGAAGCCGGCCCCCGCAAAGAAGTCAAAGCCGCTTGCCGGTATCTCCCTGGTTATCGAGTAATAGTCATGCCGGTCCGTATTGTGCCCGTAGAATGCTGCCGGTGTGGCATGGTTTACCGGGACAGAACTCATTATACCTATTTTGTATCCTTTTTCCTTCAGGGCTACAGCCAGGCTTTCGAGAGTGTCGCCGTCCGGAGTGATGCCGAGCCTTCCGTTGCAGGTCTTGACCCCGCAGGCTATTGCCGTCCCGGCCGCCGAAGAGCAGGTGACATTCCTGTCGGCGGACCATGTGGCGGTCATCCCGAGTACGGGAAATCCGGTGAAAGACAACTGGCGCAGTCTTTTTTCCCCATCTTCTTTCCATGACAGATAGGATTCGGCGGCGGCGACGTGCGAGGCTCCCATCCCGTCCCCGATGAAAAGGAAAACGTATTTCGCCGGACGTTCCGGGCGCACTGCACCTATGTTGTCCAGGTTGGCCACGACGATACACGCCAGCAGGAGTACAAGACCGAAAACCAGGCCTATCACGTGGCTTTTCCTCGTCTTCTTCATTTATTCTTCGCGCATTATCTTTTTAGGGATATCCGTGTTGTCATAGCATCCTGAAAACATTTCGGCGCCGTTACCGACCGCATATACAGGGACAGGGATACCGGTATGTCCTCCTGTGCTCCAGCCGATGTTGGCGGACTTGTTGAGTTTTGCATTCTCCTCGTCGCCTGTGATGTCTTTTTTGCCTGCTGCTTCCCATGCGCTCTCCAGCTTGTCCCATTTTATGTCATCGCCCTTGCCGCATCCGAGGGTCAGTCCTCCGGTCTCGTGATCGGCCGTCACTACGATAAGAGTTTCGTCAGGATGCTTGAGATAGAATTCGTATGCTTCTTTGACTGCAGCATCGAGTTCGAGGACTTTTTCCGTGAGAGCCATTGTCCTGTTGTCGTGCCCGGCCCAGTCGATTGTGCCGCCTTCGGCCATGATGAAGAACGGACGGCCGTCACCGGAGAAGCGTTCTATGGCTGTCTCGACCATTTCCTTGAGGGATATCTCTTCTTCTTCCGTATGCTTGACTACATAGTTCTCGCTGTCGGATTTTCTGTTGTCTTTCTGGCAGAGTATCAGGCGTGCCGCATCCTTCTCGGCTTCGTATTCTTCCATCCCGTAGCTGATCGTATAGCCCTGGCTTTCGATCTTCCTGTCAATGTCCTCTTTTGACCCGTCTTTGCCGTTGAAGTCAAGGAAGCCGTCCCCGGCAAAATAGTCGAATCCGCTTTCAGGAATCTGGAGGCTTATTTCATAGTAGTCATTGCGCGATTTCGCATTCGCATAGAATGATGCAGGTGTCGCGTGGTTCACCGGAACGTTGCTGATGATTCCTATCCTGTAGCCTTCTTCTTTCAGTCTGTATGTAAAACTTTCAAGGTCTTTTCCGTCCGGGGTCTTGCCGAGTACCGAATTGTTTGTCTTGAATCCGGTTGCCAGCGCTGTTCCTGCGGCAGAGGAGCAGGTGATGTTCCTGTTCGCGGAATATGTCGTCGCCATACCGAGGTAAGGGAATTTGGTGAATGAAAGTCTTCCTAATCCTCCGAGTTCTCCGTCCCGATATGCAAGGTAGGACTCCGTGACTGCCGCCTGTGCCTGTCCCATTCCGTCTCCAATGAACAGGAAAATGTATTTGGCCTGTCCTTCAGGTTCGTTTGCATTGCTGTTCGCGCATCCTGTCAGTGCGCAGAACGCAGCAAGGATCGTCAGTAGAAAGAAATTTCTGTACATATCTCAAGTGTTGTTAATGTTGTCTTCAAAGGTTTGCCGGGGAAGTTTTCCCCCGGATTTTTCCGGTGTCCAAATTTAGAAACTGTTTTGAAATTTTTCAAAATTATTTTAAAAACTGTTTATAATTCCGAGATAATTCAGTCGGCTCCTGATCCTTCCGTGCAGGAGCCATGTGTTTCCGGCTGTCTTGAAAAAACAAAAGATGGAAATCCGGATTCCCCGGATCCCCATCTTTTAAAAAGGCCAACAGCCAGTCTTACTGTGCCGGTTTTCTTGCGGCATACATTATCTTCAGTGCAGAGCATCTTCTCAGCTCCTGCTTTACATCAGTGATGATACCCATCCTGACATCGGCATCCGCCCTGATAGATACTGTCATATACTGTCTGTCAACTTCGCTCATCGCATCGCGCTCCGCTGCGATGAAGTCGCGGATTTCGTCGACTGTCTTGAAAGAGTCGTTGAGTTGTATACGTGCATCGGTACCGTACATCTTCTGAAGAGATGCAATGGGGGAACCGATGTTGATGTATGAGGTCAGGTCCTTGCGCTCCAGCTTGGCGACTTCACTCGCTTCCGGAAGGTTAACCATGACCTTGTTCTCGGTCTCACGCATACTTGTCGTCACCATGAAGAAGAACAGGAGCATGAACACGATATCGGACATGGACGCCGTGGTCAAGCCCGGCACTTCCTTCTTACTGCCGCTATTTCCAAATTTTGCCATAACTTATTCTCCTTCTCGTTATTTTTTCGATACATCTTTCGGCTCTGCCTCGGATATGTTCTGAGGTATCGCTTCCCTTGCGATTCTCTGCTGGTCCTCATTCAGGCTAAGGTATGCTTTCCCGAAGTGGGCTTTGGCAAATTCATCCCTCAGTTCGTTGACAGCCTTGACAAGCTCGTTCTGCACCTCAATGTATGCCTTGTAGCTTGTGCCTCGGTCGTTCTGGAGGGAGATGACTCCCTTTGAAACGTTGTATGTACCGAATCCCTCTATTTCTTTCGGAGTCCTCTCCGGAAGGTTAGGGTCGTTGTTCGGATTTACAAGGAACTCTTTTACTTTGTCTTTCAAGAAGCTGACATCCATAGGTTCATTACCTGCGAACAACCTGTCTGCGGAGTTGATCCTCACGATGATGATGTTCCTCCGGTTGACTTTCTGGTCTTCCACCGCCTGGTTCTCATCAGGGATAGGCGGCAGACGGCGCTGCAGTCCTGAGTCCTGATTCATCGTGGTGGTCATCAGGAAGTACGAGAGCAACAGGAATGCGATGTCCGCTGACGATGCTGAATTTAATTCTGGAGTCTTTTTAGACATAGTTTTCTTTATTTGTTGTGGATAGCATTACGTATTCCTCCATAGACAATGGCGATTATAGCCAAGGCACAGAGGAGGTAGGTGAGGTTCAGCAAGGTATCGGTTACCTTGAGTGTCATCGGGCTGACTTCCGCTCCCACATATCCTACTGCCGGAGCTCCGGATGACAGCATATAGACAGCACCTACCACTATTACGACAGCCACAAGTTCGATCCCCATCTTGATAAGGTTCTTAGGGTTGTTGATCGCACTGATTGTGATGCCGAATACTATGGCAATCACGATACCGACAATCGCCAGTATGTATGCCCAGTACAGGAGGGTATCTACAGACATGTCACTGAAACCTACTGCGTAGCCCCATACTGTTATGCCTGCGCTGACAATCATCAGCACCCATAACAGGATCTTTACTATTTTTTCAAATCTGCTAGATGACATTGCTTGTTATTTTTTATTCTCATATTTTACCAGGATATCTACAAGGGAGATGGATGCATCTTCCATATCGATGGAAAGCGAGTCGATCCTCGATACGATGTAGTTGTAGAAAATCTGGAGAATAATTGCAACGATAAGACCGCCGACGGTGGTGATAAGGGCGACTTTCATACCTCCTGCAACGACGTTAGGCGAGATATCACCTGCTGCCTGGATAGCATCGAATGCCTGGACCATACCGACCACGGTTCCGAGGAATCCGAGAGATGTGGAAAGTGCGATGAAGAGGGCGATCCATGTAAGTCCGTTCTCCATGAGGCTCATCTGTACGGAACCGTAGGAAACGACTGTCTTCTCGACAACCTCGATGCCCTGGTCCATACGGAGGAATCCCTGGTAGAAGATGCTTGCCACAGGACCGCGGGTGTTGCGGCATACTTCCTTGGCTGCTTCTACACCGCCTTCGTTGAGGGCAGCGTCAATCTTGCTGAGAAGTTTCTTTGTGTTGGTCTTGGAGAAGCTCAGGTAGAGGATCCTCTCGATAGAGATGGCAAGTCCCAGGATAAGGCAGAGGATGATTGATGCCATGAACCCCGGACCTCCTTCGATGAACTTGGTCTTGAGCTGCTGGTGAAGCGGAACTTCACTGTTTGCTCCTGCTGCAAACGGGTTTGCATTAGTAGCTGGAGCCACTTCCTCTGTTACCGCAGAGTCCGGAGTTGCTGCAGAGTCGGGAGCTGCTGTGTTGTCCTGAGCTGACACGAACTGAGCGGAAAAAGCCATCATTGCAATAGTTGCAAGGAATATGAAAAAATTTTTCATAATAGTTTGTGTGTGTTTAATTAATAATGTATCAGTTTGTTATAATTTTTTCAACCTTGTTTTAAGCAGTACAGTCTACTTAAATCCGGTGCAATTTAGCAAATAATTTTTATATGGCAATAATTATTTTGTTATTTCTCCCCTGAGGTTTTTGTCCAGTTCGCGGCGCACGAAGCCGTTGTCCGTGGACGTGCCCATCAGGAAGAAGAGTTTCGCCAGGGCGCTCTCCGTCGTGCAGTCGTATCCGTCGAGGACACCGGCTTTCTTGAGCTTCTTTCCGGTGGCGTAAAGGTCCATGTCCACCGATCCTGCAAGGCACTGCGTCACGTTAAGGATGATCTTTCCCATGGCGATGCCTTCCCTGATGAGGTCGATGAACCATTCCCGTGAGGGAGCGTTTCCCGAACCGTACGTCTCTATGATGACAGCCCTGGTCTCGGGTCCGCATATTATGTTCCTGACTACCTGGGGCGTGATTCCCGGGTGGATCTTGAGTATCGAGACCCTGGTGTCGAGTTCCTTGTGGAAAAGCGGCTTCCTGTTCCAGTCTGCCGGCTTGAGGATGTTCGCGGTATCGTACCAGATCCTGATGCCGGCTTCCGCAAGGTGAGGGAAGTTCTCGGACCGGAATGCCCGGAAATTCTCGGAATTTACTTTCCGGGTCCTGTTGCCTCTCATAAGTGAGTTCCCGAAGCAGATGCAGACCTCCGGGACAATCGCATGGCCTTCGCTGTCTTTCGCGGCGGCTATCTCGACAGAGGATACGAGGTTTTCCTTCCCGTCGGTCCGGGGGACCCCTATCGGCAGCTGGCTTCCGGTGAATATTACCGGCTTGGTAAGACCTTCGGTCATGAAGCTGAGTGCGGAGGCGGAATAGGCCATGGTGTCGGTCCCGTGCAGTATGACGAATCCGTCATAGCTGTCGTAGTTGTCTTCTATGACCTCCACAAGTTTCTGCCACAGCCCGGGTTCCACATCCGCCGAGTCTATGATATGGTCGAATGTGCAGGAGTCTATGCGGCAGGCGAATTTGCCGAGTTCGGGGACCTCCTCGAGAATCTGGGAGAAGTCGAACGGTTTCAGCGTCTGCTCTTCCGGGTCGATCTTCATGCCTATGGTGCCGCCCGTGTAGATCAGAAGTATGGATGATTTTCCTGTATTGGGATCTGGAGTGTATTTCATGGGGTAATGGTTGTGTCAGATACTGAACAGCCGTTCCGCGTTGCCGGATGTCACGCTGGCGACTTCTTCTATGTCGATTCCTTTCTGGACCGCTATCTTTTCCGCTATCAGGGGGATGTAGGAGCTTTCGTTCCTTTCTCCGCGGTGCGGTACCGGGGTAAGGTATGGAGAATCGGTCTCCAGAAGTATTCTGTCGAGCGGGATCTGCCGGACGGTCTCGGCTATGGAGGCTTTCCTGAATGTAACGACCCCTCCTATGCCGACATACCAGTCCCCGTATCCGGAGAGTCTCCTGTACGTCTCTATGCTCCCGCTGAAAGCATGGAACACTCCGACAGGGGAGAGATGCCTGCACCGTTCCAGAACTTTGAATACCGCCTCGGTGGCGTCTCTGGAATGGACTATGACAGGAAGGCCTTTCCTGCAGGCCAGCCGGATCTGGCGTTCGAAAGCCTTCTCCTGCTCGTCAGCGAATTCTCTGGACCAATAGAAATCGAGACCTGTCTCGCCTATGGCCTGGATCTTCTCTTCCGTCATGCTTTCCATTTCCTCGATTTCCTCTTCCCAGCCCGGCCCGACAGAGGTGGGGTGCAACCCGAGGCAGGGGAACAGCGTACCTCTGAATCTGTCTGCGAGAGTGAACATGGCTTTTCTCGAGGACCTGTCGATGTCCGGCAATATCATCTTGGTCACACCGGCCCGGACGGCCCTTCCTACAGCCTCGTCTGCATCTCCTGCGAACTGTTCGTCATAGAGATGCGTGTGCGTGTCGATAAAATACATTTCAAAATCAAATGTCCTGCAAAATTACGAATCTGTTTTGAAATTTTTCAAAAATTCTTTTATTGATTCCTCTGCCTGACGATGGAGCATCTCTGCATAAGGTCGGTACGGATGAATCCGTCGTTTTCCAGAAGGCCGGCAATCTCCGCTACGGTACTGTAGGGGAGTCCCGTCGCTTCCGTAATCTCCTGCAGGGAGATACCCCTCTTTTTCTTGATGATAAGGAGGATGCGCGCGATATCCTCCACCTTGTCCCCGGACATTGTCTTCCGGTAGCGGCAGGCAGCCTCCTTTCCCGGATCGCTGTCTTCACGTCTGAAGACATAGCCGAGGCTTTCCACGAGATCCTTTTCGGATATGACCGGAATGGCTGTTCCGGAACGTAGCAGGTAGTTGCATCCTTCCGAAAGCGGCTCTCCGGCCCTGCCTGGCAGCGCATAGACGTCCCTGTCGTAGGAGAAAGCCTGCCTTACAGTGATCATGCCCCCTCCCCTGAGTCTCGACTCGATGAGGATGGTCGCCTTGCCGAGGCCGGCGATGATCCTGTTTCTCCGGATGAAATTCAACGGGATGGCCCCTGTATGCAGCGGATAGTCAGAAATCAAGGCCGAACCGGGTTTGCCGGCGATGGCTTTCGCATATTGTCTGTGTCCGGACGGATAAACCATATCTGCCCCGGTGGCCATTACAGCGATGGTGTCCAGGCCGTTCTCGAGAGCGGCAAGGTGGGCGGTGATGTCGGTCCCGTATGCAAGCCCGCTGACAATCACAGGCCTGCTGCCGGACCTTGCCAGCGCCTCGACTATCCTGATGCACCATTCCTTGCCGTACTCTGAAACGGCCCTCGTCCCTACGATGGAAACGAAATCGCGCTTTCCGGCAAGGCTTTTCTCAGGAGCTGCGCCCTTTATGTAGATACCTGCCGGTGCATCTTCGCATTCCATGAGCAGCTCCGGGTATTCCGCCTCCCCTCTGCCGGTGAAGTATATGCCTTCCCGTGCGGCTTCTTCAAGTTCTTTTTCCGCCTGTTCCAGCGCCCTGCCGTTTATCGCACCGGAATATTTCGGATACGCTCCAAGTATTTTCCCGAGATCTTCCTTCCCGAGGCTGAATACGGCCCTTGCCGATCCCAGGCTGTCAATAAGGGCTGTAGCTATCCTGGGTTCATACCCGAAGATCATGTTCAGGGCGCAAAGGCAGATCTTCTCCTCGTCAAGATTTCCCATTTTTGCCCCTAATTTATTCTTGTCCCGGGACAAAAAAAGACAGAAAGAGAAAAATCTTTCCGCCTTTTTCTTTTTTGCAGTGTTTTTTCTTTTTTTGTAACCTGAAATTCCGGGATACCCTTATTATATTATAAGGAGCGCATCCCCGTAAGGCCCGAACCTGTAGTCTTCTTTCAGTGCAGTGGCGTATGCCTTCATCACATTCTCGTATTCGCCGAATGCGGCCACCGCCATCAGCATCGTGGAGCCTGGTATATGGAAGTTCGATACTATCGCATCCGGGATGGAGAATCTGTAGGGCGGGAAGATGAACTTGTTGGTCCACCCGTCGTACGGGTTCACTTCATCGTAGGATGTTACGTAAGTTTCCAGGGCCCTCATTACCGTTACGCCCACAGCAAGTACCTTGTTCCTGGCCCTCTTGGTCTGGTTTATGATGTCCGCGGTCTCTTCTGATATGATTACCCTCTCGGAATCCATCTTGTGCTTGGACAGGTCTTCCACGTCGACGGAGCGGAAGTGTCCTATCCCCATGTGGAGGGTGATGAACGCTTTATTTATATCCTTAAGGATCATTCTGTTGAACAGTTCCCGGCTGAAATGCAGGCCGGCGGCCGGAGCCGCTACTGCTCCTTCGTTCCTGGCGAAGATGGTCTGGTAGTTTTCGGCGTCTTCGGGAAGGACCTTGTCCCTTACGAATTTCGGCAGCGGAGTCTCTCCGAGGGAGTAGAGCGTCTGCTTGAAGTCCTCATAAGAACCGTCGTACAGGAACCGGAGGGTGCGTCCCCGGGATGTGGTATTGTCAATTACTTCTGCAACAAGACTTTCATCTTCTCCGAAATACAGTTTGTTCCCGATCCTTATCTTCCTTGCCGGGTCAACTATGACATCCCACAGCCTCTGTTCCCTGTTCAGCTCCCGCAGAAGGAACACCTCGATTTCCGCCTTGGTCTTTTCCTTGTTCCCGTAAAGTCTCGCAGGGAATACTTTCGTGTCATTCAGAATGAAGGTGTCGCCTTTTCCGAAATAATCTATGATGTTCTTGAAAAGTCTGTGTTCAATTTCTCCGGTCTTTTTGTGCAGGACCATCAGTTTGCATTCGTCTCTCCATCTCGGAGGTTCCTGCGCAATTTTTTCTTTGGGGAGGTTGAATTGAAATTGTGAGAGTTTCATTTCCTTATATCGAAAAAATCTGTTATATTTACAAAATTTTAAAATCTCGCGACATTAATTTATACGATTTTTTCTGAAATTTGTTTCAAAAACTGTCCGGAAAATTCATTCTCTTTGTCAGACACCTTTTTCCTTGAAGACCTCGAGGATGGAAGGGTAGGTCCTGTTAAGGAAATTCGGCAGGCTTGATTTCGCGACCCAGGCCGCTTTCGATATGTCTTCTTCTTTCTGTGGAACAAGGTCTGTAGGGGCAGTGTAAAGCATATCGAACCACCATGTATGCTTCAGGTGCCATATCCCGTCCCTTTTATAGCAGTGGTCCGTGATGCAGATAAGATCCCCCATGCTCAGTTCCTTGACGCCGGTCTCTTCCCGGACTTCCCTCAGGGCTGTGATCCGGATGTCTTCGCCTTCCTCGCGGTGGCCTTTCGGCAGGTCCCACAGTCCGTTCCTGTTAATCAGGAGGAAGTCGCCCCTTCTGTTCGATACGAGTCCGCCGCCGGCATCCACCTCCTTGAATTCGGAACATATCCTGCGGTACATTCCTTCTGTGTCATCGGTGGGAATGTATATCCTGCCCAGGGTGTCCGAAATCTCGAACATTCTTACAAGGCTGTGTGTGTTGCCGGTCCTTCCGTCCGGGCAGAACTGTACCGCATTCGGGTCGGTAAGGGCCTGCTCGTAAGGAGGACAGATGATTATACATCTCTTTTCGAAATATATCTTATGCATATTGTCCGTTAAAATTACTATCTTTGTCGAATGTGTATGCAAATATAGGATATAGAAACAAAATATTGATTATGGAATCGAAGGAGATATCTGTAGCCAAGTCGCTGCTTGACATAAAGGCGGTGCTTCTGAGCCCGGAGAAGCCGTTCACGTGGGCTTCAGGCTGGCTTTCACCAATCTATTGTGACAACAGGAGGATACTTTCCTATCCTGATATACGGGAGAACGTGTGCCGGCTCATGGCCGACATCATCAGGGAGAAGTACCCGCAGGTGGAGGTGATCGCCGGAGTCGCCACCGGGGCCATAGCACATGGTATGCTGATCGCCTATTTCCTAGGCAAGCCGTTCGTGTATGTCCGTCCTAAGCCGAAGGACCACGGTACCGGCTCCCAGATCGAAGGCATTGTGGAGAAAGGTGCCAAGGTGGTTGTCGTAGAAGACCTTATATCCACAGGGAAGAGCAGCCTGGCTGCTGTCGACGCCTTGAACAAGGCTTCGGCGGAAGTCCTCGGGATGGTAGCCATTTTCTCCTACAATTTCAACCAGGCAAGGCGGGCTTTCGAGGTGGCCGATGTGGAACTGACCACTCTGACCAACTACGATGCCCTCATCGATGTGGCCTGCGATACGGGTTATATCAAGGATTCGGATCTGGAATGTCTCAGGGAATGGAGGTTCTCTCCTTCCACATGGGGTAAAAAGGAATAGCCATGGCTACCGAGATCAGGAGCAGGAATGCGATTGTGTCGAGACAGCCGTACGAGCTGTACATGGCCTTTGTGGATATGCGTAATTTCCTCCAGTTCCTTCCGGAGGACAAGAAACAGGGGGTGACGGCTGACTATGATTCCATAAAAGGTACTGTACAGGGGTTCAATGTAGGCGTGCGTGTGGCGGAAAGGATTCCGTATTCGCGGATCGATTTCAAGGATGACGGGGCACCTTTCCAGTTTGGCGTCTCGATGTTTTTCGATCCGGCGGCCGAGGCCGGGAAGACAGATTTCCACATAGAATTTACCGCAGAGCTGAACTTCATGATGAAGATGCTTCTCGGTTCCAAACTGAAGGAAGCCCTGGACAAGATGGTGACAGCCCTTGCCGACGCTTCCGAAGGGAAGATGCCGGAAGGCTTTGACCCGTCCAGGTATGGTTTCGGCAAATGACGTATTCGTCCGGTATCTGGCCGAAGCCTTGGGGGCCGGGAGGGTGCCGGCAGTGCTTGAGGCCCTGGACAGGGCCCCGTCCGTGTCGGTGAGGCTGAACCCGTACAAGAAACGTACGGACTTTCCCGGAAGCCGTCCTGTCCCGTGGTCTGAATATGGCATGATGCTGCCCGGCAGGCCGGTATTCACCCTCGACCCGTTCTTTCATGGAGGGTGTTACTATGTTCAGGATTCTTCATCCATGTTCGTAGGATATATGCTGAGGCAGGTCCTGAAGAGCATGTCTCTGCCTGCGCCTCTTAGGGTTCTGGATCTGTGTGCCTCTCCGGGAGGGAAGACGACTGATGCCTGCGCCTCCCTGAGGGCGGTCTGCGGGGATGACTTCATTCTTGTCTCCAACGAGGCCATAAGGTCCAGGGTAGCCGCACTTGCCGTGAACGCGGCCATGTGGGGAGATCCTGCCGTGACTGTGACAAATGCGGATCCTGCCGGATTCGGGTCCGGCCTTGAAGGCTTTTTCGATGTTATACTGGCCGATGTCCCGTGTTCCGGAGAAGGTATGTTCCGGAAAGATGCCGAGGCTGTGTCGCAGTGGTCTGCGGAGAATGTCGCCCATTGTGCCGCAAGGCAGAGGAGAATTCTTTCCGATGTCTGGCCATCTCTGGCCGGGGGCGGGGTGCTCATATATTCCACGTGCACGTTCAATGTATATGAGAATGACAGGAACGTGGCCTGGGCGGCCGGGAATCTTGGGGCGGAGGTCCTTTACCCGGTCGGGGCGGAGGTTCCGGCAGGAGTGATCCCTACAGAATACGGTTTCAGCCTTGTGCCCGGATATGTGGAAGGCGAGGGCCAGTATTGCGCCGTGCTGAGAAAGACATCTCCACAGGACAGGAAGGTCGCGGGCAGGACAAGACCCGGAAAGAAGGACAGCCGCTGCCTGTACGTGGAGAACCTGTTCGACATTCCTGTAAGGCCGGTCGTCAGAGGTGATTTTGTCAAGGCTGTGCCAGAGAACATTGCGGATGACGCGGCTTGTGTAGGGGAGAGGGTCCGGGTGATATCTTCCGGCTGTGCGGCCGGGAGCTATAAAGGGAGGGATTTTGTCCCTGATGCAGACCTGGCCCTGGACATCTGTCTGAATAAGGATGCTTTCCCGAGGGCCGAGGTCGACAGGAGGACAGCCCTTGCATTCCTGCATCGGGACGCCATCGTGCTTGGGAATATGGAAAAGGGTTATGTGCTGATATGCCATGAAGGAGTGCCGCTCGGGTTCGTAAAGAATCTCGGGAACAGGTGCAACAGCCTCTATCCAATGGAACGGCGTATCAGAATGGATATAGACTGATGATTAATATAATAGACTGTATGGACTTGAAGAAAATGCTATTGGCGCTGCTGGTGTCTGCAACCGTGCTCCCGGCGGCCGCCCAGACCAGGGAGGAGCTGTCTGAAACGTATTCCGGCAGATATGACCTCGTGGTTTCAAAGCTCGGCTATGCCGGTGTCGGGGTGGAGACAATCCTGAACCAGTGGGAGCAGGTGGATTCCACGAATGTCAAGATGCTGACAGCAAAGTTCAATTACTACTTCACTAAGGCACAGTCGAATTCCGTTGTCGTAAAACCGCAGAAAAAATACCTCGGGGCGGATCCTGTGCTTACACTGAAGGATTCTACCGGAACGGATGTCCATTATTTCCAGGAGGTCATCTACGATGACGCCCTGTTTTCGGAAGCGATGCGCTATCTTGACAAGGCCATAGCCGAGGTGCCGCTCAGGATAGACCTGAGGTTCACGAAGGTCACCGCCCTGATGTCCTACGAAAAGGACAGTCCGGACATGGCCCTGTCCTATCTGCTCGGCCTTGCAGACAAGGAGGCCGCCGAACACTGCAAGTGGGAATATCCCGGATACGAACTCGGGGAGGACTTTTTCAGGCAGTCCATGCAGGAGTATTGCGCCGCTTTCTATACGCTTGGCACTCCGTCATCCTATGAGGCTTTCAGAACCCTGTCCGAGCGCATGCTGATAATTTATCCCAAGGACCCGGCTTTCATCACGAACATGGGGACATACGAGTTCATAGTCGCAAAAGACTATGCAAAGGCCTTGAAATATTACAGGAAAGCCTTGAAAATCGCTCCGGATGACTACTCTGCTTTGAAAAACTGTGTGCTTCTGGCCCGTCAGCAGAAAAACGGGAAGCTCGAGAGAAAGTACCTGGAACAGTTCGTGAAGGTTGCCCCGGAGAATGAAAGGCAGGCTGCCGAGGCGCGTCTCAAATTCCTTTGCGGAGAGAATTAGCCGACGGACGGGAGCCTTCTTCCCTGATCCTGGCCCGGTACAGCTGCCAGGAATTGAACAGATTGTGCCAGATACAGTAGAAGCCGCCGGCGACCGAAGTGACCGGTGTAAGGAAAGTGTATCCCATCCATATCGCGAATACGGTGTTCTTCTGTCCCAGGGCCTGGCCGGCCGTGATGGAGGCGCCGTACCTTTTCCCTATTTTCTTTCCTGCCCAGAACTGCAGGGCGCAGCACAGAAGAGACACTGCGGCAAGACCTGCCTGGTAGACGGCAGGGGTGGTGCTGTGCACTATGGACCTTGTTGTCATGGCTATCGCAAGCATCAGCGACACTCCCCACAGATAGAAGGCGAGATCCTTGAACTTCAGCAGCCACGAGTGGAACCCGGGCATGAGATACCGTACGATAAAGGCCAGAAGACATGGTGCGATCAGCAGCGGAAAGACCTTTGCCAGAATAAGTCCGGAAGCAGTGAAGAAGGAAATCCCTTCGGCAGGATGTACGAACGGGATGAAGACAGGTACGAGGACAGCAGTCGCCATATTTATGATAATCGTATAGGCTGTCAGGCCGGGCATGTCCCCTCCGAGTTTGCCGGTGACAACGGCAGCTGCCGTGGCGGTCGGGCAAATCAGGCACAGCATGGCTCCTTCTATCAGGATTTTGCCGTGGAAATCGGGAAGCGCCATCATCAGGAAGGCCAGAAGGATGAAGCCCAGAGACTGGAACAACAGCAGCCATACGTGCCATTTTCTGGGCCTGAGATCCCTGGGCTCGATATGACAGAAGGACAGGAAAAGCATCAGGAACAACAGCAGCGGCTGGATCACTCCGATGATTTTTTCAAGGAATGGGCCGGCCGGGGCCAGTGCCGGAATGTTGTCATATATCGCATAGGAGACAATGCCTGCGGCGATAGCCAGCGGCAATGTCCAGTTTTTCAGGAATTTCAACATGATATCGTCATTTTCCGGGGTGCAAATTTAGAATCTGTTTTGAAATTTTCAACATAGATTCTTAAACAGTTTCTAAAATATGCGTATCTTTGTATAATTTAACAAATTTTGGATTATGAACAGAGTTTTATGCCTTATGCTGGCGCTGGCTGCTGCCGTCTCATGCAGACAGCCTGAAGATACGGAGCATGCACTTGACCTTTCAAATCTTGACCCTACGGTGTCGCCGGGTGAGGATTTCTACAGATATGCTACAGGAGGCTGGATGGCTTCGCATCCGCTCAAACCGGAATATGCCCGTTTCGGGACTTTCAATGAGCTGATGGAGAACAATGAGAACCGCCTGAAGACACTCTTCGAGAACCTGGGCAAGAGCAGTCCTGTTCCGGGAAGCGAGGCACAGAAGATAGACGATCTCTACAAGATGGGCCTTGATTCGGCAAGACTCGCTTCGGAAGGCGCCGCTCCTCTGGAGAAGGTCCTCGGGGAAATCGCTGCAATAAGCGACAGCAGGACGTTTGCCGAGACTGTGGCGAGGATGCACGCTTCCGCGGAATTCCCGTTCTTTGCCGCATACGTGGGTGCCGACATGACAGACAGCGACGTGAATGTCCTTTATATTTCCCAGTCCGGACTCGGAATGGGGGACAGGGACTATTATATTGAGGAATCCAATGCCGCCCTCAAGGAAGGGTACAGGCAGTATCTGGCGAAAATACTTGCTCTTGCCGGGATGGAGGATCCGGACACTTCGGCTACGGAGGTGCTGGCGTTGGAAGATGCCATGGCACGGATTTCCTGGTCGAGCGTGGAGAAAAGGGATGTACTCAAGGCTTACAATCCAGTATCCGCAAAGGATCTTAAGAGTTCCTGCAAGAACTTTGACTTCGGGGCATGGTTCAGGGAGATAGGCATACAGGAACCGGACAAGATTATCGTGGAGCAGCCTTCCTACATCGCTTCTCTTGATTCGCTTTTCGGAAGCACCGATCTCTCTGTCCTTAAGAAATATCTTTCGGCACGTTTCATCTCGGAGTATTGCACTCTCCTGGGTGAAGATTTCTATGATGCGGATTTTGAATTCTTCAAGAAACAGATGGCCGGCGTGAAGGAAAAGCAGCCGAGATGGAAGCGCTCCCTCGATGTTGCGAGCAATATGCTTCCGGAGGCTGTGGGCAAACTCTATGTCGAGTCTTATTTCCCTCAGGAGTCAAAGGATGCGATGCTGAAGATGATCGCTGACATCAGGACGGCACTCGGAGAGCATATCGATTCCCTGACGTGGATGTCCGATTCCACGAAGATGGTAGCCAAGGAAAAACTGGAAGCGATAGTGGTGAAGGTGGGATATCCTGACAAATGGAAGGATTACTCCTCTCTCATTGTCAACCCTACCCTGAGCTATATGGAAAACGTCCGCAATATAAACAGATGGGAAATGGCGGATAATTTCTCGAGACTCGACAGGCCGGTGGACAAGACGGAATGGCTCATGAGTCCGCAGACCGTGAACGCCTACTACAATCCTACCACCAACGAGATCTGCTTCCCTGCAGCAATACTCCAGCCGCCTTTCTTCAATCCGGAAGCTGACGATGCCGTGAACTACGGTGCCATAGGCGTCGTGATAAGCCATGAGATGACCCACGGGTTCGATGATCAGGGCCGTCATTTCGACAAGGACGGCAATATGACGGACTGGTGGAAGCCTGAGGATGAGGAGACTTTCAGGAAGATGACGGATATACTTGTCGCACAGTTCGATTCCGTATATGTCCTTCCTGGTCTCAGGGCGAACGGAGCGTTGTGTCTTGGCGAGAACATCGCGGACCAGGGCGGACTCCGTGTGGCATACACGGCTCTTCAGAATTCGTTTGCCGGCAACCATCCGGCCGACATAGACGGATTTACTGCAGAACAGCGTTTCTATCTCTCCTATGCTACGGTATGGGCCATGAATATCAGGGATGAGGAAAAGGCAAGACTGACCAGACTCGATGTCCATTCTCTCGGGGAGAACAGGGTGAACGTGACATTGAGGAATCTCCAGTCTTTCTTTGATGCGTTCGGCATCAAGGAAGGTGACAAGATGTACCGCCCCGAAGAAGAGAGAGTCGTAATCTGGTAGTACAGGTACGGATGGGGGTCACGGGATTCATTTCGGGAAAGCTGCGCTTCCGTGGAAAGATAGTCATCATTTCCATCGCGCTCAGCTTTCTTGTCATGATAGTCTCAGTCTCAGTCTCTTCAGGATTCAGGAAGGAAATCAGGGATGCCCTGTCTTCTGCCACAGGTGACATCCGTCTTGTGCCTTCAGACCTTGACTGGCTGTCGGGATCATCCCCGATAGGGGCCGGACCTGCATATCTGCCATACATTGATTCGATAGCCGGTGTCAGGGAGGTCTCTCCTGTAGTATACCGGGCAGGGATCGTCAGGAACGGGGATGTGGTCCATGGAGTCCTGTTCAAGGGAACCGAACATTTCCAGGCGCCGGATTCCGTCTCCCTTGCGGTCAGCATACCTTCCCGTCTGGCTGCCATATTGTCAGTGGGACCGGGCGACTGGCTGCAGACCTATTTCGTAGGGGAGAGGGTACGGGTCAGGAAATTCAGGATTGTTTCGCTGTATGATGACATTGCAGAGGCTGATGACCGTCTTGTGGTCTACGGCCGTCTCGGCGACATCCAGAGGGTGAACGGATGGGACAGTACGAAAGTCTCCGCCTTTGAGATACTTCTCGACAGGGAGTTCCGGTCCGAATCCGCAATGAAAATGATTTCCCGGGAGGCAGGGGCTGCGGCCCTCCTGTATGCTTCGGAAGATGACGAGTCAGTCGTAAGCGTCTCCTCCGAGGATGAGAATCCCCAGCTTTTCGACTGGCTGTCCCTTATCGACTTCAATGTGTTTTTCATACTCGGCCTTATGACAGTCGTGGCAGGATTCAATATGATTTCCGGCCTGCTGATTCTTCTGTTCGAGAATATTTCAACCATAGGTATCCTTAAGACCCTCGGCATGACTGACAGGGCGATAGCCAGGGTTTTCCTCAGGTCTTCTTCTTCACTGGTGCTGAAAGGGATGCTTGCCGGCAACATTCTGGCTTTCCTGTTCTGTGCAGTCCAGTCTTCCACACATTTCATAACTCTCGACCCTGCAAATTATTTCATATCCTATGTCCCTGTACATCTTGAGATAATGAAAATACTGGCAGCAGACGCCGCCGCATATCTTCTGATAATGCTGCTGCTTCTGCTGCCTTCGATGTTCATTTCCAGGGTTGACCCTGCCCGTACCGTCCGGATGGGCTGATGCCTTCCGTCGCGGTGGCTTTATGCCGGGCAGATCTCGCAGAATGCCGAATAGATATTCAGGATATTCTCGACATAGTTCATGGTCTCTGTCCCGTTGAATTTCCCGAATTTCAGATAAGTCTCCTGCAGGGTGGCTTCTTCCCTCATTGAAGGGATTACCTTCAGCACCTCATCCCACCTTGTATTGTCAAGGTTCCTTGCCGCGGCAAGGTTGCGGCAGTCGGCTATCCTTCCTTCTCCTGCATTGTAGGAAGCCAGGACGAACTTGAATTTTTCCATATCCGTCATACCGTCTTCGCTGTAGAGTTTCTGCAGCCGTGCGAGATGCATTGTCCCTGCCTTGATGTTCTCCTCGGGATCCAGCAGGTCGGATATCCCGTAATATTCAGCCGTAGAAGGCATCACCTGCATCAGGCCCGTGGCCCCTCTGTGCGAGACCGTATTTATCGAGAATTTCGATTCCTGGTAGATGACCGCCGCGAGCATCCTCCAGTCCCAGCCCAGTTTTCCGGCATACGTCTTTATAAGCTGGTCATAAGGGCTGATTTTGGATGAGATCATGTTTCTGTCGAATCTGGAGAGCGGGTTGATGGACCGGTGGTATTTCATCCACATCTCCTTGTATCTGTCGGACTCTGAGAATGTGGCTATCCACGTATTGACTTCCTTTATCTTCGAGATATCCTCGCTGTTCACTGCCCATACGGCGCGGTCGATCTTCCTCGACAGGATGAGTTCCGGACCGCAGTGTCCGCAGGTATCCGGCAGTACCATAATGTCTATCACTCCTGACTGCAGGGAATCGACATAGTCGCAATGGCTGTCGGCCAGCTTGATTTCGACCGTCGCTCCGACATGGCCTGCAAATGCCTGCAGCAGTTCGTAGCTGAAGCCTGTCCTGAACCCGTTTCTTCCATAGTTTTCGTCACCGGTGTTGATGACACACTTCAAGGTATCACCTCCGAATGTCTCATACGGACTGATACCGTCTACCGCATTCGACCGTTCTCCTATCGTGACTGACCCGAAAATCAGTGCGAAAGCGGCACAATACCTCATAACAGAGCGCATTTTTTCCGTAAATTTCATAATTTACCTCCTATTCTTGCGAGCTTCTCAGCTCATTCGAGTCTCCTGTGGCGGAGGCTCTCTTAGGTTGTACATAAAACGGCCAGAAAATTCCCACTTTGAAAGCCTGCTGAGGCCTGATGTAATGGTGTGCACTGAAATAGTCGGCGGATTTGTTCGGCCAACCCATCCCGAGGTTCACAGCCTTTACGAAAATGCAGGCCCTTTTCCACTGGATGTTCAGGAAGACATCGATGTACGGACAGTTGCCGTACAGTTCGTCGTCCTGCCTGTAGAACACTCCCAGTACAGGATTGTAGGCCGGTGCATACCACCGTGTGTTGTAGGTGGCGTTGGCCCCGATCTGCATCTGCATCACGTTCCTGACCACGTTGAACTGGAAATAATACCTGAGATTCAGTGCAAGCATGGGCAGACGCAATACATCCTCGTTGGAGGAAAGCTGGAAAAGTGCCTGATGGTCAAAATGGAAATTCCAAAGCCTGAAGTTTTTCATGACAGATGCTGTCATGACGCTCATCGGTACTTCGTTTTGCTGTATTGATCCGTGGTTGTCGTAATATATGTTGTTGCTGAGCAACGCATACCCGAAGAAGGCCCTCAAATTCCATACCGGAATATTCAGGGACGCTTCGGCCCTGGTAGTGGAGATCTTTCCGAAGCTGTTGTCCCACCAGTAATGGTTGGTATGCAGATGCTGCTGATAATAGTCAGGTTCCCTGAGACTGGTCTCGAAATGGAAATTCAGGTTCAGCGGACTGTTCCTGGCCCGCCTGAACGGGTAGAAATTCAGCGACAGGTTGGCCTTTATGGAAAAGTCGTTCAGCTCGCTCCCGAGGAAGGTATATCTTCCGGTTGCATCCCAGTGAATGTATTTTTTCAGCTGTCCCTGGGCCCCGGCATAGAGATACATGGAGTTCCTGACGACGGGTCTGGCTTCCTGGAGGTAGCTCGTCCGGTTGAAGTCATAGTAGTTCAGGAGCTTGTCACCTATACCTACATCGAGTTTCGAGACTATTCCCTCGCTCGACCATGGCTGCAGCCTGAGAAAGATCCTGTTGTCGAACTTCATCACGCGCATGGAGTCGCTGCTGGTCGTCGGGTTGAGGTAGAAATTGTTGTTATAGAAATTCCTGGCCTCGGTATCGTCGGCGGAGATGTTGTCTTCGTACACTTTCGAGAATACGGTGTACTCGGAAGTGTGGCCGATAAATGCTGTCGTGATGTTGTTGTCTATGCTGTCAGCGCTGACTTCCTTGCCGGCCGCTTCCTTTTCAGCTTCCTCCAGGAGATACTTCTGGATGGCGGCGCTGTCTCCGCTGGCCATGAGACTGTCCCTGTATGCCTTTTCTGCTTTCCTTGCCTTCTTTTCCTCCCTTGCGTCTTTGGAAAGGAAGGTGAACGGTATCCTGTAGGACTGGTCAAGGAATATGGTGTTCTTCTTTATCCTGTTGCTGGCATCGGAAAGCCTGACGGAGATCTCCCTCGAATCCACGGTGGTGTCGCGAATCCAGAAATTGTCGACGACACCTCCGTTCTCGCTTTTCCGGATACGGTTGTATATGTACCCGGCGTTCATGAAGTATCTTTTGCCGAGGTAGTTGGCCGCGGCTACGAATGTCCTGTTGTCCGTGTCCTCGTTCTGCAGGAGGCCGTTGCCGCCGAACCTGTCGTATTCGAGGGTGATGTTCAGCTCCGGCAGGATATTCTGGGTGGTCATCACCCTGACATTGCTCTCCTCCTTTTCTGAATTGGCGAACAGTGTGCCCCAGTATGCCAGCTCGGTGTACGGTGTCTTGGTGTTGTACATCGGCAGAGTTTCCGGAGTGTAGTTGTATACCATGTAAGGGGTGTAGAAAATGGCGTTTTCCGCCTCTTCCCTCTTGAAGAAGTTGTAGGTCTCGGTAGGGGAGCCTATAACTCCGAGGTATGTGGCGTTCACGTCGTCCCTCAGGAACGGGTATTCCGTAAACCAGTGATTGTAGGTCGTGTCTATTTCCTTGAGTTCGATATTGTTGAAATACCGGTCATGGTTCCACATCACCATTCTCTTGTACTGCATGGAATCAGGCAGCACATATGTGCTGAGAATACGGGGCGTGTTCTCGATAATGCTGTCCTTGATAGCCCTTATGCTGTCTTTCCTGTGCATAATGCTGTCCAGCTCGACAAGTTTCCTTGCGGTCTCGAGTTCGGCGAGGTACTTTTTCTTTTCCCGTTTCGAAAGGGCGTTGAACCGGGCTATGGAGTCTCGTGCCACCGTCTCCGTAGAGTCCTTGTAGACAAGGGAATCAAGCCTGTGCAGTTCAAGCGTGTCTCCGGCAGTCCTCAGGGAGTCTCTGACCTGGGCCCTCGTGAGGCTGTCCTTCAGCGCGATATAGTATTTGAACTTCAGGGTGTCGGTGTATCTCAGGGAATCAGGGACGGATATGGTGTCACGGGGCTGTATGGCTGCTGCAGGGACGCTGTCTGCCGCCGGTATGCTATCCTGCGAAGAAAGCGAATCTGCTGTCCGGAGCGTGTCCGGCATCTGCAGCGTATCAGACAACTGCAGTGAATCCAGTGTATCTGAAACTGAATCCATCGCATGGACGCTGTCTGCCTGATCCGGAAGTGCCGCATTGTCCTGCCGGTGCATCATGCTTCCGTACCGTCCTGCATCAATGCCGAAAGACTGTACGGCCGCCAGGCCTGTGAGCAGTATCGGGAACCATATTTTTGACACCAGGTTCTTCATATCGAGCCGGCAAAGGTACGGATAATTTTTAAAACATCAAAATCCCGCTCTTTTTCATTTCCGTAAGGGCCTTTCCGTGACCTTCTTCGCTGACGTATGCGAGGGCGTCCTTAAGGAGGATGACTTCCTTCCCTGCAGACTTGAGGTCCATGGCCGTGGCCTTGACACAGAATTCCGTGGCGATCCCGCACAGGTATACCGTATCTATGTCCAGGATGTCAAGTATCTCTCCGACACTCTGCCCGGCCTTGTTCAGTCCTTCGTATCCTGAGTATTGCTCCTTGTCCTTGTCGCAGCCCTTGTAGAATACGAATTCCTCGGACATATATGGCGCAAGCATTTCATGGACGGCACTGCCTCTGGTTCCTTCCACGCAGTGATCCGGCCATTGGCCGCCGCTGCCCTGGAACGAGCAATGTCCGGCAGGGTGGCGGTCACATACGAATAGTATCGGATACTGTCCGTATATGTCGTTTTCCCCTGCGGTCTCCGCGGATACCGTCACCTTGTCTATGAAGGACGCTGCCTGCCTGACCGCCTCTTTTGCTCCGAGATAGGCCATGGACCCGTCAATGAAGTCGTACAGCATATCCACGACCACGAGGGCCGAATTCTCTCTTATTTCGGGGGTTTCAGAAACGGAACTCATTTATTTCTTTTGATAATTTGTTTATAATGCTCATTTTCAGGTCATACAGGGAATCGGATATGTCGACCTTGTAGTAATGCGGGTTTATCAGCCTTCTTTCGCTCGGGCTGAAATGGGACAGGGTCTTTTTGTAATAGGCCTTCTTCTCGTCGAGCGTATGGTTCTCCCAGCACATCCTTCCGTTTTCTATCACCTTGTGCTGCAGCGGTGAAGCTGTATAAGTCCCGCTTTCGAAAGTTTTGGACTTGTACCTGTCGTATTCATCGTAGATCGTGAAGGTCTCCCCTGAAGTGATTTTCTTCGAAAGCGCGTCCCCTCTCAGGCAGGTAACATCGGCTTTGAAGATTTCCCCGGCCTCTTCGTCCGTCTTCATTATCCTGTATGTGATCTGGAAACCGGGATTTATCAGTTTCGCCTTGTCTTCCGACCTTTTAAGCACGGCCTCCCCGTCCACCTGTACCAGTTTGTATACGTTCCCGAAACACGGGTTTGCCTTGCTCGTGGCTATGGCATCTCCCACACCGTAGGAATCGATGCAGGCCCCCTGCCTCTCGAGGTCGGATATGATGTATTCGTCAAGAGAGTTGGTGGCGAATATCCTGCAGTCCTTCAGCCCGTGCTCGTCCAGGATACGGCGGCATTCCGTGGACAGGTAGGCAAGGTCCCCGCTGTCCAGTCTTATCCCGTACATCTGGGGATAGCTGTCATCTATGCCGTTGTCCCTATAGGCTCTTATGGCGTTCAGAACCCCGCACCTGAGGGTGTCGTAGGTGTCAACGAGGAGTATCAGGGGTTCGCCCCGGTGGCTTTTTATGTAGCTGTCGAAAGCCTTGTACTCTCCTGTGACCGAGCATCCGAACGAGGTCACGTAACTGTGGGCCATGGTCCCTGTTGACCCGCATCCGAACATTGCCCCGGTCAGGATGTTGGAAGTGTTAGCGCATCCCGCGATTATGGCGGCCTTGGCTCCGTAGACTGCAGCCCACGGCCCGTGCGCCCGTCTCGACCCGAATTCGCTCACCGGCTTGTTCGTTGCCCTGCAGACTCTCGAGGCCTTGGTCGCTACGGCCATCTGGTGGTTCATTATGCAGAGCATCGGGGTTTCCAGGACCTGAGCCTCGATCATCGGTCCTTCCACTATTATTACCGGCTGGTTCGGGAAGGCAATCTCGCCTTCGCGCATCGCGTATATGTTTCCGGTGAATTTCATACCGGCGAGATATTTCCTGAATCCGGCATATTCCTCTCCCGGAAGGAACCTGGCGAAGAAATCTTCCGGCATCTTCCCGAGGCCTTCCACCATATCGAGGACTTCCCCGACCCCGCTCACCACAGCCCAGTTGTTGTTTTCCGGGGCTTTGCGGTAGAACAGGTTGAAAATAGCCGTCTTGTCCGCAAAACCGTTGTCGTAGAAAGACTTTCCCATCGTGTACTGGTACTTGTCGGAGCAATATGCGTTGTTGATCATAATCAGGATATTTGATACAAATGTAGTCTTTCTTTTTTGTGATTGTTGATTTTATCGACTATTTTTGAAAAATATCACGCAATATACAATGGAAAAAGAGCTTGAAACCCTTTTCAGAGACTATACCGGAAAACTTCCGGAAAAGGTCGGACAGCTTACCTCGTCCGGAAGCAACCGCACATATTTCCGCCTTTCTTCCGGGGGATTTTCCTGCGTGGGAGTGGCCGGAACCGTGGCTGAAGAGAACAGGGCATTCTGCGACCTTGCATCGCATTTCGCCTCCAAGGGGATAAATGTTCCCGAAGTATATACCGTGAGCCCCGACGGGATGTTCTACCTCCAGGAGGACCTGGGGAACGAGACCCTGTTCGACAGGATTTCCGCCGGAAGGCATGCAGGCACGTATTCCGAAGAGGAGACTGCCCTTCTGAAAAAGACTATCTCCAGGCTTCCCGAGATACAGGTGAAAGGTGCGGAAGGCTGGGACTTTTCGAGATGTTTCCACAGTACCTCCTTCAACCGGCGTTCGGTAATGTTTGATCTGAACTATTTCAAATATTGCTTTTTGAAGACTTCCGGTCTGGAGTTCAATGAGGAGAGGCTGGAAGATGACTTTGACAGACTGGCGGGCCTTCTTCTGGAATATGATGACAACGCGTTCATGTACAGGGATTTCCAGTCGAGGAATGTCATGATCATGGACGGAGAACCGTATTTTATTGATTTCCAGGGAGGCCGCAGGGGGCCGGTCTATTATGATGTCGCATCTTTCGTATGGCAGGCCAGGTCCGCTTTTCCTCCGCAACTGAAGGAGGAACTTGTCTCGGAATATGTCTCGGCCTTGAGAAAATACCGGGATACCGATATGGAGGAGTTCCTGAAGCGATTGCATATATTCGTCTTTTTCAGGACATTGCAGGTGCTCGGTGCATACGGGTTCAGGGGATGTTTCGAGAAGAAACGGCATTTTCTGGAAAGCATACCTTATGCTGTCGCGAATCTTGGAGAGGCGGCCGCTGCGGTACAAAGTCACTGTCCTTATCTTGCGGAGCTTTCCCTGAAACTGTCGGGCCTTCCTGGATTCCGCGGAAGCAGCATGGACACGGAAGGACCACGGCATTCCGGACTCAGGGTCCGGATCTTCAGTTTCTCCTACAGGAAAGGGATTCCGGAAGATACTGCAGGTAATGGAGGAGGCTATGTATTTGACTGCAGGGCCATGCATAATCCCGGAAAATACGAGCAGTACCGGAATCTGACCGGGATGGACAAGCCCGTGAAGGATTTTCTGGAAAGCAGGGGAGAGGTGGTGCCGTTCCTGGAGAATGTGTATGCCCTGGCCGATGCCCATGTGGAAAAATACATGGAAAGGGGGTTCACCGACCTGATGTTTTCATTCGGGTGTACCGGAGGACAGCACAGGTCCGTATATTGTGCCGGGGCGCTTGCCGCGCATCTGCATTCGAAATACAGTATTGAAATCACCCTTGTCCACAGGGAACAGGGTGTGGAGAAGATATACCGATGCCAGGAAAAGCAATGATTTTCGCTGCGGGACTCGGCACGAGGCTGAGACCGCTTACAGACAGTATGCCCAAGGCTCTTGTGCCGGTTTGCGGGAAACCCCTGCTTCAGATAACGCTCGAGAAGCTCATTTCGGGAGGATATGACGACATTGTGGTCAATGTCCATCATTTTGCCGGGCAGATAAAGGAATTTCTGTCCATGATGGAATGGCCGGGAGTGCGGATAAGCATTTCCGATGAGTCCGACCTGCTCCGGGATACGGGGGGCGGGATAAGATATGCCGCCCCTCTGCTCGGAGAGGGCAGTTTCCTGGTCCATAATGTGGACATTATCTCGAATCTTGACCTGGGGGAATTCCGTTCCTGTGTCAGGGAGGATGCCGTCGCCACTCTCGCGGTCAGCGGAAGGAAGTCTTCCCGATATCTCCTGTTCGGAGATGACATGAGACTTGCCGGATGGATGAATACCCTTACCGGAGAGGTGCGCAGCCCTTACCGAGGACTGGATCCGGACAAATGCAGGAAATACGCCTTCTCCGGTATCCATATACTGTCACACAAGGTGTTCGGGCTTTTCGGGAAAAGGGGGTTCGGGGAGAAATTCCCGATAATGGATTTCTATCTGGACATTGCCGCCGAGTATCCTGTCTACGGTATCTCGCCGGAGGGACTGGAACTGATCGATGTGGGCAAGCCGGAGTCCCTGTCACTCGCCGGTGATTTCCTCAGACGCAGCGGGCACGTTCCTCTTTAGGATAAGAATGAACACGACCAGGATGAAGAGACTTGCGGCCAGCAAGGTTGCATACTGCCATCCGGCGAGGATTTCCGTATAGGAGTCCATCTCGCGGAAAGTTTCGTTCTGGCCGACCAGGGCTGCAAACGTGTTGTTGGTGCAGTGCATCAGCATGGTCAGCTTCAGGGACCCGGTCTTGTAGTATACGTAAGCGAACAACATTCCCAGGATAAAGGCAGGAAGTGCCTGCCACGGGTTGAGATGGATAATGGCGAAGAACAGCGATGATATCACCATTGCCCATACCGGCCTGATATGGGCAAGGAGACCTCGCAGAACCAGTCCCCTGCACAGCCATTCCTCGAATATCGGTGCGAATACCGAAACGGACAGGAGGGTTGCCCACAGCGGTGTGCCAACGAGCATCTGCTCCGTAAGGTTGTCGAACCATTCCGGAGTCGGAGGAAGGATCTTGAGAAGCGGGTCGGTAAGGAAACTGGCGGACAGGGTCACGATGATTGCCATGATGGCCAGTACCCAGAATCCGAGTCTGCCGAAATCCGACCTGTCTACAGGTATCCCTTCTCCGGCTTCGAATGCTTCGTTGAATCTGCTCCGGCTCGATGCATAGATCATGGCCGGAATGAACATTATGGGGTATGATATGAGCATGGAGTACGCCCCGAGTCCTTCAGCGCCGGGAATCATCATGAACAGTGCCGTGACGGCATTGCCCAGAAGGGCGCCTGCGAACAGGAACACGAGGAGTATGAACACTCCTTTTATGTCCGGAAGGTAGTATGTGTAGTTTGACAGCAGGTCAAAAGACCTCCTGGTGCTTCTCCGGGGCGACATCATGCTCATGGCCGTCAGTCTTTATTATACAGCGGGGAAGGGTACACTCCCTTGTCCGCAAATTCCTGGAACTTTGCCACTACACCTGGCCTGTCCTGCTTGAAAGTGACTCCGAACCAGCGTGACGGGGTTGACAGGAGTTCTACCTTGGCCGTATCTTCCTTGATCATGCAGTCGATGGCGTAAGGTATATAGAACTCTTTCTTCAGTTCGTTGATGTTTTCCTTCAGGAACTGGCTGAAGATTACGCTGCTCTTCTCGAAATAGTCAGGAGTGAAGCCCCACATGTTCATCGAGCAGAGGGCTTCTCCGTCCACTTCGACCCTTTCACCCTTGCTGTTGTCGGCGTATACCTTGCCGTCGCCGGCCTTTTCGACGTTGTGATGTTCCTCTACATGGGTAAGATAGCTTGCTGCATCAGCGGTGCATATCCCGCGGGATACTCCGCCGGATTCGGAAAGGGTGTTCTCAAGCTTGAATCCGACGAGACAGTATTCCCCTTCGGTCTCGCTGTGTGCCGTAAGCCAGTCAGCCAATATCCTGAAAGAATCCCTTCCGTAGTAATCATCTCCGTTTATGACGGCGAACGGCTCCTTTATCACATCTTTCGCCATAAGTACCGCGTGGGCCGTACCCCAAGGCTTTTCCCTTTCAGGATTAAGGGTGAAACCGGCCGGAATCTTGTTCAGTTCCTGAATCACGAAATCGAACTCTATTGGCTGGCCGTCGGGACAGGTGACGTTCCTGTATCTTTCCGCTACCATTTTCCTGAAATCCTCGAGAAAGTATTCCCGTACTATGTATACGACCTTGCCGAACCCGGCATTCACTGCATCGTAGATTGAATAGTCGATGATGGTTTCCCCGTTAGGGCCGAGGCCGTCCATCTGTTTGAGACCTCCGTAACGGCTGCCCATTCCGGCAGCGAGAACTAATAGTGTTGGTTTCATATCCCTGTTTTATGTTTTAAGACGTTTTTATCCAGACTCATTGTGACAATATTTTTCAAATTTAGCTAAATTTGCCGAACATTATTGCCAAAAAGAGAAAAACTTTCCCGTAAAACTCAGGATCATGAAGAATATCAAGGAAATACTGAAAGGAGAGCACAGAAGTTTCATGCGTTATGCGCTGGTAGTCACTTTCCTTTTCCTGCTCTTCGTGCTTTTCAAGCCTGGAAGCAACATATTCAACTGGCTGGACGCCCGACGGGAGATTTCACGCCAGGAAAAGCAGATTTCCGAGTACGGCAAAGAACTGGAAGAACTCGACAAGAGAATTAATCTGCTGACTTCCGACAGGGATACACTTGAAAAATTCGCCCGGGAGAAGTTTCATCTTGCTGCCCCGGGCGAGGATGTATTCATACTTGAGGAATAATCAGAATCCGGTGTATGTCATAGGTGTGATGGCTCTCAGTTCCTCCTTGACCGTTTCACTGACATCGAGTTTCTCGATGAATTCCGCTATTGTCTCATGGTTGATGACCGAGCCTGTACGGGTGAGGGCTTTCAGCGTTTCGTAAGGGTTCGGGTAGTTTTCCCTTCTCAGGATTGTCTGGATGGCTTCAGCCACGACAGCCCAGTTCCTTTCGAGGTCGGCCTCTATGGCGGCTTCGTTGAGGATAAGTTTTCCGAGGCCTTTTTTCAGCGAGTTCAGGGCTATGACCTGATGGGCTACCGGCACTCCTACGTTCCTCAGGACGGTGGAATCCGTAAGGTCCCTCTGCAGCCTTGATATCGGGAGCTTCATCGAGAGGAAGGTCAGCACAGCATCCGCCATACCGAGATTGCCCTCTGCGTTCTCGAAGTCTATAGGGTTGACCTTGTGCGGCATGGCCGAGGAGCCGACCTCGTTCCTGTTCACTTTCTGCTTGAAGTATTCCATCGAGATATAGGTCCAGATATCGCGGCAAAGGTCTATCAGGATAGTGTTTATCCTCCTCATATTGTCGAATATCGCCGCAAGGTTGTCGTAATGCTCTATCTGGGTTGTCGGGAAGGACCTTTTCAGTCCCAGCGAGCTTACGAAGGAGTCCCCGAAGCTGATCCAGTCGATGCCTGGGTATGCCACCTTGTGTGCGTTCATGTTTCCTGTGGCTCCTCCGAATTTTGCCGGGTATGTCAGCAGGGAGAACTGTCTCAGCTGTTCCTCGATACGCACCTGGAAGACCTTGAATTCTTTCCCGACCTTGGTAGGGGAGGCCGGCTGGCCGTGGGTCTTGGCGAGCATGGGAATGTCTTTCCATTCTTCCGCCATACCGCGGATTATCTCCAGCATTTCGTTCATAAGGGGAAGCCAGCATCCTTCCACCGCCTCCTTGAGCGAGAGGGGCACGGAGGTGTTGTTTATATCCTGGGATGTAAGCCCGAAGTGTACGAACTCCCCCCATTTCAAGATGTCCATCTCCCTGAATTTCTCCTTTATGAAATATTCCACAGCCTTGACGTCGTGGTTGGTGGTCTTCTCGATCTCCTTGACCCTTTCCGCTTCTTCCGGAGTGAAGTTCCGGTAGATGTCCCTGAGGTTTTCGTACCTGCCTTTGTCAAAGTCTGCAAGCTGGGGCAGCGGTATCTCACACAGCGCGATGAAATATTCGATTTCCACCCTTATGCGGTAGCGAATCAGGGCAAATTCGCTGAAATACTCCCTCAGTGGCTCTGTCTGGCGGGAATACCTTCCGTCGACAGGGGAGACAGCCAAAAGTGAACTTTTGCTCATTATCTGTAATATTAAAGATGTGTCACCGGAACCGCAAAGATAGGAACACTTTCGGTAAAATTCAACACGGATCCTGCGGCGGTGCTTCCGGAAGAACCGGATGTGAGGGCTTCGAAAACGGCAACGGTGCGGGCCGCTTCAGCGACATCGTGGACGCGGAGAATGTCCGCTCCTTTCTGCAGGGCTGCGAAGTGCAGTACCTGTGTCTGCGGCAACGCTTCTTCCGGAGTGATGCCGAACTTGCGGTATATCATGCTTTTGCGGGAGACTCCTACCAGAATCCTGTGCCCGAGTGCTGTAAAATTTTCCAGATTTGCCATGAGTTCGTAGTTCTGTTCCACGGTCTTGGCAAAACCGAAACCAGGGTCGAGGATCCAGTCCCTTATGCCGGCCTGTTCCGCTTTCCTGCCGAAGTCCCGGAAATACTCCAGAACTTCTGACGAGACATCCCTGTAGTCGCAGAGGTCCTGCATGGTTGCCGGAGTCCCTCGTTTGTGCATGGCGATGTACGTCAGTCCGAGGCTTCCGGCTGTGGAGAGCATCTGCGGGTCGTCCTCTCCGGCGGAAATATCGTTGACGATGAAATTCCCGATGAGATCGAATGCCTTGCGAACCACAGAACTCCAGTAGGTGTCGATGGAAACGGTTACATCAGGGAATGCCTTCCTTATGTGCGGCAGGACCGCTGAAATCCGCCTCCACTCCTCGGCTTCCCCGACAGGTTCGGATCCCGGGCGGGTGGAACAGGCTCCTATGTCGATTATCGTGGCCCCCTCGGCTATCATCCTGCCGATACGCTCCGTTATCTTGTCAATGTCAGGGTTGCCGTCCGTTCCGAGACACCTGCTTTCAGCGAAATATGAGTTGTCGGTGAGGTTGACTATCCCCATTATGTCGGTTTTTCTTTTTTCTGCAGAAGTTTTTCTTTTTCCGATTTCCATTTCCTGAAATTTTAATTACCGATACAAATTTTTCCATTTTTTATGTCATCAGCAAAAATTTCCGCCATCGGCAAAAATATTTTCGCTGAAGTCGGGATTAAGCCCTATCTTTACACGATATTAAATGACAATCTATGCTTGTAGTACTGGAAGGTCTCGACGGGGCGGGGAAGTCCACCCAGGTCAGGAGACTTAAAGAATATCTCACTTCATGTTGCGGACAGGTCGACTACATACATTTCCCGAGATATGACGCACCTGTCTACGGTGAGCTGATAAGCCGTTTTCTCAGAGGGGATTTCGGCGGCAATGACGCTGTACATCCCCAGCTGGTTGCCCTGCTTTTCGCAGAGGACCGACATCAGGCGGCCCCTTATATGAAAAGCCGTATCGAGGCAGGCGGCACCGTACTTCTGGACAGGTATGTGTATTCGAATATCGCATATCAGTGCGCAAAACTCCGGGATGAGGAGGAACGCCGGAGGCTGAGAAAATGGATTCTCGACACTGAATACGGCGATTTCGCTCTCCCTGAGCCTGACCTGAACATTTTCCTGGATGTGCCGATAGGCTTTGTCGAGAAGAAACTCTCCGCAGACAGGCAGGGAAGCGACCGGGTCTACCTCGGAGGGAACAGGGACATACATGAGGCTGACATTTTGTTCCAGCAGAAGGTCAGGGAGATGTATCTGGAGCAATGTACCGGCGACAGCCGTTTCGTTAGGGTGGACTGCGCTTCGGAAGACGGAAGCATGCTGCCTCCGGAGGATATCTTCACAAGGATAAGGGCTGTCGCCGATACTGTGATCGGGAAACTGAGCTGATACGCGTATACCTGCGGAATGACGGAAATGACAATGAAATAAACAAAGGCATGAACATAGTTCTTGAACGTACGAAAAGGTTTTGCGGCTATATAGTCGGAATAGTTTTCTTTATCTCCGGAGTCCTGAAACTCATGGATCCGGTCGGGACAGGGCTGATCGTGGAGGAGTACTACAAGTTCCTGCACATGGGTTTCCTGGCCTTTTCGGCAAAGCCGGCCGGCGTCGTGCTTGCCATGACAGAGTCCGTCCTGGGCGCTGCCCTCATTACGGGGCTCTGGCGGAAGATTACAGCCGTGGCGACGCTGGTGTTCATGGGTTTCTTCACTCTTGTCTCGGTCGCCCTGCTGATTTTCAATCCGGTGATGGATTGCGGCTGCTTCGGTGAGGCCATACATTTGACACATACCCAGACATTTGTCAAGAATCTCGTCCTGGATGCCCTGTGCTGCGCTTCGTTTTTCCCGTTTTCCGCACTCGGCAAGCCCAAGAAACGCAAATATGTGGCCTTTTCAATGGTGACGGCCGCTCTTGTGGTGTTCGCGGTGTATTCCCTGGCGTACATTCCTCTTCTGAATTTTACGGACTATGCGGTATCTGCGAGACTCGAAGCGTCCGAACGCCATATGGGCAAGGCCATGGACGCCGAGGATGAATATGAAGCGGTCTTCATATATGAAAAGGACGGCAGGGTGGAGGAGTTCAGCCTCGAGAATCTGCCGGACTCGACCTGGAACTTCGTGTCTGCCGAAACTGTGAAGAAAGAGCGCCGCGGTATGGATGAAGCGAGCATCTCCCTCCCGGTGATCGACGGTTCAGGTGAATATCATGATGAGCTTGCGGCAGGGGAAAAGGTCATGGTGGTAAGCATCTATGCGCCGGAGTCCCTTCCTTTGAGAAAATGGGAGGCGGTAGCGGGATATCTGACTGATGCTTTCGCCAACGGTTTCCGGCCTCTCCTGCTGGTAGCAGCCTCTCCGGAGAGCGGTGACAGGATTCTTTCCCGTCTGGAAAATGAAGGCAAGGCAGATATGGATTTTCTGCGTTCGGTGTTTTACTATTCTGACTACAAGGCACTTATCTCGTTGAACAGATCGAATGGGGGCGCCACTTATTTTTCTGAAGGTTTCCTTGTGAGGAAATGGGCGTTCAAGGCATTGCCGAACAGTGCAAGACTGAAGGAACTGGGTACAGAAGATCCGACTGAACCGCTTTTATCCTACGGAACAGTCGGAAATCTTTCTTTCCAGGCTTTTCTCCTCTACTCTTTCGCTGTCATGCTGCTGCTCTGACAATTGTTGCAGCACGTCGGCGGAAAGCGCTTTGAAGAGTCTCTTTAGAACCTGTCTTCTGAAGAAACAGTCAGTTTCTTGCGTCCATGACGGCGACGTGAAGCAAGAACACGGCGGCCGTTCGGGCTAGACATACGCTCACGGAATCCGTGTTTGTTGCGACGTTTACGATTGGATGGTTGAAATGTCCTTTTCATTATCTTGTGTTTTTATTTTCCGGAATTGTTAAAGGGAGTGCAAAGGTAGTATTTTTCAGTTTAAATACAAATAAATTTTGCATAAACTTTCTGTGTGCCGGCATCTGACTTTAAAGGATGGCCTTGTCCCGGATTTCGAAGAATACCACTAATTTCCCCTCGAAATATTCATCCTCAAGCCATGAGTCAACCTTCCATGTACGTACGCTGCCTGACCTTATCCGGTATTTCTGCATTGTAATCCCGAGTTCCTCAGCTACATCCCCGCCTTTCAGGCAGAATATCCCCCTGGATACCTTTCCTTTTGTCCAGGGTATGAACTTGTCCATGGAGGTTACCGCACGGGACACGATGTAGTCGTATTTCCCGGGCAGGTCTTCAGCCCTGGCATTGACTGTGGCTACGTTGGCGAGACCTGCCGCCTCCGCTACGGCTGATGCGACCTTTATCTTCTTTCCCACGGAATCACAGAGCGTGAAACGGCCTCCGGGAAAAAGTATCGCCAGCGGAATCCCCGGAAAACCCCCTCCCGTGCCGATGTCAAGTATGCTGACCTCGCCGGAAGGGTCCCTGAGTATCCTGTAGAGGTCCGGCATGCTGATCCTGATGTATTCGGCTATTGCCAGCGAGTGGAGCACATGATGGCTGTAAAGCTGGTCTATGTCTTTCCTTGATATCACGTTTATTTTCGAGTTCCAGTCGCTGTATAGCTCCCCGAGCTGCCTGTAGCGGCTTTCCTGGACATCGGACAAAGGACCGAAGGCGGTCCTGGCTTTCTGTATGAATCCTTCGAAGGTCATTGTAGACAGGTTTATCTTGTTATCGCACGGGTCACTGGAGTTCGTCGGAGACGTTCATCATCTTCAGAAGCTGTTCCTTGGCCCTGCGTATCTTGGTCTTGACGGTATTTATGGGGATATCGAGCGTCTCCGCGATTTCCTTGTATCCGAAATTGTCGATGAGGTTCATCCTCGCGACCGTCCTGTAGTCATCCTTGAGCTTGTCGATGTTGGCTATCCATTTGTCATATTCCTGCTGCTTGATGATATCCTCCTCGGGATTGTGTACGGGGGCCGGAATTTCGGTGATTTCCGAGAGCTGTTCGCTGATGGAGGTGGTGGGCATATTGTTCTTCTCCCTGTCCTTGCGCCCGATATGGTCGAGGGCAGTGTTCCTGGCTATCCTGAAGAGCCATGTGGAGAACCTGTATTCCGGATTGTACAGGGAGATCTGGCTGAAGGCTTTCTGGAAACTTTCGAGCATGATGTCCTCTATGTCCTCGTTTTGGGAGACATATTTCGCAATATGGTTGCGTACGCCGATGTTGTATCTCGTATACAGCACGATATAGGCCGCCTGGTTCTGTTCCATAGCCAGGCGTATCAGTTCCATATCCGGAAGGTCAGTGAGCTTCGAGCCAGTTTTTCCCATAATTGCATTCGACGGTCAAAGGTACGGACAATTCTATGACATTCTGCATTTTTTCCACGACAATTTCCTCCAGCGTGCCTGTTTCTTCCGGGACGGCGTCGAAGACAAGCTCGTCATGTACCTGCAGCACCATGCTGCTTTTCAGCCCGCGGGCCTGCATTTCGGCGTCTACGCGTATCATGGCTATCTTGATAATGTCTGCGGAAGTCCCCTGTATGGGCGCATTGACGGCATTGCGCTCCGCAAGGGAACGTACCGTCGCGTTTCTGGAACTTATGTCCGGGAGATACCTTCTTCTGCCGAAAAGGGTCTCTACATATCCGTGCTCCCTGGCGTATGCCGTCGTATTGTCTATAAAGGCCGATATCGCAGGGAAGTTCAGGAAATAGTCATCGATGATTTTCTTAGCTGCTGCGCGCGGGATTTTCAGCCTCTGTGCAAGACCGAAGGCTGAGATTCCGTACATGATGCCGAAATTGGCCGTCTTGGCTATCCTCCTCTGGTCGGCGGTGACTTCTTCAGGGGATATCCCGAATATCTTGGCCGCCGTTATGGCATGAACGTCGAGGCCGTGTCTGAACGCATCTATAAGGTGGGCGTCCTGGCTGAGATGGGCCATGATCCGGAGCTCGATCTGCGAGTAGTCGGCCGACAGGATCAATCCCTCCGGTGTCGATGGTATGAACGCCTTGCGGATTTCCCGTCCGCGCTCGGTCCTGACCGGGATGTTCTGCAGGTTTGGCTTGGACGAACTCAGCCGGCCGGTAGCCGTGAGGGCCTGGTTGAAGGTAGTGTGGACTTTCCCGGATACGGGGTTTATGAATCCGGGAAACGGCTCTATGTATGCCGAAAGAAGTTTCTTGACGGCACGGAATTCAAGTATTTCATTGACTATCGGGTGTCTGTCCTGGAGAGCCGCGAGAGTCTCCTCGTCAGTGGAATAATATTGTTTGTGCCCTGTCTTCTTGGCCTTGGGGTCAAGGGCAAGCTTCTCGAACAGTACGATACCTACCTGCCGTGGGGAGGATATGTTCAGGTCCGGCTCCCCGGCCATCTCCCTTATCCGTTCCTGCCGTTCCCGGAGTTCTTCCCTCAGCGAGGATGCGTAGTCGCGCAGCTGTGACAGGTCTACCCTGACCCCGGTTCTTTCCATGCGGGCCAGCACCCTGACCAGCGGCTCTTCCATCTTGCGGTACAGCTTGTCGGCACCTGTCTTCGAGAGTTCCTCCATGATTTTCTGCGACAGGAGCACATCGACTATGGCCTCGGTGTCCCTTGAGTCTGCGGGAACTTCGTTTCCGGCCTCGAAAAGTGATTTCTGCACGGGGCCGTCAGGACTTTCATCCAGGCTTATCCCGAGGTAGCTCATGGCCAGGATTCCGACCTTGTGGCTTTTTTCCGGATTTATCAGATAGTGCATCAGTTCGATATCCAGCAGCCTTCCGTTTATCATTATGCCGCTTTTCCCGAGGGCATTGATCTGTGCCTTGAAGTCATAGCCGCATTTCTGCAGGTTCCCGTCTTCAATGATACTCCTGAATTCGTCGCAGGTTCCTGAAGAGCAGTAGTTGGTCTCTCCGATGACTGTCCCGACCGTCAATACAGGTCCGGCCGGAAATACCCCGCCGCCTCCCTGGGCCGGAACCATACTGAAAATGCCGGCTTCGGCAGCTTTTACGCAGAATTCTGCCGGAGGAAGCTTCTCTATCTCAGGTTTTTTCTTCTTTCCTGTCCCAGAAGGCACGACGTGACTGATGTATTTTATCAGGGAACTGAACTCGTAACCGGTGAAAAGGTCTGCGGCTTCAGGTGCATAGTCGTACCTGACGGCAGCCTCTTCGGGGTCAAGGTCTATTCTGATGTCGGTCCTGATGGTCACGAGCGTATGGCTCATCCCGATATGGCTTTCCGCTTCAATGAAGGCATCCCTCTGTCTTGGAGTCAGTTCCTCAAGATGGGAATAGATATTCCCGACCGATCCGTATTTTGCAATGAGCTTTCCCGCGCCGACCTCACCGACACCGCGTACCCCAGGGACGTTGTCGGAAGTGTCCCCGCAGATAGTGAGCATATCGATGACCTGCTCCGGCCTCTGTATGCCGTATTTCTCGCAAATGGCTTTCCTGTCGATGAGTTCGCGCTCTCCTCCTGCCTTCCCTGGCTTGTATTGTATGATATGTTCGGAAATCAGCTGCCCGTAGTCCTTGTCCGGGGTAACCATATAGACAGTGAACCCTTCTTTTTCACATTTCTTGGCCATGGAGCCTATGACATCGTCGGCCTCGTATCCGGGAATCATGAGCACGGGGATCTTCAGGGCCCTGCATATTTCGGAAAGCGGTTCGAGCGAGTCGATAACGAGCTGCGGCGTCTCGTCCCTGGTGGCCTTGTATTCCGGATATATCTCATTCCTGAATGTGCCTCCAGGCGGGTCGAATGCCACGGCGAGATGAGTCGGCTTTTCCCGCTCTATCATTTCCAGGATATACTTGGTAAAACCGAACAGAATCGATGTGTCAACCCCTTTGGAGTTTATCATCGGACGCCTGAGAAAGGCGTAGTACATCTTGAAGATGAGCGCGTGACCGTCTATCAGGTATATGTCTTTTCCCATTGTTCTTATCTGTTGTCCCGGCTGATCCGGATACCGGCAATTTTTCAAAGATAGTGACTTTATTTTTAATCCGATAAATTAATTGCTACCTTTAGCAAACTTTTTCTGTTTTTCAAATCATGAAACTCCTGATAATAGAAGATGACCCTTCTCTGATGGAAGTCATGGTCTCCGCCCTGAAGAAAGAGGGCCATACAGTGGAATGCGCCTCGGACTATGATTCCGCGGCAGAGAAGACCGGGGTCTATACGTACGACTGCATATTGCTAGATATCATGCTTCCGGGCGGCAGCGGCCTCGACCTGCTTTCGAGGCTCAAGAAATTCGGCAACAAGGCCAATGTCATCATTATTTCAGCCAAGGATTCCCTGGATGACAAGGTGGCCGGACTCGAGCTCGGGGCCGATGACTATCTGGCAAAGCCGTTCCATATAGCGGAACTGTCGGCCAGGATACGCAGCGTGGCACGCAGGAGCCGGAGGGACGGAGATTTTTCCCTGAAGTTTGGCAATGTCACCCTGGAACCTGAAAGCGGAAGGGTGTTTGTCGCAGGAAAGGAGATGGAACTTCTGAAAAAGGAGTTTTCCATATTGTCATATTTCATGCACCGTCCGGAACATCTTGTAGACAAGACAGTGCTGGCCGAGGCCATATGGGGTGACCATATCGACCAGACTGACGATTTCCAGTTTCTCTATGCCCAGATGAAGAACCTCCGCCGCAAGCTTCAGGAGGCCGGCGCCGATCTGGAAATCAAGGCCATATACGGGTTCGGATACAAACTTGCCGGAAAATGAAACTGCTCCTCAAGATAACGGCCTGGCTTGCCGTCGCCCTTACTGTGCTGCTTGCCATCTGGGCGGTATGCTTCTATTTCGCCACGATCGACGAGATAAACGACGAGACCGACGATTCTCTCATCGACTATTCCGACGGTCTGATTATCCGCAAGCTGGCCGGAGTGGAGCTGCCTTCGGACGACAACGGTACCAACAATACCTATTATATAAAGGAAGTCCCTGAAGAATACGCCCTTTCCAGGGAATGGATAAGTTTCGAGTACCAGGAGGTATTCATATCTTCCAAGGCGGAATTCGAGTCCGCCAGGGTGCTTACCCGTCTTTTCCGGGACAGCGAGGACCGGTATTTCGAGCTTACGGTGGCGGTTCCGACTATCGAAAAAGACGATATCGAAAGATCCATCCTCTGGTGGATTATCGCCCTCTATGTGCTGATGCTGATTTCCGTGCTGTTCATTTCGGTGTGGGTCGTAAGCTACAACATGCGTCCCCTGAAGGCCATGCTCCGCTGGCTGGATGAATACAATCCCGGCAAGGCCATGCCTCCGGTGCCGTCCGATACCAATGTCACGGAATTCCGCCATCTTGCCGACACGATAAGGAACGCTGCGGAACGTTTCGATGTGCAGTATCTTGAACAGAAACGTTTTATCGGTAACGCTTCCCATGAACTGCAGACTCCTCTGGCTGCCTGCAGCAACAGGATCGAAATGCTTCTGGATTCTCCTGACCTGACGGAAAAGCAGGCCGGCGAGCTTGTAAAGGTCCACGGCAGTCTGCAGGACCTGATACGGCTGAACAGGACGCTGCTCCTGCTTACCAAGATAGAAAACGGTCAGTTCCCGAATACATCTGAAATCAATTTCAGAGACCTTGTCACAGGTTCGGTGGAAATGTTCCAGGAAATATATCCGGGGAGAAACATCACCGTTACCACAGATATCGCTTCACCGTTTGTCGTGGAGATGAATGACCAGCTTGCTCTGATCCTGGTGCGTAACCTTGTAAAGAATGCATTCATCCACAGCAGACCGGGATCCGTAGTGTCCGTGTGCATGGACTCTTCCGGTTTTTCCGTGTCGAATCCCGGAACATCCGCCCTTGACGGGACCGGGATTTTCTCCAGGTTCTACCATGGACAGTCTTCCGAAGAAGGTTCCACAGGCCTGGGGCTGGCCATCGTGCATTCAATATGTAAAAGCTATGGCATGTCCGTATCATACGTTTTCCGGGAAGAAAGTCATGTTTTTACGGTAAAAAGGAACGGGAGACCTTGATTTCATTTTCATTTCAGAATTGCACTCTACCTTTGCATCAGAAAATTATAAACCATAAAAATTATTCTGATATGAAAAAGATTTTATTTGCCCTGGTTTCCATGTTCATGTTTGCAGGAATAGCAAGTGCCGACAACGACAGGATCGTTCCTTTTGACCAGCTCCCTGCCAAGGCCCAGAAGTTCGTGAAGAAATATTTCCCTTCCGATAAGGTGTCATACGTGAAGGAAGAAGCGGACTTCATGGAGGTTTCCTACGAAGTGGTCTTCACCAAGGGTACAAAGGTCGAGTTTACCGGACAAGGAGAATGGAAGGAGGTCGACTGCCGCTACTCCACATTGAATGACGAACTTGTTCCGGTCCAGATCCGCGATTACGTAAAGACTAATTTTCCGGATGCCCAGTTCGTAAAGATCGAAAAAGGGTTCAGGGATATTGAGGTGAAGCTGACCAACAGGCTGGAACTGACTTTTGACAGCAATTATAATCTTGTCGATATCGACGACTGACGGTCCGGTCCGCCGGAACGGATGATCTGCGGTGTTGAGCAAGGCACGGAAATCCTCTCATACTCATGTATGCTGCGGTTCCCGTGCCTTGCGTTCCTTGCATTCCGGCTCTTCCGGCATACTCCGGGGCCATATCCGGCTCTGCAGCAGGACAGCGGGCTGGAAAAGACGCCGGACGGATTTACCTGCGCGGGGCCTTGTAGTGGGACAAGACGGGAAGGATGGCTATCAGGAGGCCGACGGCGGAGACACTCAGGGCTGTTATGACCACGTCTCTGGCGGACAGTATCACCGGGTAGGCTTCCACGATGAAATTGCCCGGCATCCTTATGAAACCGAATCTCTGCTGGAGGAGTGAGAAGACAATGCCGATGACAAGACCCGCAGCCAGCCCCAGCAGAGATATCATCCAGCCTTCGAGGACAAATATCTTCTTTATCAGGGAATCATCCGCCCCCATGCTTTTCAGGGTCATGATGTCTCCCTTTTTCTCTATGATAAGCATTGTAAGCGACCCGAAAATGTTGAATGCTATGATGATGACAATGAAGATCAGTATGGCGAATATCGAGAGTTTCTCGTATTCCATCATCTTGTAAAGGGCCTTGTTCTGCTCGAACCTGCCGCTGACCTTGAAGTCTTTCCCAAGCCTTTGCGAGATCCCCTCCATAAGCGCCGATACATCTTTTCCGCTGCACCCTTCTTTCAGGCGGATTTCCACTCCGGATACCTCGTCTCCGTATTCCAGGAGCTCCTTCATGATGTCTATCGGGACAATCATGTATCGGTCATCAATGTCGCTGTTGATTGCGAAGATTCCGGATGGCCATACGTTCACGGATTCGATGGAGGCCATAGGGTTAGAGACGGAGAAATCCCTTGTCCTTGACGGGAAATAAAGTTCGACAGGCGAGAGAAAGCGGGGGTTGATCCCGAGTCTGTATGCCAGACCGCTGCCTACCACCGCCAGCGGGACATCTCCACGGTGCAGGGAAAATTCCCCGCTGCGGATATGGTTCCTCACGGGGGATTCTTCTTCATATACCCAGTCCACTCCCTTGGCTGTCACCATGCTCTGTTTGCCGTCATAACTGACGAAGATGTTTTCCGTCAGCACGCAGCACATGTTCTCGACGGTCTCCTGGGAGTACAGCCAGTCATAGACTTCGCCTTCCGGGACGAATACCTTGCCTTCCGCCGGGGTAATGAGGATGTCGGGGTCGAAATCCCCGAGCATATCCTTTACCAGGGAGTCAAAGCCGTTGTATACCGAAAGTATGATGATGAGGGCCGCTGTCCCTATCGCCATACCGGCAGCGCTGATTGCAGAGATGATGTTTATCACATTGTGTGACTTCTTTGCAAACAGGTATCTTCCGGCGAAAAACAGCGGCAGGTTCATCGTGTCACTTTTTCAGAAGTTCTTCGATATGCTCCACATAGTCGAGGGAACTGTCGAGGAAAAAGGATATTTCCGGGATGATTCTCAGCTGCTTGCCTATCCTGTTCCCGAGTTCTCCCCTGAGAGCCCTTGTGTTCTCTTTCAGGATCTCCATTACCTTTCCTGCCTTTTCTGACGGAAAGATACTGACGTAAATGTAAGCAACCGAAAGGTCAGGGCTTACGCGTGCACCGCTGACGGTCACAAGAGCGCCGTCGAAGGCCGACATCCCCTTTCCCTGTATCATTTCGGCGAAATTGCGCTGTATTTCCTTCGCTACTTTCTGTTGTCTTGTCCCTTCCATAACACGTTCCTTTAAATGATGGCTTCCTGACTGGCACGACCGGTCATTTCCCGATCTTTATGATGTAATAGTTCTTCTTGCCGCGCTGGGCGAGTATGTATTTGCCGCTTATGGCCTGGTCCAGACTTATCTCTGCGGCTATGTCGGCCACCTTGTCCTTGTTGATGCTGACTCCGCCGGCCTGGATCATCTTCCTGCACTCTCCTTTTGACGGGAACACCTGTGTCTCTACGGCCAGCAGGTCAATCACGTTCAACGGGAACCTGTCAGCAGGAACCTCGAAAGTCGCCACCCCTTCAAATACCTGGAGGAATGTCTTTTCGTCCAGGCTTTTCAAGGCTTCGGACGTCGCGTTCCCGAACAGCATTCCTGATGCCGATACAGCCTTTTCATATTCCTCCTGGCCGTGCACCATCACCGTGATTTCCTTTGCGAGCAGTTTCTGGAGCGATCTCAGGTGTGGTGCCTGGGCATGCTCTGCCACAGCTGCATCTATCTCTTCCTTGGAAAGCATCGTGAATATCTTTATGTATTTTGCAGCATCCTCGTCTGATACGTTCAGCCAGAACTGGTAGAACTGGTATGGTGAGGTTCTCTCGGGATCAAGCCAGATATTCCCTTTTTCGGTCTTTCCGAACTTCCCTCCGTCGGCTTTCTTGATGAGCGGGCAGGTGAGGGCGTAAGCCTCTTTCCCGAGTTTGCGGCGGATTAGCTCCGTACCCGTAGTGATGTTACCCCACTGGTCGCTTCCTCCCATCTGTAGGGAACATCCCTTATGCTCGTAGAGATAGAGGAAGTCGTATCCCTGGAGCAGCTGGTAGGTGAATTCGGTGAACGACATCCCTTCGCGTGATTCCGAGGACAGCCGTTTCTTTACGGAGTCCTTGGCCATCATGTAGTTGACTGTGATGTGCTTGCCGATATCCCTCGAAAAGTCGAGGAAAGAGTAGTTTTTCATCCAGTCGTAGTTGTTCACGAGTTCGGCCCTGTTCGGGGCATCTGAATCGAAATCCAGGAACCGTGACAGCTGTGCCTTGATGCAGGCGACATTGTGGGCGAGGGTCTCCTCATCGAGAAGGTTCCTTTCCTGGGACTTCATCGACGGATCTCCGATCATGCCGGTAGCTCCTCCCACGAGTGCGAAAGGCTTGTGTCCGCAATTCTGGAAATGTTTGAGTATCATGACACTTACGAGATGACCTATGTGCAGCGAATCTGCCGTAGGGTCAATCCCGACATAAGCTGCCGTAGGTCCTTCCATCAGTTTCTCTTCAGTCCCGGGCATGATATCCTGTATCATCCCTCTCCATCTGAGTTCCTCTACAAAATTCTTCATCGTCTTGTTTCTTTGTCTTTGTTTACAATGTGTTTCTGACCACAATCTGCAAAGATACTAAAAAAACGACAGTTCGACGAATTATTATACCCGGCACCTGGGCAATGAAAAAAGCAATGAAAAAAGGCAATGAAAAAAGAGGATGGCCTCCATGCCTTCCGGCATTTTGGCCATCCTCCATGGATTATAGCAATGTTTTAAAGGCCGGGTCAGCGCTGGGCTCCGTAGCTGCTGTATGTGCTGTTCGGGATGAATGTCCCGCTTTCCGGATCGTATGTGCCTCCCGTAAACGGATCGTCTGATATTATATCGACAGGGTTTACTCCGGCCATTGTCCTGTCGCCGTATATTGCCCTCCAAATGTATGTGTTGGATCCGGTATATGCCACGTTGTTCTGGATGGATGCCGTTGTCGGAGGTGTGTCGGCAAAACTATCTATCCTGGCCAGGGATGAGTTGTTCGGCATTTCCTGGTCATTATAGATCAGGTTCCAGGTCATTTCAATATCGGTGACTGTATTGGCATACACTATGCCATTCTGGTTTCCGGTATTGCAGGTGTTCAAGTTTATTATCGTATTGTTGTTGAACCTGAAGCTTTCGACACTGTTTTTCGTGCCTCTAAACACTAAGAAGAGCGCATGGGAGTTCCCGGATTCCGCATAGAAAATATTGTTCTCGAAAGTAAGGTTTCCATATCCCCAGCCGTTAGCTTTAGAACCTGCATTTATTATATAGTTCTGTGTCTCCGAGACTGATACGTATGTACAGCCGATCATGTTGAAATCTGCAAAACCTCTCTGGGCGTCGATGTATGACAATGGCCGGTTGTTGTTAACGTTGCACTCGATGCGGCAGTCATCGAACATTACGTACTCGAAGTTTCCTGCCCAGTTCTGTACGAGTGGATAGTTTGCAAGTGAGGAAGCGTCGAAATCTATGTTATGGACAACGAACTGCCCGGAATAGGTGTTGTTACCTCCTTTGTTCAGCTTTATCTGCTGATTGATTGTCAATTTGCTCCTTGTCCCTGATTCGGCTCCGATTATTACCATGTCGTATACATTGCCTGTATAATCATACGTGGCATTTGCGTCCGGGTCAACAAAATATATGCGGGCATCCCCCTCGGCGGCGTAAGATCCGCTGATACTAGGGTTATCGGCAGTAATATGTACAGCTTCTCCGTATTCGGCCTTGTTGTAGACTCTGTCGCCAATACGTATGTCTGCATTGTTCTCGTATGCCGTATACAGGTTGTCATACATCGGAGTAGCACTGGCTGAAGATATCGCCGAGACTTCACCTGCTTCGCTGCTGTTGATTGCGAGTACATAGAGGACATACTCTGTGCCGGCGGCAAGTGCCTCGCCGGTGGCATCCTCGGAGAGGGTCAGGGTCTGCACGTCATTGTCTTCGACAGTTGTCGCCCTGTCATCAAAGTCTGCGGCTTCGGCAGGCGCGTCTGAGGAAGCAGGAAGAAGCATGTATTTCCATGATGTGACATCGGCATTAGGCGTTACGGTGAACGATACGCTGTTCTCGGTATAGTCACCGGCGGTGATCTCCGCTTCAGGAATGGCGACGGTGGACACGGCCACGGTCATCTTGGCGAAGATGGCACGGTCGCTTGCGGCTGCCGTGGCGTGGAGTACAAGGTCAGAGTCAGAGTCGGCGCTTACCTTTGTGGAAAGACTGCCCGCAGCGGCATCTGGTGGAGTGACGGTGAGTGTCACCATGACTTCTTCGGAGCCGGAAGCATCGGTATCTTCGAGCGTTGCGCTCCACCCGTCCGGTTTCTGTATGTAGACATCGGCCACCCCTCTCATCCTTACATCGAATTCCTGTGATATTCCCGCTATGAATGCCACTGTTCCGCTCAGCGGATTGCCTTCCCTGTCAAGGATCTGGCAAACGAAGTCCGAAGATACCGTAAATGTGTATGTCTGTCCGTCGGAAAGTGTGATGCTGAGTTCGCCTGTCTCTTCATCGTACGATATTCCCTGGAAAAAGTCCGATCCTTCCGAAAGGGCATAGACCCTATCTCCATTGGAGTCAAGAACATCCTCGAATGTCTCCCCGTCAATGCTGATCTGCCAGTATCCGTCTTCGCTTACGCTGAATTCCGGTGCCGCCGACACGTCGAGCCCGTCTTCGTTCCCTCCGAATTTGATCCTTTCGTATGTCCCGTCACCTTCGTAATCCACGACCCAGTATCCTTCCTCATCTACTGCAATCAGGGGAGTGTTTCCTATCTGACCCTGGACAATGGTATAGGACTCGCCGTCGGACATGGTTATTATGTATTCATTCTCGGAGCCTTCAACGGCTGTGACGCTTGTGATGAATTTTGCCCCGTCCATCAATTGTGAGATAGCCTCCAGGTTCTCATTCAATGCAGGAACCTGCGTTTCAAGGGCAGTCACCCTGCTTTCAAGGCTGTCCACCCTGTCCTCAAGCTCCTTCAGGTCCGTACAGGCAAGTATCCCGGCCGTGCAGGCAAAGGCAGCTGCATATCTTGTCAGATTGTTGAAATTCAGTTTCATAATGGTTGTATTTTTAATTTTGACATTCATATACTAGTTGGATGCAGAGGCCGTTTTCAATGCTGTAAGCCATGACGGGACATATCCCAGGCGGTTCTCAAGTTGGGCCTCATACAGTGATTCCGGAGTTACCGGTGTGCCGTTGCTTTCTATCCTTTTGGTCTGTGTTTCATCGAAGGTAACGGCTCCTCCATGGAAGCCTACTATGACAGGAGGCATGAATTTCCACCATTCGCTGTCCAGATCCCACCATTCGAAAGTCCCAGCCCAGTCGTTTGTGGAATTGAAGTTCCAGACGGTGAGATCCGCAAGATGATTCGGCATCTGGATGGCGTCTCCTCCCTGACGCAGCTGCATCCAGCCTCCTGTACAGCAGTCTATCAGTGTTGCCCTCGGCTGTGTGGCGTGGGATTCAAAGCAGGCGTCCTTGCCCCACTGGTTTCTCCACAGGACTGTGCCGATACTCGGCTTCGAAACTCCGACGGCATGATACTGTCCTGCCCCTTCAAGGTATTCTCCTTCAGTTCCGACAGCGCTGTTTCTGTTGATAGGTCCGCTGCTGACATCGCTCGTTGCCCCGATGAACACCCTTGAAGAACGCTCGGCCCTGATGGATGAATGTCCGCGGTTACCGGAGATGGTGATGTCGTATGCCGATACATTGGCACTGCTCGTTATGCTCAACGCCTCGCTTACACTTTCAAATCCGACCCTGCGTATCCATGAGTTTGTCAGCCTGACAAAATACAGCGGTTTGAAGGCGCCGTCATCTTCCCAGGTGCCATGGTGTACAAAATCCTCTTTGGCATTTCCGACAAAAGTGAGGTCTTCGACCCCGACATTGGAATAATTGGGATAACTGTCTATGCGCCAGCCCCATGATGCGTCAACATCGTGCATGAGCGGTTCCCTGAATGTCACCGTGTTCCCGGAGACGTCAGCGACCTGGTGGTAGTCTTCCACTTCTACGCCGCCCGTTGATATCGCCCAGTTCGGAACACGGCGGTCAAGCGTATAGTAGTCACCGAGCTCATACTGTAAGGCTTCATCGGAATCTTCAAGGACATACAGGCATACCCAGTCGCCTTCGCTGATCCCGTATGTCGAAGACACTTCTACGGAAAAACTTCCTTTGGCTGCATCTCCCGTTACGTTTGTCTGGCTGCTGTGTGATGTATTGTGCCTGAATGCTATCATTGCCGGGGAACTGTACATCGCGTCACTCGCCGGCATTGCCGGATCCTGCATCACAAGCTTCGTCTTGCCGCGTCCCGCTCCCTTGAGCACGAAATTCCCCGCCCGGATGTTTATGGGTCGGGTGTAGTACCCTTCAGGGTAGGAACTGTCTTCGATGTTGTCTTCGGATGTATGGAGGATGAATTCCCCTTCAGGAAAATATACGATTGCCCTTGCATTGTCGTTGCCGGTGAAGGTGATTCCGTTTTCATTTTCTGCACTGATCGGGCCTACGGCAGCTGTCAGAGCGGCGATGAATGCATCCCTGTCGGAGATGCCGTCATCCGGAACGGCTCCGTAATCTGTCACATCATACGTTGTGTAGCCAAGTCCGGATACTTCCGGCGGAGCGGTCTCTCCGTGGTTGTATCCGGCATAGGAAAAATCCAGCAGTACATTGTCTTCATCTTCAAGGAGGAATTCATGCCATGCCCGGGTATCGGACGGATTGTAGTCTGTCAAAGGAATGAAATTGAATGTGAATCTGTATTTCCTGATGTACTGTTCGGGTTCAGCCGACTGAAGCCAGATTTCTACGGTGTATTCACCTTCTCCCGTTTTTGATGACGGTCCAGTAACGATGAACTGGCCTTCTTCAGTAATCTGTACCCTCCATCCGTCCGGACAGGTCTTGACGATGGCGTCAGCAACGTCATCGGAGAATGTCACGTCGAATGTCAGTTCCTGGCCGAGAAGTATGGACATACCTTCTTCATAGTCTGAAACTTCCATGGTAAGGGACTGGTATACGGGTATCGAGATGCTTTCACCCGTGGCCAGCACGATATCAAGCGTCCCGTCCTCCTGGCTGTATTCCACGGATGTGAAGAACGAGTCGCTGAATGTCCCGCTGTTAGCCATCATCTTGTTACCGTTTTCGTCGGTGACTTCGGTCCATACGGTGCCTCCATCAGTGCTTATTTCCCATGCACCGTCCGTATTTACCCTGAACTGAGGTGTAGCGGATGCTGTCCCGTCGACTGTAGTCCATTCCGTCCCTCCGTCGATGGAATATATCCAGTTCCCGTTTTCGTCAACGCCGATTACAGGGGTGATACCCCCGCCGTCCTCGGCTACATAGATGTCGATCGAACTGCCGTCGCTCATGTCTATCCTGTACAGGGTCCCGTCATCGTAGGCATGTACATCCATTACGATCTGTCCTTCCGTAATCAGCGTATATGCGGCGATTGCATTGTCATTGATCTGCCGGACGACCTCCTCAAGCGCTTCTACCTTGTCTTCGATCCCGTCCAGCCGTGATTCGAGGTCATCGGTGTTCACGCAAGACACGGCTCCGGCGGCCAAGACCGCAAGGCAGGCTGTGGCCAGATAAAATTTGTTAAACATAGTTCTTGTTATTATAGTTGTCTTTATTAATAATTTACGGGCATTTTCTCATTCCAGGCCTATCCTCTCCATGATATTGTCCCGGTACCAGATGTCATCCGCTTCCTGCAGCTTTCTGCCGAGCACATCGCACAGGTCTGCGAAAAGCTCCGGATTCTCCCGGTACGGGATGCATGACATCTGGTAAGGATCGTTCCAGTCGTCGAAGATGAGCACCCTCTTGATTTTCCAGTCTCTCGTGACGGCTATCTCCATCGTGTACCTGTCTGTCCTGATCCCTCGGGCCTCCGGGAATATGCCGTGCACAATGCCGTTTCCGTCCTTTTCTCCGTCAATGTTCCTGATGTACAGGGCTGCATCCGGTATCTCGCATTCCTGCCCGTTTTCGAGGAACAGCGGAGCGAGATTCCTGCCTTCCGCCGTCTCCGGTATCTTGTCGCCGAGTCCGGCAAGAGCGAGCATGGTCGGCATGATATCGGTGGTGCCGAGCATAGTGGAGTCGACGCGGTGCCTGATCCTGTCCGGATACCTTATCAGGAAAGGTACATTGAAGGACTCTGTATATATGGAGTTCTTCGGGTCAAGGGTTCCCTGGCTGCACATTGTCTCACCGTGGTCGGACGTGAACACTACTATGGTGTTCCTGTCCAGTCCCAGTCTTTCAAGCTCGGCAAGAAGCCTTCCGAATTCCCTGTCCACTCCGGTCACATTGGCGAAATAGTATCTTGCTGCCGGGGCTTTGGACAGTGTCGTGTCGGCATTGGGCCGGACATAGAGTTCTTCGTAGCACATGTCCTTGTACAGGTCATAGTCTTCTTCCATACAGTCATCGAGACTTTCGTAAGGGCTGTGCGGCGGATTGTAGGCCACAGCAAGGAAGAACGGAGCCCCGGCTTTACGCTCGCCGTGTTCGTTGCGGAGGAATTCTATGGCCTTGTCGGTCTCGTGCTTTACGGAATACTCCCCGGGATCATGCCTGACACCTTCCGTATCCCAGTAGTGCGGGTCCTTGTGTACGTCGAACGTGCCGTAGGAGTACCAGTATGAAAAGCCGTGCCGTCTCTCCGGCGGAGTATAGGCATCCCACTCCGGGTCCCTGTCGCTTACATAGTGTCCCGGATTGGCCGGGTCGTTCTTCATCGGGGTTTCGGCGTGCAGCTTGCCTATATAGCCGCAGCTGTAGCCGTTGGCGGCGAAGACATCCGATATGCAGACAGCCTTCGGGTCAAGCGTGCTTTCCGGCCGCAGCGCCATGCAGTTCAAGGTGACTCCGTTCCTTTCCGGATACATCCCGCTGAGGAACATTCCCCTGTACGGGCTGCTGAGGGGGCATGTGCTTGTCGCCCTGGAAAGTACCAGGGCTTCATCGGCGAACCTGTCGAGGTTCGGCGTGTGTGTCGGGTCCGCTTTCCACCGGACATATCCTGAATAGGCCTCACTGTTCCAGAATGCGAGGGACTGATTGCGGAACTGGTCCGGGAAGACGTAGATGACATTCGGTCTTTCCTGTACATTGTTTCCGCACGCCGCAAGGGTCAGCCCGGACAGCGGCACAAGATATTTCCAAATCTCTGTCATAGCTTTTCCTGTTTCAATGATATTTCTTCAGTCCTCGCTTCGCGTGTGGAAAAGGCGAGGACGGTATTCTCTCCTTCATAGCGGACAGTGACTTCGGTGTCTCCGCTGCAAGATATGCTCCAGCGTCCTTTCAGCGTGACTCCGACCTCTGTAGGTCCGCAAGGGGAATCGATCCAGCTGCGTCCGTAGACACTGCGTTCTATCCTTTTCCCGTTCCCGTCGAAAACCTCGTCGCTCGGACCGCTGTACAGGGCAAGGTCCGGATTGCTGACACTCAGGGTCATCAGTCCGTCTTCGATGCTGTACATTATGATGGACGGCGTGGCCGCCACCAGGTACTCGTCATCACCTTGCTGCAGCTGTCCGAATACGACGAACGCCTTTTCCCCGGATTCGTTGTCCTTGACGATATGCGCCGTACTGTCGCATCTTACCACCGTGTAAGGCAGTGCCCTTGAATATTCTTCACATTGTCCGGGATCAGCATGGACTACGGCCATATACTCGTATCTCCCGTCTTTCACGATGCCTCCGTGGTCGATGTATGCTTTCTCGAATCTTCCTGTGGTAGGCTCCATCGTCTCTTCATGGAAGGAATCCTGCAGGCCTGATGTGTACACTACTTTAGAATCCTTTACAAAGAATGTGTTCCCGAACCTGTCGGAGACTACGGTGAGGCTGTCACCGCACGGATAGTACGGAGAATCTGCAGTGCTGTCCGGCATTGCATTCTGGAACAGTGTCGTATGCAGCCTGGAACCTTCGAGACCGTTTTCCAGCCCGGAACCGAGAGCTATTATCCTGTTCCCGAACGCAAAGTAGGATTTCAGTCCCCGCAGCGTACCGTTGTACTTGTCATGTTCGTGGAGCTTCATCGCGAAAACCCCGTCCATTCCTTTGTGGCTGACCCCTCCGGCGAACCATTCGTCAGACAGGAGCATTTCTTCGTACCCCGAGAACTCATCCACGTTCAGGACATTCGCAAGCATTTCTTCCATAGGGATTTCCGCCGCGGTAGTACCCGGTATGTGGCACCAGTCCCAGCCGTCTGTCCGGAATCCGGAGCCGGTGGCTGAAACATGTTCCGGAGGGTCGGCCATTATCTGCATGCTGCCATGGGTAAGGTATCTGCCGTAGAGGTTGGCTCCATTGTAGATTTCCGCAGCCCACAGATATCTGCTGTGTCCGGCGAATGTCACGAGCCATTCTCCCCGCCTATGGGACATGGAGCAGTTGTATCCGTACACATGACAGCCTTCAGGCGCAGGTTCTGCCGTAATTCCGGCGGCAGTGAACATCTTGCCGTACTGTCCGCTCCCGTCGAGTCTCATGTAGGCTGCAGCAAGTTCCCTGTCAATCTTCTCGCTCCCGTCCGGAGAACCGGCATCGGCCAGGAGCGCGTACTGCCGGGGTACCAACGCTCCCTTTCCGTCAGGGTGGCGTCCGGACATTGCGAGAGGGAAGGACTCGCGGTTGCAGTAGAACCTCATCTCGAGCAGGGCCTTTTTCAGGATGCCGTGGCTTTTCTCCGATATGGCGAACCCGGTGCCTCCGAGCATCCAGACTGCGTTCACGGCCCCGTCGAAGCCTCCTGTGGCGTATGCAGGGTACGCTTTCCGGTGGTGCACCACTGTTCCGTCCGTCTTGAAGCACGGCATTGTCCCGTCTGCATACATGAATCCGTTGTCTATCCACCTTGACAGAGCTTTCATATAGGCTACCTTGTAAGGAGTGTCATCCAGCATGAGCAGGGAAGCCACCCGGCCCATGAGAGAGGTGTTGAATGCATCTATGTCCATCCCTGGTCCTTGGGGAGCAGTCTTCACTTCACCGACCCCGGAGAACCATTCCATTGCTGCCTGTACCTTGCCCCGGAGTCCGGCAGCCTCGAGGACGTCTTTCATGATTACGGGCGCGGTATAGAAGTTCCTCATGCTGTAGCCGAGGTGATGCACTGTCCCGAGTCCGCTGCCTGCGGCGAAACCCTGGTCGAGAAGGTGTCTCGTAAGATTGACGTACATGCTTTCTATCTCCGATCTTGTCCCGCTGTCAGTTTCCGCTTTCCAGGCGGCAGCCAGCTGCAGGAGATTGTCATTGGCCTGGCGCAGGAGCTGGCCGTTCCGGCCGAACTGTGCCGATGCGTCCTTTATCCCGAGGTTGATGTATGTCTCGCCGTATCTTGTGAAGAATACCGGTTTCCCTTTGATGGTTCCGTCGGCGTTTTCCGAAATCCCGTAGCTGTTGTACATCTCCCTGAGCTTTCCGATGCTCCACGGTTCCTTTTTCGGGGTCACAAGTTCGACGAACCGGCTGTTTATCAGTTCAAGATCGGCGATTTCGTCTTCGCTTGCCGTCTCCGCAGGGGGGATGTCAAGACTTGCGTTCCAGCTGTTGTTCAGTATCAGCCAGTGTGACTGTGTGTCCTTGTTTATGAAAGGTGCCTGCCAGTCAGGTGTATGGTGCCGGATGTCTTCGAATGCCGAGGTGATGATCCCGTCGAAAAACAGGACGCCCTTGCGGCATTCTTCGGGTGCCATGACCGTTACCCTGTCCATCCCGGTCTCCGGAGTCCCTTCCATATCTCTGTCAAATGCCACCCAGGAGCCTCTCCACCCTGTGAAGCCGAGCCGGTAGCTGAAACTGCAGCATTCTTTCTCTCCCTTATAGAATGTGAACTTCAGCTCGCCTGGCAGTTTTTCCGTGGAATATACCCAGAAAATGAAGGAGGATACGGAGGTCTCTGCCGGATTAGGGTTTTCCGGCAGATAGGGGATAGTACCGGAAAACGACAGTTCCGCCCCGCGCCTTTTCCATTCCCATCTGAGGGCTTTCTCCCCGAGCTTGCTGTGCTCGCCCGAGACCGATATTGAGGATGCCTTGCCTGCAACGGCCGGCCCGGTACCGTCTTCAAAGGACATTATCCTGTGGTCTGGGGTCTGGAAATCGACAATTTTGGCACTTGCCGTCAGGGTAAGTGCCAAAATTGCAAATAATATGGAAATGGTTTTAATCATGTTATTTTGTTACAGGGGCCATGCCTTTTTCAATATTGCCTTTACGTATCAGGGCTTCGAGGAAATAGTAGTCAGCATAATTCAGAGGAACGTCTATGCTGCTTCCATGAGGTATGCTGCCGACAGAGTGCATGAGGATGAACCCTCCGTTGGTCCCTTGTGCAGCCCTGTATGCCGGAGAGGAGAGGGACTCTATGATCTTGTCGGCCTTTTCCTTGTAAAGGGCGTTGCCTGTGTGGTAGCTGAGCTCGTAGAGAGCCGAGGCTATGATGGCCGCGGAAGATGCGTCCCTGTAGGTGTCAGGGATGTCAGGGCAGTCGAAATCCCAGTAAGGGACAAGGTCCTCAGGCATATTCGGGTTGTTGAACAGGAATCCTGCAACTTTTTCAGCCTGGTCGAGATATTTCTTGTCGGAGGTGAACCTGTAGACCATCGTGTAGCCGTAGAGCGACCATGCCTGGCCTCTTGCCCAGGCCGAGTCGTCAGAGTAGCCCTGGGCGGTATATCTTCCCCTGACCTCACCGGTCTCCGGATCGTAATCTACAACATGATATGTGCTGTAGTCCGGGCGATAGTGGTTCTGCATGGTCTTGTCAGCGTGGCTTACCGCAATCTTCGCGAAAGTGGAGTCTCCGGAGAATTCAGTCGCCTTGAAGAGAAGCTCGAGGTTCATCATGTTGTCGATGATGACAGGGCATTTCCATCCCCTTTCCCCCTGCCATCCCTTGTCGGCATCCCATGACTGGATGACGCCTGCTGCCGGACGGAATCTTGTCGAAAGGGATCTGGCGGCGTTTACGATGACATCCTTGTATCCGTCGATGCCTTTGAGCCTCAGTCCGTTCCCATAGCTGTCGTATACCATGAACCCTATGTCATGATGCCATGTCAGGTATTGGATCGAATCGAGGATTTCCGTATGTTTCCTGGCGTGCCCGGCCCAGTATTCGTCACCGGTCAGTTCATACATATACCACAGGCTGCCTGCGAAGAAGCCGCTTACCCAGTCGTCCGTCGGCACGTATACTATCTCCCCATCCTTGAAAGTGGAAGGTATCTTCACTGTATCTCCTGCTTCGGAGGCATCCACGAGGGACTTGAGTTGGATCTTCGCGTTTTCCACATTGTCATTGATGAGGTCGGTTTTCGGTGCGCACTGGACGGCTGTCACGGCCAGTGCGAGCATGGGAAGGAATTTCAATTTCATCTTTTTTATAATATTATTAGTTAAAGGCGTCGTTATGCGATGATTGTTGCGAAATTAGTCAAAAACTTCCTTTTTGTCAAACAAAATCTACAAATTTTGAATTTTTCTAAAAAAGTCTCCAATTTGCACGATTTTCATGTTGACGTTAAGAAATTATTGCGTATTTTTGTAGGACATACATAATATTGGTAACCGCATGAAATGTATTTTTTTATCTTCGATTATCATCATTCTTGCCTTGCTGGATGCCAGTGCTGCGATAAATTCACAATACGATTTCGAATCGGGAGTCCCGGGATTTGTCCGGGTGGCCGGAAACGGTGAGGTCCTTTCTTCTACGGACAAGTTCAAGGACGGAAACTCTTCGGTCAGATTCTCTTGGAAAGGCCAGGCTGCGCTTGTGTTTACGAACTGTACGGACATCGAGGCGTCCATGAAAGTGAACGGGGCCGGACTGATGGTCTGGATATACAACACTTCTCCGATGGACGAGCCTCTCCGCTTTACATTCTGGAACTGGAGCGACGAGGAAATATGCCATTTTGATTTCAGCATGGATTTCAAGGGCTGGAGGACGGCTTGGATAAAATATATCGACATGCCTTGTCCTTACGGCCATTACGGGGACAGGAAGCCTGCCGAAAGACCCGTGAACGTCGCCCGTATGACGGTCTCCCCTCCTGCTTCGGTCCCGGAGGGCACCATCTATATTGACAGGGTGACATTCTCAACGAAAAAGCTGCATGACCAGATTACTCCTGACAAGCAGATACCCGAGAACAACTATAACCTTACCAGGAATCTCTGGCATTGGTGCCGTCTTTGGGAATGGGAGCAGTACCCTCCTCTGGCTGTATCGCAGATCACTCCGGATCAGGAAAAGATGCTTGAGACTGTCGAGGAAAGGATGGACAAGGAGATAAGGGCAGGGAATTCCAGCGCCAACTACGTCAAGAATACACTGCTCGGCAGGGCGGACGACATGTATGTCAAATATCGCCTCCAGCGGCTGCCCGACGGTTCCGTCACGGGGGCGCCTTTGCTGAGCGATGACGAATTCAACAATTCAAAGGGTGAGATGCGTATCCGATTCATCGGGCAGATGATAAACTACTACGCCCAGGATTATGTCTACACAGGCAACAGGTCCAACCTTGAAAAGGTGTTCGTCATCATGGACCATGCCATAGACCAGGGTTTCGCCTATGGCAGCGGACAGGGGACGAACCATCATTACGGATATCAGGTAAGGGAGCTTTACCGTGGAATGTGGATGCTGCGTGACGAGATAGCCGCCGCAGGGAAGACGGACGAATACCTCAAGGTTCTGGAGTACTGGAGCGCATTGCAGGAGTCCCGTCTGCCGTTCGTCTATGGACGTGATGAGATTCTCGACAGCTGGCATACACTGCTTGAGACGCAGGTGATATCGGCGATGATGAATCCTGACCCTGCCACCAGATATGCCAAGATGGCGGCACTTTCCAGATGGCTTTCAGGTTCCCTCGCATATTCTCCGGGAACGCTCGGCGGCCTGAAGGTTGACGGTACGTCCTTCCATCATGGAGGTCATTATCCTGCATATTCGGTCGGGGCCTTTGCGGCGGTAGGGGAATTCTGCCGGTATGCGGCCGGTACCGATTTCGTCATAACGGAGGATGCGAGACGTACGTTCAAGCATGTCCTGCTTACCATGAGGGACTACTGCAACCTTACGGACTGGGGTGTAGGCATCTGCGGACGTCATCCGTTCAACGGATCCATACCGAAGGCTGACATAGAGGCTTTTGCATCCCTTGCCCTGCTCGGCGACCTGACAGGTTCAGGACTCCAGGCCGATCCGGAACTCGGCGGAGCGTATCTTTACCTCGGGGGAAATGAGCCGGAGTCGGTGGCTGCCCTAAGAAAAGCCGGGATTTCAGCATCTTCTGCTCCGGAAGGCTTTTTCGTGCTGAACTACGCAGCCCTCGGGATCCATCGCAGAGGAAACTGGATGCTGTCGCTGAAAGCCTACAATTCGGATGTTTGGGGTTCGGAGATCTATACCGCAGACAACCGTTTCGGCCGGTATCAGAGCTACGGGACAGCCCAGCTTATCGGATCGGGAAATCCTGTCTCTGCCGAGGCAAGCGGATTCTCCCAGGACGGATGGGACTGGAACAGGGTGCCGGGAGCCACCGCAGTCCACCTGCCGTTCGAGATGCTTGACAGCCCTCTGCCGGGGACGCTTATGGAGCGGAACGATTCCAGGTTCCCGGGCGTGTCTTCCCTGGAAGGCAGAAACGGAGTGCTCGCTTTCGAGTACGTAGAGAAGGACCGGAAGAATTTCTGTGCAGGCGCTACAGCGACCAAGAGTGTCTTCTGCTTCGACAACAGGATAGTCTATATTGGCAGCGGGATTTCCAACACGAACAACTACGGCTATCCGACCGAAACCACCCTGTACCAGCAGAGGATCGATGAGAAAGAGGGGATGATAGTGGATATAAACGATGATTATTTCGGAGATTTCCCGTTCCCGTCCACCTACCGGTTCGCCGGTGACGGCCAGGCTGTGCTCAATGATCTGTACGGCAATTTCTTCATCATCCCTGAAGCTGCAGGCCTTACCGTTGTCAAGCAGAACCAGACCTCGCCTTCCGATACAAGGAAGAAAACCGGTACCGGCGATTTCCTGACAGCCTATATCGACCACGGTGTATCTCCGGACAATGCCTCCTATGAATATATGATGCTTATACAGCCTTCGAACAAGGAGGTGAAGACTTTCTCCAAGTCTCTCCCGTATACAGTCATCCGCAGGGACAATGGCGCCCACGTCGTCAATGACCATATTACAGGTATCACCGCCTATATCTGCTATGAGGCGTACGACGGGGCTTCTTCGGCGGAGGCTTTCGCTACCCTGCCGAAAGGGAAGGCGGCCCGGCCATGTCTCCCTGTATCCGCCATCGATGCCGAGACCATCGTGATGGAAAGGTCTCTGGAGGACGGTACCGTAGTGATGAGTATCTGCACTCCGGATCTCGGCATCACCCAGAAGGGATACACGACTCCTCAGCCGAGCCAGCCTCTCCTGAAGAATGTCGTAATCGACGGGGCATGGGAACTTGCATCCCCGTCCGAGAACGTCAGCCTTACGTCTGCAGGCGGCAAGACATCCGTTACCGCCACCTGCAAAGACGGACAGCCGGTGGAGTTCAGGTTGAAGCGGATCTGAATGCCCGTGAAAGAATATAACCAGACAAACAATGGAAAATCAACACTCTTGAACTAATGTATAGACTAACTGTATTATTGACATCGCTGGCTTTCCTCATCGCATCAGCGTGGGAAATGTCGGCCCAAAACACTGAGATCAAAGGTCGTGTTACGGATACGTCCGGAGAGCCGCTCGTTGCAGTAACTGTCTACGAGTCCGGAAACACATCCAATGGAACAGTTACCGATATGGATGGAAACTACTCTATAACGGTAGCGCCGACTGCTACTCTTGTGTTCTCATGCCTCGGGTTCGAGGAGATTCAGGAACCTGTTTCAAAGAGGAACACTATCAATGTCACCATGTCTGAAGAACAGCTTTCTCTCGATGCTGCAGAAGTGGTGAGTGTGGGATATGGATCTGTGGCAAGACGAGATCTGACCGGTTCTGTGAGCAAGGTGGATATGGGTGAGATCATGAAGGCGCCCGTAACAACGTTTGACCAGGCCCTTACCGGCCGTGTCGCCGGTGTGGTAGTAACGACATCCGACGGTTCTCTCGGCTCGGAAGCCAATATCGTGATCAGGGGAAACAACTCTCTGACACAGAGCAGTGCCCCTCTTTATGTCATTGACGGCTTCCCGTCCGAAAGTTCCCTGGCATTGTCGTTGAACTCGGCGGATATCGAGAGCATAGATATTCTGAAGGATGCCTCGGCAACGGCCATATACGGTGCCCGAGGAGCTAATGGTGTCATTGTCATAACCACCAAGCAGGGTGTGGAAGGCAAACCGAAGGTATCATTCAGTGCATCCTGGACAGGTAACAAGCTCTACAACAAGATTGACCTGATGGATGCGTACGAGTTCGTAGACTTCCAGACCGACATCTTCAGTCAGTCCGGAGGTTCGAACATTTACCTGACACATGACGGCGAGACGTATGACATTGAGGAATATCGGAATGTCTCGTCATACGACTGGCAGGACATGATATACCGGCCGGCCCTTGTCCAGAACTACAATATTTCGCTTTCCGGAGGAAGCAAGGAAACGGGGACGAGGTATGCTGCAAACTTCTCTGTCCTCGATCAGGACGGTATCATCGTAAACTCCAACTTCCAAAGGTATCAGGGCAAGATAAACCTTTCCCAGAATATCGGAAAGAAGATAAAGGCCGATCTGAATGTGAATTATTCCAGGGCTGTAACCAGCGGAACCAACCCTACTACAGCGCAGCAGGGTTCATCCGCTTCAGGCTGGCTCATTTATTCCGTATGGGGCTACCGTCCGGTGAAGCCTATATGGGATACGTCGTCTGATGACGAGTTTCTGATGTCTCCGATAGACGAGGAGATAGCGGACTCCAACGACTACCGTTTCAATCCTGCCCTGTCTGTCCGCAACGAGTACAGGAAGACAATCCAGGATTACATGAACGCGCAACTGGGACTCACATACACTATCATCCCGGATCTTGTGCTGAAAGTGACAGGTACATACACATACCAGAACAGACGTCGTGAAGAGTTCAACGGTACGCAGACCTATACCGGTTATGAAGGGTCTCCTTCAGGAAACGGTATAAACGGAGCGATCTACATCACGAACTGGGTGACCTGGCTTAATGAAAACACCCTGACATGGACCAAGCATATCCGCAGGGCTCATCATCTTACTCTTCTAGGTGGTGTGACATTCCAGGGGCAGACCAGCGATTATAAGGGTTCGAGAGCAACCCAGATGACTACTGAAGCCCTTGGCCTCAACGGCATGAATACCGGAAAGTATCAGACGGTCACTCCGTGGGAGTATAACTGGAGAATGATGTCCGGTCTTTTCAGGCTGCAGTATAACTACCGTTACAAATATTACCTTACCGCTTCTTTCCGTGCGGACGGTTCGTCCAAGTTCCCTAAAGACAACCAGTGGGGCTATTTCCCGTCCATGGGTCTTTCCTGGAACTTCAACAGGGAGGAACTTCTGAAGAACAGCAGTTGGCTGAAGAACGGTAAACTCCGTCTTTCATGGGGACTTACAGGTAACAACAGGACAACGACACCGTATGACTTCTATTCGCAGATAATGACTTCTCCGGGAAGTTCGGATTCAATGGACTATGTATTCAACGGGGAGATAGTGTCCGGCTATTATCCGGCAAATCTCGGAAACTCGAATCTGAAGTGGGAGACCACGGAGCAGTGGAATGTCGGTGTCGACCTGAGCTTCTTCGAGGGGGACAGGATAAAGCTGACGGCAGACTGGTACATGAAGAACACGTATGACCTTTTGCTTCAGGCAACCATGCCTTCATCTTCCGGCCATACTTCAGCTATGATGAACATAGGGTCAATGCGTAATTCAGGATGGGAGTTCTCGTTGGAGACGCTGAATATCAACAAGAAGAATTTCCAGTGGACGACTTCGTTCAATATTGCGTTCAACAGGAACAAGGTCACTGCCCTGACAAATAACCAGTACTCCCTGCTTACATCTGTCCAGTGGGAGAACAAGTTTAACAGCCAGTATCCTTATATAACCCAGGTAGGAAAACCTTCCGGAATGATGTACGGGTATATATACGAGGGTACTTACAAGGCGGACGATTTCATCGGGAACTCGCTCAAGGACGGGGTTGCCTCGCTTTCCAGCGTTGCAAGGTCCGAAATACAGCCGGGTGATCCAAAATACAGGGATATTAACCATGACGGTGTTGTGGATGACAATGACCGTACAATCATAGGATGCGGACAGCCTCTTCATACCGGAGGTTTCGGCAACTCATTCTATTTTTACGGTTTCGATGTGAACGTATTTTTCTCGTGGAGCTACGGTAATGATATCCTGAATGCCAACAGACTCATTTTCGAGAACGGTTCCCTGTCAAACCTCAACCAGCTTGCAACGTATGTCGACAGGTTCGATCCTGTAGACAATCCTACAAGTGACATCCCGAGGGTCCGGGCCGAGGGTATGTTCGTATATTCATCGAGAGTTATCGAAGATGGCTCTTTCCTGAAGTTGAGGAACGTGTCGATCGGTTATACCTTGCCAAGAAGGGTGCTGAGAAAGATGCATTTCGACACGATGAGGGTATATGTTTCGGCGGATAACATCTGGACATGGACCAACTATTCCGGTCCGGATCCCGAAGTATCCACAAGGAACTCTGTCCTTACTCCAGGATTTGACTGGTCGGCATACCCGAGGGCATTCGGGCTGACTGCAGGTCTATCATTCACATTCTGACATTTGGAGGTATTATGAAGAAAAAGATATATAGTATATTTGCGGCTGTCCCGATGGCTCTTGCCGTAGTATCCTGCAATTTCCTTGATGTCGACCCTGAGGTGATAACAGACGGGAACTTTTATAATTCCGAGCAGGAAGTCATCTATGGGCTGGCAGGTGTCTACGGGGTTATAAACAGCGAGGAGTTCTACGGGAACAATTATTCACTTATGTTGTCCAACACCGATGATCTCTGCTATTATAACAGGACTACGGCGAACAACTACTCAGTATGGTACAGGCACGATGCCAGTTCCCCTGAAATCTATTCGGCATGGACGATGATCTACAGAGGCGTAAACAATGCCAATGCATTCATGGAAGCCGTGCAGAATTCCGAATTTGACCAGGATCACAAGTATTATAACGAGGCCCGCTTCCTGAGGGCGTACTATCATTTCATACTTGCCCAGGCATGGGGGGATATCCCGGTCAGGAAGACAGCCGTAACGGAGCTCGGCACGGATGAAACGAATTGTCCTGCAACTCCGCAGCTTCAGGCGCTCCAGTGGGTCGCTTCTGAAATGGAAGCCTGCCTTGACCTCGCGGATACCGAGCTTACTAATGCTCCGTCAAGGATAACCAGATATACCATTCTCGGAATCCTCTCGAGAGTCTATCTGTTCATGGCTGGAGAGACGGTTTCCGGGAACGACTCATATAAACATGAATATTTCGGCAAGGCAAGGGATTATGCCGACATGGTGATTACTGAAGCAGGCGAGGAAGGTTCAAATATCCTGTATCTCAACCCAAGCTATTCCCAGTTCTTCATCAACATGATTGAGGATGTCTATGATCCTCATGAGTCCTTGTGGGAGGCCGATTTCATGGGTAACAGGTCCAGTTCGGACAACTGGAGCAATGGCCGTATAGGCGATCTCATTGGTCTTCAGAGTACGGCTGATGTCGGAACATACGGTGAGGTGAACTGCAACTACGCATACGGGCAGTATAACGGTTCGATGAAGCTGTGGAACCTTTACTGGACTGAGGACAGAACCGATGATGAAGACGAACTTCAGGATGACGAGGCGGCAGGATGGGATGCCCGGCAGGCTTGGAATATGCCTCCGTACAATTATGCCGGCGGTTCTTTCACGGCTGGCGGTGTGACGACTACCTGGAGGGGCGGTATTGACAAGACTCCGTACAGGGTATCCCCTAATACGACTTTTGATGTACCTACCATAGCAAGAGGCGTCCGGAATTGCGGAAAATATCGTCGCGAGACTATATACGAAGGCGTCAAGGGGGACAGGGGAACATTTACTCCTATAAATTATCCGATTCTCCGCTACTCCGATGTCCTTCTGATGTATGCCGAGGCTTCCAACGAGTATGAGGGTCCTACCCAGAGGGCTTATGATATGGTGAAGAAGGTCAGGGACAGGGCCGGTATCAAGACCCGTGACTATTCCGAATATTCATCCCAGGAGGCATTCCGTCAGTTCGTCCGCAATGAGAGAGGTCGGGAACTGTGCTTCGAATCCCTGAGAAAGTATGACCTGATCAGGTGGGGTATTTTCGTGGATGCCATGAAAGGATATATCCCGGATACACAGGATACGGACTGGGGAACAGGCAATACTGCCGGTGTGGCATCCAGCACGGCTTCTGCCGTACAGGCAAGGCATATTGTCCTGCCTATACCTTCCATCGAGCTCGGTGTGAATGCTGATTTAGTACAGAATCCTCTCTGGTAGGAAACCAGATTTTGCAGCAGATTTTATCTAAAATGAGAATAGTTATGATTGACAGAATATCGACATATATCGGCGGCATATTAAGCGTCCTGCTTCTTTCGGCGGGATGTGAGCAGGCGAATATATATTCGGAGGTGGACTTTAATGTCACTCTGGATCCGTCCAACACCTACTACGCCGGAGAACCTGTGCTTTTCAACATAAGCGGCAATCCTGACAACCTCCTTTTCTACAGTGGGGAGCAGGGACATCAGTATGAGTTCAGGAACAGGTACGAGGCAAGTCAGGAAGACGTGAATTCCATGGTACTTGACCTTTCAATCCAGCACAGACAGACTTCTGCAAGGGTGAATGCCCTTGAAATATATTACACGAATCAGTTTGACGGGCTGTTGGGTAATGACGGTCCTACGGATATTGCAAGCGTGCAGGCGATGTATGAAGCCGGTATGGAGGGTTGGGTGCGCATACCATACGATAAGCCGACAGCTGACAACAGCAGTTACGACCAGATCAGAACCGATGGTCTCGAGGCTTATGCTGACAATTTCTGTCTTGCTTTTTTCTGGTGTCCTCCGGAGCCTGAGGAGACGGAAGACGAGACTACGGGAGAAATAACGTATCCGCATACGTTCCTGGATACATATTGGGTCAATGGAGATATTACGGTCGACATTGAGGGTACGGATGAAATGACATATACCCTTAATTCCATAATGGGCCAGACGCTTATGTATGACAGCAGGGTGGATCCGTATATGGTGAACAAGAACCCTAATCTCAGCAACAACAACGGCTGTATCAGATTCAATACGAACAACGATATCGCCTTTGTGGGGGGATACTACGATGTCCTGCAGTATTATTGTACCGGATGGGCTTTTTCTGTGCCAAGGTCATTTGCCGTAGTGAATCCGGATGAAGGTGTTGTCGTGAAGAATCTTCAGAATTATGTCCCTTCCTATGAGTATACCTTTAGTGAACCGGGCACATATACTGTAACTTTTGTCGGTATAAATGAAAACTATATCGATGCTTCCGAACTCGTCAAGGAACTGACTGTAACCATCCTGCCTCCGAAGGTCGGCGGCGGGGCCGGTGATTCAACAGTCCAGGAATAACGTTGTCCGTTTTAAGGCAGGAAGACGGATCCGTAAACAATGACCCCCGAAAGTCGGACAAAAGACTTTCGGGGGTTCTTATTTGCACGTTTTTTCAGCTCCTCATAGTCTTACCAAACGAAGTCAAACTTTATGTCGCGCGGTATGCCGTGCGAGTTTACATTGGCGATATCGGCCTTCAGAGCCTCCGGTACCACGGCATATTTTGTGGAGAACTCTTTCGCGTATCCGGCGTCACCGGTGGCCTGTGTCCTGATGATCAGCGCCGCCCATGAATCTATTGCGGAGAGCGCCTTCCCGAAATCAATATGATATTGTCCGTCCTTGTTGCGGGAGAACGCTCCCTGTTCCTTCATATAATTGTAGCACATCATGTTGGCCTTGCCGTGTGAGGAAGCTGCACCGAAACGGACGGAACGTACCAGCCCTGCGATGAAGGTAGTGATGGCGTCTTCCTTGCTTATGAGAGGGATTTCTTCCATGTCTATAAGCTTGCATACCATGAACAGCCCGAGGATGTCGGCCTTCGCTTCCTCCCAGGTTGTCTTCTCCGCGCCCATGGCTTCGTCAACGCTGCCTTTGCCGTTTACCGTTTCCTTTACACCGAGCCCGTGCGCCACTTCATGGAAGGTCACGTTCCAGAAGAACGCTTCGGACCGCAGGTGTTTCTGCTGCTCCGGTTCAACGAGGAGACGGCCGATAGGCAGCAGTATCTTGTCGAACTTTGCGTTCATGCTGTTGTGCAGCTGGAGCCTTCTTGCTCCCTTCAGAGCCTGTACCCTGTCATCATTAGGCAGGTTTATGGCGATGGTCTTGCTGCCGCAGTTGCAGTCTCCGGCATAATAGATAGCATCATAGACGTTGAGGTCCGAAGATGTTCCCGGAACGAATGTCTTGTATTCTTCAGGGCAAGGCAGCATCTTCTGCAGTTCCGGGAGCATGGAGACATATTTTTCCAGATCCTTGCTTCTTTTTTCGTCTTTCAGGAGAATGAAGCATTCGTACGATGTCTTTAGTTCGTTCAGCTTGTCATCGTAGTTCTCGATAGGCCCTATTACAACATCTATCTTGCTGTCCTTCATGTCCATCCATGCGAGGTCGCTCTCGAAATACTCATCCGTGCGGAAGGCTTCCGCCCTTTTCGTGAGATAGTTCCTGAGTCCGTCGTTTCCCGTAATGGCAGCTGCTTCTTCAAGGTAGCTGCATACGAGTTCCAGCTCTTTCCGGTATTCGTCCCGATACCATACGCATTTCAGGTTTCCGTCTTCGTCCCGTCTTATGACGGTGTATGGACTGGTTTTATCCGGGTCTGCGAATGCTTCCCATTCCTCTGTCGTCATGTCTGCAGGGTAATAGTTGGCTCCGAGCGGCTTTTCTCCGTATCCCGGAACGAACGGCGAGTTGTCCTCAAGTCTGTCCCAAGGTCCGTAGTTTATCATGGCGAACTCTTTCATCGCCTTGTCTCCGAGGGTATCCATGTCTTTCCTGTCTCCGAAGGTCTGTTGCCAGAAAAGGTTATCCATAATGTCTGCCGCCATCCTCAGAAGATCCAGGACCTGTCTGTCCCTGCTGTCTAGCCCTTCCATGAGAGGTGAATTCATTTCCACGACGGCATATTCATCTGCTCTTGCCTGCATGTCGCTTCCGGACTCTTGCGCACATGATGAGGCAAGCATCACGAATGCTCCGATTGCCATAAAAATGTTTTTCATATTTTCCCAAATGTCTTTTATATGGTTTCATTTTCCTGTTACAGGAAAGGGGCTGGGCCGGAAACTGGATTCCGGCACAACCCCTCGATAAGTTATATCCTGTGTCACGGTCAGAAGGACAGTGCGATGGCTATGAAGTCGTCAGCCTTGAGTGCGGCGCCTCCGATGAGGCCTCCGTCGATGTCAGGGCAGGCGAACAGCTCTTTGGCATTGGATGGCTTGCAGCTTCCGCCGTAGAGGATCGTGATCTCCCCGGCAAGGTCGCCGAACTTGTCTGCTACGACCTTCCTGATGCAGGCGTGGATTTCCTGAGCCTGCTCTGCCGTGGCAGTCTTGCCTGTGCCTATTGCCCATACCGGTTCGTAGGCTATGATAACTTTCGCCATATCTTCGGCGGAAAGGGTATAAAGCACGTTCTTGACCTGCTCTGTAACCACTTCGAAATGACGTCCGGCTTCCCTTTCATCAAGGTTTTCTCCCACGCAGAAAATAGGGGAGAGACCGTGTGCAGTGGCTATCTTCACCTTTTCAACGAGCTTGGCGTCCGTTTCGCCGTAGTACTGTCTTCTTTCGGAATGTCCGAGGATGGTGTATCCGCATCCTGCAGAAACAAGCATGTCCGCAGCCACTTCTCCGGTGTATGCACCTTTCTCCTTGTCAGCGCAGTTCTGGGCGGACAGCCCGATACCTGTCCCTTTTATGGCTTCTCCTACCGGAACAAGGTGGGTAAACGGAGGGGCGATGATCAGTTTGACCGAAGCCGGAACTTCGGAAGATCTGGCTGCTACTGCTTTGGCGAGTTCCACGCCTTCGGCAACGGTTGTGTTCATTTTCCAGTTGCCGGCAACAATTTTCTTTCTCATGATCTGTATTCTTGTATTAATCGTTTTCCGCGCGCAAATTTAGAAATATTATGGTTCTTTGCAAAACTTCACCACAATGCCGATACGTCCGGACTGGTTCCAGAGCCATATCTTCCCGCTCTGTTCGTCATATTTCGTGACTTCAAGACTGATACCTGATTTTGTCTTCGTATCGTCGGCGGTCGTGTACACGAGATTGCCGCTGACCGTGGACCCGAGGGCCGGGTAAGCGTCACATTCCAGGATGAAATAGTTGGCCATACTGTTGTCTGTGACCCAGAATGCGTTTTTTTGTTCGTTGTATCCGCTCTGGTGGACGTCCTCATCGAATCTCAGGATATCGGCCCCTTTTATGAAAAGCCCCATATCCTTTTCCTCGTTAAGTTCCACACTTGTGAATTTTGTCCCGCATCCGCCGGCCATCAGGACCAGCGGGAGCAAATATATCAGTATTCCCGTATTTTTCATGACCTGCCGTTATTCTATGGTAATCTTTCTGGAGACTATGGATTTCGATCCGTCCGGATAGTATATCACTGCTTTCATCTCACCTGAATTCTTGGGCGTGAAGTATCCGTCTCCGGCTACCGTGACGCTCGTCCCGTTGTAGAACCATTCAATGTGTTCCGCATCGTAGGCATTGTAGAGCCTCAACGGAAATTTGGTGCCGGAAGGATATGTGCCGTTTCTGTTCTTCTCGACATTGTAGAGATAGATGAACGGATAGTTGTAGTCTTTCGGGGACTTGGTAGTGAAATTGGAATAGTAAACCTCACTTTTTACACCGCCTTCAAGGAAATAGATCTCCGCCTTGTACGGGGTTCTCGGGACAAGGCCTTCTATTACGGCAGCATATCTTCCGTCGGCATAAGGCTCGACTTCGATTGTCTGTCCTTCTTCACCGGAGGAACTGGATGTCCATTTTACATAGCCTTTCCCGTCATATTCCGCATCGGAGGCATCCCAGTTGATGATGACTGCATCCTGAAAAATGTTGTTTGTCACATTTACCGGCTCAGGGGCACTCCCTGATTCGCTTACGGTGATGACTATGTTGTCTCCGGCTTTCTCTATGCCGGTGATGGCAAGCGATGAACTCTCCCCGCTCCAGAATGTGAAGGCAGGGGTCGTGTTCGGGGTGAACGAGTCATAGCTCGCCGAGCTTGTAACGTACGGGAAGAATACCTGGGACACGCTTCCTGCGTTCGGGTATGCTTCGATCAGATCGGCGCATTGGTGGGCCGGGTTGCAGTTTATCTCATTATTGGCCCATCTTCTCTGTGCACTGATGTTGTTGCCGGAAGTCCCGGAATATCCGGCGTTGTTGTCGGACTTGTCGATATGGTATATGAGCAGTCCGCTTCCGCCGATATACCTGTCCCATCCTTCAGTCCGGCGACATTCGAAGAGAAAGTACTCATTTTCCTTGTCGGTATCCATCCTGTAGTATGTCCCGTCGACGTCTATTGGTGTCAGGGTATGTGTGCCGGCGGAAAGTATGACCGGCTCCGAGATTCCGAGGGCGTCATGGTCCACTGCGTTGAGGTTCGGAGGGGTGTTCCCGTCGTTGTTCTGGTTGCCTGAGTCCATCAGGGCCGTACTGCCCCACATGGCGTCGGACTGGCCTCCGCTCTGCTCATAGTCAGTGTCGTAGTAGTCCATCAGGCCCAGGGTATGGCTGAATTCGTGGCAGAAGGTCCCGATGCCGGCGAGGACATAGCTGTTGTAGCCGCTCCTGTGGAGTTCCGCCGTACAGGCGTACCTGTTGATCCTCTTGCCGTCCAGTGTCAGGCTGATCCTGGCCCCGTCCCACAGATACCATGCGTGTGACCAGATCCTGTCGTCTCCGGCACCTTCGGCTTCATCCCCTCCGGCAAAGAAAACGAAGACATTGTCAACTTCCCCGTCTCCGTCATCATCGTATTTCGAAAAGTCGATCTGCGAGTCTGCAAGCCTGCAGGCGTCTTCTATCATCTTTGCGGGAGCGGAATCATCATTGTGGCTGTCATTCCCCCCGTAATACGCACAGTTGTTCGGGAGGGTCACGATCTCGCTTACATCGAATGAGAAAGTGAACTGTCCGGAGAACTGTTCGTTGAAATAGTCGATTGCAGAGCCTGTAGCCCCGTTGCGGCTATAGCCTTCCTGGGTCAGCATCCGTACAAAGGCGTCCCTCGTGTGTCCCTCCTGGAAACTCAGGTCCTGGAATTGCGCAAGAATCACTATCCCGTGCTTTTCCGTTACTGTCCCGCTGCTCCTGGTCGCGAGACCTCTCGCAGCCTTGGTCCTTGCAAGGAGGCTTTCCTTTTCCGGATCTTCCGGGGACCGCAGTGCCCTTTTTTCCGCGGCAGCTTCCGCAAGTGCCGCATACGGGATGTTCCGGCTTCTTGCCTTTATGTCCGCAGGTGCGTCCTGCCCGGCCTTGTAGCCGCTCATGGTCAGGGAACCGTCGTCTTCGTAGAAAGCATAGTAATACCATTTGTCTTCCCCTTGCTTTATGGTGTATCCGTCGGCTGTCGTGAGGATCTTCATGTATTCGTCGCCTTTCAGCATTGCTTTCACAGCCGTACCGTCGGGCTGGTACAGGAAGAACCCCGTTTTCGCCGCCGGGGCCGCATGGCTGTTTCCGGCCTGGAGCAGGGCTGCCGCAGCCATTGTCGCAAGTATAAATTTCAACAATAGATTTCTCATAATAAAAAAAGTATTACCTTTGTCCACAGGAGACGTAGACAATAAGACAACAAACTGCATATTTAAGCATTTTTTATGAGACGAGCAATAATTTTTTTCTTGACCGTCGTTTCATCTTCCGTCATTCCGTTTCTTGCCTATGCACAGGGTGAGAAGCCGTCACAGGGCGCTGGAGAGTCCGCATTGCCGGTATCAACTTCGGAAGAAACAGCGGATGCCATCGCTTCCTACGGCACATTCGACCGGTGGTCCGTCCGGGAAATCAAGGAATCAGGGATAATCGGCGGAAACATCAAGCATCTTTTCGAGTTCTACGGAGACCAGGAGATTACCCGCACCAAGGAACCGTTCGTCGCGCCGGATGGCTATCTCTGGCGGACAAACAATGTGCTTGCGGTTGTAGCAGGCGTTACCAAGACCAACAATACCGTCTATCCGGAGAAACGCGGGGACGGTTTCTGTGCCAGGCTGGAAACCCATATCGAGTCCGTACGGGTTCTGGGCATGATAGACATGGACGTCACCTGTCAGGGCGCCGTATTTGTCGGCAAGATAGATGAACCTATCCGGGATACCAAGTCTCCGATGGCCAAGGTCATATACGGTGTGCCGTTCGACGGACGTCCGGAAGCCGTCATATTCGACTACAAGGCGGATGTCGGCCATGAGGTGATAAGGGGAACAGGTTTTTCTCCCATGAAAGAGATGGGCTATCCGGATTATCCTATAGTATATGTGGTGCTCCAGAAGCGCTGGGAAGACGAAGACGGCAATATACATGCCCTAAGGGTGGGGTCTGCAATCCGGCAGATAGAGGAGAATGTACCCGAGTGGGTGAACGGCTTCCGTCTCGATGTCGCCTACGGTGATATCACGTCCGAACCGTTCTACCGCGATTATATGGGTCTGAAGAATGATCCCGCAACAGCATTCTGGTGCTATAACAGCAAAGGCAGGAAAGTCATGGTACAAGAAGAAGGCTGGGCAGACGAGTCCGCCCAGCCTAACTATCTGGTAATAAATTTTCTTGCCAGTTCCGGCCCTGCTTTCTACGGGGGAGTGGGCAATGTCCTTTGGCTTGACAATGTCCGTCTCGAGATGTAGAGGATGGTCCATCCTCGGGACCGGCTTGCCGTGGCGTCAGCGCCTTTTCCAGAGCGCCGACATATCTTCGAGTGTCTTGCCTTTGGTTTCAGGTACGAACTTCCATACGAAGACAGCCGAAAGCAGCGACATGACAGCATAAATCATATAGGTGCCGCCGACGCTCCATGCGCTCAGTGTCGGGAATGTGGATGAAACCAGGAAATTCGCCACCCACTGAACCGCTACGGCTATCGCCACTGCCTGCGACCTTATCGTATTCGGGAATATCTCGGATATGAGCACCCAGCATATCGGTCCCCAGGACATCATGAATGATGCCGTGTAGATGATGATGAATACCAGGGCCCCGATGCCGATGAGGTTGCAGAACGAGAATACCGAGAGCGCTAGCATCCCTATCATCATGCCGGCCGAACCGATTATCAGCAGCGGCTTCCTTCCGAATTTGTCCACCGTAAAGATAGCCACGAGGGTGAATATGATGTTCACTACGCCCATCACGATTGTCTGCATCATGGAAGCGTCCCCGCTCGCACCGAGATTCTCGAATATCCTCGGTGCATAGTAGAGCACCACGTTGATGCCGATGGCCTGCTGGAAGAACGACAGGAGCGCACCGATGACGATTACTCCTGCCCCGTAGGCGAGAAGCCTTTCTTTCTTCTCTATGATGTTGTCCTTGATTTCGGCAAGAACCCTGGAACCTTCTTCGGCTCCGTTTATTCTCGAGAGTATCTTCAGGGCTTCGGTATCTTTACCCTTCATAACCAGGTATCTCGGGGTCTCCGGTACCAGGAATACCAGCAGGAAGAACGCCCCTGCCGGGAACGCTTCGCTGAGGAACATCCTGCGCCAGCCGATCTCGACCATCGCTGCCTGTATACCTTCCTGGGTGTCTGCCAGATTGTTGCGTATCAGGTAGTTCACGAAGTAAACCACCAGCATTCCGAATATGATGGCAAACTGGTTGCATGACACAAGTGTGCCGCGGATATTCGCCGGCGAAATCTCGGATATGTACATCGGGCAGATGGCCGAAGCGAGTCCGACACCGATACCTCCGATTATCCTGTAGATGTTGAATGCCACGAGAAGTTTCAGGGACGGTTCACCGTAAGGGAGCAGCCCGCTTTCCGGACACCAGGAACCTATGGCCGAGACGAAGAGCAGCACACCGGCTATCAGCAGGGATTTCTTCCTGCCGAGAGACGCGGAGAGAACGCCGGATATCGCCCCTCCTATGATACAGCCGAGCAATGCGCTCGATGCCGTGAAGCCGTGCAGGAGTTTCGTATAGGTGAAATCCGAGGCTCCTCTGAAAAACGTATCGAGGGCCTGCTCGGCCCCGGATATGACAGCCGTGTCATACCCGAAGAGCAGGCCTCCGATGATTGCGATGAGCACTATTGAAAACAGATAGGCTCTGTTCTGTCCGTTCCTGTCCATGCCGGATTATCTGATGTAAAGGCTGACAATAGCTTCGTAGAGTTCCTGACGGCCGCTTATCATTTCCGGCTCTCCGTGCGTGCGTGCGAAATCCGCGGCTTCTTCAAGGGTCATCTTCCCTTCCTCGAATCTCTTGCCCTCTCCGGAGTCATAGGATGAGTACCTGTCGCTGAGCATCTTCTCATAATCGGAGTTCTCGAGGATGTCTGCAGCTATCAGCAATGCACGGGCCATGTTGTCCATACCGGAAATGTGCGCGATGAAGATGTCTTTGAGATCGGTGGAATTCCTTCTTGTCTTGGCATCGAAGTTCGTGCCTCCTCCCATAAAGCCTCCGCCGCGTACAATCACCATCATGGCCTGTACGAGTTCGTAAATGTCGACAGGGAACTGGTCTGTATCCCATCCGTTCTGGTAGTCACCCCTGTTGGCGTCTATGGATCCGAGCATCCCTGCATCAATGGCGCACTGGAGCTCGTGCTCGAATGTGTGGCCTGCGAGGGTGGCGTGGTTCACTTCGATATTGACCTTGAAATCCTTGTCCAGCCCGTTTGCGCGGAGGAATCCGATTACGGTCTCGGTGTCCACGTCATACTGGTGTTTCATCGGCTCCATAGGTTTGGGCTCAATGAGGAAGTTACCCTTGAACCCTTTTGAACGGGCATAGTCCCTGGCCATCCTGAGCATTGTGGCAAGATGTGCCTTCTCCCTTTTCATGTCGGTGTTCAACAGGGACATATAGCCTTCCCTTCCTCCCCAGAACACGTAATTTTCACCGCCGAGCTCGATGGTGGCATCGATGGAGTTCTTTATCTGGAGCATTGCCCTTGCCGCAGCAGGGAAATACGGATTGGTCGCCGCTCCGTTCATGTATCTCGCGTGGCCGAAGACGTTGGCCGTGCCCCAGAGCAGCCTGATTCCGGTCTCTGCCTGTTTCTGTTTGGCATAAGCCACGATATCCTTCAGGTTTTTCTCATATTCCGCAGGGTCATCGCTAGGGTCTATGAGGTCCACATCGTGGAAGCAGTAGTAGCCGATCCCGAGTTTCTGCATAATCTCGAAGCCTGCATCCATCTTGGCCTTGGCCCTTTCGAGGGCAGTAGCGCCTTCATTCCACGGGAACACTTTCGTACCGCCTCCGAACTGGTCCGTACCTTCCGCGCAGAGGGTATGCCACCATGCCATGGAGAACCTGAACCAGTCTTTCATCTTCTTCCCATGTACGGTCCTTTCAGGTTCATAGTAATGGAATGCCATTGGATTCTTTGATGCAGTCCCTTCGAAAGGGATCTTGCCTATTTCCGGAAAAAATTCTTTTGTTGCCATGATCTTTTTAATTTATGATTCATTTATGAGTTCTTGCTGAAACATATAGGGGAGGGGCGTCAGGCTTCTGCAGCCGCGATATCCGTCTGCCTTTCCACAGCCTTCTTCCATTTAAGATAGCTTTCTTCCAGCACCTGCCTGTCTTTTACGTCCGGTTCCACGGTCTCTGATTTCTCCAGTCCGGCGAACGTCTCTTCCCGGTTCCTGTACAGGCCGGCTCCGAGGGCTGCCCCTCGGGCCGCTCCCAGTGCGCCGTCCGTATCATAGAGCTCTATTTCCGCTCCGGTGATATCCGACAGCGTCTTCCTGAAGACAGGGGAGAGGAACATATTGGCCTTTCCAGCTCTTATCACGTTCGGTTTCAGCCCCATATCCTTCATTATGTCGATGCCGTACCGGAATGAAAAGGCGATTCCTTCCTGCGTGGCGCGGAGTACGTGTGCAAGGCTGTGCCTGTTGAGGTCGAGCCCTGATATCGAAGCTCCGGTGAAACTGTTCTCGAGCACCCTTTCGGCCCCGTTGCCGAAAGGCAGTACACAGACCCCGTCCGATCCGGCCGGAACTCCGGCGGCCATATTGTTCATCCCGTCATAGCCGAGAGATGGTGCGAAGTTTCTTCTCACCCAGGCGTTCATTATTCCGGTGCCGTTGATGCACAACAGTATGCCGTACCGGGGAGCTTCCTTGCGGTGGCTCACGTGTACAAATGTGTTGACTCTGGACAGCCTGTCAGCTTCCGGCGTATCGGTCACTCCGTAGACCACCCCGCTCGTGCCGCCTGTGGCGGCAATTTCTCCGGCATCGAGGACATTCAGTGAAAATGCATTGTTGGGCTGGTCGCCCGCCCTGTATGAGACAGGTGTGCCGGCAGGAATCCCCAGGAGCTTTTCAGTCGCGGTATCCGTTACGGCCTGTATCCCTATGGACGGGACGGTGTCGGGGATGATCCTGTGCGGAATCCCGTAATAGTCAGCGACGAAATCCGCCCTTTTCTCTTCCTTGAAATCCCATAGAATCTGTTCGGAAAGTCCGGTCTCGGTAGTATGGATGTCTCCAGTCAGCCTGTATGCTATATAATCTCCGGGAAGGAAGGCCTTTTCCGTCCTTGCGAAATTCTCATTTTCATTCCGGATTACCCAGGCGAGCTTTGACGCGGTGAAATTGCCGGGGGAGTTTAGCAGATGCTCCAGACATTTCTCCCTGCCTATTTTCTCCATGGCTTCCCGTCCGATGCCGACGGCTCTGGAATCGCACCATATTATCGAGTCCCTTACCGGCCTCCCGTTTTCCCCGATGCAGACAAGACCGTGCATCTGGTATGTGATCCCGATGCATTTTACGTCCGACAGAGGGTGCTTTTCCCCGATTTTCCGTATACCCTCGCACACGTATTTCCACCACATTTCAGGGTCCTGTTCCGCCCATCCGCTTTCAATCGCATTTATCGGCATTTCGTCGGACGGGTTTGTGGACGAGGCCACGCATTTCCCGCTCTCGATGTCGAGCATCGATACCTTTACGGATGAAGACCCGATGTCTATTCCCAAACTTTTCATCATTAATACGTCCAGTTGTTTATAAAATTCAGCCTGAATCTGTCCTTCATCGCTTTCCTGAAGACGGACTTGTTGAACAGGTAGTATTGTGCAGGCTTGTGTGAAACATTCTTCTCGAATTCCCCTGTGGGAGAGATTATGCCGGAGGAAAGTATTTTTTTCCTGAAGTTCCGGTTGTCTATGCTGATGCCCAGTACCGCCTCGAAGAGGCTCTGCAGCTGATGTATTGTGAATTTCCGCGGCAGCAGTTCGAAGGCTATCGGCGTATGGATGATTTCCTTCTGGAGGGCGGACAATGCATCGGCAAGTATCTCGAGATGGTCCATGATAAGGCTTCTGATAGAATCCACATCAACCCAGGTGGCCCCCTTTCTCGTCGTGTAGTTCACTATGCCCTGGTTCAGTTTCACGAGGGCATAATATCCGACGGTAACCACCCTTCTCGTACGGATCCCGTGAAATTTGCAGATCCAGTCCATTTCCTTTTCGTTTACTCTGTCGGGAGCCGAAAATATGCTCGTCTGCTTGAGATATATCTCGCTGAGTCCGGTGCTTTCCTCAAGGACACGGTTAGCCGCTTCCGGCAGCGTCTCGTTCTCGAGGATCATTGCTCCTGGAAGCTTCAGATCCTCCGCAGAGAGGTCGTCAATCGGGTATTTCCGTTTTATAAGAAGGACTTTCAGTCTTTTTCCGTCAAATCCGAAGACTGCGCAGTCCACGGAAATAGCTGAATTGGTCTCAATTGTCATGTCATTCTTTTATGAGGTTCCTGCAAAATTAGGATTAATGGAGAACAACGCAAAAGAAAGTGTAAAAATTACGTTAAGTCATGGCGCGGACAGCTGTAAACTATTATTTTACCTGCATTTGAAAACAATTTTCCCTACGATATATTCCACATCGGGTACCGTGTGGTTTCCTGGACTGCCGCCATAAGAAGCTGTTTTGAGAAAAATTCAAACAGCTTTTGAATGAAAGACGCCGACCCGTATTGCCGAGCCGACGTCTAAACGTGTACTAAAACCTAAACCTGCAACATAGATGCAATCATGTTCCGCAATGTTGCAGGAAAAATGAAAAATTTTTTCAGTCCTGCTGCTGGCTGGTGCTCTGTTTTTTCCCGATCTCCTTCAGCATCTCCTCTACAGCCGCCTCGAGCTGCTTGTCCTCTCCGTTCAGGACGGAAGCCGGATCATTGTAAACGAGGATATCAGGCTCTATCTGCATGTTTTCAAGATACCTGCCTTCCTTGAGCCCGACAGCGCCGACCTGAGGAATGCCGAATACTATGGTCGGGTCGATCTGCTGTTCCCACCATACGGCGGTCATTGTTCCAGGCACAGGTGCTCCTATCAGTTTGCCTATTCCCAGGGTCTTGTATACGTACGGGAATCCGCAGGCGTCTGAATAGTTGTTTTCTCCGATGAGCACGCAGGACGGCTTTGTCCATTTGCTGTAAGGTTCCGTTCCGATGTACTGTCCCCTCGGTTCGAACCTGATATAGGCCTTTCCTGCGAGCAAGGTGGCAAGATCGTCATGAAGCCAGCCTCCGCCGTTGTTCCTCGTGTCGACGATCACGGCTTCCGCAGTCCTGTATTTCCCGAGAAGTTTGGAATACACTTCCCTGAAACTTTCCGAGTCCATTCCCTGGACATGGACATAGCCGATCCGGCCTCCTGAAAGCTTTTCCACCGTTTCTTCCCGCTTCTGCACCCATCTCCGGTACATCTCCTGGTAGTCTCCGTATGCCGTCTCGACATAGATGTCCTCGCTTTTGCCGCCTTTTTTCTTGACGGAGACGAGCACTTTCTTGCCGGCTTTCCTTTCCAGGAGCGGGAACCAGTCCGTCCCGGCGGTGATTTTAGTGCCGTCAATCGCTTCGATGACGTCGCCGGCCTTGATTCCGGGATCCACTATGGAGAGAGGGCCTCCCTTGAGTACTTCCGCGATTCTCAGTCCGTCTCCTTCATAGCTGTAGTCCGGGATGAAGCCAAGCTTCCCCATGCTCTTCTGGGAATATCTGAAGTATCTTGCACCGGTATGCGAACCGTTCAGTTCTCCGAGAAGTTCCGAAAGCATTTCCTGGAAATCGAAATTGTTGTTTATATGAGGCAGGAAGCGGCTGTAAGCATCCCTGTACATTGCCCAGTCGATACCGTGGATATCCTTGTCATAGAATTTCTCGGACACCTGCTTCCATATGTGGCCGAAAATGTATTCCCTTTCCGCCTCCGGCCTGTAGTTGAACATTCCCGAGAAAGATATGCTTTCCCTTGAACCTGAAGGCAGGTCCACTTTCGTGATTCCGCTTCCTCCCAGCACATAGAATGATTTTCCGTCCCTGGCTGGGTAGATGGAGCCGGACAGCCCGCGTACAAGTACGCTTACGCTGTTCTCCTTTATGTCCAGCACGCACAGGTCATAGCTTTTTTCCAGTCGTGTCATATAGTACAGCTTGCTGCCGTCCGGTGCCATATAATGGTCGCCCATCCTGCCGGAAAACCTTGTCAGCCTTACTATCCTGTCATCCCTGTTCTCCAGGTCCAGCTCCAGCTTTTCCACTTTCTTGTCGACTTTTGCGGAATCCTTCTCCTCTTTCTTCTCTTCCTTGGCCGTCTCCTTCTCATCGGCGAGAAGCTTTTCCATATCGTCGCTTTCCTTGTCCCTGGTGAACTTGTAGAATTGTTTCCCGTCAAAGAACATCGCATATACGTCATACTCGGAACCCCAGCTGCCGTGACTCCGGTATCCTGCCCTGTCGGACATCCAGGTCATCGCCTTCCCGTCCAGGGCCCATCTGAAATTGCAGTCGGTATACCCGCTTTCTGTCAGGTCGGTGATTTCTCCGGTCTCGGTATCGATGAGGGCTATGTCGGAGTTGTTCCATCCGCCGTTTGCCTGCCAATCGCTCAGGATATGCCTGCTGTCCGGACCCCATTCGAAACTCAGGTCTCCGTCGGCATAAGAGTAGTTGATATTCTTGAAGAGAGATTTCTCCTTGCCGGTTTTCAGGTTCTTTATCACGAGTTCTGTCCGGTCGCGCAGGAAACCTATCCATTTCCCGTCAGGGGAAACCAGGGGCTGGAAACAGGTCTGGCCCGGATCCGTTATCATCTTTTCCTCCGTTTCCACACTGTAGGTAAAGTATTTTTCATCCTTGCCGGTGAGAGAGGTCGCATAGATGCCCCAGTGCCCGTCCCTTTCCGAAGAGTAGTACAGGGTCTTTCCGTCAGCCGAGAAACTGAGGTCCCTTTCCTGCTGCGGTGTGTCGGTGATGCGTTTTGTCGTACCGTATTCTACGGATGTTACGAACACGTCACCACGCAGGATGATCGCGACTTCTTTCCCGTTAGGGGATACGGCTATGTCTCTCGCCCCGTTTGAGTAGTATTTTACGATATTGTCCCGTTCCGCATTGTCCGACACTGTGCTGATTTTAACCTTTACGGGTTCCTGCCCCTCCATGACCGTGTAAAGTTCGCCGTTGTAGGAGAACGAGATGAGCCCGTTTCCGGCTACGGAAATGTATCTTACGGGATGGGTGTCGAAACGGGTCACCTGTACCGTCCTGGCCGGATCGGAAACCGAACTTCTGTAAATATTGAAGCTTCCGTCCTTTTCGCTCAGATAATAGAATGTGTCTCCGTCCGCTGCGAATACCGGATTGCGGTCCTCGCCCTTGAAGGTGGAGATTTTCTCGAACGTACCATTGCCGTCAATGCCGAAGCCCGCCTGGCCTTCTCCTGGTCTGTAGACCCAGATGTCCCGGGTCACGGAAGAAGTATGGTGCTTCCTGAAATTGTCCTCGTAGCCCTTCCAGTCTTCATACAGGACGGTCCCGTCCCTGTTTACGCTGATCGCCGAGACTGGGAGCGCAGTTATGTATTGCGGTCTCCCGCCTTCCTGGCCTACGGTATAGAGCTGTCCGGCATTTCCGGGAAACCCGTCGTATTTCTCGTCTGGAGATATGTCTGCAGAAAAGATTATCCTTCCGTCCTCTAATACTGCCATCGGGGTCTCGTCCCCAGGGTAGCCGGTAATCCTTTCTGGGGTACCGCCTTCGGCGGAAGTGATGAAAATGTCACCGTCGTCTTCCCTGTATGAACGGAAGACGATGCTCTTCCCGTCCGGCGTCCATATCGGGTCGGTGTCATATGCCGGATTGCTGGTTATCTGTACAGCCTTTCCTCCTTCGCTCCCGACTACATAGATGTCCCCTTTATAGCAGAAGGCTATCCTGCTCCCGTCAGGGGAAATACAGTTTTTCCTTATCCACAAAGGAGCGTCTTCAGCCGCATAGATGCTTCCTGCCAGAAGCAGGGCCGAAATTGTAAAAAATGCTTTTTTCATATTCTTGTCAGTTATGCCATATCTTTTCCTGAGTGACGTGTGTCCATGTCCGTACGGGTCAGTCTTCGTCATCCATGAAACTGTCCCCGTCATCCAGCCCGAAATCTGCGGCGAATTTCTCTGCCACATCGTCCGGGACTTCGAAATTCAGTGAATCCCAAAGGGAATCCATCTGCCTTCTCTCTTTTTTCGTAGGCCTTCCGCTTCCCCTGTCCCGCTTGAGGAAAAAAGTCTCCACCGGAGACTTCAGCTTGTCGAGTTCCTCCTGAGGAGTGATGTTCTCTGCATATTGCGGTACCAGTTTCGCTCCCTGGCGCTTGTCGATCAAGGCCAGCACACGGTAAGTGTAGGTAACGGCCCCCTTGCGGGCCGATAACACATCGCCGGGCCTTACTGTCTTGGACGGCTTTACGTCCGCCCCGTTCAGCCTGACTTTTCCTCCCTTGCAGGCATCCGTGGCATCGCTCCTTGTCTTGTAGACCCTTATGGCCCAGAGATATTTGTCTATCCTTATTTCTTCCATAATATCAGCGTATTGGTCCGGTCTCGGGCGGTTTCAGTTGCCCGGGCCCCTTTTCATGAAAAACTTCTCATATCCGGAGACTGTGCCGGATACCTTGCCTTCGGTCTCTTCGTCCAGACCTTCGTAGTCCTCCCCTTCGAGAAACGGTTCCGTGTCCGGATTGATATACTCATCCCTGTCGTCCCGTTTCCCTGCCGCCGCCTCGAAAAGCACCGTGTTCCTGTCCACAGGTACGACATACAGGTCCTGTACGTCTGCCGGGACCAGCATAGTCTCACCACATTTCAGGGACCAGCTGTCCAGCGTCTTTTTCCCGTCCGCACCCGTACCTGGCACCTGGACGGAAGCTTCGCCTTCAATGCATACAAGCAGGATGAAATTGTCGGATTCTTCTGAAAAGATATGCAGCGGATCGGACAGTCTTATTTTCGTCACGTTGAATTCAGGGCATTCCGCAAGCTTTTCCATCGTCTCGTCATGTCCGCCTGAGCCTTGCCTGCCGTCATTCATCTTTGCGGATGTGTCATATTTACTGTAGCTGATGAAATCCATGGCTTCCGCCAGGTGGGTGTCTGCAAGTGCCGCACTGTCCTCATCCCGGTCGTAAAGTCTGAACGGGAGGTCCGAGGATTCCTTGACCACGATGATACGCAGTCCTTTCCCCGAAGCCGAGTGTACAGTCCCGGGGTCTATCGTCAGAAAATCTCCCTTTCTGGGCCTTATGACATTCATCGCGTCTTTTATTGACCCGTCGAGACATTTTTCATATACTTCTGCTGCCGGGATATCCCTGCTGAACCCTATGTAAAGCGCCGAATCTTCTCCCGCATCATCAATGTACCACAGCTCTTTGCCTCCGAGTGCGTCGTACCTTTGTCCTGCAACCTCGTCGTCAGGATGGACATAGACCGGCATCTCCCCGTTTATGTCAAGGAATTTCACAAGCAGCGGAAACTGCCTTCCGTAGTAGCTGTACACGTATTCCCCTACGGCTTTTTCCAGGTAGGTCTCCATGATTTCCCCTATGCTGTTGCCTTCGAGCCATCCTTCGGCCACAACCGAATCCTCGATTCCGAGGTCCGCTATCCCGGTCTTTTCGCTTCCCCACGTCCGTTCCGACAATATCGGCTGGAATTTCAAGGGATATAGTTTTCTTGTCTTTTCCATAAATCAACATAATCTGACTGCGGGCAGTCAATATCCTGCAAAAATATAAAGAAACTGTCAAAGATTTTTTCGAAAATCCGGAAAATCCCTCGGAAACCTCCCATAAGGATCTCTGAAGCTGACGCTGCAAATGATGATCCGGCACTGACAATTATTCATATTCCCGGTGACAATTTGTCAGTTTTGTTTCGTGGCATTCCTTTTGTCCGAAGGGGGCTCGACAGCGTCGCAAGACGTGTGGAAGCCCGCCGGAATCTTTCGGGAATCAGGAGGCTTCCGGAATAAAAGATAAAGTATTTAAATTTATAAGTTATGATCAAACCATTGGCAGACAGAGTATTGGTTGAGCCGAAAGAGGCTGAGACCAAAACAGCGGCAGGACTGTATATTCCTGATACGGCTAAAGAGAAACCACAGCAGGGGACAGTGCTTGCTGTAGGGCCGGGCAAAAAGGACGAGCCTATGGAGGTGAAAGTCGGAGATTCGGTCCTCTATGGAAAATATGCCGGTACGGAGATTACGGTGGACGGCAAGAATTATCTTATCATGAAGCAGTCCGACATTCTGGCTACTCTATAATATTAATGGATAAACAAGGAGAACAAGATTATGGCAAAAGATATCAAATTCAATGTTGAGGCCCGCGCCCAGATGAAAGAAGGCGCTGATGCCCTTGCTAATGCAGTCAAGGTCACACTCGGCCCTAAAGGACGTAACGTTGTTATAGACAAGAAATTCGGTGCGCCTCAGGTAACCAAGGACGGTGTCACTGTAGCCAAGGAGATAGAACTTGAGGACAGGTTCGCCAACATGGGGGCCCAGATGGTGAAGGAAGTTGCATCCAAGACCAATGACCAGGCCGGTGACGGTACGACGACAGCTACCGTTCTTGCCCAGGCTATCATAAACGTAGGCCTGAAGAATGTCACTGCAGGGGCCAATCCTATGGACCTGAAGAAAGGCATTGACAAGGCTGTCGCCAAGGTGGTGGAGAGCCTCAAGGAACAGAGCCAGGAAGTCGGGGATGACTATTCGAAGATCGAGCAGGTCGGAACCATTTCAGCCAACAACGACAGCTATATCGGCAAACTGATTGCAGATGCCATGTCCAAGGTGAAGAAGGACGGCGTGATCACTGTCGAGGAAGCCAAGGGTACTGACACCGAGGTCAAGGTTGTGGAAGGTATGCAGTTCGACAGGGGCTACATCTCTCCTTATTTCATGACTAACGGAGACAAGATGGAGGCGGTCCTTGAAGAACCTCTCATCCTTATCACTGACAAGAAGATATCCACTATGAAGGATCTCCTTCCTATCCTCGAGCCTATCGCACGTGAAGGAAAATCACTTCTCATTATAGCTGAAGATGTTGATGGAGAAGCGCTTACTACATTGGTAGTCAACAGGCTCCGTGGTACATTGAAGATAGCTGCGGTAAAAGCTCCCGGCTTCGGTGACCGCCGCAAGGAGATGCTTCAGGATATCGCCACGCTTACAGGTGCAGTCGTAGTTTCAGAGGAGAGGGGATTCACACTTGAGAACACCACTCCGGATATGCTCGGAAAGGCAGAGAAGGTTGTCGTCTCAAAGGAGAATACTACTATCGTGAACGGTAGCGGCGATAAGGATGCCATCAAGGAAAGGGCAGAGCTCATCAGGAAGCAGATTGCTGCGACAACTTCCGATTATGATCGTGAAAAGCTCCAGGAGCGTCTTGGCAAGCTTGCGGGCGGTGTCGCCGTACTCTATGTCGGTGCGGCTACCGAAGTAGAGATGAAAGAGAAGAAAGACAGGGTCGAGGATGCGTTGAGCGCTACACGTGCCGCTGTTGAAGAGGGAATAGTCCCTGGTGGCGGTGTCGCATATATCCGTGCTGCCGAAGCCTTGAAAGGCCTGAAAGGTGACAACGAAGACGAGACTACAGGTATCCATATCGTGGCTCGTGCCATCGAGGAGCCTCTCCGTCAGATCGCCGAGAATGCAGGCGTGGAAGGCAGTGTCATCATCCAGAAGATAAGGGAAGGAAAAGGTGATTTCGGATACAATGCCCGCACCGAAGAGTATGTGAATATGTTTGAGGCCGGTGTCATTGACCCTACCAAGGTCGCACGTGTGGCTCTTGAGAACGCCGCTTCAGTGGCCGGAATGTTCCTTACTACAGAGTGTGCCATTACTGATATCCCGGAAAAAGAACCGGCTCCGGCAATGCCGGCCGGCGGAATGGGCGGAATGATGTAGTTGTTTGAATAATGTATTGTTTTACGGGTCCGGGCAGGTTTTCCTGTTCCGGGCCCGTTTTTTAGAGTATGTTTTCAGATGCTGATTGAAGTTTTCCCAAAAATTCCTTTACGGACCTTTCCGGTGTACCCGAGGAAAAATTTTCTGGATTTCTGAAAAGGTTAGCCGGACAAATCAGTAAATTTACACCTGTAAGATTCCAAAAAGTATTTTTGAGGAAATTTTAAACGTTTTTTGAGATTATCGGGAATTCTTTATGGAAAGGTTAAGATTGATAAGGTCAGCTGCGGCTGATATAATCCGGAGGGTTGCCGTATCGGTTTTGGTTGCCGTGGCATGGTCCGGCCAGGTAAGTGTTTATGCCTCATCTGTCACGGAAGATGATCCGGAGGTCAGGAAAGCCGTAAGTGAGGCTGTTGCCGATACAGTATATAAGGTAGAGGTGGACTGGATGTATCCTATGTCCCATGGAGGTATCAGTCTGAATGACCTCTATTCGATAACTGTCATGAAGGACAGCCTGGTCTCGCGGCTTCCGTATTTCGGACGGGCCTATTCTGTCCCGTACGGTGGCGGAAACGGACTGATGTTTGAAGCCGGAATAAAGGAATACGGATGCGGGGATGGACGGAACGGGCGGAAGGAAATAAGTTTTTCTGCTGATAGCGGCGAAGATCATGTGAAATTTCATCTTACGGTCTTTCCCGATGGAAGTGCCAGTATTTCAGTGATTTCTTCGAACAGGCAGCCGATAAGCTATAGCGGGCGGCTGACGAAAATCGACGAAAAACTACAAAAAAAGTAGGGAAAAAATTTGGAGGGAAAGAAAAAAAGCGTACCTTTGCAATCCCGAAAACGAAAA
>CALVDQ010000005.1 GCA_944326325.1 uncultured Bacteroidales bacterium
GAGCTTAGCTCAGTTGGTTCAGAGCGTCTGCCTTACAAGCAGAGGGTCGGGGGTTCGACTCCCTCAGCTCCCACAGCCTGAAAGGGCAAAACAAAGAATCCTGAAGTCTCCGGACTTCAGGATTCTTTGTTTTATAACGGGGCCGGACCAGGAATAGTCATAATCCGCGCCGCTTGTATACATCGGATTATTTTGCCATCTTTACCGGGACTTTGTAAAAAGACAACCTTATCGGACAAGCGATGAACATCTCACTGAAACCATTGGACGCACAGGACCTCCACGATTTCCTGGAAGATGTCAGGAAAGTGTTTTCCATTGCCATTGCGGAACAGTTCAGGATACAGGTCCACAATGAATACTTCAGATTCGAGAAACGCATGAAAAAATGCCCCTGCCGGAAAACTGCAACAATAATGGAAATCATCGTCAAATATGCCTCACCCCTGCTGGAATATCTTTGCGCGGCACTTGCGCCGCAAAGCAGGACAAAGATAAAGTCACTCCTCGCCCACTCGATGGTCGAAGTCAACGGAAAGGCACGGACAGCATTCGACTTTCCTCTGGAAGCCGGTGACAGGATATGCGTACTCCACGGGAAAAAGCCACGGGCCCTTTCCTGCAAGGATATTAAAATCATATATGAAGACCAGTGGCTGATAGTAGCCGACAAGAGGAACGGCCTGCCTTCCATATCCACCGGACAGACAGGAGAAGCCACTGCATACTCAATCCTGACTGACTATGCGCATCAGACATGGCAAGGGCGCATATTCATCGTCCACAGGCTCGACAGGGATACGTCTGGGCTGCTTGTGTTCGCAAAAGACGAGCAGACGAAGATGGCGATGCAGGAACACTGGAACGAATGCATCGTGGCGAGGAAATACGCGGCTGTCGCGGAAAACAGCTTCAAGGACATGGAAGGAAGCATCGTATCATGGCTCAAGGAAAACCCAAGATCCCTGAAGATGAGCTCATCCACAAGAGACAACGGCGGAAAGAAGGCCATAACCCGCTATAAGGTTATCAGACAGGAGAACGGGCTGGCCCTGACAGAAATTGAACTGGAAACAGGACGGAAAAACCAGATAAGGGTACAGTTCGCCGCGGCGGGCCACCCAATAGCCGGAGACAGGAAATACGGAGCACGCAGCAACCCGTTCGGACGGCTCGCGCTGCACGCCTTTCTGCTGGCATTCAGGCATCCGAGGACCGGCGAGACACTCACGTTCACATCTCCGGTCCCGTTCCGCCTGTAAAGTTACAGCATATATCCGGCACTTCTGATCCGGGACATATCCGTATCGATGTCAGCCCCAGCAGTAGTAAGCATATCCCCCATTATCGCCGCATTGACACCTATGCGGTAAGCCTTCATCACGATCTCTTCGGAGAGTCTGGCCCGGCCTCCGGCAAATCTCAGGGCGGCATCCGGCAGGATAAGCCGGAATATCGCGACAGTCTTCAGTATCTCCTCCTCGCTTATAAGGGCCTGTTTCTCCAGCGGAGTCCCTGCAATCGGGGCCAGGATATTCAAAGGCACGGACTTTACTCCGAGGTCTCTCAGCGTAAGTGCCAGTTCTATGCGCTGCTCCATACTTTCGCCCATACCTATGATTCCTCCGCTGCATATCTCAAGTCCGGCCTTCCTCGCAGCGTCGAGCGTCATGATCTTGTCTCCGGTAGTATGGGTGGTACAAAGTTTCCCGAAATAAGAGGGAGCTGTCTCAAGGTTGCAATGATATCTTGTGATACCGGCCTCGGCCAGCGCCTCCATCGCTTTTCCGGAAAGCAGGCCGGCTGAAATGCACAGGCTTATGTCCACTACGGACAGCACCTCCCGTACTGAAGCGCATATCCGTTCCACCTCGGAGTCCGTCAGTCGACGTCCGCTGGTGACTATCGAAAAACGCCTGATCCCCTTCTCACTGCTGTAACGTGCGGCCTCGACAAGCCTGGACGTGTCCACAAGAGGGTATTCACTGACCCTGGAACGGTGATGGGCGGACTGGGCGCACCACTTGCAGTCTTCCGGACATCTTCCTGACTTCGCATTGATGATCGAACACGTGTCGAAGACCTTCGATGCACAGGACATGGTGACCCTCGCAGCAGCCTCTTCCAGCGCTGCGGACGGAGCGACCGCCAGTGACAGCGCCTCTTCTTCCGAAATGCCTTCACCGGTAGCCACGACCCTCCCGGCTATATTTTCCAGTTCTTCACAAGTAACCATATATGTTCTTACAAATGTGGCCCGGAAGGCTGACGGATCCCTACAGGACCGTCTTGCTTTCGGGCCACACATCCTGAAATATTACTGTCTTCTATTCAGCTTTCCCGTCCGATCCGAGCACATTGATGATCTTGTGCTCGTAGAGCTTCTTCATCTCGTCGCGGGCAGGACCGAGGTATTTGCGCGGGTCGAACTCGGCCGGCTTCTCTGCAAACACCTTGCGGATGGCAGCCGTCATGGCGAGACGGGAATCGGAGTCAATATTAATCTTGCAGACAGCGGACTTGGCAGCCTTGCGGAGTTCCTCCTCCGGAATACCGATGGCAGCCTCGAGGTTTCCGCCGTACTTGTTGATCATGTCCACATACTCCTGAGGCACGGATGAAGAACCATGGAGCACGATAGGGAAGCCCGGAAGCTCCTTCATCACACCGTCGAGCACATCGAAAGCGAGTGGCGGAGGAACCAGACGGCCCGTCTTAGGGTCAAGGGTGCACTGTTCCGGTTTGAACTTGTATGCACCGTGTGAAGTTCCGATGGAAATCGCGAGCGAGTCGCAGCCTGTCTTGGTAGTGAAGTCAACCACTTCCTCAGGCCTTGTATAAGTGTGATGCTCGGCCTGCACCTCATCCTCTACGCCTGCAAGGACACCGAGTTCGCCCTCTACGGTCACATCGAACTGGTGTGCATACTCTACCACTTTCTTTGTAAGAGCGACATTCTCATCGTATGGAAGATGCGAACCGTCGATCATGACTGAAGAGAATCCCATGTCGACACAGCTCTTGCAGAGCTCGAAAGAGTCGCCGTGATCGAGGTGGAGGACAATCTGAGGATGTTCCCATCCGAGTTCCTTTGCATATTCGACTGCTCCTTCAGCCATATAGCGGAGAAGAGTCTGGTTGGCATAGTTGCGCGCTCCCTTGGACACCTGGAGGATCACAGGGGATTTTGTTTCGGCAGCAGCCTGGATGATAGCCTGGAGCTGCTCCATATTGTTGAAATTGAATGCAGGGATAGCATAACCCCCATCGATGGCTTTGGCAAACATCTCTTTGGTGTTGACCAAGCCCAGAGTCTTGTAAGATACCATAACCTTAATATTATTAAAGAAATAATTTCCGTTCTTCCGGGACCGTCATCCTGCGCGCGGCAAGAAAAAGACCCCGTTTTTCCCAAATCCTCGCAAAAATAATTAATTTTGCAGAATTAAAAAAGATTATGGAAAATAAGGTAATCATATTTTCGGCACCCTCCGGGTCCGGCAAAAGCACAATCGTCAACTATATCCTCGGCCGTCATCCCGAACTTGAATTCTCGGTCTCGGCTACATCCAGGGCTCCGAGAGGCAGCGAACAGGACGGAAAGGAATATTACTTCTTTTCGGAAGAGGAATTCAGGAAGATGATCGGGGAAGGCAGGTTCATCGAATATGAGGAGGTCTATCCCGGCTCGTTCTACGGTACGCTCAAATCCGAGGTAGAAAGGATATGGGCCAAGGGCCATGTGATTATTTTCGACATAGACGTGAAAGGCGGGGTGAACCTCAAGCATATATTCGGGGACAAGGCCCTGTCAGTGTTCATCCGCACCAGTTCGGCAGAGGAACTGAGACGAAGGCTCGTGAAGCGGGGCACCGACAGCGCCGAAGCCATTGAAAAAAGAGTGGCCAAGGCAGCCGAAGAAATGACCTATGCGGAAAAATTCGACTACGAACTCATAAACGACGATCTTGAGACCGCATACGCCGAAGCCGAACAGATCGTGGAAGATTTCATCGGCAAGGGTATACGGCCTGTACGGAAATGAAGGTGGCGGTCTACTCGGGGACATTCAACCCCCTGCACATAGGCCACAAGGCCATAATATCCTATCTGACGGAAAAGATGGACTTCGACTGCGTATACCTGATAGTCTCCCCAAAGAACCCTTTGAAGACAAGCGTAAGTGCAGACAGTGCACAGGCCCGCTACGAGGCGGCCTGCGAGGCTGTAGGGAAGTATGGCCTGAAGGCCAAGGTTGATGACATCGAACTCGGGATGCCCGCTCCGCAATACACTGTCAGGACCCTCGATGCCCTGAAGGCAAGGGAGCCTTGGAACAGTTTCACACTCGTGGTCGGGGCCGACAACCTTGCCAACCTGCACAACTGGAAAGATTACAGGAAGATACTGTCCGAATACGGCATCGTCGTCTTTCCCCGGGACGGATTCGATGCCGCTGCCCTGAAAATGGAACTGGAAAAGGAACTGGAAAAAGACCGCCTGCCGTGTAGGGTAAGGCTGGCCGGAGCCCCCCTTGTCAACATATCTTCCACGGAAATACGTAAAGGGCTGGCTGAAGGGAGGGATATGTCAGGATATCTCATGTAACTGTTACCGGATATGCATATAGAGACAGAGCGCAAGTTTCTCGTAAAAGACGGGACATACAAGGCCGAGGCTACGGAAAGCCACCGGCTCACCCAGGGGTACATATGCCGAGATCATGGCCGTACGGTAAGGGTGAGGCTGTGGGATGACAAGGCGTTCCTGACCATAAAGGGGCCGGGTGACGCCAAAGGGATGAGCCGGTATGAATGGGAAAAGGAGATTTCCGTATCCGACGCCAAGGAACTGTTCCTGCTGTGCCAGAGCGGCATAATCGACAAGACAAGGTATATGGTGCCGTATGACGGCAAAGTGTTCGAGGTGGATGAGTTCTACGGAGAGAATTCCGGTCTTGTCGTGGCCGAAATCGAGCTTTCGTCCGAAGACGAGGCTTTCAGCCGTCCGGAATGGCTCGGAGAAGAAGTCACCGGAGACCGCCGCTACTATAATTCAATGCTCACGATGTCTCCGTACTCTACCTGGGATCAGTAGGCGGCTGTACCTCATCCGTCCCGTCCCCGAAAATTCCGCAATCAGGCCAGGACCCTGGCAACGGTGCCGTTATAAGCATCCCGGTCTTCCTTACCGGATGTACGAATTCCACCCTGCGGGAATGCAGGCTTATGCCTCCGTCCGGATTGGATCTCGGGGCCCCGTATTTCAGGTCCCCTTTGATTACACACCCGATGTCGGAAAGCTGGCATCTTATCTGATGGTGGCGTCCTGTAAGAAGCCGAACCTCAAGCAGCCAGTATCTGTCGGTCCGGCCCAGCAGCCTGTATTCGAGTTCGGCGAACTTGGCATCCTGGCGGAGCGAACCGGGCCTGCACATATAGGACTTGTTCCTGGCCTCGTTCCTCCAGATATACCCGGAAAGCCTTGCGGAATCCTCCGGAGGTGCGGAACAAACAAGCGCCCAATAATATTTATGGATGCCCCCGACCCGGAACATATCGTTCAGTCTTGCAAGTGCCTTCGATGTCCTTGCCAATATGGTGATACCGCTCACAGGCCTGTCCAGTCTGTGCGGCACACCGATGAAGACACTCCCCTCCTTCCCGTCCCTCATGGCTATGAAGGATTTGTAGAAGGAAGTAAGAGTCTCGTCCTCGGTCATGTCGGCCTGGACAATCTCACCGGCTTTCTTGTTGACGACAAGAAGATGGTTGTCCTCGTACAGTATCCGCCCGGCGGCGTCTGCGTATTCTTCGTCTGTCAGTCTCCTGTATTGCATCTGTAGATTTTTCCGACAAATATAAGCCGGAATCGGACATTTCCAAACAGTACCTGCAATAAATGTCGGCACTGACATTTTGTCAGATTTTCAGCTTTTTCAGAAAATGGCACGGGATTAGATTATAGCCTGTCGTCCTCCGGAAAGGATGTCAGGATCCGCCGGACGACAGGGTTTTAAATTGAAAATAAAATAAGGAGAAACATATTATGGGAAAAATCATTGGTATTGACTTGGGAACCACGAATTCATGCGTGGCAGTCATGGAAGGCAACGAGCCTACGGTTATCATAAACAACGAAGGCCAGAGGACGACGCCTTCTGTAGTAGCCTTCACGGAAGGCGGTGAAAGGAAGATCGGTAATCCTGCGAAGAGGCAGGCCATTACCAACCCTCACAAGACGGTATTTTCTATCAAAAGGTTCATGGGCGAGACTTACGACCAGGTGACCAAAGAAGTGGAAAGGATGCCGTACAAGGTTGTCCGCGGCGAGAACAATACGCCGAGGGTCGACATAGACGGCAGGCTGTACACTCCTCAGGAGATTTCAGCGATGATCCTTCAGAAGATGAAGAAGACTGCTGAAGAATACCTGAGGCAGGATGTAACAGAGGCTGTCATCACAGTGCCGGCATACTTCTCGGATTCACAGAGACAGGCTACCAAGGAAGCAGGCAAGATTGCCGGACTTGATGTAAAGCGTATCATCAACGAACCTACGGCGGCAGCCCTTGCCTACGGCCTTGACAAGAAGAACAAGGACATGAAGATAGCTGTCTACGACCTCGGAGGCGGTACATTCGATATCTCCATCATGGAACTCGGAGACGGTGTCTTTGAAGTCAAATCCACCAACGGTGACACCCACCTGGGAGGTGATGACTTCGACCAGGTCATCATAGACTGGCTGGCTTCGGAATTCGCTGCAGAGAACGGCGGAATCGACCTGAAGAAGGACCCGATGGCACTCCAGAGGCTGAAAGAGGCTGCCGAGAAGGCAAAGATAGAGCTTTCAAGCCAGACCTCAACGGAAATCAACCTGCCGTACATCATGCCGGTAGACGGTATTCCTAAACACCTCGTCAAGACTCTTACAAGGGCTAAATTCGAGCAGTTGGCCGACAGCCTGATACAGAGGACAATCGAGCCTTGCCGCAAAGCCCTTTCCGATGCAGGGTACACGGCCTCCGATATAGATGAAGTGTTGCTTGTAGGCGGTTCCACCCGTATCCCGGCCATCCAGGCTATCGTAGAGAAGTTCTTCGGAAAGGCTCCTAACAAGAGCGTAAATCCGGATGAAGTCGTAGCTATCGGTGCTGCAATACAGGGCGGTGTGCTTGCCGGAGACGTGAAGGATGTGCTTCTGCTTGATGTGACCCCGCTTTCTCTCGGTATCGAGACCCTGGGCGGTGTGATGACCAAACTCATCGAGTCAAATACTACCATACCTACAAGGAAGTCACAGGTATTCTCTACAGCTGCCGACAACCAGCCTTCCGTAGAAATACACGTGCTCCAGGGAGAGAGGCCGATGGCAAAGGACAACAAGGAAATCGGCAAGTTCCATCTTGACGGCATCGCACCGGCTCCGAGAGGTGTCCCTCAGATCGAAGTCACTTTCGATATCGATGCCAACGGCATCCTAAACGTGTCAGCCAAAGACAAGGCTACAGGCAAGGAGCAGAACATCAGGATCGAGGCTTCTTCCGGACTCAGCGAAGACGAGATCAAGAGGATGCGTGACGAGGCCAAGGCCAACGAAGCTGCCGACAATGCCGAAAGGGAAAGGGTCGACAAGATCAACAACGCGGATGCGATGTGCTTCCAGACCGAGAAAAACCTCAAGGAATATGGTGACAAGATTCCTGCCGACAAGAAGGGTGCTATCGAATCTGCCCTTAACAACCTGAAAGAGGCTGTCAAGAACCAGAACGTATCAGATATCGACAGGTACAACAGTGAACTCGAAGCTGCATGGCACGCTGCTTCAGAAGATATGGCGAAAGCTGCCGGAGCACAACAGGGCGGGCCTCAGGGGCCGTTCCAGGGAGGACCTCAAGGGCCGCAGAACGGGCCTGACAACCAGGGACCTGACGAGCAGTAAAACCTGCTCTGGCAGACATGAAAAGGGGTTGGATCCTGATTTCAGGGTTCAGCCCCTTTTTCATGTATTGACGAGCAATCATTTCAGGACAAAATCGGAAACGCTTTTTAGTCCGACCATATTGAAATACGAGCTTTCTATATCTCCGTGTATACAGACCAGACGGCCGAGCATCCCCGGATTGGACACAAGGTTAAGTGCATCCCTTACATCACCGGAAGGCAGTTGCACGGCGATACAGTTGTCCCTGGAAGAAGCCGTGGACCTCGGGCCGAGAATCAGGTTGGATGCGGACTTGAACGGCGGGGCAAACGAAGCGTTGGCGGAAGTCAGGTCTCCTCCCACAATGAATCCGGACACCCACACATCATCCCGGCCAATGCTCGCCAGAGCCTGGCTTACAGTAAGGGCATCTTCATACGTCGTCCCTTTTGAGCCTTCATCTCCAAGCAGGCAGGTTTCGTTTGTCCAGACCCGGGAAGTATCGAGACTGATGGTAATGCCTTTTGATTCCGCTCCTCCGCCGGCGGAAACCGAAATCTTCAAGGTCAGGATTTCCTGGGAAACAAGCGTCCGGGTCAGGAGTACGGTCTCCTTTCCGTCATTGTCCAGGATGACCGATACCTGGCCCGGACTGAAATATGCGATCCGGTTCTCGGAATATGAATACATCAGTCTCCTGTCCCCGGCCTTGACAAAAAGCACCCCTCCCGGATATTCCGTCAGGAAGTCGGGCGATATGTCCAGCCTTATTCCGGAGTTGATCTGCCTGCAGCCGAGCTCCACTGTCACAGTACCGGCAGGCGGCACCACCACGCACTGCTCGTCACCATACTGCGGGCTCGAGAAGGCAAGGCCGGAAAAGTCCTCCGAGCGGACAAATATGCCGTAGCTTCCCGGGCCGACATCCAGGGATTCAGGCAGATTGCAGTAGAGGTCGTCGAATATGACATTTCCTGCCCCGTCTGTCACCGTAATAAGAAAATCATTGGTATCCGGCAATTCCTGGGAAACCTTCGAAAGCTCCCGAGGATTGCCTTCGAAGCGGAACATCAGGGTGCCAGGGAGCGCATCCTCCTTCCCGGACTTGTTGCACGAGACGGAAAAGACCGATACAAGAAGCAGCACGAGCGCTGCAAAAACAGTTGCGAACTTTTTCATTCTTCCTCCTTTTTATGTCATCGACACGGCATTGTGTCGGAGGCAAAAGTATGAAGGAAGTGCAAGGGAGACTTTAAAAAAGAGAAAATTATCCCTGTAGAAAAAGAAATTCCTTATCAAAAGGGAAAAAGTTCGGCATCATCCCAATAACAGAATCCTTTCCCGTTATGTTCAAGAGAGATGACCACCCACGGATTGACGGCGGTAAAACTTACTTCTGCCTTCACATAATCCTCCGAAGTCCCGGAATACATGATGGAGACCTCTGCCTTCTCTTTTCCGAGGGGATCGAAGCCCATTGCCCGTAACGTTGCCGACGGGACCTCACCGCTACCGTCCGTACGTACGAGCTTCACCCATGCGCTGATCCTGTATTTCCGTCCCGGCACCACCCCTTCTACAAGGCGTCTGCAGCGGTTTGCCGTGATACCCTTCGAATCAATGGAAGCTGCAGGCACGAAATCTATCGGACTCATCTCCAGACAGTGAGACCCGGTCCGTGCTCCGCCTTCCACAATCGAGACATAGTCCCACTCCTTCGGCTCCACCCTGTCTATCCCTACGAAAGAACGTCCCCGGAAAGATACCGCCCAGCCGCGGGACTTGTCCGGCTCAGGTTCTTCGAAACTTCCGTTTATCCCCGAAGAAAGCCTGTGTGCGTATGGATTCCATAAATCCCTGTATGCGTCATATTCAAGCCGATGTACAATATAGCTACCGTCATTCGCTACAGTATCTTCCTGTATGATGTTGTACTCCCCGTCATTGCTCAACGAACCTGCAAGGGAATAAGGCACTATGTATTTAAGCCCCAAAGCCTTCATCTGGATAAGGTCATTGCCTATCCAGTACGCCTTGAAGCGGCGGGCATCCTCCTCGGTCGCATCCGACCAGACAAGAGGAAGAGTCAGTCTCGTGCCGTTCTCGTTGACAAGGGCAGGACGCCGTGGATATCCTGCAGCCTCGGCTTCATCCATATACTTCCACAGGTCAGTCTCGGAGTACCTGCCGTCTTCACCTATGTCCACATGCTTGTGGAAGGCGAAATAATCGCAATACCTGGTAATACCCGCCAGAAGGACCTGCCTTCCGCTCGAGGTATAGTCATATTCAGACTCGTCCTGGAGCAGACAGAGAGGGGAAGATGCCACCTTGATGTCAGGATCACAGTTCTTCAGAGTCTCGTAGACGACCTGCTGTACCTTGATAATCTGTTCCGTGGTGAGGGCCGGAGCCCCGCCGGTACGCTGTCCCTCGTTGTCCGGCTCATTCATCGGTATATAATATAAAGGAGCGTCTCCGTACCGGCGTGCCAGCAGGGTGACATACCATTCAAGATTCTTCTGCCACTGCGGACCGTAATTGTCCGGGTTCACCACAAGGGCATCCACCTTCATCTGAAGGCAGTAACGCAGCCCGGCGGCCTCAAGTTCGGCAAAGACCTTGTCATTATACTGGAAATCAAAACTTTCACCGTATGAAATCGGCTTAATGGAACCATAGGAATTCCATATTGCCTCACGTGAGCCTATCCCTCCGAGAAGCCCGAGATGACGGATGATCTCGCTGCGTCTCCGGTTGTTCCTCTCTTCATACGAAGGGAAGCGGTTGTAGGAATAGAGCGAAATATTGCCGTTGTAGATGACATTGCATTCAAGACATTCATCGACAGGGCCGTCCCCGTCACCGCCTGTATCAGGTGCGTTTTTGGAGCAGCCTGCCGCGACAAGCAGGCAGACCGCTCCTGTCAGAAACGGGAATCTCATTTTACCGTTATCATTTTCCCCAGTCTGATGTCTCCTGACGAAGAGCCGACAAGGATTTCATATTTCCCCGGATCATAGCCGAAACCGTGGATGTCCGTCTTGTAATATGAGAACGCCGATGCGTCAAGGCTGATTCTGACCTCAGCGGCAGCTCCTTTTGCAACTGACACTTTCTCAAAACCTTTCAGTTCCTTGTACGGACGCTCCACCTGCGGGTCCACAGGACGGACATAGACCTGCACAGTCTCCATACCGTCAGAATCGCCTGTGTTCCTGACCTTCAGGGCTACCGTATATGAACATTCCGCACCTTTCTCCTTCACGACCTCAAGGTCCGAATACTTGAAATCCGTGTAGGAAAGGCCGTGCCCGAACGGGAAGAGCGGCTTGACATCGCTGCTGTCATAATACCTGTACCCGACGAAAACCCCTTCCCCGTATGCTACCCGCTTGTCTCCGTCCGGGTCATAATAATACGGACAGGCAGGATTGTCCTCCCATTTCCTGTCAAACGACATCGGAAGTTTTCCGCTAGGGTTGACATCGCCGAACAATATCTCCCCTATGGCTGTACCGCCTTCCTGTCCGGCATAATAGATATGCAGCAGGGACGGGACCTCGTCTACCCAACGGGTAATATCCGCGCCTGCACCGGCGTTGAGCAACACTACAACGTCAGGATTGGCGGCAACAACACATTTCACGAGACTGTCCTGGTACTCCGGGAGACAGAAAGTCCTGTCATTGCTCTCCCTTTCGCTGCTCTCGTTGAAACCGACATTCACGACCGCCACATCTGCCTTGCGGGCTATCGCCACCGCCTCGTCAAAAAGCAGACGGTCTTCACGCCATCCGAATGAGATGTCCACAGGATGCACGTTTGCAAAATACTCGAGGACCACAGGGTATTCCTTCCCGGCTTCAAGGCTCACGACAGCCTCCCGTGTAGTTATGCCCTGGTCGCGCCACTCGTTGATTATCATATCGCCGCCTACGTTGAGACGGAAACCGTCGAAGCCCCTTACCACAAATCGGTAGTCAGCCGTCTTTTCCGGACGGACGACTCCGCTCCACCTCATAGAACAGTGGTCATACGGGATACCCTTGTTCTCGGCCGCGATATGGTAGCCGTTGCCTATGTTCACTATAGTGTCGGTCTGCACGAAGTCAGGCTCGCCTTTCAAGCGGATGTTGGAGAAATATTCGGCTTTCAGACCGCGCTCGCTGCTGCCTGGAGCCGTATAGAAGACCGAATGCGCCACTGTCTCCGACAATGTAGGTACACCCGGGGCATACAGTATCTCGACATCATCCCCCGCAGCATTCCTTATCCCGTCGAGGACAGAGACCGAATGGAACGGGAAGGTATACGAACTTCCTCCGCCTGAAATATAAGAACCCGCATTCGGCCCTATCACGGCCACGGACTTCACCTCTTTTCTGTCGATTGGCAGAAGATCTCCGTCGTTTTTCAGAAGGGTTATCCCCTCCCTGGCAAGGTCGAGGGCGACCCCGGCACCCTGGGGATTGTCATAAGGGATGGAAGTATCAAGCTGCGGGTTGTCGAAGAAGCCGAAACGGAATATGGTACGGAGAATACGCCTGACCTTACCGTCGATAACCGCTTCGCTTACCTCACCGCGCTCTATGGCAGGAATAAGGTTCTCCCTGTTCATGTACTTGCCGCGTGGCATCTCCAGATCCAGACCGCCGTTCGCCGCCTCGACGGCATCATAAGTAGCCGACCAGTCGCTCATGACAATGCCGTCAAACCCCCACATATCGCGCAGAACAGTGTTGTTGAGATATCCGTTCTGGGTTGCATGGACTCCGTTCACGGGATTGTAGCTGTCCATCACGGCACCGGCCCCTCCTTCCTGGATCGCTGCCCTGAATCCCTCCAGATAGATCTCGTGCAGAGTCCTCTCGTCAATGTCGCTGCTGACATTGTTCCGGTCCCACTCCTGGTTGTTTGCCGCATAATGTTTCAGTGTAGCCACGACCTTCTGGTCCTGGAGTCCCCTGACATACTGTACGGCCACCTGGGAATTCAGGTAAGGATCTTCTGTAAAATACTCGAAATTACGTCCGCAGAGAGGTGAACGGATGATGTTCATGCTCGGGCCGAGGAGGATGTGTACGCCACGGGCACGGGAATCACGCCCGAGCTGTTCACCGAGACGGTAGACAAGATCCCTGTTCCATGTTGCGGCAGTCAGCACACTTGCCGGATATGCCGTGGAACGCCCGTCCTTGTGGGTGCCCACAGGACCGTCAGTCAACTTTATCTCAGGCAGTCCGAGACGTTCTATCCCTCTGATATAAAACCCATTGTAACCTCCGATATAATCGATTTTCTCCTCAAGGGTCATACGGCCGAGCAGATCCTCCGCACGAGCTTCCGGAGAAGCGTTGACATCCTTGTATGTCTGGGCATGGAGCCCGAATGCAAAAAACAATGCAAATACAGGTATTGTTGTTATCCTTTTCATAAAAATATCATTTTATATAATCCGATATGACTTTCTGCCATACCCTGTAGCCTTCTTCCGTAAGATGGAGACCGTCCTCACGGTAATACTCCGGTACCGGGGCACCGTCTTCGTCAAGCATATCGCTGAAGACATCGGCATAACGTGTGTTTGGCTGCGATTCGGCAAATTCCCTGATCATCACATTGGTCTCCACTATCCTGTCTATGTCTTTCATCCTCCTCGGGGAAGGCTTGATCGAGATGAACACTATCTCTGCCTCCGGCTTTTCCGCCCTGACAAGCCGGAAAAGCTTCCTGACCTGCACCATGATCTCCTCAGGAGTCCACTTGTATCCTATGTCGTTGTCCCCTGGATACAGGAATATCTGAGAAGGATTGTAAGGGGTCACCAGATGTTCGATATAGTTTATCATATCGATTGTCTTGGTCCCGGACACTCCTCTGTTCAGGACATTTTTCCCGGGGAAATCCTCCTGGAGGGTCTTCCAGTTCTCCACAGTGGAACTGCCGACAAAAAGTATCACCCCGTCATCAGGCATCTTCTGCGCATCCTGGGAAGCGTATCTTGCAAGTTTCTCGTCCCATTTCAGCTGCTGCTTCAGCTTTGGGACGCCTTTTACGCGATGGACCTCAATTGGTTTGCCCCTTAAAAGGATACGTCCGATATAGATCGCGGACTTTGCGTATTTTCCAGGATTGGCGTCGATGTCGTCATGTTCGGAAAGTATGGCACGCTTGTCTGCATCCACACTGGAAATCCTCACCGTAACCTGATGCTGCCCGTAAGGGACCTGTATCACAGCATGCTGCCCGCGGTAACGGTTGTTGCACCAGCGGTTGAAACGGTTCAGGGTGTACTCCCCCTCCCTGTCGTTGGCAAGATAATAGCCGAAACCTTTGGCAGCGCAGTTCTTCAGCTTTACGAGTTCCCCGTCTACAAGTATTTCGAGCTGCCCTGATTCCGGACCGCCTATGTCGAAGAAACCGAACATATCGCCTTCGAAGGCAAAATAGAAATACGACTCCTTGCGGGAAGAAGTGAGGACCGTATCGAACCAGCCCTGGAACTTCCGGAGTTCCGGCCGCTCAGAAGTCCTGACTGACTTCCAGTTGCCGTCATATCCGGCGATATCTGCAGGGGCGTACATACAGGCTGAATCCCATTCAGTACCGTAGAGCGGTTTTTCAGGAAGTTCATATGCCTTGGAACCTGCTCCGGACTGCATCTTGAGCAGCCCACGCGCAATTGCTGCAGCATATAGGTTCCCGCCTTCCTTCAGAGGATGTATACCGTCGTTGGAAAACAATATCCTGTCCCCGGCATTCTTCCTGGAGCCTTTCCAGATGAGCTTGCCGTCCTTCTCCAGCTGAGCAGCCTCCATACCGAGATGGATGGAAGGGATGCCGTAGTGCTCTGCCACCTGTTCGAGACGCTGTATTGTCTCCGGGACATTACCCTCCTGATATTCAGCTGTCTGACCGGTCTTTACGGTGTACAGGAAACAAATGTCGGTATGCGGGTCAGCCTCGATTATCTTGCGGACCATGCCTTCCATGCCGGGGGCGTATGCCCCGTTCACTGCAAATTCAATGAAAACAAGGTCCGGGCTATATGCCAGCACCTGCTCGTCTATACGGAATGCACCGAGGTCGGTCCCGGTGCCGGACACACCTGCGTTGATCCAGCTGAAAGAAGTCCCGGACCATCTTTCCTCCATGAAACGGCTGATTTGCAGACGGTAGCACCAGTCGCCCTGGGTGATGCTCCCTCCGATGAAGGCTACAGTGACATCCTCCCCCTGCGAGAGTTTGCCGAAAAAGTCCGGAAGACCTGAACGGACTGTACATTCGAGGTCATTGTCATACTTTCCCGGAACGATGAGAGGAATATCCTCCATGTCTGCCGTGTACACCAGCGGGGATGCCCCGTCCTGCGATGCCGCGATCTTCTCCTCATCGGATGTCCCCTGCGCAAAGGCTCCGGGGAGAGGCAGGAAAAATACCGTGATTCCGGACAGGAATGCGGCGGATTTCAGTATTACGGTTCTTTTATCCATATTCACAAAATATTTATTCTCAATGATAACATATTAACGCCGACCCGACGTTTCTATCATACCCGGCCAGGAAACCAGACGAATCCGCATTACCTGCAACCCATCGTGACTTCCCTGACAATATCTTCCTTCCCGTCTTCCGAAAGGACAATCTTCAGCGAAGCCTCTTCGTCCATGCCGAGCTTGCAGAAACTCCATTCAAAAGGATAGGAGGAAACCTCGGCCGGTTTTCCGTTGCATTCCACCCTCACCGACAGCTTTCTGTCTTTCCGGGGTGCTGTCTCTGCAAACCCGTAGACGGAATCCCATCCGAACGGAGAACGTATCCTGAACAGGAATATCTTCCCGAAAGTCTCCCCGCCATCCAGAACCTTCATGCCTTTGGAAAGTGCGGGGGCAGATGCCGCGGCCTTTGATTTCGGGAGCGGGAAAGCCACTGCCATGAAGCCTTTCGCAGGAAGTCCTGTCACGGCACAGCCGTCCTGCACAGATATCTTCCGGCTCTTGCCTGTCCCGGTATAGACCACTGCAGAGCCGGGAACCACCATGTCCGCCACCGACCCGAGCCTGACTGAGACATCCATGTCATCGTCCGACTCGCTTGAAAGTAGTACCCAGAAATGTTTGCCGGAAACAGCGGTCACATAGTTCACTGCCGGACTGGAGACCTCCACAAGTCCTTTCTTCATCCACAGCCTTGCGTCCTTGTCCGAGAACACGATACCTTCCCCTCCGCCGTAGATTCTGTTGGTGAACCACACAAACCCTTCCTGCAGGCTGTACGGGAAACTGACATTGCCTTCCGAACGCTGTATGCATTCCGTCACGAGGAAATCCCAGGTGAAGGCGAGGTGCGGCGGGATATGGTGATAATATATCGAGCTGACATCCGGACCCTTGTAAGGGAAGTCCTCCGACATGGTGATGTCGGTATAGCCGGTGGCATAATAGCCTGGATAGTTCGAGAACCTGCCTATCACGGCATTCCGCGCGTATGTCTGGTATATTTCCTTCCCGGTGTACCTGTAGAGCCGGAGGAGATGAGGTGCCCAGCTGCTCATGAACACGGGACGCACCTGCTTCCCTTTCTGCCTGAGGAAATATGTTCCCGGCTGTTCGAATCCAAGTCCTACAGGGGAAACGAGCCACTGCGGCACCTGCTTTTCCTGCACGTCGCCAGGGACACGGGGAAAACCGAGGCGGAATTTCTCCTTGCCTTTCCACCACATTGTAGTGTTGCCCTCGAACTGCCCTCCCGGGTGGATGGTCTGCATCCCGTCTTTCACGGCAGGGAAAGAACGTATGCCGGCTATAGTGCTTGCAGCCCCGTATTCAGCGGCATCGAGATATTTGCTGTCCCCTGTGATCTCGTACAGATTGAGAAGATTCCACCATGAGGCGTAAACGTTGGAGTTGTAGAACGCCATCTGTCCGGAAAGCGAGGCAGACGGATTGTAGATATGTATTCCCATATACCTGTCTGCAGTAGACTGAGCCGTGGACAGCCACTTGCCGTCTCCTGTCATCCTGTAGGCGGAAAACTGTTCCACGTATGATACGAACGGAGCCGAATAGCCCTTCGTCTGCCTTATCTCCCCATCCGGTAAAGCTATTCCTTCCAGCCACGGATTCAGCCCGCCGAGGAGACGGCCGAGCCCTTCGTAGTAAGATGTCGTGAACTGTGACTTGAACGGATTGAGTTCCAGGGTCTCCAAAGTCTTGTTGTAGCTTGACGGCACAAGGTCCGTCGCCCATCTGTAACCGCTTCTCGAAAGGGTGTATTCTATCGTGGGAAGGGCACGGGTGAGATAGAAATCCTCGTCATCCGAAAACACGGAAGCCGCTATTATCGCAAGAGGTGCGGAATGTACTACCGTAGGAGCCGTGCCAGGATCCCCCTCAATGTCATAGAAGCCTTTCAGGGAGTCATCCCAGCCGCCGTATTCCCGGTCTTTCATCAGGTCGATAATATTGAACATCGCATCGGTCAGGGATGTCTCCTCCTGGTGTCTGTAATCTTTTACCTTATAGACATTTTCCGAGATATATCCGAGGGTCTCGCTCCATTTTCCCGGACGAACGCCGATGACGAACTTCCGCTCTATCCTGTCCCCTGCCGAAACCCTGGAGTCCTCCATACCCATGACAGGCGCAAAGGCTACAGGCTGGAACTCGTTGCGGTAATTCCTGAGGGTGAAGCCCATGGGAGAATAGTCCACGCTCCCCCATTCCAACGGGAATGTCGTGTCGTCACCGCTTGCAAAAGCCGACATCTGCCCTCCGAGAGCTGTACCCGACTCGACTATCGCAAGAGGCTGCTGCATCATGGATGAAAGCATCATAAGCGGCGATTCCGGGAATCTCTTGAACTGGAACATCGGAGGCATCAGGACATTGCTGACCGAAGACTCCGGCACCGGCTGGAAGGCTGCCACACCGAGACTGTACATCCCGGATGTAGCCGCCGTGCAGGTCAATTGCACATTGATATGCGTACCGGTCTCCGGCAATGACCATCTTCCTGTCACAGATGAGCCGTTCTTTGTGATATAAGCCACCTCAATGCAGTCCCCTTTCCGCTCTGCTGACACAGGGATAGCTTCGCTGAGTTCCCCTGACACGAACGGGTTCATGAAATCCTCATCGGCCTGCACCTGATATTCCTTCCCCTTGAATGTAAAGGTACTGAGGGCCGTGGCATTTTTCCATGACGGATAAAACTTGTCATTGTCGACAGGGCTGTCCTCCGATGTAAGGAGGAAGACCTTATGGTCCTCGGTGTTCGAATAATACCTTCTCCACATCCCACCGACATTGATTTCAGTGCGGCAGGCAAGGGCGTTTCCGGCAGCTCCGGCCAGAACGAAACTCAGCCTCAGATCAGGATTTTCTATCGAAGCCACTGTTCTCTCATTATACCCGAGCTCCATCGGAGCGGATATGTTCACAAGAGCGCCTCCTTCGGTCTGTATCCGGTACGGATTCTTTCTCCACTTGCCTATCTCCTTGCGATCCAAGGTGTTCGGATCTACGGTCATATCCTTGATAAGGATAATGGCATCGCAACGTCCGAAATTCCTCTTCTCATCATGAAGCCTAAGAAGTGCCTTTCCCCTTTCCAGGCCAACCTTTCCTACATTCTCCCAATACCAGAGAGGATGACCGTGCCTGCCGGAAACTTCCATCGGCTGTTCGTTGACACTCAACCGGAAAAGCCTTGTCCCGGGACTGTTCTCATAGTCAGCGGACCTCACCCACACGTTATACTCCCCCGCTTCAAGAATGTCCACTGCGGTAAGTGCATCATACCTTTCATCAAGGCTTCCCCCTCCACCCAGACGCAGCATCTCTATACCCATGCAGTCAGAACTGCGCTCTGTAAACCATTTGCCTTTGAACTGGAAGGCTTCCGCCTCTATCAGGTAACGATCTTTCTGTGCCGAAGCCGCAACAGCTGCAGCAAGGAAGACAAAAAATGCCAGTACGTATTGTTTCATATACTTTTATATTGTCAATCAAGACCTTTAGATCAAACATATTCTATTTTCAGTACAGAAAGGCCGTACCCGCCGACAGGAATACCGCAACGTCCGTCTACAGTTATTCCAGTACTTGCACCGGATGAATCGATGACGGAGACTTTCCTGACTGACATATTTTTCTTTGTCCCTAATGCTGAAAGGTCTACGGCAACGGAAGCTGTCTGCTGTTCATCATCGTTGTTCATCAACACGACATACAGGGTCTTGCCTTTCCTGTCGATGGCAGTAAGATATTCGATATAGGGATTTTCCGACTCGACAAGCCCCTGACGCATCACGAGTCCGCACTCTTTCCCGAAGATATTCCCGGGAGCGAAGCCGTAGGTCTTGTGCGGACCTACCTTTGGCGTAATGAAACCGGCAGGGAATGTGATACGGCCGTCCGAACGGAGTTCCGCCTCCGAAACAAGGTAGTCCATGATCCAGCCAGTCTGCCACCATGCGTGGTGAGGGTACGGACCTGCACCTGCATCCATCGAATCCCAGTAATATGAAGCCACTCCCGTACTCTTGTCCACGAAGGCGTCCCTGGCGATGACAGCCGCCCTCGCCATGTCAAGGAAGAGCGAGTCTTTTGTTACAGAGAACATTCGGACAAACATACCTGCATGGGAAGCGAGCAGGATCGGTCCTCTGTGGTTTGCCGAGCCGAGGACTCCCCCATGTTCGAAACTCAGGCCGGCCTGCGCTATCTCCCAATCCAGAAACTCTCGTCCTTTGACCGTCTTGATTTCGACCGTAGGAACAGGATGGGTGTAGACCGAGGTGGTATAGAGTTTTGCGGCAGCTACAGCGGCATCCCGGTATGCAGGATTCCCTGTAGTCTCGGACAGGTCGTACAATGCCTGCGCTCCCTGTGCAGTTGCGAAATCCGGAGCAAAGCGTGTGTCGCCGCAGACTCCGAGGAAATGTCCTTTCGAGACTGCGTTCCCAACATACCAGTCGGCTCCCTTGCAGGCTGCATCAAGGTATTTTTCATCCCCGAGAATTCTGTATGCCACGAGAAGTCCGTAGAATGTAGGGCGGAGGTCCTTCACATCCGTGAACATCGGCTGCAACGTAGCGTTGTCATACGCCACCTCCCAGCTCCCGTCAGGTTTCATCCAGCCGAGCAGACAATCTGCGGCAAGCCGGAGATGTTCCTTCAGGTCCTTACGGCCAGGCTCGAAAAGCAGGACATTGCCCATATCCATTATCATGTAGTATGTCGTGGCGATAGGTTCCGTGTAAGGTCCCCACTCTTCGGTGAAACGGCTGCTCTTGTAAAGATAGTATTGTCCTGCGGACGAACCGTAAAGGAACCCAGCCGTGTCATTCTGCTGCATAAGCTTGAAGTTCAGGGCATACGGCAGACGTTTCTCCGAAAGCCTGGAGTCCCCGGTCAGCCCGGAGAGCATCCACATCGCACCGTAGTCCGAATTCTTCATCGCATCCTTTTCCGAACCGTAGACTCCGCCGCGGTAATCCTGCGCCCCTATTGTCACACCCTTATATGTGCAGTTCCTCCACATCGAAGTACTGTCATCGACAAGATACCTGTACATATCATACAGCCTCTGTGTCAACGATTTCGAAGTCTTTTTCATCTTCACCCCGTCAGAAAAGCGGTATATGTCCTCCACGGAGTGCCTGAAGACCTCGTGCCAATCCGCTTTCCGTATAGTATAGCGGAACGAGAACGAAACCTTCTCACCAGTTTCAAGATACGAACCATCTTCCCCGAGAACAGGATGATAGAGTGTCGGTGTGAACTCTCCGTCCCGGTTCATAAGTGAAAGGCCGAGTTTCCACACGGAGTTGGTTTTCCTATCGCTTTCCCACGGGTCACGTCCCGTGCCAGGCTCCGCTGTGACAGCAGCTGTAATCCCGTTCCTGTCAGTAATCATGGACATAAGCGTGGATGCAGTCCTTTCACGGGATACTATAGGACGGTCCGGAATGCCCTGTCCGTATGCGAGAGCACGGATGAAGTCCGGATTGACGGCATTGCCCTGATATATTCCAGGAACAGCGGCCCAACGGAAATCGTACTTGTCGGCAGCGACGACTGAAGGGGATGAAAGCGACCAGTAACCTGGCTTTTTCGCCGTCAGCGTCATTTCCACCTTTATGTCACCAGGTGATACCGGATCGAGGCTCCACCTTTCGGTAACCGCGGCAAAGCTGTCTTCATAGCTGAACTCGAGCCCTGTTTCCGAAACCTTCCCGAGAGAATCGGGAAGATAGACGATATTCTCGCCGGCACAGTTGAGTGCCACCGGAGTGAGGTTCTGCTGCCATGTGGCTATTATATAACGATACTGCGGATCAGGAAAAACAGCCGTCCTTCCCTCCCTGTCACAAACAGGCATCGGGTCCGTCGAAGGCTTTGTTGCAGAATAGAGTATGCGGTGCTGATACATAGGTACCGATGTCTGCTCACCGTCAACCTCGACACTCCTGAGCACATATCCGGCCTCCTCCCTGCCCCATTCAAGCGATACTGTTCCGTTCCCGAGCCTGACCGTCTCCTGCCCGTACGAAAGCACGGGCAGGACAGACAGCAGGGCTGCCAAAGAAGATTTCCTTATTGACTTGTAGCTGTTCATCATTCGCTGTACGGGGTTTTGACTGATCATTCTGTAACTTTCACTTCTATGCTTGCCACGTATGTGCTGCCTCCGGTGTACCAGTAGGACGAAGTCTCGAAGACGGCGGTGTAGGTGCCAGGCTCTGTGTATGTGTAGGTATATTCCGTCACATCCGTGTCTATCCCCTTGATCGGGACACCGGTGTCGGCAGGGATGCCTCCTATGGAGAACGCCGGGGAGACGGTCCAGTCGTCGCTCTGGCTCGGGACGGTCTTGTCAAGGTCCTTGAACAGGATCCTTGCCGTGGTGGCATCTATGTTATCGGGAATACAGGTCCAGCCGAATGTCGCCATGTCAGCCAGCTTGCTCTCCTCTCCCGCCGGGGAGATTATGCTAACATCGGCGCTCCTTATTATCCAATCGTTCTGCGTACTCCTGGTCTCATCCTGGTAGTCGAAATAATGGAGAGCTATGTAGATATTGTCATCAGGATTGATGCTCCCGTTCTTCTCCTCAAGGAATTCGTTGATATTGAAATCACCTGAAGGGAAATTGTTCGTACCGTCAGACCATGCGGCATCCAGCTTGTGCCAGGTCGCGGCCTTGATGTTCTCCAGGTCGTAGACCCCGTTGAAGTCGGTAGACACAAGAGCCTCTATGTTCTGGGCGAAAGTCCCGTTCCTGACCTGGGTCGTAAAATCGAAATAAAGCGTACCTACCCTCGTATAATTGTTCTTGTCGGCATAGTTGTGTCCGTATTCCCCCGAATAGAACACGATATTGTCCGGATCGCCGGTAAACCTGAAAGTCACGGTCTCCCCGACCTTGTACTCGTCCTTATCCGTTGTCACGCCCATTGCAGGATCCGGTGCCTTGTCCTGTATGCATGACACGAAAGCAAGCACGGCTGCAGATAATAATATGATTGTCTTTTTCATGTCTGAAATCTTTTAATCCAAATATACAATTACCATCCAGGATTCTGGGTCATAAGCTTGTTTACAGTCAGCTCGGTATTAGGAATCGGGAACAGGACATTGCGTGCAGTAGTGTTGTTCCCCGCCCTGGCGCAATACTGGTAGAGATCTTCAGGAGCGGTAGCCATGACATCGGCGGCCAGGTTCTGCATCGTTTCCACATAGATTCCCCAACGTATCAGATCCCATTTGCGGATGCCTTCGAAACAGAATTCCCTGAACCTCTCGTCCTGCACAGCCTGCCGGAACTCTTCCTGTGAAAGTCCGGACTGCAGGTCACAGACGACGTCAGGAGTATCGAGAGGCTTGCCGTATGCACGCCGCCTGACCTGGTTCATTGCTTCATACGCAGCATCCGTAGGACCGTCGGTTGCGTTTATCGCCTCCGCCTTCATCAGAAGCACGTCACTGTAGCGCATAAGAGGGAAATTCGTGGCGGTATAAAGCCTTGCGAGAGTTCCGGACTCATAGCGGGAAAGATCCCTGCCGACCCTTCTCCATTTGCCTGGGTTGCGTTTCCAGATATTGCTCTCCTTCGACTCGTCGCTCAGGTCTACCAATGTCGATGTTTCCGTATCAGAATTGTAGTTGACCTGGTAGTCGGCTATAGCCCAGTCCCTGCGCAGATCGCCATCGCCGAAGGCATCGAAAAGCTTCTTCTGCACAGTCATGGGACCTCCGGAATATCCGAGGGACTCATCCCTGCACAGTATGCCGTTCTCGACCCCGACCGAACCGGCAAGGTCCTCGGCTCCTATCTTGTTACCGTACATGCCGACCTCCCATATACATTCGTGATACTCGTTTACATTCTGAACCTGGTTGATGAATATCCGGGAATAATCCGTGTTCAGGTAGTGCTTTCCGGAAGATATGACCTCGTTGCACAGGAAAAGGGCCTCTTCGTAATACTTCATGGCATCCTCGTCCGGATTCTCAGGATCGTTGAGCGGATATCCGGCCATCTTCATGTACACCCTTGCCAGGACTGCCTGTACTCCGGTCTTCGAAATGCGCTCGTTCGTACCGAGGACATCTATGTCCTGCACAAGATCGATTGCCGAAGTCATGTCCTTTACGATCTGCGCATATATATCCTCAAGAGGAGATTTGGCAAGATAGCTTTCATTGGGAGACGTTGTCGGCGTAAGCTTGAGCGGCACCTCACCGAAGCAGGTAGTGAGAAGGAAATAATAATACCCTCTCATGAAAAGTGCCTCTCCCAGGACAGACCGTCTTGTCCCGCTCTCGGGAATTTCTCCGTTATAACTGTCAATCAGGAAGTTCGCACGGCTTATCCCCTGGTAGAGGATTTCCCAGAGACGTCCGATATCGAGGTCGGCAGCGTCGAATGTCCCGTGGCGGATGTTCCCCTCAAGGAAGTTGTTGGTATAGGAGAACTCGTCGCTGAGTACGAAAAACCCGAAGAGCCCCTTGCTGTACATCCTGCCGTTGGTGTCTATCAGGCGGTTGTACACCCCGTAGAGAGCATTGAGGAGCTCGTCTTCCGTTTCATAGTAATAGTCCGGTGACACGAAGTCAGGCTCCCTTTCCAGGAAAGAGCAGGACGGTGCGGTCAGACCGGCAAGCACCAGCATCATGATTGTTATATATCGTTTCATATCGAATACTCTGTTTATATGTTTTGGTGTCAGCCTAAAATGTAAGTTCAAGTCCTGCGGTCAGAGTCATCGCCCTTGGATATGCGGACCAGTCGAATGACGGGGTGAGAGCGGTAGGACGCGTAGACACCTCAGGATCAAAGCCTGAATACTTCGTCCAGGTGAAGAGATTCTGTCCGGACACATATACCCTCAGGGACTTTACCTTTATGGCCTGCATCCACTTGGTCGGGAAGCGGTATCCAAGGGAAACCGTCTTCAGGCGAAGGAAGGATCCGTCCTCGATAGTCCTGTCTGAATATACCGCCGGTCCCTGTCCGCCGACCCTGTAGAGGGTATTGGAAGGATTTTCCGGAGTCCACCTGTCGGCATAAGTGGCGAACATGTTCAGGGACTGGCGTGCGGTAGGTTCGCCTGCCTCGAAGACTATCCTGTTGGCATTCATGATATCCCCGCCGTAACTCCACTGGAAATAGATGCTCAGGTCAAGGTTCTTCCACTGGAAGTAGTTGTTGAAGCCTCCGATATGGTCCGGATTCGGGTTACCGATGATGGTCTGATCGTATGTATTGACCTCGCCGTCATTGTTTATATCCTTGTACCTTATGTCTCCCGGCTGGATGGTAGAACGGTCATTGCCGTTGTTGGGGATGCCGTCCTTCAGCACGTACGTATTCCCGACCTGATCAAAGTCCTCATACTGGTAGATTCCGTCGAAAAGATAGCCGTAGAACATCGCGATAGGCTGTCCTGGGATGGCGATATACGGATAGGCGTTGTTGAAGTTGCCCCATGTCACCCTCGTGGACAGGCTAGGCTCGTCCTCGTTAAGGGCAAGGACCTTGTTGCGGTTGAACGAGATGTTGAAACTTGATGTCCAGAGGAAATTCTTTGTCTGGATGTTCCTCGTATCAATGGTTATCTCAAGTCCGGAATTCGAGACGCTTCCGACATTCTTGTAAGCCGTAAGGAAGCCCATGCTCGGGGCAAGCGTGGCATTCAGGAGCAGATCCTTCGTATGCTTGTAGTACCAGTCGACGGTAGCCGTGATCCTGTCGTCCAGGAATCCGAGGTCAATACCCACATTCGCCTGGTTGGTGGTCTCCCACTTCAGGTCGGAATTGCCAAGGATGCTCGGTACAACACCCTTTACAGGGACGTTCCCCACTACATATCCTGAATCCGGGTCAATCTCCATCGACGTATAAGCCGCATAGTCGCTGACCCTGTTGTTTCCTGTCGAGCCATATCCTGCGCGGAGTTTGCCGGTGCTCCACCAGTCAAGCCTTTTCATGAAATTCTCCTTCGCGAAAGACCAGGCCACGGACACAGAAGGGAAATAGGCCCACCTGTTCTTCTTTGTAAACTTGGACGAGGCATCTGCACGGAATGATGCAGTGATCAGATATTTCGACCTGTAGTTATAGTCGATTCTGGCGAGAGCCGACATAAGCCCGTTGGAAGTCTTGGTGATCGGAGCCTCGGTAATCTCCCCATCATCCAGACCCGCGATTCCCAGAGACTCGTTAGGTATGTTTATGGAATATATCGCGCTCGACATATAAGTTGAGTTCTGCAGGGTAAAACCGCCGAGAATCTTGAGATTGTGGTTCTTGTTCAGTTTCGGGCTCCAGGTAAGGATGTTCTCGTTGAGCATATTCCCGCGCTCGATGTTCGTGAGCGAACCGTTTACCTTGTCGTTCGTGTACTTGTGTCCGAGTCTGGAGCTCGAATTGAAGAAGACCTCCTTCCTCTGGTTTATCCTGTTGTAGCCACCGGAAACCTTGAGCACAAGGTTGTCCAGTATCTTCCACTCGAAATAGGCATTCGCTATGAAGTTGTAGGTAAACAGAGGGTTGTACTCGTTTTCGGCAGACATGAGAGGGTTCACACGGTAGTCAGCGTTAGGGTTGGTCTCGTCATCAAACATCGTGTTCAGAAGGTCCTCGTCATTCACGCTGGATACAGGACGGTAACCGAGCATGCTGTACATGAGGCTCGTGGTCGGACTGAGGTTGGACTCGGACACGACTGTGCCGTATTTCTTTGTATAGGTGTAGTTCAGGTTTATACCGACCCTGAGCTTCTTGCCTATCACCTGGTCAAGGACAGCCCTTCCCTGGTATTTCTGGTAGCCGCTGTTGATGATGATGCCGTCCTGATCGTTGATGGAGCCGGATATCGAATACCTTGTCTTCTCGTTTCCTCCCCTGACGGAGATGTTATGATTGTGGACAAGGGCGTTGCGGAACAGTACATCCTGCCAGTTGATCCCCTTTACATTCCTGTAATAGTCGAGATTCCTCTCGTCGTTGATATAGACATCATAGTAATGGTCATCAAGCTCGAGCTGGTAGCGCACGAACTCGTACGGGTCCATCATGTCCATACGCCTGGTCACAGACTGGACCCCGACCCATCCGTTGTATGTGATCACCGGGGCTCCGACCTTTCCTTTCTTGGTTGTTATGAGCACGACTCCGTTGGCACCTCTGGCACCGTAGATAGCGGTTGCCGAAGCATCCTTCAGGATATCTATCGACTCTATCTCCTCAGGGTTGATCATGGTCGAGCCGACCGCCGACTCCATCGGGAAACCGTCCACGACATACAAAGGAGAGTTGTCCTGGGTCACGGAGTTGGTACCCCTGATGACAATATTCAGGTCGCTGCCAGGCTGGCCGTCGGATGAGGTTACAGAGACTCCTGCGACACGTCCTGCGAGCATTTCTTCGAAGTTTGCCACCGGAGCCTTGATCATTTCATCCACATCTGCCTTGCCGATGGAACCGGTGAGGTCTTCCCTCGTAGTTGTTCCATAACCTATGACCACGACTTCTTCAAGAAGTTCCGAATCGGTCTGAAGGCGTATCGTGACATTGTCGGCAGATGTCAGCTCATAGCTCTGTGTCTTGTATCCTATACAGGAAATCTCGACTTCCTTGTCTTCAGGGGAAAGCTCTATCTTGAAATTTCCGTCAAGGTCGCTTATCGCACCGTCTTTCTTGCCGACAATGGAGATGTAGGCACCTATGACAGGCTCGCCGGTAGAAAAGTCTATGACCACACCGGACAATGTACGTTTGGCCTGAGAGGCGTAAGTACCGGATGCCAAGGCTCCGACCGGGAAAATGAGGCATGCGGACAACAAGGCAAGCAGCCTGTACTTCATCTTGCCGCCATGTACACATTTGTCTTTCATATCATTCATGTGTTGGTTACTTTTAATTATGCTGTTTTTCTTGATTTCATGATGAGCATCAGCCCGAGGGCTGCAATAATGCCGCCCACAGTCACAGGCGCGGGCCAGTCGCCGCCGGAAAGTATGCCCAAGACAACGATGATGACGCCAGAGGCACCGAGGGCGATACCGAGCACTTTTTTGGTAAACCGGTCTGTCTGCTTCCCGGCCTCGGCATCTGCCGGGGATATTTCCTTGGACACAGACTTCTTTGATTCTATATACTCCCTGTAACGAGGGTCAGTGAACCCCTTTTTCCAAAGGATGATCTCGAGTATCACGAGCATTGCGACCGGGACCATTGCACCCACCATCATCTCGGCACCTCTGCTGAGAGAGAAGCCGAACAGCGGAGTTATAAACTTGAATATCAAATTTATGGCAAGACTCGAGAATGTCACTCCAAGGATAGTCCCTGAGGTCTGTCTCTTGGAGAAGAGCGACCAGATCACAGGAAGGTAGATAGGCACCCCTGTCAGGGCAGCCACGCTTATCACCACGTTGACGATGCCGCCCATCGACTTTATCAGCAGGGCCACAACGACCGCGAGGACTCCGAATCCGAGGGTGGATATACGTGCAACCTTCATCAGGGTCTTTTCCGAAGTCGAAGGTCTGAGACGTTTCCATATATCATTGGTGAACACACCGGCGGAAATGTTCAGTGTGGAGTTCAGGGAACTTGCCGTGGCGAAGATCATGCCTCCGAGCATGAGACCGAGCATACCGGCAGGCATGGCTTCCTTGCACATAAGCAGATAGGCGTCTTCATTCTGCAGCCCGGTGAGACCGGGGTTGAAGATTCGGTATATCATAGGAGGGAGCATCCAAAGTATCGGGCTGAACAGGTAGAGAGTCCCGAAAAGCCAGCCGACCTTCCTGGAATCCTTCTCTGTCTTCACTGAAGTGTAACGCTGGACATATGCCCAGTTGCCACCGAGGAAGAACATGTTGTATATGCAGAAGGCGAATATGAACCACGGCGTGTATTCTCCCTGGAAAAGATTGAAGAAGCCCTCTGGAGCCTGTTCGAAAAGGGTCTGCACCCCGTCTATCTTTGAAAAGGAAAGAGGGATCACTATGATGAGGGCCGCAAAAAGTATTACGAACTGAAGGACGTCCGTCACCACGACACCGCGGAGTCCGCCCACGGCGACATAGATCATGCTCAGGGCTCCGAGCACCAGGATGGACGTGGTGAGCGGTATGCCTGCCGCGACCTCCACTATCTTGGCCACAGGATACAGGAATGAACCCGTAGTGAAAATGGAGACGGCAAGGAAGATGTAGGTGTAGATCTTCTGTGTACCGGCTCCGAACCTGTCGGTGATATACTCTGCAGCCGTAAGATTATGCGTCCGGTGCCACCTCGGGGCTATCCATGTACCGACAGCAAACCCTGCCACAGCCATAGTAAGCTGGATGATGATTGCCACAAGTCCGTAGGAATAGGCTATGGAACCCCACACGACAAAAGTCCCGGCCGAAAAGAACCCCATAAAAAGGGAAAGTCCGCTCATTCCCCACGGGACATCCCCGCCGCCGGCAAAGAAACTTTTCATATCCTTGCCGGTACGGGAAAAGGAGACTCCCGTTACAAGAACTCCGGCAGAAAACAATATTATGGTAATGAAATCGAGGAGACTCATAATGCTACGTTTATTCCCATCAGGCCAGGACATACGTCGCCGTCAGGTCGGGTGAATTCTATTGTCAAGGAATGGACAGAAACGGCTTTTTCAAGCCTTATGCGGTTGACTGTACGGTAATTGTCCGTCATGTGGACAAGTTCGTTCCCTGCGGAATCGAAAATCCGGTATTCGCGGTAGCAGCAAGGCATCACGGAGTCGTAATGCCCCATCTGGACGGATTCCATGGCATGGTCGGAATCCGTATCGAAATAGAGGATTATCTCCTTGACCTGCCGTACGTCCGTCCATTCGAGCCTGAGCATCGGGGATACATCCTCAACCGCCGCCACCCAGGCATTTGTACCGATATACGGACGGAAATAGCTGTTCCTCAGGTTTTCCGCGCTGAAGGCATCGAGAGCCCTGGTGAATTTCATCGCGATGTTCTTCCCTTCCGGACGTCTCTTCGGGCACCAGAATTCGAAAGTCTCCACCCCGATGCCTTCAGGCGGGGTCTGTTTCCCGAAGTTGGACACAGCCGGATTGATATGGTTGAATACCGAAGTCAGTCCTGTCACCAGACGTCCTGAAAGAGGTATCCTTACCCTGGCGTTGGTCATGAAACAGAGGAATACATAGCGAGGAGAGGTGTACGTAAAGTCGAAATCTACAGAAATTTCATTCATTCCCTTGATCAGACTTATCTTCCGGACGGAATCCGTGGTGTCAGGGGTATAGTTCTCCGGCTTTGCCGAACTCCTGAGCTCGACTGTCAGCTCGGTATTGCTGTCTGCCTCTACTGTCATCGTGAACCCGGGCACCCTGTCTTTCACCGGGATGAGTTCTGCGGCAGGATATTCGAGACGGAACCATGTGCCGTCATGAGGGAGTTCGTCAAGGTTCAGTTCAGAAGATACTGAAACAGTAGCTTTTTCCATGAGATTGCCGTCATTTTCCATGGTTACTCCCGGGATGAAGTTGCCGTTGCGGATGAGCATGTCCTGAAGGACTTTGATATTCTCCGGGGCTGCAATGTCAGCCGGAGCAAGTTTCCTGCCGATGCAGATTGCCGCCGCCCTGCCTATCGCCTCGCCTCCGAGAGCAGCCGTGCACATGACCCTTGTGGAGCCGTTTGCCACATGACTCGAAGACATGATCCTGCCTCCGATGAACAGGTTGTCGAGGTCCGGGGTCACATAACAGCGGTACGGAATCTGGTAGACTCCCTTGCTGTGCCACTGGTGGCAGCCGTTGCCTCCTGCATAGACCCCGTCGGAAGGATGCAGATCTATGGCCCATCCTCCGTATGCCACGGCATCATAATGCCTGCGCTGCTCTATCAGATCCTGCTGGATTATGGTATAAAGCCCTGTAAACCTTCTGCTTTCCCGCTTTCCAGGGAAGAGACCGGCCCATTCGAGGGTAAGGTTCTGCGCCTGAGGGAACTTCCCTGAATTCTTGATATAGTCCCAGACTCCGTAAACCACCTTCCAGAGTTCGAACTTGATTTCTTCGGTATCGTACACCGTGTCGAGACGTCCTCCATACTCGAGCCACCAGTATTTGCATCCCTGTTGCCCCGGGTTGAAATAGTCCGGGTTCGAAAGTTTCGGGATACGCTTCTCCGCATCCTTCAGGGCAAAGTCCGGAGCCGTGAACCTCACAGGCTTCCCGGCATCCTTCATGTAGAACAGTATGCTATGCCCGAGCAGTTCCCCGTATTCTGCCTTGTCAGGAGCGAAACCTTCCCCGTACACATTCCTGTCCTCCGCGCCCATACGGAACGACGCCCCGGTCAGATATCCGAGGGTGCCGTCGCCCGTACAGTCTGCAAAAAGCCTTCCGGAGATCTGGTATTCAGTGCCGTTCTGAGGGTTCAGTGCCGTGACCGAGGAGACGGTCCTGTTGTCCTTTTTCTCCGCCTTGTAGAGGACGGTATTCAGGAGAAGAGTAATGTTTTTTTCGTTCAGCACCTTGTCAATCAGCACCATATCGAAGAGGACAGGGTTCCCTTCCTTGTTCCTGAACGTGTTTTCCACGAGTATTTCGTCCATGATGCCGCCTTCGCGGGACCAGCGGTTGTTGTTCCCCATATGCGAGGTGGCACCGAGTGCCCAGAGACGGACTTCGCTCGATGCGTTCCCGCCAAGGACCGGACGGTCCTGGACCAGGACGACCTTCAGACCTTCGCGGGCAGCGGCGATGGCGGCACATACACCGGTGAGGCCGCCTCCTGCAACGACGAGGTCCGCATCGAGGTTGACTTTGACGAAGTCACGTTTTCTTTCAAGTTTGTCGAATGTCATAAATGATTACTGTAAAAAAGAGTATGGGTACGGTATGGCACGGTGCGAGGGTTGCCGGGCATCGTGTCAGACCACCGCGGGGCAAGGCCTTTCGACTGCCCCGGGAGGTTGATTGATTTATTGTTTGGGTTAATTATTCGAGTGAAACTGTCTGGAGAGGGGTGTCGCGGATGCAGCGGATGGAGTAGCCGCGGGCACGATCTGCCGTACCTGATTGAATTCGTGTATCTGATATATGAATTCTACGCGCCTCTGTTTCATCAGCACCAGGTGTATTGCACCATAACCCGACAGCACTTCCAATATAAGTAATATTACCGCTTGTCGCATTGTTCCCATAACCTGCAGCAGCAAAATGCAATGGACTTTCAGCCATATCATTCAGTGCCCCAATTGTCTCCTTCTCATATCTTGACGTGATTTCCTCATCTATATTGAGTATCGTACCTATCATTAAATACATTTCTTCCGCCGATGGGAGACGATACCCTTCAGGACATGGATTATTGACTTGGGTTTTACTACCAAGAGGCGCAGCATAACTCTGGCTTATTCCGGTTCCGGCTTCATTACCTCCTCCCCACAAACCATAAGCAGATGTGCTGCTATCTTCTACCCAGTCTCCTGTTGACAAAACAAATGCATTTGTACCAGGATTTTCCCGATTTAACGGCTTTTCTGACGATGAATAGCTACGTCCGCCATAATTTCCTGAAGTACTCCATTTAATCTGCTCATGACCGTCCGCTTTCCTTGACCACTGGAAACTTGACCCGTAAGCCAAATGGTCATTATATGCCGTCGCGACCTGGGAAGCCCCGAGATTCCTGTCAAGCCAGGTCTGCACGACCGTCTCGCCGCCAGCATCGGTCACCTCTATATTTACAGGCAGATAAAGCTTGTCATAATAGCTGTCCCCGTTACCATAGTTGAGGTCCTTGACACCATTGACCGTCACCTCGCAGGTCGCAGTCGACTGTGCTTCATCATTTGCAGTAGCCGTGACAGTAGCTTTACCATGTCCCACCGGAACAAGGATTCCGTTTTCAACCCTGACCACATACTGGTCTGAAGTCGACCATACTATCTCTGTAGCGCCTTCAGGCATTGCTGTAGCCGTAAGAGTGACTGTCTCAGGATTCGGATCTGTAAAGAAATCATAGCTTACGCTTGTCTCATTCAGCGCGAACTCGCCCGTAGCTGCAGGCTCGACTTTCACTGTTGTCGTGTTCATGGTACCTGCAACGAAATTCAGCGGTTTGGAAAGATTTTTCTCGAATCTGGCAGTCCGGCCGTCCGCAGTCACAGACACAAAGATGGTCTCGTTGGCCGCCAGCGAGAAAGGAGCCACAGTCAGATAGAAACTCCCTGTTCCGTCAGGCTGAATCTCGGCTCCGGTTACATCCAGTGAAGCAGATGCGGATACCCTTGTATCGTCAGCGGTAAGGGCCCCGCTCTCCGGATTGACATGGAATTCTCCTGAAAGGGCGGCCGAAGTGCTGGTGGAAAGGGTTATATTTGATACGGAGATTGCCGACCCGGTACCGTTATTGACTTTGACCTCAATAAGCGAGGTGATATGCTGCATGGGAACGGAAGTGGAGAGTCCCGCCCCGGCAGTATGTCCGCTTAAATCCAGGTATCCGCAAAGCGGAGCATCAATATGGGCGCCGGAGCCAGTTCCTGTCTGGGTCTGGGATTGTCCGGCAGCCGAACCCACGACAACGGTCGCTACGGTATTGCCGTCGGAGATGGATGTCTGGTTTTCGGAATAAGGATATATTACACTGAGTCCGGTCATTGTCCCGGTCAATGCAAAATCCCCGTCGGATTCGAATACATTGTCACCGGAGGCAGACCTCACGAACCTGTATCCTGAATAAGTCCCGGCATCGCACGCAATTACGGAAAGGGCGTCATCCTCGTCCCACTCCACATAGAGGTTTTCCGGTGTAGGTGTAAATGTAGTCTTAGTCGATGATATCTCGGCAACGAGCTTGAATGTCTCTTCTGAAACGGCCTTGTTCTCATCAAGGTCTGTCACCTGGCAGCCTGCAAGCACTATTACAGCAGCCATAGGTATAAACGCCTTCTTCATATCCCTGAGTCTTCTAGAATTCGAAACCAAATCCATAATCCGGGACTGTAAAACCGTATGATTCTTCACCGGACTGCGCAAATCCTTTCTCTACGGATATTTCCATTACGGAAATTTCCGGTGCCACATAGAGAGTGGCGTCGTTTGATGTGTCGTGTTTCATAATATCATAGTTATTAATATTCAGTCTTCTAACCTGCGGCCGACACAAAGTTATTGATATGGTGGAGAAAATTCGTTTTCCGGGAATTTTATTTTGAAAAACGCCGATTGGGAACGGTTGTTTTTTCTGCAACCGTTCCCAATCGAATCGCAAAAAGAAAGAATCAGATCATATCCCTCGCAGGATCCGATGACCCCCTGATATTCAGGGAAGCATTGAGGATCACCTTGCGAGGCTCACTGTCCGGATCCTCGATCTTCTCAAGCAGCAGACGCGCCGCAGTCTTGCCCATCTCCTCGAGAGGCTGGGCCACGGAAGACAGGGCCGGGACTGTCACCAAGGCGGACTGCGACTCCGAAAACCCCATCACAGACACCCTTCCAGGGACATCCACCCCGCTCTTGAGCAGCGCCCTCATTGCCCCGATAGCCAACTGGTCGTTGAAGCAGAACAGCCCGTCCGGCACCGCGTTGCTCCCGATAAGCTGCGACATCAACCTGTAGCCTTCGTCACGTGTAATATCCCTGGTAAGGACAGTCTGCGCCGGGTCTGTGCTCAGATGATGCTTCACAAGAGCATCCGCATACCCTCTGTACCTGGCGTTGGAAAGGTCTATGTTCAGCGGTCCCCTGAAATGCATGATACGCGGGACATCCTGACCGAGGCCGCGTCTGGTATAGATAAGGTGTTCGGTAGCGAAAAAAGACCATTTGTAGTCATCTATGCTCACGCTCGAAGCCTTGATGGAATTGTCCGTACGGTTGAAAAACACGAGCGGAATGCCTTTGGCAAGAAGTTCCTCGTAGTAGGCGGTGTTCCTGCCCTTGGCTGCCACCGAGATCAGGATTCCCTCCACCATATTGTCTTCCAGGAGCTTGAGGTTCCGTCTTTCCGCCTCCCAGGATTCGTCGCACTGTGTGATCAGGACCCTGTAGCCCTCTTTCTCGAAGACATTCTGTATCTGGATGATAATCCTTGGGAAAAACGAATTCAGAAACTCCGGAACAACCACACCTATTGTCTTCGTCCGGCTCTTGGTAAGGTTCCTCGCCATATAGTTCGGCTTGTACCGCATCGACGCCGCCATATCCTGCACGGCCTTCCGGGTCTCCCGGCTGACATTGGGATGGCCGGCCAGTGCCCTCGAAACGGTGGATTTCGAAATACACAGTTCGCGGGCTATGTCCTTTATGGTCGGATTATGTCTCATGGCTGCTCTTGTCAGGTCAAAGGTAAAATACGGGCGACGGATAGGAGCGCGGCAGGCAACGCAGCTGGACGGAACCTTTCGGTACGCCGGCCTCGGACAGGGCTGCGGAAGATGCGGCAAAGGCCTTCTCAGGAGTGTTGTTGTTCTCGCTAAGATGACACAGGAAAATGTTCTTCAGACCGGAATGGGCCACCCGCTTCAAGGCCGCGGCACACTCATCGTTGCTCAGGTGCCCGCAACCCTGGACAATCCTCATCTTCAGTTCGTAGGTATAAGGCCCGGCCATGAGCATGTCAATATCATAATTGGATTCGATGACAAGGGTATCCGCCTGCGAAGCATATCCGGCGGCTTCGTCGGTCATCCTGCCGATATCGGTCATTATCACGAACCTGTGCCCGTCAATTGTTATGGCATATCCCACAGTCTGGGTCGCATCGTGGGGCACCTCGAAAAAGCGGACCGAGATACCGGAAATGTCCGTCTCAGTCCCTTCCGGGATGACATGGCTGTATGCCGGGATGAAAGCGGAAGTAAAGGAATGTCTCCGGAGAGCCTGGCTGATCATGCCGGTAGTATACACCGGTTTCTGGAGTTTCTTGCAGAAAGTGCCGAGGAACCGGATATGGTCAAGATGATCATGTGTGATAAGGACGCCTCCTATCGTGCCGATATCCACTTCATTGGCCTGGAGCACCTTTTTCAGCTGCTTCAGGCTCACCCCGGCATCTATCAGTATGCCCTTTTCCCGGCTTCCGAGATAGTAGCAGTTACCACAGCTTCCGCTGGACAAGCTAAAGAACCTCAACATACTGCCAGGACCTCCCAGATATTGGCATCAATTCTCATCTTCACAATATTTTTTTATCACACTATAGGCGTCCGATACGCCGAGTTCGCCTGCCCGCGACAGGTCTATACAACCTTTTTCCCTGTCTTTCAGATAGATGAGGACAAGACCCCTGTTGAAATAGGCATCACCCATGTACGGATACAGCTCTATGGCCCGGGTGTAGCTGTCGATCGAATTGATGTGCTCGGCAGACAGGCAGTACAGGTTTCCGAGATTGAAGTGCAGGTATGGCAGATCCGGTACAATCCCGATGGCGGACTTCATGTCCTCTATCGCCTCCGAATAATCGTACTGGTGCGTAATCTGGTCCCTGACCCTTGCCCTGGTGTTTCCGGAATCATCCATGGTAAGTACCTGCACATTGCTCTCTATGGACGATATGAACTCTATCATCTGCGCCCTCAGCACAGCCCTGTTCATGTAATAGAAAGCCTTGTAATACCTGCCGAGCCCGGATCCGTCCGGAGCGTCAACCGCCTTGTCGTAATACCCCAGGGCCGAATTGTACTGCCGGCTGTCGCTTTCGTACAGTGCACGGCAGAAACTGTTCATCGCATCATCCCTGTCATCTCCGTAAAGGATCTGTTCGGCCTCCGCAAGGATACGGCTTTCAACCGTCATCGTATCGGAGCTCGTCAGTACCATCCCGACCGGTGCGGCATCCATGAAACGTTGTACGAGAGGGTTCTCGTACCTGTGCTCCAGGGCATACTGCACATCCGTCTTCCGCTCCGCAAGCTGGAACCGGTAGAGCGGTCTCAGCCGTACGTCTATATCCCTGTGCTGAAGAAGTTCATCGTTGAAATCCTTCTGGGCGAACTCGGCATCCAGGGCCAGGAGGGCATTGTATTTCTTGGTAGTATCCGCGAACGAAGCCTCTCCGGCGTCATTCTTCCTCCGGTATTCCTGCACTTTTTCCTGGGCCGTATCATAATCTTCCTTGGACGAGGCATAGTCTCCGAGCATATTCTTCACGTATGCCCTGTTCATATAGGCCTTGGCAAAGTCCGGATACAGGCTGATCGCCTTGTCATAATCCTCGAGAGCATCCCGGTACCGGCCCATCTCGATGAAAATGGAAGCCCGGTTGAAATATGCAAGCACGTTTTCGGGATTTATATTCAACACCCTGTCCATATCCGACAAGGCAGCCTCGTATTCCCCTACCTGGGCGTTGATGAGTCCGCGGTTGTACAGGGTCAGGGCATTGCCAGGTTCATCCCTGAGCACCCGGTTAAGATCAGCCATGGCCTTGATATAGTCCTGGGTCTCGTAATACATTATAGCCCGGTTGAAATAAGCGAAAGTATTGGACGTATCCAGTTCTATGGCTCTGTCCATATCTGAAATGGCATCCTTGTAATCCTGGCGTGCAGCATACACCCTTCCCCTGCGGATATAGCCCTCCGGGTCAAACCTGTCCAGCTTAATGGCCTTGTTGTAGTCATCAAGCGCCTTTACAGTATCTTTCAGGAAAAGGTAGCAGGCTCCCCTGTTCAGATAAGCGGACGGGTCTTTCGGCTCTTTCCTGATATATCGGTTGAAATCCGACACTGCATTGTCGAACTGTTGGGAAAGGAAATAGGTGACACCCCGGCTGAAATACAGTCCGACAAAGCCCGGCCGGAGACTGATGGCCTTTTCGAAATCATCCAAGGCCTCCTCGTATTTTCCGGCACGGCTTGAAGTTATCGCCCGGTAATGGTATCCGGAAGTAAACACCGGATTCAGTCTCACCGACGTATCGAAATCGCCATGCGCCCCCCTGACATCCCCGAGATTGTATTTGGCGATGCCGCGGAAGAAGTACGTCAGATAGTTGGTCGAATCGATGGAAGCAAGGATATTGAAATTCTCGATGGCTTCGGCATATTTCCCGTCGATTATCGCCTGCCGTCCCCTGAAAAAGAAGACATTGGTGTCATATTGCGCAAAAGCGTCCGTCCCCCAGAGAAAGAGGGCCGTTATCACGACTGCAAATATTTTCCGGACAATACCAGACACTGTAAAAAATTTCCTAATTTTGTCCGCCTGAAAACGGACGGACGACAAAGATAATCATTTATCGTGCCTTAAAAACAAAAAAATGGATAAAATCAGGACAGTATATATCATAATATCATCCATATTGTTGTTTTTCAACGGTAGCACGATGATGCGCTCGCAGAATCTGTGGATTGCAAACGATACCGCATCCCACAATCTCGTATGGGAGGAAAAGCTCCGGAAAAGGATAGCCTTCCTCTCCGACACGCTTTGCGAGGGGCGTGCTACCGGGACAAGGGGAGGAAGCGAGGCTGCGTTCTGGATAGCAGGAAGATTCAGGGACACGGGGCTGCTGCCTTTCGGCGGGACATACGCAAAGCATGTCTTCGCCGGCCAGGGACTTGTCGGACACAATGTCATTGGAATGCTGCCCGGTTCGCTGACCAGGCCGTGCGACTCATATATTATAATAGGGGCACATTACGACCATCTCGGTATTCTCGGAGAGAAGATGTACCCCGGAGCCGACAACAACGCTTCAGGAGTCGCCGCCATGCTGAATCTTGCCGAGATGTTCGCCTCCATGAGGAAAGCAGGGAGGATATACGGGAAGAACATAATCTTCGTTGCTTTCGACGCCAAGGAGATGAACATGGCCGGCTCGGAAGCCCTGTGGAGAATGATTGAAAACGGGGAGCTGGAGGATCCGCTTTCAGGAAAGACTGTCACCAGGGACAAAATCCATGTCATGGCAAACATCGAGCAGATCGGGAGTTCCCTCGCCCCGCTTGACTCCGGCAGGAAAGACTATCTCATCGCTTTGGGGCTCGGCACCTTGCCTTCCGAAAACAGAGACCTGCTGTCTCAGTGCAACCGTTTCTACGATATCCACCTCGAGCTGTCCGACAGCTATTATGGAAGCGAGAAGTTCACCGAGGTGTTCTACAATATTTCCGACCAGAAAGTCTTTGCCGACAACGGAATCCCGGCGGTCTTCTTCACTTCGGGGATTACCCTGAACACGTTCAAGACCTACGACACCGTCTCTACCCTGGATCTCGGGGTTCTCCGGAAAAGAATAATCCTGATATTCCACTGGGCCGAAAAACTGATGAAATAGGAGTACATCCACGCCCGTTCTCACAAAACGGACAAAAGATCGTTGTATATCTCAATATACCTCCTCGCCGTCCTCTCCCAAGAAAAACTCAACGCATGCTGCTTCATCAACTCCTTGTCCACTCCACCGTTTTCAAATAGCCGAAGACCGTTTCGGAACTGCTCGACCATGACTTCAGGCTCGAAATCGTGATCGAAATAGAAGACGTGGTTTCCTCCTATTTCAGGGAGGGAAGTCCTGTCGGAAAGGAAAACGGGTTTCTGATAATACATGGCCTCTATTACAGGAAGGCCGAAGCCTTCGGCGACAGAAGGAAAGAGGAATGCCGAACAGTTCTTTATGTACCAGTATTTTACAGAATCCGTAACAGGGCCTATGATGGAAACCCTGTCCTGCACGCCGAAATTGGCTGCCTCTTCCATGATTTTCTTTTCGTAGGAAGACTTGTTTCCGGCAATGATAAGTTTGTAGTCATTGTCTTTCAACAGGACCGGAAGGACATGGAAATTCTTTTTGGGAAGAACTGTCCCGACGGAGAAAAGGAATTTTCCTTCAGGCCTGGATACGGGCGGCACAATGTCCCCGTCAAAATGGTTGAGACCATTGTAGACGACTTCGACAGGTTTGCCTTTGAGATTGATGTTGTCCATCAGATCCCGTCTGGTACTTTCGGATATGGCCACAATGTAATCCGCCCGGTCTATGTGCCTCTGCAGGGCGGAAAGATATCTGCTATGTTTCTTGATTGGCTTCTCGTAAAGGAAATTGAGGTCATGGACGGTCAAGACCTGTTTCACACCTTTAGGAGGGATATAGGAAGTCTGCTGATGTGCCGAGTGCCAGACCTTCACCGACGGATTGCAGAAGATGTGCAGCTTGTCCGTGAGAAGGACCTTCCTGTATTTCACACCGTCCCCCCAGTGCCCGCAGAACTTTCCAGGGACATATACGCATAACGTGCTCCGCAATGTATTGCGTTGTCTCACAAGACATGAGGCAACATTTTCGCAGAACACGGAAAGTCCCGTATTCGGGTGTTTCATCCTTTCACAGTCAAAGACTACCATAGATAAAGTTTTGATCAGTTACAAATGTAAGGAAATTTTATCAGGAATAAATCAATTCATCGGAATAAGACAATCAAAACCGGTATTTCTTCCATAATTTCCGCCGCCTGTATTTCAGATTCATTTTCAGGTTGAACCATCTGCCATGCTTCTGGCGTCTCCAGGGAAGTCCGTTGTCCGGGACTCTTATCCCGCAAGTATAATACAAGCTCAAGCGCGGGAAAATGACATTGCGGACGTATCCTTTCCTGAAAAACCGGAATATCTCACGGACAGACAGCCGGCGTACAAGACTGTAGGAATCCTGCATATCCGGGAAAGTGTCAAGCTCCGCAAGGAAGGAATAGTCCAGCCTGCACCTGATATTATTGTAGATATCGAGATAAGTGCCTCCCCAGAACCGCATCGCTTCCGGACTGAAACTGCCCAGGCCTCCCTCGAAGACATACCTGGCCACAGTCCTGATAACTTCTGTCCGCATCTTTGCCTGCCGGATTTCTCCGGGACCGGGACCAGACCCGAATACAGGATAAACCTTTCCGGACTTTTCCTCATACCCGATGGTTGTCGGATGGGAAGCTGACGAGAAATAATGCTCGAACAACCCCGGTGGACACGCCTTTAGCAGGCTGCTTCCATAATAGCACATATAATCACCGTACTTGGGTGGTAGCATATCCACACTGCAGCCAAAATAGAACCCGTAGCATCCTGACATACCTTCCCTTTTCAATATCCTGTTCATTATCAATCTTGAAGATCCGACCCATCCGACGTCCACCGTAGCGGACGGCATCTTCCCCTCCCCGAGGCCTTCCTGAATAAAATATGCTTTCAGCAGTCTTCTCTCCGCAGCGGCAGATTCGAGTATCTTCTTCTTCACCCGCGGTATCTCCAGTGCCTTGAAAAAAATATCTTCCTGCTCCCTGGAGGTAAATTTATCGAAATTCACGACAGAACAGAATTCCGGCCCCAATTCCTCCCTCGTCGTCCTGAGCATATAAAGGAGCCTTTTGACAGTATAGCCATACCAGAGCAACGGATAGAAAGACTCCGGATTGAATCCGCATGACCCATAGAACTCTTCCCGGGACAAAGTGTAAAGAGACGGGAGAAACAGGGCGAACCTCGACACATACAGGTACCTCAGTTCAATGCCAGGATAAGCGGGGGATAACTCTTCCGCTATCTCCTTCAGCATATACCCGTCCCTGGCAAGAAAATACAGCCGCTTTATCCCTTTTTCACTCGCTTTCCTGAATATCCACTCAACATACGGGATGTATGATGAAGCTATCAGGTCCACTGCCCCGGAAATTTCCGGGGCATCTCCCGAAACAAGCCGCGCCGCCCTCTGCATGCCGGCAAGGACCGAACAGTCATGGAAATAAGGCTGGCTCATGGATACAGACCGGAAGTAGTCCTCGGAAGCGGAACTGCAGGTATCCACCAGCACAGGCCTTATACCACGGCGTGCAGACATACGGATATCGCTGAAGGTATTGTCTCCATAATGGACCCAGTCTTCCAGAGGCCCTTCCTTGTCTTTCACTATGTCGAACAGACGCCCGCAGGCCTTGGTCGCATCATACTCGTTAGATACATATACCTCGTCCCCGGGATCTGCACAGCCTTCCCTCACAAGCACCTCCTTCAGAAAGGCACCGTCAAGGTACATATCCGAGATAAAGACAATACTGAAGCCTGCTTTCCTCCTGGCGGCTATCTCATTCCGGACAGACAGGTTCGCCACAAGGTTGTCGGCCTCGGTCCGCTTCTCGAGTGCCATGGCCGCTGCCACATCCATTCCTTCTGGCAAAGTCCCTGCATCAAGGCTTCCATAGATATCCTCCAGTGTCACATTTTCCTTTCCGAGCCTGTATACGGCATCGTTTTCTGCGCGGGACCTCCACAGGAAAAAAGCTTCCCTGACTTCAGGGGCTTCTTCCCGGCTTCCGTAGATTCTTCTGGAAAGCAGATAGAAAATATTTTCCGGACTACCGCATTTCCTTATCAGGACCGTATCAAATATGTCGAACGAAGCCAACTTTTTCTTTTTTATCTGTTCCATATTACCATACCCAAAAAATACCGGCAGTAAAGATATCGCAATTATCAGAAACTATTGAATTATTTCCAATATAAAAACTGTTTCCATATCTTTGCAAGATAATTATCCCCTGAAATTTTTATGGCAATCTTCGACTGTAAACGACTGAAAGTCCCTGATACCGGGATATACGATTTCTGCGGGAAACTTGCTGCGGAAATATCTAAGTCGGTGTCGGAAGACACGGGACTGGAAGTTTTCCTGAAGAAAGGCGTTCGCAGCCGGTCGATAAGATATCGAATTATGCAGACAACTCTCAAATGACGTACATGATGGCTGAAAAAATCAGGAACATAGCGTTCGTCCACGGGGACTTTCCTTTTGGCGGAGCAGAGAAAGTAACGCTTGACATAGCGGAGTACCTGGCCCCGATGGGGTATAGGGTATATATCTTCACTACAGGATTCAGGAAAGAGCGGATGCCGGCGGGAAAGGAATACCAGGTCGAAATACTGGCCCTCCCCCAGAAAGATGTTGTGAAGTCCCGTGCAGACGCCTCATATATCTGCGGGAAGATAAAGGAACTGGACATCAAGGTTCTGGTCCTGGTAGCCAAAAGGCTGAAGCATATAGACCTTATACGCGACACCGGAGTAAGGACAGTGTATGCCCACCACAACATGCCGTTCCACGAAGCCCGGGCATACATCGACAGGGCATGGATAAAAGGACAGCGATCTCCGCTGCGGCACCTCGAATGGCTGCTGATCTCATATCCGAAATATGTACTGTTCGGACAGGCGAAGAAACGCGAATTCAGGTTCTACCGGGAATCTTACGATGAATGCGACCGCTACGTGATGCTCTGTGACGAGTATAAGGATGAAATAGTCAGGAGGCTCGGCCTGGATCCCTCCGTCAACAAGCTCAGGGTAATAGAGAACTACCAGACCCTTCCGGACAGGATCTGCTACGACAAAGAGAACATAATCCTGTACACAGGCAGGCTTTCATACGCGGACAAGCGGCTTGACAGGCTCATAGATGCATGGTCTCTGATATACGGCAAGCTTCCGGACTGGAAGGTGCTCATCGTAGGGGACGGGAAGGAAAAGAAGAACCTTGAAAAGAAGATCAGGAAAGCTGGACTGCCGCGGATCAGCCTGGAAGGCTTCTCAAACGACCCGGGGAAATACTATGAAAAAGCTTCCATCCTCGCCCTTGTGTCGACCTACGAAGGATGGCCTCTGAGCATGACAGAAGCACAGGCGAACGGAGTGATACCGGTAGTTTTCGGAAGTTTTGCCGCAGCAAGGCACATACTCGGGGAAAACGGCGAATACGGTTTCATCGTGGAGCCGTTCGACATAGAGGCTTACGCCGAAACCTTGTACAAAGTTGCGACAATGCCTGAAAACGAGAGTATGGACATGAGAAAACGGATTACCGAAAAGGTCAGGACAGTCCATACCATGGAATCTGTAGGCGAAAAATGGAAGCAGCTTTTCGATTCTCTTATAGACAATCCGGGAAAATGAAGGAGAAGATAGCATTTGTCGCGGCAAGATACGGCAAGGAAATAAACGGAGGGGCGGAACAGCATTGCAGGATGCTTGCGGAAAGGCTTGTGGGGCAGTATGATGTAGAGGTGCTGACCACTTGCCTGAAAAACTATAGGGACGGCAGCAGCGGGTTCCCCGAAGGCGAAGAAATGCTGGAAGGCGTGCTCGTCAGAAGGTTTGCCACAGTCCCGGTCACTCCTGGACAGGAGCGCAGATATGCCCGCAGGGCGAAAGGCTGGAGACGCTTCAGGCACCTGCTGTACAGGATAAAAGTGCTGCCTGCGTTATCTTCTGTCATCAAGGTATGGAGACCGGGGCTGAAGCAGGACATCGAGTCCTTGAGACACAGCCTTTTCTACTCCCCTGGGATGGTCTCGTTCATCCGCGGCAACAAAGACAGCTACAAGGCATTCATCGTGTTTACCGTGGACTACGCCCCGTTCTACTTTACGGCGGTGGAGGCCGGAGAAAAGACCATTGCTGTCCCGACCCTGCACAATGCAAAGGTATCGTTCCGTCCGGCACTTACAGAAGCATTCAGCAGGATAAGGTACACAGGGTTCAACACCCCTGCAGAGCAGAAGCTCGGGAAACGGATTTTCGGGGCTGCGCTCGGGGATTCCGGGATCATCGGATGCGGGATAGAAACTCCTGAACCGGCGCTCTGGGAAGATGTCAAAAAGAAATATTCTCTCCCTGACAGGTATCTGCTCTATATCGGAAGGGTGGACGGCAGCAAGACAGGCAGGATATTGTCGTACTATGGAGAATACCGCAGGTCAGGAGATCCGGCACCCCTCCCTCTTGTCCTCGCCGGAGGCATCTACGACCGTCCGGAAGACATGGACGGCATCATCCTGACAGGCTATGTCAGCGAGGAGGAGAAACGCAGCATCCTGCAGCACGCTTCCCTGTTCATCAACCCGTCCTACTACGAAAGCCTTTCCCTTGTCGTCCTCGAAGCACTGAACGACAGTGTCCCTGTACTCGTAAACGGGCACTGCGAAGTCCTCAGGGAACATTGCGAAAGGAGCGGAGGAGCCCTCCACTATTACATGGACGGAAGAAGCTTCACCGATGAGATCCGCAGCATCACCGGCTCCCCGGAACTGCAGAAGTCAATGGCAGCCCTCGGCAAGGAATACTTCGGGAAGAACTACAGCTGGACCCCGGTGATGGAGCGGCTCACCGCTGCGATACGGGAAGTTTCCGGCAGCCGGGCATAACTCTGCGCTGAAATATCTATAGCTATCCCGCCTGGTGTTCCTGCGGGACACTCCTCAGTTTTTTCCTGTATCTGCGCAGGAAAAGTCCCCAGCAGAATTTCATCCGCAGAAGCCGGTTCTTGTCCTTACCGGTAACTATCCTGTATGGCAGGATAACTGAAGCTGCAGATTTAAGGGTACGGAGTCTGGAAAAATCTTCCTTGGTCTCAGCCAGCTTTATCGCATTCAGGATATTTCCCATATAAAGCCAGACATTATACGCAAGAAGCTTTTTCCTCGTATCAGCGGAAAAACCAGGATATTTCCCTATGAATTTTATCCTTTCCACATTTCCCGAGGCAAAATCGCAGACCTTCGTAAAGTCAAGGGCATGGCAGATACTGCCTTTCCTCTGCCAATAATGATAATATGACTTCCCGATATGCACACATCCGTTCTTTGCCTTGTCCACAAGCAGATACGTGGACGCATGGTCTTCAAAATAACGGTTTTCCGGAAACCTGACCGAATCAAACAGTGATTTCCTGCACATCATGACACAAGCAGAGCTGCACACCTCCTCTGCAAGCAATTCAGCAAGCATCTCTGAAGACGAACAGTACCTTGTCTCCCCTGTCTCCCTGTAAGGATATTCTGCAGGTCTGTCAGGATATTCCATGACGAAATTGCATATTCCGATATCTGCTCCTTTATCTGTCACTGCCTTGTACATCGACGAAAACATATCCTTGTCGATAGTGTCATCTCCGTCTATGAAAAACAGATAATCTGCTCCGGCATTATCTATTCCGACATTTCTTGCCGCCGACACATCAGGAGAGCCGATTTTCAATACCTTGATCCTCTGGTCTTCATCAGCCATCCTTTCACATATCTCGTAAGAATTATCCGTCGACAAATTTTCTACGAGAATAATCTCGATATTTCTCAGATCCTGCTCCATTATGGAACGTACAGTCTTTTCCAGATATGAAGCTACATTATGGACAGGAACGATTACCGACACTGCCGGAGGATTCTTTTTCATCAATGTTTCCATATGCTAAATTTCATTTACTCTTCAATACCTTGACCAGATAGAGAAGTGTCACTATACTATATATGATATTACCCGGTCTATAGTGCTTTATGAGCCTTCCTGCAAGTTCACATATACCATAGTCAGGATAAAGAGATGCAAGAAGGTTTACAATCCATCTTTTCTCCACCTTCACAGACAACGGGTATTCTTTCCCGAAATATCTATGGCTCCAGTTGAAAAAGGATATGTTGGCGTCAGAATGGCTTGCAATCGATTCCAATGCGCCAGAACTCGACATATTAATACCGCTTTCCCTCCATAAGACCTTTGCGTCATGACCGGCTATAGTCCGGATACCTGTTCCGGATGAACATGATATGACTGTAGCATTATCGCTCCTGTATGCCCTGGGGAATGAGACAAAACCTTTAGACTTCAATATGCTGGTCCTGAAGATGAATTCCGGCATCCGGGCATCTATATGCCCCATATACAGCTCCTCAAAAAATTTCACAGGGCTGATATACTCCGGGAAAAGCTCCGGCTCGGAAATGACAGTTCCAGCCTTGTCTATGATATTGATATTGAAATGATATACATCATAGTCAGGATTGTTTTCCAGACAAGCATAAAACTGCCCGATACAATTCTCCTCCATTATGTCATCATCAGAGAACAGGCACACGAAGTCCTCGTCCCCGACCATTTCCAGACATCTGCGCCAATGTGCGACAAGATCTTTCCTTCCGAGATTCATGCCGAACCGGACATACGTAATATCCAGGAGAGCGGAGTATTCATCCACAACCGGCTGCAGTTCCTCGGGGCTGTCATCATCCCCGACATATACTTTGAACCTCCTGTCAGACTGCTTTGCCAAGGACTCCAACGTCTGCCTGAAAAAAATTTTCTTATATGCAGGAATAACAACTGCAAGCTTTGTTTTCATTTTCTCGACCATTAAACAGGACAAAAACAGAGACAAGTATCATATCGACATCAGGTCTGCAAAAATACGTAAATTTGATATTAGCGACAAATTATTATATATTTGAACCCCAGACTCAATATCATCATTATACCATGGTAATTTTCGACAGTCATGAAATAAGGTATGAAAATACCGGAATACACCATTTCATAAAGAACCTTGTAGCATCCCTGGTCAAGATTTCTGAACATGAAGATATTGAAATAGCCTTTTTCCTGAGGAAAAAACATGTACACCTGCTTCCCGAAACCGGAGACAGGAAAGCCAAACTGGTATTGTACCGAAGCCTGTACAAATATGTCTTCCCGTACTGGAAATTCTGGAGAGGTGTCTGGCACACACCTTTCCAATATCCCCGACTGATGCCGGAGAAAGGGAATGTCCTGCTCACTGTCCACGACCTGAATTTCCTGTATGACACCAGCGGAGAAGAACAGGCAAGATTGAGAAAGATAGTCCAGACGAACATCGACAACGCTTCGGAACTGACAACCATCTCGGAATACGCAAAGAATGACATTCTGAACAACATGGACACCAAGGGGAAGAAAATCAGTGTCATCTACAACGGATGCCAGGAATACAGCGGAGAGATACTGCGCCCTGCAGATGTCCCTGACGCGCCGTTCTTATACGCCATAGGTCCAACTATCCCCAAGAAGAACTTCCATGTACTGCCGTGCCTCCTGAAGGACAACGGGCTGCATCTTGTAATATCTGGCATCATTTCACAACCTTATCTTGACACCATAATCAGTGAAGCAAAGCAGTTCGGTGTCGAGGGGAAGGTACATTTCACCGGCACCGTATCCGAACCGGAGAAACACTGGTATCTTAAAAACTGCACAGCCTTCGTATTCCCGTCTCTGGCTGAAGGTTTCGGCATACCGGTGATAGAAGCCATGTACTACGGAAAGCCGGTCTTCCTGTCCAGACATACTTCCCTGCCTGAAATCGGGAAAGACAAGGCTTTCTACTTCAATGAAGGTTTCGACAGGGAGATGATGCAGGCTGAATTCGGGGACGGCATGTCAAGATATCTGTCCGGAGAAGTACCGGCAGACCGGATCATTGCCCATGCAAAGTCGTTCTCATGGGACAAGGCGGCAGAAGAATACATCCGGATATACAAATCCATGATGCTATAGGCATCCAAGCAGTCCACGCCATTTTCCGGCGACAGCCGTGATCTTATTGGCTTCCGATTTCCGGTATGCCGAAAACGACAGATATTTCATTCTGGCGCTATCCGAGACTATACCGGCGACAGACTCTGCCAAGGCTTCCGGTGTCTTTTCCGGAACTATGACCCCTCCACCGTCTTTGAGGATCGACACCACTCCATCACTTGACGGATATGCTACAGGTACTACCCCGAATCTCTGAGCCTCGATCAGAGCCATCGGATAGCCTTCGAATCTCGACGTCAGCAACAGTATTTTTGCCTTCCGGTAATAATCGGAAGGAGATGTCGTATAACCTGTAAATTCTACGCCTCTCATTTTCCCTGCATATTTTTCAAGTTTTGACCGTACCGGTCCGTCCCCTACAATCTGGAGTTTCCATCCACCGAGCTTTCCTTGCAGGCTTCTCCATGCCTTCAGTATGTCCAGGATATTTTTTTCTTCCGCCAGACGTCCCATATAAAGGATGATATTTTCTTTTCCTTCCATATCCGGCACAATCTGCTCGGAATAATATCTTGACAAAGGATTCTGTATCGGCACAATTTTTACTTTGCCGGTATCTACCCCATACAGTTCCGGGAATTTTCTTATGTATTCCTTACATAACAGTACACTGATATCGCTTTTTTCTACAGCAAGGCTGAATCCATCTGCAAATTTCTGTATGTACCTGTTATATTCCCTGTTCATCCCAAGCCGCCACAGGGCTCTCTGGACCAAAGTCTTGAAAACGCCTGCATTTTTTATATGGGCCTGACACCAGTAATCTTCCTTTTCATATCCCGGCATCCCGTGCAGCACTGAAATCACTTTCACATCTGCCTTTCTCAAAGGATTCAATACTATGTCTGAAAGGAAATAATACATTCCTTGATTTATGACATGAGTTATCCTATATCTTGATACGAAATCATTATACAATGCTATATTGCATTCTATCTTTCCTTCTTTCAGATAAACAGCCTTCTTCACATTTTTGGGCAGTTCAAATCCCTGCGTCTTATGAAAAGCCATCACATAAATGTCATTATCAGCACCCAATGCTTCTATCAGATTGGCTGTCACGGTCTCCACTCCCCCTAATCCAGGAAATGTATTCAGTACAAACAATATTTTAGACATATTACAAGCACTTTAAATAATTCGGCTATCCGCAAAAAATACCTCTAAGTGTCATCCCGACCGGCGGGCGTAGTCCGGAGTGGAGGGATCTGCCCTGGTTTATTTGTCAGATCCCTCGACTTGCGCTCGGGATGACAACCCTGTGGTATTTTTGCGAACTATCTCATTTCTGATTTCGATAAACAGAATATCAAAAAGAGAAAATCTTGCATGGCGAGCTGCAGAAATTTCTTTTTTTAACAATATTTCTGGATTTTTATCCATAGGTTTGTGGCGAGATGTCATTGGCGGGACCTGCTGAATGTGCTGCTGCCTCGGGAGAGACACGTCAGGGATGTCGCATACGCGACTACGGAGTTACAGGGTTTCTCGCCTTTCAACAAAAGTGTCAGCCTGGACCTGAGATGTATCGGGGAGGACGGCACGGAATTCATCGTCGAAGTACAATGCTACAGGCAAAGGAATCTGTTCAGGCGATGGCATACTGTATGCCTCGCAGGTATATGCTTCCGGAAGCAGGAAAGGTGACCGGCAGGAATATGACATCCCGCCTGTATATTTCATCTGCCTGCTCAGCGGCAATGCATTGATTGCAGACAGGGATTCTCCGGAATGGCAAGACAAATTCGTTGCGGAATACACTTTCCGTGAAAAAGACACCGGGGAAATACCGGATGAAACTATTTTTACTATCTTCGTGGAGTTGAACAGATTCGGGAAAGAACTGGAAAAGGTGGCGAAGGAACTGAAGAAGATGGGAACACCTGTGGAGACGATTATAAGTGCGACCGGTCTGTCGGAAGAGAAAGTGGAGAGGCTTTGATCTATCAATTAATACTGCTTTCACCGGTCACATACTTTGCGGATAATCAATAAAAAACGATGGCGGTCAGGAAACTGAACCGCCATCGGTGTTAAAGATATTTTGATAGGTCGGATTATTCTGCCGGAGTCCAGGTAATTGTACCGACTCTCAATGCCAGATTTTCGAATATGGTAATCGCATCACCATTATTTGCTGTAATATCCCAGCTGTGTTCGGTAAAGGACGTATGTTGACCTGCCTCAAAAGTCTCTTCAAGGACAGTACCGACTCCAGCTTTATCAGCATCGCCTCCTACTGCAACGTAAATGTATCTGCCGGCTGAAGGAGTACTACCTGTAGCTCTTGCAGTAAGAGTCAGTTTACCATTTCCGCTTACCCTGAAACGGAGGAAGCACCTGTAATACTCACTTGGCTGACCATCAGAATTGAAGCTTCCGGAAGCAAGCTGAATATATTCATCATCTGAACCTACCCTGAATTTAGTATCATCACCACCGGCGAAAATCATGAAATTGTTTGTCACATAGTAATCAGCATCAGGGACAGTAAAGTCCTTACCATAACCGGCACCAGTACCGTACTGAGTATAGAAACTACCCCATTCTGCCGACCCCCAAGTCGTCGCCTCGGTAACCGGAGTCAGTCCGGCCACAGGAGGAAGACCGCCTGCAGGCTCCCAGTTGACACTCATAATATAGACATTCTGAGTTGAATATATGTCTATTACATCTCCTGCCTCTACAGCGACCTCAAATGAAGCGTTCGGTTCTGTTATAGGAGCTGACGGCTTGTCCGGCAGCACTGCTGACAGCCAAGAGTCGTTTTTCTCTCCGTTTACCGCATAGCCGACCTGCGCATTTTTGCCGGTAGAAGTCGATGCCGCAATAATCTCGAGCTTGCCGCTCCCCGCAGCCCTGAACTGGATAGTCCTTGAGGATGCGGCAGGATCAACGTTCGGCTTTCCTGCACCGTTTCCATTATGGTAAGCCCCGAAACTGTTGTCTATACCGAAAGACACTTTTTCTGTCTCTGTATTTGAGAAGAAGAAATTCTTATAAGTTACAGTCTTGTCTGCAGCCCATCTCACTTTATTTCCTACTACCGTAGCAAGGAATATGAAGTCATCCTGCGTCAGGCTCCCCGAAGTCATCTGCGTAAGCTCCGGAGCCGTCACAGTAACAGAAGTCCCGACAATAGCCGAATTCGAGAACTTGTCAGCTTCGGCAGGGACAGCCTGTACATTCACAGTGTATGTACCGCTCGGGAAGGCATCCCATGTGTAGGATGTACTTGTAGTCGAGATCGTGTATTCATCCTCTGCATACTCTGCGTCAGATTCCTTTGCCCCGAAGCTTATGATATAGCTTCCTGCATCAGGGACTGCATCCCATGACAGGGTGAGTGCACCGGCAACGGAGACATCTGCTGTAACTGAAGGGTCAGCTATCGCCGAGCTGCCTGAATTCACGTCGTCTGACCACTCCAGATCGGTAAGGACGATCGGACCGCAGGCGTAAAGATATACGAGATGCCGTTCTCCCGGCTGTATGCCGTCAAAGACAATTTTCTGGTTCTCCGCTCCGGCAAATACAGAACCTGCGACAGTCGCGGATGTACCTTCAGCGTCACCCAGGGCAACGGAAATATGGTCATTTACCGTCCCTGAACCTGACCTTACGGTTGAAGCGAATACAGAGCCTGGACCGTCCACCATGAATGCTATGGCGCAGTCGGAAGGGACACCGGAGTAATCGACTGAGGCTTCCGTGCTGAATTCCATACCTTCGTCGAGAATATTGATGATACCGCTTGAGACGATGAATTTGGTGTTCTCAATAACGGAAGTCTCCTCTACAGTCTGGCCGAAAGCGCTCTTGTCATTGAGAGTCCATTCGTAACCGTATTCAACCGGCACGAGATCAGCCATTTCTTCAGGAACATACTCGGAAAGCCACCTCGGATCACCTGCGCCTGCAGTCGTAACAGCCGTACTGGTGACATTCAGGATTCCACGGATACTGTTGTAGCATGGGTCTGAAGAAAGGATCGAGCCGCCTCCGGCTATGGCTGCCGACTCAGGGAATTCATCCGCAGACGGATCTCCGGACTCGGTATAGAAGAACGTATCAGCAAGGTTATAATAGAAATTGCTTGATACCGAAGTAGGGAAAGCCGTTGCCTGGGCAGGGAACATCACCGTTCTTGACGGGCATCCGTTGAGATTCAGGAAAAGGTTCTTCGTAATGGTGAACGTCCCTGTAAGGGTCGCACGGATGTTGAACAGTCCCTTGTTGTTCCCGTCATCCACCCCGGAAAGATTGTTCACGGTATTGTTGGCAAAATTCAATGTACCGAGAGAAACACCAGGGTCAATCCTGACAAATGTCCTCATACCGTTGTTGAAGGTATTGTTGGTAATGTCGATACTGGTTACAGACGTTGCTTTCCTTATATCAAAGCCGTCTCCGCCACTGCCCTGTATGTCAGATACAACATTGTTGTCGATCAATATCTTGTCAAACGTAGCGACTTTATCCCCGTCATAGAAGAAACCTGCAGAATAGGCATGGATGTCGCAGTTTACGATAGATACCGATATCACGTTTTCAGACGGGAACGTCTCGTCAAGCTTAAAAGGCCGGTCTGTAGTATAACCGTCTCCGTCAAGTTCAAGAGCCTCGAGCCTTATGTAAGTCGCACCTACGGTATTGGATACAGGAGAATTCCCCGAATTCCAGTAAGTATATGTCTCAAGAGGCGGCTGAGCTACAAATCCTCCGATAATTACCGGGCTTTTACCGTCGGTCGTCTGCTGCCCGAGGATTTCAACCGGGCCGAGCACATCGGCAGTCCCGTCAAGGTCATAGGCTGTCTCCGTATTCGTAAGCCTTATCCTCAGAGGCTCCCCTGTCGGGGCATTGCCGGCTTCACGCAGAAGCTGTTTAAGCACTGCAGTATCTGCCGCATCCTGGACACCATCCCAGTCAGGTGTGGTCCATACGAACATCTGCCCCCTGTTTGCACTGTTGAAATGTACTGCAACAGTATATTTGGTAGATGCGGCAAGTCCGTCAACAGTCGCTGAAGTCGCTCCGTCATCCACCGGTATGGAAAGGTATGCAGAGGTCGGATCTTCAGGATTCGGAGATATACGAACCTGGTTCACGCCGTCGTCATCCCCTTCCGCAAGGGTCCAGCTTACGGAGATTGAATTGCTTGTCCTCTCGGTGACAGTCACGCTTTCGACATTCGGAAGCACCGAATATGTATCGATAGGGTAAGGGAATACGGCCCATTTGGAATCCCCCGTGGTCTTTGTATCCGGATCCGCGCTTGACTGCGCACATACACGGGCATAAAGGCTCATTTCAGGATCCAGGTCCACAGCGGTATATGAAGTCGAACTGCCGCTCTCCGACGGTTCGACATTCTCATCGACGACCCTGTTGGCCGCCGTCAGCATTTCCTCTGTAATCTCAGCGGCGGAAGCCGGTGCACCGGCTGTCTCGAACTGGTAGACTTCGAGATGATAGTTTGCCGCTGCATTGGAATTCGTCCATGTGAAAGTCACGGACGTACCGATGCTCGCATCGACAACTGCGGACGTCGAGCTCGGAGTGAGCAGATTGGACAGGTCCAGAGTCTCTATGACCTCCGGAACTTCCTCGACGCAGCCTGTCGTCAGAAGCGGAAGGGCAAACGCCGAAAGTCCGATGGATAGTATTGAAAATATCTTTTTCATATAAAATTAGTCTTTTGAAAAAATCCGTTTCTGAAAAATCAATAGCCGTAATCGTTGAACAGAGTTCCCTGGGAATTGATGATGGAAGTCTGAGGGATAGGCCAGTACTGCTTGAGGTCAGGGTCGCTGTTGTAGAAACCCTCGGAAGAGGCCTTGTCCGTTATGGTATTGGACTGTCCCTCATGTTTGAAGGTCTCGGCATCGAGGTATACGGACGGATTGCCTTCAGAGTTGGTGTAAGGCTGCCATCCTGAACCGGAAGGACCGGTTGTGGCCGTGACGTTGTCCTTTTCACCGGAATTGAGTCCGTACATCTCTATCACCGGCACTCCGTCCTGGGTACTGTGACGGTACCAGAGATAACCGCCGTTGATATTGGCATAGTTGAATCCGGTGACCGGTCCCTGGGTTCCGCCAGCCATGGCCTGAAGTTCCGAAACCGCCTGGTCGATATTCTCACCGAGAAGGTTCCACCTGATGAGATCGCTCTTGCGCAGGAACTCACCCACGAACTCGAGGGCACGCTGTTTCTTGATTTCCTCGAAGAGCGCCTCCTCTCCGGAGATGGCGTTTATTTCGGCCTGCGCGGCACTCCTGTCTCCGTAAGCCCTGTCCAGGATTTCTACCAGGCAATTCTTGGCATACTGCTCGTCCCTGCCGCCCGGGATGGATCCGTTCTCGTCACCTGAACAATTCGCTATCTCGGCTGCCATCAGAAGAATGTCAGCATAGCGCATATAGACAGGCTTGACTCCGTCGTCATTGCCTCCGGTGTAAGGGGATGTGGTCATCCACTCGAAACGGTATTTCCCGAAATACCAGTTCTCCATTCCGGCAGGATACGGGAGGGAGCCGCTGCCTCTGTCTTCCCATTCGTAGTTCACGCAGCTGATGTCGCGGCGGGTATCATTCTCGTTATACCAGTAGTAGACATACGGTACAGGGCCTGCCTGGCCTCCGCGGTTGGAAGTAGTCGGAGAATAGTCGGTGTAGCCGTTGTGGCGAACAGCGAAGGTATAGTTCCAGCGGCCGCGGGAATTGCTGAACGGAATCATCCAGATGATTTCGCGTCCTCCGGTAAGGTCCATATTGTTGACACTTCTCCAGAGTTCCTCGTAATCCATCAGGTAGAGACCGGAATTGTCGATGACATCCTTAAGCGCCGCAAGTGCCTTAGGGTAAAGTACTGCCTTGGAAAGTTCCGGGTCTGTGGAGAGCCTTATCGAGCCTTGATCCCCTGTGCCTACAAGCCCTTCTCCAGGTCTCTGGGAATATCCGGATGCCATGAGGGCTATCCTGGCGTACATTCCTTTCGCGAACGCGAGACCGACACGGTCGGTGTTCACTGTCGAATAAGAAAGATAGCCGAAGGATTCCTCGAGGTCGGTAAGGAGCTGCTTGTATATGACATCCCTGTCTGACTTGTTGAGGTATGTTGTCTCTGGGGTCACAGGGGCAAAACGTGCCGGCACTTCACCGTACGCCTTCATAAGTTCCGTGTAGAGGACGGCACGCATCACGAGGGCTTCCCCGAGAAGGGCGGCCATTTCAGGACGGGAGGCAGGATCACCGTAGGTCCGGATACCGTCGATGGTAAGGTTTGCACGCTCTATTCCGGAGAACAGTTCATTGTACGGACCGTTGGACAGGTTGAGCTGCGAATTGGTGCTGGTCATATTGTACCTGACAATCTGGGATTTCTCGTCAGTAGTGTTGGATACATACCACTCGATGTCGGTATTGTATCCGTACCACGGGAGATAACGTCCCCTGTGGGAATTGGTATGGCCGAACACCTCGTATATGGAAAATATCTGATATTCAGTAAGTGTCGGGTCAGCGAACACGCGGGTCTCGTCGAATGTGGACTGTGACTCCGTCGTAAGGTCGCAGGAAGCCAGGGAAAGTCCGGCAATGACACCTGCTCCGATGATGATTCTTCTTATGATATTCATAACTCAGTCTTATTGGATATTAGAAAGTAAGGTTGACTCCGACAACATAGCCGATGCTCTTCGGATAGGCTGAATAGTCCACACCCGGAGTAAGAGGGGTGGCACGCCTCGTGTCGACTTCAGGGTCGTAGCCTGAATAGTTGGTGAGGCAGAAGAGGTTGGTTCCCGTCACATAGAAACGCAGGCGTGAAATCTTCGCCTTCATTGTGATATGCGACGGAAGGGTGTAACCTATAGTGGCGGATGTAAGCCTCAGGAAGGAACCGTCTTCAACCGCCCAGTCCGAAAGGACAGCATTGCCTACTGCCGGAGACCAGAGGGTAGCGTTCGCATTTACCTGGTCGAGCTGGTCCGGATCGGTGATGAGCTGGCCTGTAGGCCAGTCTATGTTGGTCCATCTCTGCTCGTCAGTCTTCATGAGATTACGGTTGGAATATTTCCTCGACGATGTGAACTCAATCTTGTTGGCGTTATAGATATCGTTGCCGAATACATAATTGAAGTTAGCCGAGAAGTCAAAGCCGTAGAGGTATCCGGAAAGCGTGATACCGCCGAAGCCCTTAGGGGTGGAGTTACCGATGACCCTCTTGTCATCCACAGTGACACTGCCATTACCGTCCTGATCCTTGAGCTTCATGGCACCAGGCCTGAGATAGTCGGAACCTATGACAGAAGAGCAGTCTACGACACCCTCGTTGAGGACCCACTTGGTACCGTCATACGTAAAGTCGCTTGCTTTGTAGAAACCGTCAGATTCATAGCCGTAGATGTTTCCGAGAGGACGGCCTACCTCGACGATATAGTCTGTACCCACCTCAGTGGATGCCCACTCGGTAACAGCTTCGATGCGCGAAAGGCCTCCAAGACTCGTCACTTCGTTCTGGTTCAGGCTGAGGTTGGCTCCGAGAGTAAGTCCGAAATTCTCCTTCTCGACGAGTACGGCATTCAGGGAAACTTCTATACCGCGGTTCCTTACCGATCCCATATTCCTGTACTGGAATTCGTATCCCGATCCTGCGGTAGGGAACTGGATGAGGAGATCCTTGGTTGTATTATGGTACAGTTCGACGGAACCGTTCAGCCTGCTCTTGAAGAAAGAGAAGTCAAGACCTATATTGTGCGAGATAGTAGTCTCCCATGTAAGGTCCTCGTTCGGCATTATCGTATCACCGTCATCCGTAACTGTAGACCAGTATGTACCGCTCTGGGAAATCCAGGATGTCGAGAATGACGCGAAATTGAGCATGGTCATGCCTGAAGGGATGTTGTTGTTTCCGGCAGTACCGTAGCTGTAACGGAGTTTGAGATTGTCAAGCCATCCTGAAGCACCGTCCATCCAGGGTTCGTTGGAGATGGTCCACGATGCAGCGGCTGAAGGGAAGTAGCCCCACTGATTGCCTTTGGTGAACTTGGAGGATCCGTCGGCACGCATCGTAGCGGACACCGAGTACCTGTTGTCAAAGACATAGTTGACACGTCCGAAGAAGGAAAGCAACTTGTCGTTAGGGTCGTAGTAATTGTTGGTCGAGATCGATGTACCCGTAGACATGAAGTTCCATGCCATTTCGGAATCAAAGAAGTCAGGGAAGTTCTCGACAACGGAAGTCAGCTCATTTGATCTCTTGAAGATGTACTCCTGTCCGAGGAGAAGGTCAAGATGGTGGCGGTCGTCGTTGAAGACTTCCTCGAAATTGTAGCTGAGGGTGTTGGTGTTGCGGATAGTCTGCCTGTAGGTGTCAGTGTACCTTGTGGCCGGCTTGTTCTTGTACTGGGCGGTATTGCCCACATAGTAGGTAGTCAGACCGTAAAAACGGTTGTTCTCCTGGGTGTAGTCCTCGAGACCGCCTTCGACGCGGAGGTTGAGGTTCTTGATGATATGCCAGGTTACCGCTCCGTTGACAGTCCAGTTGCGGCGCACACGCTTGTTGTCGTTGTCGGCAACTGACTGGAGAGGCGGAGCGTTGTCACCGTAGTCCTCTTCCAGATCAGATCCGGAGATGGCACCGCCGGCGATAGGTATCGGGCTGTACTGGACGGAATGCTTGAGACGTCCGTTGCCGGATGTCGAGCCTGCATCATCCATCGAGTTCGAACCTGAACCCATTATGGTAGTATGAGAGTATCTCGCGTTGATATCGAACTCAAGTTCCTTGATAGGCTTGTAGTTGGCCTTGAAGTTCAGGTTGTCCCTCTTGTAGTCCGAGCCGGTCATGATGGCGTTGTCGCCTATGTGTGCGTAGCTGGCAGTCCATCTCACCTTGTCCGTACTTCCGGATACGGAAACGTTATGGCTGAAGTTGGTACCCGTATTGCCGAACACCTGCCCGATCCAGTCGTTGCCCTGGACTCCTTCGTAAAGGCCGATGTCCTCGTACAGTCCGAAGTATGGCACGTACTGGTCTTCATAGTTGCCCCTGATCATGGAAAGCTCGTACTGGTTCTTCACGAAGCTGTACGGATCCTCTACCTGGATGGCATCCTTGTTCGCCATCCATTTCTGTCCCCAGTAGGCATTGTAGCTCACGGAGAACTTGCCGCTTGTACCGCCTTTTGTCGTCACGAGGACCACACCGTTGGCACCGCGGGATCCGTAGATGGCAGTCGAGAAGGCATCCTTCAGGACGTCAATGCTCTGGATGTCGGATGCCGGTATGTCGGAGATGCTCTCGACAGGGAATCCGTCCACTATATAAAGAGGTGAACTGTCCTGGGTGATGGAGCCGGAACCGCGGACACGGATCTTGATATCGGCATCCGGATCACCTTCGGTAGTGGTGACCTGGACACCGGCCATCCTTCCGGTAAGAGCCTCTCCGACTGTGGTTACAGGCATAGCGGCAAGAGCCTTGCTGTCCACAGATGACACGGAGCCTATGAGATCTTTCCTTTTGACGGTAGCGTATCCGATGACAACCGTCTCTTCAAGGAAGTTGGCGTCTTCTTCCATTATAATGTCATAGACAAGACTGTTGCCGATACGGACTTCCTGTGTCCTCATACCTATGAACGAGAAAACAAGGACCTTGCCCGTGGCATTGTCCACATCTATGACATATTTTCCGTCTACGTCCGTAGATGCTCCTGTAGTCGTGCCGTCGATGAATACGGAAACCCCGGCAAGGGGCTGTCCTCCTGTATCCTTGACTACACCTGAGATCTGCTGGGCCGAAACCGTCAGAGTGACGAAAAGACCAGCGATCAAAAGATAAATCTTAGAAGTCAGATTATTCATAAAACTTAGTGGTTAGTGTTGATTGAATATGCGAAATTACCTATTGCAATGCTATACAGCAGGCAATAATTATCATATTGGATGTATTTTTTGACAATAGGTATACGGACTGATATTTTGTCTCTGTGATTTGGATTTTCCGGGACCTGAAGATCCCGGAAGCCTGTCACAGCGACATATATACGGCACCGGCATTCTGCGCGGCGATTATATCCTTCACGAGATAATGGAGGTACATCTCAAGGTTTGTATAGCGGCCGTACGTATCAAGATCCTTCCCGGTACCGTCGGCGGAGGATGAAGGGTCGAGACCGAACTCTTCCTCGAACCAGTCAGGCATCCCGTCACCGTCGGTATCGGTAACGGCAGCGAGTTCCTTTTCTGTAGCCGTGTATTCCGGCCAGCCTCCGACAGCTTCCTGAGTATCGATAAGTCCTCCGGTACTGCCGTTGCCACCGGAAGGATATGTCGCAGTTCCGGATATCGCATCCCCCGTGGCCCTTTCGTCAACCGCATCCCGTGACAGCGAAGCTCCACCGAATTCACATACAGCCTCGAACGCAGCTTCCGCCGGATGGGTGCTGGTATAGACTGTCTGTCCGGAAGGTCCCACGATGCCGAGCGGAGAAGAGAGGACAGAAGCATCCGCAGGCACAGTATACGACCCGTCATCATGCCAGTACAGTCCGGTAAGGTTGTCGGCAGTTATGGACGGGTAGTCGGCGTACACGTTGCCGGAAACATAGAGTTCCGGATATCCGTAGTCGGTATCAGAAGATGTGTATATGCCGTTGACATCATATATATAACGCCTGTCCCTCGATGCCTCTCCCTTTTTATAGTAATTGTTCACGATATTGAACCATCCGCCTTCACCTCCGTAGGTGTTGTTGCTGCCCCAGTTGTATACAGCATTGTTACGGTAATCGACGTGCCCGCGGCGGGCCGGACTTGACGGGTTCTCATATATTTCCGGATGGTCGAAACGGGGATTGCGGCTGTCGTGGTTGGCGAGCATGTTATGGTGGAAAGAAGCATCGGAGCCTCCCCAGATTCCGCCATAGCCATGATTGCCCTTAGGATGCCTGGAATTCCTGAGGCTTTCCGTCATGATACACCATTGCATCGTGAAGTTCTCGTTGCCGTAGAAAGAGGCGCACTCGTCTATGGACCAGGACATCGAGCAATGGTCGATGATTATGCCGGAGTGTCTTCTGCCCCAGATGCAGTCTTCGCCGTCTCCGGACATGACCTTGTTGCCGAGGCGGAACCGTACGAAACGGATGATGACATTGTCAGCATCGACAACCGTAGAATAGTTCCTGATGCATATTCCGTCTCCAGGAGCGGTCTGACCGGCAATGGTGAGGTCGCCGTTCCTTATCCTCAACTGTGATTCCAGGTCTATGATTCCGGCCACATCGAACACCACTGTCCTTGCTCCGCTCGCCTCGACAGCGGCCCGGAGCGACCCCGTCCCGCTGTCATTGAGGTTCGTGACATGGATCACACGTCCGCCGCGGCCCCCGGTGGTGTACATTCCGCCGCCCTCCGCGCCAGGAAATGCTCTCGCAACCCCGTCTTCCTCTTCTTCAGGAATCAGGAATTCCCCGTATCCTTCAAGAGGCACGTCCGGCTCGCCGGTACCCGGATCCTCTCCAGGTTCCGATGTCCCAGGGACAGCCGTTACCGGTTCGGAATAGCCGGAGTCGCCGTCAGCCGTCTTCACACGTACCTTGAACCTGTACTCCTTTCCTGTTTCAAGACCTCTGAACGTGTATGTATTGGCTTCGGTCCTGTCCTGCTTTTCAAAATTTCCGTTCCCGTCCTCAAGCCGGGCCGTATAGTATTCGGCACCTTCTACCCTGTCCCAGGAAAAGGTAAGGGAAGTTTCGTCCGCCCCCGAAAGATATACTGAGGCCGGAGGTGCCACCTCCACCGGAGTCTCGGGGGTTATCTTGTCCCCTCCGCTGCACGCCGCTACAATAAGGAGCGCGGCTGCCGGAGCGATGGATCTGCTGATGATCTTGCTATAGTGTACCATTATATTCAATAAAATCACAAAACGTCATTTTCCGAATCGATAATGCCTGGAAGCCCTGTAACAGACCCGCGGGTAGTGACCTTGCCGGTCTTTATCTGCCTTACGATACGGCTGTCGGTCTCATCCCTGTGCAACGAAGCTCCGGCCGACCTGAGCACCTGCCTGAATGCGTCCTTCACCGGCCTGACCGGCACAGGATCCTTCATGAAGAAAGGCTGAGAGGCCGAAATCCTGGCATACTCTGCCCTGTACTGCGTCATCTTCCCTTCATCAGGAAGCTTTCCCTGCCAGTTTCCTTTCCTGACATAGGAAATGTCATAGACATTGTCCTTCAGATAGAATGATCCGGGGATCATGGATGTCGTCTCCGAAGTATAGACCTCAAGGTAGCGTCCGTCAAGATTCTTTGTAGCCGGGCCAGGAAGGAACATGTTCCCGACCACGTTGAACCAGCCCTCTTCACCGCCATAGATCGCCTTCATACCCCAGTTGAACACGACATTGTTCACGAACTCCACCGTACCCCGGTAGAAGATCATTTCCTGGGCGGAATATACCTGAGGGTGGTCGAACCGCGGATTTCGGCTGTTGTTGTCCGCAAGGATGTTGTGATGGAAAGAAACGTTGCGGCCTCCCCATATCCCGCCGTATCCGTGCTCCCCTTTCCGGTGGATGGAGCTGTTCAGGGCCTCGGCGATGATACACCACTGTACGGATGCATCGCTGAAGCAATAGAAAGAGGCATTCTCGTCAGTCGCCCAGCTCATGGAGCAGTGGTCGATGATCACATTGCTTGCCCTGCGCGCACCGAGGGCATCGTTCTCATCCTTCATGGCAGAGCCCATACGGAATCTCATATACCTGATAATCACCTCGTCAGCCCCGACATACAGGCCATGGTCCCTGAGTGTTATCCCCTCTCCGGGTGCAGTCTCCCCGGAGATCGTGATATAGGGATCCTCTATTTTAAGAGTGGATTTCAGATGTATGTCTCCGGAGACCGCGAACTCGACGATCCTCGGGCCTTCGGACTCGACAGCATGCCTGAGTGTCCCTTCTTCGCCGCTGTCCTCCAGTGAGGTCACGACATAGACCTTGCCGCCACGTCCTCCGCGCGTATATTTCCCTCCGCCTTCGGCTCCGTCGAATGCCAGTTCACGCACAGGCGGTTCCGTGACATACTTACCGTCGCGCACCGCCCTGCCGTCATAGACATATTCGATATTGTTGACCGCCTCATATTCGAGGGAAGCCCAGATGAAAGGACCGACAGCCTTGCAATCGTTCTCTATAACAGGTTCACTGAGGTAATACTCATACGTCCCGCTTCTCATCTCCTTGCCTCCGAGGCCGGCTACCGAGCAGCAGGATGTGATTGAGACAGTGCCGTCCGGATTCTCCCTGACGAATGTATCTATGAATTTCCGGTACAGTTCCCTGGAATAGGCACGCCATCCGGAAGGAAGCCATCCCTGGCGGACACCTTTCAGATAAGAATACACGAACATGGCAGAGGCGGTAGCCTCGATATAGTTGCCAGGCTGTCCAGGACAGTCGAGCACCTGGTACCACATCCCCGTCTCCGGATCAGCATATTCACGAATGTGTTCCATGATATACCGGAACCGGTCTATCAGCGTATCCCTGCCCGGGTGATCATCAGGCAGATAATCAATGGTTTCAGCCAAGGCCATGGCATACCATCCGCAAGCCCTTCCCCAGGCATGCGCAGACTGTCCTGTCAGGGAATCCGCCCAGAACATGGACGCGGATTCGTCCCACGCATGGCGGAACAGTCCTGTCTGCGGATCGTATGTGTGCCTGGATGCCACTTCAAAATGGTTGCAAATATCACTGAAGAGGGAGTCCCTTTCAGCTTTCGGGGAAAACCGCTTCGTATACTCCGCATAGAACGGCTGGGCCATGTATAGCCCGTCCAGCCATACCTGGTGAGGGTATATCTGCTTGTGCCAGAATGCACCTTCCTCTGTCCTCGGCTGAGTGTCAAGCTGCTCCCTGAGTTTCCTCAGGACACGGCGGTACTTCTGGTCACCTGTCGCATAGTAGAGACGGTAATAGATGCGTCCGGGACAGATATGGTCAAGGTTATAGTTCTCCTTCTTGTAGGTCACCACATTGCCGTCCCCGTCAGCCATGGTGTCCGCCCAGGCCTTCACATAGTCGGCGGCATACGGGAGGGAATACCTGTCAGCCACATCGAGGAATGAAAGAAGCTCGAGTCCGGTTGTGTAGTTCCACTTCAGGCTGCCTTTCCTTCCGTCAAGCCATGTAGCCTGCGGATTCCTGAGCATTTCGGAGTCCATCATCCTTACGGAATAAGGCGCGTCTCCGTCCGAGGCGGCAACGGCCGGCGGCAGCGTCATGAGGGCAGCCGCCAAGATGGGTAAATATCTCATAGTTCAATTCGATTTATGTTCTTTCATATAATCCAGCGGGGAAATGCCGAAATGTTTCTTGAAGGAGCGGCTGAAATATCCCGGATCCGAGAATCCTACCTTGTAGCAGGTTTCCGATACGGAATACTGCCCGCTCTTCAGATAATAGGTAGCCTTCTCGAGCCTGAAATCCTGTATGAGTTCCACAGGAGACTTGCCCGTAAGCCCCTTTATCTTGTTGTACATCGAAGTCCTGCCCATGCCCACGTATGCCGCAAGCTGGTCAACGGTCACTTCCGCATCCGATACATTGCCTTCCAGCCATGCCATGACCTTCTTGATCAGACTTTCATCCCTGTCGGTAATGATTATCTCGTCCGGACGGATCTCGACCTTGGCATTCTTTTTCGCGCCCGGTTCTGCCCCGGCATGGGAATACATGGATATCAGGGTACGCCTGCGCTCCATGAGATTGTCGATCCTCGCCGACAGCAGCTCCATAGTGAAAGGCTTCGATATATAGCCGTCCACCCCGTACTTCATCGCCTTGAGATGGGTATCGTTCTCGTGGCGCGCGGTAATCATTATTATAGGAATATGGCTCGTGTTGAAGTCGTTGCGGATATGGTTGACAAGGGCGATACCGTCCATCTGGGGCATCATCAGGTCCGTTATTATGATATCAGGCATCCAGCCCTGGTCAATCAGGGCGAGGGCCTCGACACCGTTCGACGCATCGCGGACCTCATACCTGTTTATCAGGGAATTGTAGATATAGATCCTCAGTTCGGCATTGTCCTCCACAACCATCACTTTCAACGCATTGTCCGGATGGGTCGGCTTTACCTTGTACTTGTTCAGGCCATAGGACTCTGTCTTGTCGGCAGAAGCCGAAGAGTCGACTATACGGTAAGAGCCTTCGCTGAAATGTTCCTTGCCCAGTGGAAGGCTCACGTAGAATCTCGAACCGTGTCCCTTCTCGCTCTCCACCCATATCCTTCCGTTGTGGACATCCGCTATTTCCTTGCAGAATGAAAGACCTATTCCGCTGCTGGCGACACCGTTAAAGGAGGTGCCCGATGTCGAGATGAAAGGCTCGAAAATAGCGGACTGCCTGTCTTTAGGCACTCCTATACCGTTATCCTTCACCATGATAGTAAAATCCTGGGCCCCGTCCTTGTAGAAGATGGCAACCTCGATCCGACCTCCATCTGCCGTATACTTGAAGGCATTGGATATCAGATTATAGATCAAAGCCTCTATCCTCACGGAATCGCCCCATACCGTCAGCGAATCCACCGAATGCGTGAGTACGAGCTCCATGTGACGCTCGACGGACATATCCTTGAAGTCATCATATACCTGCCTGACCAGTTGGACGATATCTATCTGACTGATGTTCAGCTGGATCTTACCCCTTACGATACGCCTTATGTCCAGGAGCTGGTTCACCAGCGTCATCATACGCCGGGAATTCTTGTAGACAAGGTTGACACTGTATTCATCGGGAGATCCCGGAGGCATCTTGCTCTTGATGTCCTCTATCCCGCCGAGTATGAGGGTAAGAGGAGTCCTGAGTTCATGGGAGATATTCGTGAAGAACCGGCCTTTCAGGTCATTCAGACCTTCCTGCAGGGCGACGTCGTTCTTAAGTTTCACGGAAGTGACAAACATCCTTACAAGGATCAGAACCACCGCCAGCGCAACGAGACAGTACAGGGTTATCGCCCACCAGGAAGCCCATGGATGCGGCTTTACCCTCAGGTCCACAGATACGGTCTGGGGATCGGAATAGCCTTCCTCGGTAGAAGCGGACACCATGAAGACATAATGTCCGGCAGGTATCCTGGAATAAGAGACCGAAGTATTCCCGTCAGCTGCAATCCAGCCCTTGTTATAGCCTTTAAGGGTATAGGAATATCTGACGTTACCCTGTATCTTGAAGTTCAGGGAAGCGAAATCGAAAGTGAAGAAAGAGTAGTCATGCGGGATGACCAGCCTGTCGGACACCGGACGCCGCGTCCCGTCCACCGTGATTCCGGAGATGACCGGACGCTTGTTTTCCGGCTCATAGGTGAATACATCCGGATCAATATGGTAGACATTGTTCAGGGTCCCGAAGATGATCGTCCCGTCCAGAAGTCTCGCGCAGGTGGCTTCGCTGAACGTCGTGGATACCACTCCGTAATATTTGGAATAGTTCACTACGGATTTGTCATCCCTGGAAACCTTGGCGATCCCGTTCTCCGTAGAAAGCCATATATCCCCCTTGTCATCATCTACCGCGGAAAGGACGATATTGCTGCTCAGTCCTTCATTCCTGCCCACTATGTCGAATACCGGACCGCCATTGCTGAAATCTATCCTGTTCAGCCCGCCTCCGAAGGTACAAAGCCATGTGTCACCGGACCTGTCGGTAAAGATGTAGATAATATCATTGTTCCCCAGGGAGCGTATGTCTCCCGGTATCTTCCTTACCGTATGGAAGACCGTCAGTTCAGGATTGTCATCAGGATAAAACCATATCAGGCCGCCTATCGTGGCTGCAAGCATCCTCCCGTCAGGCATACAGTGGACATAACGGACCTTCTCCCCCATATCGAGAGGATAATTCGGGAAATGGCGGTAGACAGTAAAGAAACTGTCGCTTTCAGTGTTCTCGAGCACGGAAAGCCCGCCTCCGTAGGTACCTACCCAAAGCCGGCCGGAACTGTCCTGGGCTACTGAATAGACATCGTCTGAACTTATGGAATTATTGTCGGAAGGATCATGGACAAAATGTTTCTCTACCCTGTAGCCTCCTTTCTCCGTCCTTCCGAGTTTCAGAAGTCCGTCCCCCTTGGTCCCGAGCCATATATCGCCGCTGTCATCCTCGAATATGGAGTAGATGACGCCATAGCCTTCAGAGCCTCTGATTTTCCTGCACGAGGACATATCCGGAGTATAGACAAACAGTTCCCGGCTCTTTGTCGCGACCCAGACCTGCCCCCTGCTGTCAGTAAGGGCCGCCCTCACCTCGGCGGAGGATACCGGGTCGGAAGATTCGGACGGAGGGACTATCACCTCGACCCTTGGGGTGATGACAGTGGCCCTCTCCAGCCCGCGCTTGACGGTGGAGAACCAGAGCACTCCGGAATCATCCACGGTATAGCAGGCAACCCCGTTCATGAAACGGCAGTCAGGGTGTTCCTTGACATTGTTCAGGGGTATGATAGTGTCGGACTCCCGGTCGTAATACCCGAATCCGTAATTGTTCATCTTTATCCACAGCCGGCCGTCCTGCTCGACCACCCTTGCAAGCGTATCCGCATAATAAGACATGACGTTACGGCTGTGCCTGTAATTCTTGAAAGCTTTCGTTTCCGGATTCCAGGACGTTATCCCGGTACGGTCGGTGACAATCCAGAGCATGCCGCCGGAATCCGGGAACAGATACCTTACACGGCCGATGTCCCCTTTATGATAAACGGCAGAGAAATCCGAAGTATCCACTGAAGCGATTGTACCGCCGCTGAAACCGACGAAAAGCTCCCTCCTGTCATCCTTTCCGGTGACCGTTATGGAAACAGCCGGCCCCGCAGCCGTGTCATACCTGTAATGTGACCGTTCTCCGGTCACCTTGTCGATGGAGACCATCTCCGATGCCGAGGAAAAGACAAGCTTGTTCCCGAATTCGACGAAGCCGGTGAAATCGGGATTCCTCGAAAGGATGGCCGGGACACCGTTCCTGACCGCAGCCACCCCGGATTCCGACACGACGTAGATATTCCCCGAGGAATCCTCGAAAATCTCCTTGATTTCCTTGCCGATGACACTGTCCGAGACATTGAAGAATATCTGCGGGACCAGGTCCGGACCGAGCTTGTACAGTCCGATTCCGGACAATGCTATCCATGCATTGCCTGCCTTGTCGCAATGGTATCTGTCCACCCGCGCCTTGGCCAGTTCCGGGCTGATATCCCCCGGCACCGCAAGGAACTTTTCGGTACTGGAATCGAAACGGAAGATAGAGTTGTCGTAGGCTGTAACCCAAAGGTAGCCGCAGGCATCTTCCGAAAGTGACAGTATCCTGTTATGGGACAGGTTGGAATAATCCCCCGGCTGGACCGTGTAGTTCACGAAACGGTTCCCGTCAAAACGGTTGAGTCCATACCATGTGGAAACCCAGATATACCCGTTCCTGTCCTGCAGGATCTGGCTTATGTAGTTGTGAGAAAGGCCGTCATCAGAAGAATAGTGGTCGAAAAGACAGTCCAGTGGCGCCGCGGCAGTCCGCAACGCCACTGAAGCTGCAATCATGACGGCTATATATCGCTTCAGTCCCATATTCGAATATACATCAGAATACCTTGAAATACCAGTCTCCGGCAGGTCCGAGGACATTTTCCGGAGTATATGCCGCAAGCTGCCCCGGTTTCAGGGTGTGTGACCAGGAGACGCGCTCCCTGGAAGAAGCTGCACCCGGACCGTAATTTCCGTACTCGGCATAGAAAGAGGTCTTTTCCGCATCAGGCTTGTTCCAGTTATGCCAGCCTTCTCTGAGGATATGGTCCCCCAGTTCGCACTCCAGGAACACTGTCCTTGCGTATGGGCGCCATGGACGCCCGAGATAGACTCTCGTCGCCTTTTCATTGTGTATGAGGCGGCAGTGGCGGAACACATAGCCCCATTTCTGGCCGCGTGGCGTGGAAGCAGCTGTGACATAGCTGTTTTTCTTACTCATTATCACGCAGTTCTCAAACCATGCGGTAGAAAACCCGAAGATGAAGTCAGTCGTACCTTCTATCCAGCAGTCCCTGAAGAACTGGCGCTGTCCCGGACCGAAAGTGTAGACCGTGTCCTGGTTCGCGACGAAACGGCAATTGATGAAGGCCACCCTGTCACCGTTGACAGTGATGGCGCAGGCCTGAGCTATTTCCTTGGAATCACCGGCCGTATTCTCGAAGGTCAGGTTCTCGGCAAGGAAGTCATTGGCATGGAGGAATACGGTCGAAGTGGCGGAAGTCCCCATCTCGTAACCAGTAGAGCCTTTCTTCAAGGCATAGTCATCCCACGTGATGACGGTATTCCCGGGATCGTCGCCTATGAGATGCAGTTTCTCCTTGTTCGCAGGAATCGTCAGCTTTTCACGGTAGACTCCTTTCCTTATGCGGATCCGGGTTTCGTCCTGCTTGCAGTAGTCCGGTGCGGCATTCACGGCTTCCTGTACCGTAAAGAAGTCGCCGCTTCCATCCTTAGCCACAACGAAATCGGACTCCGACAGATGGCTCCCGAGTTCCGGGATGACCTCCACGATCGCAGGCAGAAGCAGCTCCACTATCTTTCTCGCCCCGGCCACGTTGGTATGGGTATTGTCGGTCAGTCCGTCCGGATGCCTCGGACAGGTTCCCTTTTCAATCCACATATAATATTTCCGTGAAGCTTCATCCCCTATTGATTCCAGCCATTCCTGGGTGATGGCATTGGCATCTATCACCGGCAGCCCGTATTCCCCTGCAACCTGGAAGACAGCTTCAGGATAGTCTCCGTGGCAGTCTTTCTGAAGTTTCCCGTCGGCATCGAACCACCTTCTTGAAACAGGAGTGAAAAGTACAGGTTTCGCACCGGTTTCAAGGGCAAAGTCTATGAATTTCCTGAGATTCTCCTGATACTCACCGAATGCCGGGGCGTACCTTTCCGGATCATCGGCCTTGGAATCATTGTGCCCGAACTGGATGAACAGCCAGTCCCCCGGCTTAAGATCCGCCTTTACCTTGTCCCAAAGTCCCCTGCTGATGAAGCTCCTGGTGCTTCTGCCGTTCTGCGCATAATTGTACACGAGGACGGAAGTGTCCAGATGGGAAGGCAGACGCTGGCCCCATCCCCTTTCCGGATTCTGTCCGGAAAGATCCTTGTCTGCCATGGTCGAGTCGCCCATCAGCCTAAGGGTAATTTTCTGTCCGGAATCCTGTCCTGCGCCGGGAAGGCTCAGGAACAGGAAGGCGGACATCCAAAACGCAATATAACGGTTTATCATTTCAGTATAACATTTTCATTTTTATGCTGGTATATCTCCAGTGAGGATCCTGAGGCATCCGAACACCCTTCTATGGTAACATTCCTGCAGTTGGCCACCACGAACCCTATCCCATCGCTCTGCCGTATGTTCACATTCCTGAGTTCGACCCCGTCGGAATAACGGATATCAGCCCCCTTGTCCGCCACGATACTGCAGTCGGAAATGCGTATCCCGGAGATATTCTTCTCTGGTATTCCGTTGAAATACATGGCTCTTCCTGCTCCGTTGCAGGTAATGTCACGGATATATATGTCCCTGAATTCCGGTGTCGTCTCGTCAGCAGGCACATACTCTATGTCATATCCGGAAGGCTGGCCGTCCTCGGCAGCCTCGACCGCCGATTTTCCTCCATAATGAAGATCAAACAGAAGCGGTTCCGTCGGGATGTCGGTCATCACGATGTCCTCTATATGGATATTCCTCACCACCCCTCCGCGGCCGCGGCAGCTCTTGAACCTGAGTCCGACATCAGTACCGAGGAAACTGCAGTCCGTCACGGATATGTTCTCCACTCCTCCGGACATCTCGCTCCCTACCACGAAACCGCCATGCCCGTGGAAAACAGTACATTTGTCGACTATCAGGTTACGGCACGGCATGGCACGGCGGCGGCCGTCCTCGTCCTTGCCGGATTTTATGCAGATGGCATCATCCCCCACATCGAAAGTGGAGTTTATCAGAATAACATCCTCGCATGAATCTATGTCTATGCCGTCCCCGTTCTGGGAATACCAGGGATTCCTGACCGTAATGTTGTCAATGATGACGTTCCTGCACATAAGGGGATGGATGTTCCAGCACGGGGAATTCTGGAAAAGCACGTCCTCGAGCAGTACGTTCTCGCAATTCTTCAGCCCCACGAGCACAGGACGCAGATAAGTCTTGACCGACTCCCATTCCTCATCGGTCTTGAGTCCTTGCGGCACATTGAAGGCGTCGCTCACGACAGACCCCCTGTAGGATGTGGAGTCCGGATACCATACCGAGCCTGTCTCATCCGTGAATCCACCGGAAGCAAGCAGTTCTTTCCACTGCGAGTCTGTCATCTTTGACCTTTTCACCTGTCTCCACGAGTCTCCGGAACCGTCTATCGTCCCGCCGCCTGTGATGGAAATGTTCCTGGCACCGTCCGCATTGAGCGGAGGAAGGCACCTTCTGGTATCAAGACCCTCGAATACGGTTTCTATTATCGGATAGAGATCCCTGTCCGGGGAAAAAAGTATAACGGCGTTATGTGTGACATGCAGGTCGATATTGTCCTTGAGCGTGACAGGACCGGTCAGCCATATCCCTTCCGGAACGACGAGACGCCCTCCTCCGAGAGATGAAAGATGGTCGATAGCCTCCCTGAAAGCCTCCGTATTCATGGCTATCCCGTCACCTATACCTCCGAAATCAGTGAGCAGCACCTCCCTGTCCGGGATCTGCGGGCGGACAAGCCTTTCCATCTCAAACGGAAGATTCTCGTACAGGTAATCGAACTCCGAAGATGCTCCGCTGCAACCCTCGAGCATCAGCAGAACAGAGAGCACCGGTGCAACCCCGGACATCAGTTTTGTTATTCCCGCCTTCATGATTAATTACGTGGTTTTGGTTTTCTGCAAAAATAGCAGCCGGACACGACACGGTAGGGGATTTTTTGCCGTTTTCCAATGATTATTTGTCGGAAGGTCCGGTTCCGAGGCCTGGAGGCAATGAAAAGCGGAGGACATACCGTACAAGTAAATATCCTCCGCAAAATATGATAAAGGTTATAGTTGCAAGTATCCGCCGCTATTTCACAGTCACCTTCAACGGATGGGCCTGGGCATACTCGAAATCCTTCACCATTCCGGCCCATGCTTCAGGGGAGGCGATTCCGCCCTTGCTCCAGCCGGAACCGATCCACACATCGGCACGCTTGCCAGGTGTGACAGTATATTTGAGTACGGCATGGCCGTCCACAGTGTCCGCCTCGATATTCTCTACGGCCGGATCAGCCACGAGTCCGACTGAGATGTTCCCGTCTGCATCAGGGTCTGCACTGTCGGAAGCCTTTTCCGTGAAAGCTATGTAATGGTCCCCGTCCTCACGTGCGATGACATTGTGTAGAACGGCACCGAGAACCACCGGAAGCTCGTCGGCAGATGCATTGAACCAGTTGGATACCTTGATGAAGTTTGTATTGGCGTCTACGGTGAACTCTCTCTTGAGCGATACCTGATGGCCGTTCACATCGAAAGGCTTGTATGTGAAGATGATCTTGGTACGGATAGGTCCGTTGCAGAGGCGGTCGTAGGTTTCGTAATTGTCACCGAGGACGATCTTCCCGTCTGCCAGCGGGGCAAGGGCTCCGCCGCCAAGGGTTGCATCGACCTTATAGCAATCCATTCCGTCTCCATGGTCATGATGGTAGTCATTGAGGGCAAACCTTTTGTCCACCACGAGCGTCTCCACGCTCTTTGTCCAGATGTCAGGACCGAGGGTACGAGGGAACTCGAGCGCCGGGCCATAGACACGGCCGGCAATACGGTTGTTCTCATAAGCGTAGTCATCGAGCCTTTCAGGAACATAGCGGCTGAAGACAAGGGTATCATAGGATGCACGTTCTCCGGCCTTTACCGTATAGACGGAAGTATTATGGGCATCCACGGTAGCCTGGAAGATCAGCTTGACCATCCCGTAATCTTCGGTATACACCTGTGAAGGGACCTGAACGCCTGCTGCATCGGTAATGACAACGTTCTCCGCGGTTATTTCAGGATTCCCGGCTATGATACTGCCGAAATCAAGTTCCACAGTCTCGTTGACACGGTCAAGATCCGAATCGTTCTCTACCGACACGGTAAGGTCCTGCCTTGCGCAGGAAATCGCGAGAGCAGCTGCCATTGCGGCAGCTGCATATGAAATCATACGTCTCATGTCCTATATGTTATTGAGGCTGTTTCCCGATGTAGGCGAGGATACCGCCGTCGACATAGAGGATATGTCCGTTCACGAAGTCCGAAGCTGAAGAAGCAAGGAAAACTGCAGGTCCCTGAAGATCTTCTGCCGTACCCCAGCGGGCTGCAGGAGTCTTGGCAACGATGAACGAATCGAACGGATGGCGGGAACCGTCAGGCTGACGCTCGCGCAGCGGGGCAGTCTGAGGGGTGGCTATATAGCCCGGCCCGATACCGTTGCACTGGATGTTGTATTCGCCGTACTCGGAAGCGATGTTCCTGGTGAGCATCTTCAGTCCTCCCTTGGCGGCAGCGTATGCCGATACGGTCTCACGTCCGAGTTCTGACATCATGGAGCAGATGTTGATGATCTTTCCGCCGCCGTTCTTTATCATGGAAGGGATGACGGCCTTTGATACGATGAACGGACCGTTGAGGTCGATATCGATAACCTGACGGAACTCTTCAGCCTTCATCTCGATCATAGGGATACGCTTGATGATTCCGGCGTTGTTCACAAGAATATTGATAGGACCGAGATCCTTTTCTATCTTGGCTACGAGTTCCTGTACCTGGTCTTCTTTGGTAACGTCGCAGACATATCCCTTCGCATCGATACCTTTTTCCTTATAGGAAGCGAGGCCCTTGTCCACGAGTTCCTGCTTGATGTCGTTGAACGCAATTTTTGCACCTGCCTCGGCAAAAGCCGTAGCCAAGGCGAATCCGATACCGTAAGATGCACCTGTAACAAGTGCAACCTTACCTTCGAGTGAAAAATTTACCATAACTGAATATTGTTTTTAAGTAATGTCCTGTTCTGATTGATATGCACTATTTGAGGTCAGTCGTGGCGCAGCCGTCCATGTCGCCATAGTCGAGATTTTCACCGCACATGGCCCAGATGAACGTGTAGTTCTTGGTTGCGCAGGCGGAATGTATGCTCCACTCCGGCGATATCACAGCCTGTCCGGACTTCATCCATATGTGCCTTGTCTCGTCCGGTTCTCCCATGAAATGGCAGACCGCCTGGTCCTCCGGAATCTCGAAATAGAAGTAGACCTCCATACGGCGGTTGTGGGTATGTGCCGGCATGGTGTTCCAAGTGCTGCCCGGCTTCAGTTCGGTCATACCCATCTGGAGCTGGCAGGTAGGCACGACCTCCTTGACAAGCATCCTGTTGATGACGCGGTGGTTGCTTTCCTCCAGGGTGCCGAGTTCCATCTTGACGGCCTCTGCACGCGTGGTGAGATGGTCAGGATAGGTGGTATGTGCCGTGGACGAGCAGAAATAGAACAAGGCCGGATTTGCCGGATCCGCACTCTCGAAAGTGACTTTCCTGGCGCCCCTGCCGAGATAGAGGGCTTCCTTGTATTCAAGGGTATATGACTTGTCTCCGGCTTTCACGGTACCTTTCCCGCCGACATTGAAGATACCCATCTCCCTCCTTTCAAGGAAGAACTCGGAACGGAGGATGTCGATAGGCTTGAGCTCGAGAATCTCCTTGACAGGCATTGCACCCCCGGCGATCATCCTGTCGTGCATAGTATACACAAGGTTGATTTCGTCTGCGGAAAAGACTTTCTCTATGAGATAGTTCTCCCTGAGCCTGGCCGTGTCGTAATGTTTGACGTCCTGCGGATGTGCCGCATACCTTACTTCACTGTTAATTTTCATAATTATAAAGTTTAAACTGTTTTCTCAAACGCGGGACCGGACCGGATAAAAAAATTTACTATTCCTGACGATCCCCTTGCGGCTGCGGATCCGGAGGCAGAGCTGAGGCCGTCACGGCCGGATACCGGATCTGCATTAAAATCATTCAAAAATAGTAAATTTTATTGTAACGGCAAAATTTTTACCTTTTTTCCGTTCCCGTTCACGACAGGCATGAAAAGCGTACAGCCTACAGGGTGACACCGGTCTTGAATATCGCGATTTCGGAATATCCTGACCTCTCGTTGCAGACATTCTCTCCTGAGGCTACCGACAGGACATAGTCGATGAATTCGTCATCTACGGAGGCGACAGGCTTCCCGTCCAGGATTACCCCGGCGTTAAAGTCTATCCATCCGGGCTTCGATGCCGCCAGCCTGCTGTTCGTCGAGATTTTCATGGTCGGGACGAAGGTTCCGAACGGCGTCCCCCTTCCTGTGGTGAAAAGGACTATCTGGCATCCGGCCGCAGCCAGGGCTGTAGCGGCGACAAGGTCATTGCCAGGCGCACTCAGCAGGTTCAGTCCGGACAGGTGCAGCTGCTCCCCGTATTTCAGGACATCCACAACAGCCGATTTCCCGGATTTCTGCGTACACCCGAGCGACTTTTCCTCCAGCGTGGAAATCCCACCGGCCTTATTGCCCGGGGAAGGATTCTCATATACCGGCTGACGGTTCGATATGAAATACTCCTTGAAATCGTTTATCAGGCTGACTGTCTTGGAGAACACCTTCTCATCCCGGCAGCGGGACATCAGGATTGTTTCCGCTCCGAACATTTCCGGGACTTCGGTCAGGACAGTCGTACCACCCTGCGAAACGATCCAGTCGGAGAACCGTCCGAGAAGCGGATTTGCTGTAATGCCGGAAAAGCCGTCGGAACCTCCGCATTTCAGCCCGACCTTAAGTTCCGAGACAGGGATCTCCTCCCTCCGGTCATCCGCACAGGCTTCGGCTATCTCTTTCAAAAGCTCCACTCCGGCCCCTACTTCGTCACCTTCGGTCTTCTGGCATTCCATGAACCGGATCCTGTTCCCGTCCACCGGTCCTACAAGCTCCCTGAAAGCCTGCAGCTGGTTGTTCTCGCAACCGAGGGCGACAACCAGCACTCCGGCGGCATTCGGATGCCGGACCATGTCGGCAAGTATCCTGCGTGTATTTTCATGGTCATCGCCGAGTTGTGAACAGCCGTAATTATGGGTAAAGGCCCTCACATCGTCTATTGCCGGATAACCGGCCAGCAACGGCCGGAAATTCCTTGCGATGGATTCAGCGACACCGTTCACACACCCGACTGTCGGTATGACCCACAACCCGTTCCTTATCCCGGCTTTCCCGTTGCTTCGCCTGTAGCCCTTGAACGTAGCCACGGCGGCGGATTTCCCGACATCGGCAGGAATCGGTTCGTATCTGTATTCAAGAAGACCTTCAAGGTTGGTCTTCAGTACCCTGTGGTCTATCAGCCCTCCTTCGGGCACATCCGCTGTAAGGTGACCTATCGGATAGCCGTACTTTATGACGTTCACCCCCGCGGCAAGGTCCTTCAGGGCCATCTTGTGGCCGGCAGGGATATCGGCCACGGCAGTTATCTGCCGTCCTTCCGCATGACAGACTTCACCGGCCGCCACATTGGAAACGGCAACGGCGACATTGTCCGCCTGGTTTATCTTTATGACAGTGGCCATGGCTCAACGCACTACGGATTCCACGGCCGCCCTCATTCCTTCGGACTGTATGAGAGCGAGCTTTTCAACGAGCATGTCTGCAAGACCTGGGATTGAATTCAGGTCCTCGCCCCAAATGAATTCGGCGCCGAGCACGCCCCTGGCGACTTCAGCTACATCTCCGGCAGCCCAAAGGTCTTTCAGCAGTCCGGTGATGGCCGCATCATCGGCAGGTACGATCTCCGCATCCCCCCGCTTTCCACCTTTATAATATGTTATGATCCCGGCAAGTCCGAGAACCAGTCCCTCCGGCAGACTGCCCTTCCTTTCCAGATATTTCTTCAGGCCCGGAAGATCCCTTGTCCTGAACTTAGGGAAGGAATTGAGCATGATGCTCGTCACGAAATGTTTCACATACGGGTTCACGAACCTTTCTATTACGGCATCCGCGAAGGCCTTCAGCTCCTCTTCCGGCAGATCCAGTGTAGGAAGAAGTTCGTCATACATCACTTTTCTGACGAATTTTCCTATCAGAGGGTCCTCCACACACTCCTTTACCGTATCCAGACCGGAAAGATAACCTACCGGCGACAGGACGGTATGAGGTCCGTTCAGAAGAGTGACCTTTCGCTCGTGATAAGGGGCCTCGCTCGGCACGAAAAGTACGTTCAGGCCGGCCTTGTCGGCAGGGAATTCCCTGGCTACGGACTCCGGAGCCTCGATGACCCAGAGATGGAAGATCTCCGCCTTGACAACGAGCCTGTCCTCATAACCGACACGTGCGAGGATTTCGTCAATATTATCCTTAGGATAGCCTGGGACAATCCTGTCCACCAGCGTACAGTAGACTCCGCAGGCATTCTCGAACCATTCCCTGAAAGCGTCCCCGAGATTCCACAGGTCGATGTACTGGTATATGCATTTCTTCAGTTCCTTGCCGTTCAGGAATATCAGCTCGCAAGGGAAGATGATCACCCCCTTGGACATATCCCCGTTGAAATGCCGGAATCTCCTGTAAAGGAGCTGCGTGAGCTTCCCAGGGTAGGAGGATGCCGGACGGTCCTCGAGCCTGCAGGCCGGATCGAAGGCTATGCCTGCCTCGGTAGTATTGGATATGACGAAACGGATATCAGGATTTTCCGCAAGGGAGATATAGCTGTCAAAATCACTGTACGGATTTATGCCTCTGGTAATCACGTCTATCATCTCGAGGGAATCTACCGGAGTCCCCTTGTCTATTCCCTGGAGATTGAGATGATAAAGCCCGTCCTGCCCGTTGAGGACATCGACCATCCCCTTGTCGATAGGCTGCACCACCACTACGCCGGCATTGAAGTCTGTAGCCTTGTCGGTTTTCCATATTATCCAGTCTACAAATGCCCTGAGGAAGTTCCCTTCCCCGAACTGAATGATCTTTTCAGGATACTTTACAGCATTGGCTGTGGTTCTGTTCAATCTTTCCATTGTCATGATGTTTATTTGATTCGGATTATATCGGCCGGGCCTTTTACGGTCCGGCGAGACAAATGTAGCATTTTTCCGTGTTCGTTCACGGGGTTTTTATTATATTTGCGATGATTTGTCAAATAGTGACTGCTTTTTGAATATTTTTGAAATCCCGGGATACGGGATACGCCGATATTTGCAGACAGCGGTAGCATTGACCCCACCATCTGACGATAACCGATAATATCTATAGTAAGAAATGGACAAAATTTTCTCAAAAGTAAAAGAGAACATCGAAGGTCTGATTGACAAGAAATTCATCAACGATGACTTCATGCTCACAAACGATTATGCACGTGAACTGTATCACGAAAGCGCGGAAAAGATGCCGATCATCGACTACCACTGCCATCTCGTGCCGAAAATGATTGCGGAGAACCACCAGTTCAGGGATCTCACGGAAGTCTGGCTCGGAGGCGACCACTACAAATGGAGGGCCATGAGGGGCAACGGCATACCCGAAGAGTTCATCACAGGGAACAGGAGCAGCTACGAAAAGTTCGAGAAATGGGCCGAAACCGTACCGTACACAATGAGGAACCCTCTATACCACTGGACACACCTCGAGCTTGCCCGCGTATTCGGCGTATATGAACTTCTCAATCCTCAGACGGCACGCCAGATATACGATACCTGCACGGAAAAGCTCCAGACCGAGGAATACAGAGGCCAGGCCCTGATGAAAATGTTCAATGTCAAGGTAGTCTGCACGACTGACGATCCGGTGGATTCCCTGGAATACCACAAATACATAGCAGAGCACCCGTTCGGCGTGAAGGTGCTGCCGGCTTGGAGACCGGACAAGGCGATGGTAATAGAAAAACCGGAACAGTACAAAGCCTATGTCACCCGTCTTTCCGAAGTGTCAGGAGTGGAGATTTCCTCCTATGCAGACCTGCTGGACGCACTCCGCAAGCGGCATGATTTCTTCGCTTCGATGGGATGCCGGCTGTCTGACCACGGGCTTGAGAACTTCTATGCGGAAGATTTCACGGAGTCAGAAATAGAAAGGATATTCAAGAACACGCTGGAAGGGAAAATGCCTTCCGCAGAAGAGGTCCTGAAGTTCAGAAGTGCCATCCTGCTCGACTTCGCCAGGATGGACTGCGAAAAAGGCTGGGTGCAGCAGTTCCACATCGGCGCCATCAGGGACAACAATACGAAAATGTTCAATATCCTCGGTCCTGACACAGGATACGATGCGATACACGACGTTTCCTGCGCCGCCGCCGGCCACAAGTTCCTGAACAGGCTGGCAATGGAGGACAAACTCACCAAGACCATACTCTACAACCTCAACCCTAAGGACAACGAGGTGCTCGCCACTATGGCCTATACATTCAATGACGGTTCCGTGGCAGGCAAGATGCAGCTGGGCTCCGGCTGGTGGTTCCTCGATCAGGAAGACGGAATGCGCAAGCAGATGAACGCACTTTCAGCCCTCGGCCTGCTGAGCAGATTCGTAGGAATGCTTACCGATTCAAGGAGTTTCCTTTCATATCCGCGCCATGAGTATTTCCGCAGGATCCTGTGCAGTGTCATAGGTGAGGATCTGGAGAAGGGCAAGCTGCCGAGGAGTGAGATGGGATTCATTCATCAGATGGTGAAGGATATATCGTATAATAACGCGGCACGTTACTTCAACTTCTGATACGGTTTGTCAGGACGGGCGGGGTGCGGCGTTGCGGCCGGATTCCTGAATCCTCACATACCGCAGTATGCTCCGGTCCAGGACCCGGCCGCGCCTTGCAGACCGCCCGTCCTGACAAACCGCACCTGGCAAAAAGACGAGAGAGGGTGACCCAAAAGAGATTTTGTGTCACCCTCAAACGTCTTTCTTCGAAAGACTGGACCCATCCTAACCCCCTGCACCCCCTATTAGGGGGATCTCGCACCTACCCGGTGCGGTCCCTACGGGACTTTTTTTGGGCTTTTGGGTCACCCTCTTCTTAATTTCTGTCTTCACACACCGGAAGGGAGTTTACTCCCGTAAATGACCGACCCTGAATCCCGCCTGAAACGACGCAGTCCGCCCGTTATCCCGCGCCGGACTATTCCATCAACTTCTTATACCTGAACCTCTTCGGCTCCACGTTCCCCAGACGCATCTTCTTGTTCTCCTCATACTCAGAATAGGACCCTTCAAAGAAATATACCTGGGAATCACCTTCGAATGCCAGGATATGGGTGGCGATCCTGTCGAGGAACCAGCGGTCATGGGAAATGACTACAGCACATCCGGCGAAATTCTCAAGGCCTTCCTCAAGAGCACGGATTGTATTCACGTCCACATCATTGGTAGGTTCGTCCAGAAGCAGGACATTACCTTCATCCTTCAAGGTCAGGGCAAGATGAAGCCTGTTGCGCTCACCTCCGGAAAGCACTCCGCAAAGTTTCTCCTGGTCAGAACCTGAGAAATTGAACCTCGAGACGTAAGCCCGGGCATTCACCTCCCGTTTTCCGAGTTTCACGAAATCGGAATCTCCGGCAATTGTCTCGTACACCGTCTTTTCCGGATCTATGCTCTTGTGCTGCTGATCGACGTAGGAGATTTTCACGGTATCGCCGATCTCAATGCTTCCGGAATCAGGCTTCTCATAGCCCATTATAAGACGGAAGAGAGTGGTCTTTCCGGCTCCGTTAGGTCCGATGACCCCCACGATGCCGGCAGGAGGAAGGACAAAGCTGAGGTGCTCGAACAGTATCTTGTCCCCATAGGATTTGGATACATCGTTGAAGTTGATGACCTTATTTCCGAGCCTCGGTCCGTTCGGAATATAGATTTCCAGAGATGCCTCCTTCTCCCGTGCATCCTGTCCGGCAAGCTTTTCATAAGCCCCGAGCCTGGCCTTGGATTTAGCCTGACGGGCTTTCGGTGCCATCCTGACCCATTCGAGTTCCCTTTCGAGAGTCTTCCTGCGCTTGCTTTCCTGCTTTTCCTCCATCTCCAGACGGCGGCTTTTCTGCTCAAGCCAGGAAGAATAGTTGCCTTTCCACGGAATGCCTTCGCCCCTGTCCAGTTCAAGGATCCATCCGGCGACATTGTCAAGAAAATACCTGTCATGCGTAACGGCGATGACAGTCCCTTTGTACTGATGCAGATGAGCCTCGAGCCACTGGATACTCTCCGTGTCCAGATGGTTGGTCGGTTCGTCCAGAAGCAGGACATCCGGCTGCCTCAACAGAAGACGGCACAATGCCACCCTTCTCCGCTCCCCTCCGCTGAGATTCTCGATCTTCGCATCTGGAGGAGGACACTGCAGGGCATCCATGGCCCTTTCCAGCTTGGAATCTATCTCCCATCCTCCGCAATGCTCTATCTTTTCCGTCAGTTCTCCCTGCCGCTCTATAAGTTCCGCCATCTCCTCGTCACTCATCGGCTCGGCGAACTTCATGTTCACTTCCTCGTATTCCTTCAGAAGGTCAACGACTTCCTGGACCCCTTCCTGCACCACTTCGAGGACAGTCTTGCCGTCATCCATACGGGGCTCCTGCTCCAGATATCCGATGGAATATCCCGGAGCCCACACGACTTCGCCCTGGTAGGACTTCTCCACTCCGGCAATGATTTTCAACAAGGTTGACTTTCCGGAGCCGTTCAGGCCTATGATCCCTATCTTCGCACCGTAGAAAAATGAGAGATAGATATCCTTCAGTATGACTTTATTGTTGTGCGGCAAGGTCTTCCCTACCCCGTTCATGGAAAAAATCACTTTCTCGTCTGACATATGCAAAATTTTTCAATGTAAGTGCCCCGGACCGTCCGGGCGCATGCAGACCGCAAAATTAGCAAAATCAGCATATCAAACAAAACTATAGCGTCATTTCATCGAATTCGCCGTTCCTGCACTTGCGGCACCAGTCTCCTGGCGGCTGGTCCATGAAATAGCGGAAAGAAATGTTGAATGAAGTGACGGAATTGAATCCGGACAGCTGGGCCAGTTCGGACATTCTCAATGTACGGTTCCCCCGGAAAAGCTCCATCGCATACCTGATACGGTATCTGTTCACGTACTGGCAGAAATTCAGTCCTGAAAAACGCTTCACCGCCACAGATACATACTGCTTGTTGGTATACAGACGCTGCGCCACCTCACATATGGAAACATTGCCTTCCAGATACGGCTTCGCTGTCTGGAAATAGTTCTCTATCCTGGAATATACCTCGGCCAGGGTATCATCCATACGGCGCTCGCTCCTGGGTCTGACACCCTCACCGCTCCCGCTTGCAGGGACGGGTTTCTCCTCGCACGCTGTCTGTACGTCGGCACGGCATTCCTTTTCTTCGGGATCAGGACAGCTGCGGCGCGGCCCCGAGGGGTTCTTTCTTGAAAAACAGAGGAAAAGCAAAATCAGCAAAAGAGCAGACAGGCCGGATACGGCAAGCAGTAAAAGAATAGGTTTCATATTGCATTTTCAGTGTTATAGATTACATTGCAAAATTACGAAATAACCTCTCCCCTGAAAAATATCCGGGAGAGGTCTGATGCATATTTTTCTTTTTTTATAAGAAATTTACCCTTTTTACCTTTTTTCTTTTTTTTAAACTGACAATTAATCGTATGCTTATGATAAAAAGGTCAAATGCAGTCTGGTTTCTCCGGTGCCTTCTTCCTTTTCAGATGCTCTCCGCCCTTGAGGGTATCGAACCCGAGGCCGTAGACGCCCATGACATTGGAAACCGAGATGAAAGCCTTGGGATCTATCGCCTTTACATAGCGGAGCAGGAGATTGAGATCCGTCTTCCTCGCAAGTATCATGAGTATGTCGCTTTCCGACTTCGTGTACCACCCTTCCGCCTGTATGCGCGTGACTCCGCGGCCCATCTGCATCGTTACCGCATCGGCTATCTCCGCATATTTTTTGGAAAAGATGAATACCTGGACAGACTGTTTGGTCCCTGAAAGGAAAAGGTCTATGGTGTAACCGTTTACCGTGATAAGGATAAGTCCGTAGATGGAGGTGGCCAGCTTCTCCGACAGAGGGACCGGTGTCTCCGTCCCCACATAATACGAAGGGAAAACCATGGAGGACAGGATGATGACAACGTCCATCAGCAATATCAGCTTTCCAGGCGAGACATTGCGGTACTTGGCCACGATCAGGGCTATGATGTCCGTACCTCCGGAACTTCCGCCCTGCGATATGGACGCCCCTATGCCCACACCGGCCATCACACCTCCTATTATGGTACACAGCATCTTGCCGTTTGATACCGCAAGTTCCTGGGATATGGACTCGGGGATGAGGGGCGGGATCACGTTCAGCATGACCGACGTGAATATGATGGCATAGATGGTCTTGCCTCCGAAGCCCGTCCCCATTATCTTGAAGGCAAGCAGAAGCAGGAGCAGGTTTATCGCAAAATAGGAATACCCCATGGGAAGACCCAAGGCATAATATATTATGGCACTTATTCCGGACACGCCCCCTCCGATAAGATTGTTCGGTATGAGGAATATGGCCCATCCCGCAACGTAGCAGAGAAGCCCTATGGAAATCAGCGCATACTCTTTAAGCGTTGTCCATGCCGTTTTCTTCAGCTCTACCATTTTTTACATTCCTGTTTTTAAGTTTGATCCCGGCCTTGATTTCCTCAAAGCCTTCTCCATAGACGCTCGTGGCAGTGGAGACCGATACGAAAGCCTTGCTGTCTATACGCTTGATGGCCCCGGCTATCTGGTGGAGCTGGGTCTTTCTGGCAACTATCAGCAGGACCTTGCTGTCTTCCTTGGAATACCACCCCTGGGCATACAGGGCCGTAACTCCCCTGTCCATCTCAGTGATGATGAAATCGGCGACCTCGCGGTACTTCGAAGAAAAGACAAGTATCTGTACCGATGACTTGCGTCCGAGAAGGACGGCGTCTATCATAAAGGAGAAAGTCACCATAGTGGCATAACCGTATATCATGTCCTCGACAGTCTTGCCTGGGATCAGGAGTACGGAAGCTATGATGAAAAGATCCGAAAAAAGGTAGACCTTTCCAGGGGATACCGGCCAGTACTTGTTCACGATCATGGCGGCGATATCGGTCCCGCCCGAACTGCCTCCACGGAGAAGTACTATGCCTATACCCACAGCTTCGACAATGCCGCCCACAACCGCTACCACGAGACGTTCATCGAAATGTGCCACCAGCTGAGGATATTCAGGAAGGACCTTGAACAGGACCGTAGAGAGCAGGATCACATAGATCGTCTTGAATCCGAATGCCTTTCCGAGGGCCAGAAAGCCGAGGATGAGAAGGATGGCATTGAGGACGAAGAACGAATATGATACAGGTATACCTGTGGCGAAATATATTATGGTGCAAAGGCCGGTCCCTCCTCCGCTGGCGATGCCGTTGGGTATCAGGAAGGAGGTCCAGCCGAGACAGTACAACAGTGTACCGAAGGTGACGATGCCGTAATCCCACATTACGGAAAGGATACGTTTGGCTGACAGCATGACTGGTTATTTTGTGCGGTACTGGTATTAGCGTATGACAATATTCACGATCTTGCCGGGCACGATTATCACCTTGACAATGGATGAGCCGCCTACATACTTGTCCGTAAGCGGGCTGGCCTTGACTGCGGCTTCGACCTCTTCCCTGGACATCGACTTCGGAAGATCCATGGTGAAGCGGGTCTTGCCGTTGAAAGACACGGCATACGTACAGCTGTCCTCCACGGTATAGGCCTCTACGTATTCCGGGAACGAAGCGAAGGAAATGCTCTCCTTGTGTCCCAAGGCCTCCCAGAGTTCTTCGGCGATATGAGGGGCGAACGGGGAAAGGAGTATGACAAGAGGCTCAAGGATTTCCCTTTTGCTGCATTTCAGTTCATAGAGCTCGTTCAGGGCTATCATGAATGCGCTGACCGTAGTGTTGAAGGAGAAGTTTTCAATATCGGCCTTCTCCTTCCCTATGAGCTTGTGAAGCGCCTTCAGCTCGGCCGGAGTAGCCTTCCCGTCCGTGACGATGAAGTTGTCCCTGTCATAGAACAGCCTCCAGAACCTCTTCAGGAACCGGTTCACACCGTCGATGCCTTTGGTGTCCCATGGCTTGGACTGCTCTACCGGACCGAGGAACATCTCGTACAGTCTGAGGGTGTCCGCACCGTAGGTGTCGCATATCATGTCCGGATTCACCACGTTGAACATGGACTTGCTCATCTTTTCGATGGCATAGCCGCATATATATTCCCCGTTCTCGAGGATGAATTCCGCGTCGGCATAGTCCGGCATCCACTTGCGGAACGCCTCGATGTCAAGCCTGTCGTTGTGTACAATATTCACATCGACATGTATCTCCGTGGTCTCATACCCGTCCTTCAGTCCGTATGACACGAAAGTGTTCGTATTCACTATCCTGTAGACAAAGTTGGAGCGGCCCTGTATCATCCCCTGGTTTATCAGTTTCCTGAACGGCTCTTTCTCGCATACGTATCCAAGGTCATACAGGAACTTGTTCCAGAAGCGCGAATAGATCAGATGGCCTGTGGCATGCTCCGTGCCGCCTACATAAAGGTCCACATTGCGCCAGTACCTGTCGGCCTTTTCGCTCACGAGAGCCTTGTCATTGTGGGGATCCATATATCTGAGGTAGTAGGCGCTGCTGCCGGCGAACCCTGGCATGGTGCTCTTCTCTATCGGCCAGCCGTCGTATGTCCAGTTTTCCGCACGGCCGAGAGGCGGTTCTCCGGATTCGGTCGGAAGATACCTGTCTATCTCCGGCAATTCGAGAGGGAGCCTGTCCTCCGGCATAGGAGTGGCAATCCCGTCCTTGAAATATACCGGGAACGGCTCACCCCAGTATCTCTGACGGGAAAATATCGCATCCCTGAGCCTGTAGTTTATCTTCCTGTGGCCCAAGCCGTTCTTCTCTACGTATTCTATGGCCGCAGGTATAGCCTCCTTGACGGTCATTCCGTTGAGGAAACCGGAATTGCACATTATGCCGTCCTTGGCGTCGAAACTGCTTTCGCTGACATCGCAGCCCTCGATCAGCGGAATGATCGGAAGATTGAAAGTCTTCGCGAAGGCATAGTCGCGGCTGTCGTGTGCCGGGACTGCCATTATGGCCCCTGTACCGTAGCCCGCGAGGACATATTCCGAAATCCATACCGGAACTTTCTGTCCTGTGAGCGGATTGACCGCATAGGAACCTGTGAAAACGCCGGTAACCTTCCTCGTCTCCGCAATCCTTTCCCTCTCTGTCTTCTTTTTCGCCATGGCAAGGTATTCCGCGACCGCTGCCTCCTGGTCCGGGGCAGTCAGCTTCTCCACCCAGTCGCTTTCCGGGGCAAGGACCATGAAAGTCACTCCGAAGACTGTATCGGCCCTCGTCGTGAATATCGTGATGTCGTACTCCCTGTCCCCGTTATATGCCTTGAACACTATCTCTGCACCCTGGGACCGTCCTATCCAGTTCCTCTGCATATCTTTAAGGGAATCGGTCCACTCAAGACCGTCGAGATCATCAAGCAGTCTTCCAGCATATGCCGATACCCTCAGCTGCCACTGGGTCATCTTTTTCTGCTCTACCGGATAGCCTCCGCGGACGGAATAGCCTTCCTTCACCTCGTCGTTGGCAAGCACGGTACCGAGCTTCGGGCACCAGTTTACCGAAGTGACCCCCTGATATGCTATGCGGTAGTTCATCAGGACATCTGATTTCTCCTTGTCCGACATGGCGTTCCACTCCTCGGCAGTGAAGGACATCTCTTCCCCGCAGGCAGCATCCAAACCGGCTGTACCGCTCCTTGAAAAGGCCTCTTCGAGTTCGGATATCGGTCTTGCGGACTGCCTTGAATTGTCATAATAGGAAGCGAACATTTTCAGGAAAGCCCACTGGGTCCATTTGTAATAGGCCGGGTCACAGGTGCGGACCTCGCGCGACCAGTCGAAGGAAAAGCCGATCCTGTCAAGCTGCTCCCTGTAACGGGCGATATTCTTGGCGGTCGTCACAGCCGGATGCTGCCCGGTCTGTATGGCATACTGTTCAGCCGGCAGTCCGAAGGCGTCATACCCCATCGGATGGAGGACGTTAAAACCGCACAGCCTCTTGTACCTGCTGTATATGTCGCTTGCTATATATCCGAGCGGATGTCCGACGTGAAGTCCCGCCCCTGACGGGTAGGGAAACATATCCAGTACATAATATTTTGGTCTGGAATCATCTTCCGTAACCTTGAAAGTCCCGTTGGCTGCCCAATAGGCCTGCCACTTCTTTTCTATTTTCTTGAAATCGTAATCCATATCCCGATTGTTTGTGTGCAAATTATATAATAATGTATCCGTACATCACCGGATGCCGAACCGTTTCCTGTCTGTCTTCCTAGCAAGCCTGAATTCCACCGGAATCGTCATGGAAGTGCTCACTTTTTCCCCGCGCAGCCGTCCGGGACGCCATTTCGGGGATGCGCTCACCACCCTCACGGCCTCATCGTCAAGGAGAGGATCCACACTTTTGGAGACAGTCACGTCCCTGACCTTCCCGTCCTTGTCTATGATGAAATTAACCTGGACTGTACCCTGGATGCCGTTCTCCACAGCCTCTTGCGGATACCTCAGATACTGGTACACCCATTTTTCAAGGAACTGTCTCGGATCGGCACTGTTAAGAAACATCGGGCGCTGGTCACAGTCGTAGTACGCTATCTCCTCCTCTCCCGTACGTCCGGAAGATTTTTCAGGAAGAGGGCCGTTCCGGAAAGTGATGTCCCTGTCAGTATTCGCGAGCTCAAGGACAAAACCATAGATATATTCGAGTTCCCTCTCCATCATCCCGAAACCGATGATGGAATAGGTATCCTTCGGAGTATTGTGTTCAGGGTATCTGCCAGTAGTAAAATGTACGGCAGGGATTTCCTTGGAATAGAAGGCCCTGTGATCCGACGGGTAAAGTTCGTCCGAGCGGAGTTCCGGATATACCGGCTGCAGTTTCCCGGACATGGTGGAGATCATGGAATCAAGATCGGAATTCGATGCAGTATAGGCATAGAAACCGTTCTCTCCGGTCCCCAGCATATCCAGGTTAACCATGGCCTCGACAAGTCCGGAATCAGAAAAGGACCTGTTCAGGAAATACCATGCTCCGGCATAAGTCTCCGATGAAGCCCCGAAGCCTATGAAAATGACGGACCTCCTGAATATAAGCGAATTCGTGGATACCATACGGGCAAGTTCCAGCATCATGGCCACCCCGGAAGCGTTGCCGTTGGCTCCGGCATATATCTGGGTCACCTTATTGCCGTCCACTGTCATGACATTTGTCCCTAGATTGTCCATCCGGGCACCTACGACGATATACTTGTCCTTGAGGGCGGGATCATATCCCTGTACGAAACCGTATACATTACGCGAGGTCAGGGTGTCTCCGGGAGACCTGGAAATGCCGAACACCTCACCTTCCCGCGGAGTGAGCATCTCAACACCGTATTCCGACAGGCAGTCGTAGACATATTCGGCTACGGCCTTTTCCCCTTCCGATCCGGCTTTCCTGCCTTCGAAGGCGGCAGACGTGATATATGACACGTGCTTCTTGAAAGAAGACACGGTTTCACTGTCATAAAGACCGGAATATGCATCGTCAAAACCCGCATACTGGGCATTCGCCGCAAGGCAGAAGAACGCCGGCAAGAAAATTGCGGCTAATCTGCGGATATTCATAATTTTTTATCAATTACTCGTTTACAAGAATCCAGACATCGTCCGGACAGAATTTTTCCGTCTTCACAGCCTTCAGGGAAGCAAAGGCATCGCGCAGATTGTTCGCCGGAGCTATGGCAATGGCGTTGAAACCGTTCCGGAAACTCACGAGTATCGGACTGTATCCTTTTGCGCTGACTTCAGAGAAAAGGGCCTCGGCATTGTGGCGGCTCTTGAAGGCGCCCACCACTATGTAATATCTCGAATCCAGCTTCGTGGTGAACAGCCCCCCGATCTCCGAAGGGTTCAGCACAGTCCCCTTCAGCTGAGCGAGAGAGTCCATTATGGCTATGGAATCCTCTTTCTCCTTCTGTACCTTCGCCAGGGAATCGATCCTGTGCCTGCGTACGGCCTCCTCCTGCTTCAGCTTCTCTATCCTCATCAGCTCCACCTCCTCCGCCGTCGGACGGCCGGCCAGCCTGCGGAACATATCGCAGCCGCCCAGGGGAAGCAAAAGCATGACGGCAAGCGCCATGACAGCAGTTCTGTTCAGAATATTCATTTCGACAACAATTAACGCATTGTTGCAAATTTAACCAATAATTGCACCTACTCAAAATAAAAGTGCATATATTTGCATCGGAATCTTCATATAAAATCTGGCAATGTCGTTGTGGAAGAATTTACGGGCACAGCTAAGTTCGATCACGAACCTATCCGAGCACACGGATACAGCCGCAGCTGAAAAGAGCATCAGAAACAGCATCTATTTCAGAGGACCGAACGTATGGATCCTGGTCTTCTCCATCATCATCGCATCCGTAGGGCTGAACGTCAACTCCATCCCGGTGATAATCGGAGCCATGCTGATCTCTCCCCTGCTCGGACCGGTATTCGGCATAGGACTCGGGCTCGGCATCAACGACACCGGACTGCTCAAGTCTTCCCTGAAAAACATCCTCGTGATGATGGGAATAAGCCTGGTAGCCTCGTTCCTTTATTTTCTCATCACACCGCTCAGCCTCTCCAATCCGACAGAACTCCTCGCAAGGACTAACCCGACCATCTATGACGTCCTTATTGCCCTGTTCGGAGGCTTTGCCGGCATATTCGAGCTCAGCAGGAAGGAAAAGGGGACGGTGTTTTCAGGAGTGGCCATCGCCACTGCCCTCATGCCGCCGCTGTGTACCGCAGGATTCGGACTTGCAAACGGCAATCTCGGATATTTCGTAGGGGCTCTGTACCTGTTCACGATAAACTGCATCTTCATCATACTCGCCACCTACCTTACGGTCAAATACATGAAATTCGAGCAGTTCGAATACAAGGATGCAGGGACCGGCAAAAGGGCGAAAAGACTGATTACGATCGTGACCGTCATAGTTGTGGTCCCGAGCATCTGGTCCGCTATCCTCATGATAAGGGAGAACAGGTTCAACGAAAACGTGGCTGAATTCATAAATGCCAACAAGAATCTCTACAACGGCTACATAATGGACTACAAGACCGAGCATCGGAACGGTTCGAGAGTCGAGGTATATTTTACCGGAGAGCCGCTTTCTGCGGCGGAGAAGAACAACCTGATCGAATCCGCCAAGGAATACGGGCTGAAACCGGAACAGGTCATAATCAAGGAGCACGCGCTGGTAGAGGGAACGGACGAGGCGGAGATCCTGAAAGGGATATATGAAAGGACAGACAGCGAGATCACCCGACGGGAAGACGAGATAAAGAAACTGGAAGAAGAGCTCAAAAGGCTTCATGAAAGCGATATCCCTTACATACAGATAACCAGGGAAGCCGTCAATCAGTATCCGTCAATCGTTTCCCTCTTCGTGGCGAACGGAGCTGAGGTGGCGGCCGGAAATTTCACGAAGACCGACGGACTTATCGCCGTGGCCAGGACTTCCAGGCCTCTGGACGACGAGGAAAAGTCGAGGCTGAAGAACTGGCTCAAGATAAGGCTGAACACAGAAAACGTAACACTATACGAATTTGCCACGGACAATAAAGAAAATTCAGGAAAATAGATACTTGCAGGGCAGGATGCTCCACAGGACAGGCTCCGCAGGACAGGCTTCCGCCAGTATGGCAGGTTGTGCTGTCACAGTATCCCTGCTGCTCCTGTTCCAGCCATTGCAGTCCGGAGCCGATTCCGGAAATCCCGGAACGATACGGCTCCTGCCGGAAATATCCCTGAGAATAAACGACAGGGCGGTACTTTCGGAGACTATGGCTTTGCGTCCGGCGGAAATGCAGGAACCAGACACCGTAATCCTCAGATTCATAGGGGATGTGATGCTTCACCAGGCACAGATCGACAATGCCTGGGACGGGAAGGGCAATTTTGACTTTTCCGGATATTTCGACGACATCAGGGACGACCTCGCAAGTGCAGACGTCGCGGTAGCCAACATGGAATTCACGCTTGCAGGAGAGCCCTACAGCGGGTATCCCGCATTCAGCGCCCCGGATTCATACGCAGAATACGCCGCACAATGCGGTATAGACGTTTTTCTTACAGCCAACAACCATATCCTTGACAAGGGGGAGAAGGGACTGGTCCGTACGCTTTCCGTCTACAGAGGACTCGAAGGAAAATACGGCACGAAGATGACAGGCAGCGCCGCAGACGAGGAGGAGGCCGGAACAAACTACCCTCTGTTCCTGAACGTAAAGGGGCTGAAGATAGCTTTAATAAATTTCACATACGGGACAAACCTGACATCCGGGAAAAAGTATCCGGGGACGAACCTCACCGTGAAGGAAGATATACTCAAGGCCCTTCAGAAGGCGGAAAGACTGGGGGCCGGACTAGTGGTCGCCCTGCCGCACTGGGGCGAGGAATACAGGACCTCCCACTCTCCTGTCCAGGAAGAAACAGCGGTATGGCTTGCTGAAAACGGGGCGGACCTCATCGTCGGAACCCATCCGCATGTGGTCCAGGACACCTGCATACTGGATACGAGGCGGGGCGGACGTGTACCGGTGATATACTCCCTCGGCAACGCCATATCCAACATGAGTGCAGCGAATACCCAGACAGGTCTCCTTCTTGAAGTCAGAATACCGGTAGACGCCTTTGGGGAAGCCGGAGAAGCCGTACCGTACTTCACTTTTCTCTGGTCCTCCCTGCCGGGGAGGCTGTCCGACAGCCATACCGTCGTGAAAGTGAAAGACTACATATCAAGGAAAGATGAATGGAAACAGGAATACGAATACAGCAAGATGGTCTCGACATATATCAGGATCAAGGAGCTGACAGGAATAAAAGATTGAACGGCAACAGATGAAGACGACTGTAAGACTTGAAAACATCGACCCCGTGGAAATATACGGGGCGGGAAACAGGGTGCTGGAGGCTCTGTGCGGATGGTTTCCCCAGCTGAAAGTGACGGCAAGAGGAGACGAGATATTCCTCGAAGGCTCGGAAGCGGACTGCAACAGATTCGCGGAGAAGCTTAACCTCCTGGTTGAAAGAAGGCTTCACAAACGGAATCTCACGCCATACGATGTAGAAGACATCTTTGACGGAGAGAAGCTTTCGGAAAAGTTCGTGCCGCGAGGAGATTCCGTCATTGTACACGGGATAGACGGGAAGCCCATAAGGGCCAGGAACAAGACCCAGGAAGAGATGGTCAACGCCTACTTCGAGAACGACCTCGTCTTTGCAGTCGGACCTGCCGGTACGGGCAAGACCTACATAGCCATCGCCCTTGCAGTGAGGGCACTGAAACACCGCGAAATCAAAAGGATAATACTTACAAGACCCGCAGTAGAAGCCGGAGAAAGGCTCGGGTTCCTGCCAGGCGACCTGAAAGACAAGCTGGACCCGTATCTCCAGCCGCTATATGATGCCCTCGGAGACATGATCCCGGCAAAAAGGCTGAACGATTTCATGGAGGAAGGGATCGTGCAGATAGCGCCTCTGGCCTATATGAGGGGAAGGACGCTTGACAAGGCGTGCGTGATCCTGGACGAAGCCCAGAACACGAATATCGGCCAGCTGAAAATGTTCCTGACAAGAATGGGATGCGACGCCAAGTTCATCGTCACCGGCGATGCCAGCCAGATAGACCTGCCGGACAAACGGGAATCCGGCCTGATGAGAGGGATAAATCTTGTAAAGGACATCAAAGGTGTCGGCTGCGTATTCTTCAAAACGGAGGATATTGTCAGGCATCCTCTTGTGAACAAGATCGTGAAGGCCTTCGACAATGCCGAAAAATGACACACACCAAACAGCTTCCAAAAAAGGGGTGTAGCAAAATCCGAATTCTGCCACACCCCTTTTCATTCATACAGGGAACCTGCTAAAGGCCGTTTTCAACGATTGTAGAGTATTTATTGTAGCCTTCCTCATATTTTGGATCCTTGTCGCGGAACCGGTAGTAGATATTCTTGAGGTATTCGGCGATGCTCACCTTTATCTGATTGTCCTTGGTGATATTGAACGCCTTCTCGAAAGGATCGATAGCGTTCATCAGGGCTGTCTCGAACTCCTCTATCAAAGCGGCATACTTGGCGTCGTCGAACTCGTTGGCGGCTTTCTCCTGGATTTCGAGAGCCTCGTTATAGTAGAGAATTCCAATGCCGATCAGACCGAATTCATAATTCGGGTCAATCTCGTTTGACTTCAGATAAGCTGCGATGGCCTCATCCTTGTGTCCGAGCTTATTGTGGATATCTCCTTCAACGTAGTAGAGGGAAGCGTTGTTCGGCTCATTCTTCTTGGCTACGTCAAGAAGGGCGAAAAGCTCGTCCGGCTGCTCGCCGCTTTCGATATAGTAGTTAATGAGGCCGATGATTATGCTCTGGTTCTGAGGATATGCGGAGAACCCTTTTTCAAGTACGCTCTTGGCATCCTCCTTCTTGTCAAGCTTGGAATAGATATCAGCAAGCTTGGCGTATACCTCACCGTCCTCTGCATAGCCCAGGTCGAGGCATCTCTTGAAGAACGGCTCGGCCTTGGCATAATCCTGGGTCATCCATGCGGTGAATCCGGCATTGTAGATGGCCATGGTATCTATTGCAGGTGTCGGGGCGGACTCGGAAGCGTTGACAGCCTTCTCGAAACATACGCTGGCGGCTTTCAGGTCACCGAACATGTACTTGTTCATTCCCTGCTCGACGTATTTTGCCGAAATGTTCTTGATACCTGCATCGATATCCTTGGTCTTGCTCCCTTTCACATCGACCTCGGCTGCCTTCCGGTAGGCCTCGAGAGCCTTGTCGAGAGCATCCTCATATACAGGCTTTGTAACTTCTATCAATGCCAGCTGGTTGTTGGCGTTGAAATAGTAGTTCATCGTGCTGTATGTCTCCTTGCTGTATTGTTCCCCTGCCAGGGTCACGGTCTGCGTGGAAGTCGGCTTGTCGCTTCCCATGATAAAGGTAAGCTCCTGCTTGTTGGCGCCTATCCAGCCGTTGCCCATAGGAGCTGTATATGCATCCATGTAAGCGCCGGCAAGCTTGAGCCAGGTAGCAGGCTTGGATGCTTTTTTCGGATTCTCCGCGGCTGTCGTGGCTGACTCGACCGCCTTCTTGGCATCGGCCGGAGTCTTCACCTGTGCATCAGCTATCTGGATTGTCAACAGCACAGCCAATGCCATAAAAATACGTTTCATAATCAGAAATAAATTAAGTTGTTTGTTACAAGTTCACGTTTTCTGGATTATCTCCGGAAGCAGCTCCTTCAGTGCCTTCGGGCGGTGTCACAGGAACTCCGGCATCCTCATCCTCTCCCCTGCTGACAGCGGATACTGCCGCAATGGCATCCCCTTCCTTGAGATTGATAAGCCGCACACCCTGGGTCGCCCTGCCGGCTACCCTGATATCTGATACGTGCATCCTGATGGTAAGCCCGGACCTGTTTATGATCATGAGGTCATTGTCGTCCGTAACATCCTTTATGGCCACCAGGTTTCCGGTCTTGTCAGTAATATTCAAAGTCTTGACCCCCTTGCTTCCACGATGGGTAAGACGGTATTCGTCATAGTCGGACCGCTTTCCGTAGCCGTTCTCGCTAACGACAAGGATCGTCCTGCCGGCGGCGTCTCCTGCAGACGGATCGTAGCATATCATGCCGATGACCTCGTCATCCTCGCCGATGTTCATCCCGCGCACCCCGGAAGCTGTCCTTCCGAGCGGTCTTGCGTCGGCCTCGTCGAACCGTGCGCAGTTACCGTTCCTGCCGGCAAGGAATATCTGGCATCTGCCGTTGGTCATCGCCGCCTCGAGAAGCTCGTCCCCGTCCCTCACGGTGATGGCATTCACACCGTTAGTCCTAGGTCTCGAATATGCCTCGAGGAGAGTCTTCTTTATGATGCCCTTCTTCGTCGCGAGGACAATGAAGTTGCTGTTTATGTACTCCTCGTCCTTGAGGTTCCTGACATTGATGAAAGCCTTCACGGTATCATCAGGCTCTATGTTGATTACATTCTGGATAGCGCGCCCCTTGGAAGTCTTCGTACCCTCCGGAATCTCGTAAACCTTAAGCCAGAAGCATCGGCCGTTCTTCGTGAAAAGAAGCATGGTACTGTGCATATTGGCCACGTATATGTACTCGATGAAGTCCTCGTCCCTCGTGGCACTGCCCTTCATGCCGACCCCTCCCCTGTTCTGGGTCCTGTACTCGGACAGCGGGGTTCTCTTGATGTACCCGAGATGGGATATGGTGATGACGACATCCTCGTCAGGATAGAAATCTTCCGGATTGAACTCCTCGGCTGACATGGCGATCTCTGTCCTGCGCGGATCACCGTATTTCTGCTTCAGTTCCTGGAGTTCGTCCTTGATTATGCCCATCTGCTTCTCGTAGCTGGCAAGCACCTCTTCGCAGTAATTGATGAACTTCATCAACTCGTCAAATTCCGACTGCAGTTTCTCGCGTTCGAGGCCGGTAAGCTGGCGGAGCCTCATCTCGACGATGGCAGAAGCCTGGACTTCCGTGAAAGCGAACCTCTCCATGAGCTGGGTCCTTGCCTCGTCGACACTACGGGAAGCCCTGATGATGGAGATGATCTCGTCTATCACGTCGAGGGCCTTCAGGAGGCCTTCCAGGATGTGGGCACGTTTCCTGGCCTTTTCAAGGTCGAACCTGGTCCTGCGGACAACGACATCATGCCTGTGCCTCACGAAATATTTTATCAGCTGCTTGAGATTCAGTGTTCTCGGCCTGCCGTTTACAAGGGCGACGTTGTTCACCGAAAAACTGGACTGCAGCGGGGTATACTTGAACAGGGTGTTCAGGACCACGTTGGAATTGGCTCCCATCTTCAGCTTGATGACGATACGCATACCTTTCCTCGTGGTCTCGTCGTTGACATAGACGATACCGTCGATCTTCTTGTTTTCCACCAGCTCGACGATCTTTTCTATAAGTTCCCGCTTGTTCACCATATACGGAATCTCGGTCACCACTATGGTCTCCCGCCCGGACTCGCTCACCTCAATCTCCGTACGCGACCTTATCACGATCCTGCCCCGGCCCGTCTCGAAGGCGTCCCTGATGCCCTGATGTCCCTGGATTATGCCCCCTGTCGGGAAATCAGGTCCTTTGATCCAGTGCATGAGCTCGTCCGTAGTGATGTCAGGATTGTCTATATAAGCGCATATGGCGTCGCAGGTCTCTCCGAGGTTGTGCGGAGCCATGTTCGTGGCCATACCGACAGCAATACCTGAAGAACCGTTGAGAAGCAGAAGAGGGGCCTTGGTCGGAAGGACGGTAGGCTCCTGGAGGGTATCATCGAAGTTATTCTGGAAATCGACGGTGTCCTTGTCGATGTCGGCCATAACCTCTTCAGTCAGTTTCTCGAGCTTTGCCTCGGTATATCGCATGGCTGCCGGAGAGTCTCCGTCCATGGATCCGAAGTTTCCCTGTCCGAAGACAAGCGGATACCTCATGCTCCAGTTCTGCGCCATCCTGACCATAGCCTCATACACGCTGCTGTCGCCATGCGGATGGTATTTACCCAGCACCTCACCGACTATCCTTGCGGACTTCTTCGTCTGCCCGGAATAGCCGAGACCCAGACCCGTCATCCCGAAAAGCACCCTCCTGTGCACCGGCTTCATACCGTCGCGCACGTCAGGCAAAGCTCTCGACACTATCACAGACATGGAATAATCGATGTACGAACTCCGCATCTGCCTGTCAATATTGACCGTCTCGATCCTGCCTTTCGGGGTTTCCGATTCAATTGGGTTTATTTCATTATCCATATAAATTCTCCTGATTTTTCATCGGGCGGAACATGACGGATACTTCGCCGCCAGAATGTCTTTGCCCGATATAAACATAGTTTGCAAAGATACTAAAAAATTCGATTCTTCCTCAACCCGCCATGCAGTTTAGAACCTGTTTTGAATTTTTACGGAGTGTTTCCGGCGAGAAATAACGAGTTTTTGTACATTTGCAGGTCAGAAAGGAGAAAATATGGAAATCAGGATATCGAAAGAGCTCAACGTAATAATAAATTTCGCCAGGGACGAGGCCATGAGGACAGGCAGTTACGGAATCTCGCCCGACCACCTGTTCCTGGGTATCATCCGGCACAAGGACAACGAGGCCGCAAGGATACTCCAGGCCCTCGGGGTGGACCTTGATGAATTCAAACAGTTCATCGACGGCAAGATAAGGACGGACAAGTACATACCGTTCTCTGAATTCGAGAAGGTATCGCTTTCGAGGGGTGCATACAACATCCTCAGCCTTACCATACTCGAGGCTACCAGGAACATGACCGGCATCGTCCGGCCCGAACATCTGCTCCTGGCCCTGTGCAAGAATATGGTCAGCGGCTACGGACAGACCTGGCTGTACGACCATGGTACAGGTTATGACCGCGTCCACTCCTACATGGAATCCGCAGGCATCCTCAGCGACGGCGGCAAGAACTGGGAAAACGAGGATGGCGGAGAACAGGAAAGCAAGGAAGAGCAGGCCAAGGAGGAGCCCCGCGAGGAATCCGCACTGGAGAAATTCGGATATGACCTCACAAGGGCGGCAGAAGAAGGGAAGCTGGATCCTGTCACCGGACGGGAAACAGAGATCGAGCGTGTGATACAGATACTCGGGAGACGGAAGAAGAACAATCCGATGCTGGTAGGAGATCCCGGTGTAGGGAAATCAGCCATCGTCGAAGGCATAGCCATGAAAATCGCCGGAGGAGAAGCCCCCCAGGCCCTCGCAGGGAAAAGGATAGTCTCCCTTGACATGGCCTCCCTGGTCGCCGGGACAAGGTACAGGGGCGATTTCGAAAAGAGGCTGAAGTCAGTAATAAACGAAATCGGCAGCAACCCCGACATCATCCTCTTCATCGACGAATTCCACACCATAGTAGGTGCCGGCGGCGCAGGAGGCAGCCTCGATGCGGCGAATATTCTCAAGCCGGCGCTTGCACGCGGGGAAATACATTGCATAGGAGCCACTACCATGGATGAGTTCCGTAAGATCGTTGAAAAGGACGGGGCTCTCGACAGGCGCTTCCAGAAGATCATCGTGACACCGTCAGATAAGGTACAGACCCTCGCCATACTGGAGAACCTGCAGATGAAATACGAATTCCACCACCTCGTATCCTACTCTGAAGAAGCCGTCAGAGCTTGCGTAGACCTGTCTGACAGATACATTTCCGACAGATGCCTCCCGGACAAGGCCGTAGACGTCATGGATGAAGCAGGGTCTATGGTAAGGCTGAAGAACCGGGCAAGAAAACCGGGAGACATCCCGACAGTGACAGCTGACGACATCGCTGAAGTCATCTCCACAATGACAGGAATACCTATATATAAGGTTGCCGAATCGGAACGGACAAGGCTCGCCAGAATGGAGGAGAGGCTCAAGGAAAGGATCATCGGCCAGGACGAAGCCATCGGGAAAGTAGTCAGGGCAATACGGAGAAACCGTGCCGGAATCAAGGACCCCCACAGGCCGATAGGCTCCTTCCTGTTTTTCGGGCCCACCGGTGTCGGAAAGACCCAGCTTGCCAAGGCCCTGGCCGGATATCTATTCGGTTCCGAGGAAAATCTCATAAGGCTGGACATGAGCGAGTACATGGACAAGTTCACGTCATCCAAGCTTATCGGGGCTCCTCCGGGCTATGTCGGTTTTGACGAAGGCGGACAGCTCAGCGAAAGGGTCAGGAGGAAACCTTATTCCGTGGTTCTTCTAGACGAGATCGAGAAAGCCCATCCGGACATATTCAATCTCCTGCTGCAGGTCCTCGACGAAGGGAGGCTCACCGACAGCAACGGCAGGACAGTGGATTTCAGGAACACCATCCTCATCATGACCTCCAATGTAGGAAGCCGGGAAATAGACGAATACGGCAACGGGCTCGGCTTCGCCACTGCATCCGTCTCCACGGAAGAAAGGAAGAAGACCATGCTGGAAAAGTCAGTCAGGAAAATGTTCCCTCCTGAATTCCTGAACAGAATCGACGAAAAGACCTTTTTCAGATCGCTCGACATGGATGACCTGCGCAAGATTGCGGACATAGAACTGAAAGGTCTCCGGGAAAGGGTTCTGTCGGCAGGCTACCGGCTCACCATATCGGCAGCAGCCAAGAAGATCATCCTGGAAGCAGGCTATAACCCGGTCTACGGGGCAAGGCCTCTGAAGCGCGCTATCCAGCAGTACGTAGAAGACCCTGTCTCAGAATTCATCATTTCCGACAAGGCTCCCGCCACCGGCAGGGGCGAAGGCACGGCAAGGCTGTACATTGTCCCCGACAAGAGCGGGAAAGGGACGGAAGCAGTCATGAAAGGCTGACATCCATAAGTTCGAGATCGAAATCCTTCACAAGGTCGAGAAGATTGTCGAGAGACTGGCCGGATGAAACGAAGGAGCCGATAGACTCAAGGGAAAATTCCGTATTTTTCATGACTTATTGTATTTAAAGCGTTTATTTCATTATTCTGACGCAAAGGTAGCGTCTTAATGTACCAAACTATGGCACAAGCAAAAATAAAACTTGCAATTTTCGATCTTGACGGGACTCTGCTTGATACGATCGAGGACCTCGGGAGGGCCTGCAACTTCGCGCTGAAAGCCTGCGGTTGCCCGGAGAGAAAGATGGAGGAGTACAACAGGCTCGTAGGCAGGGGCATATACAACCTTTTCCGGAGTGCTCTTCCGGAAGACAGGCGCAGCGAGCAGATGGTGATGAAGATGAAAAGCTTCTTTATCCCGTACTACAACGAACATAAGACAGATTTCACCCGGCCATACGCCGGTATCCCGGAAATGCTGGAAAAGATAGAAAGGCATGGCATAGCCCTTGCCGTAGCCTCCAACAAGTACCAGGAAGGGACCGAAGCCCTCGTAAAAAGGTTTTTCGGAGAGAGGAAGTTCACAGGCATCCTCGGGCAGAGGGATGGTATGCCGATCAAGCCTGACCCGGAGATTGTCCGCGAGATAGAAAGGAAATACGGTCAGATAAGGCCGGACGAGGTCATTTACTCAGGGGATTCGGATGTGGACATGGAGACAGGCAGGAATGCAGGGGTGGTCACGGCCGGCGTACTGTGGGGATTCCGTTCCAGGGAAGAACTTATCGCCCACCATCCGGATATGCTATGCAGCAGCCCGGAAGAACTTGCCGAGACCGTCATCGGATGGGGAAACAATGACAATAATATATAAGACAAACGATTAATAAACAGCACCATGACTAGAAAGCTTTTCATTACAGCAGCCGTCTTCATCGCGACAGCATCAGCGGCCGCCGCCGGAGAAACGGAAAAAGAAGCGGCAATATATCCTGACGGAACATATATGTTCGCCCAGAGGGATACCTGCGAACTTTTCCTCGATGTCTACAATCCGGCCCCGGGAAGCATCACCGCCTTGGACGGGAATGAAAAACCGACAATAATTTTCATGTTCGGCGGAGGCTTCATCGAAGGAAGAAGGGATGACCCGTTCTACACTCCATGGTACAAGAAGATGACGGACAACGGATACCGGGTAATCGCCATCGACTACCGGCTGGGACTGAAAGGGACGGACAAGGTCGGTATTGCACAGGTCAACGCCCTGGACCATGCCATACATATTGCCGTAGAGGACCTTTTCAGCGCCACCAGGTATATAGCCGACAATGCCGAAGAACTGGATATAGATCCGTCGAATATCGTGATAAGCGGCTCCTCGGCAGGGGCCATCACTGTCATGCAGGCCGAGTATGAACTGTGTAACGGGACTGGATATGCCGAAATACTTCCGGAAGGATTCAGGTATGCGGGCGTAATGTCCTTCGCCGGAGGCATCCTGTCAAGGAACGGCGGACTGAAGTATAAGGAGGCACCGGCACCCACACTGATGTTGCACGGCACTGATGACAAGCTCGTAAACTACAGACAGATCAGATTCTTCAACCTCGGTTTCTTCGGCTCGTCGAAAATTGCAGCCAGGTTCGCAAGGTCCGGATACAGCTATAACATCCTCCGGTTCGAGGGCTGCGGGCACGAGATTGCAAGCATAATGGATGACAGCACCGCCTATCAGTTCGCCTTCCTGGAGACGAACGTCATGTCCGGGGAGAAATACATTGTGGATACCAGCATCAACGACCCCTCGATCGAAAAGACAGGCAGCCAGTCCCGCAAGGAACTGTACGGCGGCAGATAGCGTACGCTACCTGCCGTCCGACATCAGACGGTCAAGAGAGAGTTCTATCAGCTTCCGCACCTGGGGCTTGTAATCTGGATTGCCTGTCTTCAGATATCTGTTCGCGATGATGCAGCAGACAGTTCCAGCATTGTGTCCGAGGTGGGCGGCTATACCTGCTATGGCGGAGCCCTCCATCTCGAAATTGGTTATCCTCCAGTCTCCATAACGGAAGGAAGCGAAAGTGTCCAGCATATCCGGCATGGCAAGAGGCATGCGCAGCACCCGGCCCTGCGGTCCGTAGAACCCTGAGGCCGATATGGTCATCCCCTTGACGGTACAATCCTCGAAGCGGGAAGCCATATCTGCTCCGGCCTTCACGAAATACGGGTCAGGAAGATGCCTGTTCCAATGTGTGTGTGCCCTGAAAGCCTCTTCCATATCCGTCAGGGCGATACTGTCACGGTCCGAATACCAGTTCAGCAGGCCGTCGCATCCCACCGAGATATGGGAGAAGACGAACGACCCCTGCGGAATATCAGGCTGGATCGCACCGGAAGTGCCGATCCTCAAGATGTTCAGGGACTTTTTCCGGGCCTTCACCTCCCTGGTACCGAAATCTATGTTTGCCAAGGCGTCAAGTTCGTTCATCACAATGTCGATATTATCCGTGCCGATGCCCGTGGAAAGGACAGTCAGCCTCTTCCCGGCATATTTTCCGGTCACGGACACAAACTCCCGCGACTGATGACGGAATTCCTTGTCAGAAAGATACTCCGCCACAAGGTCCACCCTGCCGGGATCCCCGACGAGAATCACATTCCCTGCAAGTTCCTCAGGCCTGAGATGAAGATGGAATACCGATCCGTCATCATTTATAATCAGTTCAGACTCAGCGATCATAACCGTTCCGTTTTTTTACTTCCACATTACGTAATCTTCAAATATAGTTTTTTCTGATGATTTTTCCTATTTTTGCGGGGCAAATCAATTTACGGAAATTTCAAGTCTATGTGGCAGAGGATACAGACACTATACCTGGCTATAGCGACCATACTCACTTGTTCGCTCTTCTTCAGCAAGGTAGCGACCATAGTCGGTCCGGAGGGCGAAGACATCGCCATCATGTATTATGAGAAACTACCATACCTGCTTTTTATCATCATGGTATCAGCAGCCAACGCTATTAGCCTCATATCGTTCAAGGCAAGAAACATACAGATGAGGCTCAGCGTAATATCCGCGCTTCTGCTCATTGCGTTCCAGATATGGCTCGGGGTGGACTTCCTGGCGAACAGGAAAGATCTCATATTCTCGTACACGGCCGTATTCCCGTTGACAGCAGCCATCCTCGATATGCTCGCAGCAAGGAACATTTTCCTGGATGAAGCGATGGTACAGGCGGCTTCAAGGCTCAGGGCTTCCAGGAAATCCAGACACTGACCCGCCCGGTTCCTGCATCCCTGCGGGGTTCTCCTTCAGGAAACGGGAGATGACATCCTCCGCATAGGTCCTTGATACAGGAAGTGCCGTAGAGACCCCGCTGCCAAGATCCAGATAGTAGCCGTCCTTCTCTTTCCTGAGTACCGTCACCTTGTCCAGATTCACGATATATTTCCTGTGGCAGCGGACGAGGGAGGTTCCCTTGAAGCTTTGCTCGACTGTCTTCAGCCGGCAGCGGAGCATATAAGTCCTTATTTTACCGTCAGTATCCGCATACCTTACCTTGATGTAGTTGTCGTCCGATTCTATATAATACAGTTCGGATGTCCTGACGGACAGTTTCAATACGCCGTTGTTGTCGAAAAGCGTGATTTTTTCTCCCGGTCCGGATGGCGGTGTATCCCCGGAGGCAGAATTGACATAATTCATCAGGCGGATGGTCCTGTTCTTGTCCGCAATGGTGAAATACATCCCGGAAAGGATATAAGGGATAAGCAGGGATACCGACCCGTAAAGCACGGATTTCAGGAAGACCCCTCCGACGGAAGTTCCCGGAGGAAGTCCCACGACATCTGCCGTTACCAATGTATAGAATGCACAGATCAGCAGCACTTCAAGGATGCTCCAGGCGATGTAGCCTGCATACGTGAAATCGCAGACCCTTGCCACCTTGTACATGAGGGCACGGCTTGCGACCAGTATAAGGATGGATATGAAGGCGAATCCTGCCGTAAAAAGGAACATCTGGGAATTGCCGAGACGGAACCATGCGGTATCCGAAAAAGGTATGTATATATTGAGGAAAATCAGGGCGAAAAGCACAGAGAAAACCACTGTGCCCACAAGCTGGCTCTTCTCTACCAGATACCCTGGGAGTCTGTGTTTCATTTCCATCCTGATTTTGTGTACAAATATAGGAATTTTACCACAAATAATGAAAATTCGCCACATTCGGTATATGTAAGCCACAATTTTAAAGGAATTGCCACAAATATTTCCTACTTCGGAAAATACCGATTATTTTTGTGCGGTTTTAGAAATTTTGATTACTTTTTTATTATGAAAATCGTTGGAACAGGAAGTGTGATTCCTAAGAAAATCGTCACGAACGACATGCTTTCAGAATTTCTCGACACGAGCGACGCCTGGATCTACCCGAGGACCGGGATAAAGGTGCGTCACGTCATATCGGATGAAAAGCTAGAGGATATGGCCGTCGAAGCTGCAAAGAAGGCTCTCGACGAGGCCGGGATGAAAGCCGGAGACCTGGACTTCATCATCTGCTCGAATGTTGTCAATGAATATATCACACCGTCCCTCAGCTGTATCATACAAGGCGGTATCGGGGCCAGCTGCCCGTGCATCGACATCAACTGCGCGTGTGCCGGATTCATCTACGCCCTCGACCTTGCCGAATCATACAGCAAGGCCGGCAAGGTGAAGAACGTGCTTATCGTCTGTGCCGAGGAGCCTACAAGGATGACAAGCTGGAAAGACAGGAATGTCTGTGTACTTTTCGGAGACGGGGCCGGAGCTGCCGTGCTTACCGAAGGCGACAGCATCAAGGGTACGAAACTTTCTGCGGCGAGTGCCACGGACAAGCTCTACCAGATCAGGACACTGGAGCCTACACCTTATATTACGAAAGAAGAGACGAATATTCCTCTGCAGATGAAGGGACAGGATGTCTTCAAGTTTGCCGTAAAGGCATCCAGCGGAGATATCAAGTTCCTCCTGGACAAGCTCGGGATGAAGGCGGATGATATCGACAAATACCTCCTTCACCAGGCCAATATTCGTATAATCAACGCCATACGCGACCAGCTCGAGCAGCCGGCAGAGAAATTTCCACACAATGTGGAGAACCACGGGAACTCATCTTCGGCAAGTTGCCCGATCCTTCTTGACGAATGCAGGAAGAACGGGACGGTCAAGGAAGGCGATATGCTGGCTCTCAGTGCATTCGGAGCAGGGTTCATCTCCGGTGCAGCCATCCTGAAACTGTAGACGTATTTCAAGATGTATTGAAACCAAAACCGGAACTATATGATAAAAAGCAGAATTTGCGACATACTAGGTATTGAATACCCTATAATCCAGGGAGGGATGGCATGGGTGGCCGACGCTTCACTGGCGGCCGCCGTATCAAACGCAGGAGGTCTCGGACTCATCTCCTCCATCAACGCCGGCACGGAAGCCGTACGCGAGGAAATCAGGAAATGCAGGCAGATGACCGGAAAGCCTTTCGGGGTGAACATCATGCTTCAGGCGCCGAATGCAGCCGAGATAGCCGGCATGATAGTGGAAGAAGGGGTGAAGATAATCACCACCGGAGCCGGCTCTCCTGCCCCGTATATGGAGATGTGGAAAGAAGCGGGCATCAAGGTGATCCCGGTCATAGCTTCAGTGGCGCTTGCGCTGAAGGTCCAGGCCATGGGAGCCACCGCACTTGTAGCGGAAGGTGCCGAATCCGGCGGACACGTAGGGGAGCTGCATACCATGTCGCTTATCCCTCAGGTGGCCGATGCCGTCGACATACCTGTAATTGCAGCCGGAGGCATCTGTGACGGACGCGGGGCTGCCGCGGCCTTCATTCTGGGCGCCGACGCGATACAGGTCGGGACAAGGTTCATCGCCGCAGAGGAATGTACGGTCCACCAGAACTACAAGGACAAGATAATCAAAGCCTCGGATATTTCAACCATTGTTACAGGAAAGACACTCGGACATCCTGTAAGATCTCTCAAGACTCCTTTCTCCAAGACGTTTGCGGATATGGAAGCTGACCCGAACGTAACTCCGGACCAGATCCTGGCATTCGGCACGGGCGCACTCCGCAAGGCGGTGAAGGAAGGTGACCCTAACGGAAGCTATATGGCAGGCGAATGTGCCGGAATGGTCAGGAAAATAGAGCCGGCCAGGGAAATCGTCGCCGACATCATCGGCGGAGCAGAAAAGGCGCTTGCCGGAGCCGGAAAGCTTCTTGCATAATTATATCGATAACCAGTAAATTGAACTTAAAGCTAAAAAGAGATGAATAAAAGAGTAGTTGTGACAGGTATGGGAGTTATATCTCCTGTCGGAAACAATGTTGCTGATTTCTGGAAGAACCTTCTGGACGGAGTATGCGGAATAGACTTCATCAAGGCCTTCCCTACCGATGACCTTCCCGTGAAGATCGCAGGAGAAGTGAAAGATTTCAACCCTGCCGACCACGGCATCGAACCTGCTTTCGCAAGGAAGCAGGACAAGTTTACCGTGTATGCCGTAGCTGCAGCCAACGAGGCTGTCAAGCAGTCCGGGCTCAGTTCCGAAGAAGGCGGGAACATCGATCCTTTCAGGTTCGGGGTATATGTAGGTTCCGGTATCGGCGGCTTCACCACCCAGTACAGGGAGACAGAGAAGATGATAAAGGACGGGGCAAAGTGGATCTCCCCTCTCTTCATCCCTACCATGATCTCGAACATCGCTACAGGAAACGTCGCCATCAGGAACAAGGCCTGCGGTCCGAGCCTGGACATAGTCACAGCCTGCGCAACATCGACCCACGCCATAGGCGAGGCATACCGTGCAATCAAGCACGGCTATGCTGACGCAATCATAGCCGGAGGGTCGGAGGCGGCAACGATTCCGCTCGGCATTGCCGGTTTCGCAAATGCAAAGGCCCTTTCCAAGGCTGAGGATCCCAAGTATGCCTCTCTTCCGTTCAACCTCAACCGCGGCGGTTTCGTCATGGCTGAAGGAGCAGGTATGCTTGTTCTTGAGGAATACGAACACGCAAAGGCAAGGGGTGCGCAGATCTTCGCTGAAATATGCGGATACGGCAACACCAACGACGCCTACCATGTTACAGCTCCGAGGCCGGAGGGCGTGACACAGGCCAAAGCCATAGAAATGGCTCTTGCCGAGGCCGGATTCAATGAAAAGGATGTCCTGTACATCAATGCACACGGTACAGGCACACATCTTAACGACAGTTCGGAAACTGCAGCCTTCAAACTCGCCATGGGCGAGGAAAACGCCCGCAAGGCGCACATCAGCTCCACCAAGTCCATGACAGGACATATGCTCGGTGCTGCAGGTGCTGTTGAGGCCATCACAAGCATACTTGCCCTCAAGAACGGTATCGTGCCTCCTACCATAAACCTGGACACCCCGGATCCTGAATGCGACCTCAACTACACCCCGAACAAGGCAGAGAAAGTCGACCTGACCATCGCCATATCGGATTCTCTCGGGTTCGGCGGCCACAACGGATGCGTAGCGTTCAGAAAAGCTGAATAAGACAACCGCCTGTCCCGAAGGCCGGGACAGGCTCTAAAATCTAAACCATATTATTTATCTTAAAGATATGAACAGAGAAGAACTCAAAGAATACCTGCCTCACCGGGAACCCATGCTGCTTGTCGACGAAATTGAGATCGACGAAGAGGGTGTGGCCCATGCCAAATACAGAATCAGGGAAGACGAATTCTTCTGCAGGGGACATTTCCCTGGCAACCCGATTGTACCTGGCGTTATCCAGTGCGAGATCATGGCACAGAGCTGCGTACTCCTCGTCAAGGATGAAGTCAAGGGCAAGACGACCCTGTATACAGGCATAAACAATGTCAGGTTCAAGAATATCGTCCGTCCCGGCGACCTTTGCGAAGTGACAGCAAAGCTCACAGGACGCAGGGGCAACATCTTCTTCACGGAAGCATCCCTGAAAGTGAACGGCAAGCTCTGCTGCCGCGGTGATCTGTCTTTTGCCCTGGCATAGGCATGCCCGGAAGATTTCCATTATAAGGGCGGGCCGGAATTTTTCCAGCCCGCCCTTATTCTCTTGTTTTCCGATATGCCGCGCCTACTCCTCGACTTCGCATCCGCGGAAATAGAAATCGGACGCTGCCTTGTCCTTTGGAAAACAGAAATATGTGATTTCGGCCTCCGAGCAGACATTACCCTCATGGATGATGCGGGCGTCGAGTATGGCGAAGTTCCTTTTCATCTCCCTGATATGAGACCTGACCTCTATCTTTACGTCAGGCCCTGTAGGCACAGGCTTCCGGAACCGGATGTCCATCCTTGTGGTCATTCCGGATGTCTGGAGTTTCCTTGCTATCACCCACATGGCGATTTCATCCATAAGAGTAGACTGGATGCCGCCGTGCAAGGTATGCAGCCATCCCTGATAGTCATCCGAGGGGGTCCAGTATGAAACGATCTCGTCGCCGTCTTCGTAGAATTCCATCCTGAGACCGTACCTGTTTGATGGGGCACAGCCGAAACAGTTGTAACCCTGAGGCTCCAGACCGGCCCAGGGATTGATTATCTTCTTCATATCCTTGTGTATTTATCCAGAAAATCATATAAGCCATATCTCCATATAATGCCGTCATCCTGAACATGAGGGGAATCGACGACAAGGATATGGTCAACGCCGGCTCCGGAAGCCGCATCGGCACCCGTCCTGGAGTCCTCCACCACGAGGGCCTCATCCTTCCGGAGTCCTGTCATTTCAAGAGCCTTGAGATAAGGCTCAGGATCCGGCTTGCCCCTGGTGACGTCATCCGATGTAATTGCTCCGCAGAAATACTTTTCTATCCCGAAGTGCTCCAGCATCAGACCGACCTGCGCGCGCGACGAATTGCTTACGAGAACCGCCGGGACACCACGGGACTGCAGCATGGCAAGTATCCTTTCAATATCAGGCTCCAGGGCTGCCAGGTCTCCGAGACGTGCGGCATAGAGCCTGTCAATCTCACCTGTAATCTTTCTGAGAAGGCCTTCGGAATATATCCCCATATCCTCAAGAATCATGGATATGGCCTCAACCGCCGTGAGATTATATCCACTGACTCTGTCAAGCACTTCCATGTCAAGACCGTATCTCGTCCTCATGAAACCGATGATAACGGACCACAGGGAACTGCTGTCCACCACGACTCCGTCCATGTCGAAAAAGATTCCTTTCCAGAATTTCATGGCGAAAGTCACGCAAAACTATTCCCAGAATCCGAAGAAATGATGCACAGGCCCGTGACCATGTCCTATCTCGTATTCAGCCCCCGCCTCTATTGCCCTGGCGATATAGTCCTTGGCGGCAACCACGGCATCATCGAGACCGTAGCCTCTTGCCAGAAAGGAAGCGACTGCCGAAGAAAGCGTACAGCCGGTCCCATGGGTATTCCTTGTATGGAGACGGGCAGACCTGAGTTCAGTCAGTTTTCCGGTCTCGGCATTGTAGAAGACATCCACAAGATCTTCGTCGGAAAGATGGCCTGCCTTGAGCAGCACCGACACCCTTCCGTCCATGGACAGTCTGCGAGCACACTCCGGAAGCTCCTTCTGAAAGGAAATCTTTTCACCGAGAAGAATGCAGGCTTCCGGGATGTTCGGCGTAATCACCCTTGCATACGGTACCAGCACTGACTTCAGTGTATCTACAGCGTCAGGCTCCAGGAGAGGGTCACCGGAAGTGGCCACCATCACAGGATCGAGGACAATATTTTCTATTCCATACAAGGAGAGAGTATCCTTCACTGCACGGATAAGATCGGAGGAATGAAGCATTCCTATCTTCACCGCATCTGCACCTATATCGTCCAGGACCGACTTTATCTGTCCTTTCACAAAATCCACCGGTATGGGATGTACGCCCGTGACCCCTACCGTATTCTCATCAACTACCGCTACAACGACGGTGGCACCGTAGCAGCCGCAAGCGGAAAAGGTCTTCAGGTCCGCCTGCAGGCCGGCACCTCCGCTAGGGTCGCTGCCGGCGATGGAAAGCGCTATCTTGTATCGTTTCATATCTTCCATGTCTCCATATTGTATGCACTGTCCCAGAAAAGCCATTCAAGCTTCACGCCGGTGACGAATGCGCTTGTCATTTCTTCCCTGACGGACGGGGAAGCCTTGGCGGCATAGCTGTCGCAAAGGTCCATAAGGTTGTCCGAAGGTCCGTCGAAACCGTCACTGCCGTAGACCTCTATCCAGTCCCAGTAAGGATTGCCCTCCAGAACGGCTTTCCCGAATATGTACCTGCCGGTCCTGGCGTAGACGATGAAGCACGGCAGGACCGATGCCAAGGCAACCTCCAGAGATGTCGCAAGCGCCTGTCTCCAGAGATGCGAGGAACAGAGCAGGCACGCCGGCGAGGCTTCTTCGGATGCAGGTCCGCAGCCATCCTCAATATACAGTCTGTGCAGGGATTCTTCAGACTCAAGGTTTTCCGTAGCATAACCCAGGAACAACCTTGTGCAGACAGGGTCATCGAAACGTGCGGCAAGTGCAGACATGACCCTGGAATATTCTTTCAGATAAAGGGCGTCCTGACGGATGTAATGCATGAAACGCGCCCTGTCCAGTTCTCCGGAAGCAAGCCCGAGTACGAAAGGATGGCTGAGTATCTTCCCGAACACCGGTCCGGCCGCCTCCCATGCCGATTCACTCCACTTCATGTTTTTCCTTGCCTCTGATCAGAGCTTGTAGCCGCATATCGCGACATAGTCACCCCTGTCATACCCCTGTACGGGTTCCTCTATCCCGCTGTCGGAATAGAGGGGGTGACGCATGAGGGTCTGGGCATATTCGAAATTCCCGAATCCGGCCCGCTGCATCGCCTCGACCTTCTCTGCCGTGGTCCTCCAGCAAGCCTTGGATACCAGTTCTATAGGATAAGGGTCGGCCGGAGCCACTCCCGCAAGAAGCGGATGGTCCCATGTACCTACAGCCTTTGCAAGGTTATAAAGGAGACCGTACGAACTCTCCTTCGGAATATCGATAAGAATGACCTTTCCACCTTTCCGAAGAACGGCATGACTGTTTGCGAGAGCCTTGTCCAGGTCGGTAATGTAGCCCGGACAGCCGTTGTAGAGTACGGTATCGTATGATTCAGGCACCCCGGCATAATCCTCGGCAGTGCCGACACTGACTTTCATGCCGCGGGCAACGGCGATGGCCGCCATATCCGAAGACGGCTCTACCCCGTCCTCGACCACGATACCGTAGTCAGCGCGCAAAATCTGTTCAAAAAGGCCGCTTCCGCACCCTACCGACAGTATCTTTTCCCCTTTCCGGAGGAAATATGCCACAAGAGCCGCTTCGGAATAAAGTACATTGCGGTTATCGAGAAACCATGAATCGTATTTCTCCGCGTAGCTGTCAAATCCGCTTTCCATAATCCTTCTACTTAATCATTCTGCCGCAGCCTTGAGCCGTTCCGCGTTCTCGGCTATCTGAAGCTGGTCTATCACTTCCTGGATCTCCCCGTCCATGAAGACAGGAAGATTGTACATGGTATAGTTAATCCTGTGGTCAGTCACGCGGGACTGAGGATAATTGTAGGTCCTGATCTTGGCCGAGCGGTCTCCTGTCGATACCATGGTCTTTCGCTTCGCCGATATCTCGTTGAGATATTTCTCATACTCCATGTTGTAGAGCCTCGTGCGCAGTTCGGCAAGAGCCTTGTCGAAATTCTTCAGCTGGGACTTCTCATCCTGGCACTGGACCACGATCCCAGACGGGATATGCGTGAGCCTGATGGCCGAATAAGTCGTGTTGACAGACTGTCCGCCAGGACCTGACGAGCAGAAGGTATCCTTTCTTATATCGTTCATATTCAGCTCTATATCGAACTCGTCCGCTTCAGGAAGGACTGCCACCGATGCTGCAGAAGTATGCACCCGCCCCTGAGTCTCGGTCTGCGGGACCCTCTGTACCCGGTGCACTCCCGATTCATATTTGAGAGTCCCGTAGACATGGTCTCCTGAAATTTTGCAGACAATCTCCTTGAAACCGCCGGCCGCACCCTCAGACTGGTTTGTAACCTCCAGCTTCCAGCCTTTCTTCTCGGCATATTTCGAATACATCCTGAAAAGGTCTCCGGCGAAGATGGCCGCCTCGTCCCCTCCTGTGCCGCCCCTTATCTCGAGGATGGCATTCTTGCTGTCCTGAGGATCCGCAGGGATAAGCAGGAGCTTGATGTTCTCCTCTACAGCCGGTATCTTATCCTCGATTTCTGAAATCTCGGCCTTGGCCATCTCCCTCAGTTCCTCGTCCTTCTCGGAAGCGAGGATCTCCTTCGCCGAGTCATAGTCCGACATCATCTTCTTGTACTCCCCGCCGGCCTTTATTATAGGGGCGAGTTCCTTGTATTCCTTGTTCAGCTGCACGTATTTCTTCATGTCCGAAATCACTTCCGGATCAGAAAGCTGCGCCTGCAGCGTATCGTATTTCTCCTGAAGGCCCATGACCTTCTCCAACAATGAATTTTCCGCCATATATAAAATCAAACTATAATCTTGAACTTCGTATCCGTCGCGCCGGTGCCTGTCCGGTGTCACCCGATCCGCTTCACATAGCACCTGCGGCGCATATACAGTTCATGCTCGTACTTGCCCCATACGAAAGAAGCGCTGTTGGTGTCTATCTGCGGGTTGGTTATGGCCCATTTCACTCCTGCCTCACGGAATTTCCTCGCCATGATGTTATGGTACACGGAAGACACCCCTGTATTCTGCCACTTCGGAGCCGCCCCGTTTATCATCAGGTCAATGGTCTCGACGTTCTTCAGCGCCCTCAGGAAATGTATCCATCCGAACGGAAACATCGAGCCCCGGGCTTTCTGCAAGGCTCTTGATATAGACGGGAAAGAAATCCCGAAAGCTGCAATCTCCTTGTGCTCGTCCAGCAGGAAACAGCACAACCTCTTGTCAAGAAGCCCTATGGTCTGTCTGGCTTCCTCCTCGATCTCCTTGTCCGTAAACGGGATGAAGTTATAGACACTCTCCGCGAAGCTGTCGTTATATATCCTGAAAAACTCCTTCACCATAGCCTTGTCATGCTTCAGGGAATCGATGTCCCCTTCTGTAAGCTTGTAGCGTTCCATAAGCCTGTCGGCGATGGACACCATCTTTTCCGGCACGGGCTGGTATGCCTTCAGCTTGTACTGGACCCAGTCACATTCCTTGACATAGCCGAGGGAAGTGACGAAATCATTATAATACGGATAGTTGTAAAGGCAGTTGAACGGAGGGAGATTGTCATAGCCCTCCACCAGCATCCCCTGTTTCCCGAGAGTATTGTAGTAGAGAGGGCCGTGGATCTCGTCCATCCCGTTTTCCTTCGCCCATTTCTCCGCAGTCCCGAGCAGCAGTCCGGCCACCTCGATGTCATCGATTGTGTCGAACCATCCGAAACGGGCCCGCTTCTTGCCGTACCTCTCGTTGTACCTCGGGTTTATCATTCCGCAGATGCGTCCGACGACCTTCTTCCCGTCCGTCACCATCCACATCCTGTGCGAACAATACTCAAGCGACGGTACGTCCGTCAAAGACTTCTTCTGGTCAGCGAACAATGCCGGGACATATTGGGGACAGTCCTTGTAAAGGCTGTCCGGGAATTTGATGAACTTTTTCAGGTCCCTGCGGGATACGACTTCAACTACTTTATAATCAGCCATAAGACGACTTCTGTTTTCTATATTTGTTTTATGGGCTGTCCCGTATTTCAGGAACAGTCTCCCCAGAATTTGCGAATTTAGGAACTGTTTTGAAAATTTACAACACAAATTTCAGCCTGCGTCCTGTCCGAGCAGTGAAACGATGGCTGCCTGTGCACACAGACAGCCGAAAACTGCAGGAATATAGGAAATCGTCCCTGCGTTCGATTTCTTGTTCTTCTCGTCACAGTCCACGATTGCTGACCTGTCCGGCAGTTCCTCGGAAAACACTGTCAGCAGCCCCTTTCTTATCCCCATCCTGCGAAGCCTCTTCCTCACCACGAAAGCCAGCGGGCAGTTGAATGTCTTCGAGATGTCCGCTATCCTTATCCTGGTCGCATCCATCTTCGCCCCGGCCCCCATCGAAGAGACAATCGGGATGCCCTTGTCCATACAATATTTTATAAGGGCAAGCTTCGGTGCGAGGGTATCGATGGCATCCACGACAAAGTCCACATTCAGGCCGGCAAAGGTCTCTTCCACCTTGTCCGCCTCAAGATAGGTTTCCAGTACGGTCAGTCCGAGTTTCGGATTTATATCCTTCAGGCGGGCCGAAATGACCTCACATTTGGAGTGTCCGACAGTCGAGTCCAGGGCCAGGATCTGCCGGTTCTTGTTGGTTACGGACACGACATCGCTGTCCATTATGATCATCCTGCCGGCTCCTGCCCTGGCAATCATCTCGGCGGCATAGCCACCGACGCCTCCGGCCCCGATTACGGCCACGCAGCTGTTCTGCAGCCGCTCCAGTCCTCCCGGGCCGAGCAGCATGCCGGTCCTCTCCCTCCAGTCAGGCTGGGCTGTTCCCGCCGGTGTATCCTGGCCGCACATCATCAGAGGCCTTTCCGTTTGGCCTCATCCCAGATGGCGTCCATCTCGGCCAGAGTCATGTCCTTCAGATCGCGGCCCTGGCGGATAGTGTGCTCCTCCAGGTATGTGAACCTCTGCCTGAACTTGTGGCAGGTCCGTTCAAGGGCGGTATCAGGATTGAGCCCGTATAGCCGCGCTGCATTGACTATCGCGAAAATATAGTCCCCGAGCTCCGCCTCGGCCCGGCTGAAGGCGGCCTTCCTTTCCTCCTCAGAAGAGGATTCCTCCATGGCACGGAGTTCCGCCTTGAATTCCCCGAGTTCCTCGGAGACCTTGTCCCATACCTGTCCCTTCTCTTCCCAGTCGAATCCGACCCCGCGTGCCTTGTCCTGCATCCTGTAGGCCTTGAGCAGCGGAGGGAGGGTCTCCGGAACGCCGGAAAGCACCCTCTTGTTGCCGTCCTTCTCCTTGAGTTTCAACTGTTCCCAGTTCTTGACCACTTCGGCGGCATCCGCGACCTGTACGGATGAGAATACGTGCGGGTGGCGGTATATCAGTTTGTCGCACAGATGGTTTATGACATCAACTATGTCATAGGTCCCGTTCTCCTCGCCTATCTTGGCATAGAAAAGGACGTGGAGAAGTACATCTCCCAGTTCTTTCGAGATATTCGCGTCATCTTTCTTGAGGATGGCGTCACTGAGCTCGTAGGTCTCCTCGATGGTCTGCGGCCTGAGGGACTCGGCAGTCTGTGCCCTGTCCCACGGACATTTCAGCCTCAACTCGTCCAGGATGTCCAGAATCCGTCCGAACGCTTCGAGTTTTTCCTGTCTTTCTTTCATATATTATTGTATATACGGATTATTCTGACGTGCAAAAATAGGAATTTATGAAGAAACAATAAAAAATATTATCTTTGGAAGTTTCCAAATATCCGATAGAGCATGAAGAAAGAGATTCGTTATGTCACGGCCGATGAGGCTGTCAGGGTGGTAAAGTCAGGTGACCACGTACATCTGAGCAGCGTGGCGAGTGCGCCGAGGCTACTAATCGAGGCGCTGTGCAGGAGAGGTGAGGCAGGGGAGCTGCAGAATGTGAAGATACACCACCTCCATACGGAAGGGCCGGCCCCGTACACCGACCCGAAATTCGAAGGCATATTCTTCCATCAGGGATTCTTCATAGGGGCAAACGTACGTAAAAGCGTACAGGAAGGGTACGCCGACTACATCCCGGTCTTCCTTGGAGAGACACAGAAACTGTACAGATGCGGCGCACTGCCATGCGATGTGGCGATGATCCAGGTCTGTCCGCCGGACAAGCACGGATACGTATCCCTGGGGACCTCGGTAGACGCCACCCTCGCTGCCATAGAATGTGCCAGGACAGTCATAGCGGTAGTGAACAGGAATGTACCGAGGGCGTGGGGCCAGGCCATGATTCCAATGGATATGATAGATATATTCGTGGAAGATGACACTCCCCTGGTGCCGGGACATTTCAGCCAGCCGGACGAGATAGAGACTGCCATCGGAAAACATTGCGCGGAACTGATAGAGGACGGTTCCTGCCTCCAGATGGGAATAGGGGCGATACCCAATGCCGTACTTGCACAGCTCGGAGGACACAGACACCTCGGGGTGCATACCGAAATGTTCGCCGACGGAGTGCTGGACCTTGTGGACAAAGGCGTGATAGACGGGTCAAGAAAAGTGACGGACAAGGGCAAGATAGTGGCCACATTCCTTCTCGGCTCCCAGAAATGCTACGATTTCATCGATGACAATCCGATGGTGGCCATGATGGATGTAGGATATACGAACTCGCCGGCAGTGATTTCCCGGAACCCGAAAATGGTGGCGATAAACTCAGCCGTGCAGATAGACCTGACGGGACAGATATGTGCAGACTCGATAGGCACCAAGTTCTATTCTGGAGTCGGCGGGCAGATAGACTTCGTCTACGGGGCATCCCTGTCCGAAGGAGGCAAAGCCATAATAGCCATGCCTTCACGGACGAAAAAGGGAGCGTCGAAGATTGCCCCGACCATTCTCGAAGGTGCCGGAGTCGTGACCACAAGGGCTCACGCACACTGGGTAGTGACCGAATACGGGGCCGTCAACCTGTACGGCAAATCCATGCAGGAAAGGGCCAGGCTTCTGATAAGTATCGCCCATCCGGATGACCGTGAGGCACTTGACAGAGCGGCATACGACCGTTTCGGAAGCCATTACGCCATGGTCCGTCCCGAGTAGCCCCTCACTCCACTATTTCATCCGACATTACGTACCACAGATATGCCGATACGTGAGGATGGCCCTTGCGCCGCCACATATCGGCATATTTCATGATCTGGCGGCGGTGGGAGCTGTCTTTCGCCCCGAACTTGTAGTCTATGACAGTGACCCTGCCGTCACTGTGAAGGATTACCCTGTCCGGACGGTAGATCCGTCCGTCGGTATCGATGACGGATGTCTCGTTCAATATCCTCGCCCCTTCAGCGGAAAACCATCCCCTTGATGAGACGGACGCAATCTTAGAAGACAGGAAAGCCTCGGCATCCCCGGCATCCCCGGCATCCAGCAGAGCGGAAGCCACCGCATCAGATACAGCCCGACTGACATCCCCGGCAGTATCCACACAGGACAGTATCTTGTGCAGGATAATACCGCGCAGACGGCCGGAGGAATACAGTCCGGACTTTCCTTCCTCCGAAAAATAATCTGCATTTTCAGTACTGAGTATCAGTCTGTTTCTTCCTCCGGGCCAGTCCGGATCCCCGGCATCAGGATTGAGAGGGAAAGATGGATATGCCGAAGGAAGAGTCTCCGCCGGCCGTGCTTTCTCCCGCCGACCTTCCGGAACTTCCGGCATCTCTCCAAGACGGTATGACACGAAAACCCGCCCGTCAGTATCTTCTACAGCCCGGAATCCCGCCCGAAGCCCGGCCTGACGGAGGTAGCCATAAAGGATATGGCTCATGTCCGAGAATCCCGGAGTTCCCTTTTCAATTGACGCGAGGAATTTCTTTGAAGGTACATCGGCAATGATGTACATTCCTCTGACAGCCCTGGTCAAGGCCACATAGAAAATATTTATGTTGTCAATGTACTGCAGCAGTTTCTCCCTGCGGAAATCGCCGGAAAACAAGGTATCCCCGCTGCTCTCCGACAGGGTGACGTCGAAAAGTCCCTGCCCGGCCTCCTCCAGGGGTGTGCCGCTGAAGTCCGGAATACACCATACGTTCGACGGCCTGTACAGTTTCACGGTTTCCGCAAAAGGAAAGATGACATACCGGAAATCAAGGCCTTTGGACTTGTGGACAGTTATTATACGCACGGCATCACCAAGCGCAGGAGAACTGATGTTCGGGTTTACACCGTCCCAATAGACAAGGAAGTCATGCAGGGAGTTGCCGTTCATTGCGGAATAGTCGAGCACGCAGTCGACAAACGACTGGACATAAGTCGCCTCCCGGTCGAGGGCATCTTCGTCCGCATCCCCCAATGACCTGACCAGGAATTCGCACAAGTCCGGCAGGGAACGGTATCCCTCCTCCGGACCTGTTTTCAGGGAGCCGGCAAGATAGCTGCCGACCGTATCCCGTGGATTGTCCATATACGTCATGAGGGAAACGAGCCTGCGGACCACGGAAGAAGACTTCACCTTCAGTGAATCGTCCGTGATGACAGGCACGTCATTTCTTATGAGGGTTTCCGCGATTTCGGCGCCGGAACTGTTGTTCCTTACGAGGACGGCGATGTCCCCGTATCCTGCCCCGGCTCCGACCAGGGTGCGTATGGTCCTCAGGACAAGTTCCGTCTGGGCATTCCTGTCGCAGAACGTCACTTCCACCAGTCCTCCTTCGTCCGATACGGAGGCAGCCGTCTGCCGGACATCGGAATATATGTCCGATATTGTCCCTTCCGGGCCTCCGTAAAGGGAGTCCAGCACTGAAGAAGCATAGACGAAAAAGTCATTGTTGAACTCCACTATATTCCTGAGACTTCTGAAATTGCTGCCGAGAACGGTGGAGCGGCAGAAAGGGAACTCTTCTGCCAGGCTTTCCTGCAACAGTTTCCACTGCGACCCGCGCCAGCGGTATATGCTCTGCTTGACGTCACCGACTATGAGGTTTTCCTGGCCCTGGGAATCGCTGTTCTCCAGAAGGGGACGGAAATTCTCCCACTGGATCACGGACGTGTCCTGGAACTCGTCCAGAAGGAAATTCTCGTACCGCACCCCTATCTTCTCGTACACGAACGGGGCGTCCGACCCGTCTATTATGTTTTTCAGCAGCAGGTTGGAATCATCGATGCTGAGGACGTTCCTCTCTTTGAGTACAGCATCGAACTCTCTTTCTATATCCGCCGCCACCCCGAGCTCATATAGCTGGCCTTCTATCATCCGTGCAGTATTGTATACCCTGAATTCTTCGCCGAAAAGCCCGGAAAATTCCCCGAAACTGTCCTCCAGTCCCGCTGCCTGGTCCATACATTCCTTTTTCCTGGATTTCGGGAACCACATCTCCGGATCACCGGCCCTGGAAAGGAACACTGCAGGAGCCGATATGGCTTCATTGCCATCGGCGTCAGCATACGCATAAAGTACTTTGGGAAAACTCTTGTAGAAATCCGTCATCTGGATTCCGCTGCGGTCTATGGCATCGACAGCACTCCTGGCCGCAGCACGTACCTTTTCCACGTAGGAAGATATGATATTCTTGCACAATTTCCTGATTTTCTGAAGATTGGCATAAGAATAGACCTGCTTTCCGTCTATCCCTCCCTGTTCCGCCACCTCCCTGTGCGCGTCCGATTTCAAACGTTCCGCCATCTCTGTCAGACGCTGGTCGAGATTGTATTTTCCGCCGCTTTCCACCTGCTCCATGGCACAGTCCGTCAGCCACTTCAACAGCTCCGGCGTATCTTCCGTAAGCGAATCGAGAATCCGGTCCACCGTCTCCTGGATAAGCTGTTTCTTGTCCAGTTCCACCTGATATGAAGAAAACTGGCCGATCTCCCTTGAGAACGCCTTGAGGGTCTGCTGGAAGAACCGGTCTATCGTGCTGACCGAAAATGCGCTGTAGTCATGAAGTATGCTGCAGAGCATTTCCCTGGCACATTCCCTGAGACTATCCAGGGTGATTTTCATGCCCGGTCTTCCTGGCAGTTCCTTTACAATGTCTTCCGTCTCCACACCGGCAAGGTCTCCGGCAGAAAACCGTTCCGGCATGAACCATTTCAGGTATCCGGATGTCTCCGGAGACGTGGACAGTATGTAAAGTTCCTTCAGGATGCGGTTTTTCATCTCATCGGTAGCCTTGTTCGTGAAAGTCACCGCGAGAATGTGCCGGTAGGCCGTCCTGTCGTTTTTCCGGAAAAGGAGGGTTATGTATTTCCTTGCAAGGTTGAAAGTCTTTCCCGACCCCGCCGAGGCCTTCATTATCTGTATCATCTTCCGCAAATGGTTTTGAAATCACAATACTCGCATATCCGCAAATCACCTGTAAGCCGGAACGGGACCAGGATGTCTGTCATCTCACGGAAAAGTTCCTCGAGATGCGAATCCATACTGCTGACAAATACTGGCTCTACCGGACGTAATTCCGGAAGCCCTGAGAAAAGATGCGTGGCGGAATATATGCAGTTGTAAAGAGTCTGCCCCGCCATGGAAGGGTCCTGCATCAGGAATTTGTCGTAAACATACAGCTGGAGGACGATTTTCGGCCGTTTTCCGTTGTCCGGACCGAATACGGCGCCGGCTATGTCTTCGGCGTTGTCTGCGGAAATCAGGATATCGTTGTCCTTGACGTTTCCTGTCTTGTAGTCCACTATACGTATCCCGTCTCCGGACAAGGTGTCTATCCTGTCGACTACACCCTTGATCCTGAAACCATGGAAACTTATATTATAGCTCCGCTCCAGCCCGACCAGCCTGAAACTGTCCCGGCCTGCCCTTTTCAGGAGTTCCAGGTCCGTCGACAGGGTCTTCATCACATAGCGGACTATGACGTCCGCTACCACAAGGTTCCTTCCGGCAATCTCAAGAGTATGCATCTCCCTCATTATAAGCCTCCTTACCTTTTCCCTTATGGCAGTACGCCGTCTGAGCCAGGAGGATATGTACCCGGCAGACACTTCCTTCAGCCTTTCTCCAGGAGAAGCCTGCGCGGACCACTGTCTGGCCGGAAGATCGGACTGCATGGCCCCCTCCCCGAGATAAAGGGCCTGCATGACCTCGTGGAAGATGTTCCCGAAGATTCCGGCATCTAGCACTTCCGAGACCTCCTCATCCGTACCGAGCCGCTTTACCTGATGATAATAGAATTTCGCCGGACACGAAAGGTACTCCTGGAGGGAAGTCGCCGAAAAGTCCATCTCCCGTATCCGTCTTATGTCTTCTTCCGTCTTGGGGACAGCCTCCGCCTCCCTGGAGTCCGAAAGGGCCGCACCCACGACATAATTTTCGAGAGGGACTCCGAAGTGGTAACGGAGCTGCTTTATGTACCTGCTCTCTTCCCCCGATTTCAGGCCTTCCGTCCTGGAATCATACAGTATCCACACATGGCCGGCACGGGAAAGCATCCGGTAGAAATAATAGGCCCAGACAGCATCCTGATATTCGTATGTAGGAAGCCCGAACCCCCTCCTCAGTTCCGGCGGGATGAACGATGAAGATACTGTCCGCCTCGGGAATATGCCCTCATTGGCCGACATCAGGACGATATTGCCGAAATCCAGAGCACGGGTCTCCAGAGGGCCCATCACCTGCAGTCCCTGAAGCGGTTCCCCCTTGAACGGGACAGAGACAGGCGCAAGGATCTGCCTGAGTATCCTTATGTATGTCTGAGGCTTTACCGGAAGCTCTGTCTTACGCAGGGATGCGACAGTCTTGCTGAATTCCATTGCGAACTCCAGTTCTACCTTATCCACTCCTGACTTTCTCAAGGCCGGAACCGTCTTCCCGATGACATCCATAAGGTATGCGGCAAAGTTTTCCTGCACCTCCGTTCCACCTGCCGACCGGTCTGTCACGACAGGTCGGAAGACCGCCGACAAGACCCCTCCTGCATCCAGGTCCCCGGCAGGGATGAAAAGCTGTGCCCTGGACTTCACCTCGTCAATCCTTTTCCTGCCCTCCTCACCTGCCGCCAACCTGAATATGCTGTCGGAGAAAAGGGTTCGCACAGGCTTGTGGTAGAAATACCATCGGTCCCCTTTTTTCCGCAGGTTCATCTGCACATCCATCACAAGAGTCATATAAAGGTAGAATGCGCTGGAAGCCATCGGATAACCCATGGTCACGTTTATGTCCCGGATTTCGGGAGGTATCGTATTAAGCACAGGCATCAGAAGGTTTTCGTCAGGAAGTACCACTGCGCAGTCGGCCCCAGGGTCATCTTCCGTCTTACCGAGAACACCCACCCCGGACAGGTCTCCGTCTGCGGACTGATCAGCAATCTCCCGGAAAATATGAGGGAGCAGTTTTACCTGGCCTGCCGAAGAAGGCACACTTATCACCTTTATCTCAGGAATTCCGGGAGCACCGCCGCCGTCAGTCGCTACAGACTGGGGAAACTCCCGGATATTCTCCTCCATGAAAAAGGAAGATCTGTTGTAACGGTCCATTATCATCGGTCCGGAATAATCCCAGCAGAATTCAGCCAGTGACGCCTGCTTCATCTTGCGCATAACAGCCTTCTCACATTCGTTAAGGGCATTCAGTCCTATGAACACGAATTTCTCCGTACCAGGGAATATCCCGCCCAATATCCTGTCCGCCGGCTCCGCCAGAAAACGCTCCGCCACCCCTCTGTAGACCATGCCTTCGTATGCCATCCCCTTCTCCGAGAGACTCTTGCGGAATGCTGTATAAAGAGGATAAAGGATATTCCATATCTGGAGGAACTTCTCTTTGACCCTTGGATTATCCGAGCCGAGGTCCACTGTCAGTCTCCCGTCCTTGTCGCTGAAATGGCTCACGAAGGTCTCAATGGCCTTCCGCTGCCTCACGCTGAGATAAGAATAGGAGTCCTGAAGGCTTTTCAGATCGGCGATGTTAGTATAGAGCTGCGAGGCGTCGGCGAGATACTTGTCCACATCGTTGAAGTCGCCTATGATGATATCGCCCCAGAAGATGAACTCGTCCAGGGGTTCCGCCTTGCCGAACATCCCCGAATATATCCGGTACAGTTCCAGCAGGAGCTGTATCCTGCCAGTCGGGGCTATATCGTATATTCTGTATATGAAGTCATTTATCGTGAACGTCGCAGGCACCGCCAGCGGAACAGTATTCTCACCTGCCCTGGTCCTTGCGGCCAGAATATCGGAAAGGTATTTCATGAAAAATACTTCCGAACGCCGGTTCGGGAAAATGAAGCATGAACTTTCCACCAGCCCCCGGTCATAATACGCTGCGGCGACCTGTTTCAGAAACGGAACCATATAACCTGGATTTTCAGTATTCCGCCAAAATTAAGAAACTGTTTTGAAATTTTCAGGGACCGCCCGCGTTTTTCACATATAAATTGCGGGAAGGTCCCCCTGCGGGACCGGCCGGCTGCCGCAATCCTTGTAAAAACGCGTTTCCTGAAAATCCTGAATAAAATTTGCAGAATCAGAAAAAATGATTACTTTTGCAGAGTCGGACAATTTAGAATAATTCAAAGTTAGATTTGTCCGGAGACAAGATGACAAACACAACAATTTAAAAGGAGAATAAAATGAAAAAGAAATTCAGATGCCTCGTATGTGGTTATATCCACGAAGGTGACAGCGCACCGGCAGAGTGCCCGGTATGCCATGCAAAAGCGGACAAATTTGTAGAAGTCGTCGAGACTGAAGGCAGCCTTTCATGGGCTGACGAACACAGGCTCGGAGTAGCCAAGGGCATTGATCCTGAGATCCTCCAGGGACTCAAGGACCATTTCAACGGAGAATGCACCGAAGTCGGGATGTACATAGCCATGAGCCGTCAGGCAGACAGGGAAGGCTATCCTGAAATCGCAGAGGCGTTCAAGAGGTATGCATACGAAGAGGCAGACCATGCCGCCAGGTTCGCCGAGCTCCTCGGTGAAGTGGTATGGGATACCGAAACAAATGTAAGGAAGAGGATGGAAGCCGAGGCTGGTGCCTGCGAAGACAAACTCCGCATCGCCAAACTTGCAAAGGCCCAGAATCTTGATGCCATCCACGACACTGTACACGAGATGTGCAAGGACGAAGCCCGTCACGGTGCCGGGTTCCAGGGACTTTACAACCGCTATTTCAAGAAATAAGGCGATTGTCTGCCAATTGGAATCCTCTTGCAGCGGTTAGCCTGCAAGACAGTGATGTCCCTTAAGGGCAAGACCTTAGAAAGGGTGATCCAAAATGACATGGGTCATCCTCTCTCTTTTTTGCAAGCATACGCTACTCATGACAGGACCACAGAAAATCAAGAACGGAAAGATGAATGATTTCGACATTTCGGCTGCGATAGGTGAAGACGGGAAGTGGGAAACGGTAAAAAGCGAATATATTTTCCGAAGACCGTGGCTGACCGTAAGACATGACCAGGTACGCCTTCCGGACGGTAGGATCAACCCGGAATTCTATGTCCTCGAATACCCGGACTGGGTGAACATTATAGCCATTACGGAAAACGGGGAATTCGTGATGGAGCGGCAGTTCCGACAGGGACTCGGAAAAACCTGCTTTGAAATACCTGCCGGGGTTATGGAAAAAGGCGAAACTGCGCTGGAAGCCGCTAAAAGGGAACTGGAAGAAGAAACAGGCTACGGCGGAGGCGAGTGGAAGGAAATCATGACGGTTTCCGGAAACTGCAGCACGACAAGCAACCTTACCCACTGTTTCCTTGCCACCGGTGTAAAGAAGGTCTCAGACCAGCATCTTGACAGTACGGAAGACCTGAGCGTGTGCCTTCTTTCGGAAGACGAAGTGCACCGGCTTCTTGTCGGAGACAAGATCCGTCAGTCTCTCATGGCTGCCCCATTGTGGAAATATTTCGCGGAATTGAAATGATCCATTGATTTCCGCCACGAAAATCGCATAACGGGACAGGCAAGGAAAATGCGCAAGCCAATAATGGGGACGACCCAAAAGGAATTTTGAGTTCGTCCCCATTGCAAGCAGCTACGGTTAAAGTCCGAATTCTGTAAAGAAGTTGTTGCCCTTGTCATCCACAAGGATAAAGGCAGGGAAATCCTCGACACGGATTTTCCAGATAGCCTCCATCCCGAGTTCCGGATATTCGACACACTCGATGGACTTGATGTTATCCTGTGCCAGAATGGCTGCAGGGCCGCCTATCGAGCCGAGATAGAATCCGCCGTGCTTTTTGCAGGCATCGGTCACCTGCTGGCTTCTGTTGCCTTTGGCAAGCATCACCATGCTTCCTCCCCTGGACTGGAACAGATCCACATAAGGATCCATCCTTCCGGCAGTGGTAGGTCCCATCGAACCGCACGGCATTCCTTCAGGGGTCTTGGCCGGACCTGCATAATATACAGGATGGTCTTTCAGGTACTGAGGCATATCCTCTCCCCTGTCCAGACGCTCCTTGATCTTCGCATGTGCGATATCACGGGCCACGATGATGGTCCCGTTCAGGCTGAGTCTCGTGGATACAGGATATTTCGTCAGGTCGGCAAGTATTTCCGACATTGGCCTGTCAAGGTCGATCTTCACGGCGTTGCCCTCTCCGGCCTGGCGGAGTTCTTCAGGGATAAGCCTGCCCGGATTGTCATCCAGCTTCTCGATCCAGATGCCGTCCTTGTCTATCTTGCATTTGATGTTCCTGTCTGCAGAGCAGCTCACACCCAGACCTACAGGACAGCTGGCACCGTGGCGCGGAAGACGGATCACCCTCACGTCGTGTGCATAATATTTGCCTCCGAACTGGGCTCCGAGACCGATTTTATGCGCTTCCTCCAGAAGTGTCTTCTCCAGTTCCACATCCCTGAAGGCACGGCCTGTCTCATCTCCGGTAGTCGGGAGACTGTCATAATAATGGGTCGAAGCCAGTTTGACTGTCAGAAGGTTCTTCTCCGCCGAAGTTCCTCCGATCACGAACGCGATATGGTATGGAGGGCAAGCTGCAGTACCGAGAGTCTTCATCTTGGAAACAAGGAAAGGCACGAGTGTACCCGGATTCAGGATAGCCTTGGTCTCCTGATAAAGATAGGTCTTGTTTGCCGACCCGCCACCCTTGGTGACACAGAGGAACCTGTATTCCATCCCTTCCGTTGCCTCAATGTCAATCTGAGCCGGAAGGTTGCATTTTGTATTCACCTCATCATACATCGTCAGAGGGGCGTTCTGCGAATAGCGGAGATTCTCCTCGGTATACGTCTTGAACACACCGAGAGCCAACGCCTCCTCATCGCAGTAACCTGTCCAGACCTGCTGTCCTTTTTCGCCGTGGACAATGGCAGTGCCGGTATCCTGGCAGAACGGAAGCCTGCCCTTGCAGGCCACCTCCGCATTGCGGAGGAATGTCAGGGCCACATACTTGTCGTTGTCGCTCGCCTCCGGATCGGAAAGTATCTTCGCCACCTGTTCATTGTGTGCCGGTCTCAGCATGAACGACACATCCCTGAAAGCGGCGTTGGCCATGGCTGTAAGCCCTTCCTTCTCCACCTTCAGTATCGGTTTGCCCTCGAATTCCCCCACTGACACATAATCCTTTGTCAGAAGATAATATTCAGTCTTGTCCTCGCCAAGCTGAAACATAGGTGCATACTTGAATTCTACCATATTGAATTATTTGTTTTTACCATAACCTTCATCATATAATACAGCGGAAACGGATCATTTCGATGTACCGGCCCCCATCAGATAGACTTTCATGAACTCGTTCAGGTCACCGTCGAGGACCCCCTGTGTATCCGATGTCTCGTAGCCTGTCCTCAGGTCCTTGACCATCTTGTACGGATGCAGCACATAGCTTCGGATCTGGGAGCCCCATTCGATCTTCTTCTTCTGGCCTTCGAGTTCGGCCTGCTTCTCCTGGCGTTTCTTGAGTTCAAGGTCATACAGTCGTGACTTGAGGATACGCAGCGCATTCTGCCTGTTGTCCAGCTGTGACCGGGTCTCGGTATTCTCAACCACGATACCTGTCGGAATATGCCTTACGCGGACACCTGTCTCCACCTTGTTCACATTCTGTCCGCCGGCCCCGCTTGAACGGTATGTATCCCATTCGAGATCGGCAGGATTGATTTCTATTTCGATGGTATCGTCCACCAAAGGATATACGAATACTGACGAAAACGTGGTCTGCCGCTTGCCCTGGGCGTTGAACGGAGATATGCGCACCAGCCTGTGCACTCCACTCTCGGCCTTCAGATAACCGAATGCATAATCGCCCTCAAACTGTATGGTAGCGGACTTGATACCGGCATCCTCTCCTTCAAGCATGTCAGTGACAGTGAGTTTATAGCCGTTCCGTTCACCCCATCGCATATACATACGCATCAGCATGGAAGACCAGTCATTAGCTTCGGTACCGCCGGCTCCGGAGTTGATGGTAAGTATCGCCCCGAGGTTGTCCCCTTCTTCACCGAGCATATTCTTCAGTTCAAGGGCCTCGACAAGTGCGGACGCAGCCGCATAGCCATCCGCAAGCTCCTTCATCTCAGGGGTCTCCACATCCTCTGAAGCCACATCAGCGCTTTCCTTGGCAAACTCATACAGTACATCCAGATCCGACACGGCAGAGGCCGCTTCATCATAGCCTGTAACCCATGATTTTACGCCGGAAAGCTCCTTGAGATATTTCTCGGCTTCCTTGGGGTCATCCCAGAAATCCGGCTCCAGTGTCTTTTTCTGTCTTTCTCCGACGTCCTTACGCTTGTTTTCTATGTCAAGACATCTGTACAGGGTGTCTGTACGCTGCTTCAGTTCCTTAATCTGCTCTGATGTTATCATCAACTTGTATGTTTAATCGCAATCGCGCAAAGATAATCAAAAACCTGACGTCACACAAGTTCAATCCCGTGCTCCCGACAAGTCCTGACCATATCCTCCGGCCAGATGCTGCTCTGTATTTCCCCGATATGGGCCTTCCTGAGCAGATACATGCACAGCCTTGACTGGCCGACGCCCCCGCCGATTGTGCATGGAAGCCCGCCGGACAACAGCTTTTTGTGGAAATAAAGATCCTTCTTCCACTCCTGGTGACGGAGAGCCAGCTGGCGTTCCATAGCCTCTTCATCCACCCTTATTCCCATGCTTGAAACTTCGAAAGCATTCTGCAAAACAGGATTCCACAGCAGTATGTCCCCGTTGAGCCCTTCATAGCCGTAAGCATCCACCGTGCTCCAGTCATCATAGTCGGCGGCACGCCCGTCATGAGGTTTTCCGTCAGAGAGGTCAGCACCTATCCCTATGACAAACACAGCCTTATGCTTGCGCACTATCTCATTTTCCCTTTCTTTCGGCGTCATGTCAGGATACAGTTGCAGCAACTCCTCCGAATGGATGAAGAAAATATCCTCCGGCAGCATAGGTTCTATCTGCGGAAACTCCACGAAAACCTTGTTCTCAGTCACCTTTATCGCCTCGTAAATCCTTCTGACAGTGGATTTCAGGAAATGTATGTTCCTGTCCTCTCGTCTGATGACCTTTTCCCAGTCCCACTGGTCGACATAGATTGAATGCAGATTGTCCAGATCCTCGTCAGGCCGCAGCGCGTTCATATCCGTGTATATACCCCTGCCGGGCCCCACGCCCATCTGCGCCAACTTCAGCCTTTTCCACTTCGCCAGGGAATGCACCACCTCGGCAGGTCTCTCCCCCATCGACTTGATCGGGAAAGACACCGGTCTCTCCACACTGTTCAGGTCATCGTTTATTCCCGTTCCGGACAATACCGTCATCGGCGCCGTCACCCTGAGCAGGGCCAGCTGGGCCGACAGGTTTTCCTGGAACATGTCTTTCACATACTTGATCGCTTTTTCGGTATTCTCTACGTTTTCGAGTACATTCCTGTACCCTTCTGGCAATATCAGCGGCATAATCGATATTTTATTAAGTTCGTTTGTATATTCCACAATTTCATTTAGTATTTTCACCTGTCTGTCCCATAATCCTGTTCCCTCCGGAATCCGTCCGTCCCGATATATCTACCGGTTTAGTCCGGTTGAGACAGATTTTCACCGTGCAGCCGAACTTGCCAGTGGACTCAATTCTGTCCGGCGTTATTGCCCGACAGCTTTCCAGTCTCTGACAGTCCGTGAGGCAGAGTCAAAGTTCACTCCCACTTTCACAAGTTTGCGGCCGTCGCAAGTGTATGGCACAAGATATCCTTTGCTGTCTATCTGCTTCAGGGCGTCCTCTGCCGAGCCGTCCAGTTTCAGTTCAAAGACATAGATATGAGTCTCCGTCTTGAGCACCATGTCCGCCCGGCCGACCGCACTTTTGACCTCGCTCTCGACATACAGTCCCGTCATCGAAAACAAAAGATAGAACAGTGTATGGAAATGCTTCTCCGTCTTGTTGTTGAGATCATATGGAATGGAAGCAAAGAAAGTCGTGATGCGTTGCATGCAACTTTCAAGGTCGTTTCTGCGCAGGTCTTTCACTATTCCTGTAATCAGAGAGTTCCGTGCGAAGTTCGGGTCGGTGACATAATACGGTATAAGGGACCCGATGAAGCCGAGACGGACTTCCTCGTTCGGATATGCCAGAGTATATTCCATATATTCAGGATCATAGTCCTTTATCGTCAGATAGCCGCTCTGGTACAGGACAGGCAGAGGACTGACTATCTGTTCTGTTGGAGCGTCGAACTGTTCCGCAGGTGCCTTCATCCCGTCCAGAGACTCGATGTCGAAGTCGTATTTTCGGAGCAGCTCTATCAGGAAGGTCGGTGTCCCCGACGAGAACCAGTATTTATTGTAATTTTTGTTGTTCAGAGCATTAAGCAAACTGAACGGATTATATATATCCTCGCAGTTCGGGCTGAAATGGTAACCGTCATACATCCGCCTGAGTTTGTCGCAAGCCTGTACGTAAGTCTGTCCGTTGTGCCCGGCGAGAGCCTGTACATCAACTCTGAGGCATGTGGCGAGTTCGGAAGCCGTGATTCCGCAGATTGCACTGAATCTGTCTTCCATGCTGATGTTCTGCAGGCTGTTCAACTCACTGAATATGCTCATCTGGCTGAATTTGCTGATACCGGTGATGAACACGAATTTCAGCATGGCATCGCTCATCTTGACGACACTGTAGAAGCTGCGGAGCATATTCCTTAATTCGTTCTGCAGCTCCGGATTCGAAACACTGTCCAGCAACGGCGCATCATATTCGTCCACAAGAAACACGACCGGCTTCCCTGTCTTCTCGTATGCCCGGCGGATGATGCCCTGAAAACGTTCCGCTGGAGTCTGTTCCGTCCGGCTGCTTCCATATTTTTCTTCCCATCTTCCGAGCTGTATCCGGAATTGGCCCTCAAGATCAGCTACACTCAGATATTTCGTCCCGCTGAAATCGAAGTGAAGGACCGGGTATTCAGTCCATTCCTTTTCAAGTCCTGCAATCGCCAGTCCGTCGAACAGAGCCTTCTTTCCCGAAAAATACGCTTCCAATGTTGTTACAAGCAGACTCTTTCCGAAACGTCTCGGCCTGCCGAGAAAATAAACCTTTCCCGATGTGACCAAATCATATATAAGGGCTGTCTTGTCTATATAGACATAGCCTTCCTCCACGATCCTTTCGAATGTCTGCATCCCTATCGGGTATTTTCTCCTGCCTGTCTGTCCCATAATCCTGTTTCCTCCGGAATCCGTCCGTATTTTACAAAGTTGCAAAATTATTCCGGCTTTTCATATTATTTGTCATACTTCATCGTATATATGCACTACCAAGTATGGGACAAAGACTATGAAGATGCCCTGACATGGCTTGAAGATGCCGGCTCGATCTACCGGATATTCAATAAAAGTCACGAGCCTATTTATCGCCTATTTTTTCCAGCAATCTTCGGTAAAACTGCTGTTTTTTTTAGGCAATTTGACTATATTTGCTCATCAGAGACTTAAAAACACATAAAAATGAAAGCATTACGGGAAAAATTCAAGATGCTGGTCAACGCGACAGATACTGCATATATCCGGAATATACATGATACCATATCCTGGAACGACCGCCTTGTCGGCATCCTCGGTGCCAGGGGTGTCGGCAAATCAACCCTTGTACTGCAACATATTAAACTCCACGATAACATTGATACATCACTCTATGTTTCGGCTGATGACATGTGGTTTTCAGCCCATACTCTTGTTGAACTGGCGGATTCATTCTATAAAGACGGAGGCATAGCCTTATATGTAGATGAAATCCACAGCTACAGAAACTGGTCACAGGAAATCAAGAATATCTATGACTCATATCCGGGACTTCGGGTCGTGTACACCGGCTCATCGGTCCTCGATCTGCAAAAAGGAGGCTATGACCTCAGCCGCAGAATGTTGGAGTATCAGATGCCCGGGCTTTCCTTCCGTGAATATCTCGCATTGAGCCGGAACTTGGAAATTCCGGTACATACATTGGAACAGATCATATCCAACAATATAGATTTTCCTTATTCCGGATATCGTCCCCTTGCGCTATTCAAAGAATATCTGCGCACAGGGTTCTATCCATATTTTAAAAACGGCAATTATTATCTGAGACTTGGCAATGTCATCAACCGCGTCGTAGAGCAGGACATCCCCAAATTCGCCGGTCTGTCAGTGTCTACGGCAGGCAAATTGAAAACATTGCTATACATCATAGCTCAAAGTGTCCCATTCAAACCGAACTACTCGAAAATAGGGAAAGACCTGGACATGCATCGCAATTATGTAGCAGATATTGTCGTCTGGCTGGAGAAAGCCGGTCTTGTCAATGTATTGAGGGATGATACAAAAGGTATCAGTCTGCTCGGGAAAGTCAACAAGATATATCTGAACAATCCCAATATTGCTTATGTCCTGTCTGACTCGGAGCCTGATATCGGAAATATACGGGAAACAATCTTTCTTGAATGGATGCGAGCCTCCGGGCACAATGTCACATCATCGCCAGTCGCAGACTTCAAGGCAGGAAAATATACTTTCGAAATCGGAGGAAAGAACAAGGGGCAGAAACAGATCTCAGGAACAGACAATGCCTATATCGTAAAGGATGATATAGAGTACGGCTCAAATAATGAGATTCCCCTCTGGGCTTTCGGCCTGATGTACTGACGGATTTATTCTCACAGACAAATCAGTTCAGCAGATTTATTTCTTTTTTTGTTAGCAAGTTCAACTAGTTTTGCTACATTTGCACTATTAAGTGTGGATTTATGTTGGATTTTACATTTTTCCATACTTAATAGCGAAAATATCCGCCATTCGAACTAAAAATTTATTTGCCGATGATGAAAATAAAACGAGACATACTTGATACTTTGAAAGACTGGAAAAATTCTCCGGACAATGAGAGAAAACCGCTTCTGCTCAGAGGAGCCAGACAGACCGGAAAGACATGGATAATGGAATCATTCGGCAAGGAATGTTTCGAGCATTACATTAAATTTGACTTTGACCGTACACCGGAACTGAAAACCGTTTTCAGAAATACGAAGGAGCCGGAAAGGCTGATTAAAGAGCTTTCCCTTTATTCAGATGTTCCTATAGAGCCGGGCAAGACACTCATTATCTTCGATGAGATACAGGAATGCGAAGAAGCATTGAACAGTCTGAAATATTTCTGTGAAGATGCTCCGCAGTATCATATTGTCGCAGCCGGCTCTCTGCTTGGTGTGGCTGTCAAGAGGAAAAACATGTCCGTACCAGTGGGAAAAGTTCGGACTCTTAAAGTCTATCCTTTGACTTTCAAGGAATTTCTTGCAAAATCGGATCCCAGGACAAGTGATTTTATAGAAAATATGACTGCCATAGGACATCTTCCTGAAATTATCATGAATAAGCTTCTCCTTGAATATAAGCGTTATTCGATATGTGGAGGAATGCCTTCCGTAGCGACGAAACTTTTGGAAAACAAGGGTATGTCTTCCGTAGAGGAGGAGTTGCAGGAAATACTCGATTTGTATGAGCTTGATTTTTCCAAATATGTTACACCTCTGCAGGTTTCGAGAATAACGTCACTTTGGCATTCTTTGCCGTCGCAGCTCTCTAAAGAGAACAAAAAGTTCCTGTATAAGGTAATTGTAAACGGTAACGATAAGTGCACAGATTTCGGTAATCGGGAGTGCTCAGATTTTGGTAACAGCAATGCACCGATTT
>CALVDQ010000006.1 GCA_944326325.1 uncultured Bacteroidales bacterium
CTCGCAAAAAGGGGTCTGTCAGAAGTCCGTTCATTCGACTCTATCGACAACGCTCCGGAAGAGAAAGAGCGTGGTATCACAATCAACACAGCACACGTTGAATATCAGACTGCAAAACGTCACTATGCACACGTTGACTGCCCGGGTCACGCCGACTATGTGAAGAACATGGTTACAGGTGCAGCCCAGATGGATGGTGCAATCCTCGTGGTTGCCGCTACCGACGGTCCTATGCCTCAGACACGTGAGCACATCCTTCTCGCCCGTCAGGTGAACGTTCCGAGAATCGTCGTTTTCATGAACAAGGTTGACCTTGTAGACGATCCAGAGATGCTCGACCTCGTTGAGATGGAAATCCGTGACCTTCTTTCATTCTACAACTTCGACGGTGACAACGCTCCTGTCATCCGCGGATCAGCCCTCGGTGCACTCAACGGTGACCCTAAATATGAGGAAAAGATCATCGAACTGATGGATGCAGTTGACGAGTACATTCCTATCCCTCCAAGGGACAACGAGAAGCCGTTCCTGATGCCTATCGAGGATATCTTCTCAATCACAGGTCGTGGTACCGTCGCTACAGGACGTATCGAGACAGGTGTCGTACACACTGGAGACGAGGTTGAGATCGTAGGTCTCGGTGAAGATCCTAAGAAGACTGTCGTTACAGGTGTCGAGATGTTCCGCAAGATCCTTGACGAAGGAGAGGCTGGTGACAACGTAGGTCTTCTTCTCCGTGGTATCGACAAGAAGGAAATCAAGAGAGGACAGGTTCTTGCAAAACCGGGAACAATCCATCCTCACCAGAAATTCCAGGCTGAGATCTACGTACTGAAGAAAGACGAAGGTGGCCGTCATACTCCATTCCACAACCACTACCGTCCTCAGTTCTTCATCCGTACCCTCGACATCACAGGAGAGATCACTCTTCCAGAGGGAACAGAGATGGTAATGCCTGGCGATAACGTGACCATCACCGTAGATCTTATCTATCCGGTAGCTCTTAACGAAGGTCTCCGTTTCGCAATCCGTGAAGGCGGACGTACGGTAGGTGCCGGACAGGTTACCAAGATCCTTGAATAATCCTTTTAAAGGAATCAATATCAAAAGAGGGTGTCCTCCATCGACGGCACCCTCTTTTTAAAAAAGTTCTTTTTTGATTGCCTTTAAAGGTAATTTACAGGGGAATAGTATAAGGGTAGTACAGAGGTCTCCAAAACCTTTAGTCTGGGTTCGAATCCTGGTTCCCCTGCCAAAATATCAAAGGTTACGATTTGATAGTTGTTTAACAGACATTGCATTAAGCTTCCAATTGGCAGTGTCAATCAAAGGTAAAGATGAGAAGGTTCATAAATTATCTTAAAGAATCGTATACTGAGTTGACCAAGAAAGTATCATGGCCGACTTGGGAGAAGCTTCAGAGTTCGGCGATACTCGTCATGGTGGCGACGCTGATCTTTGCAGTCGTCATTTTCGCTATGGACTTTGCCTTCCGTCATTTGATGACATTCATCTACACTATGTAATCAGTCTATACTATGAGTGAAAACAACAAAAAATGGTATGTACTGAGAGCAGCGGGAGGAAAAGAGAAAAAAGCCAAGGAATATCTCGAAAAAGAGATCGAGAGATGCGGTCTTCAGGATCTAGTTTCCCAGGTTCTCGTTCCAAGTGAAAAGGTGTACAGGATAAAGGACGGAAAGAGGGTATGCCAGGAAAGGCTCTTCTACCCGGGCTATGTACTCATTGAAGCGGAACTCACAGGAGAACTCCAATACATCATAAGGAACGAAGTGCCTCATATGTCCGGATTCCTTACGGAAAAAAGGGATGTGAGCAGAGGCTCCGGAAAAACCCAGGAAGAGAAGATTCCGATTCCGCTGAGGGACTCCGAAGTCAAGAGGATTCTGGGAGAGCAGGACGAAGTGGCCGTAAGCGAAGGCGAGACGATTGTCGACTACAAGATCGGTGAGGCAGTGAAAATCACTGACGGACCTTTCAGCGGGTTCGACGGCACTGTAGAAGAGATTGTCGAAGATAGAAGCAAAATTAAGGTAATGGTTATGATTTTCGGCAGAAAAACTCTGCTCGAGCTCAACTTTACTCAAGTAACTAAAGAATAATCAGAATTATGGCAAAAGAAGTTACCGGGTTTATCAAACTCCAGATCAAAGGTGGCGCAGCAAATCCATCCCCTCCAGTAGGACCGGCCCTCGGTTCGAAAGGTCTTAACATAATGGATTTCTGCAAGCAGTTCAATGCCCGCACTCAGGACAGCGCTGGTAAGGTATTGCCTGTAGTGATTACAGTCTACAGCGACAAGTCATTTTCTTTTGAAGTAAAGCAGCCTCCTGTAGCCGTACAGCTCAAGGAAGCAGCCAAAATATCCAAAGGATCGGATCAGCCGAACAGGAACAAGGTCGCTACTATCACCTGGGATCAGGTGAAGACGATTGCCGAGTCCAAAATGCCGGACCTCAATGCTTTCACGCTGAAGTCAGCCATGACAATGGTTGCCGGAACCGCAAGGAGCATGGGTATAAAGGTAGAAGGTGAATTTCCTGCCGACATCTAAAAATCACACGCAAAATGAGTAAACTTACAAAGAACCAAAAAACGGTTATGGCCAAATATGATGCGGCCAAGCAATATAAGCTATCAGAAGCATGTGAAATTGTCAAGGAGATTACCTATACAAAATTCGATGCTTCAATAGAACTTTCCGTGAACCTCGGGGTCGATCCCCGCAAGGCGAACCAGATGGTCCGCGGCGTGGTAACCCTCCCGAACGGTACAGGAAAGCAGACAAGGGTGCTTGTACTCTGCACCCCAGACAAAGAGAACGAAGCCAAGGAGGCAGGAGCCGACTATGTAGGTCTTGACGAATACATCGACAAGATCAAAGGAGGCTGGACTGACGTTGATGTCATCATCTGTACTCCGTCCGTAATGGCCAAGGTAGGTGCAATAGGAAGGATTCTCGGTCCGAGAGGACTCATGCCTAACCCTAAGACAGGTACAGTGACCATGGAAATCGGCAACGCTGTCAAGGAAGTAAAGGCCGGTAAGATCGACTTCAAGGTCGACAAGACCGGAATCGTACACGCAGCGATCGGCAAAGCATCGTTCACTCCGCAGCAGATACTCGAGAACGCACAGGAAATGCTCTCAGCCATCATCAAGCTGAAACCGCAGTCTCTCAAAGGTACATACCTCAAGAGTGCTTCGTTATGCTCGACGATGAGCCCCGGCATCAAGTTAGACGTTAAAACATTCAGTGGTGCTGAATAATAAAATTCAATGCTATGAGAAAGGAAGAAAAAGCACAGATACTTGAATCGATTACAGCACAAATCCAGGAAACCCCTAATTTCTATATTACGGACATTTCCGGGCTGAATGCTGAACAGACTGCGAAACTCCGCCGGGACTGCTTCGAGAAGAAAATCAAGCTCGTTGTCGTGAAGAACACTCTTCTCCACAAGGCAATCGAAGGTCTTGGAAGCGAAGAAGCAAGCCAGTTGCTCACGGTTCTCGAGGGTCCTACAGCCGTCATGTACACGGAGACTCCTAACGCTCCGGCAAAACTCATCAAGAAGTATGCGGACGATGGGAACGACAAACCGGCTCTCAAAGGTGCATACGTACAGGAATGTGCATTCGTAGGCGCAGACAAGCTCGGCGAACTCTGCAACATCAAGTCCCGCGAGGAACTTATCGGCGATATCGTCGGATTACTCCAGTCTCCTGCACGCAACGTCATATCTGCTCTTCAGTCAGCAGGCGGAAAACTTGCAGGCATCGTCAAGACACTTTCAGAAAGGGAATAGTACAATAAACAATTTAAATAGTTACAATTATGGCAGATATTAAAGCACTTGCAGAAGAGTTGGTAAACCTCTCTGTGAAAGACGTTCAGGAATTGGCAACAATCCTCAAAGAGGAGTACGGCATCGAGCCTGCAGCTGCTGCAGTTGCAGTAGCAGGACCTGCCGCCGGCGCCGGTGAGGCAGCCGCTGCAGAGCAGACTGAATTCGATGTAATCCTTAAGTCAGCCGGCCAGGCAAAACTTGGCGTCGTTAAGGCTGTGAAAGACATCACGGCTCTTGGTCTTAAAGAGGCTAAGGACCTGGTAGACAAGGCACCTGACGCAGTTATCAAAGAAAAAGTTTCAAAGGCAGAGGCTGAGCAGATCAAAGCTACCCTCGAAGAGGCTGGAGCTGAAGTTGAGATTAAATAACTTCATCTTTCCCCGTACGGGGACAACGATTCAGGTTTAGGGCCGGACAAAGACCCTAAACCTTTTTGTCGTATCTAGTTTTTCTCAGGTCTGTCCGGAAGAGTGCAGGACAGATTCTCAAATACAAAAGGCAGAAAGATGTCACAAAACACCAAAAATCAGCGAATTTCTTTTGCATCATCAAAAATTCTCCTTGAATATCCGGATCTGCTGGAAGTGCAGCTGAAGTCCTTCAGGGATTTTTTCCAGTTGGACACTACGCCTGAAAACAGGAAAAACGAAGGACTGTACCAGGTTTTCCAGGAGATTTTTCCTATAGAAGATACCCGCAACAACTACAAACTGGAGTTTATCGACTATTTCATCGACCCTCCTCAGTATTCCATAGACGAGTGTCTCGAAAGAGGATTGACATACAACGTGCCGCTGAAAGCGAAACTCCGCCTTTCATGCAGCGATCCAGAGCATGAGGACTTCGATACCAAGATACAGGACGTATATCTTGGAAACATACCGTACATGACGCCGGGAGGTACTTTTGTCATCAACGGTTCTGAACGCATCATAGTGTCGCAGCTGCACCGGTCACCTGGCGTTTTCTTCGGACAAAGCGTCCACGCCAACGGTACCAAGCTTTATTCCGCCAGAATAATCCCGTTCAAGGGATCATGGATCGAGTTTGCCACTGACATCAACAATGTCATGTATGCATACATCGACCGCAAGAAGAAATTGCCTGTAACTACCCTGCTGAGAGCCATAGGCTTCAACAGCGACAAGGATATAATCGACATTTTCGGGCTCGCCGACGAGATTGAGGCGACTCCGGAAAACCTGAAAAAGAACGAAGGCAGGAAACTCGCCGCAAAGGTCCTGAAGACATGGTTCGAAGACTTCGTGGACGAGGACACGGGAGAAGTGATTCCTGTCGAGAGGACGGTAGCCATCGTGGAAAGAGGCGAGATTCTCGGTGAAGACACGATCGAGAAGCTGGCCGATACCGACGTAAAGACAATCCTTCTCCAGAAAGAGGATACGAACGTCAACGAGTACGCCATCATCTACAATACTCTGCAGAAAGACCCGACCAACACGGAGACAGAAGCCATCAACTACATCTACAAGCAGCTCCGCAACTCGGAACCGCCTGATGAGGCCACTGCACGGGATGTGATCGACAAGCTGTTCTTCTCGGAGAAGAGATATGATCTCGGGGACGTAGGACGTTACCGTCTGAACCAGAAGCTGAATCTGAACATCCCTGACGAGACCAGGGTGCTCACGAATACGGACATCATAGAAATCATAAAGTACCTCATCCAGCTTATCAACTCCAAGGCAGCCGTGGATGACATTGACCACCTGAGCAACAGGCGTATCAGGACTGTAGGCGAACAGCTTGCCAACCAGTTCAGCGTCGGACTTGCAAGGATGGCGAGGACAATCCGCGAGAGGATGAACGTCAGGGACAGCGAGCAGTTCGCACCTACGGACCTGATAAACGCGAAAACCCTGTCCTCGGTGATAAACTCGTTCTTCGGCACGAGCCAGCTGTCACAGTTCATGGACCAGACCAACCCGCTTTCCGAAATGACGCACAAGCGCCGTCTTTCAGCCCTCGGACCCGGAGGACTTTCCAGGGACAGGGCCGGATTCGAGGTCAGGGACGTGCACTACACCCACTACGGACGTCTCTGCCCTATCGAGACTCCGGAAGGCCCGAACATCGGACTTATATCGTCCCTGTGCGTATACGCCAGAATCAACGACCTCGGCTTTATCGAGACCCCTTACCGCAAGGTGGAGAACGGCAAGGTCGACCTCAGTTCTGACGGATGGGTGTACATGAGCGCCGAAGAAGAGGAAAACAAGATGGTATCTCTCGCCAAGGTGAAGATGGACGATGAAGGGAACATCCAGGACGACAGGATACAGTGCCGTTACGGCGCGGACTTCCCTGTCGTGACCAAGGATGAAGTGGACCTGATGGACGTCGCCCCTAACCAGATAGCATCCGTGGCTGCATCGCTGATCCCGTTCCTGGAGCATGACGATGCGCACCGTGCACTGATGGGAGCCAACATGATGAGACAGGCAGTACCGCTTCTCAATCCGGAATCCCCTATCGTCGGTACCGGTCTGGAGGAAAGGGTCTGCCTCGACTCCAGGACACAGGTCACCGCCGAAGGCAAGGGAGAGGTAGTCTATGTGGACGCCAACGAGATACACATCAAGTACGAAAGGACAGAAGACGAGAAGTTCGTCAGCTTTGATCCGGAAATCACCGTCTACAAGCTTCCAATCTACAGGAAGACCAACCAGAGCACCACTATACTGCTCAAGCCTATCGTAAGGAAAGGCGACAAGGTGGAGAAAGGACAGGTGATTACCGAAGGGTACGCTACGCAGGACGGCGAACTTGCCCTCGGAAGGAACCTGAAAGTGGCGTTCATGCCATGGAAAGGCTACAACTACGAGGATGCAATCGTGCTTTCCGAAAGGATGATCAGGTGGGATATCCTCACTTCCGTACACGTTGACGAATACATCTCCGAAGTCAGGGACACCAAGCGCGGTATGGAAGAGCTCACTTCCGACATACCGAACGTCAGCGAGGATGCTACCAGAAACCTCGACGAGAACGGTATCATCCGCGTCGGCGCACATATCGAGCCGGGTGACATCATGATAGGAAAGATCACCCCTAAGGGAGAGAGCGATCCGTCACCGGAAGAGAAGCTTCTCAGGGCCATATTCGGCGACAAGGCCGGAGACGTGAAGGATGCATCCCTCAAGGCCACCCCGTCCCTCAGAGGTACGGTCATAAAGACTGCCCTCTACGCCAAAGTCGGCAAGGAGATAAACAGGAAGGGGGCAAAAGCTGACCAGAAAGCCAAGATTGAGATTGTGGAGGAAGAGTTCAACCAGAAGTCGGAAGCGCTCCGCAACAAGTTCATAGACAAGCTTGCAGTGCTTGTGAACGGAAAGAAGAGCGCCGGAATCTTCGAACTCGACGGAACCGAAGTCATAGCCAAAGGCAAGGACATTCCGGTGTCCGAACTCAGGAAGATGAACTACGAGAACATAAACTCCAGCAAGTGGACTTCCGACAAGGACGCCAACCAGCTCATCAAGGAACTGATCAACAATTACTGCATAGCCTACAAGGAAGCGGCAGCCAGACACAAGAGGGTCGTGGACAAGATAAAGGTCGGCGACGAACTCCAGAACGGCGTGATGCAGCTTGCAAAAGTCTATGTAGCCAAAAAGAGGAAAATCACAGTCGGCGACAAGATGGCAGGACGCCACGGAAACAAAGGTATCGTGGCCAAGGTCGTAAGGGACGAGGATATGCCGTTCCTCGAGGACGGTACACCTGTGGATATAGTCCTCAATCCTCTCGGCGTGCCTTCCCGAATGAACCTCGGACAGATATACGAGACGGTTCTCGGCTGGGCCGGAGAGGAGCTCGGGCTCAAGTTCAGCACTCCGATCTTCGACGGTGCGACGCTTGAGGACATCTGCGCATACACTGACAAGGCCGGACTCCCGCGCTACGGAAAGACCTACCTCAGGGACGGAGGTACGGGAGACTGGTTCGACCAGCCGGCTACGGTAGGTGTCATCTACATGATCAAGCTCGGCCACATGGTCGATGACAAGATGCACGCAAGGTCCATCGGACCGTACTCTCTCATCACCCAGCAGCCTCTCGGAGGAAAGGCCCAGTTCGGAGGCCAGAGGTTCGGTGAGATGGAGGTATGGGCCCTCGAGGCATTCGGTGCGGCCAACGTGCTCCAGGAAATACTTACAGTGAAGTCCGACGATGTGACCGGAAGGTCCAAAGCTTACGAGGCAATCGTCAAAGGAGACCTGATGCCTACGCCTGGCATACCTGAATCCCTCAACGTGCTCCTGCACGAGCTCCGGGGACTCGGTCTGAAAGTCACACTGGATTAAATTACAGACAACTTGAAATTTTAGAAATATGCCGACTTTTAATAAAGAAAACAAGGTTAAAAGCAATTTCGAAAGAATCAGCATCTCACTCGCTTCTCCTGAAGACATCAAGGCAAGGTCTTCAGGAGAGGTCCTGAAGCCTGAGACAGTGAACTACAGGACCTACAAGCCGGAGAGAGACGGACTTTTCTGTGAGAAGATCTTCGGTCCTACAAAGGATTACGAATGCCACTGCGGAAAGTACAAGAGGATCAGGTACCGCGGAATCGTCTGCGACCGTTGCGGTGTAGAAGTGACCGAGAAGAAGGTCCGCAGGGAAAGGATGGGACACATAGAGCTCACCGTCCCTGTAGCCCATATATGGTATTTCAAGTCTTCCCCGAACAAGATAGCCGCCCTGCTGGGTATACCTGCCAAGAAACTCGAGGCCGTGATATACTACGAAAAATATATCATCATAAACCCGGGTACCACAGGCAAGGCCAGACTGGAACTGCTGGCTGAAGAAGAATATCTGGACATAATCGATTCCATGCCTGAGAACCAGAACCTTCCGGACGATGATCCCGAGAAGTTCAGGGCCGGCATGGGTGCCGAGGCAATATACGAGCTCCTGAAGGAAATCGATGTGGACGAACTCGCCAAGGAACTCCGCACAAGGATGATGAAGGAAACCTCCCAGCAGAGGAGGACGGAAGCCCTCAAGAGGCTGAGCATCGTGAAGTGGTTCCAGGAGTCCAAAGGCGTGAACAGGCCGGAATGGATGATACTGAAAAACATCCCGGTAATCCCGCCTGATCTCCGTCCGCTCGTGCCTCTTGACGGAGGACGTTTCGCGACATCAGACCTGAACGACCTCTACAGGAGGGTGATCATCAGGAACAACAGGCTCAAGAGGCTCATCGAGATCAAGGCTCCGGAAGTCATCCTCAGGAACGAGAAGCGTATGCTCCAGGAGGCCGTCGACTCACTGTTCGACAACTCGAAGAAGTCGAACGCAGTCAAGAGCGAGGCGAACAGGGCTCTGAAATCCCTGTCGGACAGCCTGAAAGGAAAGCAGGGACGTTTCCGTCAGAACCTGCTCGGAAAACGTGTGGACTACTCCGCACGTTCGGTCATCGTCGTGGGTCCGGAACTGAAGATGCACGAATGCGGCCTTCCTAAGTTCATGGCAGCCGAGCTCTACAAGCCTTTCATCATCAGAAAGCTGATCGAGCGCGGCATCGTAAAGACAGTGAAGTCTGCAAAAAAGATAGTGGACAGGAAGGATCCTGTGATCTGGGATATCCTCGAGAATGTGATGAAGGGCCATCCGGTCCTCCTGAACCGTGCCCCTACACTCCACAGGCTCGGTATCCAGGCTTTCCAGCCGAAGATGATAGAAGGAAAGGCAATCCAGCTGCACCCGCTCGCATGTACGGCATTCAACGCCGACTTCGACGGTGACCAGATGGCCGTGCACCTCCCTCTCGGGAATGCTGCCATCCTCGAGGCGCAGCTGCTCATGCTCGGTTCGCACAACATCCTCAACCCGGCCAACGGTACACCTATCACGGTGCCGTCCCAGGACATGGTGCTCGGACTCTACTATATTTCCAAGCCGCGTCCGGGGGCCAAGGGTGAAGGCATGAACTTCTACGGTCCGGAAGAGGTTATCATCGCCCTCAACGAAAAGGCGATAGACATCCATGCTTCCATAAACGTGAGACTCCCTAAGAACAAGCTGAATCCTGAAGAAGGATATCAGATGGTGAAGACCACGCCGGGAAGGATCATCGTGAACCAGATGGTACCTGACGAGGTCCCTTACATAAACGAGGTGCTCGGAAAGAAATCCCTCAGGAAAATCATCTCCGTGGTCATAAAGAACACCGGTATAGCACGTACCGCGCAGTTCCTCGACGACATCAAGAACCTCGGCTACACCATGGCGTTCAAGGGAGGGCTTTCATTCAACCTCGGTGACGTAATAATCCCGGAGGAGAAAGAGTCCCTCATCGAGAACGGCTACAAGACGGTGGAAGACATCAAGAACAATTTCTCGATGGGTTTCATCACCAACAACGAGCGCTACAACAAGGTGATCGACCTGTGGACCTCGATAGACAACAAGATTACCGGCATCGTGGAGAAACAGATCTCCAACGACCAGCAGGGCTTCAACCCTGTCTACATGATGCTGGATTCAGGAGCCCGAGGCTCCACACAGCAGATCAAGCAGCTGTGCGGTATGCGAGGACTTATGGCCAAGCCTCAGAAATCAGGTGCACAGGGAGCCGAGATCATCGAGAACCCGATCATTTCCAACCTGAAAGAAGGAATGACAGTGCTCGAATACTTCATCTCCACCCACGGTGCCCGTAAAGGTCTGGCAGATACCGCGTTGAAGACAGCCGATGCCGGTTACCTCACCCGCCGTCTGGTGGACGTATCCCACGATGTCATCATCAACGAGGAGGACTGCGGCACCCTCAGGGGACTGATAGCCACAGCCATCAAGAGCAAGGACGAAGTCGTGGAATCCCTCGGGGAAAGGATCCTCGGAAGGACATCCGTTCACGACATATTCAATCCGCTCACGGGAGAACTTATCCTTCCTGCAGGGGAAGAAATCACGGAGGAGATTGCCGCACTCATCGAATCCCTGCCTATCGAGCAGGTGGAGATACGTTCGGTACTCACCTGCGAATCCCGCAAGGGTGTCTGCGCCAAGTGCTACGGACGTAACCTTGCTTCCGGCAGGATGGTCGAGAAAGGAGAGGTTGTCGGCGTGATCGCCGCCCAGTCCATCGGAGAACCTGGCACCCAGCTTACCCTCCGTACGTTCCACGTCGGAGGTACGGCTTCCAGCACGGCTTCCGAAAGCTCCATCACCTCGAAATACGAAGGAAAACTCGAGTTCGAAGAGCTCAGGACCATCCAGAGGATCGGTGACGACGGATCGGTACAGGACGTCGTGGTCAGCCGTACGACCGAAGTCCGCATCATAGACGAGAACACGGGCATAACCTACTCGCAGTATGACGTACCTTACGGCTCCATCCTTTACAAGAAGGACGGGGACAAGGTCAAGAAAGGCGACCTTATCTGCGAATGGGACGCCTACAACGCCATCACCATCATCGAGGCTGCCGGTAAGGCACGTTTCGACAGCATGATCGACGGCGTGACATACCGCGAGGAAATCGCAGATGAGTACTCCCTGAACAGGGACAAGGTCATCATCGAGTCCCGCGACAAGTCCAAGAACCCGACCATCAACATCATAGACGAGAACGGCGAAAGCAAGAAGCAGTACAACCTGCCTGTCGGTGCCCATGTCATGGTGAACGATGGCGACGACCTCAAGATCGGTGACATCATCATCAAGATACCTCGCGCCATCGGTAAGTCGAGCGACATCACGGGAGGTCTTCCAAGGGTTACCGAACTCTTCGAAGCGCGCAACCCTTCAAATCCTGCCATCGTCTCCGAGATCAACGGAGAGGTCATCATGGGCAAGATCAAGAGGGGCAACAGGGAGATCATCATCAAGAACAAGTCCGGCCAGGAAAAGAGATACCTCGTGCCTCTTACCAAGCAGATACTTGTCCAGGAGAACGACTACGTGAAGGCCGGCATGAGGCTTTCCGACGGTGCGGTCTCCCCTACCGACATCCTCGACATCCTCGGGCCTATCAAGGTTCAGGAATACATTGTCAACGAGATCCAGGAGGTATACCGTCTCCAGGGTGTGAAGATCAACGACAAGCACTTCGAGATCATCGTAAGGCAGATGATGCGCAAGGTACAGATCAACGATCCGGGCGACACGGACTTCCTTCCGGAGGAGCTCGTGGACAAGTGGGTGTTCATGGACACGAACGACCATATCTACGGCAAGTTCATAATAACCGATTCCGGGGATTCCGAGAAATACTCTGTCGGCGAGATAATCTCCGCACGTGAGATGAGGAGCGAGAACTCCTCGCTAGAGAGACAGGGCCTGAAGATGATGGTACTCCGCGAGGCCAAGCCTGCAACTGCAAGCCAGGTGCTCCAGGGAATCACGCGTGCAGCTTTGAAGACCAACAGCTTCATCTCCGCCGCATCCTTCCAGGAGACCACGAAAGTGCTCAGCGAGGCAGCGATCAGAGGCCGCGTGGACACCCTCGAAGGTCTGAAAGAGAACGTCATCTGCGGTCACGCCATCCCGGCAGGTACCGGCCAGAAAGAGTTCCAGGAGATCCTGGTAGCTCCTATGGAGGAATACCAGAGGGCCATGAGCGACCTGTAGACCATATCCGGGAAAACCGGAGATAATAACTAAGGGGCTGTGCCAATAGGCGCAGCCTCTTTTTTTAATCAGAGAAATAAAAACAAAGAGTGTTGAAGCACGAATTCCTGTATTGCCGTCAAGTATAATTAACATACTTAAATATTCAAGCACATTAACTTAATAATTATAAAAATTTATCCCCCAAAACTAACAATCCAAAGCAACAAAATCTTAATATTCCAATTTTCGCAGAAAAAACGTACACAGAACGAGTCCTGTTCAGTAAATTTGCAGTAACAAACAGATAGGCAAGAAACCGGTTACTTGTCCGAATTAAAAAGGACTCATTATGAAAAGATTATTTATCAGGACAGTCATGCCTGCTACGGCATTGATGTTCTTTCAGTTGCCATCTGTTGCACAAAACGGGGTCACAGGCAGCGCAGGAGTGGACATTGTCAGCAATTATGTATGGAGAGGCCAGGACCTCGGAAACGTCAGCATACAGCCGGCATTGTCGATATCTTATGCCGGATTCACCCTGTCGGCATGGGGCTCGACAGGATTCACGCCGGACGACACGAGGGAGGCAGACCTGACTCTGGGGTATTCAATCGCCGGGTTCAGCATCTCCGTGACCGACTACTGGTTCGACGGCGGGCCCGGGTATTTCCACTACGGGGAGAGGACAAACCACACGTTCGAGGCACATGCAGGCTATGATTTCGGATTCCTGGCCGTAAACTGGCACACGAATTTCGCCGGCAATACAGGATTCAAGGCTGACGGGACGAAAGCATACGCTTCGTATATTTCGGTTTCCGCCCCGTTCCGTTTCGCAGGGCTCGACTGGGATGCCACTGTAGGGGCGACACCTTGGCAGAACGATTTCTACACGGGAGGCGGCGACCGGTTTTACAGAAAGGGAAACACCGGAGGGTTCGCAGTATGCGAAGTAGGGCTGAAAGCGGCAAAGAGCTTTCAGATAACGGACAAATGGGAAATACCGGTATTCGTACATCTCGTATGGAATCCGTCCACGGAGAATGTCCATTTCATTGCCGGAATAAGCATTTGACCGACAGTACGGGTCAGTAAAGCAATTCTTTCACCATTCAATAACAAACAGTTCAGATTATGAAGAAAATCGAAGCAATCATCCGCAGGAGCCGGTTCGAAGACGTGAAGCAGGCCCTGCTCGAAGCTGACATCGAATGGTTCTCCTACTATGATGTCAGGGGTGTAGGCAAGACCCGGGAAGGCAGGATCTACCGGGGGATTGTCTATGACACAAGTTCCATTGAACGCATCCTGCTCTCCATCGTTGTGAGGGACAAGAATGTGGAAAAGACAATCAAGGCGATAACGGAGGCGGCGAGGACAGGTGAGATAGGCGACGGACGCATCTTTGTAATTCCTGTCTACGATGCCGTAAGAATCAGGACCGGAGAACGGGGAGACATCGCGCTATACAATGCCGAACAGGAGAAATGAACCCCGAGGATACCGGAATACAGACAACTTATCACGAACTTTTCAAAAACGGACGACAAATGACACACTTTCTGATGATAGACACAGGCAACACCGCCTGGATACTTACTTCCACGATGCTTGTACTGCTGATGAGCATCCCCGGCATAGCATTGTTCTACGGAGGCCTCGTGAGACAGAAAAACGTGCTGAGCATAATAATGCAGACGATCTTCCTGGTGGCCGTCGTGAGCATCCTGTGGGTGGCGGTCGGCTACAGCTGGGTATTCGACACGAGTTTTTCGGATAAAGGGAACCCTCTTGCATTCCTCATCGGAGGCTTCGGCAAGGTATTCATGCACGGAATCAGCATAGACACCGTTACGGCAGGTAATATCCCCGAACTGCTGTTCGCGATGTTCCAGTGCATGTTCGCGGTCATCACCCCGGCCCTTATCCTCGGGGCATTCGCTGAAAGGATCAAGTTTTCAGGCTATATCCTGTTCATTGTCCTGTGGGTGGTGCTGGCTTACTTCCCTATGGCTCACTGGGTATGGGGCGGAGGATTCCTTCAGAAGATGGGCGCGATAGATTTCGCGGGCGGTACCGTGGTACACATCAATGCAGGAATATCGGCACTCGTGATGGCGGTAATGCTCGGTAAAAGGACAGACTATATGGCCGGACATCCGATCACCCCGCATAATGTGACTTTCGTTTTCATGGGTACGGCATTCCTCTGGCTCGGATGGTTCGGATTTAACGCAGGAAGCGGGCTCGCGGCTGACGGGATAGCGGCAAATGCGTTCATGGTAACCCATATAGCTACGGCAATGGCTGCGATCACCTGGATGGCGATAGACTGGATATTCAACAAGAAACCTACCATCATAGGCACGTGCACCGGTGCCGTGGCCGGACTAGTCGCGATTACGCCTGCCGCAGGGAGCACAGGTCTGGCGGGAGCATTCTGCATCGGGTTCGTCACTTCCGTGATATGTTTCTGCATGGTCGCCGTAGTAAAGCCGAGGCTCAGATATGACGATTCCCTGGATGCATTCGGAGTCCATGGCATAGGCGGAATTGTCGGATCAGTTCTCACCGGTGTGTTCGCCACCAGGGCTGTAACCGGAGAGGGAGGAGTCCAGGGTGCGCTGTACGGAGACTGGCACCAATTCCTTGTACAGGTGATCGCCACTGTCTTCGCAATAGTCTTCAGCGCGGTAATGACATTCATCCTGTTCAAAATAGTCGACTCCACGATCGGGCTTCGCGTAGACAAGAGAGTCGAGGAAGAAGGACTTGACATTTATGAGCACGGAGAATCCGCATATAACAGATAGAAAGTTTTGCAATATCGGTAATTATCGTTAATTTAGAAACTGTTTGAAGTTTTATCGACATAAATTTCAAACAGCTTATAAGCAGATGACATTCTTCTGCCGATTAACGATAAAACCGATGATTTTATGAAAAGTATTCAATTCCTGCTCGTGACGGCCATGGTCCTGGCGGCACCGGAATTTTCGTACAGTCAGACACTGAGACACATCATGACGATCCCGGAGAGGACCCTGGAGGGGAAATATGAAGGCAACAGCGAGGGAGACCAGATGCTGAACTATTACAACAACGACTATTGCGACTACTATCTGTTCCAGGTCAATGACCGGTCATATAACCTGAAACCCGGCAAGAACACCGTACTTACGATAAGGAAAGGGTCAAATGCCGACTACACATTCAAGAAGGCCAAGGAATTCTACAGGTTCAGGGGAATATTCCCGAAAAATTTCGACATAGCCACACCTTACGCCCTTCCGGTGAAGGACGGGAAAAAGACCGGCTGGGAGACAGACAGGAGGGAACGGCGGAAGACAATGCATTTCCGGATGGCGCCGGGAGACACGGTCTGCGCCACAAGGTACGGAGTAGCCTGCGTCACCACGGACCCGAGACTGCTCCTTGTCTACCACCAGGACTGCACCTTTGCAGCCTATCTCACGATGACGGAGAACTTCATATCGCCGGGAGACGTTGTCCGGCCGGGACAGCCTGTCGGGATAGCGGGACCTTCAGGAGTGGCTGTCTCGTTCTTCTTCCTCGATGAAAACAAGTTCGGGGACAATTACCTGCCAGACGGCTATGCCTACCTGCATTTCATCCCTACCTTCAGCACCGGCGAAGGACTGGTACAGCCTGAAGAGAAGAAGTTCTACAGGGCTGTGACAGACGATGGGCTGGTCATGAAGGAAATGACGAAAAGGGAACAGAAACGCTACCTGAAAGAAAAGGGTGCCGCAGGCAAGTCAGCTGACGGAGGGAAAGGGAAACAGGACGGAAGCGTAAGGATCACCTGGCTGGAAGACCCTGTGTCGGAAAAGGACAAGGAGAGGATTTCGGGACTGATCGGCCACGAACTCGGGTTCTACGGAAGGCTCGGAATGGACAAGGACCTGAAACTCACCGTCTACACGTTCCATGACAAGAAAGACGCCGGAGAATTCCTGGACAAGAAGTTCGGAAGGTCTGTGGACGTGAGGAATACCGCAGGAATCTATCTTACAAAAGAACAGGCCGTTGTCATAATAGGATACGACGAGAAGGACTCCGACAGGAACGTCAAGGTCATCTGCCATGAGATAAGCCACCATCTTCTGAGGAACATAGCCGGTCCCGGGGTTCCGGTGTGGCTGAATGAAGGGCTTGCCAGATATTTCGAGAACTGTACCGTGGACAGAAAAGGGAACGTGCATCATGTCCTGTCTGACGGGGAGAAAGGAAGGATACGCTCGGCGTTCATGATAGGCGAGATAGACCTCGCGGACTACCTCGATACCTGGCATGGGGATTTCATGCTCCACCAGCGGACCGATGACGGCATCTCCTACACCCTCGCACATGCCCTCACCACCCTGCTTATGGACAAAGGCGATACCGGCACAATCCAGGCTCTGATGAAACTGGAAAAAGACGGCAGCTGTACCGCGACGATGTCCGGGATATATCCGGGAGGACTTGAGGGCCTCGAAAAGGATCTGGAAAGCCTTGTGGCGGAATGACAGTCCGGCACAGGCAGTTCCGGTTCAGTAGACGTACTCCACATCCGATTTCTTGAAACGGAGGATACGCGAATCGTTGTTCCCTGCCCCGTTCTTGTGCAGATACAGGTTTTCCATACCACCGGCAATGAACCAGCCCTGGCCTTCGGGAGAATGTACGGCAAAAAGCATATTGTTGTAATGCCCGTTGTGATAGATGCCGTCTGCGTTCCACTGCGCTCCGGGACCATACCACACAAGAGGCTCATTGTTAGGGAAATCCTTTGACGCCACAGAGAAATAGATAAGATTGGAAAGTGTCATCTGACCGACGGTTATGCCGTCTTTGCGACGCTGCTGCATCCTCATTGCGGAATGGCCCTCCCATGGAGCCTTGAGCTTGTAATCACCGCCCCACATCACCCATACATAATCCGTAGCATCGAAAATCCTGTTGAACTCCTCCATGGAAGGCAGTTCGTACCCTTCAGGAGAAAGGGCATCGGCAGGCAGCTTGTTTATATGCACCGTCTGTCCGCCTTTGTATCCGTCGAGCACGGCCTTTCCATCGCTCTCGATGACCTGCATTCCCTTGCCGCTGTCCCCGATATAGGACCAGCCCCAAAGTTCACGGTATTCTTCCGGAGAGCATGAAGCGAGGTAGTCGAAAAGAGACTTTCCGGCCTTCGCTGCAGGATCATCGGATGAAAGTATCTGGTGGTCGAAAGAGCGGGAATCCCCGATAGCGTTGTATTTGCACCACCAGACGCCGTGAAGCCAGGTCACCGGCAGGCCGTAATTGCGGCGTACGACAGTATATTCCTCCCTTGCCGACCCGTCGGCACTGTTCCTGATGACAATGACAGCCTTCTGCACCCTTCCGTCCGCCGTAGGATCATTCGGCCGCCAGCCTCCGAGAACACGGTAGCTCCCGTCCCCGGCCGGATCCCGTTCGATCTTCATCCAGGGATCTTCCCCGTCCTCGAACAGGACGAAAATCTCCTTTTCCGCAGGCAGCGTGAACACGCCGAGCTCGTTCTCGACATAACGACGGAAATCATGGGTGTACCACGGGTTGTCGAAATCCATACCTCCGGAAAGCCGGGTGGGATTGGAAGAAAGCTTCAATACGATGGCATCATCAGGATAGGAATGCTCCAGGCCTTTCCTGTGGAAGTTCAGAACCACATCTTCAGCAGGTACGCCCGGGGCGAAAAGCCCCTTGCGTACCTGAAAAAGATTAACCTTGCTGAAATCCGCCGTACCGGTGCCCTGAACAGGCTCCACGCTGATCATGTTCCCGAAATAAGGCAGCAGTTCCAGTTCGTCCTCGCTTTCTATGGCAAGGACAAATTCCGTCGCTCCATACGGGAGAGTCAGGGTCCTGGCATCCTGGGACACCAGGACATCGGAAGGAATGGAACCGGATTCCCTGTCCACCGAAAGTACGGTCTTGTCCGGAGAGATCTCTATTTCCCCGCCGTCGTTCCAGTCGGAGACGGAAAGCTCCAGGTCGGCTGTAATATAGTCCTTGCGCAAGGTGAGGGTGTAGACTGTATTGCGGGCTATTTCATCCGGAAGATCCGCAGCCAGCGTGCATTCCTTTCCGTCCACGACGGCATCCACCGATACTGTCAGGGAGGCATTGTCCTGTCCGTAGATGTAGGCCACGCCTTTCCTGTTCTCCGAGACCGGTGTGCCGAAATCCACCTCCATATCTCCGGAAGGGATTCCCGACAGGTCCGTTCCCGCCCCGGCAAAGAGAGGGGCGCCGTAAAGCATGTCATGGAAAACTATGCGCCGGACTTCGGCCTCACCGGCGACATCTATCTTCAGGTCAAATCTGGCCACTCCCCTTTCAAGTTCCACCTGCAGCATTCCCGTGCCGGCAAGGGAGGTCTTCCCCGTATAGAAATGTCCCGGACGTCCGTCTTCGGAAACCGCCGACGCCCTTTTCAGCCACGCATCCTCGGACTCTTCAGCCTGTGGTCTGGCGTATTCCGGACCGTCATCCCCGAGAGCCACCAGATAAAGTGTCCCTGAACGGCTGTCAAGATTGATTTCAAAAACATTGCTTCCGCTGCCGGTAAAGTCGCTGTACGTCTTTACAAGCTTTCCTCCGTCAAAATGATAGGCTTCCACAGAGACAAGGTTATCCTCGCCAGGTAACTGCCCTGCGCCTCCGCTGTAGGCCGCGATTTTTGTACTGACGACATTCGTGCCGTCATTTCCTTCCGGACCTGCGTGTCCCGGGTGGTCCTTGCATGAAACCATCAGGGCAAGAGCCGGAATAATTGTCATCACATACTTTTTCATATTACTCATCTTTTTTAATGTTTGGTGTTTTTCATCTAATACCTCGGGAGCATCCGCACCCGTCATCAATAAATGTATTCTACAGGAATCTTGACACAACGTATGGTCCTGGTCTTTGTCGAATTGTTATCCGCAAACTTCAGCCAGTTCTCATCCTTCTTGTCCGTCGAGGCATAGCCTTCCATCGCCCAGGTTCTGCTGCCGTGTCCGTAGGTAGCCAGCAGGATATTCATGCCGGCTATATTACCCGGTTCCGGATTCCACTGATGTCCGAGGCCGAACAATGTCCAGCGGGAACCTTCGTATTCAAAATCGTAGAATGCCACAGTACCGTAGTCATGGCCCAGGAAGCTGACCTTGCGTTCGGCTATCCTTACGTAAAGCCGCTGCCCCGTCCTGTTGCTGAACGAACGTTCTCCTATACCTCCGATGTTGAAATTGTCGTTCGCTGCAAAGAAGGCGTAGTCCTCATAAGCCGGGATCATGTAGCCGTCAGGAGCCATAACTTCAGGGTCCAGCAGGCCGAAATTCTGCGCTGACGGTTTCATGCCGTCATAAAGGAAGCCGGAGCCGTCATGCATGAGAGGAAGCCCGTTAAGGTTGCCGGCCTGGTACTGGTCGCCCATAAGAGCCTGCAGGTCATCCGCAGGCATCTCCTGCAACATCGTGAAAAGTTCGTTCTGCGCAGCCGGATCCTTGCCGCAGGTAATCTGGTCCCGGAAATCCTTCACGTTGCCGCGGAGATTGTACCTACACCACCAGGTTTCGCCCATCTTTACCACCGGGAGACCCCAGTTCAGCCGCTTCACCGTATAGGCTTCCCTGTCGGTACCGTCCGTATTGGAGATGACCACAAAACCAGACTGTTCCCTGCCGTCAGCCTTCGGGTCGTTGGGCCGCCATCCGCCCAGAAGCCTGTAGATCCTTTTCCCGGATGTCCCGTCAGATCCGGAAGTGCCCGTCACTTCGACTGCCTTCATCCAGGCGTCTTCCCCTTCAGGAAATTCCACGTCAAGCACCTTGTCCTGCGGCACCGATATGACGGCAAGCTCTCCGTCAACATATCTGCCGAAATCGCAGACGCCGTTCCCGTCAAAGGCAAGTATGCCATCCACTTCGACCGGGCTTGCCTCAAAAAGGAGGACAACCCTTCCTGAAGTGACGTCGCCATCGTGTATATCCAGGTATATCCGTTCTTCAGGAGTACCCGGCATCCTCATGGAAGACGACACGCTTACGGAAGCTATGCCCACGAGAGAGTGCAGGACCGGCTGTCCGGCAGTGACCTCGACTCCGCTGACCTGTCCGTTCACTGAGACTTCCGCCGAAGGTTCCGCAAGCAGGGCCAGGACGAAATCCCTGCCTGTGTACGATACCCGGACCGTATCCCCGGACGGGCTGACAAGCACCCCTTCAGGCAGAATGGAGTTCTCCACATCCACAATACCCAGGAGGGAAGGACCGGAGCCGGAAGTGCCGCCCTGCTCCCAGTCCCCGTCGGTAACCGATACTGAAATCCCGGTCCCGTTGCCATGCACGACAAGAGTGTACACCGTATTTCTCCGGACAGACGCTGGAAGTGCTGTACTGAAACGGTGGAGAGCCCCGCCGGATTCTGCCGTCACTTCAGCCACGGCTCCGGTTCCTTTCTGGACTACCATATAAAGAAGGGACTCTCTTCCATTCTGGAGCGGGTTCTCCGAGAAATCCCTGAAGAACACTTCCCCATTGTCCACAGAAGCGGACTTCTCGTCGGCAGCCTGGGCCATGGTGCCGGAACGGCCCGGATCCACCGGACCTTTACCGGCCAGACCGGTGACTTTCACCCCGAGCACACGTACATCCTTGTCCGTAGAAAGGATATCGAGCCTCGCTACGCTCCTGGTCACCGTCACCGGAACATTTCTCCCGTCAAGGTCCTCTTCCGTAAACCTCCCTGTCATAAGGAAGCCGGCAGAAGTCATCTCTGCAGCCGAAGCCTCCATTGAAAGGAAATCTTCCAGGGTGCTTTCTCCGGGGACAAGGCTGCCCGCCGCTTCCAAGGCTGAAGAATTGGCTAGGACATACATCTCCGATGAGGCATCCTTCATTTCCAGACTGTAAATATTCCCGGCCTCTGCCGGCTGCAGCATGACAACCTCCTCAAGCACCCCGTCTCCGAACCTGTACACCGATACGTCATCGATACGGGTGTCGGCCGATACGTCGCCCTGCATCTGTGCCACCTTCAGCCTGAGGAGCCCTGCCCCGTCACCGTCCGTTATATGGACAATACCGGTTTCCGAACATCCCGCCATCACGACGAGCATGAGAGGAAGCACATATCTTTTCATCATTTTTCCCATTTTAATTGTCTTTTACGCCTTCCGGCTGATTAATACTTTCCCTGTCCGCGGATTTCGGCTCCGTGGCGTAGATGAAAGGGTTGTTCCTGCTGTCGAGATACTTAGGAGACTCCACAGGCATTTCATCCAGATGCTGTACATAGAAATTGTTCATCAGTTCCTGAGCCCACGGACCGTATGTGAAGGCGCTGTCATGGCTGTAGCCCATTACGTGGCCGAGCTCATGGAACATGACCTCGCAGGCATAGGTCGATGTGTAGTGGCCGAACCACCCTCCCTGGTATGCGCCGAAGACATTTCCTCCGCCGAGCCCGTAGACATAGTTCCCCGTATAGACAAGACCGGCGTTTATGGTCCTGGTCTGGCGCATCTGGGAGAGGACCGTCTCCGGGGTAACCTTGTCCGTAATGCCTCCGTTTCCGTAGAGCCGGTCCTGGTTTTCCATGAGTATCCTCTCATGTTCAGGCATATCGATCATGTAAGTGAAATTCAGAAAGAAAGCTACGGCTTCCCGGCAATGGACAGGTCGGATCCCCATCCAGTTTCCTGCAGGTCCCCCGTCTTCCCTGGTCGGATCACCGCCATAAAGGGAGAACCTGATGTTCCATCCATGCTTTATCTCCCGGAGTTTCTGCCAGTAAGGATCACCCGACACTGTCTCGAAAGAGATGTTCCCGAGGTCTTTCCCTGAAGTCCTGGGTATTTCCACGAGCCGCCCGGATTCCGACCTGAAGATGAAACTGTCCAAGGTCACCGGCAAGGTTTCACGGAAATCCGCGAAAGCCGGGATCCTGTCGAAATAGGCAAGGTCGACATACTCCCCGTCTGAACCGGGCAGGACCGCCCTTATCAGGACATCTTCCAGATCCTTGGGCGAATAGAACCTCACGTGCAGGCTGTCTCCTTCCACCGAGACCTGGAGCGGTGCCGCCGTATTGAAACTCCTCATGGAAAAATCCGTATAGACAGTATGCGGTTCGTCATCCTGGAGGATACGTGCGTGTCCGCCCCTGCCGTAATGCTTTTCCGTGACGAACATGATCCCGTTCCTGTCCTCGGGATGTACGGCATCTATCTGCACCCCGCAAACCGTATTCGGGGAAATCTCCACTCCGGAAAATGTGTACACACGTCTGGTCCGGCCTCCCCTGTAGTCACGGGTGACAACCTCGCAATCCCCGCCGAAGCTGCCGTCTGCTGTCACCGGCATGAAGATGAAGCTGTTCCCGGACAAGACATCGAGCACTATGCGGTCCGCACTGCTCTTTCCGGAATAGCTTCCTTCACCGGAAATCCCCGTATAGAACCGGGGCGATTCCAGCGTCAGGTCTTCGGAGACAGCGGAAGCCTCTATGTATGGACTGGAAAAGGAAAAGCCTACATCCAACCGTCCGACGATCCTTTTCTGGACTATTTTTCCGGAAATGTCAGCCACAGGGACATTCCCTTCAGGAGTGGAAGTGTTCCTGACCGAAAACGGAGTGGAAGAATGGAAGTATTCCGCCGAAAGCGGCCTGTCCATTTTTTCAGGGAAGGATAGCCAACGCTCCGAAGCATGGCCTATATCACTGATTTCCGCATCGTCCGCGGCAGGGTCTCCCTTGATTCCGAGAACCAGAAGCCGGTAGTTTCCAGCCTGCAGGCCCTCGATGTTTATGGTAGAGGTGCCCTTGTCGTAGAAGCCCTTCAGATTCTCCAGAATATCCCCGTCCGGCTCCGCAACGGCGAATTCAAGTCTGTCATACATGGCAGTCTCCGTCCTCGCACCGGATCCGGGGGCAGACCGGGCCACGCCGTCTCCGGCAGGATATTCTTCCGGGGTTACCGCAAAGGAAAGCGTTCCCGGGACACTGCCCGTGACAGGCTCCGGAGAAAGCTCCGCGGAGCAGGAAAGCAATACGGCTGCGGATGCTGCAAGAATTACGGTACTTACTATTTTCATATATCCATTTCCTTTTCTAATTTTGTATCAGGTCAGGCAGCAAGGCATCATGCCTCCTGTCATTTTCCGGATGCAAAAGTAGAATGGCGGAAAACCTTTTTCCGTAACATTTGTTACAGGCAGCAGGATTTTAACATGGATTTATGGGCCGCAGACCGCCTGATCCAACCATAAAACCAACTGGACCAATGGATTGTGACATCTATGAAATACCCCTGTTCCGCGGAGCCGACAGAAAGGTCCTGGAAGAGATACTTGGCGGATCGCCGGGAAGATATGACGCTTACGGGAAAGGGGACATCATTGCCATGCAGGGATACCCCTGCCGCTCCCTCTATCTGCTGTGCAAGGGGAGCGTATACGCCAGGATGATAAGTGAAGAAGGAAAGGAGTTCACCCTCGATACCCTCTCTGCTCCGGAGGTACTGGCCTCCTCGTTCATATTCAGCACCGTAGGGACTTTCCCAGTCACCATCATCGCATCGACCCCATGCGAAATCTGGATAGTCGGCAAGGAAAGTATCCGGAAGATAATCGAGACTGACAAAAAGGTGCTGAACAACTATCTGACCGTCATCTCCGACCACAGTATGTTCCTCAGCCGGCGGCTGAACGAGTTCGCCCTGCAGACCCTGTCTTCAAGGATAGTCAGCTACATAGAGCACAACGGGGCTATCGGCAACCTGCAGGAGGCGGCCTTCATCCTAGGGGTGGCACGGCCATCGCTTTCCCGGGCACTGGCCCAGCTGGTCAGCCAGGGAGTGCTGCGGAAAAGCGACAAAGGTTATGTGACGGGCTGAACAGGGTCTATTCCCTGAGTTGCGGTATGTCCACGGTATCCTCGCAGTCCCCTATGAGATAACGGCAGAAATAGTCGGCCATTCTCCAGAAGAAATAGTTGCTCATATCCCCGAAACTGTGCGTCTGTCCCGGAAGCACCAGCATATCGAAACGCTTGCCGGCACGTATGAGCTGTTCCACCACCCTCATGGTGTTTCCCGGATGGACATTATTGTCCACATCGCCAGTGACAAGAAGAAGCCTGCCCTGGAGGTTTTTTGCAATATCTTCATTGTTGTCCACCGAGAACCTGTAGGTCGTATCCCCGGAAGAGACCACTTCCTTAACGCCCTGGTATTTTTCACCCCACATGCGGTTGTATATCGCATTGTCGTGGTTTCCGGCACAGGAGACGGCCACCTTGAAGAACTCCGGATATTTCAGGATAGCCGCCGTAGACATGAATCCGCCCCCGGAATGTCCCGTAATCCCCACACGTGTGATATCCATGAAAGGATACCTGTCGGCAAGCTGGATGGCCGCTGTCTTCTTGTCGGCAAGGCCATAGTCCCGCAGATCCCCGTATCCGTATGTATGGTACCACTTGGACCTTGCCGGATGGCCTCCCCTGTTCCCGACGGTCACGACGATGAAGCCCAACTGGGCAAGACGGTCCAGAGTCCCCCTCGGCTCCATATAGCGGTACTGCACCCCTTCCTGCTGCGGCCCCGGATACACATATTCTATTATAGGATAGAGTCTGGTGGTATCGAGGTCGTACGGAGTGTACATGACGCCGTACAGGTCGGTAATCCCGTCGGCAGCCTTGACAGTGAACCTTTCCGGGAACCTGTAACCGCTCTCGAACAGTTTCGAGAGGTCGGCTTTCTCGAGTTCCATTATCTTCTTGCCGTCAGCCCTGTACAGGGTTGCTTCCGGAGCCATGTCCACACGGCTGGCATTATCGATGAAATAACGGTTGTCCCCGAGCATGGTTATCTTATGGTCGGCATCGCCGGGAGTAAGGAGCTTCAGCCCTGTCCCGTCGAACTTCACACTGTAAAGGAACTCATAATAAGGGTTTATCCCCTCTTCCCGGCCGTTGGCCACGAAATAGACGGTCTCGTTGACGGAGTCGACCCCGACAATCTCGTCAACGTGCCATGGCCCTTCTGTAATGCGGTTGACAAGATCCCCGTTCCGGTCATACCTGTAAAGGTGGGCCCATCCGTCCGCCTCGCTCCAGTATATAATGTCCCCGCCCCGGCCGTCAGTAAGGCGCATATTCCTGGAATCCAGGAACTTGTTGAAATGTTCCTTTATGACAGGCGTCAGGGACAATGTCTCCACATCCACCCTGTATGTATCGAAATCCTTGAAATCCCGGCTCAGCCTGGTAATATAGAATTCTTCCGGACCGCCCAGCCACCGGTTTATCAGGGTAGCGTAATCCTTCCTTTTCAGCCTGAACTCCTCCTCATCCGGGACAATGTTCACAACCTCTTCCGAAAACCCTCCGGGCACCACTTCCCTCCGTACGAAATTTTCAGTATCGAAAATCTCAAGATGGGAAACGCCTCCCGGCTCTCCCGGCATCTGATAGCGGTATGTGTGCAGGGCCGGACGAGGTTTCGCCGTATAGTCTATCACCCACAGGTCCTTGATGTCACGCTGGTCCCAGCGTTTCACGACAAAATGCCTGGAATCCGGAGACCACACGACTTCCTCGATACGCTTCTTTTCTGATTTCAGCTTTTCAGCGTCATCGTCACTGCGGGTATTGTAATAGCCGTAGCCGTTGTAAAGCTCGCCGTCGAAAGTCAGCTGCCGCTCCACGATGGTCGAGTCCTTTTCGTTGACCATGGCCTTGGCGTAATTCTCCCCGTCCATATACCACAGGTTGTAGTCTTTGAGATATACCACATGGTTGCCGTCCGGAGAAACGTTGGCCCAGCCATGCGGAAAGGTGGCCTTGTACCCGTCTAGGATGCCCAGCTTTCCTGTCTGAAGGTCATATTCAAAGACGTAAGCCTTTTTCACTTTCCTGTTCCTGCCGGATTTGCGGTCCAGTTCCTCCGACTCCTCCCATTTGCTTCTTACGGTGAAGCGGAAACGTTTCCCGTCTTCTGAAAAGCGGGGGCTTATCGGAGGAAGGTGCTTCCCGTCGTACGGATCTTTCAGCACTTTCGTAAGTTCCGCCGCCATATAGTCCCTGTCGAAGAGTTCTTTCTTCGTGCCTTTCCGGCAATCCACGATCCACCAGAAAGTACCGTCGGACGTTTCATATGAATACCAGAAACTGTCTGTCCCGTCGATCCATCTCGGGACGACTGTCAGGGAATGAACCATCCGTGAGACCTTGTCAGGGGTGAACCTTTCCGCAAGGGTATAGTTGCTTTCGGTTACGGGCCTCCGTTCTTCCGCCGATAAGGAAGAGGAAACGCCAAAGGAAAATACAGCCAGGAGCGCTGCGCCGCTAAAAAAACAAGAAACCTTCATCATGTCTGACCTTTTCTAGAATATGACTTGAAAAACGCAAATTTAAGACAAGTTTCCAAAACCGCCCACAACTCGGGATAAAATCCTGACAAAATCCGCAGATTATTCATGATATCCCCGTTTATTGCCAGCCCGGCCTGTACATATCCCCATATTTTGCCTATAAAAACAGTTTTTACGGTCACGGCGGGCTCTTTTTATGAAAATAATTATAACTTTGTCTGATTAGCCAGTGAAAACGGAAGTTTAAAGAAACTTATGGACATGCTGAAAAGAATCCTCATATATGCGATCCTGATATGGATATCGATGAATCCGGCCTATGCCAGGACAAACAGTTCCCTTGTCGCAATAGTATGCGACAGCGTCACCCTTGAGAAGGCCGGCAGCCAGATCGAAGCCTATGCCGGTGCAGTCAGGGAAGACGGGAAACGCTGCGTCATACTGGCGGACAGATGGTCTTGTCCGGATTCGATAAGGGCGGTTCTCCACGGCCTGTACATGACGGACCACCTCGAAGGTGCCATACTGATAGGAGACATTCCCGTACCGATGATACGGGATGCGCAGCACCTGACCTCGGCCTTCAAGATGGACCAGAAAAGGCCATGGTTCCAGTCTTCCGTACCGTCCGACAGGTTCTATGACGATTTCGACCTCCGGTTCGACCCGCTTGGGCAGGACGGAGAGCATCCCCTGCTGTACTATTATTCCCTCCGGGCCGACTCGCCGCAGCACATCGGCTGTGACATATATTCCGCAAGGATCAAGGCTCCTGAAATGCCGGGCATGACTAAATACGAGGCAATCGCCGGATACCTCGAGAAGGTCGTGAAGGAAAAGTCTTCCCCGAGACCTATAGACAATATAGTATATTTCGCCGGCCACGGCTATAATTCCGAGTCCATCCAGGCGAGGATCGACGAAACCGTGGAACTGAACGACCATTTCAAGGGTTTCGGAGGACGCATTTCCTTTGTCAACTATAACCGGGACCCGTTCGTCAAGGAAAGGTTCCAGGCCCTGCTTGAGGACCCTGACATAGACATCGCCCTTTGCCATCATCACGGGGCTGAAGACACCCAATATCTGAGTGCGACTCCTTACACGGGGACAATCGGAGGATACATCGACTGTCTGAGGATGTCAGTCAGGACGAAAATACGGCAATCCGATGACACGACAGAAGCCAAGACATACTACCATGAGAAATACGGCATCCCGCAGGCATGGCTCCAGGATGCTTCGGACCCTGAGACAGCGGTCTCCGACAGTACCGTGGCAGCCTCGATGGATGTCGTGATATCCGACACTTACGGCAGGACAGGCGGGCCGGCGTTCATCATGCACGATGCCTGCTTCAACGGCTCGTTCCACCTCGATGACTATATCGCGGGACACTATATCTTCAACCCCGGAAAAACCGTGACAGTGAGGGGGAACTCCGTCAATACCCTGCAGGACATCTGGCCGGACGAACTTATCGGGCTGCTCGGCAAAGGAGTATGCATCGGGAACTGGCTCAAGAATTCGCTGTCCCTGGAAAACCATATCATCGGAGACCCTACATGGCATTTCGCATCGCAGGAAAACGGCATCGACAATGCCATAGTCTTCCGGAAAGGCGACACCAGATTCTGGAAAAAGATGCTTGAATCAGAGACTGGAGACCTGAAGGCCCTGGCTATCAAGATGCTCGCCGATACGAGAGGCATTACTGCCGGGCAACTGCTCGACATCCAGAAGACAGATCCGGAGCCGATAGTAAGGATGGAGGCATTCTATTGTATCCGCAGGCATCATCTGCCGGTACTGACAGAAGCTGTGATTGCCGGGCTGCACGACGATTTCGAACTTTTGCAGAGACTTTCGGCGCTGACTGCAGCCAAGATCGGGGACAAGTCCATCCTTCCGCACCTTGTCGGGCTGTATTTCGACCCGACCCTCTCCGACAGGGTCGAGTTCCATGTCCGCTCCGCATTCAGCCAGTACAGTTATGCCGATATCGAGAAACAGATGTCGGAAATGAGGACTGCACGGAGTTTCTGGCCTTCGGAGAAAAACTATCTGGCCTTCCTTAAAAGCCTGCTCCGCTCCGAGACCATCAGCAACGGGGAATTCGAAAAGCTTTCGGACGACAGCCTCACCTTCAAGCAGCGCAGGCTGACCGTATCATCCCAAAGGAACGGCTGCTCCGTGAAATACCTGGACTATCTCCTGGATTACCTGAAGAACGGCAGGAACAGTGAGCTGAGGCTGCTTGTCGCCGAGACGCTTGGCTGGTATGAATACTCCGCCGCCTCAGGAAAGATCATCGAGGCACTGAAACCGCTGATCGAAAAAGAAAGCGACGCCAGGATCAGGAATGAAATGATCAAGACCTGCAACCGGCTTGAACCGTCGGTCTGACAAATTACTTTCAATAAAAATAAAACGAACTGAATGAACCCGAAAACAATCATAACCGCCGTACTCCCTCTTCTGCTTGGCTTCTGCATCGCAGCACAGGCCCAGGAGAAGGTAGAACTGGAAGGACAGGTGCTTGAAGCCGGGACGGAGAACCTTCCTCTTGACTATGCCGTAGTAAGCGTCCTTCCGGCAGAGCTGCACACTGTCACGGACGCCGAAGGCAGGTTCCTGTTCCAGGACCTCCCGGGAGGGGCAAAAATCAGGATTCAGGTACAGTATGTAGGCTATAAGACCATCGATACGCTGGTGACCCTTTCAAGTACAAGGGTCAACCGGTATGTATTCAGGATGGAGACCGAGAACTTCTTCATGGATGAAGTCGTGGTCACGGCGAAAGCCAATGAAGCCGGGGAAGCTACGGCGTCGGAAATAAACAGGCAGGCCATCGACCACCTCCAGGCGTCATCGCTGAAGGACATCATGCAGCTTGTACCCGGAGCCGTGATGAGCAACTCCAACCTGAGCAACCCTAACATGCTCTCCATAAGGAGTATCGACAACGACCCCCTCAACAGTATGGGAACAGCCCTGATCCTTGACGGGGCGCAACAGTCGAACAATGCCAACCTGCAGATGACCTCGGCAACGGCAAACGGCAGCACGAACTCCCCTCTCTACTACCAGGATGCAAGTGCCGGCAACAGTGCGGCCGGCGTGGATACAAGAACCATATCCCTCGACAATGTCGAATCCGTGGAAGTGATCCGCGGAATTCCGTCCGCCGAGTACGGAGACCTTACCTCCGGTGCGGTGATCGTCAAGTCCAAGGTAGGACAGACACCTCTGAACGTGAAATTCAGCGCCAGGCCGGAACAGTATCAGGGCTCGCTTGCAAAAGGTCTCAAGCTTGGTGAAAAAGGCGGCACCCTGAATCTGAACGCAGACTTTCTCTATACCATAAAGCGCCCGATAGAGTCATACTGGAACTACCGCCGTCTCACTGCCGGAGGCATCTGGGCCATGCGGTGGAGCGATAATTTCGACACCAGGACAAGTCTGAACGTTCACTACGGACTGGACAGGCGCACTGCCAACCCCGACAATGCGGCGAGCCAGCTTCAGGAATCCGGACGCGACCTCGGCTTCAAGTTCAACCATACGGGGAATATCAACGTGAACAAAGGATGGCTGAAGTCCATAGAATACGGTGCGACATTCAACTATACAGACAGGCTGTCCGAGAAATCCGAAATAGCGAGCAGCGCCAGCGGCATATATTCCACGAACATGGTCTCCGGCTCCATCATATCCAACTGGCCGGGACAATCCATCTACGACAACGAGGGGAACGAGATCACCAACCTCCTCCCGGGGACGGAAGATGCCTTTCTCGACAACCTGAGCGATACAAGGCTCGTCAAGACCAGCATCTACGGAAAGGAGATATATGCCAACGCAAGAGTGAAGCTCACCCTCTACAAGGACTGGAACAACGGCATCCGCAACAAGATAATCGCAGGAGCCGACTTCAAGTCCGATGGGAATCTCGGCAAGGGCAAGGTCTATGACAACGAGACTGCACCGAGTCCGGGAAACAGCTTCTCGAGCGAAAGGATCCGGCATTACTACGATATCCCGTTCATGAACCAGTTCAGCCTGTATGCCGAGGATCTGTACAAGCAGACTTTCGGCAGAAACGAATTCGTGCTTTCCGCAGGTGTCAGGTATGACAACATAAACGGCAAGAATATAGTGGCTCCGCGGGCCAACGCCTCCATAACGTTTTTCGACAGGGTGACTGTCCGCGGCGGATACGGCATCACGGCAAAAGCCCCTTCCCTCGTGTACCTGTATCCGGAGAACGCGTACTTCGATATGCCGCTCTACTCTTCAGGCTACAAGTCAGACCCGGCGGAAGAGCTCTACATAGTCAAGACCAACATCTACTCCGCCGAAAATCCGGACCTGAAGATAGCTACCAACAACAAGGCTGAAGCCGGAGTGGACATAAGGCTGTGGGATGACAGGAGACTCTCGCTGACTGCATATCTTGAAAAGATGCAGAACGGATACTCACTCATAAGGACCCTCAACACCTTCCATCTTGTAGATCTGCCGCGGTATACCGTCGTAAAGGAAAATGCCGGGTCCCTGCCGGAACTGAAGCTCGAAGGGACGTACAAGGCATGGCAGAGCTATTATGTCCCGAGCAACACTGCTGTCAGAAACAAGAAGGGACTGGAATTCGAGCTCGACCTCGGCAGGTTCGATGCGATAAGGACTTCCTTTAACCTGAGCGGAGCCTGGATGAGGGAAAGCTACAGCGACAACTCGTACTCGTTCAGCGAAAACATCCGCCCGGGAGAGAACGGCTCCCTGGACAGGAACATCGGCGTCTACGAACCGAACCGTATTGTAAGCTACAGGGAAAGGCTCGTGACCACTCTGAGGATCACCCACAATATTCCGAAGATCGGTTTCGTTGTCACCCTTACGAGCCAGCTCACGGCTTTGGACAAGTCCTGGAGCACCTACAGTACGGATATGTTCACAAAATATATTTCGAGGATCGACGGAAAGGTCTATGACTTCGACCCGGCCATGGCCGATGACGAAGAATTCTACTATCTGTTCGATCCTGTCATCCCGGAAAACCGCGAATGGCCGGAAAAAGCCATCCCTACGCTTTTCTTCAACCTCACCCTGACGAAAGAGATAGGAGATGCCATGAGGATATCGTTCTTCGCCAACAACATGTTCTATAACAGGCCGATATACAATTCGACCAAAAACAGGAAGACCCTCATAGAACTCGGCAATGACATATTCTTCGGCTTCGACATCACTTTCAACATCCGATAGCATCAGGAGGTGCGATATATAAAACAAACGTTAAACTTTTAATTCCCAAAATCATGAAAAAGAATCTGTTAATTTTGGCGGTGACCGTGCCGGCTGTGCTTTTCAGCTGCACGAAGACTCCCGATTCGACATCGACCGTAACCGCCACTGTCAAGCTTGAAGCAGCAGAAGAAGTAACCATACCGGATGACGCCGTATTTACAGTGACAGCGACGAATTTCGATACCAAGCAGGAGATCGATGTCCAGGCAGAGGACATGACTGCGGTATTTACCGGGCTCGTGCCGGGGCGGTACACGTTCATGACAAGTCTCCAGGTTAAGGAAAATGGTGCGACAACCATCTATTCAGGGTCGATAAGCAACACCAATATCCTGACAGACACCGAGCTCACGATGACAATCGGCGTAACGAAAAGTTCTTCACTGGTAATGAAGGAGTTGTACTACAATGCCAGCAAGACGTCTGCAGGAAAACCATACATGAAGGAGCAGTTCTATGAAATCTACAACAACGGCGAAGAAACGGTATATGTGGACGGACTGTGCTTCGGAAATCTCATGCCGGAGAACGCTACAGGAAAAGCCAACTATGACTGGGGCTCCCAGTATCCTTTGACCGACTATGTGTTCTTCGGAAGGATAATGCAGGTGCCTGGAACTCCTGGCGTGGACAAGAACTATCCTCTGAACCCTGGAGAATCAATCATCCTCTGCCAATATGCCACAGACCACACGGTACCGGAACTGAATCCGGACTCGATTGACCTGTCTTCCGGTGAATTCGAATGGTATGAGCCTACGAACACAAACCAGACCGACCAGCCGGCAATAAACCTGAAGATGGCCTTTCCTATCAACCCGTCTTCTCCATACAAGATATGGAATAACACGAGCAACGGTCCGGCTTTAGCCATGTTCTTCCCGGTCGAGGAATTCTCCATTGACAAGATGGCCACGGACAAGAACAACGGAGTCAGCATAAGCTACCCTATACCGGTATCGATTATCCTGGATGCTGTAGAAGCGATCAAGGACGAGACACAGGTACAGAACAAACGCGTACCTACATCACTTGACGCAGGATATATATGGGTGACGGACGACAATGGGGAACCGGCTATCCAGGTCGGGAAATCCATTGTCAGGAAAGTCATCGGAAACACTGAAGACGGACGTGTCATCCTTCAGGACACCAACAATACTACCGAGGATTTCGAACTCAAGTCCAGGGAAATCCGCCGTTACGGGGCAAAGGTGCCGTCATGGAACACCTGGGCCAACTGATCTGCAGCAGGATTTACAACCAACCGTCGAAACGACGCAAGACATGAACAAGAAGACTCTGACAATATTTGCAGGCATGATGCTTCTGGCCCGGGCTCTTCCGGGTCAGGGGCAGGATGCCTTTATCCCTACGGAAAAACACGCCGCCGCACTGGAACTGAACCTTATCCAGAGCGTATGGTACAACTCGGACAACGCTGCCGGAATGACGATAGACACCTTGAAGGACTATAATACAGTGTCCGGGGCATACCGCCACGTTTCCGGCGACTACAAGTCCCTGCAGCGCGGAGACCGGGAGACATCCGAGACATTCAACACCAACGGTGCACGCCGCATCGGGAAAATTTCCCTGTGGGGTGACTTTACTTTCCGTAATGAATATTGGACAGGGACACAGTACAATACGAACAGGTTTTTCCCTTCGCTCGATATGCCGTATTATGTCGCAGACCCGAACAAGGGAGACTGGAACAAACAACTGTATGACATGACCGTCAAGGCGGCATTCCCTCTGTTCTGGAATACCCTGGCTCTCGGAGGAAGGATAAACTACACCGCCTACAAGGGGGCGAAACAGATAGACCCGCGAGGCGTGCCCATCGGCTATGGCATAGAAGTGGAGCCGGCCGTCCTGGTCAGGATAACAGGACACCATGCTCTCGGAGCAACGTTCAGATACCGGAACGGATTTGAAAGAAATACCTTCAGCAACGTCCAGGGAGGGTCTTCTTCCATTGTATACCTGATGAAAGGGCTCGGGACGTTTTCTTCCGGCGCCGTTTCCGGGACTAGCGGCATAGGCAATTACTATTATCCGGCCAACACATTCGGCGGAACCCTCCAGTACAGTTATTTCGGGCAGGATTTCAAGATTCTCGCAGAAGGCGGATACAGTTCAGAGACTGTAGAAGCATTCCAGAATCCTACGATAGCCTACCGTATGGGTACGACGGAGTCATCGGAAATCACGGCCGGACTCCGTATGGTATGGGGAAAAAAGAACCTGCACAATGTCAGCGCGGATTTTTCCATGACCGACATAAAAGGCATAGAATATCTGCAGGAAAGGACCTCCGGACAGGATGAAAACGATCCCTATACGATACTTGCAACATTGGACATGAGCCACTACAGCCACACCGAAGCTTCTGCAGCATACGATTTCTTCCTGCGCAGGACATCAGCGGCTGACTACACCTGGAATTTCGGGATTGACCTCTGCTATATGTCACGCGCCGACCAGTACAACACCCCTCTGTCGGTATTCAACTACCAGAACGCCGAAGCTGCCCTCCATGCAAAAAGGAATATCGTGATAAAGGGCCGGCACCGCCTTGCCTTTAAGGCTGAAGGAGGCTACAGATACAACCTTTCCGGAGAATACGAATATAACGGAGCCGATGCCGGCCACCGGGTCGTTACCGAATTCTACACCTCCGAACACGCTTTCTATTCCGCAAGTTTCGCCCGGATAGGCTGGAGCGCCGGCTACTCATACTCTTTCCGGAAAAGTTCCCTCTGCCTGGATCTCGAAGGAGACCACATCATGACAGATGACAGCCGTTCGAGGACCTTCCTCGGTGCCTGCGTGTCATATGTTTTCTAAGGGTTCACGCACTATGGAGCTTCTGTAGATGTGGTATGTCCATTCTGCATACATGGAGCCGGAAGCCTGTACATCCGGGGCCGCTTTACTTACAGTATAATAAAAGACAGGAGTATCCCAATTCTCAATATGGCCGAAATTGTCCCTGAGCAATGCCGAATTATGATTGCGGGGAAAACCGGTATCAGACTTCCCGATTCTGTAGACAGGTGTCCAGCTTCCTTTTGACACCATAAAATCGGAAAGATTCATCCAGTCGATTTCCTGTGCCTCCGGAATATATGAAGAAAGCTCGAGCTGCCCGTAGATATTCCCGTACATATACTCCTCATCGTTCACTGCCTGCTGCACCTGCCCATGGAGTGCCAGTCTTCCCCGCTCAACTCCCCTATCCAGTCCGTGACACCGTGCCGCACAGGGTAGAGTCCGGTCTTTATGCTCGCCCGCGACGGGCTGGAAACCTGGCAGGCGGCATAACCGTCCGTAAAGACTGTGCCGTCCGCCGCGAGCCTGTCTATATTGGGGGGCATACAGCCTGCTGCCCATGAAGCCGCAGTCTGTCCACCCGTAGTCATCCACAAGTATGACAAGAATGTTGGGCCGGAGGAAGGCTTCACTGGTTCCGAGAGGCAGGAGGGCAGGTAACCAGGGACATGAGCCTGGCCCGGATCTTTTCCTCCTGCTCCGGGGTCGCGTAAAGGTATCTCCTGTTCCCTTCACCTTCCTTGAAAATCATGGTCCCGCCGTCCGTCACGGTGACGCTCCCCTCCGGTGACAGGGTGAAGTATCCAGTGGTGTCCTCCTTCTCAACGGCGGCGAGGACCGCAGTCAGGTCCCAGGTCTCCCGGTCATACGGCATCTCGAGGAAACTGCGGTAGGCCTCCACGGCAGGGTGGCTGCCGGCCCACTGGAAATCGTTCTCTATGCTGGAGGCAGGGTATTTTATCCCGGCCCCGAGCTCGAAAGGCGAGATAACTATCGGGCCCGGCCATTCGGCAAAGACCTTTGCGGCTGAAGGGATGTCCTTGACTATATTGTATTCGGCAAATGTGGTGTCGGCGACATTGCCTGCCATCACAAACAATCCCGCCACTTTCCTGGCGACAAGTTCACGGCCTGTAAGACGGGAATGCCGGTCCGGAGCGGACTCAAGCAGGCGTGCGAGATTGGTGAAGAAACCCACGGAGACGATGGTCACGGACTTGTTGGCCGCCCTGGAGAGGACCTGCCGGTAGAGGTCCACGGATTCCGGGAGGTCTTCATAGCAGGAACGGGAGCGGGCAAACAGGGGGCTCCCGTCAGGAGCCTTCATGTCCAGTACCTTCCGCGTATAGTTGAGAGAATCCGGACCGCAGTCCGCCCCGTCACGGATAATCCCGACAGGAATGTCCGGGTAGCCGTACCAGGTCCCCATCACATCCAGGAATTCCGGGGCCGCAGGGCCTTCCTTGCTCAACATTATGGCAGCCAAGCTTATCTTCCCGGCATCCATATATTTGTACAGCATATCGAGGGCAAGGGCATCGTCCACGTCATTGCCCATGTCGGTGTCGAAAATCATTTCCGGTTCCCTGAAGGAATTACAGGAGACTATGGCCGCAGCCACAGGCAGGAGCACCGCAAGCGTAAAGGATACAATATGTTTCATAGACTGAATGATTTACTCAATTACATGGACGGATGTCTTCAGAAGGTCCCTGTCATCGGAGGACGGGCCGGCCATGAGGATGAATTCCCCGGGCTCGACCACCGGCTCGAGATTCCTGTCGAGGAAACGGAGCTTGTCCGGCGTCACAGTGAATTCGACTGTACGGGTCTCCCCCGGTTTCAGGGCCACCCTCGCAAAGTCCTTGAGTTCCTTGACCGGACGGGTCACCTGGGAGAACCTGTCCCTGACATAAAGCTGCACTATCTCCTCCCCGTCCATACTGCCTTTGTTGGTCACCTTGACGGTAAGTTTCAGGGTTCCGTCCGCCGGGATCTCCGTCCTGTCCACCGAAAGCCCGGAATATTCGTATGTATTGTAGGAGAGCCCGTGTCCGAAAGGATAAAGAGGGGTGCTTTCGGTAAGGACGTAAGGATGGAAATACTGTGACGGCTTGTGGTTGTAGATCATCTGCACCTGCCCGGCGGAACGGGGGATGGTGACTGCCAGCTTCGCGGACGGGTTCACTTTCCCATAAAGGATTTCCGCAACCGCCTGTCCGCCGTACATTCCTGGCTCCCAGGCATTCACCAGGACCGGAAGATGCTCCGCCGCCCACTCTGTCCCGAGGGGACGTCCCGACACAAGGACAAGGACTGTAGGCTTGCCGGAGGCGGCGACTTTCCGTATGAGCTCGTCCTGGAGCCCCACCAGGGCGATGTCCGAACGGTCGGTATCCTCTCCCGAGGTCCTTTCGTTCCAGCGTCCCCTGTACATGTACTCTCCGGCCACGACAATATTCAGGTCACATCGCCGGGCCTGCGCGGCAGCCTTTTCCACATTCGCCTCCGACATGTTCCGTGGATCCCAGCCCTGGTCCACGAAGACGAAGTCTGTTCCCGGGGAGACCATGCGCAGGCCCTCGAGTATAGTGACGACATTCTCCGGTTTCTGGTCTGCGCTCCAGTCTCCGAGGATGTTATGGTCGTCGGCGTTTATGCCGGTTACAAGCACCCTGCGGTATTTTTCCGGAGAAAGCGGCAGCAGGCCGTCGTTCTTCAGGAGAACTATGGACTTGCGCGCGGCTTCCAGGGCTGTCTGGCGGTGGGCGTCGCACAGGCGGACATCCATCGTGGTCTTCTCGTCGGCATAAGGCTGCTCGAAAAGCCCGAGGCGGAACTTCATTTCAAGTATCCTTCGCACGGACTCGTCTATCCGGCGTTCCGGAATCCGGCCTTCCCTGACAAGCTCGCACACGTACTCATTCCAGTAAACCCCGTGCATGTGCATGTCCATTCCGGCCATGATGCTCTGGAAGAAAGCCTCCTTCAGGTTCTCCGCCGTCGCATGAAGGTCGTGGAGATGCTCTATGTCCATCCAGTCGCTCACCACGAAGCCCTTGAAGCCCCACTCCCCTCTCGCGACATCCTCCATGAGCCATCCGTTGCTGTGGCACGGTATCCCGTTCAGTTCATTGTGCGCCGTCATCAGCGACATCGCACCCGCCTTCACCCCGGCCTCGAAAGGAGGGAAGAACACCTCCCGGACTGTCCGTTCAGACAGGTCTGCAGGAGAACCGTTAGTACCGTTTGCAGGCTGTCCTCCGCCGACGAAATGCTTGATGCAGGCCAGGACGTCATCGGAAGACAGGTCCCCCTGATAGCCTTTCACCGTTGCTTCCCCCATCCTGGACACCAGGTACGGGTCTTCGCCGAATGTTTCTCCGACCCGTCCCCAGCGCGGGTCGCGGGCCACTTCCACATTGGGGTTGAAGGTCCAGTGCATATTCATAGCCCTCATTTCGGCGGCCGTCTCCCTGGCAATCCGGTACGCCAGGCCGGTGTCGAAAGAGCAGGCAAGCCCGATATTCGTAGGATAAACCGTATTGTCCGGGGCGTTGGCATTCCCGTGCACGGCATCTATACCGAATATGACCGGAATCTGCAGCCGGCTCTGCATCGCGAGTGACTGGAGATAGTTCGCCTCCTCCACGGTCAGCACATGCAGGAAAGAGCCCACAAGACCCTCTTTTGTCCATTCCGCCACGGAATCGGCATTGAATCCGGGATAGAACGCGTTTGCCGTGTTGTTCCTGAGGTCATCTTCGCTGAGGGAAGCCTCGTTCCTGCGGATATGCTCCAGGCCGACGAACTGGTTCATCTGCCCGACCTTCTCCTCGAGGGTCATCCGCCCCAGAAGGTCATCGACACGCCTTCCGACCGGGGCCGACGCGTCCTTGTAGACAGGTATCCCGTCTCCGCTGCAGGATACCGCAATAGCCAATGTGATGATAATTGATATTCCGTGGATCTTCATGATAAGTAAATATATTCGCCTGCAAAAATAGCAACTGTCCTTGAAACCGCACACCGGATCCGGACAGGAGAAAAGAAAGAGGGGATGTCAATAGAAACGGGCCGTTACGGTTTCCCGGCTTTCCTCCCGGACATCCATCACAAGGCCTATCCTAACCGTCCCCGGATTCGCGGTGTCGTATTCCGCGACAGGAGTGTTCGGGAAAATTTCCAGCCTGAACGCCGATGTGGCGTCAAACTTCACCCTCATCTCATGCCCCCTGCAAGTAAGGAGGATCTCGTCGTCAGAAACGATTTCCGGCACGGCCTCGGTGTTCATCATCCAGACCAATGTTTCCGGCTCCTTGCCCGTCACAATCCTGTCCTCGACACGGAGCCTGTCCTTCCGGTCCAGTACCGCAGTCCTTGTAGCCTTCCTGAACTGGGGCAATATGGAAGTCAGGTCCACCACCGCCCCCTTCCGTGAGCCCGATGCAAATGTCCTGACTATCTCCGCCTTTCCGGAAGAACGGTGCAGTGAGTCCAGGACGGAGATGGTGTTATGGCTAATGTTAACGTACCGGAACACCTTCCACCTGTCGCTGTCCTGTGCCGTACTCCATATATCCAGACCGTATTTTTCCAGGGAATGGTAATCCTGCATACCCAGGTCCAGGGCCCAGCGGACACTGTCCCTCTCGTATATGAAAGAGCCTCCGTCCATGTGGGAATGCCCGGAAGATGGGGTGCCGCCCTTTATCCCGAAATATGTGTCGCCGGCCGACTCCCAGCCGGACCTGTATGCGAATACTGGAGTGATTCCACGGCTGAACCATGTATTCCAGTCCGGAGGAACCACCTTGTCCAGATCCATCTTCGATGCGGATATGAGGGCGAAAGGGAGTATCCGTTCCTCGAGGTAAGGTTTTTTGCCGACAAGGGTCATCTCCGTATAAAGCAGGGCCGGGTCCCCTGTCCGCTGTGCTACCCAGAAAAGTATCGGGTTGCAGTAAGAGGCATAATTCGCGTCACTGTAGTTCCAGCAGCCTCCCCGTGGAGTCTGCATGGCCTGCATGAAACGCCCCGACTCGAGGAATCCGGGAAACCCGGCCAGCCCGAAATCCGTGCCGCACGCGCTTTCAAGGGCGGATATCATCATTATTTCGAAGCACGAGCCGTAGCTCCAGTACATGGCCCCTTCCGGATAGCCGCCGTCCGGAGCATAGACAGCCAGAGCCTTGGGATTGGATGCCAGGGACCTGGAAATTATCTCGCTGCACAGTTCCGGCTCATGTTCATAGAGGGCGAGGGCCGCCACCGTCATACCGGCATTGCACACGGAATTCCAGTTCGACGTGTAGTCGTACCATGGCTGCTTGTCCTTGAAGACCGGTCCGAAAGCCTTTTCGACGATGGCCTGCCTCACTGTCACGAGGGTCTGTGGAGAAAGCACGTCATAAAGCCAGTCATAACCTATGGCCATTGACATGGCCATCTCCGCCACATCCAGGAAATGCGAAGGATTCCAGTCACTGAAGGCGCAGCAGGCAAGCATCTCCTGTTCCGCACGCCCGGCATAGCACTGCTTTCCAGTCATCCTGTAGGCATAGGAGAGGGCGAACACCCGTTTCAGGGACTCCCGGCTTGTGTCCAGAAGCCTTATCCCTATCACCCGCCTGGTCAGAGGAGCCTGCGTCAATGCCGCATCCGCCCATTCCATGACAGTCCCGTGCATGGTTTTCACCACAGGGTATGCATCTACGGCTTCCTGCACAGCCTTCTCTTCCCCCTCCTTCAGGAAAAGGCGGGGATGAGGAATGCCAGCGGCAGCGCTGAACCTGTCCGCATCCACGGCAGGCCGGTCCTGGAGACTGCCGGAAGCCATTGCTCCCGCACTCTGCAGAAGCAATGGCATCATAACAAGTATCAGAATTCCCTGTTTCATAGATTGTGGCTTGTCAGTTCCCCGCCGGTCACGTTCACGGCCTCGGACGCTCCGTCCTTGCCTGTAATTGTGAAAACCGCGTCTTCAGTAGCATAGAGGGCGACATACGAACCTCTGTCCAGGGCGAAGCCCAATGCACCGCCCGAGGTCTCGAATTTTATTTCCAGAGAGGAAGTTGCCGTAGCCTTTGTCTCCTGGCAGGACTGCAGAGGAGTGTCCTGGCCTATGTTGAAAGCAGCGAAATCCGCCGGCGGAGTCACTGCCACGTCTTCAGACGCCAGAGTCAGGCCCTTGATCACCTTCCTGACATTTCCGGTAATCCCGTCCCTGTCCTCAAGGGCTGTGGTATATACTCCCTGGTCCACAGATTCATCCACAGTAACGAAATACGGGCTTGTAGCCAGCTCGTAAATATCATAGCCTCCTCCGGATGCGAACGCGGCAAGGATAAGGCTCGCCGAGTTCTCATAATTTCCGGCGTTTTCAGCCACGAGGGCGTAATTCCCGTCAATGGACCTGTATGCCTCGACATCCGCCTTCAGTGCCGAAACGGAGGACTTGTACGAGTCGATACCGACGAAGTCTATGCCTTCAAGAGCGAAGATATCCTTCACGGAAGCTATGTCGGACCACTGCAGGAGATCCCCGCCGTCCTCGTCCTTTATATGGTTCGTCCTCGTCAAGACCTTGTAGGAACTGCTTTTTACGGCTTTCCCGACAGCGTCAAGGGAATTGTAGACCATATTCCACGCTTCCTGGGCAGACAGGTCGGAAGCATCCTGATAACGGAAATTGTAGTCACGGTATCTCCATCTCACGAAACCGTCAGGCTCGTTGTGCACCTGGCAGGTGATTACCGGATGACGGTCACCGTTGTTCGAATCCCAGTAGCGGATGTGGTTGAACAAGGCGGTCACGACGGCGGTCTCCTTTTCAAGAAGCCATTCCGCATCCAGCCTCAGGGCATGGATATATCCGTAATATGAGTGCAGGGAGCCGTCATTGTCTCTCCGGAGTCTCACTGAAGGCTCCGAGAGGATGTACTGCGGCAGAAGATAAGTGAATGAATCGCCTATCATGTTCGTGCTGAACCACAGGAGCTCCATCTTCAGGCCATATTTGTTGCAATACCCGAGGATGGTGTCCACTATGCTCCAGTCGTACCTGCCTTCTTCCGGCTCCACCATTTTCCAGCTTATCGGGACCTGCACGCAGTTGACGCCGAGTTCCTGCGCCTTCCCGAAATACTCCTCCACGTCCGGCAGGGACATCCCGTCACAATTCAGGAGCGCGTCCAGACGGATCTGTGCACCTATGAACGGGAACGGTCTTCCGTCCACTTCGACGTATGTCTTCCCGTTCTGTGTGCGGAGTTCGCTCACGGTAATTCCGGGAAGCACCGGCTCCTGCGGTTCAAGGTCATCTTTCCGGTCGCAGGAGCACAATGCCATAGCGGAAATGATTGTAAGAAATAAAATCTGTTTCATAATTAGTGTCAGTTTACGTCAGCCACACATCGTACCGGCCAGGCGCCGTTGGTGCCGTCCCAGCCCCAGTTGTCCCCGGGAAGGACATAGTCCGTATCGGAGTTTATCGTCAGTTTGAACCGGTCCCAGTTATTTGAGTTCGTACGTGTTGATGTCGTCATTCCGGCCGTATTTTCATTCTGGTACTTTCCATGTGTCTTGTTCCTGTTTCCCGCGCACGGAAGGAAGATACCGCCTTTCATGTCGGCTGCCGTAGCTGTCTTTGCCGTTGCGTTGTCCAGGCCCAGCACTGCCCCGTTGACAGAAAATCCGCTTGCCGTGGACTCAACCCAGCCGAATGTAACGGCATCGTGAGATGCACCGGCGAGAGCCTCGACTTCTTCTCTGGAAGGCACTCTCCACCCGTCAGGGCACGGGTCATTTTCCCCGGACCATGTCGCAGGGCCGGATTTGTCACCAAGCGGCATCCCCTGCGGAGCGGAGTCTGGATTTTCCCTTGTCCAGCCGACCTTGGAACCGTACTGATAGAGCAGCCCCGGATCATCCGGAGCCAAAGCGAATCTGTCAGGCTCCCCTACATTGGCTTTCGCCCACACAAGTCCGCCTATTTCCTGGGCATAGCCGTGCTGGACGGTCAGGACTGCCTCGACATCCTTCGTAGCGAACCTTACCGTGCCGGTCTTTACGTCGCTGTCATTTTCAAGGGCAGACAATGTAACGGTGACTTCATCATTTCCGGTACCGCTTGTCTTGTCGACTGAAAGCCAGCCTTCAGTGCCGGCATCCGGGGTGACTGTCCAGGCAGAACCGGAGGTGACAGCTATGCTGAATTCCCCCGATGCAGTCGCAGGTGCTATATATGAAGGAGAAATCGAAATGCTTTCAACCGGTGCGAATGCGACGTCTGTGATATGGTTCACTGTGCCTGCCCGGAAATTCTTGTCCCCGTCAAGTCTCTTTTCTATGGAATAATCCCTGCCTGACGCAGTCACTGTAACGGTCAGGACCGATCCCGAAGGCATGCTGAACGGAGCAGTAGTGATGTAGAAATGCCCCGTCCCGCCGGCTGCGAGAGTCCCGTCCGTCACTGTCAGTTCAGCATTGTTGTACACGGAGCTTGAAGCCTTCAGTGTGCCGTCCTGGGGATTTATCAGGAACCATCCCATCAGGAATATGGTATTGTCCCCTGTGGAAAGCCGTATTTTCGTGACGTCTGTCGCGAAGTCTCCGGTATTCGTCACCTGTATGTCGAAAAGAGTGGATGCATGGGCCATGGTTACTGACTCTGCCGCACCTCCCGTCACATCGGCAGTGCCGTACAGGGGACCGTCGATATGCCCGGTGTCATCTGCTCCTGCCTGTGTACCGTTCATTCCGAAATTAAGCCCGGCACGTCCATAGTCGCCGTCCATCGCATAATTGTTCTTGTCGTATGGATAAAAGACATTCAGTCTTGTGATAGAAGATGGATTTTCGATGCTCTCGCATGAAAACTCATTACCTTCGCCCTTGCTGAACTGATATGCCCTGGCAGTCCCGTCTTCGTACATGGCTATCACCGAGAGGCAGTCATCGGCATCCCAGGCGACCTTGTATGTGCCTCCGCCGATATCAAGTGAAGTCCTGGTTTCTTCCTGTGCCTCACCGGCAGTAATTGCTGCCTGTATCGTGAATTTCCCGCCCGGCAGGGAGTCAGGAGAAGACAATTCCTTCTCGTGGCAAGCCGCTGCCATTACCGTCACTGCGGCAATGGCAAATAAGTGTTTTTTCATTTCCGGTCCTCCTGTCAAATAGTTTCCCCCTCTCCGTAAGGGTTGATAAATATCGTAGTCTGGTCCTGGTCTTCCCCGCTGAACGCGAAACCGGACTCGACGGAAATTTCCGCCAGGCAGAATTCCGGCGCCGTATAAGTCCCGGCCTGATTCAATTCGTCCTTTTTCATAATATTCCTGTTTTTAAAATATTGTCATTGGTTTCCGGACGTTTCCGCCACACATCGTACCGAATAGGCGGCATACAGTTCTCCCCAGCTCCAGTCGCTTCCCGGAGGCAGGACAGTTCCCGCACCGCTCATTATCTTTACTACATACCTGTACCTTAAAGTCCCGTCACTGTCATCTGTCTTGCCTGTAGCCGTGTTCATGGTAGCATGTCCGGGATTCTGGTATGTCCTGTCGGACCTGTAATGGAAGTTTCCGGAACAAGGGAGGAAAATGCCTCCGAGCATGTTGGAAGGTGTTGCGGACTTGGCCGTTTCCTCCGGAAGGCCGAGGACGGCGCCCGGGATGGAGAAACCGCCGGACGATGCTTCCAGCCACCCGTAATTCCTGGCCGATTCGCTGCCGACAAGTGCAGCCACTTCATCCACGGCAGGGACTCTCCAGCCTTCAGGGCAAGGGTCGTTTTCAGCGGCCCAGACAGCCGGACCGGTTGTCGTACCGTCATCCGCAGGCATGTCGGAAGGACGTGGAGAAGAAGTATCCGGATACGGGTTCTCCCAGCCCGTGCGGGAATTGTACTGGTAGAGCATCCCCGGATCGTCAGGTGCGGAAGCGAAGGTCCCCGGTTCGTCGACATTGGCTTTCGCCCAGACAAGTCCGCCTATTTCCTGGGCATAGCCGTGCTGGATGGTCAGGACAGTCTCGTTGATTCCTGCCCTGAACAGGACGGTGCCTGTCCTGACATCGCTGTCCCCGCCGGAGAGTCCGGACAATGTGACTGTGACTACATCATTTCCGGTACCGCTTGTCTTGTCCACTGAAAGCCAGTCTTCAGTGCCGGAGCTTTGAGTGACCCGCCAGTCCCCGGTGGATGTCACCTGTATCTCATACGTGCCTGACGCAGCCACTGGGGCAATGTAGGAAGGCGATATCCCGACAGTAAGGTCAGGGTCCACTTCCTGGATGTCGGTGATTTCAGCCGTGAGGAAATTCACTGTCCCGGGTGCGAACTTCCCTTCTTCATCGGATTCCATCGTCTTTTCGAACCCATAGTCGGCACCGCTGGCTGTAACGGTGACAGTGAGGACGGAGCCTGCCTGAAGGTCGAAAGGAGCCGTGGTGACATAGAAAAGCCCGGTCTCACCGATACCTACCGTACCTTCTTCCACAGGAAGTGTCGCCTCCTTGTATGCATTCGTCGCGTTCAGGGTGCCGTCAGCAGTGTTTATCTGGAACCATCCTGTCATATTCTTCCCGGCATCGTTGGAAAGCTTTATCTCCGTGACGTTTATTTCACTGTCCCCTGAATTCTTAACCTGCACTTCGAACAGGGCCGACGCATGGGCCACGGAAATTTCAGGAGTGCCTTCGGCCGGCATGTCGACATGGCCGTACAGTGCGCCGTCGATATGTCCGGCGTCACCGGTGCCGGTCTGGGTGCAGTTGACTCCGAAAGGCAGCCCGGCACGACCGTAGTCCCCGTCCATCGCGTAATTGTTCTCGTCGTATGGATAGAACACGTCCAATGTCGTTATATTCCCGGGATCGGAGACTTTCTGGCAGGAGAAGGTGTTCCCCTCGCCCTTTTCAAACTTGTAATGCATGAAGGAGCCGTCTGCGTATCCTGCGATGACGGAAAGGGCGTCGTCATCCTCCCATGACACTTTATATCCTTCCGTGTCGAGTGTCGTCTTTGTGGAGGATATTGATGCCTCCAGAGAAAAAGGCACGCCTTCCTCCTGCCGGTATGTCCCGGCATTCTCCATATCACAGGCAACGGCCATTGCGGCGGCTGCCGCCAGATAAAATATAGTCTTTTTCATGATATTCTCCTTAATATGTTAATGTCTCTGGCCTTCATCATAGCCAGGGATCCCGATGTCGACCGGTCCGTATGACACACGCTCGTCCTTTACGCATCTTACGGAGTAGGCCGCATTGTTCTCTCCCCAGCTCCAGTCGGTTCCCGGAGGCAGGACAGCTTCCGTATCGCTCATTATCTTCACCACATACCTGTAGGCCCCGTCCTTGTTCGTAGCAGTATTCATGGTAGCATGTCCCGGATTCTGGTATGTGCTTGGAGTCCTCCAGCTGAAATTTCCGGAGCACGGAAGGAAGATGCCTCCCTTCATGTCGGCCGCAGTGGCAGTCCTGGCCGTTTCCTGCGGAAGACCGAGGACAGCGCCCGGAATGGAGAATCCGTCTTCCGACGCTTCCAGCCATCCGTAATTCCTGTTCGCCTCGCTGCCGACAAGTGCCGCAACCTGCTCCATCGTCGGCACTTTCCAGCCGTCCGGACAAGGATTGTTCTCATCGGCCCATTCAGCCGGGCCCGAAAGCTCTCCTGCCGGCATACCGACAGGGCGGGAAACGGTCACATCCGGGTACGGGTTTTCCCAGCCTGTACGGGAATTGTACTGGTAGAGCATTCCCGGGTCGTCAGGTGAGGAAGCGAAGGTCCCCGGTTCGCCGACATTGGCTTTCGCCCACACCACCCCGTCTATTCCCTGGGCATATCCGTGCTGCACGGTAACGGTCACTTCACTTATTTCCGTGGAGACTGTGACAGTACCGTTATAGACCTCGCTGTCATTCCCCGGCTCGGAGAATGTGAGGTTGACGGTCGAGTTGCCTTCTCCGGAAGTCTTGTCCACGCTGAGCCAGTCTCCGGTATCCGGGTCCGGGGTGACGGTCCATTTCCCTGTGGAGGAAATCTGCAGCTGATACGTTCCCGACGGGGTCGTGGTGGCAAGGTATGACGGTGTCACTGAAAGGGATGTCATAAGGTCCTGGACCACCTTCACTTCCCTTGTGGAAGTCCCGGCCGTGATGACAAGGGTGGCGGACCTGGCCTCGGCCTCGCTCTGGTTTTCTTCTATCCACAGGGAGTAGACTCCGTCCCCGCCGAGCAGCGACGGCAGGAGCAGTATCCAGCCAGTCTCTTCCCCGTCGTACCGGACTGCCGCGGTGGAGTTTGTGTTGCACCTGACCGGTATGTTCAGTTCCGTGTATACCGCCGGGACTTCATACAGGTCCTGTTCCACATCAATATATATATCGTTTTTCTGGCACGACACACCGGCACATACGGTCAGTGCGGCGGCTATGAATATATATGATTTCTTTTTCATGGCATTTATGTTTTTATCAGTTCTGGGCGCCGAGTCCGGCCTGTACAGGCCAGCCCGGATTCTGGTAGAGAGGCGACGCATTCACGTCCCCGTCGCCGGTAATGAGGAAATGCTGCACTGCAATTGGGTCGAGATAGTGCGCCATTCTCCACGTGTACCCGTTGTAGACCCTGTTGTTGGACACAATATGGTATGGTGCCAGATAAGTGCCGAAACTTCTCGGCGAGACATTCTGTCCCTCTATCAGCCCGCCTGGGTTTGCATTGATGAAATCCTCGTTCTGTGCAAGCTCTTCCCAGAGGTTCACCCCAAGCACATGGTAAGGCTCGGCAGGGTCGATAAGCTGGTCGAGAGCCCTCCATCTGCGTATATCGGCTCCCCTGAACCCTTCTCCCATCAGTTCGCACCGCCTTTCCCTTCTGATATTGTAAAGCGTGGCATCCACAAGCTGTCCGGCAGAATATGCACCGAAGTCGGTTTCCGCCTCCCTGGCGACATCGGTATTCGCTATCGTGGTCTGGTAGTCGCCGGCATGGGCCCTGTCCCTGATGGCCTTCCAATAGCTCTGGGCATCCCCGTCAAGGTTGCCGGTATATTCATAGCACGCCTCGATATAGTTGAGATAGGCTTCCGCGGCCCTGAAAACGATGAGGCCCACTTCCGATTCGTTACGGTATGACTGGGCTCCGTCGAAATTCAGGCCCTTGCGTATGGCATAGCCTGTGGTGTATTTCATTGATGCAGTGGAATGGACCACATTCGGCCACGGCTCGGTGACATACGATTCCGGGCCGCCGCTGGAGTGAAGGTTGGTATCCCCTGGCTTCTTTATGAAAATCTCCGCACGGGAATCCCGTCCTTCGGTTATCCGGAGGAGGTCGGCATCGCCAGGATAGTCATCGGAGGCGTAAATCGGCATACCGTCGCTCATGACGAACGCATCCACCATGCTCTTTGTAATGCCGAAGCCGCTGTTTGCCGCGGCGGCGAATTCCACTACCGAATTTGTCAGCCCGGCCGCAGCACTGTAGTCCCTCCAGAGCATGATTTCAGGGTACTGGTCCATGTCCGTGGCCCCGAACATGTCGAAATACGGGTTTGAAGCCTCGGCGGCACTTGACTGGAAGACCCCTGTATTGCTCGTAAGCTGGTATTTGTCGGCGACGATTTTCGCTTCCTTCATGGCTATGTCGAGGAAATAGGCAATCTCCTCGTCTATGCCGCCGAGAGGGAACTGGTAGCCCTGGTTGTAATCCTTGGATGCGCCCGGCCAGCCGGGTCCGTCAGGGACAAAGGCCGTTCCCTTGAAATACTTCTCCCAGGTACCCTCGTACAGGGCCACCCTCGACTTCATCAGATGCGCACAGTCGTCGTCAAGCCTGTTCGACCCGCCTACGGGAGGGGTTTCCGACATATATTCAATGGCCCTGTCCAGGTCCGCAAGTATGAATCTCGCTACCTCGTTGCGCGGAGAGCGTCTGCTGGCTTCCGTCAGGACTTCGATATCATCGGTGAGAGGCTCCTCGACTATAGGGAAATCCCCGAGAGCCTTGAGTTTCTCGAAATAGGCCCAGGCCCTGAAAAAATAGGCTTCCCCGATGTAATGCCTGATACTGGTCTCGTTTCCGGTTATCTCGCCGGCCTCATAGAGAGGAATGACGAAATCAAGAAAATAGTTGCACCTGTATATGCGCTCGAAGGCATAGGATCCGCCTGTCTGTTCCACTCGCCAGTATCCGGGAGCGAAAACATTGCTCGGCTCGGCCGAGGCCATGTCATCGGTATGGGCATCGGTCCTCCAGTATCCCCAGGTGCTGCGTTCATGCTCCGGGAACATGTTGTACAGGTCCGTCGCGTATGCACCCAGATTCTCTTCAGTGGTCAGGTACTGTTCCGGAGACAGGGAGGATTCGGGCTCAAGGTCCAGGAAGGCATTGCAGGATGTGAACATCAGCACTGCCGGCAGGACATGAATCAATATTCTTTTTTTCATAAATGACTTCAATTAAAATGTTACACTTAACCCGACTGAATATGTCCTGGTCAGCGGATACACATTGCCCAGGTAATTGGCTCCGACAGTTTCAGGGTCGAAAAGTTTCGTCATCCTGGTGATAGTCGCAAGATTTTCACCGGAGAGATATATCCTGAAATTGGATATCCCTATCTTGGAAGTATATTTCTGCGGTATAGTATAGCCTATCTGGAGATTCTTGAGCCTGCAGTATGCTGCATTCTGGAGATAACGGCTCTGTCTCTGGGTATTCTTCTGCGTGTTGAAGTACGGCTTAGGATAATATGAGTCGAGATTCAATCCCATAGGATGGTCAGGGTCATCCCTGAAATAATCCATGTGCTCCTCGAGGCCTATGGACTCCCACTTGCTCTGCCCGGTTATCCCGTAGAAGTACCTGGATCCCTGGTAATAGTCTCTCTTGCCCACACCCTGCAGGAAGATACGGAGGTCAATGCCTTTCCAGGCCGCGGTAAGGTCGATCCCGAAGTTGTACCGTGGCGTATCATTCCCTATGACAACGAGGTCTCCATGGTCGTCGACAGTGTTCGCGCCGTTGTTCACGACCCCGTCCCCGTTCACATCCTTATACATTATGTCGCCGGCACCCCAGTCACTTCCGATGGAGCTCTGTCCCCCGTTCGGGAGGGTAGCGATATGGTTCCACATCTCCTGTTCGGTCTTCGCTATGCCTATGGTCTCATAGCCCCAGATCTCGCCCACTTTCTTTCCCGAGTAGTTTATGCCCAGGGAGCCGGAAGGGTTGGAGTATCTTGTGATTGTGGCCTGGGCATCGGAAAGGACAAGGCGCAGCCCGTAATTCAATTCCCCGAAGGCTACATCCCGCCACGAGAGCTCGAGTTCCCAGCCTTGTGTCCTGAGGTCGGTGTTGTTGGTGGACGGTACATCCGTACCGAGGATGGCCGGCAACTCATCTGCGGGCCCCACCATGTCGAGGGTCTGCCTTACAAAGTATTCGAAGGAACCCGTAAGCCTGCCGTTGAACGCCCCGAAATCTATACCGGCGTTCCAGGACTGTATCCTTTCCCAGGTCAGGAGCATGCTTATAAGGGCCGGAGGCCATGCCCCGTTCGGTCGGAGACCGTCGATAAGCCACTCTCCCGAGGCGTTGGAAAAGCCCATCGTCTGGTAGGTAGGATACCACGATGTGGTGTTCTGGTTCCCGAGCGAACCATAGGAAGCCCTGAGCTTCAGCATGTCCACCCATTTGCTTGCCGGCCTGAAGAAAGGCTCGTTGGCTATGTTCCAGCCCAGCGAGAATGAAGGGAAGAATCCCCACCGGTTCGCCCTCCGGAAGCGGGAAGAGCCGTCATACCGGAGGTTGACCTCCGCCAGGTACCTTTCCTTGAAATTATAGTTGATCCTGCCGAAAAACCCGACAGTCCTCCACGAACCTCCTCCGCCGGACACTTCCGGGGAGACAGGCGTACCTTCGAACAGGCCTGAAGAGGTGTCCAGGGTAGGTATGTCCGGGACTATGATGCCTTCCTTCCTGGCCGTCACGTCATTGTCATGGTACATTTCCATCTGGAAACCGCCCATGACTTTCAGATAATGCGCATCGGCGAATGTCCTCTCGTAGTCCGTGTATGCATTGACAGTGACGAACTCGTTCTTCCCCGCTTCCTCGTAAACGTATGAGTGAGGGTTCCATTCCGTGCCTTCGGTGACCCCGTCCACGCACATCTGGTGAACCGGCAGGGAGACGGCCTTGTTGAAATAGTCGCGGTGACGGTAGTTCACGTCCCCTATTATGCGCCAGCCCGGCAGTGGATTGAGCTCGACGTTGAACTGCTGCACGAAAGTGGTATTGTTTATCTTCGTCTGCCCGCCTTCGATATACTGCAGTGCCGTGTCGTTGAAAAGGTAGCCGTTCGGGTCATACATTGGGCTCACGGGCCACAGGTAGCGGGCGAAGTTCTGGAACGAACCGTCCGTCATGGCCGTAGGCTGGTGGTACCATTCCCTCATGTACCTGGCACTGTAGCCCACCTTCAGGAACTTGTAAGGGGTCGCCTGCACCTTGCCGAAGACATTGAGGCGCTGCAGGCCGTCGAGATTCCAGTTCAGGGTACCGTTCTCATCGACATAGTTGGCGGATACATAGTAGTTCACGGCATCCGTACCCCCGCTTATGCTCAGGTTGTGCTCCTGGGCCGTCGTAAGATTGTTGAAGAAGAAGTCGTAGCAGTCGACATTGTCGTTTCCCTCGGTGTATGCCGTTCCCCACTGGCCGTTTTCGGCAGGGATGGTATTGTAGGAAATCTTGCCGTCCATATAGTCCTTTATCCTCTGGAGTCTCTCGGGACTGATGTCGTCCCCGAGGCCGGAATTGTTCGATGCCGTATTGAAATACAGCGCCCATGAATATGAATCGGCGACATCCGGCATGTTGATAGGAGACTTGAACCGGAAATTGTTGTTATAATTCACGGAAGCCTTGCCTTTCTTTCCCGATTTCGTCGTCACCAGGATGACCCCGAACGGGGCGCGGGAACCGTAGATGGACGATGCCGCGGCGTCTTTCAGCACCGAGATGCTCTCTATGTCCTGGGCATTGAGGTTCGTGAGGTCGCCTTCCATCCCGTCTATGAGGACGAGGACAGAGCCGGAAGAGCCTTCTCCGATGGTGGCAAGTCCCCTGAGCTGCACGGACGGGCCGTTGTTGTACAGCTGCCCGCTGTTCTGCGTGATGGTAAGGCCGGGGATCTGGCCCTGGAGGGCGAGTACCGGGTTATGTACAGGGACGGAAGCGATGGCCTCGTCGTCAAGGGTGCTGACCGCACCCGTCAGGTTCACCTTCTTCTGTGTGGCGAACCCGACGACCACGACTTCGTCGAGAAGCTCGCTGTCCTCTTCCATGGTGACATCGACTACGGCACCGGTAACTTTGACGGTAACGGTACGGTAACCGAGCAGGGAAAATTCGAGTTCCGCATCTGCCGTAACACTCTGGAGGACGTAACGGCCGTCAAGGTCAGTAGTCGCTCCCATCGGTACGGGGCTTTCCGGTACGGTCACCACCACTCCGACAAGAGGCTCTCCGCTCTTGTCAGTCACCGTGCCCGATACGGAGTCCTGAGCCAGAGACGTTGCCGCGGTACCGCCCCACAGCAAAAAAATAAATGCTAGTAACTTTTTCATGATTATGTTGGTTGACAGTTTGTCGTTAATGATAGGGTTGCCAGGCCTGGCACAACGTCAGTTTCCCCCTGAAATTATAATCGAGGCCAGGCCTGCAATGAAGAAGACGAACATCAGGAAAAGCAGGATGCCGGTCTTCCGGTCTGCCCCCTTGAATTCCTTCCAGATGAACACGCCCCAGACGGCGGCAACCATTGGCGCACCCTGGCCGAGGGCGTAGGAGATGGCAGCCCCGGCCTGTCCGGAGGCGATGTAGCTGAATGCGGTGCCCAGGCACCAGACGGCACCTCCGAGCATACCTGTCAGGTGAGTGGACAGGCTACCGGAGAAATATTCCCGGTAATGGACCCTTCCTCCTGTAAAAGGATACCTCATCACAAGGGTGTTGAAGACAAGATTGCTCAGGAGGACACCTATGGAAAAGACGAAGATGGCCGTATACGGGGTAAGCATCCCCGGGGCGGGATTCTCGAAATTCTCCAGGTCCATCGCCCTGGCGACAAAGCGGTAGAAGAAAGACATCAGGACGCCTGCGGCGACAGCGAGGGCAAGCCCCTTGGCGTTCTGTCCGCCGGGTGTCCGGCTGCCGGAGCCGGTTTTCACGGTCCTTGCGGACGCTATGCCGTTGCAGATGATGGCGATGACAATGAGAGCAACGCCGATGAAAAGTATCACGGGATTCCCTTTCGGTGCACCGATATAGTTGATTATGACCCCGAGGACAAGCGAGAGCCCCACCCCGAGAGGGAAGGCTACGGAAAGCCCTGCAATGGAAGTCGAGGCAGAGAGAAGGATATTGGCCGCATTGAAGATGACCCCGCCGAGGGCCACACTCAGGAGGCAGCCGGCGTCAGCCTGCCGCAAATCCTCCACGAAAGGCCTCCCTCCGTCACCGAAGCTGCCCATCGTGAAGCATATCAGGAGCGAGAATATCACCATCCCGATGACATAATCCCAGTAGAAGAGCTCGTAGCGCCAGTTCCTGGCAGCAAGCTTCTGGGTATTCCCCCACGAACCCCAGCACAGCATCGTGATGAAACAGAACACCACGGCCAAAGCGTAACTTTTGACAATGAACATATTACAGTTATTAATTTAGCAGTTATAATCCATATCCAGGACCTGTCATGCCCGGGAGGCATGCAGGCCGTCATTCCCGTTTTCAGGCAATCGCATTGACCTCGGCCCTGAAAGGGATGGAATCCAAAGCCCCGATCCTGGTGACTGACAGGGATGAAGCAGCCGTGGCGAACCTCACCGACTCCGCGATGCCCCTGCCCTCGGACAAGGCTACGCACAACGCACCGCAGAACGTGTCCCCGGCAGCGGTAGTATCCACCGCATCGACCTTCCTGGCCGGGACCAGCTCGACAGACCCGTCACCGCAGACCAGTGACCCTTTGGAACCGAGGGTCACTATCACCGACCTCGCCCCCCTTGACCTCAACCGGAGCGCAGCCGTATGGGCCGAATCCACACTGTCCGCGCAGATGCCTGTCAGCAGAGAGATTTCCGTCTCGTTCGGTATTATTAGGGAGACATACCTGTAAAGTTCCTCCGGCAGGCTCTTCCCGCAGGCAGGGGCAGGATTCAGGACCACATAGACCCCGGCACCGTATGCTATCCTCGCAGCCTCGACCACGGCATCGAGCGGGATTTCAAGCTGCAGGAGCAGGATAGAGGATGCAGCGATCACAGGAGCGAGGTCGCGCATGTCCTGTACAGTGACGTCGGCGTTGGCACCGGACGCCACGACTATCGAATTCTCGGCAGAGGCGTCCACCGTGATGAGGGCGACGCCGGAAGGGCGGCCGGAATACAGGATCCCGGAAATGTCCAGGCCCTCCGACCTGTATTTCGCCAGGGACATTTCCCCGAAGGAGTCCCTGCCGACCTTGCAGACAAAGGACACATCACCGCCGAGCCTCTTGGCCGCGATGGCCTGGTTTGCTCCCTTGCCTCCATATCCCATGCTGAAGGAGCCGCCCAGTACGGTCTCTCCAGGAGACGGCAGCTTGTGAGCCTTTACGGTCATGTCCGTATTGCTGCTGCCTATGACTAAAATCCTTTTTGGTTTCATTTCTGGATCTATGGTTATACTTCAGTGTTATTCTTGCACAAACTTATCCAATAAAATTTAATAAACTCATATATCCAAAAAGAAATTTTCACTTTTTTGCATACATTTTAGCGAAACTTTTCATAATTTTGTGCAACACTGAAAATCCGGCAGACATGAAGACCACATTAGACACAATAGCCAGGAATACGGGATTTTCCAAATCCACAATTTCAAGAGTATTAAACAATAAGGCATATTCAAGCCGAATCTCGAAAGAGACTGTGGACATAATTCTCGACGAAGCCGAGCGGTGCGGCTATACCCCGAATCTCGTTGCAAAAAATTTGCGCAAGAATCACACACAGACAATAGGGCTTCTCGTCCCTTCCCTGTCCAATCCGTATTTCGCGGAAATAGCGAGCGTGATCATTTCCGAGGCCCAGAAATGCGGATATACCACCCTCGTGTCCGACACCAAGGAAGACGAGGAACTGCAGAACTCCTCCATCACCACGCTTATCTCACGTCCGGTAGACGGGATCATCATCGTCCCGTGCGGGAACGACCCCGCATATCTGGAGCAGACGAACAACCAGTGCGTTCCGGTGATACTGGTAGACAGGTATTACGAGAACTCTCCTCTTCCGTACGTCGTCACGAACAATTTCCAGGGAGGCTGCCTTGCGACTTCCCTGCTTATAAGGAACGGGCACCGCGACATCGCCTGTATCCAGGGACCTCCGACAGCCACTCCCAATAAAAAGAGGATAGAAGGTTACCTGAGTGTCCTGAAAGAAAACGGTCTTGAAGACAGGGCGACAATCGTCGGGAACGAGTTCTCCGTACAGAACGGGTATCTCGAGACGAAACTTCTGCTCAACAATGAAAAAAGGCCTACGGCAATCTTCGCCCTGAGCAACACCATAGGCCTGGGCGCAATAAGAGCCATCAGGGAAGCCCGGATGAAAATCCCTGATGACATATCACTTGTATCGTATGACAACAATATGTATCTCGATTATCTCGAGCCGTCCATAACCCGTATCGGGCAGATGGTCGACGAGATGGGCAAGATGGCGGTGAAGCTCCTGCACGAGAGCATATCCGGCCACAAGGAGATCCGTTCGCAGATAGAGCTGTCGCCTGAAATGATCCTCCGCGAATCCGTGGCCCCGTTGATGCGTTGAGACATCCTTACTGTTTGCGGAGGAAACACTCTATCGTGTTCTCCATCAGGCAGCAGATGGTCATCGGGCCTACCCCTCCCGGCACCGGTGTAATGACTGAGGCTTTCGGCTCTACCGCAGCGAAATCAACGTCACCGCAGAGTTTTCCGGTTTCAGGATCCCGGTTAACTCCGACATCTATGACCACAGTCCCGTCGGAAACCATTTCTGCCGTGACAAAACGGGGCCGGCCTATAGCCACGACAAGTATATCCGCTTCACGGGTCACTTCCGGAAGGTTTCGGGTACGGCTGTGGGCTATGGTGACCGTCGCGTTCTCATCCAGCAGAAGCTTCGCCACCGGCAGTCCGACAATATTGCTGCGGCCTATCACTACAGCCCGCTTGCCCTTGATCTCCACTCCGGCGAACTTCAGCATCTTGATGATCCCTTTCGGCGTACATGGCAGGGTACATGACTGTTTCTGCCAGAGTGCCGCCACGTTAAGAGGATGGAAGCCGTCCACATCCTTACTTTTGTCTATGGACTCGATGACCTTAGCCTCGGAAATATGTCCGGGCAGCGGCAGCTGTACCAGTATTCCGTCCACTGATTCATCTTCATTAAGCTTTTGTATCAGTTCCAGAAGCTCTTCCTCGGAAATCGTATCAGGCTTCAGGACAGTGGTATTCCGTATTCCGACAAATTCCGAAGCTTTCGCCTTTCCTTTCACGTACGAAGCACTTGCCGGGTCGTCCCCAACCAATATCACCACAAGATGAGGCACTCTCCCGTATTTTTCAGGGAATGTCGACACTTCCTGCCTCATGTCTTCTTTCAGTCTGGCTGAAAGATCCTTTCCGCTTATTACCATATTTCCTCCTTTATACTTAATGTTCCGCCTATTGTTTCCAAATAAGGATTGCGGCTATCCGATGCCGCGTATGGAATACAGACAGAAATACGAAGGTACTAATTTTTCAGTCGACTTTTTCAATTTCCAGCAACACAGCCCCGAATTTTTCTTCTATATGTATCTCTATTCCCGATGTAAGCAGGTCTGCTCCGCTGAAGACTCCGAATACCGACCCGTCTGGAGCAGACAGTCTGTATCTGGCCTCCTTTTCCAGAAGGATGAGAGGGTAAACTTCCGTATCTGTAAGTGATCCACTCCGGTAAAAAAACAATACACCGCCCTGTTTATCCGGGTTGAATCTGTAACATCCATCCCATCCGGAAACTGTCGGACGGCCGAATATATCGCTACGATACGCATATTCAGTATACGAATATTTTTCATCCATCCGTTCAAGCCATCCGGAAATATCCATGAGCCACTTTTTCTGTCCCCGATCAAGATTTCTTGGGTCTCCGCACATCAGTTGTACTCCCGATGCCAGTGACAGAAAGGTAAATTGATATAGATCACTGTCAATAAGCTGGTTACCCACCATCATTGTCTGTACCGGCACAACCCTTGACCTGTCATGGTTTATCTGACGTATCGACACCGGTCCTTCCGGAGCCGGAAACTCATAGTTTGTAAGCCAGTCCACATCGGCATGCTGGAGTAATGCATAATCGACAAGATGGTATTTTCCCCATAATTCAAAAGTACAATCCACAATCAAATCAGGAAATTCTGATTTCAGAGCATCAAACAGGTATATAGCGGCCTGATACAACGACCAGAAAGAACTTTCCCTGTCGATATACCCGTTTTTCGCGGAATAATCACCACTGTCTGCCGCATCTGTCCTGTATGCCGATGCAGCCATAGCGAAATCAAGTTTCACATATCCCAGACGGCAAGTCCTGATATAATGCCTTAACTTGCCGAGAATATAATCATACCAGCCGCTACACAGAGACATTGTAACCTTGGTACTGTCAGAATTGTGAAGATTTGCAGGTATTCCATCTTCCGCAGTGACCGCCCACTCCGGATGATCGCGGAATACTTCACTATCCCGGCTTATTGTCGATAATGAAAACCACATACCTGGTATAAGGCCTTTGGACCTGATATACCGGCACACTGCCTGCATTCCCCCAGGGAACTTCTCCGGATGATTGTTATAATCTCCGAGGCAGTCATACCAGCCATCGTCAATTATAAGCACATCCGCCCCTGTCTGAGAAAGATGATCAGCCAGGCTCATGACCAGGGAGTCTGAGATATTCGTCATGAAAGGAATCCACGTACAATAGAAAAAAAGCGGATATGAATTCCTTTCGAACAGACTTATCCCTAAATGCTCCCTGACGAAATCACCGAGTTCCAGCTCAAAACAATCCTGCCACTTGTCTCTGGAAGAAAAAATAATAAAGGCACAAGGTGAAACAAAGGACTTTCCATCCTCAAGATACGTTCTGAAAGGATAGTCTTCCCCTGAACGCCCCATACCTATGTTTACAATACAGTCCTTCTCATAACAGGATGTCCTTTTCAGTACGCCCGGAGCCTCATTGCCAAGCAATATGCCTTCCTTATGTATTTCATTGTAAACCAAGACAGCAGGATCATAACAATCTCCGACATACGGGATCCTGGTAATATTCGTTCCGTAATTTGCATATATGTTGGTCATGTACATTTCTTCCGGGACAAGATACAAAGACTCGACATCCAGATTTTCCAGTTTCAGGATACGTCCAGTCTTATTGGTCAACTCAATCTGTTTCCTGACAGCAGGACTATCATCATAAATCCAGTATCTTAACCGGACAACGATATCCTCAATTTCTTCATTTCCGTCAAGAATCACTTCAAGCATCTTACAATCCATGAAATCCGTCACCTCATAACCACTGAAACCAAAGCTTCTGCCATCATACCGTGCGCCATCGACATCCATGCTGAATTCGACGGACACAGGAGACGAATATTCAATCCCGGATACCACAGAGCGGAAACTGACAGTATGGAATCCATCAGCAACAGAAAACTCACGCACGATGAAAGAATTCCTCATGACAATCCTATCACCGTCCATTTCGACAGAACTTTCTGCAGCGGATACATCCAAGTACAAAAGGGCAATGGCGGATAACAGGTAAAATAATCTATAAAAGGATGCCATATCAATCAACGTACTTCCTTCAGACTTATATTGTCTATAGTTATGACTCCTATGGTTCCTGCCCATGCGCAACCTTGCAGACAAAGGAATTTCTGGTTTTCACCTGCCACGAACCTGGACGATCCCGGAACAAAGCCAGCAACATACGGTGCATCTTCAGGGAGATTGCCGCTAAATGGATTTGTCAAAGGATCTGTTGCACCCCATCCTCCAAGACTGGCAAAGAAATAATCCTTATAGTCGAGTGAAGCCCCGTTTTCGACCTTGTTTTTAATCGGATACCGGTATCCGTCTTCACTATGCTCCGGTGCAAGGCCGACATTGAATTCTCCATTGACGCCCCCGCCACTTGCTGTTACCTCCATCGTAAGTTCATATGTACGGCCAGGGACAAGAGTCTCATTAAGTTCGACCCAATATTCTCCTACAAGATTGTCATAATATCCGCCTGCGTTTATTGTCAGCTTACCATCGGCGATGACAAAAATCTCGCCTTCCGCATAAGTGCCGGATGCATCCGCATAGTGCCAATACTGCTTGTCGGAGTCATTGAACTGCCCACCCGGTACAAGTTCAGGTGGAGGAGGCACCTCAAAAAATTTCACACAATCTACCATAACAATTGTCTTGGACAAGGACTCATTGAGCTGGTACTTCGACGGATTTCTTATTCCTACAGCCAATACAAGGGTTTTGTCAAAATAATCCGGAAAGTCCTGCTGCAATTTTTCCATATACACTCTTAGATAGAATATCGCTTCTCTCTGACCATCCTGCACAGTAACTGTCTCAGGGAGAGACCAATATCCATCGGGAAGTATCAAATTACCGTCTCCTGATATATCTGCACCCGTATCTGCATACACTTCAACTGAAAACGACTCCAAGGTCTGCAGACCTGACCTATAAACCCCAAGAGTAACAAGCAAGTCCCCATTATCATCAATAAGATAATTCCTGGTTGTCGGATTGTTATCCAGAGGCACAGGATAATTATGGGTTACACCTCCATCCAGGATAGAAGCCTGTGGCATATACACATAAGTGTTGCCCCAATCCAGCTTTTCCTCACAGGATACAGCCAAAGCCAGAATAACTGAAAACCCCGAAAGAATATTTATCAGACGCATTTTCATAAAATATAACAATTAATTTTATCCATTACCATCCCGGGTTCTGTTCAAGGATTCCGTTTGACCGCTGCACCTCATAATAAGGGAACGGATAGCGGTACATCTTCGGAACAGTAAATACCCTTTTCTCCACAACAATCTTTTCATATCCGACAGGAGATACATCATCTGAAACCCTGACACCTAATATGTCTTCGGATAGAACATCACCCTCTTTCCAACGGACAAGATCCCAGTACCTGTGTCCTTCAAAAGCCAGCTCTATCTGCCTTTCATGCCTTACCGCCTTACGGAATTCATCTTTGTCAGAAGTCGTGACAAGAGGCATATTGACTCCTGGCCGTGACCTTACCATATTGAGCGCATCCTTTGCAGACAATGATTTCCCGTTGAGACCATCCGGCCCGAACGCTTCATTCATCGCTTCTGCATAATTAAGCAAGACTTCAGCATACCTGAATATCGGCCATATATGCCGTTCCATCTCGTCCTGCTGCAAATATAGGTTCGGAGCCATGAATTTCTTCAGATAATATCCTGTTTTTGATGACTGATTGTTCAGATACGAATCCTGTCCGTTCTTCGATATATCAATAATCCTTCCGTTCCACTCGCATCCGTTGTAGACTATCGTTGCATAGAAACGCGGATCCAGATTTTCATATCTTGAAGAACCGGAATCATGCTCCCCTACATATTCGTATGCGGACACAAGATTTTCGGACGGGGTAATACCGCTGTTTCCTCCAGGCGTCCCTATCGGATAATTGTTCTTTTCCAATGTGTTCTCGGGACTATGACGGTATGCCATGATAATTTCAGGAGAGCCCAATGCAGCAGCACCTACAAAAAGGTCAGAATAACTGTCATCAAGAGAATACTGGTTCATTGAAATCACTTCATAGGCGGCATTGGCTGCATCCTTCCATTTTTCCCTGTCTCCTTCGGGGTTGTTAAGCGGACTGGCAGCATAGAGCAGGGCTCGGGATTTCAAAGCCAGAGCTGCCCCTACAGTAAAACGTCCGTCTCTTGTCTTGTCACCTTCCACAGTACCGTAACTGTTCTGCCATGTAAGCCGGAGGGAGTCTATGCTCCCGTCAATTTCAGATACTATGTAATCTGTTATCCTTTCATACGAACTCTTCGGGAAAAACTTATTGTCTGTCAGAGATTCCGTGACGAGGGGGACTCCTCCGTATCTTTTCTGCAATTCAAAATAATAATATGCACGTGCCACCCTGGATTCCGCCCTCATCCACCGGATATTGTCAATATCCCGCCTGTATTCTTTGCCACCGTCAGATATAGTATCTCTATTCACAAGCAGCAGCTCTTTGTAATCGGCGGAATATTCCAGGAAATAATTCGCGTTTCGGATACCTTTATAAAATTCATCATAAAGATAATTCTCCGGATTAGTCAAATCATCCCAACTGCCATTGTTATACAGGCTTACTGTCAAACCTGGCGTCGTCTGTACGGCTTCATCGGATCTGGCGGCTGAAAGATTCCCGTCCAATTCCCAAAGACCGGACTTTACATATGCATATACGCTCTGTCCGATCTGGGCTACTTTCGTATAATCGGATTCTACCATCTCCGTGGTTATATCCATATCATACTTCGTATCCAGATAATCACAGGACAGAACAAATGGACATATCAAAAAAAACGGAATTATATTCTTTTTCATTTCAAACAATTTAAAATCCGAATGTTAGCCCTATATTCACTGACTTGACAGCCGGGTATCCTGTCAAGCGCTCTGGATCGACATCGTACTTACAGTATAGTTCACTGACAGTAAATAGATTGACAGCATTTACATATATCCTCAGATTTCTCATTCTGATCTTTTCCAGCCATCTTTTCGGGAAAGTATAACCCAATTCTACGTTGCGTAATTTTAAATATGCCCCGTTTCTGATCCACAAAGAAGACGCCTGGCTATTATTAGAATTGGTCACAGTTGAAAGTCTGGGGAATTCGGCTCCCGCACGTCTGTCAATTCCCTGCTCAGGATAATATGCCCATGACTTATCCGCATAACCGTACACAGTGGAATAATTTTCAAACGGGACAAATTTGCTACGGGCATCCAACAGATTCACATCAGAGCCACCAGTCCCCTGAAGCACGAAACTGAAATCGAAACCTTTGTATGAAACAAAACCCAGGACAGAATAATAAAGTGCCGGAAAGTTCCTGTTTCCGATCTTCGTCTTGTCTCTTTCATTTATAATACCGTCAGGATACAGATCCTTATATCTTACATCACCAGGCTGGACATGACCGAATGATGGAACCGGCAATCCTGTTTTAAGGTTTCCGTCAGGGCCAAAATCATCTTCCGTATAGAAACCGTCTGCTTCATATCCGAAGTATGTCCATATCCGATGACCAACAGGATCGGCAGCAGCAGAAGCAGCAGGAATCTCTCCATTGAAATCCACCCTATCTGTAATGTATGTTCCTCTAAAACCGAAACAAAGTTCAACCGGTCCGATTTTCCGGTCATACCCAAGACTTAATTCCAGACCTTTCGTCACGACTTTTCCGGCATTGACAAAAGGAGCATCCAGACCGACGACAGAAGAGTAAGTCTGATCCCTGACAACTATGCCGGTGCGATCCTCTAGAAAAGCATCAATATTAACGTCAAATGCATTGAAAAATCTGGCATCCACGCCCACATTGTACCTGGTATTCCGTTCCGATGTTATTTCCGGATTGGCAAGATACGACGGAGTCAAAGCATTTATCCATCCAGGTTCGCTGTTATCCAAGCCACCTACAGGATAACCGCCATCAGTCGTCCACGTGACATCATACAGATATCTTCCGTATGAACTGTAATCGTATCCTGACTGTCCCCATGAAGCCCTTATTTTCAATAAATTTATTGATTCCGTGTCTTCTAGAAAATTCTCATTCGAGACGATCCATGCAGCAGATACGGACGGATAGAATGAAAATCTGTTGCCTTTCATGTAATTATCGGAGCCGCTATATGCGAAACCGAATTCTGCAACATATCTGGAATCATAGGAATATCTGAATCTTCCAGCGATATTCTGATATGCATAATTCATCTGCAGGTTATCCTCAAGGTATCCCGGAAATCCATACTGGTTCATGTCGGCATCTACCATCCTGCTGTATTGTTCGTATTTTAAAGCACCGGTTACAGAATGACTTCCGAATTTCCTGTCATAGCCGAGCTGGGCCCTGAGCTGAATCCACTTCCACATATTTGTTCCATAATCATCGCTTATAGTATAGCTGGCATCCCTGTCTGAAGTCTGTTCAACCCCGTCATACCACCTCGTATAATTTCTGCTGACAGTCTTGCTGCCCCTGATCCAATTTGAAAACGACACCGCCTCTTCCAGGTACAACCCTTCTGTTATAAAATCCAGTTTTTCCTTCAACCTGAAATTGGCCTGCACAGACCTGTCCCGGCTCGACCTGGTGCCAAGTCCTTTGACAGAAGCAAGCGGATTGTCCGGATGCACCGCCGTCCCTGACCATCTCCGGCTTCCGTCAGGATTTATCAGATCCGAATCATACGGGTTGTATATATTGGCCGGATATGACTCAAGGTTCCCGAACAAAGTTGCGATATCATAATTCGGAGCTGACCTGTCAGCGATATATCCCCCGACACCTATATACGCTTCAAATATTTTCAGAAAAGACACCTCAAAATTCGTCCTTAACGTATATTGCTGATATGTCGTATTTGAAAAATGCCTGTCTTTATCTCTCTTGTTGTCTATGAAACCGGAATTGTTCATATATCCCAAAACGGCAAAATATTTCATATTCGAGGTTCCCCCGCTGAACGATATATCCGCAGAGGTAAATAAGGCAGGATCTTCTTTAAGAACTTCTTTGTACCAGTCTACATCCGGTCCTTCTCCATTTTTGTATGCCGCAATCTGCTCGTCGCTATAATAAGGAGTCCAGGCCTTACCTCCGGCATCATTGCTATATGCCTCATTATAATACATGGCATATCCGGCAGAATTCAAAGGCCTGGAAATTACAAGAGGCCGCTGGAATCCCTGCCTGAAATTAAAATCCACTTCCGGTTTTCCTGAATGACCTTTCTTTGTCTCTATCCACAAGACCCCATTGGAGCCTTTCATACCAAAGGTAGAAAGAGCGGCTCCATCTTTCAATATATATATATTTTCAATTTCAGCCGGCAGCAGTCTTTGTGCATAAGACATATCCGTCTGGAAACCGTCAACAAATACAGTATAGCCGTCTGCCGAATTGAATGTCCCGAGTCCCCTGATCTTCAGCCATGCGGCATTGTCATCCGGTGCTCCGCTTCCCTCCTGCAGATAATAGCCTGTTCCATAACCATAAAAAGTATTCATGATATTGGTAGTAGGAGTCTTGGCAAGTTTTTGTCCGGAAATTTCAGTTATGGCTGATGTAGTCAGCAGGGCATCTTCCCTGAACATGATTTCAGGAGAAGCTTTTGCCTTACCGGCCTTTTCCTGTGACATGGTTTCCAGGGCAGGAACCAGCATCAGACCAAGACATAAGCCTAAGTTCTTTATATTTCTAAAGGTCTGCATACGTTTATGAATTTCAATTGGTTAGGATTATACATCAATATCCGGGATTCTGGCCGTTTGCCGGGGCCGTTCCAAGATACCCCTTTGCCACCTCATCTGTAGGGAATGGATTAAGGTACTGATTCGCAGCCCAGTATCCGTCATAGACAGCAGCTACCTTATAACCGCTGTATGTACTTGGATCAGTCCCGTACGTTCCGTTGACATACTGGAACTCGGTCACATATTTCGTCCCGCCGATTATTCCGTTACCTATATCCGGCAGTTTCCAATGTTTGACATCGAAAAGACGGTTGTTTTCATCATAGAATTCTATGGCCCATTCCCGCTGTATGATACTCCGCAAGACAGTCTGGTCTTTTTCCGAAATTCCGATTGCGAAACCGGCACGTTCCCTTATCCTGTTAAGATACTTGAGAGATTCCGAATTCTCTCCCATTTCATTTGCAGCTTCCGCCGCTGCAAGGTAAAAATACGCGAGTCTGTAAATCGGGAAATCAAACCAATCCCTGTTTCCGGCCTTATACCAGAACTTGATTCTTCTGCCGCAAGCTTCATTCTGCGCGGTATTTTCCCAGGTTGAAGCCCATGTCAGGCCTCCGGCCGGTGTCCAATAATAGTCATCCGGATTATTCATTGCAGCATACCCCGCAGGTGCCGCACTTGCCCAATATCTTGGTTCCAAAGCTTCGACTTTTGCCTGGAAATCAGAAAAAGGAAGCCAGGAGTCTCCCGGTTCCGGCCATACGACATCACCTCCATCCGTCGTATAATACTGTTTCAACTGGTAGAGACTCATACCGTTTGCACCGCCACTCTGATGACGGGGATAGAAGAAATTACCGTTGCCGGTAGGTGCCGCGACATGCTGATGCTTGTAAAAGAGGAGTACTTCCCTATTGTTCGGCACAGCTACAGCCGTCCCGTAATCATCAAGCGGGCTGTCCGTATCTATTATTTCAAAACCATGGGTCTCGCCATAATCTATCACCGCTACGGCCGCCTTGTATGCTTCCTCCCAGCGGGTTTCGGAATAATTCCCGAAACATATCCTGTCATTTTCGGAAGCGTTTGCCATAGATAAGTACGGAGTGTCAGTATTAAATAAAGGTCTGGCTGCATAAAGCAATGCCTGGGCCTTGATGGCAAGCGGGACAACCTTCGTGATGCGTCCCTTGAAATTGTCTTCCCATGAATCAGGAAGCAAGGAAAAAGCCTCATCACACAACCTGACAATATGGCCGAGGACATCGGAAAGAGGCGCCCTGGCTATACGCGAATTGCCCGGATCGACAAGTCCATCCACTATAGGCACTCCACCATATTGGATAAACATCCTGCAGTACCGGTATGCCACAAGAGTAAGCATTTCCCCTTTCACATAGGATTTCTCCTCGGCGTTCATCTCTGATTCCGGCATAATGTCTATATTGTCGTAGATAAGGTAGCATGTCCTTATAGCCTTGAAATTGCGGCCGTAATCGTCAATAGTGTTTCCAGTTGCAGACATCCCGGACCTCTGGACCATATTATACGTTTCCCATAAGAATTTCCTTGCATTGATCTCTCCTGAAACCAGACTGAGAGTTCCCGTTGCCCAGTCATTATACGGGAGATTCATGCATAAAGCATCCTGATATGCCTGCGCTATAGCAGACAGGGTTTGTTCGCGTGATGTAAAGATATCGTTTTCCCTGAGATCGTTTCCTTGAGGTTTCTGCAGGAAATAATCTATGCAGGATACGAATACGGATATAGATGCTGTTAACAATATGATTCTTTTCATAGCCTGGAATTAAAATGATATGTTCAAGCCTACGTTATAACTCCTTGTAGGAGGATAAAGATATCCGGAAGAGGCTCCTCCCTGGTCCGCTTGTTCCGGATCAAATCCAGGCAGCAGCCGGCTTCCCCATGTAAAAAGATTGTTTGAGCTGAAATATATCCTGACATTGCTCATCCTTGCTTTCTCTATCCATTTTTTCGGCAAAGAGTAACCGACTTCGAGGTTTTTCAGTCTGAAAAACTGTGAAGATCGGATCCACAGATCATTAGGAAGCTTGTTCTGGGTATTGTATGTAGTCATCGATGCCCTTGGGAATTCGATATTCTCTCCGGCAGCTGCCCTTTCCGGTGTCCATCTCGTATCATAATGCCATTGCAAGGCAACACCGTTATTCATATAGAAAGGATTCAATATATAGAAGTCTGCCATCTGCATAGAGCCCTGGGCCGTACCGACAAACAACGCCGACAGATAGATTCCTCTCCATTCGGCATTGAGAGTGATATTGTAATTTATCCTTGGAAGATTTGAATAACCTATCGGAATATAGTCCTTGTCATTGATAACCCCGTCACCATCAATATCTACGAAACGGATATCCCCGGCATGTACAACATTCCCGCCTTCCTGAACGTACGGTCTGTTGCTTGCTTCAGCGTCATTGTTATAGAATCCTTCACTCTGGACACCTTTATACTGTCCTACCGAAAAGCCGGTAGTATTCATCCACGGATATGCATAAGCCGGTTCATCCATGAAAAGTATCTTGTTCCTGGCGTATGAAAAACTACCGCCTATGGTATAGAAGAAATCCTCGATGGAATCGGACCAGGCGACCTGGACTTCAAAGCCATGGTTATTGACCTTACCTATATTTCCGGGAGGATACGAGGCTCCTGTAAGGTTGGTCTGGCTAAGATACTGTGTCAGGATCTTGTCCCTGTCCTCGTTGAAATAATCGAAGACAACGGAAAGCCGGTTCTTGAAAAAACCTAGATCCAGTCCGACATTTGTCTTTCTGGCGCGTTCCCATGTCACATCCGGATTGCCTATAGTACTTTCCTTTGCCCCTTGATAATACATATCGGAAGCCGAACCGTTCCCGTTTCCCCACCAATATCCGGACTCTACCATATCATTGCTGATGGACCAGGTACTAGGAAGATACAGGAACCTGCTGCCGCCGATCTGGTCATTGCCCACTTCGCCATAAGAGCCCCTTATCTTTACAAGCGACACCCATACGTTTTCTTTCCAGAACGGTTCGTTCGTAAGTATCCATCCTGCCGATACTGCCGGGAAAAAGCCGAATCTCTTGCCTGGAGCAAAGTTCTCCGAGCCGTTGTATCCCATATTGAATTCGAACATATAGCGCTGGTCGTAATTATATGTAGCCCTTCCTACCAGGCCGATTCTTCCTTCCGGCACCTGGAATGCAAAATACGGGGCATTGGTCAATTGGGCATTGTAAAGGACGAGTCCTGTGACATTATGCTTTCCGAATGTCCTGTTATAATCCAGCTTAGCCTCCATATACATACGGTTCCATTTGCTCTTGTACTGCTGGTCCTCAACAGTACTCGGCTGCAAGGTCCCGCCTATGAAAAGGATCTCCGCAGGATTATCAGGATTTCTCATGGCTCTCCATTGAGGAACATTTGCATTGGTGGTAATCACACCTTTCTTCTGCCAGTCGCTGTATGAGAACGTTCCGCTGAGCGAAAGGCCATCGGTCAAGTAGTCCATACTGTGGTTCAGCCGGACTGTCGCACTTATGTCTGTCTGCGTAGTCGTCATCAAAGGACGCGTAAGCAGATTGGCCATAGGGGACCATCCGGAACACCCCTTGTCGTTTATCTCGTTGAACCTGTCATACACGAACCCGTTTACAAGCTTGCCGTCTATAATTCCGGAACCATTGTAAGGAGGAGAAGAAAATATTGCCCCAAGCATCGCCTTATGCCTGGCATACTGACTGGTCGGGTCACCATCCTGGGCGGAACCGAGTATTCCCGCCGATGTAGATATAATTCCACTGAAATCTATCGAAATCGCCAATCTACTTGCTGCTTCTATATCAAGATTTGTTCTGAAATTATATCTGTTATATTTGGAATTATTATCTATATCCATATATTTTGCATTCTGGAACTGTCCTTCCTGTGAGTAATAACCTACAGAAGCAAAATATTTTACCCTTTCGAAACCTCCTGACACATTGACATTCACCTGATGCTGCGGTGCCAATCCGCCGAAAGTCATATCGTAATAATCATTATCAGTATAATAGAGTGCCGGTGAATTATATATCGCCAGTTTCTGTTCTTCCGGAAGCCATGGAAAATTTCCCCATATTTCAGCCTGTGTAAAATCTTTTCCGTTGGCAAACTTCCATATGTCCTCCTCTGAAAAAAGGAACATCTCTTTTGAAGGATCTGCATCGTTCCGTATGGCCTCATTTCTGAGAATCGCATATTCTGCAGAGCCCAGAAGATCAAGTTTCGAGACAAGTTCAGTAACTCCGAAACGGTATGAAAGGTCCACCTTTGCCATTCCCTCCTTTCCTCGCCTTGTATTTATCAGGATAACCCCGTTCGCCCCCTTTACACCATAGACAGCTGTAGCTGACGCATCCTTGAGGACACTCATGGATGCTATATCATTTGCATCAATAGCGTTCATCGTTGCAATTGTTGACTCAACACCGTCTATCATGATAAGAGGGGATGTACCTTCTGAATTCAAGGTTGCCACACCACGTATATAGATAGAGGATGAGTTATCTCCCGGTTCACCGCTGGCCTGCACTGATGACAGTCCCGGGACACGTCCCACCAAGGCGTTACTTATATTTGCCACCGGAGCCTGCACGAGTTCTTTGCTTTTGACTGTAGCTACAGAACCGACAAGAGTCTCCTTTTTCTGGGTGCCGTAACCTATCACCACAACTTCATCAAGGTTAAGACCGGCTGCCGTAAGAATTATGCTGACATCATCCATAGAGTCTACCGTATATTCAGTCGTGGCAAACCCGATATACGATACAACAAGGACATTTCCCTTTGAAGCAGTGATGCTGAATCTGCCGTCAAGATCCGTTATCACTCCGATATCAGTATCCTTGATGAACACCGATGCCCCGATAAGAGGTTCACCATCTGAATCCGTAACCGACCCTTTCAGGTCCATTTCCTGGGCATAGGCCAGAAAAGGCGCATACGCCAGGACCGCAAGCGATACAGCAAGACGCCGGAACAACCGGCATACCGGATCCGATTGTTGTTTACATTGACTCATAAATTTCTGTTTTTAGTGTTTTAATTATGGTGTTTCAAAGTTATAATGACGTCTTCATAGAATCTGATACATATTTATTAAAAACTGTAACGGGATTATCATTGGCAGAAATCAAGTTTTTCCATTTGTCTTATATGAAAATTATTGATATTTTTATATTGTAAAAACATAAAACCACATAGCTTGAAACACTTATTCTCTATTCTCCTATTCTGCCTAACTTGCTTTGCGGTATTCGCGAAGGAAAGGGAGACATTGAACCTATACTTTAACAGGATTTCCACGACTGACGGCCTCTCCCACAGGCGGGTATCCTGTACCATCCAGGACTCCGATGGCTTTATATGGTTCGGGACAGACAATGGCCTGAACCGGTGGGACGGAGTAAACTTCAAAGTTTTCACTCATGACCCTGAAGACTCCACAAGCCTCAGCTCCTCCATGATCAACTGCCTCGCATTAGATTCCGAAGGTGTCTTATGGATAGGGTGCGACCAGGGTGTATGTATTTATGACAAGGACTCTGACAGTTTCAAACGTCTTAGTCCGGCTAACGGCCGATCCAAGTTAGTTAGGGATCTACGTGTCACGTGCATACATGATGACAATATGGGGTCAATCTGGATCGGCACATATGAAGGACTTGTGAAATATGACAAAAGGGACAACGAGATAGATTACTATTCTTTTACCGAACATGTTTCAAGCGATACGGGCAACGAGATACGCGCCCTATGCATCCAACCTCCTGACATCCTTTGGGTAGGTACTTTCAACGGACTATACAAGCTAAATATCAAAGACAACAGTTCCAAACATTTTGTTGCAAGGAAACAGTATCAGAATGACTCATACAATAATCTTATAGATGTCCTGTATATGCCGGATCCATTATCCGGTGTAATATATATCGGGACATCAAACGGACTTGCAATAATGCATACTGATACAGAAACCATGGAATTCTATCGCAGCGAATTCTGCGGTCTGGCCAATAATGACATTCATGGATTAGCGCTTTACAATGAAAATACATTGCTCATAGGAACCGGAAACGGATTGTCAGCAATGGATATCGATTCAAAGACATTCTCCAGATACAGTTCATCTCTGCTTTCGGATTTTTCCCTTCCGGACCAGGCAATATGGGATATATACAAAGACAGACAAGACTGTATATGGCTTAGCACTGACAACGGCATAGCTATGCTGGACAAAAACAGAAAGCAGATCAAATATGAAAGGACGGTCGTGGATAACGGAGGGGAACTCTTGGACCTTTTTGTCTATGATATCGCTGTAACAACTGACGGATACTGGCTGGCGACAAAAACAGGCATTTTCCACTATAACAGGGAAATGCAACTGCTCGGATACTATAACTCAATATCAGGAGGTCTTTCACATGATGTGTCAAAAGCCATATTGGCTGACAGCAGAGGGATAATATGGGCCGGCACCAATGACGGGTTGTGTTATTACGACAAGGACAGGGACCGTTTCGTAAAGGTTGAAACACAGACGAAAGATAATCCACTTAAATACATCTATGAACTCACAGAAGACTCTTCAGGCAATATTATAACCAATATCAATAGTGGAGCTTGTATCATCTCACCGGAAACCGACACTAGAAAATCAGTAAAAAACATAGACATAAAATCCATATATGTAACCGACATTATAGAGTCAGGCAACAACGACATCGGAAGTGTAAGAACAGACAAGTACGGAAACATCTGGATCGGAAGTCACAATAAAGGACTTATAGAATACAACGTAAAAGACAGTACTTTCAGGTACTTCAAGGTAGTAGGGAATGACCCGGAAACCATATGCAGCGACAGGATATACTGCCTGTTTCCCGACAGATACGGTTCATTATGGATAGGTACAGACTCCGGTCTGTGTCAACTTGACATCAGAACAGGGAAAGTCACCAGACACAATCAATATCCGGACCTGAACACGACCATACTGAACATATTCTCTGTAGATGATAACCGGGTATGGCTTACATCCGGCAATAAACTTCTGGTTTACAACTATGCCACAATGACGGAAGAGATTATCTGCGACCTGACCGGGCTTTTCGGGATGAACTTCGTTTCCGGGAACAGTAGCTGTACTGACAGCAACGGTTATCAGTATATCGCCGGAAACGGGGGTTTCATACATTTCAATCCCTCGGAAATAAATGTTGACAAGACAACGGCACCGCTTGTATTTTCTGACATAGACCTGCAAAGTGAAACAACAGCTATCGGTTCCATCATGCATCCGTGGAATCCTCTGATGAAAGACATCAACGACTTAAAAAGCATCCGTCTAAAACACAATATGGATTCCTTTACCATATTCTTTTCGCTTCTGGACTATTCTTCACCACTTGACAACAAATACAGATACAAACTTGACGGTTACGACAGGTTCTGGCAGAACACCGGCGGCTCAAAGAATTATGCACATTATTCAAATCTGAAGCCAGGCAAATACACCTTCTCTGTAACTGGATGTAATCCGGACGGAGTCTGGTCAGACACATACAAGACAATAGATATCGTCATCAACACCCCCTGGTGGGCTACTTGGTGGGCATATTTATTATATACGTCAGTCATAATCACAGCATTCGTGACATATTGGCATTTTGTCAAGACTCGTCTCAAATTACAAAATGCACTCAGGCTGGAAAAACTTGAGCACCACAAAACCGAAGAAATGAACGGAATCAGAACCAGGATGTTCGAAAACATCTCACATGAGCTCAAGACGCCATTGTCGCTGATAATAGGCCCGATAGACGAACTGGTATCCAGTTGTTCCGACTCTAGGAACAGATATCAGCTTAGTATAATAAAAAAGAACTGCGACAAAATGCTCCGCCTCATAAACCAGATTATGGATATACATAAGTATGAAAACAATGCCATGCCGCTGGAGCTTAAGATTGGAGAATATATTTCTTTTACATATCAGATTTATCAATATTTCTATGAAGAAGCCACGGCACGAAGAATCGTATACTCATTCATAAGAAATTCCGACAACAGTCTATATATGTATTTTGATGCCGACAAGATTGAAAAAGCACTATTCAATATAATATCAAACGCCTTTAAATACACCTCTGACGGCGGAACCATTACTGTCACAGTTGATATTATTGAAAGGGACAGCCGGCCATATGCCGAGACATTGGTTTCTGACACAGGAGACGGTATTACCGAGGAAGATATTGCTCTAATATTTAACAGATTTCACAAAGGGACAAGCAACGGTCATGGACGAATACAAGGAACAGGGATAGGTCTGAATCTTACAAAAGAGTACATAGAGCAGCATCATGGTCATATTGATTTAAAAAGTGAAGTCGGGAAAGGCACCACGTTCCGTTTTATGATCCCATGCGACCTGGAATCATCCGAAATATCCGAGTACAAGATTGTAAACGAAGACAATACTATTGACGGCATAGGACAAGAAAACCGGAGTGATAAGACCATATCCATAATGATTGTCGATGACAACGAAGATTTACTTGAATTTCTCAAGATATCTCTCGAGAACACATACAGTATAATAACTGCGCACAACGGGCAAGAAGCAGTCACTGCAATGAAAGCCAACCTTCCTGACTTGATTATCTCTGATATAATGATGCCAGGGATGGACGGGTTTGAACTATGTCGGATAGTAAAATCAAACATAGCTACCTGCCACATATACGTCATTCTTCTTACAGCCCGGAATTCTGAACATGACAGAGAGGCAGGATACGCCTGCGGAGCTGACGGATTCCTCTCCAAGCCATTCAGTACAAACACACTGAAGACTAGGATTTCGACACTTTTGCAGCAAAGGGAAAAGATCCATAACAGATACAAGCATCTTCTGATGGTCAATGACAATAAATTTGACATTGAATCAGAAGATGACAAGTTCATAGCCGCGATGATAGAAATCATAGAGAAGAACATAAAGGATCCTGACTTCGGCATCCAGGAACTGTGCGAAGAGTCAAGATACTCATACCAGCAGATCTACCGTAAAATCAAGGCTCTTACAGGGAAAACCGTAAATGATTTTGTCAGGTCCGTACGGTTAAACCATGCAGCAGCATATCTGCGGCAGAGTGGAGCAAGAGTTTCCGAAATAATGTATGACGTCGGATTCAACTCGCATTCCTATTTCTCCAAATGTTTCCGTGAGACATACGGTATGTCTCCAAGAGAATATGCGGAAAAGCACAAGGGCTCCGACAGTCAAAGTTTCACACATCGGACAGAATAGGCATTGGCCCTCTTGTTAAGGTTCGCCGGATAGATCTCACCCCACCAGAAGTCAAGATAGTAGATATCTGCATTGGATGGTGTGGTGGTCCAGTATCGCCCGCATCCTCCGACACCGTCCAACATTCCGTCTGTCGCTTTTCTGGAACCTGAGGCTGGATAATAATCCTCTTCACCGCAAATCGATGCCGGGAATACATACCCTTTATCCATATTCAACGTCGTCGGGCCTGATGCAATACCGGCTCTCATCCATAATCCGTTTTCGTTGCCTACAGGGACCCGCCAACCTGCCGGACATGGATCATATATGGTTTTGGAACCTTCAAATTCAGCCCATCTGGTATTATCTGTTTCCGCACCTGAAAGCCAGTCCTGGGTTTCCTGACTTCCTGTTATATAAGTCATAGGGTTGGCTATGGCATAAGCGACAGTACCCGTAGTAGCATCGGAAGCCACCGCGGAAGGCCACGTTGCAGTAGAAACCGGCTCTGCCGCTTCAAATCCTGCGCTTCCAAGGAAAGGATCCTTCCTGCCCCACTGATATAAGAGGCCAATTGATCCTATATTGCCCACTTCTGTCGAATATGCTCCGAGATTCCTGTCCATAGCTACGCCCGCCCCGTTGGCATAAGTATGTTCATTGAAACCGTCTTGGGAAAACCAGATATGCCATGACCAGAGAATCGTCCCTGATCTGTCTTTGGCCGCTATGACAGCATTACCGTTTCTGAATATTTCAGATGTAGTCATAAGCAGTTTATCATCGGAAACGGACACCTCTCTGATGAGGTCTCCAGGCGAAGGGACTTCATCCGTCCCGAAAGACTCCCACAGGACTTCAGCAGTAACAGCATCACCTACAGATTCGCTGCTATTGCCCTTTACCATTGTAAAATAATATGAACCCGGTTCTTTGATAAGATAGCTGTTGGCCGTACCTGCTGCCGACAAATTGTTTCCGAGGTCAACAAAAGAAGACTCGGTTATTTCGACCGTAGTTCCTGCCTCCAGCACATACTTATCTGATGTTGATTTCAAGATCTCGTTTCCATCTGATGTCTTGAATGCCAAAGACAGGCCCTGATCCAATGTCTGTGGGAAAATGGCGAAATAATAATTCCCACCGGCAGTAAACCTGCCGTTCAAGGTAACCTCCGTAACATTTTCTGCCGGAAGTGCCTCGATCTTGGCAGATACAGGATCTACGCAATATTTCCCGGCAAGGACTTCGCCACCATTTCCTTTAAGGACAATACCGGATACAGACACCCCCTGTTCCGTAGCAGGAAGAGAAACCTTTACAAGGGCCATGATCTGACTGAAAACCATTTCGTCTGAGTCAGTATATGCCACTGCATGGCTCTGATATTCCGCAAATGTTCCTCCTGGCGCAGCTGCCTGATATCCAGGAAGTTCAGAGTATATTTTTCCGTCAGAAAAAGTATTTCTCCGATTATATGGATATATGGCACAATACCGGTTATCGTCAGCGATTTCACCTTTCATTTCCGCCTTGGAACCATTCACGGATTCAATCCTGAATTTCCTGTTGCCCTCCGCTTCCGATACGGCAAATACAGAAAAGTCATCATCCATGGTCCATATGACATTTCCCGCAGCATCCACTGCTGTCTTTGTCGCTATATCTATGGTAAATGTCTTCGGGACCAGTTCGACCGATGAAACCTCGTCACTATTCCCGCCATCATCTGCACTTTCATTATCTGTCCCGTCCAATATATCTTCGGAACATGAGGACCCCAGCCATATCAAAGCCGAAAGACATAACATTATCCTTTTCATAACACATTAAAATTTCAAGTCCGCATAACCACAATTTTCTCAATACGTAATCTTCAGTACAATAGATCTGGAGAAATCCGGAATTGAGACCGTCATACCGTCCAAAACCAGATCCGTCCATGCAGAAACCTGTTCCCAAGGATTGTAATATTCTACACTCACCGGAACCTTGCCACCGGATATTTCCGCGATATCCAGCTCTGATCCAGATATGACATCCGGAGAAATACCCCTATTGAATTCATTCTGCCACGAATTGTTTTTGTCTCTGCACCACAATAATGTATGGTCGTTACCTTTCAGGACATATATCTTCAATATATCATTATCGGCCCGTATCGGGACAAAATTCTCCGCTGCAGGGTCCAGTTCCTTGACAACATCCGAGAATTTACGGAAATGATACCACAGGCCATTGGCGTCTATGTACTCGTCCCAATGCCAACAATGGCCGGGTCCGGCCGCACCAGAGAAAAACGGGGCGAAAAGGACATCATGCAAAATTATTCCTGCATGATCCTTGGCATAGGCTTCATGCTTCCCGCTGTGTTTCGGGGCTACGGCACCGCTCTCGGCAAGTATCACAGGCTTACCGTAATTCATATCCAGCATTGTCCTGACTGCATCGGCTGCCATTTCATCCACAGGACCGTAGCATACAGGGTAATCAGCGCCTTCATCAAGGTATCTGTGTACCTGAATGACATCGTTTCCTCTCATGGCAGGCACGGCTCTATAGAACTGGACCTGCCAATCACCGTCATAGCTTCCAAGGCTCTGTGTCACCATATTCCTCTTGAAAATGTCGACAAGATCCAAAAGAATTTCTGCCGTCCATTCATTTACCTGTTCCTGACCGACTGAAATTGCGTTCATCTCATTCCACAGTTCCCACGCAAAGACCCTGGGATCGTCTCCATAGTTCTGTTTTATAAAATTTACTTTATCCAGATATACCTGCTTCCCCAGCTCCGGGCGTGTGAGCATAAAATCTTCCATACTGGAGAAAGGGCCACCGTTGAGTACATGATATGCAGTCTTGGTCGGGCCATTGACCGACGTTGACTCTATATACCTGAATTCCTCAAGACAGAATTTTATCTTCAGCCCCAGTTCTCCGGCATACTGTATGAGTTCTTTCATATTGGCTACACTTGTCTCGTTGACTTTTCCATATTCTGTCTCATGGTCGAGATACTCTCGGCTCATCCATATCCTGGCAAAGTTTCCTCCATTATCAGCCAATTTCTTAAGATAGTCCTTCAGGGTCTGATAATCCCGGGCATAAGCGATATTGCAGCCCACAGGTATATAAGGCTCTCCGTTGGAAAGCCTGAAATAATGCGGATTATCAGGATTAATCTGGACATACGAGTGTTCATAATCTGCCCCGGGATCCATGATATACTCCTTGCCGGTAGTCCATCCCATATCGACTTCATCATCCGCCTCTGTCTTTTCGCAACCGGAAAGCAGAACGACGGATAAAATAGGGAAAAATACAAGTACACGATAAAATTGTCCCATATGAAACTCTGTTTTATGTTAGTTTAAATTTCAACACTATTACATCATTTGCAGGGACTGACGCCGAAGTTTCTGACAACCTGCCGTCTCCGACTACCCTGCAGACATTTACAAGCCTTTCGCTGAATTTTATCCTGACTGTCTTACTATTGTTGTTGACCAGTACGGCCATTACAGTGTCTCCTTTTCTAAGAAGCCTCATAAAAGTATCATTGCAATTATTACGGTAAAAGACGGGATAATGGAGTTCCGGCACCAGGCAATATTTCCTGTAGAATGCCGCAAGCTTACAGTCACCTGAGACCCAATCTCCGAGATCAACAAGAGACGGTACCCATACCACGGTACCTTTTCCGAAGGAATGCACGGTGCCTGTAGTTCTACCTTCATAATCATTGAACAGAATATCTCCAGATATGTTTGACAGGATACCCTTCCATAAATGACCTGTCAGGACATGACTTCCCGAATACCCTATGCCGAACAGATCATCCATAACCACAAATTCAGAAACTGTTCCGCCAAAGCATTCTTCAAGAGGGAAGCCGACACGATACATACACAACATATCCTCATTATAAAATCCGGTAAGACCAGTAACTATAAGCCTACCTCCATCCCGGACATAAGCCTCTATCTTGTCTGAATATCTTTCCGGCAAGACTATCATATTAGGAATAACGGCTACAGGATAACGGCGGCTGTCCCATGAGAAATTTTCCATATCCGAGATATCCGGCATTACCCCTATTGAAGATATTGACTTATAGGCCGCCACGACAGATTTCATTACGGAAGAAGCCTTACGGCCTTCATAAGCACTTTCTCCTTTAAAATTTCTCGATGCAGCTATCAATGATTCTACGTTATACAATATGCATATTCCACTTTCTACGACTTCCGCACCATCAAAAAAATCTTTTTGCGATTCCACCACCGTTATCACTTCCGACGCCGCTTCAAGTCTTCCGGTAGGTCTTCCGAGATAGTCAATCATCGCCCACTCTCCACCTTCGTTGACCGATGCCCTAGGATTCAGCGTCCAGAATATCGCTCCTTCGGCACCGGCACCGATCCCTGTCCATAACCACTGTCTTATTTCCGATGGAGTCGGTGTCAGCGGGACATTTCCGCTCGCTATTACACCTCCTCCCTGCATTTCCGTTATCCAGAATGGATTCACTCCTGCAGCATTCCGGATAATATCAGACATTGCAGATACCCCGAGACTATATCTGTTACGACTGAAATATCCAAGATGCCAGCTTGCATGTATGGAAACTCCAAGAGAAGTCAGGAAATCCGTATAAGCAGAAAAATCATATTCCGGCAACGTCTCAAACAAGGCATGAGGATTTATATGTGTAAAATGCAGGCTGTCATATTTCCTTACCTGTAATGCAAGCCACCGCAGATACCATGAAGTATAATACCTCTGGAAATTTACGTCCGAGAAATCTGCATTCAGATATCCCGGCGATCTATGATATGAACCATATTCTTTCTCGAATCCTTGTCTGACATAATCCGAAAGGTCAGTCTTTCTTACCCCAGGACTACCTGTACCTGGCTCATTTTGCAATACCCACGCATATAATGCCGGCTTATCTGCAAAATGCGACACAACAATCCTAATATATTCTTCAATTTCATGCAAATGCGCTATTGAACCCGGGAATTTAAAACCTCCTATGTCATTGAGCTCATCTGTCGGAGGGAACAGTGTCGCAAACAACTTTATCCCGTATCCGGCAGCGCAGTCAAAGGCATGGTCATATAGTTCAAAATGCAGACTTCCATCTTCTCCGATAATATGAGAACCGAAAATCCTTATCCTTGCGACTTCCATTCCCGCTGAATGTAAAGTCTTGAAACAATCATCTATGTCGGATTCAGTCTGCCCTGGTTCAATAAAAACCTGCGCACCGATCATAGGATAATCTGTTTCCTGGGAAAACATCTGGAGCATGGAAAAGGCCATGGCAATAAGACTCAGGAAAACACTTTTCATTACATTATTGTCTGATGACATATACATTGGATTTTCATACAAAGACAAATGTATCACTTCAAATCTTAGAATCTTGTATCATAAATATCAAATATTGTCACAATTTTAAAAAAAGCGTAAATTCGACAAATAATAAATGATTTACAGTAATTGAAAGAATAAAGACAGACTTTGCCGTCAATACAGCGTAACTTTGGACCGGACAATCTAAACAATCATTCATTATGAAACCAATCATCCTGACTGTCATGATGGCAATCACACCGGTACTGACAGTGACCTCCTGCGACAACAGGATCAGCGATAAATTCGTCAACGTCAGTACCGAAAATCCGTATTACTTCCAACTGTCAAACGGAGACAGCTATATTCCCATAGGGTGCAACATTGCAGCCATCGACAGTCGTGAGTCGATGGAGAAGTATATGAAAAAATTGCATGAAAACGGAGCCAATTATGCCAGGGTCTGGCTAAACAGCAATCTGTTTGAAATAGAGAAAGAATATGGCAGGATTGATTCATCCAGTGTAAAAAACATAGATAGGCTGATAGAACTTGCAGGAAAATATGGGATTAAACTTAAAATGTGCATTGAAAGTTTCCGTCATATCAGCGAGGGTGAAAACAAGTGGGATACAAAAGCGTCATACCATGTATCCAATGGCGGGCCTTTCCACAATATGATGGAATACCTGGACTCCGAAGACGGGAAAAAGGAATTCATCAAAAGACTTATGTTTTTCAAGAAAAGATACGGTGACAGTCCGGTTATCTTCGGATGGGAACTGTGGAACGAAATGAATGCCGTAGAATTCAGGGATATTCCTCAGATATTATCCTGGACCGAAGATATGCTTGCTGAAACCAAGCATATCTTTCCGAAGAATCTTGTAATGCAAAGCCTCGGATCTTACGACAGCGACTGGTGTGTCGATGCATATAATTACGTCAATGCCTTGCCGTATAATGACGTTTCACAAATTCACAGATATATAGACGAAGGGGCACCTTATTCAATCTGTTCCAGCCCGGTAGACATAATGTCATCAGATGCGATAAAAGTACTCAAAGACATGAATCTCAAAAAGCCGATGCTTCTTGCAGAAACTGGAGCTGTAATGCCACGCCACAGCGGCCCCCATACAATATATGAAAAAGACACATCCGGTATAATACTGCACGATGCATTGTTCGCACCATTCTTCTCTGGAGCTTCAGGACCAGGGCACCTATGGCACTGGGATCATTATATTGACAAAAATGATGTCTGGTATCAAATGAAACGATTTGCAAATGCAATATCCGGTTTCAATCCTATAGCCGAAAAGCCAGTAGCAAAAAAAATATTTAATGACAATATCAGGTCCTATGCCTTAATAGGAGAAAAAACAGTATTGATCTGGTGCAGGGATGCGTATAACGATTGGAAATCTGAATTTATAGACAAAATACAGCCTACAGTGAAAAAGGGAGTCACAATAAATCTCAGCGACTTTTTTGAGTATGACACGATAAAGAATATACAAATCTATGATCCATGGAAAGACTCATGGAAAAGAATCCATACCGACCAGATAATCGAATTACCGGATTTTAAAAGATCCATAGTATTACAAATAAAATACAGATAGCACAACTCGTTTATTGTAGACAGAGTATAAAACACAATGAATTTCCTCAACGTTTTTTTATTTCTTTCCACTGTCTGTATCCAGCCCGATGCAATGGCGGCACCGGAGGATGACGAAAGACAGGAGAGCAGAATTGATGTCAGGATTCTGGATAATGAATCCTGGTGGGGTGGATTTGTCGGACTTGGCGCCAGGATGCCTTTCGATGAGAATTTTCAGGAAGTTGACCTGGAAACGATGAATTTCAACAACCAGAGTGCCCCGCTTCTTCTTTCTGACAAAGGAAGGTATGTATGGAGCGACAGACCTTTTTCTTTCAGGATTGAAGACGATTGCATACATATAAGTTCCAGATACGGAAAGCCGGGATTATACCGCAGCGGAAAAACTCTCAGGTCCGCATACATGGACGCATCCAGACGGTTCTTCCCACCTTCCGGAGGATTTCCGGACTCCCTGTTTTTCTGCCGGCCGCAATACAATACATGGATCGAACTGACCTATGACCAGAATCAGGAAGATATCCTGAAATATGCAGACAATGCCTTAAAGAACGGATTCCCGCCAGGAATCATTATGATAGATGACACCTGGCAGCAAGACTATGGAGTATGGGAGTTCAGAGCCGACAGGTTCCCTGACCCGAAATCGATGGTTGACCATCTTCACGAAGCCGGTTTCAAGGTTATGCTATGGGTCTGCCCTTTCGTAAGCCCGGACAGCAATGAATTCAGAAATCTTGAAAAAGCGGGATATCTGCTGAAGGATGAGACCGGAAACGCAAAAATCATACATTGGTGGAACGGACACAGCGCTGTCTACGATTTCTCAAATCCCGACGCAGTAATGTATTTCAAGGACAGACTCAAGGATATCCATGAAAAATACGGTATCGACGGATTCAAATTCGACGGTGGGGATAACGTGTACTATCAGGATGTATCATGCTGCAAGAACAATACAATTGCAGTAGACCATACAGCCATGTGGGCCAGGATCGGACTTGATTATCCTTTGAATGAATACCGGGCAAGCTGGAAAATGGGAGGACAGCCTCTGGTTCAAAGGCTTGGGGACAAATACTATTCATGGAAAGCAGTCAGGCTGCTGATTCCGGAAATGACGGCTGCCGGACTGCTGGGATACAGCTATACCTGTCCCGACATGATTGGAGGAGGAGACTACAAATCTTTCATCGGAGTCAATACGGACTCGTTAGACCAAAGGCTCATCGTCCGGTCTGCCCAAATACACGCCATGATGCCTATGATGCAGTTTTCCGTAGCTCCCTGGAGGATACTTGATAAACACAATCTGGAAATTGTAAAGAATGCAGTGGCCCTGCACATCTCCTTTAGCGGGTATATAATGAAATATGCCGGAATAGCGGCAGAAACAGGAGAGCCGATCGTCCGCAATATGGAATACGAATTTCCAGGCGAAGGCTTTGAAGACTGCGTTGACCAGTATATGCTCGGAAAAGACTATCTTGTAGCTCCGGTTACCGATTCGACATATTCCCGTACGGTCAGACTTCCTGAAGGCAAATGGACGGATGATCAGGGAAAAACATACAATGGCGGACAAGAATATGAAATCAGCGTTCCCCTCAACAGGATTCCTTATTTCAGACGTGAACATTAAAAAGAGGTATCCGGTTTCAGTATCTGCAGTCAAAATTTGACATAATAAATCCTGGCTACATATCATATTGACATTATTTGTTATAATTTTGCACCCCATATACAGGAAGCGCCCCTGAAAGGTCAGGAGGGTCTTCCGTAAAAGACGGGATCATGTATCTGGATGACACAAGCAGGAAAGAAGGTAGCAAGAGGATAATCGGGACGGAAAACTGGTCGAGGAAGGAACATTACGGACATTTTGCGAACCTTGACGATCCGTTCTTCGGGATATGCGCGAAAGCCGATTTCACCGGATGCTACAGACAGGCGAAAGAGGACGGTGCATCGTTTTTCCTCTACTCTCTGCACAGGATTCTGAAGGCGGTCAACATGATCGAAGAATTCAGGACCAGGATTGAAGACGGAAATATTGTCATATATGACAGGATAGGCGCCAGCCCCACAATCGGACGGGAAGACGGAAGTTTCGGATTCGGGTATTTCGGATATCATGAAGACCGGAAACTTTTCGTGGAAGAAGCCGGAAAGGAGATTGCAAGGGTCAAGGCGGCTGAAGGCCTGTCCATACCAAGGATTTCAACAGGCAAGCTTGTACCGGAAGGCGGCAGGCTCATGATGTCCGTCTCCGTGGAACTGAACCACGGGCTTGCTGACGGATATCACGTAGCGCGGTTTTTCAAAATACTGGATTCCGAGGAGATATGATGACGGAAAAGATTAAGGTAGTGGCATTCGATGCCGATGACACATTGTGGGACAACCAGACATACTTCGATGAAGCCGAGACAAGATTCTGCTCGATCATGTCCGGATACGGTGAGGAAGAATTTCTCAGGAAAGAACTTTTCAGCACCGAAATGAAGAATATGGACAGCCTGGGTTATGGAGTGATGGCCTTTACCCTCTCCATGATAGAAACTGCCCTGCGGCTGAGCGGCAACACGATACCGGCCGGCAGGATAAGCGAGATATACGGAATCGGGAGAGACCTGCTGCGGAACCCTGCCGTCCCTCTCCCCGGAGTGGAAGAAACGCTCGCGACCATAAGGATGACCAGGCCATACAGGACCATAGTCATCACCAAAGGCAATACGACCGACCAGGAGAACAAACTGGAAAGGTCGGGGCTCAAAAGATTTTTCAGCCACATAGAAATTGTTCCTGACAAGACGGAAAAGGCCTACAGGGAGATAATCGACGCCCTCGGGATAGATGCCTCCGAACTTCTCATGGTCGGGAATTCGTTCAAATCTGACATAGCCCCGGTTCTTGCTCTGGGCGGATATGGAGTGCATATCCCGGCAAAAAGCACATGGCAGCACGAAATAATCGAAGAATTTGACCACCCGAACCTCTTCCGCCTGAAGGATTTCCGTGACCTCGTATCAATCCTGTAGCCCCGACACCGCAGATTGCCGCCTATAACGCACCGGCACGCCAGCCGATATCCTTACGGTAAAACAGGTTCTCACACCTGATCTTCCCGACAGCCTCCAACGCGCACTCCCGTGCAGCCCTGAGGTCATCACCGGTCCCGACAACCATCAGCACACGCCCTCCGGAAGTGAAATAGCATCCGTCCTTCATGGATGTGCCCATATGATAGATACGGACATTCCCGGAAGCCGCGGCTTCATCAAGTCCGCAAACAGGGTATCCTTTGCCGTATTGTCCCGGATAACCTTTTGAAGCCAGGACAAAACCGAGGGTAGCCTTGGCGGACCATTTCAGTTCCGGCATAGGGGTTCCGTCCGCAATGGCGGAAAAAACATCGTAGATGTCCGATTCTAGACGAGGGAGCACCACCTCTGTCTCAGGATCCCCGAAGCGGCAGTTGAACTCTATGACCTTGACGCCGGAAGGGGTCTTCATGAGCCCGCCGTAGAGTACCCCTTTGAAAGGGCAGCCTTCGGCCACCATACCTGCGGCTACCGGTTTCATTATCTTTTCAAGGGAATATTCAATATCCTTTTCAGTTATGAGAGGCACAGGCGAATACGCACCCATTCCGCCGGTATTCGGTCCCTTGTCGCCCTCATAGGCCCTCTTGTGGTCCTGCGAGACAGTCATCGGCCATACCTTTTCCCCGTCAACGAAGCACATGAACGAGAATTCAGGACCGGTAAGGAACTCCTCGACTACCACCCTGCCCTTCCCGAACTTGTCGTCCAGAAGCATATCCTTCAGGGCAGACTCTGCCTGGGGCAGGTCTTCAGCGATGACTACACCTTTCCCGGCGGCAAGCCCGTCGTACTTGAGGACAGCCGGGAAAGTACCGGACCTGACATATCCGAGAGCGGCGTCGTAATCCTCGAAAGTGCGGAAAGCCGCAGTCGGGACATCGTACTTTTCCATCAGCCGTTTCGCGAAATCCTTGCTCGACTCGATGGTCGCCGCAGCCTTCGACGGGCCGAAAATCCTCAATCCGGCAGCCGCAAACACATCGGCAATTCCAGCAGCCAGGGCCACTTCCGGACCTACAACCGTAAGATCCACCCCGTTTTCAAGAGCGAAATCCCTAAGCTTCTCAGTCTGCGTTTCCTTGAGCGGCACACATTCAGCCTGCGCGGCTATACCTGCGTTCCCGGGCGCACAATAGATTTTCCCGACTTTCCGCGACCGTGAAAGCGCATCTACGATAGCGTGGCATCTTCCGCCTCCTCCGACCACCAATACTTTATGTTCCATATAGATATCAATTGTTAAAATTACATCACTCAGCCTTCCTGGACAGTTCGAAACCTATCTTGACCCCGTCATACTGTCCCACAAGAGAACTTATCGCCCCAAGCCCGGAATCACCTGCGACCGAAGAGAGTTTCTCAATGAAATCCAGCAGCTTGTCCGCATTGAAAAGCAGCTCCATAGTGTTCAGGGAGACACTTGCTTCCGCCTTGAGGGTCATGCCGCCAAGCCGGCCGTTCTTTCCGTAGTCAAGTTCAATGCTGTCGTCTTCGGACGAGAAAGTATACGTACCCGGAAACTTGAGTTTGCCGAATTCCGTCGTAAACGTACTGTCCGCATTGAACGTATAGCTGAAAGTGTCCTGTTTCAGCCCTGCTTTCAGAAGATAACCGTCGAGTTTTTCTTCGATCTGGCCAGTCAGCAGAGACGAGGCTGCGGTCGTCAGGGTGTTGTCTCCGGTCAGCTTCACGGCCGTCCCGGAGTAAGACCACGTCCCAGCTATATTTTCAGGAATCACATCAAGCTCTTCAACCAAGGTCCCGACGACATTCTTGAGATTCTCCTTATTGAGCAGATCCTTCAGTGACTGGCCGTACATTTGCGCCCCCTGGGAAGAGAGCAGGACAGCCATGATGATAAAAAATATCTTCTTCATACCTTAAATTTACAGAATCAACCGTGCAATTTACAAAATTATCGCGGTTTTCACGTACATAAAAAGAAAACCGTATGATATCCGCCGCGTGATTCTTCCTGGAAAGGTGCAGATACAAGGCGCGCGGACCGGGGAATCCGCATCATACCGTACAGTATGTGAAGAGACCCGAGGTCCGCGCAACACCGCAACCGTACCGTTTCCGGCAGGTTTAATGCTTGAAATGACGCATACCGGTAAACAACATCGCTATGCCGTTCTCATTCGCCTTAACCACAGAATCATTGTCCCTGATGCTTCCGCCCGGCTGGACTATAGCCTTGACTCCATATTCTGCGGCAAGAGCCACACAATCATCGAACGGGAAGAAGCCGTCGGAGGCCATGACAAGTCCGGCCTTGCGGATATCTTCGCCTTTTTCCCTTAAAGCGGCCTCGGCCTCCTTCAAGGCAATCTCGGCAGAACCGATACGGTTCATCTGGCCGGCACCCACACCGAGGGTCATTCCGTCCTTCACGACAACTATGGCATTGGATTTTACATGCTTTACAATATGCCATGCAAAATCCAGGTCAGCCATCTGGGACTCCTCAGGCTTTGTTTCCGTGACGCACATGTCCGGAGTGACGGTCTTTGTGGTCCTGTCGAGATCCTGGACAAGAAGCCCTCCGTTCACGCTTACATATTGTTTGCGTACCGCATCATCCCTGGTCATGTCAACCTTGAGAAGACGCAGGTTCTTCTTGGTACAAAGCACCTCAAGAGCCTCTTCGGAGAAAGACGGGGCCATGATTATCTCAAGGAAGACAGGCTTCATCAGTTCGGCGGCCTCCTTGTTTATCTCGCGGTTAGCAGCCACGATGCCGCCGAATATGCTCACCTTGTCGGCCTCAAAAGTCTTCTTCCATGCATCAACGACATCCTCTCCTATGGCGGCGCCGCAAGGATTCATGTGCTTGAGCCCGACGCAGAAAGGCACATCGAATTCGCGGACTATGTTCAAGGCAGCATTCGCATCCTGTATATTATTATAGGACAATTCCTTGCCGTTAAGCTGCTCGGCCGTAGCAAGAGAATATGGCACTTTTTCCACGGAAGCATAGAACTTTGCCTCCTGGTGAGGGTTCTCCCCGTAGCGAAGTCCCTGCTTCAGGTCATACTCGAGGAAAAGCTTCTCGTTCAGGCCGGCCTGGGCGCGCATATAGGTTGCAATCATCATATCATACTCGGCCGTATGGGTATAAGCCTTGGCCGAAAGTTTCAGTCTTGTCTCCGGAGTCGTGTTTCCGGAAGCCTCAATCTCGGCAAGCACAGCAGCGTAGTCCGCCGGATCGCATACCACGGTAACATCCTTCCAGTTCTTGGCGGCGCTCCGGAGCATCGAAGGGCCTCCGATGTCGATATTCTCGATGGCATCGTCCATAGTTACATCCGGTTTCGCGATAGTCTGCCTGAACGGATAAAGGTTCACGCACACCATGTCTATATACTCTATCCCGTTCTCCTTCAGCTGCTGACGGTGACTTTCAAGGTCACGCCTGCCCAGAAGCGCTCCATGCACCTTGGGATGGAGGGTCTTCACCCTTCCGTCGCAGATCTCGGGAAAACCGGTCACCTCACTGATGTTTATCACCTTGAGTCCTGCATCCTGCAGAAGCTTCATAGTCCCTCCGGTAGCGATGATCTCCCAGCCGAAGGATACAAGCCGTGCGGCAAACTCAGCCACGCCGGTCTTGTCACTTACAGAAAATAATGCCCTTTTCATTCTATAAACGTATTATCAGTCCATTCTAAAAAAAACACGCGTCCGCCGCTACATGATGACCACACCGGGATTCTCCGTAACCTTGCCGATTACTGAAGCCCTCTCCCCGTAACTCTCCAGGATACCTATGGCCTTCTCCACCTCGCTCTTATCCATGGCCAGCACCATGCCTATCCCCATATTGAAGATATTGAACATCTCCCTGTGGGCAATCTTCCCGTACTTCTCCAGGAACCTGAATATCGGAAGGATATCCCAGCTCCCTTCCTTTATCTCTATACCCTGCCCGGCCTGCAGTATCCTCGGTATATTCTCGTCGAAGCCGCCGCCGGTAATATGGGCCACCCCGTGCACGTCGCAGTTCCTTATCACGTCCAGGACCTGCTTTACATAGATCCTGGTCGGAGTCAGGGCCACCTCCCCGAGGACCGCCCCGCCAAGTTCAGGATAAGAAGCCTTCAGCTCCAGCCCGTTGTCCGAGAAAATCTTCCTCACGAGGCTGAAACCGTTGGAATGCACCCCTGAAGACGCAATCCCGACCAGGACATCTCCTGCCTTCACCTTCGATCCGTCGATCAGCTTCGACTTTTCCACGACACCGGTCGTATAGCCGGCAATGTCATACTCCCCGTCAGCGTACATCCCGGGCATCTCGGCTGTCTCGCCGCCCACAAGCGCACATCCGGCCTGCCGGCAGCCTTCAGCCACACCGGACACTATCGCCTCGATCTTTGCCGGCTCATTATGGCCGACAGCCACATAGTCGAGGAAAAACAAAGGTTCGGCCCCCTGGGCAAGGACATCGTTCACGCACATTGCCACGGCATCTATGCCTATGGTGTCATGCTTGTCCATTTCAAAGGCTATCTTCAGCTTCGTGCCTACCCCGTCAGTACCGCTGACCAGCACCGGTTCCCTGACATTCAGCGCCGAAAGGTCGAACATACCGCCGAACGACCCTATATTGCCCATCACACCCGGACGTGACGTGGATGCCACGTGACTCTTGATTCTGCGGACAACCTCGTATCCTGCCTCGAGGTTCACCCCCGCCTTTTCATAACTGACTGCCATAATATCTCAAGTTAATTGTTCATTTTCTTCAAATTGCACATATCCCGGCATGGGATTCACCTGCACAGGGCCGCCCCAATCGCCGTCCTGTACTCCGTATAGTCAGGGATATGGAACTCCAGCCCGTAAAGTTCCCCTATTCTGCCGAACACACGCCGGCACTGCGGAAAGAGGGGGACATTCCCTATCAGGACAAAATCCTTTATCCCGGTATTCCGAGCGATAAAATTGGACGCCCCTCCGATGGTCTGCAGAATCATGTTTATAATGCCTGCAGCTACATCCCTGGGATCCGAAGCGGCATCAGCCTTCCCGAAATTCGAGGCTGTCACCTCAGAAGGCAGGCCGGGGATGTCTCCGCGCGAAATATCCGAAACCAGCAGGTCGACCCTGGACGCATCGCCTTCCTCGGCCATGAGGAGAGCCTTGTCGATGTCTGATATCCTGAAGATGATCCGGGAAAGGCCTGCAAAAGTCCCACCTCCGATCGCCAGGCCCCCGAGATGCATGAAATCATCCCCGCTGACCCTTACAAAAGACGTCCCGGTCCCCATGCTCACAACTACCATGTCCCTGAGCCCGCTCCGGTAACGCGCTCCGTAAGCATTAGCCCTGAACTCGTCCACTCTCTCCACCGGAAGCCCGTACAAAGGTCCTGACACGTATGCGGCTCCGACTCCGGTAAGCCTGACACAATCTATATCAGAAAGATCTATACCGTTATCATACAAATATTTGCCGAAAGCCCCGAACAGGGACGACACCGGGTCCGCTCCGGTTATGAACTGAGGAGAAAGTATCTCCCCGTCCCTGATACCCACAATCTTAGTGGTGCTTCCGCCTACATCTATCCCGAGTGTCATCATTTTTCCGACCTGTCCATTCTAGAATTTTCCATCCTTGTTGGCATCCTCGATGCTCTGATAAAGCGCCGTAGGGTATCTCCCGTTGAAACAGGCCAGGCACAGCTCGCTCCTCTTGGCCGCCCGCAGCAGGGCCTCCTCCGAAAGGAAGGCAAGGGAATCGGCCTCCAGGCTCTTCCGTACCTCCTCCACTGATTTCCTTGCACATATCAGCTCGTCATACGTGGAGATGTCCACACCGTAGAAGCAAGGCGTCTTGATCGGGGGGCTCGCTATCCTGAGATGGACTTCCAGAGCCCCAGCCTCGCGGAGCATCCTGACTATGCGCCTCGATGTTGTCCCGCGTACGATGGAATCATCTATCAGCACCACACGCTGCCCCCTGACTATGGTCTTCACGGCCGAAAGCTTCATCCTCACGCCCTTCTCCCTCATGGCCTGTGACGGCTGGATGAACGTCCTTCCTATATACTTGTTCTTTATCAGTCCCATCTCGTACGGAAGGCCGCTCGCCTCACTGTATCCCATGGCGGCGCTCAGGCTCGAATCCGGCACTCCCACCACGATATCGGCATCCGCCGGCGCCTCTTCGAAAAGGATACGTCCGGACTCTTTCCGGAAACCGTGTACGTTCCGGCCCTCTATGTCACTGTCCGGTCTCGAGAAATAGATGTACTCCATGGCGCACATCTCGTTTTTTCTGAATTCGGAATATTTCCTGCTGCGCAGGCCGTGGTGGTCGATTGTAAGCACCTCCCCCGGCTCTATGTCACGTATGAATTCCGCCCCTATGACATCGAAGGCGCAGGTCTCGCTGCTCACGACATAGCCGTCGCCCAGCCTGCCGAGGGACAGAGGCCTCAGACCGTACTTGTCCCTGCACACATAAAGCCTGTTCGAAGTCATCACAAGGAAGGCGAAAGCCCCTTCCATCATGTTCAGGGCTTCCTCTATCGCGTGTATCCTCGGGGCATTCCTGTCGTACGACTGCTTCTTTATCAGATGGGCAAGTATCTCGCTGTCCGAAGTGGACTGGAACAGGCTGCCGCGGTTTTCAAGATAGCGGTGCAGTTCCTTGGAATTCACTATATTCCCGTTGTGGGCAAGGGCAAAATCGCCCGTATTGTGCCTGAAAAGGAAAGGCTGGACGTTTTCTATGCCTCCGCCTCCCGTAGTGGAATACCTGACATGGCCTATCGCCATGGAACCGGTAAGGGATGCGATCTTGTCCTCGTTGAAGACTTCCGTCACGAGACCTTCACCCTTGACCCTCCGGAAAAGCCCGTCAGGTCCGACAGACACAATCCCGCAGCCTTCCTGTCCCCTGTGCTGCAGGGAATGGAGCCCGTAATAGGTCAGCGAAGCCGCATCCGGCACACCGTAGACCCCGAACACCCCGCATTCCTCATGTATTTCATCTGTTCCGGTCATATTCTCATGATTCTTGTCCATTTTCTCCAAATATAGAGCAAAGCCTCCTGTAAATAGTCCTGTACGCTTCGCCTACCTTGCCCATATCCCTCCTGAAACGGTCCCGGTCAAGCTTTTCCTTCGACTCTATATCCCAGAACCTCGCATTGTCCGGAGTAAGCTCGTCGACAAGTATGATGGAACCGTCGGAATCCCTGCCGAACTCCAGCTTGAAGTCCACGAGCTCTATGCCGATACTCCTCATCAGGTCCGAAAGGAATCCGTTTATCTCGGAGGCGTATCCATAGATCTCGCCGAGTTCTCCGTAGGTCACGAGCCCGAGGGCCACGGCATAGTGGTCGTTGATAAGGGGATCCCCGAGATCCTCGTTCTTATAGCACAGGTCGAATATGGTATTTGCAGGACGGAAACCTTCCTGCACCCCGAGTTTCCTGGCCATGGTGCCGGCAATGACGTTCCTGACAATCACCTCCAGACCGATCATCGAGACTTTCCGGCAGAGTATGGTATTGTCTCCCGTTTTCTTGATGAAATGGCTTCTGATACCTTTCCGGCCAAGATATCCGGCCACCATAGAAGCAATTGAAGCATTTATCTTCCCTTTCCCGGAGATCTCGGCACGTTTGATGCCGTTGAAAGCCGTGATGACATCAGTGTATTCGACCGTCACGCAGTCCTGTCCGGAGGCCTGGAAGACCTTGAAGGAATCGCCGTCGTATATCAGTCCGTCTTCCATCCTATTTTCCTCTAAAATAATTCACGGCGTTGGCGAACAGGGGCTGCTCCAGCTCTTCCTCTATGTTCTTGAACGTGTTGTCCTCGTATCTCTCCGTGTGGCCCATCTTCCCGAGAATCTGGCCGTCGCGGCTGATTATGCCCTCTATGGCGTAGTAGGAGCCGTTCGGGTTATATGGAGAATCCATCGTGACTTCCTCGGTGACCGGATCCACATACTGGAAGGCGACCTGGCCGTTTGCGAACAGTTCGCGGGCCAGAGCTTCGCTCACGACGAATTTCCCTTCACCGTGACTTACGGCAACCGTATGGAGATCTCCTACCGAAAAGCTTGAGAGCCACGGGGAATTTACGGTACCTACCCTCGTAGTCACCATCTGCGATATATGCCTGTTTATGTCATTCCTGAACAATGTCGGGGATTCCCTGGTCACCATACCGAGCCTTCCATACGGCAGCAGTCCGGACTTGACGAGGGCCTGGAAGCCGTTGCAGATGCCCAGGATAAGTCCACCACGGTCAAGAAGACCGTGTATGGCTTCAGCTATCTCCTTGTTATTAAGGACATTCGCTATGAACTTACCGCTCCCGTCCGGTTCATCGCCGGCAGAGAAACCACCCGCCAGGGCAAGTATGTGACACTCCGAGATATTCTTCTTCATCCTCTCTATCGAACTGAAAATATCCTCGCTGCGCAGATTGCAGAACACGCCCATACGCACCTCGGCCCCGGCCTTGCGGAAAGCCTTCGCCGTATCGTAGTCGCAGTTCGTGCCCGGGAACACAGGGATGTAGACAATAGGCCTTTCCACAGGCTCTCCCTTGTATTTCAGTTCCGACTTCTTCACTTTCAGAGGCTTTACCCCTTCGAGACCGGACGGCACAAGCTGTCTGTGGGACGGTTCGCAGGTGTCCGGATAGATTTTCGCGAACTCGGCCCCGTTGGCATACATGAGCTCGAAGATGGACAGCGGAGTGCCGTTTACAAGCAGGTTCCCGTCTTCGCCTGAAGTCACCTTCCCGAGATATACGGCGTCCGGATAGTCAAGTTCGGTTTCGGACTCTACCAGAATGGAACCGTAGTCGTAATCGAAGAGCCTGTCTTCAGGGTATTGTATATCGACACCGAAAGCATTTCCGAAAGACATCTTGCAGACAGCTTCCGCAAGTCCGCCGAATCCTATGGCATATCCGGACACGATGTCCCCTGAGGCTATCCTGGAGCTGACATACGTAAAATTCCTTTTCAGCTGTTCCGTATCCGGCATATGGTTGTCAAGAGGCTTATGCTTTATGAGATAGAGGCTGTTGCCCTCCCATTTCAGTTCCGGAGATATCACTTTTCCGGCATCTACGGTAGTGATGCCGAAAGCCATAAGCATCGGAGGCACGTTTATGTGCTCGAAGGTCCCGCTCATGGAATCCTTGCCTCCTATGGAAGGGAGGCCGAGATCCACCTGCATCTTCAGGGCGCCGAGAAGGGCGCCGAGAGGCTTGCCCCATGTCCTGGCGTCATGTGTCATCCTTTCGAAATACTCCTGATAGGAGAATCTCATCTTCCCGTATTCAGCACCGGCCGCAACGACCTTGGCACAGGCCTCCACCACGGCGTAGGCGGCCCCGTGATAAGGGCTCCAGGAAGCGATGAAAGGATTGTATCCGAAAGCCATTATGCTTGCAGTGTCCGTGTAGCCGTCAACCGGGAGCTTCTGCACCGACACCTGGGTCTCGGTGGTCTGCAGGCAGCCGCCGAACGGCATTAGCACAGTCGAACGTCCGATGGTGGAATCGAACATCTCGATGAGCCCCTTCTGGGAAGTCACGTTCGGATCCCGCAGGTTGTTGAAGATCTTCTCTTTAAGGCTTGCACCCTCTACCTTGCGGGCAAACGGGTCACGTTCCTCGACCGGAGCGATCTCGGCCTTGGCGTAATGTCTTGCCCCTGCACTGTCGATGAATGCGCGGGAAAGGTCAACCACGAGCCTCCCCTTGTTGTACATACGCATCCTTTTCGTATCGGTCACATCGGCGACATGGGTCACCTCGACATTCTCGCTGAGACAGTATTTCTCGAACTCTTCCCTGTCCCCGGCCCCGATCACCACTGCCATCCTCTCCTGGGACTCGCTGATAGCAAGTTCGGTAGAATTCAGCCCGCTGTATTTGACAGGAACCCTGTCCAGATATATGTCAAGCCCTTCGGTGAGTTCGCCGATAGCGACACTGACACCACCGGCACCGAAGTCGTTGGATTTCTTTATCAGCCTGGTCACCTCCGGACGGCGGAACAGTCTCTGCAGTTTCCTCTCTTCAGGGGCGTTTCCTTTCTGGACCTCGCTTCCGCACGTCTCCAGGGATGCTTCAGTATGCTCTTTGGACGAACCTGTAGCACCACCTATGCCGTCCCGTCCGGTACGGCCTCCGAGAAGCAGAACGATATCTCCCGGGACAGGGGATTCCCTGCGGACGTTCTCCGCCTTTACAGCCCCTACCACGGCACCGACCTCCAGCCTCTTGGCAACGTAGCCTTCATGGTATATCTCCCTGACATGGGTCGTAGCGAGCCCTATCTGGTTCCCATAGCTGGAATAGCCATGCGCAGCCTTGCGGCTTATGACCTTCTGCGGGAGCTTGCCCGGGATGGTATCGGCCACCGGCTGCCATATATTGCCGGCTCCGGTCACCCTCATGGCCTGATAGACATAGCTCCTGCCGGAAAGAGGGTCTCTGATTGCACCTCCGAGACAGGTCGCGGCCCCGCCGAACGGTTCGATCTCGGTAGGATGGTTGTGGGTCTCGTTCTTGAACTGGAGAAGCCATTTTTCCGTCTTCCCGTCCACGTCGACATCGACATATATGCTGCAGGCGTTGTTCTCCTCGCTGACTTCCATATCGTCGAGGAGTCCTTTGGACCTGAGGTACTTCGCGCCTATGGTGGCAAGATCCATAAGGTTGATGCTCCTGTCCTCCCGTCCGAGTTCCTTCCTTATCCTGAGGTACAGGCCCAGAGTACCGTCTATCTCCTCCTTCATGAAGGATTCCCCGACCTTGATGTCTTCCAGTTCGGTCGTGAAGGTTGTATGGCGGCAGTGGTCGCTCCAATAGGTATCGAGAATCCTCAGCTCGGTCTCGTAAGGATCGCGGCCCTCGGCCCTGAAATAATTCACCACCTCCCTGAGGTCATCGGCATTCATCGCCAGTCCCATCTTCCTGCAATAAGGGGCGAGATCCTCTTCCTGCATCGAGGAAAGGCCCTCCAGCACCCGCACAGGAATCACCGGCGCCTGTTCCGTGTCGTTGAGCTGTGACAGGTCCTTCTGTCTTGACTCCACGGCATTTATATAATAGTGCCGGATCTTGTCCATCACAGTTTCATCCGTACCGGGGTCCAGGATAATGAGCCTGGAACTCTTGATGCGGACATCCGCCTCCGGATCAATGAGCTTCACGCATTCGACAGCGGATGCGGCCCTCTGGTCGAACTGGCCCGGAAGGTATTCCACCGCGATGTATTTCACTCCGGAAAGGTCGCAGCTGTCCGACACCTTGTCCGTGACGATTTCACCGAACACACTGTAGCGGCTCTTTTCCAGAAGTTCAGGAGTAAAGCCGAACAGGTCATATACGTTCAGCAGCCTCAGGCTCGGCAGCGAAAGCTGGAGATTTTCATTGAGTTCGCTCAGGAGACTTCTTGCCTCCACCTGGAACTCGGGATATTTCTCTACGAAAATACGGTAATTCTTCATAATCGGCAATCGGGAACTGGCTTCTTCATTAATCGTTTCGTCAGGCAAGGAAGCTTTTTCAGATACGGGCTTCCAGCACCTTGGCAGTCTGCGCTTTCCGATATTCTTCAAGTTTTCCGGAAAGGTAAGCGTCCCCTAAGGCGAGGATCTCGACAGCCATCAGACCGGCATTCTTGGCACCGTTTATTGCCATGGTTGCCACCGGGATACCTCCAGGCATCTGGACTATGGAAAGAAGGGAGTCCATTCCTCCGAGAGCCTTGGTCTGGATCGGCACCCCTATTACAGGGACCGTAGTCATTCCGGCAACAACGCCGGCAACATGGGCAGCTCCTCCGGCTCCGGCTATAATGACCCCGATACCGCGTTCTTTGGCGGATTTCGCGTATTCGCACATCAGGTCAGGTGTCCTGTGGGCACTGATGACACGCTTCTCGTATTCTACTCCGAATTCTTCGAGGATGCTGATCGCAGCTGACATGATCTCATAGTCGCTGGTCGACCCCATAATGACTGCTACCTTCATTTTCAACAGATTTAAATAATTCTTAAAAGGGCATACGGAATGCACGCGCAAATGTAGTCAAAAAAGACTATCTTTGCAAAGATATAGTTTTAAACGGATTTTATGAGAGACTTATTCATAACTAACACCCTTTCGAGGAAAAAGGAACTGTTCAGGCCGATACACCCTGGTTTCGTCGGGATATATGTCTGCGGACCGACCGTCTACGGCGACGCGCATCTCGGCCACGCCCGGCCGGGCATCACGTATGATGTGCTTGTCAGGCTGCTGAAACACCTCGGATACAAGGTGCGCTATGTGCGGAACATCACTGACGTGGGACATCTCGAGCATGATGCCGATGAAGGTGAAGACAAGATAGCGAAGAAAGCCAGGATAGAACAGCTGGAGCCGATGGAAGTAGTGCAGGAATATACCATAAGATACCATGAGGCGATGAATTTGCTGAACGTGGCACCGCCGTCCATCGAGCCGAGGGCCTCCGGGCACATCATGGAACAGATCGCCCTCGTCCAGAAGATCCTGGACGCAGGCTTTGCCTACGAGAGCAACGGTTCCGTTTACTTCGATGTCCTGAAATACAACGGCAGCCACCGTTACGGCATACTCTCCGGCAGAAACCTCGAGGATGTGGTCAGCGGTACAAGGGAGCTTGACAGCCAGGAAGACAAAAGAGCCCCGTATGATTTCGCGTTGTGGAAGAAGGCATCTCCGGAGCACATAATGAAATGGCCGGCGCCGTGGAGCGAAGGATTCCCCGGCTGGCATCTCGAATGTTCGGCGATGAGCGAGAAATATCTCGGGAAAGAATTCGACATACACGGAGGCGGGATGGACCTGATGTTCCCGCATCACGAGTGCGAACTTGCACAGAACACGGTCTCCAGAGGGGACGGCGGCGTGAAATACTGGATGCACAACAACATGATAACCATCAACGGCAAGAAGATGGGCAAGTCATACGGCAACTTCATCACGCTTCAGGAACTGTTCGGCGGCACCCATCCGCTCCTGACCCAGGCATACAGTCCGATGACAGTCCGGTTCTTCATCCTGCAGGCCCACTACAGGAGCACCCTCGATTTCAGCAACGAAGCACTGCAGGCAGCTGAAAAAGGCATGAAGAAAGTCATGCAGGCTGCCAGGGATCTGAAGGAAATGGCCGTCCGCGCAGGTGTGGAAGTCCATTCCCACGATACTCCTGTGACTGCATCAGCGGCACTGACAACACCTGTATCTGCCGCTCCGGAAAAATTCGAAGCCGACAACGCCGAGATAAATTCTATCTGCGGGAAGGTATACGATGCCCTGTGCGACGACCTCAACACTCCGGTCGCCCTGGCCCACATTTTCGATGCGGTGAGGCTCATCAACTCCGCCAAAGACAAAAAGGAAAACCTGTCGCCTGCCGATATCGGCGTATTGTACCGGCTTTTCGATGACATAGTCTACGGAGTCCTTGGACTGAGGGACGAGGAGACGGCTGGAGGACGGACTGCCGATACCATTGCCGGGCTCGTCGGGATGGTCCTTGAACAGCGCAAGGCTGCCAAGGCTGCCAAAGACTGGGCTACGAGCGACAGGATAAGGGATGACCTGAAGGCGCTCGGGATCGTTATCAAGGATACGAAAGACGGCACCGAATGGTCCCTCGACTGACGAAAAGAGCCCAGGGCTCGCAGTTTATTTTTCTGGAAGAACAAGGAAGGCGAAGTCCGAGTACCGGAGTTTACTCCCGTAAATGAGGATACGAGGACAGAAGCCTGACGAAGTTATTACAAAAAAGCAGCCACGGCTCGCAGTTTATTTTTCTGGAAGAACAAGGAAGGCGAGGTCCGAGTACCGGAGTTTACTTCCGTAAATGAGGATACGAGGACAGAAGCCTGACGCAGTTATTACAAAAAAGCAGCCACGGCTCGCAGTTTATTTTTCTGGAAGAACAAGGAAGGCGAGGTCCGAGTACCGGAGTTTACTTCCGTAAATGAGGATACGAGGACAGAAGCCTGACGCAGTTATTACAAAAAAGAAACAAGAGAACTATGAAGTTTATATCATGGAATGTAAATGGCCTCCGCGCCTGCGCCACCAAAGGCTTCGCCGACACATTCAAATCACTTGACGCGGATTTTTTCGCCCTGCAGGAGACAAAAATGCAGGCCGGACAGATGGATATCGGGTTTGAAGGCTACAGGTCCTACTGGAACTATGCCGAAAAGAAAGGTTATTCAGGGACAGCAGTATTCACAAGACATACCCCGTCAGCCGTGACATACGGGATAGGGATAGACGAGCACGATCATGAAGGCCGGGTCATAACTATGGAAATGGAGGACTTTTATTTCGTGACGGTATATGTGCCGAATTCTCAGGATGAACTTGCGAGACTCGGCTACAGGATGAGATGGGAGGATGATTTCAGGGCATATCTACTGAAACTCGACGCACGGAAACCTGTTATAGTCTGCGGAGACCTCAACGTAGCCCACAAGGAGATCGACCTGAAGAATCCGAAGACAAACAGGAGGAACGCCGGATTCACGGATGAGGAAAGGGAAAAATTCTCGGCACTTCTGGACAGCGGCTTCACCGACACTTTCCGGTATTTCTACCCGGACATGGAGAACATATATTCCTGGTGGTCCTACCGCTTCAAGGCAAGGGAAAAGAATGCAGGCTGGCGCATAGACTATTTTCTCACCTCGAAAAGGCTGGACAGCAGGCTCGTCTCGGCAGGGATACACACGGAAATCACCGGCTCCGACCACTGCCCGGTGGAAGTCGATATCGACATATAGGTGTTCTCCCCCCCCCCGGAATCCCGGTCTATATGACCCTCCCCTTCCAGCGTCCGCTCAGGAGGTATCCTCCGCACAGAAGCATCATCGCACAGCCATAGACATGCTCGGCTGTCCAGCATACGGCCACATCGGCCTGGATGACATGGATGATGAACCAGCAGTAAAGCATATAGACCATCAGGGCCGTAAATTCAAGCAGGAAAGCCGTGCGGGTATTGCCTGTACCGGAAACGGCCTGGAAAAAGATATTGGCCGGGACTGTCAGAAGATAGGCGGAACACATGACCCGGAGCGAAGGTACCGAAGCCCCGACAAGGTCGGGGATATTGGTGTATATCCGTATCACTGTCTCAGGGAAAAGGGCTATCAGCAAGGCTATGACGGCCACTGCACCGTAGCTGAGCTTGAGTATCCGTATGACAAGCCCCCTGACAGAATTCTGATGTCCGTTGCCTATTATGTTGCTTACAAGGGAACTGCAGGTAGATGCGAATGCCATAAGCACCATCCAGATAAGGCCCGAGACATTCCTGATGATGTTCGATATTGCCAGAGACCTCTCCCCGAGATGCTCGATGAAAAGGAAGAAAATGAACCATGTGGAGATGGAAATGGCATTCTGGACCATTGTCCATACCGAAACCGAGAGTATGTCCTTCAGTTTCCTGAAACGGAACCCGCCGAACCTGTCAAGCCCGTATTTCCTGCAGTCGGTCCTTGTCAGGGTGTAGACTATGAAGAACACCAGGGAGACGAGTTCGGCAAGAGTCGACCCGATTGCCGCTCCGGCTATGCCGAGCGCAGGTATCCCGAATTTCCCGAAGACGAAGATCCAGTTGAACACTACGTTTGAGAGCACCATTGTTATGGAGTTGAACGTGAGCGTCCTTGTCTGGGTGGTTCCGACGTAGAAAGCCCGGAACATTACCGTGACATAGGCGAAGAAGAGCCCGGGAAGCCTCCATTTCACATAACTCAGGGCTGCACCGGCAATGGCATCGGAAGACACCAGCCGTCCCATCAGCCATGGCGAGATGATCTCTGTCAGTATCACCATCAGGGCGGCGAGCCCCAGCAGGAAACACACCCCGTGATAGAACACGTTGCCGGTTTCCGTATAATTGCCCTCGCCGTTCCTCCGGGCAATGATGATCTGGGAACCTATGCTGAAACCGAAGCCGATCATGAAGATCACCATATAATATATGCCGGCTATGGCCGAAGCCCCCAGTTCCACTTCCCCGACCCTGCCCATGAAGGCTGTGTCGGTCATGCCTATCATCTGTTCCATCACAAGGCTTATGAGGATAGGATAGGCAACGTTCCAGATTTGTCTGTAGGAATATGTTGGTGCTGTCCGCGTATTTGTCATATTCAAAGGTCAGGAAATGTCATCTGACAATGCCGGAGCAAAGTCAGTTTAAAGAAAGGATTGAAAGAATCTCGTCCATGGAAAGTGCGTCCGCCACACTGAAATCCCCGCTTCTGCTGCGCTGAAGGGAATCCAGGAACGCCCCGCTGCCCACGGCTTCCCCGAGGTCTCTGGCAAACGCACGGACATATGTCCCCTTGCTGCAGGTTATCCGCACCACGGCCCGGGTAAAACCGGGATCCGGATTTTCCGAAACGTTTATCCTTGAAGACGCATTCCGCCCGCCTGGTCCAGGACCGCCATCAGCAGCGGGTACATCTTCTCCGACAGCGCCGGCACAGTCCGGTCCCGGGAAGCAAGGATCCTTTACACAGACTCCGTCCCCGGGGACAAAAGAAAGCAGTTCTGCCGAATCTATACATATCCTGGATGTCCTGATAAGTCCGGAAGCCGTTTCGTCAAGGCTTGCGGCTCCTCCCTCCTTCATCATCCTGCGCGCAATCTCATAGGCCCGGACCCCGTCCACGGACTTGGCCGAAAAAAGAGGCGCGACCTGGTCCTGCTCGCCGATAAATCCGGCCAGGGCATCCCGGAGCATATTTTCCGTGATATGGCCGTGAGGGAACAGCCGGTCGATATCCTTCTCCCTGTCATAAGACGGAGTCGTGGCCCCGAAAGTGATGCCGGCAACATATTCCTTGTCATGAGACTGCAGGGTTTCAGCCAGTTTCGTAGCTTTCCCGACACAGACAAGCAACACCCCGGTCGCAAGCGGATCGAGTGTCCCGGCATGGCCGACCTTCAGGTTCTTCTTGTGGAAATAGCGTGCGGCAGTGAACTTTATCTTACGGATGACATCAGCTGAAGTCCATCTGTATGGCTTGTCAACAGGTATGACGAGTCCGTCCGGATACTCCCCGATATCCTGACAAAGCACGGTACCCCGTTTCACGGTCAGCGGATGCAGCCCGGCCGGTTTCAAACTCATGATGTCCATACCTGATCGTATTCTGACTGTCCTGCCATGCTCACTCATTTTCCCCGACGGCAGGCTGAAGAGGGATCTTGCCGATCCTGCGCTGATGCCTTCCGCCCTCAAAAGCGGTATCCAGCCAGACATCCGTAATCTTCAAGGCCTCGTCAAGAGAGATGAACCTCGCCGGCATCACCAGGATGTTGGCATCGTTATGCTTTTTCACCAGTTCCCCCACACCGGTGTTCCAGGCAAGCCCGGCACGGATTCCCTGATGCTTGTTCAGGGTCATGGCCATTCCGTTCCCGGTACCGCAAAGGGCGATCCCCTTGTCTACGGCACCGGTCTCCACAGCCTCAGCCAATGGATGCGCCACATCGGGATAATCCATGCTCTCGGTAGAATATGTCCCGAAATCGACCGTTTCATAGCCTTTTCCTTCGAGATAGCCTATAAGGCTGGCCTTGTAGGCAAAGCCTGCGTGATCACTGCAAAGTCCTATTTTCATAACAGAGAATGAAAGTTAATAATTCCGGTCAAAGATAGGCAGACTGTACATTCAAAACAAGATCCGACGAAAAAAGGGTGAACCGAAAACGTTTCTTGTCCACCCTTTCTGTTTCAGCACAACCGGTTTCCCGGAACTATTCGGCTGCGACCCTGTCGCCTTCAAAAGTGACATTGACCGTCATTACCAAAACAGCAATATCAAGCTTCAGGGACAACTTTCCATTTGTCACAGTACCCTCTGCAGTAACGCTGCAGTCCAACATGGTCCCGTTTCCCAGGACATCCAGGCTGAGTGTCTGAGGTTCTGACGTAGCAAATGAATAAGTACCGTTACTTTCCGATACAGGCAGGCCGCTCAGCTTTATGGTTCCGAGCTCTATGCCGGAAAATGCGAAATCAGTCACTGCGAGATCTATTGCATCCGTAGAATTCTCTGCCATGGAAATCGTGATGCTCTGGTCCTGGGTTGCCGGTTTCTGTCCGGTTACGGAGACTTCAAGTGTCCCGTCATAGTTTCCGACGACATTCTGCTCTATGGAACCTGTCGCGGTATCGGTCCCGTTGCCGCCGTCATCTTTCGAACAGGCTACGGTAAAGGCAATTGCCGCGCATGCTGCGCTGGCCATTAAAAACAAACGTCTCATAAATATAATCTTTAATGATGATAGTCCTTCCGGTTAAAAATCCGGCCGCAAAATTAACATTTATTTTCAGAAACTTCCTAAAATTCAGAAAAATTAACTGGAAAAACATACCCGGAGAGACGTATTCTATATCAGGCCGTACCCTTTCATCCCGCGTTCCAGTGTCCGTGACACCGGCATGGCAGCCCTGCTTGCATTTACGGCGGCGACCACCGTCTTCATGTACGGATCCCCTGCCCCTGCCAGCCGTATGACATTGTCCGTACAGAGTTTTTCGAGCAGCGCATGGAATCCCGTCCCGTGGTCCCTGTACCTGAGATGACAGAGTTCATGCAGGACCACATAGTCACACAACACTTCGGGGAGGCGAACAAGATTGAGGTTCAGGTTGATATTTCCCCGGGATGAACAACTGCCCCAATTTGAGGAATTATGCTTTACTGTGACTTTGCCTGCGGTAAAGCCGAACCGGTCTGCAAAAAAGGCGGTTTTCTGCGGCAGGACAAGTTTCGCCTCCTTGCGCAATATCTCCACAAGCACGTCCCGCAACAGTCCGTCCAGGGCCGGGCTCCCGTCAGCGGGCCACTGCACAGGGAAGTACATCTCTTTCCTGAAAAGAGGTTTTTCAAGGGAAAGCCATGTCCGTCCGGTCTGTCTCACGTCTTCAAGAGGAGTCACATGGAGTCCGCGGTCTCCCCGCACGAATACAATCTCCGACATCAGGGTCCTGACAACCGACCCGTCCCCGAGAGGAGGAAGGACCTTCCCGTCCCTCTTTGCCGCCTCGGTCTTCGCCCGTTGTCTGGCGATGACGGCCATCACCCAATCCCGTTTGAGGATAAAAAACCTGAGGCCCTCGTCATAAGACGAGGACCCCGGGATAATCACTTTCACACCGTCTGCAGGATGGACCTTTATCGAGATCCTCCTGCTCGCGGCGCTTTTCGACAATATGATTGCCCCGATATCGGGGTCGTTATAGATCTTTTCCTGCATTATGCTATCTGCTCCTTTCCGGACGCAGGGACCTTACCGTCTCCCCGGCACGCCAGATCTCGCTGTCGTGGAGTTCTTTCAGCTCGGCATTCAGTTTCTCGCGATAGTCCGGCCTGCTGTTGGAATCGATCGATATCTGGGCCTCGTTCCCGCTCTTGACACTCTCGTACAGATCCTTGAACACCGGCAGGGTCGCGTCACGGAACTTCTTCCACCAGTCGAGCGCACCGCGCTGCGCGGTAGTAGAGCAGTTCGCGTACATCCAGTCCATACCGTTCTCCGCGATGAGAGGCATCAGGCTCTGGCTCAGTTCTTCAACGGTCTCGTTGAATGCCTCGGAAGGAGTGTGTCCGTTCTCCCTGAGCACCTGGTACTGGGCGGCGAAGATGCCCTGGATGGCACCCATGAGTGTTCCGCGCTCACCTGTCAGGTCAGAATAGACCTCGCGTTTGAAAGTTGTCTCGAACAGGTATCCTGAGCCGACCCCGACTCCGAGTGCGATGACCCTCTCGTATGCCTTGCCTGTAGCGTCCTGATAGATGGCATAAGAGGAATTGATCCCCTTGCCCTGCAGGAAAAGGCGGCGGAGCGATGTGCCGGACCCCTTCGGAGCGACCAGGATGACGTCCACGTCGGCAGGAGGCACGATGCCGGTCTTGTCATTGTATGTGATACCGAAACCATGTGAAAAATAGAGGGCCTTTCCAGGAGTGAGATGCTTTTTCACGGAAGGCCATACGGCGATCTGTCCGGCATCCGAAAGCAGGTACTCTATGATGGTGGCCTTTTCGCATGCCTCCTCTATCTCGAAAAGCGTCTCTCCCGGCACCCAGCCGTCCTCGACAGCCTTGTCCCAGGTAGCCGAGCCTTTCCTCTGGCCGACTATCACATTGAAACCGTTGTCCTTCAGGTTCAGGGACTGCCCCGGTCCCTGGACTCCGTAGCCGAGCACCGCGATGGTCTCGTCCTTCAATACCTCACGTGCTTTTTCAAGCGGAAACTCTGAGCGGGTCACCACATTCTCGTCGACACCGCCGAAATTCATTATTGCCATAATTCGTTTTATTTTTTTTTGCGGCATGGCCGCGTTAACAATTATTGTGCTGTCCTGTATCCGTACCTGTCCCGCCTCCTGGCAAGCAGGTCGTTCACTTTCTCCAGCGGAGATGCAGTTACCGCCACCTTGCCGGAACGGACGAACTGCCTCACGCAGCCTATCCTGTCCAGTTCCCCGTAAAGAGAATCGATGGCCTCGCTCGACCCGGCAAGCTCCACCACGAGGAATTCCGGAGTGACTTCCACGATATGCGTATTGTAGCCCCTCAGAAGCCGGCTCGTATCCTCCCAGTTCTGGAATTCGCTGGCCGATATCTTGAACATCGCGATCTCGCTCTGGAAAATCTCGTCGTCAGTGTAGCACGCAGCGTTTATCACATCCAGCTTCTTGTTTATCTGCTTGAGTATCTTGTCGATATTCCTGGCCGTAGTCTTGCAGCTTATCGTGAACTTATGTACGTTCTTCATGGATGAAGCCGACACGTTCAGGCTTTCGATGTTGACCTGAAGACGGGTGAACACGGTCGCCACCTGGTTAAGGATTCCCGAGAAATTCTCGGAATGTACTATTATCGTATATAAAGTAGTGTTTTCTTCCATAGCAAAAGTCCTCTCAACATTCCATCAACATATTGTCTATAGGCTTGCCCGGAGGCGTCATAGGCATGACATTCCCTTCTTCAGCCACGCAGGCCTCGAGAAAGAACGGGCCGTCGGCCGAAAGCATCTCATCCACGGCAGACTTAAGGTCCTCCCTTGCCAGAACCCTGCGGGAAGGAATTCCGTATGCCGAGGCAATGACCTGGAAATCAGGATTCTCGAGATGTGTAAAAGAATACCGTCTGTTGTAGAAAAGCTCCTGCCACTGACGGACATTGCCGAGATAGTTGTTGTTGAGCAATATCATCTTCACGGGAATCCTGTGCTCCATTATCGTACCGAACTCCTGCATCATCATCTGCAGCCCGCCGTCGCCGGTAAATACGCATACGGTCCTGTCCGGACGCCCCAATGCCGCCCCGATGGCCGCAGGTATTCCGAAACCCATCGTCCCCATTCCTCCCGAAGTGATTATGCTCCTCTTTCTGGTATATCTGAAATAGCGTGAAGCCATCATCTGGTTCTGCCCCACATCGGTCACGAGTATGGCATCCCCGCCGGTAGCCGAACTCACAGCATCCACCACTTCCCCCATATTCAGAGGTCCCGCCGCAGGATGCAGCTCACGGTCTATGACCTTCTCATATTCCTCATCCTGGTATTTCCGGAAACTTTCTATCCACTCCGACCTGTCCATCTTAAGCAGACGCTCCGTCAGCAGGGGCAGAGTCTTCCTGCAATTTCCGAGAACAGGAATATCCACAGGCACATTCTTGCCTATCTCCGAAGGATCGATATCAAGATGGATGATTTTTGCCTGGCGGGCGTATGTGGCGACATTGCCGGTCACGCGGTCATCGAACCTCATTCCAACGGCAATCAGCACATCGCATTCGTTTGTCTTGACATTGTTGCAATAATTGCCGTGCATGCCGAGCATTCCCTTGTTCAGCGGATGGGAAGACGGGGCCACGGAAAGGCCGAGCAAGGTGCATCCGAACGGGAGGCCGGCCTTTTCCACGAAAGCGAGGAATTCCTCCTGGGCGTTTCCGAGTTCTATACCCTGTCCGGCAAGCACGAAAGGACGGCGGGCTGAATTGATTGCCGCGGCGGCCTCGCGTATCCTCGTCATGTCGATTTCGGGGTCGTCGTCATAGCTGCGGATATAGTTCACTTTCCGGGGGATATATTCCGTCATGCCGACCTGGGCGTTCTTCGTGATGCTGAGCACCACAGGTCCGGGACGTCCGCTCCTGGCCACAAAAAAGGCCCTGGACACCGCCCATGTGATTTCTTCCGGAGAACTTATCTGGTAACTCCACTTGCATATCGGCTGTGTGACACAGGTGAAATCCACTTCCTGGAACGCATCGGTCCCGATCATGTCCGTGGAAATCTGACCTGCTATCACTATGATCGGGGTACTGTCGAGCATGGCGTCGGCTATGCCTGTGAGGGTGTTCGTGGCTCCCGGGCCCCCTGTCACAAGGCAAACCCCCACCTTTCCTGAAGCACGGGCGTATCCTTCTGCCGCATGGGTCGCTCCCTGCTCGTGCCTCACCAGGATATGGTTTATCACGTCAAGATGGTCCATCAAGGCGTCATAGACCGGCATGATGGCTCCGCCCGGATAACCGAACATGGTATCGACACCCTCTTCTATCAGCGCCCGGACCAATGCCTCCGAGCCTGAAACCTTTTCATTGTTTTCCATATCTGTCTGTCGTTCGTTTCCGGAAGGGCAGTCCCTTCCGCATTTTTCAATCAACCATCCTTATTGCCCCCTTGTCGGCGGAAGACACGAGCCTCGAGTAGGCTTTCAATGCCTTTGAAATCTCACGCTGTCTCTTATGAGGGGTGAAGGCCATGGAACCGCGGGTTTCCTCCTCTTTCCGTCTGCGGGCGAACTCCTCGTCGGAAACCTCGGCCTCTATCGACCTTGCGGCAATGTCTATGGCTATCATGTCTCCGTCCCTGAGCAGACCGACGTTGCCTCCAGAGGCAGCTTCCGGGGAAATATGGCCTATGGAAAGGCCGGAAGTGCCTCCGCTGAAACGTCCGTCGGTAATCAGGGCGCATTCCTTGCCGAGATGCCGGCTCTTGATATAAGATGTCGGATAGAGCATTTCCTGCATACCGGGACCGCCTTTCGGGCCTTCGTAGGAAATCACCACCACATCCCCTGCCCGGACTTCTCCGCCGAGGATGCCGTCACAGGCTTCTTCCTGGGACTCGAACACTTTGGCCGGACCACGGAACCTGAGTATGCTTTCGTCCACTCCCGCAGTCTTGACTATACACCCGTCCATGGCGATATTCCCGTACAGGACAGCGAGTCCTCCGTCCCTGGAATAGGCATGGGCGACATCCCTTATGCAGCCTGAAGCCCTGTCGGTGTCAAGGTCCGGATATATGTCAGTACAGGTTCCCAGCTCCGTGGTACGCTTCCAGGACGGAGCGGCAAGATATTTCCTTTTTGCGGCAGGCTTCATTCCGGGTCTCATGATGTCATTCTCCTCTATTGCCTGTCCGAGCGTACTGAAGTCAACCCTGGACACGGATGTATCCAGAAATCCGCCCCGTTCAAGTTCCCCGAGGATGCCCATCACCCCTCCGGCCCTGTTCACATCCTGGATGTGGTAGCCGCTGTTCGGGGCCACCTTGCACAGTACCGGTATTCTCCTGGAAAGGGTATCGATATCCTTCATGGTGAAATCCACTCCTGCCTCATGGGCTATCGCAAGAAGATGGAGCACCGTATTGGTCGAGCCGCCCATGGCGATGTCGAGGGACATGGCGTTGAGGAATGCGGCTTTCGTGGCAATGGAACGCGGGAGTACGGAGTCATCCCCGTCGCGGTAATATGCCAGTGTATTCTTTACGATAAGTTCAGCCCCTTTCATGAACAGTGCCTTGCGTTCGGCATGGGTGGCGAGCAAAGTGCCGTTCCCAACCGGAGCCAGTCCGAGGGCCTCCGAAAGGCAGTTCATCGAATTGGCCGTGAACATACCGGAGCAGCATCCGCAGGTAGGGCACCCCATCCTTTCGAGAGCGGCCAGTTCTTCATCGGAGACAGCCTCGTCGGCCCCTTTCACCATGATGTCGATAAGATCATAGTCCCTGCCGCCCACTCTTCCGGCTTCCATAGGACCGCCTGAGACGAAGACGGTCGGAATATTCAGCCGCATGGCAGCCATCAGCATACCGGGCGTCACCTTGTCACAGTTCGAGATGCAGATCATGGCATCGGCGCAATGTGCATTGCACATATACTCCACACTGTCCGCGATCAGGTCGCGCGAAGGAAGGGAATAGAGCATCCCGTCGTGCCCCATGGCGATACCGTCGTCTATCGCTATCGTGTTGAATTCGGCCGCGAAACATCCCAGTTCCCCGATCCTTTTCTTGATTTCCTGCCCGATCCCATGCAGATGCACATGTCCCGGGACAAACTGTGTGAATGAATTGACAATGGCGATGACAGGCTTGCCGATCTGCTCCTCCGTCATCCCGTTTGCCCTCCACAGGCCTCTTGCGCCGGCCATTTTCCGGCCCGATGTACTTTTTTCGCTTCTAAGTCCGTTCATATATGAGCATCAAAAAAATCCGCTTGCCCGCGGAATCCGTTCAGCAGGCAAGCGAAAGTAAGATATATACCTGTAGGATTCCCCCGATAATGGCTATGGAATAATAATGGAGATAATCACGACGACCACCACCACGACTGCTATCAAAGATAGAATGGATATGTTTCCACCGCAAGTCATATCAGGGAATTCTTCATGTTTCTTTTGCCGGGAACAAATTTATAAAAAAATTCACAGATAAATTCCATTTTTTCCGGAATTAATTCAAAAGTACCGCCTCACCGCCCGGCATCAGGAGGAAAATCACCCTATAAGGCCGGCAATGTAGTCCCCGACCTCGGACGTGCCGTACCGGCTTCCAGGGACGATATCCTGCGTGCAGACCCCTTCGGCGATGGCCTTCTCGCAGGCCTGTCTTACCGCAGCCCCCTCCTCTGCAGCACCGAACGCGTCTTCAAGCATCATGGCTGCAGACAGGATCGTGGCCACGGGGTTCGCGATATTCTTCCCGGCCGCCTGCGGATAGGAACCGTGGATAGGCTCGTAAAGACTGCTCCTCTCTCCTGTAGAAGCGGAAGGAAGCAGGCCTATAGAACCGTTTATCACTCCGGCAAGGTCGCTCAGGATGTCCCCGAACATGTTTTCCGTAAGGATGACATCGAAATCACGGGGATTGGAGACCATCTTCATGGCAGCATTGTCCACAAACAGGAAATCCAGACACATATCACTGTATTTCTCATCATGGAGTTCCTTTACGGTTTCCCTCCACAGCCTCGAGGTGGCCAGTACGTTCGCCTTGTCGACCAGTGTCACCCGTCCTCGGCGGCGTGCCGCAAAGGCGAAGGCCACTTCGGCTACCCGCCGTATCTCCATCTTCGAATATACACAGGTATCGAAAGCCTTGTCCCCGGCCTCGTTTCTGCCGCGGGGTTCGCCGAAATACATTCCTCCCGTAAGTTCACGTACCACTATGAAATCAGCTCCGTCGACTATCGTGTCTTTCAGAGGGGACGCCGAAAGCAGGGAGGGATATGGCTTCACAGGCCTGATATTGGCGTAAAGGCCCAGGGATTTCCTCATCTTCAGCAGGCCCTGCTCCGGGCGGACTTTTGCCGTGGGGTCATTGTCATATTTCGGATCACCTATGGCCCCGAAAAGCACAGAGTCCGAAGACATGCAGATTCCGTGAGTCGTGTCCGGATACGGGTCTCCGCACTTGTCGATGGCCGCAGCCCCGATATCCGCATACCGGTATTCGAACGTATGCGAGTATTTCGCCCCTACAGCATCCAGCACTTTTACGGCCTGCGCCGTTATTTCCGGTCCTATGCCGTCTCCCGGGAGGACCGCTATCGTCTTTTTCATCTTATATTGATATTTTAACGTCAGTTCGGCCTGTGTCCGGCCTCGTATTCCAGGATGGCATCCTTGTCTGAAAGCAGATAGTCTATATCCGAATAACCTTTCATCAGACACTCCTTCTTATACCCGTTTATCTCGAATTTTTCCTCACCTGCACCGGCAGCTGAAATGGTCTGGGCCCCGAGATCTATCTTCAGGACCGTATCCGGAGCTGTCCTGAGGACATCCGAAAGACGCTCAAGATAGGCCTCCGAGACCTTTACCGGCAGAAGGCAGTTGTTCAGGGCGTTGTTCCTGAATATGTCGGCAAACGATGACGAGACCACAGCCTTGAACCCTGCATCATGCAGGGCCCAGGCGGCATGCTCCCGGCTCGAGCCGCACCCGAAATTGTTGCCGGCAACAAGGATTACCCCTTTCTGGCCTTCAAGCGGATTGTCCCGTGCCGGACTTCCGTCGGGATTGAAGCGCCAGTCATAGAAAAGTTTCTCGCCGAAGCCTTCCCGTACCGTGGTTTTCAGAAAACGGGCGGGGATTATCTGGTCGGTGTCGATATTGTCGACAGGGACGAAGACGGCCGTGGATTCTATTGTTCTTATCTTGTCCATTGTTTCTTTTTTTGTTATAACTGCGAGCCGTGGATGCTCTTTTACAACGACTGAGTCACCGGATATGCGTCAATACCCGGCAGGAATGCCGAGACAGCCCGTGACAGCAGCTTCGGCAGCCACGAGAGGGCCGGCAAGTATAGTGCGGGACCCGTAACCCTGGCGTCCTTCGAAATTACGGTTCGACGTAGACACCGCATATTTTCCCTCGGGTATCTTGTCTGCATTCATCGCAAGGCAGGCGGAGCAGCCGGGCTGGCGTATCTCGAAGCCGGCCCCGCGGAGGATGTCGCCTATTCCTTCCTCCTCTATCCGGGCCTCCACCGACTTGGAACCGGGTACAAGCCACACAGTCACCCCGTCGGCCTTCCTTCGGCCTTTCAGGGCTGACGCAAACGCCCGGAAATCCTCTATCCTGCCGTTGGTGCAGGAACCTACGAAAACATAGTCAACCTTCTTTCCGGACATGGCCTCTCCCTTGTGGAATCCCATATAAGAAAGGGCCTTGTCGAAGGTCGCGGCATCACAGCCCACAGCCGATTCCGGAATCGTCCCGTCTACAGGCACCCCCATTCCAGGGTTGGTACCGTAGGTTACCATCGGCCTTATGTCAGCGGCATCGAAAACATATTCCTTGTCGAAAACCGCATCTTCATCCGTCTTCAGTGCACTCCAGCGGGAAATACACTCCTGCAATGCAGCCCCCTCCGGCGCGAATCTCCTTCCGGCAACATATTCGAAAGTCTTGCTGTCCGGAGCGACCATACCCCCTTTCGCCCCCATCTCGATACTCATGTTGCAGACAGTCATACGTCCTTCCATGCTCATGTCCCGGAATACCTCTCCCGCGTATTCCACGAAACATCCGGTACATCCGTCGGTTCCGAGACGCGAAATTATGTAGAGGATGACATCCTTTGGGGTCACATCGGGTGCCAGTCTCCCGTTCACGGTTATCCGGGCCTGCTTAGGCTTGGACTGCAGCAGGCATTGGGTGGCCATCACCATCTCCACCTCGCTCGTGCCTATGCCGAACGCTATGTTCCCGAACGCTCCGTGTGTGGCGGTATGGCTGTCGCCGCAGACCACCGTCTGGCCGCAGAGGACTATCCCCTGCTCGGGACCGATGACGTGTACAATGCCGTTGCCGGGGTCTCCGAGAGGGAAATACGTGATCCCGTTCTCCGCCGTATTGGCCGCAAGCTGCTCGACAGCACGGCGGGATGACTCGTCGGCTATCGGCTTGTCCTGGTCAATGGTAGGGGTATTGTGGTCGCACGTGGCAAATGTCTTTTCCGGCCGGAATACTTTCAGCCCCCTTGCCTTCAGGGCGCTGAAAGCCTGGGGGGATGTCACCTCATGGACCAGATGCCGGTCTATATAGAGGACATCCGGACCGTCCGGAATATGCTTCACTACATGGTTTTCCCAGATTTTGTCAAAAAGTGTCTTTCCCATGGTTTGTCAGATGATTTTCGATATGGCATTGACATACGCTTCGACGGATGCCGTAACGATGTCGGTATTGGCGGAAAAGCCGTAGTATATGTTACCTTTGTTCTCTATCTGGATATGCACCTGGCCCACGTCGTCAGTCCCGCGGGTTATGGCCTGCACCAGATATTCCTCCAGGGTGATTTTCCTGTGCACGAGACTCCGTACGGCCTTGAAGGCGGCATCCACGGGTCCGTTTCCGCTCGAAGTGGCCACGCACTCCTCCCCGTCGATAATCAGTTTGACCGTCGCCATCGGGATGGAGTTCTTTCCGCAGACCACCTGGAGATATTTAAGGTGCATCCGCTGCTTGAGCTTGTCCTGGGTGACTCCGGCTATGATGTAGAGGTCGGAGTCGTTGATCTCCTTCTTGCAGTCGGCAAGCTTGAGGAACTTGTCGTATGCAGAATCCAGTTCCTCCTTGTTCATGTGGATACCCAGCCGCAGGAAATGGTGGTTCAGGGCCGCCCTGCCGCTTCTGGCCGTGAGTTCTATGGTGGAATCGTTCACACCGACATCCACCGGGTCGATGATCTCATAGCTCTCCCTGTTCTTCAGCACCCCGTCCTGGTGGATACCGGAAGAATGGGCGAAGGCGTTCCTGCCGACGATGGCCTTGTTGGGCTGCACCGGCATCCTCATCAGGGTGGATACAGCATGTGATACCTTGTAGAAATGCCTGGTCAGGATATCGGTCTTCACCGGAATGTCCTTGCGGCACTTTATGGCCATCACGACTTCCTCCATGGCTGTGTTGCCGGCCCTCTCCCCGACGCCGTTGATTGTCACCTCGACCTGACGGGCGCCGTTGAGGACACCTGCGAGGGTATTCGCCGTAGCCATACCGAGGTCATTGTGACAATGCGTGGAAATGATGGCCTTGTCTATGTTCGGGACATTGTCGAAAAGATACCTTATCTTTGCCCCGTATTCCTCAGGAAGGCAATATCCTGTCGTGTCGGGGATGTTGACGACTGTGGCACCGGCCTTTATCACAGCCTCAACGACACGGGCAAGATATTCGTTTTCAGTCCTTCCTGCATCTTCAGCATAAAATTCGACGTCTTCGACATACTTTCTGGCATACTTTACCGCAGCAACGGCTCTCTGGAGTATTTCCTCCCGGTCGGAATTGAACTTGTACCTGATATGGTAGTCCGAAGTGCCGATACCGGTATGGATTCTCTTCCGTCTCGCGAAGTGAAGGGCGTCGGCGGCAACGTCGATGTCTTTCTCCACAGCCCTCGAGAGTGCACAGATAGTGGATTCCGTCACGATCTTGGATATCTCCACGATGGATTTGAAGTCACCGGGGCTCGAGATGGGGAATCCGCACTCGATAATGTCGACCTTCATCGCCTCCAGCTGCTTTGCAAGTTCGATCTTCTCGATGGTGTTCAGCTGGCAGCCAGGGACCTGTTCGCCGTCCCGCAATGTCGTGTCGAAAACGTAAAGTTTCTGATCCATAATATATTGATTTAAGTCCGTAATGTCTTTTTCCGCCTGTACGGCCGGAAGTCCTGCCTTTGCTTTCCGAAGAAAGGTCCCATGGTGTCCCGGAGTCCGCTCCGGCCTGTCCGGAACATAAATGCCCCCGGAGAGAAACTCCGGAGGCATTCGTATATGACAAGATTTTCCGCTCTGTACAATAAGAATACTACGACACCCCTTCAGAGTTTCATATAACGAAATTCCGTAGCGGAGATAGTCGGAGTATGGAATTATGGTTTCTCATTATTTCCCGTTCATCCTTACAAAGTTAAAAATTTTTATTTAGAAAAAACAGTTTTGGACTTTTTTCACATCAAAAAAAACAAACGACATGATTATCGGTTATTTAAGAGTCAGTACGGGGAAACAGCACCCGGCGAACCAGAAAGACGAGATCGAAAGGTTCGCGGAAAAGAAAAACATCACGGTCGACCGGTGGGTCATCGAAGTCGCAAGCGGCAGCAAGAGCGAGAAAGAACGCAAGCTGGGAAAACTCCTGAAAACGCTGAAGTCCGGAGACACGCTGATTGTCACCGAAATATCCAGACTGAGCAGGACCTTGACGGAAATCATGGGAATCATGGGACGGTGCCTCGAGAAAGGGATAATCCTCCATACTACAAAAGAGGGATACACCTTTGACGACTCGATCAACAGCAAGGTCCTGTGCTTTGCTTTCGGGCTGGTGGCCGAAATTGAAAGGAACCTGATATCCATGAGGACAAGGGAGGCGCTGGCTCTCCGCAAGGCCGAAGGGGTCGTCCTCGGACGCAGGAAAGGCAGCTTCACCAAAACGAAACTGCTGATGGAGAACAGGGACACCGTCGTCAGGATGCTGAAAGACGGGCAGACCATAGCCTGTGTCTGCAAGACATTCGGCACTTCGAGGGATACCTTCAGGAAACTGAGACGGTACTGTCCGGATGTGGAAGCCGCGGTTGCCGAAAGACGCAGGAAGCCGGCTCGTCAAGAACCCGATGACGGCCAATTACGTCCGAGTTCTTCATCCGTGGCGTCACGGACGCAGCGGACGTAGAACGGCTTATGGCCGTCATAATCGTCACCGCAGGTAACCATCTGTCTGGTATTGACATAGAAAGCCTGCCGGACAGACTGGTTGGTAAACTGGGTACAGCACGGGACGATAGCACTAGAGTTAGGAAGCCCGTCACGTATAAAAACGGCATAATTCGAAGCCAGCACCGTGAGCTCTACAAGATTAGGCAGTCTCCAGCCGGCATTGTCCGGTTCGCCAGCCTCATGATAACCTGCGCATGGGTTGCTCCTGTTGTTGCCTATATTCTGGAATTGCTGCAAAGTATAGTCTATATTATTTGAGGACGATGACCACGATGTAGTATAGTCTTTAGACAAGACCATAGCGTCATAGAACCTGTTGTACTCGTCATCCTCGTTATGCTGGACGAAATTGTACGGATAGGTGTTCGGTATCTGCCTGAACAATGACGGCGTGAGACGGCCTCTGAAATCGAAAAAGTAATTACCGCTATCCATTTTCTTCAACTGATATACAGGAACCGGGGTTCCGGTGAATTCGTCCAGATCTGCATCCACTTTTGAGGGAAGAAGCCTGATACAGCGTATCATATACCTTCCGCCATTGTATTCGGTTTTCTGATCACCGTAAGAGCCCTTTTCCACAGCCCAGTATGTCACCTTGTTCGAATTATTGGTACTCGTATGGTACAGGGCGCCATACTGGATAAAATCCTGAGGGTATCCAGTCAATGTCAGCCCGTTCTTGTCCCCTATATACAGCTGCGCCTCATTCGGAATGGCGTTGGCCCCCATACCGATCCTGATATATTCGTTTATCGACGGAAGATACCATCTGATTTCATCTTTATCTATCATACCGTTGCCGTCAAGATCCCGGTTCCGTGAAAGTATCGCCGAAAAAGCCGACAGATTATCGCTGTTATATGCAGCATCTATCTTTCTTATGCCGCTGACACTGCTCTTGTGCCCGTTGTTTCCGGCATTCAGATATTCTGACCATGACTTCGTCCCGTTGTCGATGTCCAGAAAACGTATCGTATTGGAACGCCCGTCAATATCGGAATAGTTTGCGTTATCATTTCGAGAACTTCCATATCTGACGGCACTGGTCTCATTGAATGTTTCGATTCCGAATGCGGTAAATGACCCCAGATCCGAATCGTCATCATAGAATGTCTGTATAGACCTCTGCGATATATTCGTATGCGCCGTGCTGTAGGTACTGTTCCCGTCTCCGGACACCTGGATATTCATCGAAATCATCATCCTGCGCTGGTCCTTGTTGGTGAATTCGCTCCATTTTCCAATGGATTCTCCGGTTAAAGGATTTTCAGTATAGTAGTACTCATCCACAAATCCGGTAAAATACGCATACCAGCTTCTTCTATATCTATTGTAGACTACGGTAATTCCGTTCTCTGCATATTCTCTGCTGTCGAGGACGGAACTGTAATCCAGATTTTCGCCAAAACCATTGTCAGCCCCGTAATCCCACAGCTTTCTGACAGCCTGTCCCAGTTTCACGCATACGTCATATACATCGAGCAGCTTTTCATTAAGTTCCGAAGCCGTGTTTATATCGGCTCCGCCGTTTTTCCATAAAGGCAGCCCCGGATACGGAGACAGATCGGACGAAGATTCCTGAGGCAGGAATTCCACCCATTTATAGTCAATGTCTTCAAGAAACGTTTCTTTATTTGTCGGGCCGTCGTTCGCGACATAATCCGAATAAGGGACCTTCATCACCGCCCCGTCCTGGAACGGAGACTCGGTATAAAGTATCAGGTTGTTTCCTATGAGCTCGTCTATATTCAGGACACCGTCCCCGTCATCGTCATTTTTCCAGTCACTGCCGGCAAGGCTGTAGACGGACGCCATGATATTGGACAGATTGTAAGACAACAGCACCTGTTCGTAATGCGCATCCAGGGAATAGCTCAGAGTTATATCGTTTATGTTTACTATACCTCCTTCCGCACCCGGTTCTTCACCCTGTCCGCCGGCATCACCTGCTTCAGCTTCGGCAATGATTCTGTCCACACCGTTTATCGTAATATTATAGGTATATCTCCAGTTCCTCTTGACGGAAAAGTCCCCGAAACTGCCGCCGTCGTTACTGAAATTTCCCAAATGAATCACATAGCTCGTCGAACCCGAATACAGGAGGGTCTCCTGGTTACCGCTTACACTGTATTCGGCATATTCGCCGTTGATAACGATATAAGTCGCGTTCTCAGGGGCATACTTCCATGTCTTGTCGCCATTCGAAGCGCCCGGTCCCGAAGCTCCTCCCTCCCCGGAGAAATCCCACTCATCCCGCATATTGTAGGATCTCACTCCAGAGACGTTTTTCTGGATATTCTCAGGCAGGAAGAAGTCAAAAGTATAGACATTGTCGACAGCAGTGGTATTGAGGGTCTGGACAGAACCGTCATAATAGAATGTGGAGGCAGCTTCCGGAGGATCTGCTTCCGTGGTCCTGTCGCTGCCGAGCCTTGTCGCCTTCGGCAGGTTGAAAAGCTGGTACGAACTCGGAGTGAAGGATATCCTTTTACCGTTTTCGGTTCCGTTGGTTATCTTGAATATGACATTGGCGACAATCCTCTTGAGATTGATCATGCCATCGGCAGTACCCGAACCGGAAGTGCCGGTCCTGCTGAATGTCACCTCATCGCCGGCGACATCGGATGTGAATATCATCTGCTGCGTCGGATATTCCGGTGTCGTGCCGTTGTTGATATATGTATCCCTCAGATAGACTATTTCATTTGCGACCTCGCTGAGAGTAAGGCTGCCTGACAGAGCTTCTGTCCCGAAAGTCTCTATCGTGGTCCTGAAGCTTTTCCAGGACTGTACGTTAAGATAGTTGGCGACTGTAAAGATCCGCTTTGTCCCGGTTGTAGTGTTTATTTTAATGGTGTAATGTCTGCCCCCATATTCGCTATTTTCTCCGCGGTCCGTGATTGCTGCATCGTCGGAGACAGCGATGACATCCTCGCAACGCGAACCGTCCTCATTGTATATGAAAAGGTACAGGGACGTGATCTCAGAATAGTTATTAATATCCTCCGCCTTGGTAGATACAACGACATCGCCGCCGGCAGGCACACCGAAAGACAACGATGCGATAACGGGAAGGCCCTCTTCAACCTCTCCGTACGGCAAATCTTCACGGACGCACGAAGACAGGCAGGACACGATTCCTGCCAAAGAAAAGAGCGGCACCGCAATATTTCTTACCAAACCTTTCATAATCATTTATCGATTCCGGGGAGTGTCGGTCAGTTGAACACTATATCCATATTGCTTTGTTCCCAATAAAGGGCGACCACATCCAGCTCTACATCGTCAACCGATGTATTGAAAATCCCCTTTACCTTGATCCAGTCGTTAGGGGACACCACAGGAAGGTAGATTGTCTTTGTTTTTTCAGATCCGTTGACCGAATAATCCACATATACCGTATAGACAAAAGTCTGATTATCTGTCCCGGGAGGCAGCTCATCGGGGTCATCGGATCCGTAAGTATTTGGGAGAAGATAGGAGTCGGCATCTGAAAGATATTGCAAATACTCTTCGTCCAGATATCCATCCGGATTTACCTCCTCTATCGTTGTCTTTGTATCAAACAGCCCTATACTGCTGTCTTGCGAATAGTAACCATCCGGGGCACCGTCCGCCGTGAAACAGCCTGCGCTTCCAGGTCCCTGTCCTGCAATGGAGATTGAATTGACCGAGACTTCGGTGCTCTGTTCAGTCTTCGCGAAATAGAACGACAGACGTGCCATGGCGCGTGTGACATCGATCGGAATAAGCTGTGGAGCGTCACTGGAAGATTCTTCTATCTTGAAGGTAAAGTTATTGCTGTCTATGGCGGTACGGTCACCGATGATGTTGGACATCGGAATGGCACAGACACCGTCTGCCTGACGCAGGCCCGTAAAACGCAGGCCCTCTATGTCAGACCTTCCGGAATTTTCACCGAGTACGGTCGTACTTTCCGTGTATATGTCGTTGGCAATCACATAGAAGTCTATATCCCCGCTGGCGGTCAAGGACATGGGAAGATAATGCCGTCCGCTGCCGCCCAGCCCGTCGAAACTGGCATAGCCGACCATTTCATCGTTCTGGCTGAAGCCAGGGTCATGCTTGAAAGCGAAAATCTTGATACAGTGGATGATGTTCTCCTCGTCTACATTGAGGTCGGCACCGGACTGCACTCTCGTTCCTGCCCCGGCGGACTCACCGCTGCCGGAAGACAGTATGAGGGTAACGCTGGCCGGACCTCCGAACTCTTTAGGCTCCCTGACATCGCCTTCCTTGGAACATCCGGAGACAGAAACGACAGCCGACAGAGCACAGATGCCCAGGGCGATGACTCCTGACACCGTCCTGGAAAAACGCCGGATTGCATCCGATATGATACTAACTGTTGACATTTACGCTTTTGTTCTGACTCTTATGCTATAAAACGGCATTGCTGTCTGTCCGGCTGCGGAATCCTGTCAGTCAAAACCCGGATCCACATCCTCTATATTCCACTCCGAAACATCCACTCCGGTCGGGCCCAACGTGATGATGATCGCGACCCTTGCCTCCTGCTTCCCGTCGACATCGATGCCGTATCTGTCGACAAATTCGGGGATGGAAAGACGGTAGAACTCCCTGCCCTCATCAGCCGTGGCCAGGACAATGTCCGTCTTCTCCGATTCCGTAAAGCGCAGGACATTGTAAACCAGCAGATATGAATTTTCCTCTTCCGGATCATCCATTATGACAGGCTCCACATCGCATTTGTCGGACGACGGGGAATTGAAGAAGTCCGTATATTCCGGGCATCCGGTATGCGTAAGCTTTACGGTGGTGGGCAGTGCATTTTTGAATCCGCGCAGCTTCACATACATATCGATATGCGAACTCTCGAACTCACATACCCCCGACACATCCACAAGAGTCTCGGGAACAGTCACTTCAAGATCGCTGAAATACAGGTCATCCGTACCGTTGAAAGACAGTCCGGAACTGAGATGGGCGGGTTCGGCTACATGGGCCTCGTCATAGACAGTATGGACATGGGTCCTGTCCGCCGCGTTACCCCAGCAGACTATCCTGTAGTCTCCGGGAACGAGCCTGATATGGGCCCCTTGCAACTCCGTCAGGTCTGATTTGTCGAATTCGTATGTCCCCGCCAGGGAATTGTCCCCGGCGGAATAGACATACAGGCTAACCTTATCGATTTTCTCAGGAAATATATCAGAGGTCCCGTCCCCTGTGTACACGAAGGACAGCAAAACGTCACAGGTACAGTCCGACCTGTCTTCACGGATACATCCGGAAGACAGACCGGCCATGGCGGCGATAAGGAGGACTGATATATTATATCTGAGATTCATTGTACTTGTCCGAATTTTAAACCGTCAGGAAAAACAGCGGATTACTCGTTGTCGAAACCAGGGATAACATCCTTCAAGACATATTTTATAGGGGTCACCCTTACAATGATGTTGTAGTCATCCCCAGGGGCAATCGTGCCCGTAGTAATATTGAACGGATTGATCTCGACATCCTTCATCTTGTAGATGGTGTTTGGAGTGATGGCAACAGCCCCGTCGCCGTTCCTGAATTCTACGATATTGGCATAATAGAAATGGTCTGAAGTAAGGTCATTGAAGTTGATCCTTGAAGTGAGCCTTGCGATGATGTCTTCGTCCTCAACCTTTGCCCCTTCCGCATCATATACCTCATAGCTGTATCCTCCATCACCGATGATATCGGAGAAATCGAACTGGAAGTGGATCGCTGGCTGTGTGAGAGTATTCCCCTCGCCCCAGACTGCAGTTGCATCTTCCTCAGGCATCGTGTTGTCCTCTACATCAAACGGAACGAAGAAATTGAACGGCACGCAGGTCTTCGGATCGGCTTCAGCAGCTTGGCCGTTGAAATAATAGTAATTAACACCGCTCAGGCCTGATTCAGGATTAAAGAGATTGTCGTAGCCATTATTGTAGTTGCTGTAATACAGCACCTTCTCAGTATTCATATTAGGAGCTTCCCCGAAATTGAATACCTCCGAACCGGTTGCATCTTCAATAGAAGTGTTCCATGCTCCGTTTGTAATCTGTGCGTTCACAGGCCTTGCAAAGCCTTCGTCAACATCCGGCACCATAGGGGAAAGCTTGCCATAGACGTTGGACATATAGATACCGACAAGCTTCGGCTGGAATCCGCTCCATCTGATCTTGTAGGTCACCCCGTCAAGTTCAACATCCTTTGAATCTGCCGTCACGACATGGATGCCTCCGATTTCAAGACGGGAGATGACAGGACGGAGATAGATCTCGGCTGTATAATACTGTGAGGCCATTTCTCCCTCACCGATAGTGATATCCACATCATCGGCAGGCTCGTTGGCGATAGGGGTGAGATCCTTGTCGCCGCCTACATAGAGTATATCGGTCTTCGCCTTGTCGCCGCCAAAGTTCTCAAGTTCGGCCGTAAGAGAGGAAATATTACTGTTTTCCGACAATGCGACCTCAGAAGAATTCGCCACGACATAGACCTGGCTGACTTCCGTAAGGCCCACGAAACGGATACCTTTGCCCGAATTCAAAGATGAATACGCATCGCTGTGCTCTCCGTCCGCGTCAAGAGTATAGGCATACTTTATAACCCCCGAAGCTGAAGTGAAATAGATATCGTACTTCGAGATTGCATAGCCTTCGTTCCAGCCCGGAACCGGAGACACGGCAGACTTGGTCATTCCGGCCCCGTTGATAGCGATGGTAATCTCCTTGACGCCTGCATCCGGATCCGTGTCCACAGGAGCCTCTGTCTCGTTTTTGTTGCAACCTGTAATTGCAAGTGCTGCCATCGCGCTCATCGCGATAAACTGATAAAATTTCATTGCTGTTAAAATTTAGTTGTATTGATTCTACAGATAATCTATTACCGCCTCGACCTGCCCCAGATTGTGCCGTGCATCCAGGCAACCGCCGCCGGCAGCCTCGGCAAAGGCATCGCGCGCCTTCCAGTACTCTCCCGTACGGGCATAGGCCACACCCAGTATGTTCAACAGACCGTCCTCTCCATCCGGGATCCGGTCCTGAAGTATTTCAACGGCCTTCCCGGCATCACCGGCAGCAAGGGCCTCCAGAGCAAGATCTCCCTTGACCGCAGGAGAATCCCGATAATATAAGGCCGCAGTCCTCATCGCGTATGCGTACCCTTCGGTGTCCTTCCCGTACGATCCTGCCACCATATACATTTCGGTCAGGCTCAGGTCTGACGGGTTGTCCCTGATCACACGCCTCGCCTCCTCGAGAGAGAATCCGGCCACATCGTATTCCACCCTGTAGATACAATGTCTCAGATATGGATATATATTCTCTTTCAGCCATCCGTATTCATCCGGAGTCAGGACATCCCTCATCCGTCTCTCGCATTCATTCCTGTCCTGTGTATAGGTATCGATGATGCTGATGACAGTGTCTTTTTTCGGGAACCGGGACTTTACGAGTTCTTTACGGAAGCCGTTCCAGTCCTCGCCGCTCCACTCCACGCTCATTATCGAGGTGTCGACATCGTTGTGCCTTGCTATATACTCCGCAAACGATTCGGCCCTGCTCCGCGAAAGCCTTTCATTGTACTCCCAAGTCCCCTCCGGAGAAGCGTATCCCGCCACGTATATGCCTGTAATCCTTATATAGTCCCTGTCCTTGACAAGGGCTATCGAATTTGTCACGGTGTCCAGTACGGCGGCGTTGTCTCCCCACTTCTCCAGTATGTCCGCCTTGTCGAGCTTGAACTGCAGACGCGCAACCCGGCTTTCCGAACGGTGCTTCACCGGCTCCGGTTCCGGTTCTATCCTGGAAGTCTTCCACTGCGGGACGAACCTTGGCAGCACCGGAGAAGCCAGGACAGCCACGGAATCACCTTCCCCGCAGTCCGCACAGCCTGTCACACTCTCCCTCATCTCCAGTTTTCCTTCAAGCATCCAGCTGCTGTACGGAATCGCCGAGAGATAGGCATATTCCTGGGAGGAACGGTTCTTCCTTACTATTATGGAAAGGGCGGAATCGCGTCCGGTTATGCTGTCTTTCAAAGTCTCCCTGCGCATTATGACATTGTGTCTCACCCGGCCGTCTATGATCACTGTACCGAACGGGAATTCCCGGCTCCCGTCAGCCGATACCAGCACCGGAGTCAGAGAAACCGTATGCTGGGTCCTGATCTTCGCACTATCGAGCACTATCCCCATGCTCAGGGTCACATCCCTGCCGGCCTTTTCCACACTCCTGTCCTCGAAACGGATCTCTCCGAGATAGCTGACATCCTTCCCGTCATCCGCATCCCCTGCAGAGAGCACGGACGGAAAGAAAAACCACAAGGCGGCCAGCGGTATTATATTACGGAAAACTCTCATCATCACATTATTATGAAAATTATGGAAACGGCTGCCTTGGTAATCCCGAAATAATCGTGATGCTCGCGCCCGAGATAAGCCCCGCAGGTCGGCTGTTCATAAACACCATAGTCGGATCCGACATAGCCTGCACCTATGTTCAGTTCGAAGTTCCATCTTCTTCCGATAACCCATTGATAGCCATAACTGATTCCGGCTCCGTAATACCAGCCTTCATGCCTGGTGGTCCTGCAGTCGCCGAAAAGCCCGAAAGGGGTGCATACCTTGCCTACGTTGAATTCGCCTCCGTGGATATGGAGACCGAAGAAATGTCCGTTGAATTTTTCACACAGCCAGTACCTGGCTTCCGGCTGTATCAGATAATGCTTCCACTTGCGGTTGTCCTTGAAGTCCCAGCCGTTGTAGTTTCCGGAAACATCAAGAGTCCACCTCGGTGCGAGAGCTACTTCGGCACCGAGGTTCACCGTAGCCGTAGCGTCATAGAGCGCATTTGTCTTGACTGCCAAAGTCTGCGCTCCAAGGTCACACACATTTGCGGAAATCCCGATAAAGATACTGGTAAGGAATATCAGGAATGCCTTGTTTCCGATCAATCCCATATTTAAACGTACG